>NZ_JBICTW010000015.1:29689-122511 GCF_043197815.1 Actinoplanes sp. NPDC048988 | reverse complement strand
ATTTTTGGGGGGGGGGGGGGGGGGGTGGGTTTTTTTATTGTTTTTGTTGGTGTTGGTTTTTTTGTGGGGTTTTTTTTTTTTTTTTTTTTTTGGGGGGGGGGGGGGGGGGGGGTGTTTGGGGGGGGGGGGGGGGGGGGGGGGGGGGCCCCCCCCCCACGCCCGCGCGTCACGGTGACCGCGGCCGGTCACCGTAACCCACCCGGCCTCCACCACTCACCACCCTCTGTCCTCCAGGCAGGCCAGCAAGCGAATCGATCCTTAGCCGAGCCCGCCACCTTCGTGATCCCTCGCCACCGCCGTCACCTCCCGAGGAGCCGTCGTGTCTCACCCCCTTCATCTGGCACACAGACCTGGCATCTGTGATCCGCGTTCGGCGCCGGCGCCGCGGTCGGGTCACCGTTGCGCCGCCGCGCCCTACGGCAACGTCGTGTCCCACGTGCATCTCGCCGGCTCACCCCAGCGACGTGCATGGTCGACACCACATCAGCTGCTTGCCGGTCGCCGGCCACCCGACCGCCACATCCCTGCTGGCCGGGACCGGCTTGTGTATCCCGCGCTGCGCGCGAGCCGGCGTTGCGCAGGTGCACGGTGAACGCGTTCCGACCGGCCGACCCGGTTGGCGGCGCAACCGGGTCGGCGCCGGTCACGGCGGCGGACCTCGTGGCCGCGGCGATCGGTTATGCCGCGGCGGGTGTCGCGGTGCTGCCGCTGCACACCCCGGACAGCGGCGGTGTGTGCAGCTGCCGAGCCGGCACAGCCTGTGGTTCGGCGGGCAAGCATCCCCGCCTGCGGCGCGGCCTGCATGACGCCTCACGGCAGCCGGAGGTCATCCGGTCGTGGTGGTCGCGGTGGCCGCGCGCGAACATCGGTCTGGTCACCGGGACTGTGCTGGACGTCTGCGACGTCGACACGAGCAGCGGACTGCGCACCGTTCTTGACCTGCTCGACGTCGTCCGCCCGCCAGGGCCGCTGGTCCGTACCGGATCCGGGTGGCACCTGTGGTTCGCCGCAGGTGAGCTGCCCAGCCGGGTGGCGATCGCACCCGGAGTGGATTGGCGGGGGCGTGGCGGCCTGGTCGTCGCACCGCCGTCGCTGCATCACACCGGCACTCGATACACGTTCCAGCAGCCCTGGCAGAACGGCGACCTGCCCGCCTGTCCGCCGCAGCTGCGCACCCTGGTGCTGCCGCCGCCGGCGCCCGTCGGTGCGTTGTCGGCCCCGATCGCGGACCTGGACCGGTACCTGCGGGCGGCAGTCGACGGGGAAGCCGAACGCGTGCGCCGGGCACCGCGGCCGGTGACCAACGGCGGCCGGCGCATCAGCAGCGGCGGCCGCAACGACGCACTGAACCGGGCCGCCTTCCGGCTCGGACAGCTGGCCGCCAACACACCGATGGACGAGGTAGCCGTACGACGCGAGCTCACCGAAGCCGCCCTGAGCACAGGACTGGGACGCGCCGAAGTCCAGCGCACGCTCTCGTCTGGGTGGCGAGCTGGGCTGCGTCATCCCCGGCGTCTCGGTGACCGGCAGATCGCCGGACGTCGTGGCGGGAAGGTACCGGTTCACCCGTGGCCGGGACCACGCAGTTGACGCCGGCGCGGCCGTCATTCACTCCACGCACCCAGCTCGATCCGGCCAACGGCAGGACGCCGGTCCCTTTCGAGGCGGGCGGCGAGTCGACCTGCACTGGACCGACGGGCCGCGCCTGCATTGGGTGGCCGAGCTAGCGCCGGCCGGCCGCCCCGTCGGGCATCGACAGCTGCTCCGCGAGGTGCTCGCCTCGCGGTCCCGTGATCCCGGCTGGGCAGGTCCGTGGACGTCGGTTGGTTCCGCTGCTGAGGGACCCGAAGGTCAGCCCACCCAGGCCAGGGGTGCAAGTCCCGGCAGAACATCTTGGCCCACACCGTCTCGCGTTGCTCGACGCCAAGATCTTCTGGCTCGAACGGGGCTTGCACCCCTCGGCCTCTGTGCGGGCTCTGACCGGCCCCGTCAGCGCGGCACCACGGCGCCCGGATCACCCGATCCGAACGGCGTTTCACGGGGTCGCACCGCATCACCTGAACGGGAGTCAGCACATGTCGGAGTTCAACCTCTCCTTCGAGGGCAACCTCGCCGCCACGCCCGAGCTCGAGATCACCAACGGCGGACAGACGCTGTGCCGGCTGCGGGTGGCCCACAACCGGCGCCGCCGCACGAGCGAGGGCCAGTGGGTCGACACGACCCCCATGTGGGCGCAGGTCACCGCCTGGGGCGAGCTCGCCGAACGATGCGCCGAGCTGAGCAAGGGCGACACCGTGGTCGTCAAGGCCCGCGACGACCTGAACGTGTGGCCCTTCACCCGCCAGGACGGCACCCCCGGCGGCGTCTTGGAGGTCACCGCCGAGAACGTGTCGGTGTCCCTGCGGTTCAAGGGTGCCCTGCCGGTGACCGACGACAAGCCGGCCAGCGACGCCTGGGACCCCGCCACCGCCGAGCCCGAGGTCGGGGTCGAGCGCGAGTTGCAGGCCGCCTGACCGCCTCCCGGGGCCGGTCATACCGGCCGGCCCCGGCCTCCTTGCCGACCTGTTCGACCATCTCCGGGGAGTTGTCGTCATGAGCCAGGAACCGTTGAAGCAGATCTTCACCAGTCTCATCCAGGGCACCGTTCGGGGCCGCTGCGAGCAGGGCCACACCACCAGCGGGCGGGCCTTCGTCAAGTTCCGCATCGTGCACCGCACCGGCTACCGCAAGGACGGCCAATGGGTGTCCACCGCGCCGATGGAGTTCGAGGTGACCTGCTGGGACGAACAGCAGATGCTGCTCGCCCGCTCCCTGCGGCCCGGCACCGAGGTCCTCGTCACGGTGAAGAAGTTCTTCCCGTACGTCGACCAGAGTGACGAGCCAATCATTAACATCACGCCGGCCGACATCGTGGCCCTGCCGAGCAGCACGCCCGCCCCGAGCGCACCGCGCCGGCAGCGCAGCGGCGACCTGGTCGTCAGCCCGCACGGGGAGAAGATCGCCGCCGCCGCGTGGCCCGACGCCGTCATCGACCCGCAGCTGGTCCATCACCGCTGAGCCAACCCACATCGCAAGGCCGGTCCGCACACCCGGACCGGCCTTGCCGTCGTTGAGTGAGTCCCTGCCCATTCATCGGCCCGCATGCGGCACTCCCGATGCGGCACGCCCGTGCAGCGAATGCGACGCCGAGCCTGGCACCGAACACATCTACCTCTCCTGTTCTTGGTTCGACGACGAGCCGACAGCGACCTCGACGCAGCGACGTGGCCCGACGCCGCCCGAATGGCCTGGACAGCACATCGGCGACGCGGCGCCCATCGTCCACACCTGATGGAACTTAGCGACGCGACGCACCGTGCCATCGACACTGGAAGCTGCCCAGTCGGCGACGGGCGGTGCGACCGCCCACCGATGCCGACGAGCTCGGCTGCACGTCGTTAACGGCGACGTAGAGCCGGCAACACTCGACAGCCACCACAATCGACGTCAGGGCAGGCAACGGCAGTGAACGACAAGCCCGGCGCAGCGCCGATCCACTGCTGCGTGACTGACCGGCGTGCCAGCGGCGCCCGGCTCCGTTCTTGCTGGCCGGCGAACGCGGTGGCAACCCCGGGCCACCGCGTTCGCCAGTCCTCAGTGATGACCGACCCGATCAGCGGTCAGGCAAGCCGTCAAAACATCTTGGAAGCGCAGCACTGACCTTCCCGGCACGCCTCCCATGCTGCGCTTCCAAGATCTTTTGCCCAACAGCTGGCTTGCCAGCCGCCGCCGCGCCGGTCCCCCCAGGTCCTGTCAGCGCGGCAGCCCCGGTGCGAACCGGCAACGCCGCCTCATCCGCACAACGGAAGGCAGCGCCATGACCGACAACACCGACGTCACCACCACCGAGCAGACCACCACCGCCAGCCGGCCGCTGCGTACCGCGGCCCGCCGCCTGAGCCACCCGGTGGTGCACATCTCTGGTCTCCTGGCCGCGCACGTCGCCGCGCTGGCCGTGCTCGAGAAGACGCCGCTGCTCGCCCTGCTCTCGCTGCACTGATCTCCCGCGAGCCCGGTGGGTTGCCTGCAGCGGCACCCCACCGGGCTCGCGGAGCACGCCAGGGCCCCGCCAGACCCCCTGCCCACGCCGCGCGCGTACCGCCAAACAACAAGGCGGCACCGCTACGCCTCAACGTCGGCAGTTCGCACTGCCTACGCACTGCCGCCACCCGTCAGGAGGAGACCCTATGGACGACGCCATGGCCGTGAACGGCCCCTTCCCCGCTTCCCCCACCGTGCGGTACTGCGATGTCGGCAACCATCGTCTCGCTCCCGGCCAGCTGTGGTACCTGGTCACTGATGCCAGCCGCGGCGGGCATCACCACAAGGCCGCGGCATGCGCGACCCATCTGCCCGATCAGGACAACGCGGGCCAGGGTTGCCTCTACCGCGTCGGCGATCTGTTCGACCCCGACCGCACCAGCTGGCCGCAAGGCCCGCATCTGTGGTTGGACGCCGACGGCGACACCCGGCTGGCCATCTTCCTGACCAACCCCAGCCGGCCCGAAATCTCCGCCGTCGAGTCCGGCATCGCGCGTTTCGCCTGGACCGAACAAGGCGTCAACGGGTTCCTCCTGTTCAAGTACGGCGACTCACCGTGGAATGACGCCCCATTCAACACGCAGCGGCTCGGCGCACCCTTCGGCGGCCGGCCAATGCCGCGCGGTACCCACAGCCGGACCTTTACGTTTCTGGTGCACGCCGACAGCGGGCGCATCGCCGCCATGCGGATGTTCACCTGGCCGGCCTACTTCCACAACCACGTCGTCAACTCCGTGCACCGACTCGCGACTCGCCCCTACGGCGAGGCGGAGGCGCGCGCGGCGCAGCAGGACTTCTATGGCCGCTACCCCGACGGTCCCTCGCTGTACCGGCTGGTGCGCACTCTGCCGCCGCACGCCATGTGCACAGGCGGCCAACGCGATGACCGCCCTCGCTGACCCGCGACGCCCCGTCGATTTCCGGAGGAACTTCGCCACCGGCGGGCAGGCAATGCAGGCTACCTGATCCGTTGCTTCGTCGTCCGGGCAGCAGCAGCCTCGACGGCTGCACATCGCGCACACCCCAGCGAGCGAACCTCCGCAGGCGTCTGGCGCCGCTCGCTGAGGGACCCGAGGTCAGCCCACCCAGGCCAGGGGCCGCAAGCCCCGGCAGAACATCTTGGCCCACACCGTCTCGCGCTGCTCGACGCCAAGATCTTCTGACTCGAGCAGGGCTTGCGCCCTCAGCCCTTGTGCGGGCTCTGACCGGCCCCGTCAGCGCGGCACCCCCAGCGCCGGGAGCACTCGATCCCGCAGGGCGGGCCGCATCAGCTACAGCCTGATGGAGGCACTCAGCATGACGGAGAACGTCATCGACCAGACCACGGCCACCACCCCGGCCGAGCAGGCCCCCGCCGGTGAGGCGCGGCCGGCCGCCCCGGAGGGCTCGGTCTACCTGTCCGACGTCCTGGCCAGCATCCGGCGTCACGCCAGCGCCAACGGCTGGTGCTCGACCGCCGAGAACATCACCAAGCAGGCCTTGAACGACGGGCTGTCCTTCAAGCCGGTCCGCGACACGTCCGACGGCGGATGCAGCGACCCGTCCTGCGATATCTGCAGCGGCCAGGACGCCGTCGCCGAACGGTTCACCCCGGCCGAAGGCGTCGACCCGTTAGTCACGAAGGCCCGTCTGAAGAAGGCGATCAGAAAAGCCTGCGAGCTCGGCTACGACTGGGACGAGTACCGCCGCCTGTACCGCGAGCTCATCGACACCTACGCGCTGGACCAGGTCTCCCTTCCCGTCACCACGTACACGGTCACCTTCACTGTCACCGACGAGCAGCTGAACGGCCAGAACGCGGACGAAGCCGGTATGGCGTATGTCCTGCGCGCCGGAATCGCGACCGGCTTCACCGTCGCGACAGACACCACCGAGCTGGCCACCCCCACCCTGCGGCCGTAGGGAGCGCCGGTTGCCCGGCCGGTTCACACCCGGCCGGGCACCGGCCCCATGCATTCATCCACCGAACCGCAGCCCACCGCGTCGCGCGCGACGCCGGATTCCGCAGTCATCGAGCTGCGCCTCACCCGGAACGAAAGGATCGCCGATGAGCGCCTGGATCGTCAGTCGTGACCACCTCGATCTGCTCCTCACCGCCGCCCTCGCGTGGGATATAACCCCACCGGGCGAAGCCGACAGGACAGGCCGGATGCTGTGGAAGGAGAACCTCGCCAGCGTCGCCTACCGCTACCCGCGCGATCGCGACGGCGACCGGCCCGGCCCGATCGACTTCCGTGACCGGCACGTCGGCACTTACCGCTTCCAGCCCTACCCCGGCCCCGTCGACCCCGAGGTCGTCGCCGCCGCCGCGGCCTCGCTGGCCTGCCAATCCTGCGAACACCCTGACTGGACGTCGAGCGTCGCATGCCGGTGGACCATGCACCTCCGCGAGCAGGCAACCGCTCGTATCGCGGCGTACCTCGACCAGCACGGATCGGTGGACCCCAAGCGTCAGACCCGCGGCGAACAAGGGTGGTACGTCGTGTTCGACCTGCACGGTCAAGAGCAGATCCGGTGCGGCGACGGCTGGAGCGTGCCCGACCGCGGCGTCTTCACGCGCGCCATCGGGCTGCGCACCCCCGCTGTGGCCCGGCCATGACCGAGAGGACGCCGACCGCCGCTGACGGACACAGCGAACACTTCGCTCACCTGAGCCTGACCGCCGGCGGCGGACCGTCCGCGACCCCGCGCCCGGCAGGCACTCTGCATGTCGTGCAGTTCTCCGGCGGTATCGGCAGTTGGGCTACCGCCATGCGCGTCGCTGAAGAGCACGGCACGGACAATCTCATCCTGCTCGCCGCCGACACCAAAGCCGAAGACCCCGATCTCTGGCGCTTCGTCGCCGATGCCGGCGCCCACCTGGGCGTCAACCCGGTGATCGTCGCTGACGGCCGTACCCCGTGGCAGGTTTTCGCCGATCAACGCTTCGTCGGAAATTCCCGCATCGCACCCTGCTCGGTGCACCTGAAGCAGAAGCCCTGTCGACGGTGGCTGACCAAGAACGCCGACCCTGAGCGCACCGTGCTGTACGTCGGGATCGACTGGAACGAGCAACGCCGGGTGCCTGCCATCGAGCGGGGCTGGTCGCCGTGGACCGTTCGTTTCCCGATGTGCGAACCGCCCTATCTCAGCAAGGACCAGATGCTGGAGTGGGCGACGGCTGTTGGCCTGACGCCACCAAGGCTCTATCAGCAGGGCTTCACCCACAACTTCTCTCCACGGTTCGGTGATGTCTCAGCTTCATCGACTAAGGCCACATCCTCGATACATCCATTGTCGTTGCTCGTGGCATTGGGATTGACGGCGATGATGCGGATGGCGCGTGGAGTTGTTCTTCGTACACCGGCGGCTGGCCGAGCAGCCAGCAGTGCCTGACGGGCCGTCTGGCGCGGCGGTGCGGCAGATCCTGGATCATCGGGCTCTGCCCGATGGCTTGCCGGTGCTGCTCGACGCGAATATGCGGCCGGTGGAGCCGATCTGTTCCTGGTTCCGGCATCTGGCGTACGCGTTGTTGGAGCCTGAGACGCTGCGTTGCTACGCGTACATCGTCCGGCGGCTGGTGGTGTTCCTGGCCGAGCGTGGCAGTGACGTTCTTTCGGCGACCGAGGTGGACCTGATCGCGTACCGAGCGGCGCGCACGGAGCATCAGGAGCAGCCGGTGGATGACGCGACGTGGCGGCGCGAGGCTGCGGTGCTCAACGCGTTGTTCTCGTGGCTGGTGGAGCAGGGCCGTATACGGCGGCGGCCGTTCCGGGTGCCGCGGCGAGGCAGTCCGCTGGGCGGGGCGCCGCGTAAGGAGATGCAGATCCGGCATCTTACGTTGCCGCAGTACCGGTACTGGCGCGACGTGGGGATGGGCGGTCAACGGCCGGACGCGCAGATCGATCCGGGGTTTCGGGGGTGGGCTCCGCATCGGCATCGCGCGGCGGTGGAGTTGGCGCTGCTCACCGGGATGCGTAAGCAGGAGTGGTCGACGCTGCTGTTGCCCGAGCTGGGTGAGGGCTGGCGGCGCCCGGCTGACCCGGTGGATCTGGTGTTGCAGGCGTGCGCGAAGTATCGGCGCCGGCGCGTGGCCTATGTCCCGGTAGCGGCGTTGCGGATGCTGGATGTCTACCTGTTGCTGGAGCGCCCGGATCTGATTCGCCGATCGGCGCGGACGCTGGCCGCTCGACGCGCGGATCTGTTCGTGGTCGACCGCATCGATCACGAGTCGGGCCGCCTCGGCGGTGTGCTCGACGGTGAGCGGCGCAGTTTCGTAATGGAGGCGATGAACCCGGAGTTGCGGCGCATCACGGTACGCGAGACGGACGGCGGTCTGGAAGCGCTGGCCGTGTTCGTCGGCCACGGCGGACTGGTGCTGGGGCCGTCGTCGTGGGACCGGATCCGATTGGATGCGTGGCGGCGCATGCAGCGGCACGCCGTGGATGACCCGGGCACGCCGGTCCTGCCGCCGCGGCCGTGGCGGTTCCACGATCTGCGGCATTCGTTCTGCTTGCAGCTGCTGAAGTATCTGATGCGGCTCATGATCGACCGGGAAGCACGGCAGCCGCGCGGTCTGCCGAGCCTGCCGGAACATGTGGCATTCAATCCGCTGCTGGTGGTGCAGCGGCGGATGGGGCACGCCAGCCCCGCCACCACGTATCTCTACCTGCGATATCTCGAGGATCCGCTGAACTACGTGGACGAGGCGTTCCGGCAGTGGGCACAGCACGACGACGCGAGTTACGCCGACATCGCGGCACACGCATTGGGTGCCGGCGATGCCACGTAAAGGTGAGTTCGCGCGCACCTGGGTGCAGCCGCCCGTGGTTGATCCGCCGCCGTCGCGGATCGGTCCTCGGGTCGTGCAGGCTCCGGCGAACGCCACCCGCCCTGCCGGGGTGATCGTGGTGGATCCGTCGGCGTTCGGGTGCGCCGGCCTGGTCGCTGAGCTTGCCGACGAGTGGATGTCGTATGCCCGGCTGACCGGCAGCAAGCGGTTGACGCTCGGGGACTACCGCACGGCGATCGTGCGGTTCGCGACCTGGCTCGACCACAATGCCGGCAGTCCGCAGTCGCTGACGTTGGGCGCGGCCGACCCGGATGTGGCGGCGTTGCTGCGCGAGTGGGCGCGGCAGCTGCCCGCCGCATTCCTACCTGGTTCACCGCGGCCTGCGCAGCTGACGGAGAACATCCGGGCGCTGATTCGGCTGCGTGCCCAACGCGACGACGTCGTGGTCGACGACGGGATCCGGCGTCTACTGGTCGGTCCGCCGCTGGTGCGCCGGGGGCGCACCCAAGAGCTCGATGAGTTCACCCGCCAGGAGCGCAAGGCTCTCGTCCGGGCGGCTTGGGCGGACGTCCGGGCGCTGGAGGACCGCATTGCCCGCGGCGCCGCGCTGCTGCGGGCTGCGAATGGTAATCCGTTCACGTTCGGGCCCAGCCTGGCGAACCTGCTCTGGGCGGTCGCTCATGACGCCGAGAGCCTGCCGCGATTCAATGATCTGCTCCCGCGGTTCTCGACCTGGCCGAGGCCGCTGCTCGAGCTGGCCGATGTGCGTGGCCGCCGGGTCCGGCCGAACACCGCGATCTGGCAGCTGAGCGCGGCACTGGCAGGCTTGCTGTTCCCGCGGGCGGAGGATTTGCAGGCGTTCCGGGTGCTGCTGGTCGCCGCCACCGGGCACGCGCCGGAGGAGCTGACGGCCCTAACCGAGCAGGACGTCGAGTTCACCCATGGCGGGGTACGGCTGACTCTGACGAAGCTGCGTGCCCGCCAGATCCGCTATCGGATGTTCCGCACCCGTGAAACGGTCGCGCACGACGCTCACGGGCCCGTCGACGCCGCCGATGTCCTGCGCCGCCTCACCGCAGCCGGGCAACGGGTCCGCCAAGCGCTCGGGCGGCAGCCGGCGCCGTTGTTCACCTGCGCCAGCGTGTGGCATTCGGGGCAGCTACGGCTGCGGACGTTCAACTCCGGCGGCCAAGGCCACTTCGGGGACTGGGTCCGCGGCCAGGGTCTGACGATCTCCGGCCGGCTCGACCTGCGCCGGATGCGTAAGACGGTCAAGGTGGAGAAGGCTGTCGCGCTGCGCGGCAGCATCTCGGATCTGGCCGACGACCACACCGCGGAAACGTTCTGGGGCCACTACGCGCACGGCACGACCCTGCACCTGGTCTCCGCGCAAGCGATCACCACGGCGCAGCGCACCTGGCTCGCCCGCGCCGTGGACGGCCCGGTCGTGCTCGACGAGCTGGCCACCGCGCATCTCAACGACGATCGCGCTCTGGACGCGCTCGGCCTCACCCGTGAGCAGGTCGAGCAGCTCCGGGCCGGTGAGATGGACATGGGCGTCACCGACTGCCGCAGCCCGTTCTCCTCCCCGTACACCAAGTCCGGCGAGTTGTGTTCGGTGGCGCCTCTGCGCTGCCTGGAATGCCGCAACGCGATCATCCTGCCGTCGAACCTGCCGCAGCTACTGCTGTTCGCCGATCACCTCGCCGGGCTGCGCAACCGGCTACCACCGCCGAGGTTCCACGCGGCATGGGGGCAGAGCGAGGCGAACCTGCACGCGGTGCTCGCCGAGCGGTCCCCGGCCGAGATCGACGCCGCCCGCCGCCGCATCGACCAGGGCGGGCTGCGCCTGCAGTTGCCGCTCGCCGCGTTCACGGAGTTCGACCGATGATCCAGCCCGCCCGGACCCCGCTGCTGCCGAGCGGGTCTTTCACCGATACCGAGCCGGTGCTGCAGTCGCATCCCCTGATCCAGGGTGCACCCGTCACCTTGTTCGGCCGCACCGATCAATGGCCGTTCACGGCTACACGCCGGCCAGCCAACGTCAGCCCATCAGCGTGGCGGACCAACTTCGCCCGCCTCGACCCGATCTGGAACCTGCGGGCCAGGGAGGTCGCCATGGCGCTGCTCAACCCGGCGCACCCGAGGGTCCTGGCAGCCGGTGTCAACCTCGGCGACAAACCTGCCGGGTGCAGCACGGTCTTCCACCAGGTGGAGCTCTTGCGTCGTCTGGCTGCATGGGCAGCCCAGAGAGGGCTACCTGCCCAGCTCGGCCGCTGGAGTGACGACGACGCCCGCGGCTGGGTCGAGCAGCAGCGGCCCGACGTCGCCGCGAGCTCGCTGATGCCGTTTGTCACCACGGTCAAGCTGCTGTACCAGCTAAGCCCGATCCTCACCGGCGGCGGACTGGCCCGGGACCCGTGGCCTGGCCGGGCCGCGCGCGTCGTCGCCCAATACGCGAACGAGCCCGGCCTGCGGACCCGCAACATCGCTCCGCCGGTCTGGCACGCGCTAGTCAAATCGGCGTGGACCTACGTGGACGTCCTGGCGCCCGATATCCTCGCCGCCCGGCAGCGCCTCGCCGAGCTCGAGAATGCCGCGTTGCCCACCAGCGCCGGCCTGGAGGAACGCGCCCGGGCTTACCTCGCCGACCCGACCAACCCCATCCCGCTGCACATCGAGCGCTACCTCAACCACAGCAAGGCCCGGCGAAGCCCGTCTGCGGTCGGCCCCGGTATAGAGATCAACTGGACGCTGCTCGGGTTGATGATCGGCATCGCGCGGACGCAGCGGACCATGACCAGCGGAAATCGTGGATCCGTGCAGCGCGTGCGCCGGCAGGTCGAGGACGCGCTACGCGCTGATCCGGCCCGTGGCGTTGCCGGCGGTCTGCTCGACCGCTACGCGCAAATCACCCGGTCCGACGGCAGTCAAGGGCCGTGGCATCCCGGCCTGTGTCCCCGCGGTGTCCTGGACGAATCGGTTGCGCTGCGAGCGGCCTGCTACTGCTTCGTCGCCGCGCTGAGCATGATGCGCGACTCAGAGATCCGAGAGATCACCCGAGGCGCGCTCGGCGAGTTTTACGGCGCGCCCGCCGTCGCCTCCATCAAACGCAAGCACGACCCGAACCAGCCTCGCGAACACTGGTGGATCATCGACCCCGTCGCGCAGGCCATCCGCGTCGCCGAACAGCTCTCCCATCACGCGGAGCTGATCTTCGGCAGCGTCAACGACCGCGCCGGCCGCCTCGAGTCCGCCGCCAGCAGCTCAGGATTTCGCAGCGGCGTCGTCATCACGAACTTCATCGACCACGTCAACGCCACCAGCCACTCGACCGGGCTGAGCATCCCGGCTGGGCACGTCGCGCCGCATATGTTCCGCAAGACCATGGCCATGCTCGCCGGCGCCGAGCCCAGCTCCGAGATCGCGCTCGGCATTCAGCTCAAGCACGTCGCCGTCCGCGCGCTGGCCAACCGCTCCACCCCCGGCTACGCCGCAAGCGACAACGCGTGGGCGGTCCTGCTGGACAACGAGCTCGAGCAAGCCCGCTTCGCGCACCTGCGCGAGCTCTACGACGAACACCGCACCGGCGACAGCCTCGGGACAGGCCCAGCGGCCGAACGGCTCGCAGGCGCATTCCGAACCGTCCAGGCCACAGCGCTGGCCCGCCAAGGCGACGCCCGCACCGAATACGACCTGCTCCGCAAGGCCCGCATCTCAATACGGTTCGGCAAGCTCAACCACTGCCTGTTCGACGACACCAACCCGGCCGGCGCCAAATGCCTGGAAAGCGCGACCGTGCCGCCAGGTCACCGCGGTCCACTGATCGACCGATGTCAGCCCGAGCGCTGCGCCAACAGCCTCATCAGCGATGAGCACCTGCCCCTCTGGCAGGCCGAACGCCACAACCTGCTGACGGTGCTGCAAACACCCAAACTCGCTCCCTGCCGCAAGGCGGCCCTACAGCAGCAACTCGACGACGTCGAGCAGGTCATCACCAAGGCGGGCGCATGACCGTCTCCCCAGCCACCGACCAGGCCTTACGCAACGCGATGAACCGCCTGCTGACCGGCCGCGCGCGTCGCACCGACGGGAAGCTGATCAAGGCAAACCTCTACCGCGAAGCCGAAGTCAGCCGGGCCACCATGAACCGGGCCCACGAAATCCTCATCGCCTGGGACCAAGCCGTCGCCACGCGTACCGGCCACCCCTCCCCAGCCGGCACCTCCGACGAACAAGCGGCGCTGCGCACGAAGCTCAGCCGTAAGACAAGCGAGTGCGCTGACCTTCAGCAGCGCCTCAACGCAGCCGCCACGACGATCGCAGCGCTTCACCACGACAACCACGCGCTCCGCGGCGAACTCGCCCGGCACGAAGCGACCAATATCGCCGCGATCGCATGACCCACCGAGCGGCGCGGGCAGCCCCGACCGGACCCACCGGCTGGCTTGCACCGACACCCACGATCAGGACGGAGGCAATTGAGTTCTAGCTGCGGCGGGCTGCGCCGATGAGATAGTCGCCGCGGATACGGGTGAAGGATCGCGGGCCGACCTGGAGCCCGACGTCGTGGGAGGCTGCGGTGAACTGTTCGGCGGTGAAGCGGTCGTGCTCGGGGTGGTCGAACAGCAGCCGATAGGTGGGTCTGGCGAGGGCGTTGGCGGTGACTTCGTCGAAGTAGAAGGTTCCGCCGGGACGCAGCACGCGGGCGATCTCGGTCAGCGCGGCGCGCCAGTCGGGGATGTGGTGGATGATCGCGAAGTCGAACACGGCGTCGTAGCTGGCGTTGCCGGCGCCGAGGGTGGCATGCAGGTCCGCGGCGTCGCCTTGGTGCAGGCTGACCCGGTCGCCGTAGGACCTGAGCCGGCGGCGGGCACGGTCGATCATGGCGGGGTCGAGGTCGACGGCGTCGACGTGGTGGGCGCCGAAGCGGTCGAGGATGAGCTGGGTGCCGTAGCCGGGACCGCAGCCGATCTCCAACACCCGGGCGCCAGGCGGTAGCGAGCCGCCGAGGCGTAACAGCCACGGCGTTTCGTACCAGCGTTGCAGCCACCGCCGCGGCGCCGAGTTGATCAGTACCGACTCCACCCGGTTCATCAACATCGTCGAGACTCCCATCATCGCTTAATTCCGATGACACCGGACTCTACCGATGCAACGACAATGTTCGCTATCATCGCGTCGTGACGATGAATGAGGGAACGCGGGTCACGACCCGCTGCTCGGATGACCTGACGCCGGCCGCCGCGCTGTTCCGGGGTCTGGCCGACCCCACCCGGCTGGCGATCCTGCGACGGCTCGCCGACGGGGAGTTGCGGGTGGTGGACTTGACCGGTGAGCTCGGTCTGGCTCAGTCGACGGTGTCGGCGCACCTGGCGTGCCTGCGTGACTGCGGTCTGGTGGCCGGGCGCCCGGAGGGGCGGCAGATGTTCTACGCCCTGGCCCGCCCGGAGCTGCTGGACCTGCTGCGCGCTGCCGAGCAACTGCTCGCGGCCACCGGCGAGGCCGTGGCTCTGTGCCCGGCCTACGGCTGCGCGACGGAGGACGACCGATGAGCACCGCCCAGCCGGCCGAGTTGAGCGCGGCCGAGACCGAACGGCTCACCCGGCGGGGTCTTCGCCTGGCGCAGTTCACGGTCGCTTACAACGTGGTCGAAGGCGCTGTGGCGATTACCGTCGGGCTGCTCGCCGGACTGGTGTCGCTGGTCGGGTTCGGCCTGGACTCCGGGATCGAATCGGCGGCGTCGGTGCTGGTGGGTCTGCGGCTGGCGGCGCGGCTGCGCCACGGTGAGGCCGACGAGGCCAAGGAACGCCGTACCCTCAAAGCGGTCGCGGTGACGTTCTTCGTGCTCGCCGCCTACGTGGTGTTCGAGGGGGTACGCAGCCTGATCGGCGGAGAGGAGCCGGACACCTCGGTCGTCGGGATCGTGTTGCTGGCCGCATCGGTGGTGATCATGCCGGTGCTGGCCGCGGCGAAGAAGCGGGTCGCGATGCAACTCGGCGGGGACCATCTGATCCTGGCCGACGCCGCCGAGACGAAGATCTGCGTGCTGCTGAGCATCTCCACCCTGCTCGGGCTGGGCCTGTACGCGCTGACTGGCGCGGCCTGGCTGGACCCGGTGGCCGGGTTCGTCATCGCCGCATTCGCCATCCACGAAGGCCGCGAAGCATGGGAAGGCGAACTCGTCGAGGACGACAACGATGACGACTGAAACGCCCGCCAGGCCGTTCCTCCGCGCGGGGTGACGGCGGCGAGGTGCTGCGAGTCATAGACACAGCTCCGAAGCCGACACCAATGGAATGCCAGCTCCGGCGATAGCCGCCGGGCGACAAGCACCGCAGGGAGGTTGTCATGACGCATCCGGCAGACCCGCGACGGTGGGGCGCCCTCGCGGCGCTCGTGCTCGCCGCGCTCACACTCGGCTTCGATATCACCATCCTCAACGTCGCGCTGCCCACCGTCGCCGGCGAGCTGTCCGCCGGCACCGCTGCCTTGCAGTGGATCGTCAACGCCTACATCCTCGTGCTCGCCGGACTGATCCTGACCTGCGGCGCGCTGGGCGACCGGTACGGGCGCAAACGGCTGCTCATCACCGGCCTGACCTTGTTCGCCGCCGCGTCCGCGGCGGCGACCTGGACAACGTCCGTCGAGATCCTCATCGCCGCCCGCGCCGTGATGGGCCTCGGCGGGGCGATGATCCTGCCGGTGGCGTTCGCCGTCCTGCCCGCCCTGTTCCCGCCGGCGGAGCGCGGCAAAGCCGTCGCCCTGGTCGTGCTGGGCACCGGCCTTGGCATCCCGCTGGGCCCGCTGATCGGCGGTTGGCTGCTGGAGCAATTCTGGTGGGGCTCGATCTTCCTGATCAACCTGCCGATGGCCGCAGCCGCGATCCTCGCCATCGCCGTGCTCATGCCGGAGAACCGCGACCCGCACCCGCCCCGGCCCGACATGCCCGGCGCGCTGCTGTCGACCACCGGCCTGGTCGCCTTGGTGTACGGCATCATCGAAGCGCCCGGGCGTGGCTGGAGCGACCCGTTGGTGCTCGGTGCTCTCGCGGCCGCCGCGGTGCTGCTCACCACCTTCGTCATCTGGGAACTGCGGATCGCCGAGCCGATGATCGACCTACGGCTGTTCGGCCACCCGCAGTTCCTGTGGGCCAGCGTCGCCGGTGTGCTGGTCACCTTCGGCCTGCTCGGCATGCTGTTCGTCATGCCGCAGTACCTGCAACTGGTCGAAGGCCACGACCCATTCGGCACCGGCCTGCGGCTGCTTCCGCTGATCGGCGGCCTCGTCATCGGCGCCCCCGCCGGCGAACGTCTCGCCGCCCGCACCCGCTACCGCATCCCGGTCACCGCCGGGCTGCTCATCCTCGCCGCCGGCCTCGCGGTCGGCGCCAGCACCGACCTCGACACCGGCTACGGATTCACCGCCGGCTGGATGGCCGCCGTAGGGCTGGGCATCGGCCTGGCCCTGTCACCCGCCATGGACGCCGTCCTCAGTGCGCTTCCCCCTGCCCGCGCTGGCGCCGGCAGCGCCATCACCATGACCCTGCGGCAAGTCGGCGGCGCCCTCGGCGTGGCACTGCTCGGCAGCCTCCTCGCCCAGGGCTACACCAACCGCCTCGACAACACCGGTCTACCGGCGACGGCCGCCGACGCAGCCCGCGACTCTCTCGCCGCGGCCCTCGCCGTCGCGGCCCGCCTCGGCGACCCTGCCCTGGCCGCCGACGCCAAGAACGCCTACCTGCACGGCATGACCCTCGTCCTGTACACCACAGCCACCATCGCAGCCCTCAGCGCCATCCTCACCGCAGCACTCTTGCCTGGGCAACCCACCACCGATGACGGCGCCGCCGCTCCCGAAACCACCGACCCAGCCCCCACCGCGCCAGGACGCACCGACCGGGAGACCACCGATCCAGCACCACGTTGATCTCGCGATCATGAGATCCCTAGATCCCGCCAGCGTCGCCAACCACCACGCAGCGACCCACGCGGTCGATGACAGGCTCAGCGCCCCCGACACCTGACACCTACATCGCCGATGCCTGTGGGTTCAACGCAGTCTTCGCAGACGAGACCGGAGTGATCTCTAGAGTCGAGTGTCTCCTGAGACATTCGGATTCTGGAGAACACAACAACTGTTTCGGTGTCTGCGTACGTGCTGGGCAGCGCCAATGGCTGCATCTGCTCGAGGTGGCGCCCGAGCGGTACCTGGCAGCCGAGGCCCACGAAGACGAACTACGGCGTTTGCTCGGTGACGTGGCGATCCTCAAGGAACGCCGCGCCGGCGTCAGTTACCCGCTGCCGTTGCGAGGGCTACGTCGTCGCGCCCAGCGTGACGACAAAGCTGCCTGAGCAACTCCACGGCCGTGCGGAGATCGCGCCACGCCACCGCTTCGTAGCCAGATCAGCTGTACCCGGCTGCCGACCGGGCGACCGAGGCAGACGCCACGCAGACAGAAACCAACACCGCAACAAACCGAACCCAGACCGTCCCGACGCTTTCGGCGCCCGATCCCACCGCGGGTCGGGCGCCGAGTGATTTTCGCGTACGGCCAGCCACGGACAAGAACCAGGAGGTCATACATGAACAACATCGAATGGGGCGCCATCGAGAGTCAACGCGCTCACCTGATGGCCCCCAGCTACTTGGCCGGCTACGGCCGCCTGCACAACGGCGAATGGGGCGCCGCCGTCGAGAACGTCGTCGTCTACAGCAGCCGCGAGGGTTTGCGCACGTGGGCGCAGTCGATCGTCGACCGGCTGCCCGGTGACCGGACCGGCAAGCCACTGGTCATTGTCAACCAAGACCAGCAGCAGGCGTGGCTGACCGGCAGCCACGTACTAGGCGCCGATCCCGAGGAACGAGCCCAGTGGACGGCGACGGTCGAAACCGTCTGCGACCTGGTGCAGGCGGTCGCCAAGAACCCGGCCGCCTTCGGGTGGACGTTCGGCGATGGCGTCACCGAACTCTTCGCCCAGGTCGACGAGGACGGAGGTGACGACGACGCCGGGGGGATGGTCGCCGGCGTGAAGGTCGATAGTTTCTGGATCGGCTGCAAGCCACTGCACGACGACGACCTTGTGCGGACCAGCCGCGAAGGCAGCGGGATCGACCTGGCCCACGCGGTACTCATGGTGATCGCCGACCGCATCGACCGCGCGTACTAACCGGGCGCCGCCAACCAGGTCGTACCCGTCGGCCACCAACTCATCGCGGCACGACCAGTAGGGGGTGCGGACCCGCGCCGCTACTTCGTGCACCGGCCACCCGCGTTACCCTCCCGCAAACCGCTCTGCCGTACGACTCGGCACATCCCGCAAGCCGCGGTGCTCGGCTGACACGGTGCCTCGGCGTAGGCCTCTGCGCTGCACGGCAGAACTGGCGAACGCGGCGGCCATCACTGCGGGCCGCCGCATTCGCCGGTCCGCAGTGATGACCGACCCCGGCGGTGGCCAGCAAGCCGGCAAAACATCTTGGAAGCACAGCACCAGTCATCAACTACCGGCAGCAGCGCTGCGCTTCCAAGATCTTTTGACCCGAAGACTGGCTTGCCCGCCACCGCCCGCGCCGTTCCCCCCGTGGCCTCGTCAACGCGGCAGCGCCGGTGCAACCGGCGCGAGTCGCGCCAGTTCGCACCACGGAGGCCACTGCATGAGTACGCACCCCACCGCTAGCTGCCGCGCCACCACCGGGCTGCGCGTCGCGGTCGTCGGCGGATCGCTGACCGGCCCGACCGCAGCACTGCTGCTCCAACACGCGGGATTCGACGACGTCACCCTCTACGAGGCCGCCCCGGCCAGCGCCCCCCTCGGCGGCGGGCTGATCGGCCTGGAGCACTCGTCGCTGGACATCCTCGACAAGCTCGGCGTCGCCCAGGACGAGTTCGTCCGCTACGACTCCGAGACGGTCATGGACATCACCGTCCGCGGGCGCCGGCCCGAATCCGAACACCGCCACCTGTACGCCGGCCGCAACACCACCTGGACCCTGCTGCACGCGGCCCTGACCCGCCGCCTGCCCGCCGGCACCCTGCACACCGGTCACCGGGTCACCGGCCTGACCGACGAGCCCGGGCGACCGCTGCTGCACTTCGCCGACGGCGACACCGCGCAGGCTGACCTGGTGGTCTTCGCCGACGGTCGGGCCTCGACCGGCAGGCGGCTGCTCGACCCGCAGCGGCAGCTGCGCTACGCCGGTTACGTCGCGCACCGTGGCCAGACCAGCAGCACCCAGCCGGGCCTGCAGGACTTCCTGCGCTTCGAACCTTCCCGCAGCGGCGTACAGTTCAACGTGGCGCCCATCCCCGGCGGCGTCGACTGGACCTTCTACCTGAGTGCCACAGCTGCCCAGTACAGCGACTTCTTCGGTGCCCCACCGACCCGGCGCGTGTTCGCCCTGCCCCAGCACGTCACCGACACGGCCCGCGCCGCGGTCGACACCAGCGCCCAGCAGTATCTGCCCGATGAGCAAGCCGCTCTCGTGCACGCCACTGGCACCCGGATGGCTGCCGCCGTCATGGACATCGACCTCCCGACCCGCATGGTGTGGCCCATCGGCACCGGTCACGCGGTGCTGCTCGGCGACGCCCTCGCGCCGGTCCGCCCGCACACCGCGCGCGGGGCAAACAACGGCATCGAGCAAGCAGCCGGTCTGACCGCCGCGCTTACCCAGCACCGCAAATACGGCGCCAACCTGACCGCCGCCCTCGAGGGGTGGCAGCACCGCCACCTGCCCGCCGCAGTCGCCGCCGTACAGCTGGGCCCGGAACTCGGCCGCAAGTTCGGCCTCAACGCCTAAGACTTGCCGGGTCTAGTTGGCCCGGACGCGGTCGCGCCTGATGGCGCCGCCGCGTCCGGGCCGCCAGCCCGCACTGCACGACCTGGCGTCCTGTACGAGCGAGGGCATCTTGCCGGTGATCCACCCACCGTGTGATGTGAGGCCAAGCCAAACCCGCCGCGTCAAGACCCTGCCACCGACCAGGCATCCCCTTACAGGTCGATAAGCCGCAGCAGCCTGCGGCCGCGCTGCCGAGAGCATTCCCCTGCCATCGGCTACGCCGGCACGACAGACGGGTCGCCTGGCACGGCCCGGAACACTTCGGCCGTCAGGGTCGCCGGGTGCGACGACCTTACGTCGCCGTCCGGCACACAGCAGAGGTGGCGCTCGCGGCGGTGCCACGCTGACGACCGGCAAAGGCAATCCAGTCCACGGCTGCCGCCTCGCGGCGATCGAGATGCGGTCGACCACCGAGTACCCGGGTGCCGCGCTCGTCGATTCCGCAGCGATGACCGACCCGCCCGGCGGGGGCAAGCCCGGCAAAACATCTTGGAAGCGCAGCACCGTCATCCAACCTCGGCCAGGAGCGCTGCGCTTCCAAGATCTTTTGACTCAGGACCTGGCTTGCCCTCGCCCGCGCACGCCGATCCCACACCGGCCCGTCAGCGCGGCAGCCCCGGGCACTCACCGGCGGCCGTCGCACACCGATCGCACCGCCAGGAGGCGACGCCATGTACCAGAGCCTGCCCTTCGCCGACCGCCGTCAGCGCCAGCAAGCCCGCCCCCAGCGCCACCACAGCCGCTGCGTACTGGTCGGCGAGAAGGAGTTCTTCAACCCGGCCGACCCCGCCGACTACCGGGAGTACCGCATCGTCCAAAGCTACGGGCGCCGATAGCCGGGCCTCCGCGGAGGGCCACCGGCCCTCCGCGAACTGCCAGGCAAGATCGGTCGTAGGTACAAGCCGGCGCCTGGCCAACGCTTACCGCGGCCGGCCCTAGCGGGCCGGTAGACCGGAGCGGCCTTCGGCCGCACTGCAGAGGCCCTTTTCCGGCCACTGGCTACGCCAGGAGGGTAGGTTGCGCGACGACGTCCACCAAATCCGCCGCGGGCGGGTAAAGAAATTCTGCACACCCCACAGATTTTCTTTACCCGAAACCCCCGCACCGGATTTGGCTCCCGCCGCCACGCAACCTGGCGAGCAAGCTCGCCGCCACCGGCCGAAAAAACGCCTCAACCCCAAAACCCACGCCCTCCCAGCTGCCACAACGGCCAACAATCGCGGGTTTCAGTATTCGCAAAGAACAAACAGGAAATAGTATTTCTTTTCTGGCTAAGCATAGACAAAAAGCGCTTAGTAATGATAGGCTTCTATTTGTCAGCGAGGGCAAACGCTGACGACACAGGAAACACAAACCATAGGAGACCACCGGTGAGCATCCACGAAATCGACGTGCGCGGCGAGAACGTCAACAGCGTTGTTGTCGGGTGGGAAAAAGCTTTCGGTTCGTTCTGGGCGCACGTCTACCTCGCAGGCGACGGCAGCGGCTACCCCTGCCCCAGCCGGGAGATCGGCGGAGACTTCCGCGAAGTCAAGGACCCCACGATCGTGATCGACTTCGTCCGCCCGTACGCGCACGTTCCGGAAAACCTCGCGGCCATCCTCACGGCCGACGCCGAGACCGAAGGCATTTGCGACCTGCCCGCCATCCTCGGTATCCAGGAAGGCGCGTCAACCGCGTACGACCTCGACGAAGCCGACATCCCGTTCTAACCCGCGCACCGGCCGGGGGTCTCTGACTCCCCGGCCGCCGCACGTCTAGGCCCGCCGTCCCGAGCAAAGAAGTCACGCGCCGACCGCGACCGGATCGACGCGCATCGAGCACGCCGATCCGGGCTGCCGCGCCGACCGCTCACGGCCGCACCGCTTCAGGCCCACATTCCTGCTAAACGCGCGCACGTAAAAGGCCGACGGCCCCCCGAAGGGAGACACCCCTCGCGGGATGTACCGGGCAAGGTCCGTCGGCCCAACACAGGCAACACACCAGCACTCGCGCGCTGGTCTGAAGACCAGCGCCCAGATTAGCGCGCCGCGCCTCACCGTTCAACCGACAAGCACTCACCATCGGGAGTCCACCATGCCCACCACACCGCAGCCGTACCCCACGATCACCCTCGACGACCTAGCCACCGTTGCCGCACGGATCCAACCCCTCACCCAATCCGCAGACTCCGGGGACACCCAGGCCACCCGCCGCATCGAAGAGATCTTCGCCAGCTACGGAATAGCCCTCACCGATACGCCCGCCGTGCCGGACCGGGAGGCACCATGCCACTGATGGACAACGACAAGACCGGCCGCCGCGTGGCACGCATCGGTCACATACTCGCGATCGGCGGCGCGGCTCTCGCCATCGTTGCCGCCCTTCTGCTGGTCGTCGCTGTCGCGTTGCTGCGCTGACAAGTCCGGGCACCCGATCAACCCGCCCCCGGTCGCTCACCCGCCGGCGCGTCCGCCCTCTCGACTCCCGCCGGCGGAACACCCGCCGAGGTCGCGACGTCCCCGCCACCGGGCTGCACTCCGCCACCCGGAGGACGACCCCGCCGCCGCGCCACCGCCACCACGGAGTCGGTCAGCTCACCCACCCGCGCCGCGACCTCCTGCGCCGACGCCCGCTGCTGCCCCTGCCGAACCCGTGCCGGAGTTTCCTCCGTCAGCATCGCCGCCACATCCGGAGCTACCAGCGACGCCAACACCGCCAAGGCGAAATCCGCGCCCTGCTCCGCCTCCACCACGACCGCATCCCACCGCGCGAGCTCCGCCGCACGTCGCTCTCGCGCGCGGCGGACCGCCGCACCGGCATCCGTCGCCGCTTTCAACGCGGCACGCTCCGCCTCATGCCGCCGCTGCAGCGCCTCAATAGCTTTGTTCGTTCCTTTGCTAGCCATGCCATTGACGCTACCTATTTCACAGGCCAACCCTCCATACCTCACAATCGTTGAATGTTAGTTGTAAATGACCACTCAATCGTTCAACATTGCTCACACCATCTCCCATCAGCACAGATATCAGGTCACTCCCTAACCTCTTCTCAGAACTAGCACACCCCCTGGCATTCCAATGTCGAAAAGGCGCCTGGCGGGCGCTTACGCTCGGCGGCATGCTCTCGGTGACCCGCATCTCCCCGGGGGCCGGGATCACCTACCTCACCCAGCAGGTGGCCACCGGCCGGCACGACTTCCGGCCCGCCACACCCAGCGCAGCGGTGGCCTACCACGCCGATCCGACCGCGCACGGCGAGGCCCCCGGCTGGTGGGCAGGCCAAAGCCAAGCCCTGTTCGGCGTGCACGCACAGGTCACCGAGAAGCAGCTACAAAATCTCATCGGCGAAGGCCGGCACCCGGACACCGGCGAACAACTCGGCCGCCTGTGGCGCAAATTCGAGGCCCTCGACGACGACGCCCGCCAAGCCGCCGTTGAAAAAGCGTGGAAGGCGCTCCCCGCCGACGCCACCTACGAACAGATCGCCCAGGTCTGGCTGCGGATCTGGACATCCCCGGAACGACACCCCGTGGCGGGGTTCGACGTCACCGTTTCACCCGTCAAGAGCGTCAGCCTGCTGTGGGCCTTCGGTGATCAGCGGGTCAAGCGCGAGGTGATGGCGTCGCACCACGACGGCGTCCGCGCCGCCTTGGAACACCTGCGCGCGCACGGAGCGTTCACCCGGCTGGGCACCAACGGCATCGTGCAGGTCGACACCGACGGCCTCGCTGCCGCGGTCTTCGACCACCGCATGTCCCGGGAGAAAGACCCCCAGCTGCACTCCCACATCATCGTCAGTTCGAAGGTCCGCGTCGTCCGCGACGGCCGCGAGACTTGGCTGGCGCTCGACAGCAAAGCGTTCTACCAGGCCACCATCGGTGCCCGCATCGCCTACGAACGCGCCGTCGAACACCAACTCGGCCGCCGACTCGGCGTCCGGTTCGCCGCCCGCGTCGGCTCCCCGATCCGCGAGATCATCGGCTTTGACCCCCGCGCGATCCTGCACTACTCCAAACGGCGAACCGCCGTGGAGACCGAGCTCGACGGCCGTCACAGCGATCTCAGCACGGGCCGAGAGTGGATCCCCACTGGACGGTGGCGGCGTTCCACGCAGGATGCCACGCTGCGCACCCGCCGACCAAAGGACGGCCCCGAGTCGACCGATGAAGCCGTCGCTCGGTGGCGGCGCGAAGACCGGCAGGCGGGCTTCGACACGACCGCCGACGTCCGCCGCCTCGCCGCAGGCCGCGCGCTTGACATCGTCGACCAGCAGGCGCGGCAGGTCATTCGTCTCGCGCAACGCCACCGCGGCGACCAGCCGGTCCGGGTTCACGACCTGGACAATGCCGCTCTCCAGCTCGGGCTGGAGCGCGAGGAGCAGCGGATGCCGGTCATCACGGCCGCGATCCGGCGGCTGCCGCACCTGGCCGTCGAACGCGCCGTCGACGAGCTCAGTGCCGAACGCGCCGTGTTCAGCGTCGATCACCTTGAACTCGCCATCGGCCGGCAGCTGCACGTCAACCCGACCGCCGACCGGCGCTCGGACTGGCGGCAGGTGCAGCGCTACGCCGCCCAAGCCATCCGCGCCCGAGCCGGCGGACTCCGGGTCCTGACCCCACCCGCGTTACTCGAGTGGGGCGAAACCCTAGTCCGCGGCTCCGATCGACAGAGCATCTACAGCCGCCACCGCGACCTGAAACTCTCCACCGAACCGGTCCTGGCCGCCGAGAAGGAACTCATCGCCTACGCCACCCGCCGCGGCGCCACGGCTGCACCTCGGGCGTTGCTCGATGCGGTCGCTGACCGGCTCGACCTGTCGGAGGAGAAACGCGCGGCGCTGCACTTCGCGGTAGGCGATACCCGTCGGGTCACCGGCATCGTCGGCCCGGCCGGCACCGGAAAGACGTATCTGCAGAGGGCCGTGGGGGTCGCCGCGCGGCAGGCCGGCGTGCCGGTGCTCGGCCTCACGGTCGGGCAGAACGCCGCGTTCGTCCTTGCCGACGCGACCCGCGACGCCGACCAGCCCGGCATCCGGACCGAGAACATCGCCATGTGGCTGCACGCCCAAGACCACCCGCCAGAGGGCACCACACCGGCCGACTGGGCATTCCAGCCCGGCCAGTGGGTCATCATCGACGAAGCCTCGCAGGCCAGCACGCTCGACTTGGTCCGCCTCAGTCAACTACTCGCACCCGTCGGCGGGAAGCTGATCCTGGTCGGTGACCCCGAGCAGATCTCCGCGATCGGGCCCGGCGGCATGTTCCGCTACCTCGCCTCCCTCGGCACCACCACGCAACTGCGCGAGGTCCGCCGCTTCACCGACCCGTGGGAAGGCCCTGCCTCCCTGCGGCTACGCGAGGGCGACACCACCGTGCTCGCCGAGTACGACCGCCGCGGCCGCATCATCGCCGGACACCGCACCGAACTCATCAACCACGTCCTCGACGGGTGGGCCGCCGACGTCCTTCAAGGCCGCACCAGCCTCATCCTCGTCGAAACCCAGGCCGAAGCCGCCGACATCGCCACCCAAGCCCGCCGCCTGCTCATCCGCGCCGGACTCGTGCAAGCCGGGCCCACCGTCACCCTCGCCGACGGCACCCACGCCGGTATCGGGGACCTGATCGTCACCCGCCGCAACAACCGCACCCTGACCGCCGGCGATGCATTTGTTGCCAACCGCACCCAGTGGCGTGTCCTCGAGCTCGGCCCCGACGGTGCCCTGCTCGTCGAGAACCCGGCCAGCCACGCCACCACCACACTGCCCGGCGAGTACGTCGCGGAGCACGTTCAGCTCGCCTACGCCGCCACCGTCGACTCCGCCCAAGGCCGCACCGTCGACGCCGCCCGCGCCATCATCGACCAGGCGACCACCCGCGCGCGGCTCTACGTCATGGCCACCCGCGGCCGCCTGCTCAACCAGCTGGCGGTCGTCACCGCCGACGAACCCCCCGAAGCCCACCCACCGGCTCCGGCCACCGCCGGGATCACCGTGCTCGCCGGCGTCCTGCGCGAGGACGGCACCGACCGTTCTGCCACCGAAACGGAGCAAACGCTGTGGGCCGACGCCGACGCTCTGCGGCACTGGGGACCTATCTACGACGACCTCACCGCCCGCGCCGGCACCGACCACTACACCGCTGTCATCCGCGGTGTGGCCGGACAAAGAGTCGCTGACAACCTCGCCGCCGACCCTGCCATGCCCGTGCTCGCCGCCCGCCTGCACGCCCTGGCCGCCGCCGGCTACGACCCCACGCAGGTCCTCGCCGCCGTCGCATCCGAACGCGAACTCACCAGCGCGCGCGACACCGCTGCGGTCCTCGCCTGGCGCATCAACCAGGCATACCAGGAACTGCAACCCGACCCCGCCGTCGCGCTCAGTCCGGCCCAAGCTGGCACTTACATCCAACGCGCCCCCGCCGTCGACGGCGACATCGGTGATGCCCTGCGCCAAGTCGCGGCCATCTGCGACACCCGCATCGACACCCTCGCCCAACAGACTGCCGCCGAACAACCCACCTGGTCCACCGCGCTGGGAGAGTTGCCCGACGACCAGGCCGGGCGCCAGCAGTGGATGAGCCGCGCGGCCGTCGTCGCCGCCTACCGTGATCGCTACAGCATCACCGGCGACGACCCGATCGGCCCCGAACCCTCAACCCGCGACGTCGGCAGATGGGGTGCATGGCAGCGCGCGCAGACCGTGCTCGGCATTTCCACCCTCGCCGGGCAGATCCACTCCGCCACCGACGGGCAGCTCCGGACGCTCATCGCTGCGCAACGCGACGCCGACCAGAGCGCACCGACCTACGTCGCCGGTCAGCTCCGCGCGGCCCACACCGAGCTCGTCGGCGCCGAGAATCATCTGCGCGACGCCCGCGTCGACCTGGCCACCGCACAGACCGCTGCGGCCTCCGCGACCCGGCACGCCGACACCATGAAGCCGCGATGGTGGCACGCCGGCCCCCTACACACCCGCGCCGCGATCCGCCACCAGCACGCCCGCACTGACGCGCTGCGCGCCAGCACCACCGTCGACGAACTCCAAGACCGGCTCACCTCAGCCCGCCAACGCATCGAAGCCCTCCGCGAAAGGGTGCACAACCTCGAGGACCGGCACCAGAGCTGGGCCGGCTGGTACCACGAGGCGCTACCTACCCGATACGCCGGCCTCGCTGCCGGTGCCGAGGCCGCGCGTCGCGCGCAGAACTTCGCCGACGACGCCAGGGACCTTGCCGAAACCGTTCGCGCCACCGCGGCGCGGGTGCGGGCCGTCGACGCCACCCGCCCGCAACCCCATACCCGGCCCGTCCCCGACCACCTCACCGAACACGCCGAAGCCGCACAGCAACGCATCCTTGAGGAACCCGACATCGACGCACCGCCTGAGCACTCCGAGCCGGAAGCAGACCATGCTTGAAACCAGCACGTTCGACCGCACAACCTGCCCGACGTGAGCGCCGGCCAGCCGGAGTAGCCAGACGCGTCCATGAAGTACGCCATCCCGGACGATGCAGATGACGGGTGTCTCGATGCAGGGAGCCGGCACGAGGGGTCCCGCTACGCATCGATACTTGAACGAACCTGAGCTCGGCTGACGGCCCTCGCTACATCGGAGCCGACAGCATCGGACGTCCCGTTCCGGCTACGCAGGTCGGCACTCGACCGACAGGGCCGGGTCGAATACCGGCGCCCGGCAGGTCGGGCAGACCGTCCTGTAGTGGCCCGGGCACGTCGCGCATCGCACCATGCGCATTTGCTGGATCATCCGGTACGGCTGGTTCGGATTCGGCGCCTCCAGCGAGTGACCGTTGGGGCATTTCTTGACCTGATCGCCGACCAGGTGGTCCGTCGGTTTGTAGCTGCACCGCAGGACGTTCGGATTCCGGCGGGCCCATTCGACTACGGCGCGGAGCTGAGCGACGGTGGCGACCTCGCGCGTGCGGACGCCGTTCCCGCGGTAGTGCGGCTGCCACCGCAGCTCGTAAGACCATCGACGTTCCCACTCCACCGGCCGACGATATCGAACATGCGTTCGAAGTTCCGCCGTCGGCCTTCGTCCCCCGGCCATGGTCTGGGAACAACTTCGTCGGCCTCAACCCGTCCTGCTGCCAGTCTCGCTTCCTCAGGAGCGCTCTTGTGTTTCTGTGGCCGGCGGCGGGGGAAGCTCATTCGCTCGCTCAGAGTCCCACTCCGCCAGCGTCTTGTTGACGAAGTGGTCCAGGACAGGGCTGATGGCCTCCGGCGGCACGTCGCCGATGTCGAGTCGATCGATCAGCGAGTCGTACATCGAGCGGAGCCGAGCTTCACGTTTTTCCGGGGCGGCGCTCGCCGCCGCTCCGGTGAGGTAGGCGCGGGTCTCGGCCGCCTCCTTGAGCACGGCCATGATGCCGCCCCATCGGAGCTGGCGACCCATTCCTTTTCCGATGGTGACCAGCAGAGGTGGCAGTACCCGCTTGGCGTGGTCTTCGGCGTACTGAACAAACAGATCCGCTGGCGCCTCGAGGTCGTTCGCGATGGCGCCGGCCAGGACTCCGACGCAGGCGTCAACCAGCCGCACCGGTGCGCGGCGCACCCAGGAGTTGGCCGGCCGGCTCTTGTAGCCGTAGTCCGCGGTGACATGCCGACGTAGCGCCGAGTTGGTCGCGTGGGTGAAGTATTGCGAGGCGGGCCGGTACGCGACGTCGTACAGATAAATGATCGCCTTGGCGTCAATTTCTGAGTCTATCTGCTCGGCCATCGCCGCTACGGGCGGCAGTTTCTGTGGTTCGCCGAGAGCGCTCACGGACTGGCGGATGAGTTGCTGAGAGATGAGCCCTGTGCCCGACAGGAAGGTCAGCATGGCCGCCCCGGTCTTGTACTCCGACGCCCGAAGTTTGGCGGCAGCGCCGGGGATGAGGAGGCACCACAGGCCGAGGATGCAGGTCTCGATGCCGGTGCGGGCGAGCAGGGCCGCCGCTTCCCGCTGACGCATCCGGACTGCTCGACGTGTCTCCCGTTGCAGAAACAGCAGCCGCAAGAGGGCCAACCGGGCAAGGTGTTCACCAGTGACCTGCTCCTCGTCGCGCGGCAAGGGGATGCCAATCGCGAGGCTGTGTGCGCTACGTCGAACGCGGATGCGTCGCGGGAGATCCGGATAGGGCAGCACGCCACGAAGGACCGTGCGGGCGAGCGCCGAGAGGATGGCCATCACAACACGGCATCATCGCAACAACCGGGACGGACTGCGTCACCTTTTCGGTGCGGCGGAAGGCATGGCCGAACCTGTCGGCCTCGGCCGCCCCGGCGAGGTGCGTCGGAACGGCCGAGGCTGCTCTCATGGCTGGCGCAGTGTGGTGAAGACATCTCGCGCGCAAGCAGCGAGCAGGCGTTGAGTGTCCACCTGTTCAGTGA
The DNA here is from genome assembly GCF_043197815.1 of Actinoplanes sp. NPDC048988. Lineage (NCBI taxonomy): Bacteria > Bacillati > Actinomycetota > Actinomycetes > Micromonosporales > Micromonosporaceae > Actinoplanes > Actinoplanes sp. NPDC048988. Next base: position 93,453 of record NZ_JBICTW010000015.1, on the reverse strand, counting down.
CAGCGCTGTTCACCGGAATGAGCGCGACGCTCAGATAGAGGTTACCGTCGTACGCCAGCAGGTGCGGGCCGGTGGTGGGGTCGGTGTAGGCGGTGGCGTGCTGGCCGAGCCCGGGCACGTCGGTGACCGCGGTCGACTTTTACTGGGCGCCTCGCATGCCTTCATAGAAGCCCTGCGCCGAGCCCGCCTTGCTGGTCATGACCTCCAGGAAGATCAAACTGCGCATCCCGACACCCCCGTATTGGTGATTACAGGTTGCGATGGAGGAGGTGCTGGTGTCGCTGAACCGGGGTTGTCCCAGGCTGCCGGCGTCGGTGCCCAGTTCCCGGGTGAGACGTTTGTGATCCAGGGCGCTGCAGACGTCACGCCGGTTGACGTAGTGAGCTGCTGTGGTGGCGCTCGGTGCCGGGTCGGCAGAATGCGCCGCTGCCGACGCCGATGCGCTGGTCGTGGGCTGGGTGGTGCTGCCTGTGTCGCGGCACGCGGCAGTCGCAAATGCCAGGAGCACGGTCAAGGCTGCGGTGATCGATGAGGTGGCCATGAGTCGCCGGATTCCGTGCGGATGCGCAACGGTCACGGGCCCTACCACCGGTAATCACTGCCGTCGGTGAGGTTCACGACCATGCCGGTGTGGGTGTAGAAGTTCATCGCGGAGAACAGCGCGAAACCGATGCCGGCGACCGTCCAGACCCAGTACAGGATCTGCCAGCTGCGGTGGCTGCCGGGCCGGGCCGCGAAGGGGAACAGCAGGCAGCCCAGCGCGGCAGCGCCGTAGAGGATGGCGAAGAAGGTGTTCTCGATGGCCGGGTACTGGTGCAGCAGCCCGGTGATGGGTTCTTCGGCGGGCGCGGCGCTGATGACGTCGAAGCGCAGGATGGCCAGCGTGCACCAGGTCATGACGAGCCCGAGGAGGAAGACGATGACGCCGACGGGACCGATCGTGTCCGGTAGCCGGTCGGGGGCGAAGGCTGGTGCGGTCCGGCTGATCCGCCACGCGGCGGCCAATAGAAGGACGCCGAGCAACAGGGCTGGCTCGCCGAAGATGGTGTCGATGTAGGGCTTGGCTTCGGCAAGCGGGTGGGTGATGGTCATGGCACCGCCGAGCCCGGTCAGCACGAGGCCGAGGACGCCGAATGCGGCGGCCCAGCCGTTGTGATCCGCAGGTGCGCGTACCAGGGGCGTGGGCATGCGTTCGTTGCGCAGCCAGGCCCAGTAACGCGGTACGAGGATCAGCGCCGCTCCGGCGGCGACGCCGATGAGGGTGTTGTACATGATCATGTGTTGGCTCCTAACGGGTGGAGGTCATCGGTGGTGGGCGGCGATGAGGTGCCGCAGGACGTCGATGTCGTGCCGGACAACGCCGGCCTGGGTGTCAAGCAGGGTGTTCAGCTCGGTGATGAGCTGGCCACGTAGTTGCTGGTTCAGCGCCCACCCTGCGGCGGTCGGGGCGAGCAGGGATCGCCGGCGGTCCTTGGCGGGGATGCTGCGGCGCAGCAGGCCGCGCCGGATGAGGGCGGCGGCGGAGCGGGTGACGGAGCCTTTGGAGACGTGAGCCAGAGCGGCGACGACGCCGGTGTCAACGGGTCGGTGCATGACGGTCAGGTGCAGCACGTCGTAGCTGGTCCAGGTCAGGTTGGCGCCGGAGAGGACGGTGGCCTCGAGGTGGTGGCGCGCGAAGTTGGCGGTACGGCACAACACCGCAAGCCGGTCGAGCCGGGCCGCTTCCGCGTCATCCCCGGGGCTGCTCGGCGCTGCTGGCGCCGCCGGTGCGGCGGCGCCAGCAGCGACCGAGGGGTGTCCGTTCATGACGTGGTTCCGCTGTTGGGCTTGCGTGACGCTCGCGGGTCGGGCCGCGCGTGGGATCTGCTCTGGCGGCGGTGATCGCCGCGCATGAAAACCTTTACGAACTTCTCGCCAGGCCAGTACCGGTAGGCCAGGCTGTAGAAGCCGTTGGGGTCGATGCGGCGCTGGTTGAGCTGGACAGGTCGGTCGCCCGAGGTAGGCACGGTCGCGGCCCTTTCGATGAGCGATGAGTAGACGTCGTCATTCCTGATGTCTGCAGGGGCGGTTACCGGCATAGCGACGTCAATGTCGCGGCCGGTGCGTTGCGCACGCCGTGCAGCCACGCGGCGGTGGCGGCGAACGCCAGCGGCGCCGTGCGGTGCAGGTTGATCGAGTGGCCGGTCTGCGGGACGGTCGTCGCGGCAAGTGGCGTGCCGATCGGGAAGGCGTTGCGTTCACGCTGGCAGATGTCTGCCGGTGTGGTGCAGGGCTGGCCGGCGCCGCAGAAGAGAGTGTCGTTGGTGCCCATGACGAACAGGACGGGCACGGTGATGGCGCGGCTGTAGGCCAGCTCGTCGTCCGGAGTGAAGGTGAGCTCGCCGGTCGTTGCGGTCGTCTTGGTCTGCTCATCCCAATCGGCGGCGCCGCGGTCGGCGGTGTTCGGATCCAGGAAGTAGCCGGGTCGGCTGCCGGGCCGGGTAGTCAGGTAGCCCTCCGGCGGTGCGGAGTTGGCGAACTTCGGGTCGGCGGCGGCCGGGTACAAGTCGGTGATGAAGCGGGTCATCTCGTCGAGGCGGATGTCGTGCAGCAAGCCGGTGAGCACGAGCGCGTCGACATCGTGATAGGTAGCGGCCTCGGCCATCGCGATGACCGAGCCGAAGGAGTGCCCCACACCCACGACACGGGTGAAACGGCCGACAGTGCCGTCGCGCAACGCCTCGATCACCTGGTGGGCGACGGTGGCCTCGGTGGTGGTGGTGACCTGGTCGGCGGGTGGCCGGTCACTGGCGCCGGTGCCGATGCGGTCGATGAGGTAGACGGCGTCGCCGCCGGCCAGAGCCGCGGCGGTGTAGTTCGTGCGCTGGTCCAGGCCGGTCCAGTAGCGGTGGGTGTAGGTGAGACCTGGCACCAGCAGTTGCACGGTCGTGGTGGGGCGGGCGGGCCGGCACAGCCATCCGGCAAGCCGGTACTGCGACGCGCCGGGACTGGAGGTCAAGGTGACGACCAGGTCGTGCCGGGCGCATCCCGGAGGTGCCGCCGATGGCGGCTGTGCGTGTGCGGCGGGCGTAGCAAGCGCCAAGCCGGTGAGGATCAGCGCCACCGCCACCGCGAGCGGTGTGAAGAGGCGACGGGCACGGGGCCGCTGTGAGTCTGCGGTGGCGGCCGGGGTGGGGTTGGACAGCATGCGCTGCTCCTTCGGTGTGGTGGGTGGAGACGGTCGAGCGACGGCGGTCACTCGACGCTGATGTGGACGTGGTTGGTGTGCCATCCGCTTGGGTCGTCGCCGCCGAAGGGGTTGTTGTAGGCGTGCCAGCCTTCGGATCGGGTCCAGATGCGGCGGAACCAGATGACGTACTTGATGCCGAGGCGATCGGCGTTGGCGACGGCCCATGCGGCCATGGCGTCGCCGCGGGCTTTCTGAGCTCCGGACGCTTCGCCGCCAGAGGTCATCATGAAGTCGCAGGCGCGGCCCTTGGGATGTTCGCCGTGATCGTCGACGCGGTAGCAGCCCGGCTTCGGGAATCCGGCCGCTTCGGCCTGTTGCACGAGGTGCAAGGTGCGTGGTGTCAGGCAGCCGGAGCCGGTGGTCGGGTCGGGCCGGATGGTGCAGCCCTCGTCGGGCCAGGAGCCATCGGGGTTGCGAGTGACCGGTTGCGCCATCGCGGCGTTGGCGGCTGAGCAGTCGGTTGCGCTGCCGGCCGGGACGCCGAGCTGCTGGCTCAGAGCGGTGGCGTCGTCTTCCCACTTCGCGTACGCGTTGGGCAGGGCGGAGCCTTGGACGGCTTGCGCGGCCTCGGTGAGCGGCATGGTCTGCCACCCGCGGATAGTGGCGAGTTTGTCGTAGAACTTGCCGGCGGCGTAGACGGGGTCGCCGATCTGGGCCGGGGTGCCCCAGCCTTGGCTGGGCCGTTGCTGGAACAGGCCGACCGAATCGCGGTCCCCGCCGGGGAGGTTGCGCAGCCTGGACTCTTGCATGGCGGTGGCGAGCGCGATGATCTGGCCGCGGGCCGGGATGCGCCGTTCGGCGCCGACGCTGAGGATCGTGCGCGCGTTGGCCAGTTGCTCGGCGTCCCATTGCCCGGCGGGCTGGCTGCTGGACGCCGATGCCGATACCACGGGTGCGGGGGCGCACTCGTCGTTGACGGTGGTCAGCAGCAGTAAGGGCCCGGCGAGGCAGGAGCCGACGAGCAGGAAGGCGCCCACCACCAGGGCGACAACGCGGCTACTCATGGCCGCCGCCGGGTGTACGGGCAGCGGCTGCTGACGACGCGACACCAGGATCAGCCAGCGGGGTGGGCTCGGTCATGGTGCCGGCGTCAGCATCGACTGCCGCCCGCCGCCACGGCAGCGGCGAGTCGGCAGACGAGGGGCACTCGCTGGGGGATCATGCCGATTCCTCACCCTTCACAGGCCAGTTGCCCAGGGCGTCGTTGACGGTGGCAGCCATGTCACGCAGCCGGCTGTGCAGAGTGGTCAGCGCGGTCTGGCGCTGCTCGCTGGTATAGGCGGTGTGTGCCTCGAGCAGCGCGCTGTTGACGGCGGCGCCTTGGCCGTCGAGTGCCCGAAGGATGTCGAGGTAACTCAGGTAGTCGCCGCCGGCCATGCGGTTGGTGGCCGCATCGTTCGCGAGGTCGCCGTCGTGGGCGAGGGCGTGGCCGGGCATCAGTCCTCCAGGCCGGGGTCGTCGTAGACGTCGGTGTCGTAGTCGCCGTCGAGACGGCCGTCGGTCTCGGCGTCGAGGCGCTCGCGTTCCTCATCGGCGTATTCGGCGGCGCGGTCGTTGGCTTCGGCGTCGTATTCGGCGTCCAGGTCACTCACGGGTCCGGTCTCCTCTAGCTGCGGTGTTTGTTCGTCGGTTTCGGGGTCGGTGATGCGCTGGTAAAGGCCGTCGATGTCGCCGTACATGGCCCGCAGGACGGTGTTGAGGCGGTCCCAGGCGGCGTCCGAGGTGACTTCGGCGGGCATGGTCATGGCGTCGCCTCCTGCGGGCTGCCGCCCGGTACGACGGTCGGCCGGTCGGCGAGATCGGCGTTCGCGGCTTGCACGGCGGCCTCACGCCAGGCGTCGGGCCAGGCGAGGTCGAGGTGACGGTCGGTGTGGGTGCCGTTGCGGCAGCGGGTGTAGTCGTCCCAGTCGCGCAGCCGCAGGCGGGCGCGGGCGAAGCGTTCGTGCCACAGCAGCGGCCCGTCCGCCGGTGCCGTGTCGTCGTATGCGGTGTGCCAGGCGGCGGCGAGCCCCGTCAGTTCCTCGATCATCGGCGGGTGCTGATACCAGCAGGCGGGGATTTCTTCGGCGAGTTGGTAGCGGTCGACGGCCCAGTCGACCCAGTCGATCAGCCATGCCCACGCCTGCGCGGCGCCGTCGCGGTCGAGCTCGGCCCAGCGCAGTGGCCACGGAATGCTGGGCGGGGCCTTGCGCGGCCCCGCGCTTTGGCCGCCGCCGCGGGTGACGGTGTCGGCCAGCGTGAGGTGCTGCTGGTGCAGGGTGTCGACGGCCTCGGCGAGCCGGGCGACGGTGGCGGCGAGCTGAGCGACCGCGACCATGTCCGCTGGCGGGTCGTCGGGCAGTTGAAAGTCGAAGGCGTCCATCAGGCTGCGTCGGCCAGTCGTTTGCGGAAGGCGTCGCGGCCGGCGGTCAGCTCGCCGGCGTCGGGGCGTTCCCACCACGCCGGCACCGTGAGCTCGACCGGGGGCAGGTTGCCGACCAGGGCCAGCGCGCGCCCCTCGGGCAGGGTGCGCAGGTCAGCCAGGTCGAGCAGGTTCTCGCGGCGGGTGCTTTCGTTGACCGTGGCCCGGCCGCTACCCCAGGAGTGGCTGGAGGAGATATCGGTGACCTGCCCGGCCAACGCTTGGGCGTCGCGCATGCCGGTGACGTCGCTGCTACCGCCGATGAGCAGCCGGGCGCTGGCGGAGTCGGCGATGGCCCGCCCGCCCTTGTCGCCCCATCGTTCGCGCAGCTGGTGCAGGTTTTGCGCGAAGATGCTGACGGCGATGCCGGAGCCGCCTCCCTCGTTCATCAGGCTGGGCAGGCTGGGCAGCGGTGCGATGTTGGTGATCTCGTCGCCGATGAAGTACAGCGTCGGTTCGATCCGCCCGCCCGGCGCGGTCAGAGCGAGACGTTTGGCCTGGTAGAGGATGTCCTCGCTCAGCGCGGCGAGCAGCGGCGCGATCAGGGCCTGGGCGTCACGGGTGCCGACCAGGTAGATGGTGCCGGACTCGCGCAGCCAGTCGATGGGCTTGAACTGCGTGCCGCGCGGCGGTGAGCACGCGGTCAGGACGCGGGGGTCGTTGAAGGCGTCGAGGGCGCCGGCGACGACGGTTTGGATGGTGTCGCGGGCCCGGCCGCTGGTTTCGCGGTGCCGGGCAAGTCGGTCGGCCCACGAGTCGACGCCGTGCGCGCGCAGGATCCGTTCCGGCCGTGAGTTGGCCGGGTTCTGCGACCAGGCGAGGACGTCGAGCATGGTGGCGTGTTCGTCCAGGGCAGCGGCGTGCAGCAGGCCGCGCAGGATGGTGGCGGCCTGGTCGCGGAACCATTTGCCGTTTTCCACGCTCTCGTCGCCGATGCCCGAGCCGGCCGCGAAGCCGTTGGCTCGGAGCATGGCGACGATCTGGTCATCGGCGCCTTCGATCGGCGACCACGCCATGCGGGGCACGCCGCGGATCTCACCTTGGGGCTCGAAGATGTGCGTGGGGCCGATCGCCGCCCGCCGGTCGTAGGTGATCTCCGCGACGTCCAGGCGGGTGGAGGTGGTGAGGACCGCGCCGCGGGCGTCGGCGACCGCGGGGATGACGTAGCGGGTGGTCTTGTTGCCGAAACGGGGCACCGCGGCGGCGAGCAGGGTGTATTCGTTGGCCAGGTACAACGGCCGGCCGCTGGTGGCGTCGTTGCCCAGGAACCGGGCGACCTCGAGCGGGTCCTGCCGGCGGGCGGTCTTGGTCGCGCGGGTGAGCGCGTCGTCGGAGTCGAGAACGGTCAGGCCGGGACGCACGACGTCGACCCGCTTGCGGACCGCGTCAGCGGTCAGCGTCCGGTGTAGGTCAGCGTTGGTGGCGAAGCCGCTACGCCGCATCCGGGTCTTGGCCAGGTGCAGTGCCGGGGCGCCGATCCCGGCGAGGGTGCCGAAGAACGTGAGGGCCCATAGCGGATACAGCAGCCACGGGCCCCCGATGACCGCGCGGGCGGTGGCCGGCCACGCATCGGCGGGGCGGCTCAGGTGCGCGGTCAGGCGCACCACGATCCCGGGGGTCTGCCCGATCGTGGCGTCCGCCCACCGATGATGGGCAAGCAGAGCGGACAGCTGACCAGCCGCCCACAGCGACACGACGCCGACTACGGCAATCACGACGAACAGCACGAGCAGGATGAGCCGGCCGAGGATGTCAGCGCGGGCCCGGCCTTGGCGGGGTGGGCGGTGCCCGGGTGAGGACAGCGGCGGGCGGGCCATCACGCCGCCGTCCCGTCGGTGGCGGCGGCCAAGCGGGCGTCATAGTCGTCGACCGGGGCGGCCGGCTCGTCGGTTTCCATGCGGCTGTCGGTGTGCACCATCGCCGTCTCGACCCGGGACAGCTGGTGTTTGACGACGAAGGAGCGGGTGCCGATCTTCCACAAGCCGACGCCTTGGCGCAGGTAGCGCATCAGGTCGGTTTCGACGTCGGAGGTGCCAAGAAATTCGCGGGCCTGTTCCAGGCTGCCGGTGGCTTGGCGGTAGGAGACGCGCACGCCGGAGTCCTCGATCAGGCCGCGGGCGATGCGGACCTGTTCGGAGTCGGCCGAGCCGGACGCGGCCAGGTCACTGAAGCGGTGGAACGCCAAGACATTGGCGATGCCCAGCGCGCGGGCCAGTTTCAGCTGTTCGCGCATGCGGCGGATCAGCGGCAGGTGGCGGGCGATGAGCGCGAACTCGTCGTAGAAGCACACCCGCGGCGGGGCGTCGGGCGCGGATAGTTCGGTCTCGAGCCAGGACTGGGCGCAGGTCATCGCCATCGCGGTCATCTGATCCGAGGCGCGGATGGTGCGCAGGTCGAGGATGGCGCCGGGCTGGGTGAAGTCCAGGCGCGCGTTGGATTCGACCGGGCCGTCGAACACCCCACCCAGCGCCCCGCTGATCAGACGTTCGAGGGCCAGACGGACGCGGCGGGAGTCGGTGACGAACGTGTCGATGGGGTAGGCGAGTTGGTCGAGGCGGTGTTGCCATAGCGCGGGGTCGCCGGTCGCGGCGAGCACTGCGGACAGGGTGGGGGTGGCCAGCCGGCCGGCGGAGGCGTCGTGTTCGCGGGTGACCGCGTCGACGGCGTACTCCAGCAGCGAGCGTTCGGCTTCCTGCAATGGCCCGCCGAGCTGGATCTCCAGGAGTCCTTCGAGCAGCAGCAGCCGGCGTGAGCGCTGCAACTGCCGCCACTGGGCCTCGGTCTGCTGCGGGTAGCGGCGGATCCCGGCCAGGGGGTTCATGATGACGCCGAGGCCGGGGCCGATACGCACCGGTGCGATGCCCGCGGCGGCGGCGAGCTGTTCGTATTCGCCCTTGTAGTCAGTGCCGTAGAACCGGGTCCCGAACGGGATCCCCCGAAACGCCAGGGTCTTGAGCAGCGACGACTTCGCCGAGCCGATCTCGCCGGTGACGACCATGTTCGGGGCGGTGATGACTTTTGCCCGGTACAGCTCGTGCAGGCTGAAGGTGAACGCGCTACGGGAGTACACCTCGAGGCCGATCAGTGGTCCGTCGACGGGCAGGCCCGGGTCGGACACGAACGGGTACACACTGCACAGCTGGGCGGAGGTGGTGGTCAGCGGCGGGAGTTGCATCTGCCAGAACACCCGCCCGGCCGCGCGGCCGTAGGCGCCGCGAGGGCCGACGGGGACGGGACCGAGCAGCCGGTCCTCCTGCCGGGCCACGGCCTGCTGTTCGCGCTCCAGGGCGGCCTGTGCGCGGGCGAGGTCACGGGCGGCGGCCCGCTGCTCGATGCGGTCCGCCAGCGATCCTTCGCGGCGCAGAACTCGGCGGCTCACGCGGACCATCCCCGGGCGGGCTTCAATCCGCGCGCCAACGGCAGGGCTCCGGCGGCGAACGCCTGGTCCTGCTCCCCGGCCAGGACGATGGCCTCGCACCCGGCGCGCGAGAGGATCCGTTTGACCGAGCGGACATCCCGGTCGAGGTCGGGCGGGGTGGGGGCGGTGACGGTGACCAGCAGCGCGTAGCGGTAGCGCACGTGACCGGCGGCCTGCTCCCGGTCGATCTGCTCGACCGCGCGGGCCTCGTCGTCCTCCCGCGCGGTCCGGACCAGCCGCAGTTTGCGTTTGGTGACCTCGTCACCGGCGCGGGACACCTTCTCCCGGCGGGTGGCCAGCTGCGCCACCGCGGCCGGGACGGGCTGGGCGACGAGGGTGACGGTGCGGCGGCAGGTGGTGCGCATGTAGAGCGGGCTCAGCCACGTCGCCGCCACTTGCTGCCTGGGCATCTGCGCCACCCACAGCGTCCTCGAGAATGCCGAGTCGTGCTGGTAGGTGGTCCAGCCGACGGTGCGGGCAGCGACCGGCCCGGCCAGCCGCGGTTCCACTCCCGCCGCCGTCGGACCGTCGTCGCCGGTCGGTGAGGTGCTGGCGCGCAGGTCGACGACTTCCTGATCGTCGGGGTCGAACTGCGTACGGATGACGGCGGCGTACGCGCGCGGGGACAGCCAGCCGCCGGTGGTGATCCCGGCTTCGAGGACGGCGGACTCGATGCCGGTCAGCCGGTCCAGCACCACCGCGGCGATCGCCGCGTCCGTCCCACCGGCCTGGGCGATCTCCCCGGAGAGCCGGGCGATGTCGAACACCACCGACAGGTAGATCTCGTGGCGTTGTGCTGCTGGCGCCGCCGCGGCGGTCAGCTGCGCCAGCGACCGGTAGGCGTCGCTGCTGGTGTCGACGGCCCGGTTCACCAGGTATCGCTGGGCGGCGTTGCCGGTGTCCGGCACTGCGCGGGAGGTCACCGACCAGCGGATCAGGCCGGCGTCGGCGTACTCACTGCCCAGGATGTTGAGCAGCTGCGCCCAGTCGGTCAGTCGCTGTGCCTGGACATCACGGTCGGTGAGGATGAGGTTGGTGCCGTAGCAGGTTAGAGCGGCGGTCACCGTCTTCTCGCGGCGGTGATGCAGCAACCCGATCTGCGTGGTGCCGTCGGCGGCGGTCGCCGGCAGCCACACGTATGCGGCGGCCGGGCCGGGCAAGTCCATCCACCGCTCGACGCTGTTCGGCGCGTACGGGCCGCCACGGTAGTCGCTCTGCCCGGCCCGGCGTTGCAGCAGAGCTCCAATGACGACCGGCGCCCACTCGGTCACCCGCCGGCCCTTGAACCGCAGGAGCCCGAGCGTCACCAGCAGCACGCAGCCCGCCATGGCGGCGATCGCCGCACCGCGGTGCCCGGCGACCAGCAGGTTGAGGGCCACGACGGCGGCGATGACACCGGCCATGACCAGCGCGATCTGCGACCATGCGAACCCGAGGACGGCTCCGCGCGTCGAGCGCGGCGGAAACTGGAATTTCATGTCTTCTCTTCCGTCGAGGTCAGGGGCTAGATCGGCACGATGGGCACTTCGGAAGCGGCGGCGGCCGCACCATCGCCACTGGCTGCCGCGCCCGAGCGGCTGCCGGACTGCTCGCCGTCGGTTGACGAGTTCTGCTGCGGCGCGGCGTCCGGTCCCGCCGCCGGGCCGGACGCGGACGGCTCACCGGCCGACGAGGCGCCCGACGGTGCGGGAGACGTCGCGCCGGTCGCGCCGGGCATCGCGGAGGTATCGGCTCCAGCGCCACTGGGATCCGCTCCTGCGCCGGTGGCGTTGTCGCCCGGTCCGCCGCTCGCGCCGGTGAGGTCGCCGGTGACGCCACCGGCCGGGTCGGCGGTCTGCGCCCCGCCCGGGGTGACCGGCAGCGAGCCTTGCGAGCCAGTGGCATCTCCCGGGGCGGTGAGCTGCCCGGACGCCACGTCGTGCTGCGCGCTGTTCGCGCCCGACTGGATGCCGTCGGCTTCGTCGCCGTTCGGGGTCTCAGCGCCCCCGTCCTGGGCCTGCTCCTCGCTGCCCGGGTCGTTGGCGGTTTCGCCGACCTGCCCACCGTCGGCGCCGGTCGACGCGGCGTCGCCTACCTGCCGGCCTTTGTCGTCGCCGATACCGGCGGCGCCCTCAGCAGACTCGACCGGGCTGGTGGGCACGCTCGCGGCGTTCTCGTTCATGACGCCGGCGGCACCGGAGCCCGGACTTCCGCCGCCGCTGGCGTCGGCGGCACCGGCGCGGAACCCGTCGACGAGGTCAGCGCCCAGCTGCAGCGGGCCCCCGGCGGTGGACAGGATGCCGTGGGCGTTGACGTCAGACAGGTAGCCGTCCCACAGCGTCGTCAGCCGCAGCAGAATCCAGGGCGCGACCACCATCAGCCAAATCAGCAGCACCCCGCGCAGCGCGTTCATCAGGTCGTCCGACCCGTACGCGGCCCGGGAGCCGTAGATCCACAGCTCGGCGATGAAGAACTTCGACGAGCCCAGCGCGTTGACGGTCCAGAACCAGCGACGTCCCCAGTGCCGGGTCTCGTGCATGGCCTGCCCGGACATCGCGACCGCGCCGAACAGCGCGGCGCCAGTGGCCAGCAGACCGCGGAACAGCATGATCACGAACAGCAGGAGCAGGCCGATCGTGGCCAGCACCGCCAGCAACAGCGCGATGATCATCGTCCCGGCGCCACCGGTGAGGTTGCTGAAGCTGGTCACCAGCGCCGACGGGTCGTACGGGGTACGCGCGTTCGCGTCGATGACCGCATTGGTGGCCTGGTCCCACGCCGCAACGATCGTGTAGGCCAGACCGCCGGCGAAGGTGACCCCAAGGACCGCCCGGACGAGACCGCCCAAAGATGCGACCGGGCTGGGCCCGGCGGTGGTGCGCAGCCCGTTGATGATCGTGGAGATCACGAAGAAGACGAAGATCAGCCCGATCATCACGCCGGCGAGGGAGTTGTAGGTGGAGTAGAACGCCGCGTCCGGCGAGGAGATCGCGGTGACCTTGAAAACTAGGGTGGCCAGCTTGGACAGCAGGAACACCACGCCCTGCACGGCCGCGTCGACGAGCCCTTGGATGCCCGAGCGCACACCGGACTCGAGCGCCTCCGCGGCGTTGCGCTGGACCTTGCAGCTGACGTCGGCGACCGGGCAGTCCGGCGGTTTCGGGTCCGGGTCGTACATCTGGGCCGCCAACGCCGAAACCTGCTGCTGGCAGAAGTTGTACTTCAGCTCGTAGGCCGGCTCGGTATGGGAGTTGAGGTTGTAGCCGATCGGAAGCTGGGCCGCGCAGTTGATCAGCCCTTTCGGTCCGGCGCCGGTGCTGGGCCCGTCCATCAGCACCGATGCGGTCCCGTCGCGCGGATTGCCTCTCAACGTGATGGATGCAGCAGCGCAGGACTCTTTGTCGGCGTCGCTGATCGCTTTACTGCACTGCGTGACCCAATGCGAGCGGCCCTGCTCGGTGGGCTTGTCGACGTGCACGGCCCACGGCATGCACCAGGCGACCGACCCCGGTGCTTTCGCCGCGCAGGCCGCGTCCACCACCGGGCTCGACGGTGTGGGGCTCGGGGCGGGCGCCGCCTCGGCGCGGACTGCACCACCGAGCAGCATCGCCAGGCAGGCAGCAATCAGGAGCAACCCGCGCGCGAAGCCCGCCCGGCGGGATACGGGATGCTTCGAGCCGGCCCGTGCGGCTTCGGTTCCCTGCATGGCCGCGGTCACAGCACCAGCAGCCCGGCGATGATGGCGGTCGCCGAGCCGACGATGATCGCGACCAAGCCGTTGCGCCACATCATGCTCTTGCCGCGATCAGAGACGATGTGAGCGCCGAAGATCGGGCCGACGCCGAACGCGATGGCGCCGGCGACCAGGCCGCAGAACGCGGCCACGCCGCCGAGCCACATGACGGCGTTCATGATCGTGTAGAAGATCCCGGACTTGGGGATCGCCGAGCCGTCAGGGTGGACGCGGTCCCAATCGAACCCGCCGGGGCCGTTCGACGGCGTCGGCGTCGGCCCGGGTGCTGCCAACAGGTGCTGGGCTTCGGCGGGAAGCCGCACGGCGAGCCAAGCAGTCAGCGTGGAGATCATCGGGCGCGCTCCTTTCGGGCGGCGACGGGTAGAGCGACCCGGGGATCGGCGCACCGCGCGACAACGGCATCGGCCAGCTGCACCAGCGCGGTCCGTGTCTGCTTCTTCAGGCGCCGCGCGTCGACCGGCTCGGGCCGGGCGAGCTGAGGGTCGTAAGGGATCGAGACGACGTCGGGCACGACCGTGGCTGCCTGCTGCAGGACGGCGCGCACCGTGCGATCGGTGACCGGAGAGGCGGCGACGACGGCCAGCACTGCCCGGTCGACCACCGCGCTGTTTCCCGCAGCGCGTAGGTGGGTGAGCAGCCGCATCGTGTGGTGCAGGCTGTCGGTGGTCGCTCGAGCGACCAGCACCGGCGCGTACGCGGCGGCCAGAGTGCGCCAGACGCCTGTGATCAGGGCGGGCATGACGTCGCAGATGGTCAGCGGATAGAGCCGGCGCACCGCCTCGACGACCGCGGCGGCTTCGTCGTGACGCGGCGGGCGCCGGCCCTGCCCTTCGGTTTCCCCGACCAAGGCCAGCAGCCCCGAAGGGCTGCGCTGGGTCCACCGCTCGACCTCGTGGCGGCTGGTCAAGGTATGCAGGTCGCGAACCGCGTCCCACATAGTCCCGGCGTTGGAGCGGCCGACGCGTTCGCCGAGGCCACCCCAGGGCACAGGGTGCATGTCGACGGCGACGACCGGGCCAGGCACAGCAAGAGCGAGCACGTCGCCGAGCGCGGCGACCAGGGTGGAGCGGCCGACGCCGCCGTCGGCGGATGACACCGCGATCAACGCGGCAGGACGCAACGCAGCGGCGCGCAGCCAAGCCCGCTCCGCGATGTCCGCGGGGCCGAACTCGCTGGGCACGGCACGCGCGCGCACGACCAGCGGCTGCTCCACCGGCGGCTTGTAGCCGCGCGGGTCAGCCGGCGCTGGGTAGGCCGACCATTCCGGGCCGCTCGGCAGTGACGCGGAATCACCCGCAGCCGCCAGCACCTGAGCTGGTGGCGAATCCGACGCAGCGATAGCGAGCACCATCAGCCCCCTTCGAATGGGTTCGAGTGTCGGCACGTTTGTTTGCTGACCACGTGCGATTGATGGGGGCAATCGCACGTGGTCAGCGAAGGCAGCCGGTAGCAACCGGCTGGTGACCCGAGCAGGACGGGGAATTCGCCCGACAACGTTCATTAGCGCATCGGTGAATCACTGCCCGAGACGACGATCGACGCCCCCCTCGGACGCATATCCATCGCTCGTCGCCCGATCGCCCGGCTTATTGCGTGAAGGCGGATCGGTCACGCCATCTACCTTGCCGTGGCTGTTCTGGCGATGGCAGTTGTCCGGAGCTGTCCCGCCCTGTCCTTGGCTAACCCGGCGAGCGTCGTTAGCGTTTGGCTGGCTTGCCGGCGACGATTATTCTCGGCCGGTGGCTTTCTGGCGGCGCCGGCATGCGTCTTCCCCTGTCGAGGCGCGGCTGCGCCGCCGCGTACAGGACTACGTCGACCGCCGGGACGCAGCTCTCGCGCTTGAAGGCGAAGCACTCGTCGAGACCTCGCAGGCACTCGATGCCCTGCTGCTGCAGCGCGGTCAGGGCGCGGCACTACCGATCGGTGTTTTGGCCGATGTGATCGCGGTGCACCGGCTGCGCGCTACTGGACTGTCCAGTCCGGAGGACACACACGCGTACGTCTCGCTCGCCGTGTGGATGCATGCGTTTAACGGCGGTGATGTCGCACCTCAGCTACGCCAAGAGGTCGACGACGCGATTGCGCGCGGCGCCGAGACGGACGAGCCGGCCGCTCTGCTGCGCGCCCTGCAAGGACATGCCTCAGCCGTTCGCGCCCACTGGCTGAAGACGCGGGATCCAGCGCTGGCGGACAGCGTCGTCGCCGTTTTCGTGCGGCTGCTTGACTACACGCCAAGCGAAGATCCTGCATACGCGACGAGGCTGCTCGACCTTGCAGGGGTCACGGCCGCGCGCAGCAGGTTCATGCCGTCTGAAGAGGTGTCTGACCTCGATGACGCCATTGATTTGGCTGAGCGGGCTCTTCACCATCCGCAGGTCACCAGTCCCGGAATCCGTCGAGCTCATAAACTTCTCGGACCTCTGCTGGTGACACGCCTCGAGCGCGACAAGAATCGCGCCGATTTCGACCGCGCGAGCAAATCGTTCAATGCCCTCGTCGACCTCGCGCCGGACGAGCACGAGCGGGAACAGTGTCAGCGCGACCTGATGACCCTTCACCATCAGTACGAAAACTGGGGCCGGTAGCCATTCCCGGCGACGCCCACAGTCGGTTTACGTCACCGGGTCGCCATTGCTGCGCTTTCCTTTGAGGACCCGCTCACATTTCGGTTCTATTCGTTCGGGTAGCCACCATGCGCGGCGAGCGTTTCGACGAGATGGTCGATGTGCCTCGTCTCGATGCCGGGCATGCAGATGATGTGGGACCAGCCGTCTTGAGTCGGCAGCGGCCAGGTGGTCGCCATATCGGCGGGAAGTGGCCGCAGGAGCACGGTGAACGACAGGGGGTCGCGCCACGCCGGCCAGCCCAGGTTGTGCAGCCGCTGGACGGCATAGGCGGCGACGTCGCGGGCTCGACGCGCACGGTCAGCGTGCCCGGCCTTGCCGAGGGAATCGATGGCGTGCCACAGCATCGCCGCAGCGAGACCATTGCGGGATCCACTGACGGTGGTGTCGTGGGTGTCAAGGTACGGCACTGTCGGGCCGAGTTCGTCGGGTCCGCGACGGGTCACGACGATCCCGCAGACCACAGGGGTCCCGAAGAATTTGTGCCCGGACACGCTGATGCTGTCGGCGCCATCGGCCAAATCGAATGCGGGCCGGTTGCTGGTGGTGGCGAGCGGGACGCCGGCGAGGGCGGCATCGCTGTGGACGTAGCGGTGCCGGATACCGGCGACGTCAAGGGCGTTGTGGACGTGGGTGACGTCGTCGACGGCCTCGGTCATGGTGGTGCCGATGGTGGCCACGACGATCGCCGGCCAGCTGCGGTGCCGTCCGGCTTGGCGGGTCAGGTCGGTGTAGTCGATCTGCCCGGTAGCCGTTGTGGCGACTTCGACGGCGGGTAGGCCGAGCAGGTGGCAGGCCTTGGGCACGCTGTAGTGCGCGGCGCTGGAGTAGTAGACGACGGCGTTGGGAAGTTTGGTGCGGCCCAGCCACAGGCCGTAGAGGTTGCCTTCGGTGCCGCCGCTGGTGAGGTAGCCGCTCCAGCCGGGCGGGGCGCGGAACAGCTCAGCGGTGAAGTCGAGCACCTCACGTTCCAGATCGTGCACATGACCCGGGTACAGCGGGTCGACGCGAGGGTCGCCGAGGTTGTTGAGCAGATGACTCAGCAAGGGCGCCAGCGGCCGGTAATCGATGTCGCGGGCGGCGGGAAACCCGATGTTCGTGGGGGCGGCGGCGACCAGCCGCGCCTCCACAGCGCGCAGGCGTGCGTTCATCGCCTGGGCGGCGCGCGGAGACCGGATGACGGAACCGGCCGGGCGGGTGTCAATAATTCCGCGTCCGGTCATGACCGCGGCCCCGCGGTGGTGCCGTGCGCGATCGGGCACCGGCCTGGCGGTTGCTGCTGAACGGGCAAGCGGGTGAGCTGCCGTAGGGCCGCGCTGGTTTTGAACTGCTGCCGGAACCCGTCGGCCACGGCGAGATGCGGCAGCCGGCCGGCCAGGGCGCGTAGCGCGGTGGTGAGTTCGAGGCGGGCCAGGGCTGCGCCGATGCAGTAGTGCGGGCCAGCGCCGAAGGCGAGGTGCTGTCCGGCGCGGCCGCGGCGCGGATCGAAGACGTCCGGTTCGGTGTAGACGGCGGGGTCGTGGTTCGCGGCACCGATCAGGACCAAGCAGCGGCTGCCGGCGGGGATGGTGACACCGCCGAGGGTGACCTCGGTGGTGCTCAGGCGCAGCCAGCCGTCGATGGCGGGGCTGTGCCGCAGGGCTTCCTCGACGTGCAGGTTGAGGTAGTGCTCGTCGTCGGCCAGCTGCGCCCACCGGCCAGGATCAGCCAAGGCGTGGGCGAGGGCATTGCCGAGGGCCCCCGCGGTGGTGATCCAGCCGGCACCGACGATGTTGAGCGCGAGGGCGGCGACTTCGGCGATGGTCAGATTGCTGTCGTCGTTGTTGCGGAAACGCAGGAGCTCACCGATCAGACCGGGGCCGTAATCGCCGCGGCCGGCGCGGCCGTTGACGATGTCGGCGCAGTACCGCCACAACGCGATGCTGGAGTACGCCTGCGCGATCTGCGCTTCGGGACTCGGGTCGCCCCAGACGAGGTCGGCGAAGTCATCGGTCCACGCGCGAACCTGTTGGGCAGCGGTAGTCGGCAGGCCGAGGACATCGTGGATGACCAGCAGCGGCAGCTGCACCGCGAAGTGCATCAGGTCGGTCGGCTCGGTGATCTTCATGTCGGTGATCAGGTCGTCGGTGCGGGCTGCGACCAGTGGCCCCCACTGCTGTTCGGCGCGGACCGCAGTGGTGGGCATCAACGCCCGCAGGATCGCCCGGGTGCGCAGGTGCTGCGGGCGATCAGCAGTGACAGCCACCGCCGGGGCGTCGAGACCGGCCAGGATGTCGGCGGCGGCGTCGGTGAGCGGGGTGATCGGCGCCAGGGTGGCGGCGTTGCTGAACCGGGCGGTGTCGGACAGTACGGCGCGCACGTTGTCGTGTCCCGCGATCAGCCACATCTCGAGGTCGTCGTCGTAGCTGATGGATCGGGCGGTGGCGTTGATGCGCCGCCAGGTGGTGGCGGGGTCGCGGCTGTAGGGGCCGCTGAACGGGTCGAGTCTCATCGCATGCTCCGGTAGGCGAGGTTCGTGGTGGCTCACGTGAGCGAGACGTGGTGGCGCTGCAGCCAGGCGTTGACGTCGACGAGGTACGCGACGGTGGCCGCCGCGCAGTCGCCCGTCGGACCGGTAGGCGGGGCGAGCAGGTGGGTGACGCGGTTGCGGTCCAGCAGCGATCGCAGCGGCGCCTCGCGGTCGTCGAGGACGGCGCGCAGCTGATCGGTGCGGGTTTGCCGCCATCCGTCGAGCAGGTCGGCGCTGGGAAATGCGCGGGGCCGAAGCCACGTGGTCTCGGGCGGCAGCAGGTCCGCGACGGCGTGGCGCAGCAACCCGTTCGGGATGCCGAGCAGGTGCCGCAGGCCCGTCGGCGTGTTGAACAGGTAGGCCGCGAGCAGCCAGTCGGCAAATGGGGTGCGCACAGTCACGCCGGCGGTGTCGGCGAGCTGGCCGAGACGGGTCAGCAGGTGCGGCACGTACCGGGTGAGGGTCAGGTACGCCATCATGCGTCGCCGTCGCGCGAGTGCGTCCGCGCCGGTCACCTGCGGCACGCCGAGGGTGGCCTGCTCGTAGCGGTGCCGGCGATACACCCCGGGCATGAGATGGCGACGGGCGTCGGCGTTCAGCAGGTCCGCGGGCTCGCCGACGCTGGGCCAGGGGAAGTCGTCGGTGGCCAGGGTGAGCGGCTCGTGCTGCCACCGGTAGCCGCCGAACACCGCGTTCGCGCCGTCACCGGTCACGACGCTGGTGCTGCCGGCGGCGGCGATCCGCCGAAGCCCTGCGAACAGCACGGCATCCGCACCGGCTTCGCCGGGGAAATCGAGGGCCTCGTTCGCGGCGGGCGCGGTGTCGAGGAGGGTGTCAGTGTCGAGGGCGAGCACGTGGTGCCGCAGGCGCAGGTGCTCGGCGGTGCGCTCGGCCTGCTCCACGTCGACCCCGGCGCCGGGTGACAGGCCCGATGCGCCGGTGAGGGCCAGGGTCCAGGCGGCGGGCCGGTGTCCGCGGGTTCCGGCGGAATATGCGGCGGCGGTGGCCGACGCGACGCCCCCGGACAGGAGCACCGCGCTCGCCGGCCGAGTGCGGTGCGCCGCGGTCGTCTCGGCCAGAGCTCGACGCACGACCTGTACGGCGGTGTCGGCGTTGTGGCGAGGGTCGTCTGCTTCGAGGTACCAGTAGCGGCGCCGTCGCAGCCCAGTCGGACCGGCCTGGATGAGTTCGGCGGGCAGGACCTCGGCCACTCCGGCGATGACGCCATGACCGGGAGTGCGCACCGGGCCGAGGGTGAGTAGTTCGTTGAGACCATCGGCGTCGACGACTGGCTTGACCGCCGGATGGGCCAGCAGCGCGGTGGCCCGAGTCGCGAAGACGATCCCGCCGTCGATCAGCGAGAAGAACAGGGTGCGGGCGCCGAGAGGATCGCGGATCAGCATGAGCTGCCGGGTGAGGTTGTCCCAGACGGCAATGGCGTACGCGCCGTCGATCCGGTCGACCAGGCCGGCTCCCCATGCCCGGTAGGCGTGCAGCAACACTTCGGCGTCACCCGACAACGGTCTCGGTCCGCCGTACAACTGCTCGTCGAGGTGACCGCGGTTGGTCAACTGCCCGTCGATGACCAGGGCCAGGTCCGGGTCGGGGTGTTCGGGATGTCGCCAGTCGGCGTAGCCGCCGTTCAGTCCGAGGTGAGCGAACGCGGTGCGCCGGGCCAGCCGGACGACGTCGCGGCGTAACGCCCCGGCGGTGAGCGCGACGGCCATCGCGTTGACCGCTGGCCGCTCGTCACGCAGGTCCCGCGTGGGATGGATCCATCCTGTGATTGCCATGCTATTTCCCCATGAAGTAGTCGGTGGGCGCAGGAGTGGGCGCGCGAAGGTGGTGGCTCAGCGCGCCTCGAGGTGCACGAGGCATCCCGGCGGCACGACATGCAGAGCGGCCATCGCCTCGTCGGGGACGCTGATTCCTCCGCCCGCAGTGGGGTTGCCTGCGGGGCGTGATCGGGGGTGGATGGTGAGCAGCCCCGCGTCACGCTCGTGCAGGTGAACGGCCAGGCGCAGCAGCATCGGTGGCGTCGCTGGTCCGCGCCGTACGCTCGCCAGGACGAAGGTCCGCCCGGCGGCGACGGTGTGGGGCTCGGCGTGCAGGTCGGCTGGCCAGGCCCCTACGACGTGCTCCCCGTGCAGCAAGCGCAGCATGCCGGTGCGCAGCGATAGGTGGAGGCGGTGGCGACTGAGGGCGGTGGCGACGCGGCTGGCGTCGAGCCAGCCCGTCACACCGCCCGGCCGCGTCGGGCGCAGCACCCGCACCCAGCCTGGTTGCCACGCGATGACCGGCAGCCATGCTTCACTACCGGCCCAGACGGGCCGGATCCGAGCGATGGGACTTCCCCCGGCGGCGTCGAAGACCGCGAGAGGTGCCCGGGGGTGAACGGTGTGACCAGTGCCAGGCTGGTCCTGGTGATCGTCTCGAGGCGCACCGGTCACCTCGGCTTGTGCCGTGACCTCGACGAGTTCCTGCAGCGTCGCCGCCGCAAGATGCGGGACTGGCACGCGACGCGCGCGGCTTTCCAGCGGGTGCACGAAATGGTTAAAAGCAGAGGTGATAGCTGGCACGGCACGCACCCGTGCTTCTTCCTGGTGGGATGTGCTCTGCGACGCCGAGCGCCGCGGGTCAGCCGACATCGGCCAGGAACCTGCGTCCGGGTGCGCCGAGGCCGGTGACGGGGTCCCAGCCGGGGCCGGTGTGCTGGTCGGCGGCGTCAACGCGGACTACGTAGCCGCTCGTCGCCGGTGCCGTGCCGGGCAGCTGTGGTGTCCACACGGCGGCGTCGACATGTGTGATGTCGATGAGCGTGGACCCCTGCGACTGTCGGGCCCACTATGCCGGCGCGATAAGGCCAGCTGGGTGGCCGCTGCGGGCCTGGGCCAGAGCCGCCAGCGACGCGACGATCGGGGTTGCCAGCCCGGTCCCTCCGACCGGCCCAGCGCCGAAGCGGCCGTCTTGGGTGGTACCGACGAGCAGGCCGGTGTGGGGGTCGGCGAGGGCGGCTAGGTCGGGCACCTGCCGCATCGCGGTGGAGGTGCGCTGCCACGCGGGCCGAGATTCGCGGACGCTGGTGCCGCCACCGGCGGCGGCGACCAGGGGGCCGGCCGTCGGGTCCTGGGCGCCGCTGTTCAGGGCGGTGCCGGAGCTGGCCCAGCCGGTTTGCCACAGCACTGTATTGCCGGGGCCGACAGCGCTGGTGGTGCCGCCGACCGCGGTTGTCCACGGCGACGACGCGGGGTAGGCGCGGTCTGGGAGCTGCATGCCGCTGGTCGTGGCGGTGCCGTACAGCCCGGAGGCGCTGTAGGTGCCGGTCCCGAGCACGGCGGCGCGGGCGAGCATGGCGTCGGTGGCGGCGAGTTCGTCGTTGCTCAGCGCCTCGGCCGGGTATCCCCAGGAGTTCGAGATCACGCTGCCGCGTAGCTGGGGGTCGGCGATGGCTTGGGCGAGGGTGTCGCTGAGCCGGGTGCAGTCGGCGGCGGGGACGTAGATGATGGTCGCGGCTGGGGCGAGAGTGTGGGCGCTCTGCACGTCGACGGCCTGTTCCCGCCCCCACGCGGCACGGTCACAACCGCGGTCCCGCGCTTCACTCCCCGGGTAGGTCTTGACGCGGTATCGGCTGGCTGGCAGGGGCGCGACGCCGTTGAGCGCGAAGGTGGTGTTGGCGTCGCGCAGCGTGGCCGCCTCGTTGTAGGCGCCGACGATCACGATGGTCTGCCCGTCGCCGTCGTCATCGGCGCGCAGTCCGTACAGCGCCCGTAATTGCGGCCCGGTGTAGCCGCACACCGGCATCGACACGGACCCGCCGCTGCGATCCTGAACCGGCGCGGTGTCGGGGCTGGCCCAGGACGTCGCGCACACCCCCGGGTTCCGCACCGGCTGTAACGGCGGCAGCCGCCACCCTTCGGGGCTGCCGTTGCCAGCGGGGCCGGCTGCTCCGCGGACATCCACGCGCGGCCGGCGGCCCGTAACGTTGCTCTGCTCGATGGCGGGGCGAGCCAGGCAGGAGCCCAGTAGCGCGGTCGCCGTGGTCGCGGATAGACAGCTGCCCCGGCGGGTGGTCAACGCGGTTGCCGAGCGCACGTGCATCGGCTGGGCTGGCTGCTCGTTCAGGCCGGTGACCGCGGTGACGTCGTCAGCGATGCGCGGTGGCAGGCGGACGGCGGTTGCAACGCGGACCCGGGCGCCGTCCTGCACGGTGTCGTAGAGGATCGAGCCGAGCGCTTTCTTGACCGTGGCCGCGGTGCCGGTCAGCGGCAGGCGGGTACCGGTGGCGTCCAACGCGCCGACCTGGAAGCCGGCGGTACGGGCCCACGCGCTGACTCGTGTGGCCGCGCCGGGCCGGGCGCCGAAGCGCTGGCTGAGCTGGGCCGTCGTGAGGTACTGCCGGTAGCGGATGTTGCCCGGGGTCGACACGGCAGCCGCGTACGAGCGCAGCTGCTGCTCGTGTGGACTGCGCAGGCTGATGGTGAGGCCGACGGTCGCCGTCGCGGCTGTCTCGGTGGACGTATCCGGGCGAGGCGGTGCAGCGGTGGCAGGTGTGGCCAGCGCCGTCGTGATCGGCGCGGCGGCCAGCAGGCAGGCCATGAGGTGATACGGGCGCATGGTCAGGACCTTTCATCGTGCATGGAGGGCCGGAAGGCGAGCCCGAACGAACGATCAGCGCTCACCGCGTTGGGCTTGGGTTTCCGCGCGGCGGCAGGCCAGGATGAGCAGGCGATGGACGATCGCGGCGCGGTGACGGCGGGGAACTCGGGCCAGGCCCGATACGACGCGCCGGAGCTCTGGCCGCATCGCCGTAGGTAGGTGAACTGATGCACCCGCCCCGGGGGCTGTTCCCGAGCGGAGGGGGTGCACGTCTACAGTCGGAGCAACGTTTGCCACGAGTTCGACCCTCTGTGACATCGTGCGTTCGGGGTAGCTAACCGAGGCTGTCCGGGGCTGTCCTTCCGGCTGTCAATTTGGTCTTCTTGACACAGCGCAGCGCGGCGGATAGATACCTTGCAACAGTCTGCGAATCTGCCGTGGACAGGCGTTCGTAAGTCCGATGAGAGGGGTGACGGCCACAGATGGTGCTGACCACGCACCAGCTGTTGCAGCCCGAGATGGGCTTACGGCTACCAGCGGACGTGCGAGCGCCGCTACTGGAGATGGGCACGGCGTGCAATCAAGCCGCCGTTCATCTGCACCAGGCGCTGACCTTTACCCTGCAGGTCGAGTCCGCGTTGGAGACGCAGCGGACCGGACACCGAGCTGGCATGCTGCTTGCTCAGGTCACCACTGATCTCCAGCGCCTCGCCGATCAACATTTCGAGCAGGCAATCGTCGTGCTGGCCCGGGCCAGCACGGTCTATGCCGTGTATGCGTCGCAGGTGGCCGTCGCTGTCGCAGCGGGAGATCCGCCGCCGCTTCCGGGCTCGGAGCGTATTGCTCCCTCCGACCTCATCACCGCGGCTGGGCTCTATCTACCGGACGTCGACTTCGCAGGCTGCGACGCCGCATCGCGGGTAGTTGCGGAGCAGAACGCGATGATCGCCCAGGCACGGCGACATTTGCTCGATCTGATCACGAATCAAATGCAGGGAACCCCGTCTGAGGCATACGACGACATCGCCACCGTCGCTGCGGGCAACGACGGTGGCGAAAGCCGGCTCGTGGAGTTCCCTGATGCGCTGCACACCTACGCCAGCGTGCTGGTCTGGGCCTTGAGCGTCTTCAGCGGCGTCAAGCACGACGACTAGCAGAAAAGCCGTGCTGGGCATCGACCAGCAATTGACGGCCACGTGAGGGCAAACAGGTGCCCTAAGCGGGTCGGTCGACTAGAAGACGAAGTCGTGATCGACGGGCAGCCCAAGACTGGTCACGTCGATCTCGAGGGCAGCGGCGATCAAGTGCAAGCTGTACTGGTTCGGGTGCTTGCGATCGTTCTCCCACTTGCTGATCATGATCAGCAAGGAGTGCAGCGTGGCGGCGCCGCGATGCTGGGCACCGACCTCGCGCATCCGGTGCGCCAGCTGCAGCTGGGACCACTGCTTGGCCAGCCGAGCGCGACGCAAACGCCGCCCGTAGGTGAAGTCGTCTCCTGAGTCGTTGTCGGCCGCCTCGGCCGGCGCCATTCCCGCTTCGTCTCCTTCCTCATATGTCATCGCAGCGGACCCGATCGAACTCGGTTCCGCGGGCTCGGTCGTCGTCATCGCCGGTTTGTCGCAGGTGATCAGCACATCGTCCCCCATGGTGATGTTGGCTTTCCTTGGTGTGGGCCCTTGCTACCGGGCCCGTCAATGACCCATGCCGGCACCTCCGTCGACGGGGATAATGGCGCCAGAGACATAGGCGGCCTTGTCGCTGGCCAGATACGACACAGCCGCAGCGATTTCCTCCGGCTGGGCGGCTCGGCCGAGCGGGATCTGCGAACGCATGTGCTCGCGCTGCTCTTCTGTCAGCGACGCGGTCATGTCCGTCTCGGTATAGCCAGGCGCGACGACATTCGCCGTGATGCTGCGGCTGCCGAGCTCACGCGTCAGTGATCGGGCCAACCCGACGAGGCCCGCCTTGGAGGCCGCGTAGTTGGCCTGGCCGGCTTCTCCCCGCATTGCAACCGCCGACGAGATGAAGACCAATCGCCCCCACCGAGCGCGCAGCATCGCGCGGCTGGCGCGCTTGGCGACGCGGAACGCCGCGGTCAGGTTGGTATCGAGGACATCGGCGAAGTCCTCCTCGCCCATGCGCATCAGCAGCTTGTCGCGGGTAACTCCGGCAGCTACGACGACGATCTCCACGGCACCGATCTCGCGCTCAACGTGAGCGAAGGCAGCGTCCACCGACGCCGTGTCGCGTACGTCACATTGGACAGAGATGATGTCCGTAGGCGGCTCCGAGTCACGGTAGGTGACGGCAACGCGATGCCCGTCTTTGATCAACTCGTGAGCCGTCGCAAGGCCGATACCTCGCGCACCGCCGACAACCAGAGCAGTCCGACCCATGGGTTCCCTTCCGCCATGCGTGGCGGCCGAACCCTGGAACCGCTGGTCACAGTGCCCTTGGCCATCGAGGACGCCCCCCACGCCGTGATGAAGCCAATATCGTGCACCTTGCGACGGCGTTTGCCCACACAGTGTGAGATCCACAGTCACACTGCCGGAATTAGCAATGTCTGCTTGTCACGCAAAGGCACGGCCGCAGCGTCCACGGCAGAGCGGCCAGCGGCAGCGATCTTCAGAAAGGGGTCCTTACCGATAGATCAACGCTGCTAGGTTCGATCCTTCCATGAAGGAGTTTCGTACCTTGGCATCCATGGCGACGACGCCCGAGGAAGCGCGATGACCGCTCAGCCACCGACCGATGCGACGACCTCCCGCCAGACTCCGCCCGAACTCAGCGAAGATCTCGCGCGCCATGTTCACGCCTGGCGGCTGCGGCTCAACCCCGACGAGATCCCCGGCTTGCACGCGGCACTACCTCGTGCACGCCGTCACCGGCGCGTCAGCAAAGAGACCGTCGCAGCGCTGACCGGCTACAGCGTCGGCTGGTACAGCGCCCTCGAGCGCGGGGTGCTGCAAAACTACTCCGACGACTTCCTCACCCGGGTGGCCTACACACTGCGCCTGAACGAGGCCGAGAAGAGCATGCTGTTCTTCCTGGCCACCGGGCACGCGCTGACCATCACGATCCACCAGTCGAGGATGCGATCCACCGAGACGATCCAGCGCATCGTCGACGCCCAGCCCTGGCCGGCCTACGTCAACGACGAAGCGTGGGACCTCGTCGCCTACAACGAGCACATGAGTCGCTGGTTCCCTTGGGTAGAAGGCCACGAGAACAACATCATGCGCTGGGTCTTCACTTTCCCCGAGGCCCGCACTCAGCTGCACAAGTGGGACACCGACTGGGGACCGCAGATGTTCGCCCAGATGCAGTTCGCCTTGGCCCGCCAACCCGAGAACAAGCGGCTCGCCGCCGTCATCGAAGAAATCCTCGACGTCAATCCAGACGCCCGGCACTTTCAAGAGCATCCCATCACCAAACCGCACCCCGACGGCGACCACCGCTACCTGCACCTACCGCTGCATCAGCGACTCCAGCCGATCGAGCTGATCGCCTTCGCGCCGCTACGGGCACAGGCGAGCCGGCTGATGATGCTCGTACCGATCGAGCTCGACGAAGCCACGCGGTCGCACTGACTACTTCGGCTCAGCGGCAGCAACTCGCGCAAGCACCGCCAGCAGCTCGTGGGGTGCCTCACCCAGTTCCCGGTAAGCCGCGGCCATGGTGATCACCAGCCGTTCCGGGTTGCCCCACCCGGCATAAGCTGCTGGCACCTTGGTCGGGTCGCCCGCCTCCCAGTACGGCAGGCCCGCCGCGTAAGCCTTCTGAGCCCATTCGGCAACCCACTCGAGGTAGCCCCGGAACACGGCCACCCCAGCCTGGTCGGTCATGGGTCCATGCCCCGGGACGACATGGTCCGCGCCGGTCTCGGCGATCCGGTCGCAGGCGGTGATCCAATTCCCGATAGGTCCGGTCCACATGATCGGATGCCCGCCGATAAACAAGATGTCGCCGGTGAACACGACACCCGCGTCAGGCACATGGACGATCACGTCGCCGTCGGTGTGCGCCGGTCCGACCTCCAGGAGTTCGACCCGCCGGTGTCCCACGGTCAGGTCAAGCTGACCATGGAAGGTGCGCGTCGGAGGCGTCACTGTGATGCCCTCGAAGTCGAAGGCGCCGAAGTGCCGGCGCATGTAATCACCGAGCGGTGTGGCAGGCGCCCCAGGACCGCTCAGCGCCGCCAACTCGGCCGGCTGCACCTCGTGCGCCATACCGTGCCCGCACGCCGACGAGCCCACCACCTCCGCTCGCGGAAGGAGCTCATTGCCCCAGCAGTGATCGCCGTTCGCGTGCGTCGTCACCACCGTGCCGATCTCCACCCCCGGCGCGACCTCGGCAACGGCCGCCAGCAGTTCCCGCGTCAACGGCAAGTCGAACTGCGTGTCCACCAGCAGCGCAACGTCTCCATCGACGAGCAGACCACAGTTGCTCCACCCCCACGTGCCAGGTGGACTGAGATAGGCCCACGTACCGCGGCCCAACTGGTGCATTCCTCGCCGGTATTCCGGACCCCCCATGCCGGACATCCTGGTGCAAGATCCGCGTGCGACACAACCCGCCGTATCGGCATGGGTCACTGAGTGAGATGTCGGCTTCCCGACAGAACCGTGGTGGGTGACGGGTGACAGATCATCCCGCCATCGCAGGCTGACCGGCATCGTGCGCGCACCACATGCCCGCGCGCCCGCGCGCGTAATAGCCGTCAACCGGGAAACCCGGGAACATCTGTCACCTGTCACCCCTCGGCGGCGACGAGCAGTACCGCTGATCACGACTCGACCGGCAGGACGGCCTGGGGATCATCAGCGTCCAGCAGTGCAATGCCGGTGTAGAAACGCTGCCCCTTGCCGCCCCGCGCGTCAGCGACACCGAAACGGCTCTGCAGCTCCTGAGTCAGGCGTTTGGCCGACACCGGCCGCTCGCCCAATTGCTCGCACCACTGCTCGTACGCCTCCCGCAGCACACTGACAGCGATCCGCATACCCACTGACCCGGGCTGAGAATGGCACTGCTCGTCGACGAAACGGCCAACCGTGTCCTGATCCCGGGCGTACGCCTCAGTCGCCCTAGACACCGATACCGGCTCGCGAAGCCCGCCCTGGTGATATGCCGCGGCCCCCGCGACGATCCACGCCAAGATTACAGAAGCGTCCTGCGCCAAGCGCTCCCCAAGCTGCTTGTCCTGTCGCTGCGGCGGCACCAGGCGGTTGAACGGCAGCACCCGGATCCGCCGCCAGAACGCCGGCCCGCCCGCCCGAGCCGCCGGCAGGTGATTGCCGAGCAGCCACAGCGTGTGACTCGGCTCGAACGTGAACCAGTCGCGCCGCATGAACCGCGCCGACAACGAATCCCGGCCCGTCAGCTGCTTGACCCGCGCCTCAGCGAAACGCTGCCCCTCGTCGAGCTCCGCACAAACCACCAACCTCGCACCGGACAGCTGCGCCAGCTCCGCTGGATGCTCGACGTGCTTGCGCACCATCAACATCTCCGACGACCCCGCCCGCGCGTAGCCGTCATCACCCCGACCGAGGGCATGCATCGCCGCTTCCAACAGCGTTGACTTGCCATTCGCTCCAGGACCGACCGCGAACGGAAGCAGCTGCTCGAGCACGCTGCCGATGGCCGAAACGCCGATCAACCGCTGCACGTATCCGGCCAGCTCGTCATCCTCGCCGAAGGTGTCATGCAGGAAGGCGTCGAAGACCTCCGACTGCCGCTCGAAGTCCGGCGCCACCGCGGTTGACCGCGTGTGCAGAAGCTCCGGGTCCGCGGCGCCCACCTCACCGGTCCGCAGGTCCACCACACCTGCCGGGGTGTTCAGCTCATAAGGACGGGCGTCCAACGCGGCCAAGGACACGGTCACCGCGGGGTCAGACCGCGCCAGGCGCACCACGCCCGACACTCCACCGGCGGACAACGCCTGAGATCGGAAACGACGCCAGCCGCCGGCGCTGGGCAACTGCCGAGCCAGCTCCCTCACGTACTCCCGGTGGCGTTCTGCGTCATCCCAGACCCACCGATGCCCCGACCACAACAGCCAAGCTCCCCGCTGAGGGCAATACCTCAGCTCGTGGCCGTGGTGGGCGACCAGGGCCCGCGCCAGCCCGTCTTCCGTCGGTCCCCATGCCGCCGGTGGCGACACCGCTTCCCGTACGACACGGGCGCGGAGTGGCGCCGCGTCCTGAGCCTCTCGGAGCCCTGAGCCGGAACCCGAGCCGCCCGGCCCCGACTGCATATCGAAACGTCGGCCGTATCCGTCCTGGCGCAGCGCCCGGGCGGCAGCGCTGTGGTCTCCGCCGTGGTGCAGGACCGCGAAGACGTGAAACTTCGTCAGCGGGGTTTCCGTCTCGAACTCCGTACTGCTGCTGAAGACGAAGAGGCGGTCGCGGTCGTCAGCGCGGCCCGTCGTCGCAGAGATTCCAGTGCTTTTCCCTGGGCGGCGCCAATACCGCGTACGTCCCGTCGCGTGTACGAGCGTCCACCCAGCTGGCACCAACAGGTCGCTCCAGTCCATGCGTCGCTCGAAGTCATCCCCGGGGGTGACTTCCTGTCCGGTTGGCGGCGCAGGCAGACGATGCTGCGCGGCGGGCGGCGGGGGTGGCATTTCGTCAAGTGCTCGAACCGCGTCCAACAATGCCGCACGTTCGGTCACGCTGATGGTCGGAATCCGCGCTGGGGTTGATCCGTTCAGGGTCACCCACGGGCGGCACGTTTTGTGCACGGTGCCGTAGGACGGGGCGACGATGGTGTAGCCGCCTTCGCCTCGGGTTTCAGCAAGGGTCTTGACTTTGTCAGTCGCATCGATCGAAAGCTCGAACTCGGTCGCGGGCCGCCGGGCAAGTTTGAGATTTCTATCAACTGCGGCATCGGCGATCCTATAGAGGATATGGACCCCGCCGGATGGCGTCTTCTCCCAGTAGCCATAGGAAGTTATGCGCCTCCATAGTTCGGCTAGACCAGCTTCAGCTAGAAGCTCAATCAGCGCCTGCCCTAACCCCTCGTCGACTGCGCGGCCTTCCAACTCGAGCATCTCAAGCCCCGAGGAAGCGCTGCCACACACAATCGCCAGCCCCGGGGGATTGCCCGTAAACCACTCTTCGACTTGCCTTCGATCTGGCGGCGCGTCCATATAACTGCGCCATGGGACGAGAGGAGCCTTGCTCCCATCCGCACGGATTGGAATGGGAGTACAGCCCGCGTCCAACCAAGCCATTGCTGCCGAGAGGGTGTTTGGTTTGCTATTCACTTAGTCCCCATTGAACTACGGAAGGCTCCGACGGGAACCGTCGTTGCACTGCCGACGGAAACGCCGCTGCGAGACAGTGACGAGTTCCTGAGCGGCTCCCGCCGAAACCTAGTCAGCAAACGGTTATCGGCGCGAGTCACTCACGACTTCCGGTTGGTCGGCTTCTCGGATCGCGCCAAGAACCGTTAGCAGTCCCTCAACAGAAACAACGTAGCGCCGGCCGACTCGGATGACGGGAGCCGGAAATTCACCGGATCGCGCCAGCGTATATGCGGTTGTCCGACCGATACCTAGGACTGATGCCGCCGTCTCCACGTCCGTCGCCATTCCGAGTTCTCGGACCTGCGCCACTGTCCATACGCGCTTGCTCATCCCAATCTCCTTGTGTCGTGGCACTCCCGGCTGGCCGCACTGATCGTGCGTATCCGGCACCAGTAGAGAGATCTGCGCCTTGATAGAGCGCATCACGACCAACAGAGGCGGGGGCAGTTGTCCGGGGCTGTCTTCGACTGTCCGCCCCTAGCCGGAAGTCGGCACGACCGGGGCGCGAATGCGCCCCGGTCGTCAGGCCGCTTCTTCGCCGAGGGCAGAGTCCATCAGCTCGGCGGCTTTGCGTTCGCTCTCGGGAAGGACGTGGGTGTAGACCTCGCGCGTCGTTCGAGCGTCGGCGTGGCCGAGCCGTTTCTGCATGACGTGTTCCGGAACACCGGCGTCCGCTCCGGCTGTGGCTGAGGTGTGGCGGGCGTCGTGGAGCACGATGACCGGGACACCGGCCGCAAGGCAGGCGTTCTCCCATTGATCGGTGTAGTAGCGCGGGTAGTAGGGCTCACCATCCTCGCGGGGGAAGACCCAGTCGTGATCGTGGTAGAGCAGCCCTGCGGCGGCCTTCTCCTCGTCCTGGCGAGCTTTGTGCTCACGCAGAACCTTGACCATTGCAGGGCCGATCGCGATCGCACGTCGGCTTTTGCCCTTCGGCGCCTTCTCGATGACCTTGTTGCCGGAGATTGTGCGCTGCCAGTGGATGTAGACGATCCCGTTGTCGAGATCGACCTTCCCCCACTTCAGGCCCGCGATCTCACCGCGGCGCGTTCCGGCAACCACCGCGAGCGCCCACGCCGCATACAGGCGAGCGTCGCGATGGAACTTGAGGAACTGCTTCGACTGCTTCGGCGTCCAGACGCCCTTGCGGCCTTGGTCCTCGCGCTGCGCCGGCCGCGGCTGCCGGACCGCGCCGAGGTCGATCCCGAGGTCCTTGAACGCCTTCATCAGCACACGGTGCACCGTCCGGACGGTTGTTTCCGACAGCGGCTTCTTGCCGTTGCCTCCCTCTTTCACGAGCGTCTTGTACATGTCCTGGACGACGCGCTTGTCGAGGCTGTAAAGCTGCCGGCCGCCGATGTGCGGGATGACGTACATCCGGAACAGGTTTCGGTAGTTGTCCAGAGTCGTTTCCTCGATGTCGAGTTCCCGCTCTGACAGCCAGCCGGAGAGCTCGGCGGCGACGCTGCCGTCCGCGCCGATCGCGGCCTCGCCGTATGCCTTGCGCGCTTCGGTTTCGGCTTTCTCGGCGGCGGTTTTGCTGGGAAAGCCTCGTCGCTTGTGCTGACGCCGCTTGCCGTCGTCGCCGACCGGCAGGTCGATGACGAAGAACCACAGCGTCTTGGTCGAAGTCTGGTACGAGCCGACGGTCATCTGGGCACCCCCGTGGTCACAGAGCTGAGCTGACCTCATCCACGGTAAGCCCGTCTGTGACCACGCCCGTGACCACAAGATCCACTAGAGCGATCTTGATTAAGAGACATGTGTCCATGAAAAAAGCCGCTGACCAGGACTTTCGTCCTTGCCAACGGCCTTCAGAAGCTGGTCGGGCTGACAGGATTTGAACCTGCGACCCCTTGACCCCCAGTCAAGTGCGCTACCAAGCTGCGCTACAGCCCGCCGCCGCCCGGCACGAACACCGCGCGGCAACTCCGAAAGCTTACCAAGCCCTACCCATGAGCCTTACCCCGCCCCCCGGGTCCCGTCTTCTTCCGGGGCTTCACGGAGATCTCCACCGGCGAGCCCTCGAATCCGAACTCCTCGCGGAGCTTGCGCTCCACGAAGCGGATGTACCCGGCGTCCAGCGGGCCCGTGGTGAACAGCACGAACCGGGGCGGTGCCACTCCAGCCTGCGTGGCGAACAGAATGCGTGGCGCCCGCCCGCCCCGCACCGGGTGCGGGGTGGCCTGGGTCAGCGCCGTCAACCACTGGTTCAAGGCCCC
This sequence comes from Actinoplanes sp. NPDC048988, assembly GCF_043197815.1. Classification (NCBI taxonomy): domain Bacteria; kingdom Bacillati; phylum Actinomycetota; class Actinomycetes; order Micromonosporales; family Micromonosporaceae; genus Actinoplanes; species Actinoplanes sp. NPDC048988. Next base: position 61,415 of record NZ_JBICTW010000015.1, on the reverse strand, counting down.
GGTGGGAACCCGCTGCTCCCACGAATCCAGCGCCCGCCGTAGCGCCGGCGCCAGCTTGTCGACCGCACGGCCGGTCTTGGCCGAGATGTTGACCCGGACAGCCCAGGGGATGCGCTTCAGTTCGCGGTCGATCTCCTTGTCCAGGAAGATGCGGCGGTCGGCGTCGACCAGGTCCCACTTGTTGAAGGCGATCACCAAGGCCCGCCCCGCCTCGACCACCTGGGTCAGGACCCGCTGGTCTTGCTCGCTGATGACCTCGGCCGCGTCGAGCAGCACGACGGCCACCTCGGCGGCTTCCACGGCGCCGGCTGTGCGCAGGGACGCGTAATACTCCGTGCCGGAAGCCTGATTCACCCGCTTGCGCAGGCCGGCGGTGTCGACGAACTGCCAGATCTCGCCGTCCATCTCGACGAGGCTGTCGACCGGGTCGACGGTGGTGCCGGCGACCGAGTCGACTACCGCCCGCTCCTCCTTGGACACCTTGTTCAGCAGGGACGATTTGCCGACGTTCGGGCGGCCCACCAGAGCTACCCGGCGCGGGCCGCGTGGGCCGTCCTCCACGATCGGCGGCGGGTCCGGCAGCGCCGACAGAATGTCGTCCAGCAGGTCGCCTGACCCGCGGCCGTGCAGCGCCGAGATCGGGTGCGGCTCCCCCAGGCCCAGGGACCAGAGCGACACCGCCTCGAGCTCCAGGTTCTGGTTGTCCGCCTTGTTGGCGACCAGGATGACCGGCTTGTGCGAGCGCCGCAGCATCTTCACCGCGGCCTCGTCGACATCCGTGGCGCCGACCGACACGTCGACGACGAACACGACGACGTCGGCCGTCTGCACCGCCATCTCGGCCTGCCGGGCGATGGCCGCCGCGCGGTCGCGGGCGTCCGGCTCCCAACCGCCCGTGTCGACGACCGTAAAGCGGCGGCCGTTCCACTGGGCGTCGTAGGGAACGCGGTCCCGGGTCACTCCGGGAACGTCTTCGACGACCGCCTGGCGGCGGCCGATGATGCGGTTGACCAGCGTGGACTTGCCCACGTTGGGGCGGCCGACTACGGCGACCACCGGGACGGGACCTTCAACGACATCCACGGAGAGGAGCTCCGCGGGAGAGTCACTCACGACTTCACCTTGCTGTTCAAAAGATTCAAGAGGTACGCGACGACCTCGTCGATGCCGATGTCGGACGTGTCGACCTCGATGGCGTCGGACGCCTGCTTCAGCGGGTCCGTGGCGCGGGAGGAGTCAAGCTTGTCCCGGCGCAGCAGTGAGGCTTCGGTGGCCGCGACGTCGGAACCCGCGTCCTCCGCGCTGCGCCGCCGGGCGCGGGCCGCCGACGAGGCCGTCAGATAGACCTTGAGGTCCGCGGAAGGGGCGACGACGGTCGCGATGTCGCGGCCCTCGACGATGATCCGGGGCTGGCCGGCGATGATCGCCTGCTGCAGGGCGACCAGGTGCTTGCGGACCGCGGGGACGGCCGCCACCGCGGACACGGCATGGGTCACCTCGGCGCCGCGGATGGCGGCGTCGACGTTAGTGCCATTCGCCGCGAAATGCGGCGCCGCAGGATCGGTGCCGATCGACAACTCGGTCTCCAGCGCGATCTTCGCGATCGCGTCGGGGTCGCCGAGGTCGGCTCCGCCCTGCAGAACGGCCCAGGTAACCGCCCGGTACATGGCCCCGGTGTCCAGGTAGACCCCGTCGATCGCGGCCGCCAGCCGCCGGGAAACGGTGGACTTGCCGGATCCGGAGGGGCCGTCGACAGCGACAACACACTTTTCCGGCCGTACTTCTTCCGCCACCGTTCCTCCAGGGTTTGCCCGCCCGACCAACCCTCCCATTGTGCCCGCACCATCAGCCACCGACGAACCTGGGGCTTGCCAACGACAGAAAGTCAAGATCAAGCCCGAAGAGGTACGGCGTCACGAGGAGCCCCGGGGCCACGGACCCGGCTAGCTGCCGTCCCGATCCCCCTGCCGCGGCTGCCGGGCTGTCCGGCAACGAAGGCCGGCGGTAAGTTACTCAACAGTAGCAACGAGGGGAGCCCACAATGCCCACGCTGGAGAAGCTCGACGACGTCTTCGTGCTCCATCTGGGAGACGGCGAGAACCGTTTCCACCCCGACTGGCTGACCGAGGTCAACGCGCTGCTCGACGAGGTCGTCAAGGGCGACGAGCCGCGCGCCCTGGTCACCGCGGCCACCGGCAAGTTCTGGTCGAACGGTCTCGACCTGGAGTGGCTGTTCGAGCATCCGGAGCAGTACACGGCGTACGGAAATCGGGTCCATGGTCTTCTGGCCCGCGTCCTCAGTCTGCCTTTCGTGACCGTCGCCGCGCTCCAGGGCCACACCTTCGCCGCCGGCGCCATGCTGTCGCTGGCCCACGACTTCCGGGTCATGCGCGCCGACCGTGGTTTCTGGTGCCTGCCCGAGGCCGACATCAACATCCCGTTCACGCACGGCATGTCCGCCCTGATCCAGGCCCGGCTCACCCCGCAGACCGCGCACCAGGCCATGGTCACCGCCCATCGCTTCGGCGGCCACGAGGCGTACACCAGGCAGATCGTCGACAGCGCCGTCGACGAGGCCGAGGTCCGGAGCGCGGCGATCGCGCTCGCGCAGAGTCACCTGGCCAAGGCCGGTCCCACGCTCGAGACCATCAAGACCAGGATGTACGCCGGCGTGCTGGAGGCCCTGCGCGACTTCGCCGATCCCCGGGGCTGAGGCGCTAGATGTCGACCGATCCCAGCATCTCCAGCAGCTCGTCGGTGTTGTCGACCGCCGCCTGAAGGACCTTGCGCGCCTCCCGTAGCCGGCCGGCCTGCGCCGCCAGCCGGGCCACATCCCCCGCCGCGACCGCACCGTGCGTGGCCGCACTGACCGACAGCAGCAGCTGAAGCCCCTCGGCCGCCTGCCCCGCGGCCAGCGGAATCGGATCGGTGCGGCTCTCGTGCGCCATGGCCGGCAACGGCAGGCAGGCCCGCTGCACCTGCCACCGGATCCGGTCGGCCCGCGCCGCCGGCTCGTCGGCCGCGTCGAGTTGCCGCTGCCACAGCGCGTACCGGGCCTCCCGGCTCATCAGCAGCCGGTCCGCGGCCATGGCCTCGGCCTGCGCCGCCGCCAGCAGCGCCCCGGCCAGCCAGGCCCGCCGCGCGTTCGTGTCCTCGAGGTCGTCGCCCGGCGGTGACGCTCCCAGCGCCGCCAGCGCCGCAAGAAGTCGCTCTTCCTCCCCCATCACCCCAAACTATCGATGGAAGCCTACAAATGCGGCGCGCCGCGCCTACACCGTGACGACCAGCTTCCCGACCGTGTGGTGGCCGGCGAAGTCGGTCAGCGCCCGCACGCCCTCCTCGAGCCGGTAGCGCCCGGTGATCAACGGGCTCAGTCCCACGACTTCGCGCATGCCGCCCAGGTCACCGTCCACGTCGAGGACGAGCTCGAAGCGCACATCCTCCCGGTCGATCATCTCGGGTCGCGGCGGCGGAAACGTGATCGTGAAGAGGCGGCCGCCCGGCTTCAGGCTCCGCGCCGCCTCGCGCAGCTGATCGGTGGGCCGAACCAGATTGAGCACCAGATCGACCCCACCGGCCGGATAGTCGTCGTAGCCGATCACTTCGGTGGCGCCCCGCCCGAGGAGCACGTCCCGGTCCCCCGGCCGGCCGGTCGCGATGACCCGGCACCCGTCCAGCAGCGGCAGAACCGTCGTACCCACGCCGCCTGTCGCCCCGATCACCAGCACCGTCTCGCCCGGCTTCGGCTCGGCCCGGGTGATCAGCGCGCGGGCGGTCAGCCCGACCGTCGGCAGCGCGGCCGCCGCGGCGACGTCGAGCGAGGCCGGCCGATGCGCGATGAACGGCGTACCGGCCTCGAAGACCGCGTATTCCGCCAGCGTCCCCGTGGTCACCGACGGATTCTTGGCGCCGGCCAGCGCCCCCAGCGCCCGCGGCACCGAGTGGCCGAAGACCTCATCACCGATCGAGTACGCCGTGACGCCCTCCCCGACCGCACTGACGGTCCCCGCGAAGTCGTTCCCGAGCACGTGCGGAAACGTCGGCCGTACGGGATAGGCACCGCTCGGAATGACGATGTCCCCCGGATTGAGCGACGCGGCGGCGATGCGTACTTGAATCTGCCCCGGCCCGGCAATGGGCACGGCGACGTCGGCGAGTTCAAAACTGGACGGCGGGCCGTAGTCACGAGCGACGATCGCCTTCATGCTTCCTCCGTTACAGCGCTAAGCGGACCGGTAGGTCACGTTAGGCGTAAACGGACCGCGCGGTCAACTTGTTAAGCTGACGATCGTGACAGTCGACCGCCCGCTGCGCGCGGACGCCGCCCGCAACCGCTCGTCGTTGCTGGCCGCCGCGTCCGAGGAGTTCGCCGCCCACGGCCTGGACGCCTCGGTGGCCGACATCGCCCGCCGGGCCGGCATCGGCAAGGGCACCGTCTTCCGCCACTTCCCGACCAAGGACGACCTGCTGGCCGCCGTGGTCCTCGACCGCGTCGACGACTTGGCCACCCTGGCCCACCACCTGACCACGGCCACCGACCCCGGAGCCGCCCTGCTGGAGTTCATGGAGGCCGCCGCCGGCCGCCAACAGCAGCTCGACCTGTCCTTCCTGCGCGAGGCCGGCGAGGTGAACGCCCGCCTGACCGAAGCCCGCGAACGCCTGTTCACCGCGATCATCGCCCTGGTGACCCGAGCCCAGCAGGCCGGAGCCGTCCGCCCCGACATCGAGGGCATGGACGTGATCCTGCTGATGTGCGCCCCCAGCCACGTGGTCAGCTTCGTCCCCAGCCCCCCACCGGACCTGTGGCGCCGCTACCTGTCCCTCATCTTCGACGGCCTGCGCCCCGAAGGCGCCCACCCCTTGCCGGGTCCAGCCGTCAGGGACGCGGCGACACCCGTACCCAATTCCGCTCGCCCCGGCGCGAAGTAGCGGCCACGCAGCGGGAGCAGATGTAGCGCACCTCATCCTCGGAGGTGACCACGTCGGTGGCGCGGAAGTCGAACGGCACATGCGGGAAGCGCCGCAGCCGGGTGCGGCTCAGCGCCAGCCCGCAGAGCGTCTGGTTCGTGCCGGGCTGCCACGCGTGCACTTCGCCGCCCGGCTGCCGGATGCCGTCGGATCCGATCCACTCGCTGGAGGCCGCCACCGCTCGCTTCATGTCCGGTCGCCTGCCCACGATCCCGCCACATATGCCCGTTAATTGGCGGGCCGGCGGGGAATTCGTCCGTCATGACCGAACAACCCCACCGCATCGACATCAGGCAGGGCGACGAGCCGGACGGCACCACCGCGTACGAGGCCTCGCTGCGCCCGCCGGGCCATTCCGTCGACCCGGGAGTCCCCGCCGACGAGCCGGCCGACCTCGCCCCGGAGGACCGCACCGGCGAGAAGGGCGGCGGCATCGCCGACCGCTCGGGCTACGACTCGCGCAGCCTCGCCGGCGACTCCCCGAACTACCGGCCGGAATAACGAAAGCCCGGGCGCACAGGCCCGGGCTTCTCGCATGTGGCGATCAGTCGCCGGCGGCCTTGAACAGGGCGGCGACCTCGGCCATCGACAGGTGACGGAAGCCACCGGGGCGGAGGTCGCCGAGCCGGATCGGGCCGACCGACGTACGGATGAGCCGGGTGACCGGGTGGCCGACCTCCTCCATCATCCGGCGGACGATGTGCTTGCGGCCCTCGTGCAGCGTGATCTCGACCTGAGCCGTCTTGCCCAGCGCACCGACCAGCTTGAACTGGTCGGCCTTGGCCGGACCGTCCTCGAGCTCGATCCCGCTCAGCAGCTGCCGGCCGACGTTGCGCGCCAGCGGCCCGTTGGTCACCTCGGCCAGATACGTCTTCTGGATCTCGTACCGGGGGTGGGTCAGCTTGTTCGTGAGGTCGCCGTCGTTGGTGATGAGCAGCAGGCCCTCACTGTCGGCGTCCAGGCGCCCGACGTGGTAGAGCCGGGTGCCGAACTGCCCGAGAAAGTCGGCCAACTCGGTGCGGCCCTTTTCGTCGTCGAGAGACGAGACGACACCGCGAGGCTTGTTCATCGCGATGTACATGAGTTTGGTGTCGGTGATGATCCGCTGGCCGTCCACGTGGATCTCGGCAGTGTTGGGGTCGACCTTGTCGCCGAGCTTGGCGACCTTGCCGTTCACCGTCACACGCCGGCGGAAGATCAGGTCTTCGCAGGCGCGGCGGGATCCAACACCGGCGGCCGCCAGCACTTTCTGGAGGCGTTCGGCGGTGTCAGCCTGAGGCATCGAGTACTTCTTCCACGTCGTCGGGCAGGAACGGAGCGAGCGGCGGCAGCTGGTCGACCGAGTTGAGACCCAGTTTTTCCAGGAAAAGCGCCGTCGTGCGATACAGGTGTGCCCCGGTTTCGCTCTCCGTGCCGCATTCCTCGATCAGGCCGCGCGTCACAAGCGTACGCATGACGCCGTCGCAGTTCACACCGCGGATGGCGGAGATGCGCGACCGGGTAACCGGCTGCTTGTAAGCGACCACAGCCAGTGTCTCCAGCGCCGCCTGGGTCAGTCGCACAGACTGCCCGTCGAGAACAAACCGTTCCACGTACGGCGCATATTCCGGCCGCGTGTAGAGACGCCAGCCACCCGCCACCCGCCGAAGGTCGAACCCGTGCCCCGCCGCCGTGTACCGCGCCGACAGATCCTCCAGCATCACCCCGACACGCTCGGTCGGCTGCTCCAGAATCTGCGCCAGCTGCATCTCCGCCACCGGCTCATCCACCACCAGCATGATCGCCTCAAGCGCCGCCGCCAGCTCAGCGTCATCGGTCAACCCCGGCAGTTCAACTTCTTCCTCAGTACGCGTCCCCGCGCCCCCACGCCCCCGCCGCGCCGCCTGCTCCGGCACCGCCGCAGCACCCGCAGCACCGGCCCCGGCCGCACCGGCCGCAGCATCGATCGGCTGATCGACGCCGCCACCCCAGTCGAACTCGGCGACATCCTCGGCGTCCCGCCCACCGAGCCCCGGCCCGTCACCGTCCAGCTCCTCGCCGGCGGCCCGCCCATCCTCCGCCGACACCTCGTCCAGCTCCTCGTCGGCAGCCCGCCCGTCCTCCGCCGGCACCTCGTCCAGCTCCTCGTCGGCAGCCCGCCCACCGTCCGCCGGCACCTCGTCCGCGAACGGCAGATCGCTCTCCCCGTCATCGCTGACGTCATCATCGGCCGCCGCGTCGAAGACGTCCCCCGCGTCATCCCCGTCCTCGGGAAGCGGCGCGTCGACCGGATCACCTTCGTCATCGACGAGCTCGGCCGCCGCCGCCTCCTCGATCGCCTCCGGCAACGGCAGCTCCGGCCCAGGCACGACCTCAACCGGATCGCCCCCGCCACCCTCAGCGGGCGCGTCCACCCCACCGACCGGCAGCTCCTCAGACACCCCACCGACCGGCAGCTCCTCAGACTGCCCGCCGACCGGCACATCGCCGTCGGCCGGCACATCGCCGTCGGCCGGCGCATCCCCGTCAGCTGGCGACGCACCTTCCTCGACCGGCGCGTCGACAGCGACCTGGTCCTCTTCGGCGTCCCCGAGCGCGGGCTCCTCCGCCGGCGGGTTCGGCCGCTCGAAGGCGGGATCGAAGTCGTCGTCCGAGTCGAGCCCCGCCTCTTCGAGGTCGTCCCCGTCCCCCGGGAGTTCCTCGTCGTCGGATGCCCGGTTCTCCGCCCCGCGAGCCGTGGCCTCCCGATGCTTGAACTCGCCGTACTCTTCGTCCTCGTCTCCGCTGGCCGAGGTGGGAACCGCCGCCCACTCCCCCCGACCGTCCGCGAGCTCGGCGCGCGCCTCCTCCTCGGCGTCGGCCTGGAACTTGCGATCCACCGGCCGCTGCGGCCTCTCCCACGGCGGCACCCAGGCCGCGGCCTGCGCCGCGAGTGAGTCAGACTGCTCGTCGCTGCTCACGATCGTTCCTCCGCGTCGTCGTCTTCCCCGCCAAGATCATCGTCATCGGGGCCCACGTCAAGTCGGCCCACCTCACGCTTCCCCGCATCCCCCACGACCGAATCCGCCGATTCCGCCACACCACGCTCATCGGCCGATTCCCTCGCAGCGCCCTCCGCAGCGGAAGCAGCCGACTCCGCCCTAAACGGCTCCGCGGCCGAAGGAGCCGAAGGGGCCGAAGACGCCGAAGGGGCCGAAAACGCCGAAGGGGCCGAAGACGCCGAAGGGGCCGAAGGGGTCCAAGAGGTCGAAGGGGTCGAAGGAGCCGAAGGGGTCGAATCCGCCACATCGGGCTTCCCGAGCGAAGCAGCCGGGGTACCCGCATCCGCCTCACCGCGCCCGGCGACCGAAGCAGCGACATCCGCCACACCCGAGCCCGCAACCGAGGCAGCGCCATCCATCCCCGGCCCCGCAACCGAGGCAGCGGCATCCGCCACATCGGGCTTCGCGACCGGATAGGCCGAAGGAGCCGCATCCGCGCCGGGTTCCGCGAGCGCAGCGGCCGAGGCAGCCGAAGATGGCACATCGGGCACAGCAAGCGACGTCGCCGAAGACGGCACGTTGGGCTCAATGAGCGACGTCGCCGAAGACGGCACGTCGGGCTCCGTGAGCGACGTCGCCGAAGATGGCACGTCGGCCTCCATGAGCGACGTCGCCGAAGATGGCACGTCGGGCTCGGTGGGCGAAGGCGCCGCATCCGTTGCGTTGGGGTCTTCGGGTGGGGCGTCCTCGGTCGGCTTGGTGCCCTCGTAGTCGTCGATTTCGAGTTCGGCGTCGGCCGCGTCGCCGCCGATCCAGCGGACTGTCAGTTCGTCGAGGGAGACCGGCTGTTCGAAGTCGATCAGGCCCTCGCGGTAGAGCTCCAGCAGAGCCAGGAACCGCGCCACCACCTCGAGCGTGTTGTCGCAGTCGGCCACCAGCAGGGTGAACGTCGCCGAGCCGGCCCGGCGGAGGCGGTCGCGCAGCAGGGCCGCGTGTTCGCGGACGCTGACCCGGACCTGGTGGATGTGGGCGATCGACACCTGCGGCGGGCCGGGTTTCGGGATGAACTGTTTCAGCGCGAGCTTGAACAACCTTTCCGGCCCGACGCCCAGCACCAGGTCGGGCAGCGCCTCGGCGTAGCGCGGCTCCATCGACACCGAGCGCGGCCACCTCTTGCCGCCGGTGAACTCGAGCTCGGCGATGTGGGCCGCCGCCTCCTTGTACGCCTTGTACTGCAGCAGCCGCGCGAACAGCAGGTCGCGCGCCTCGAGCAGGGCCAGGTCTTCCTCGTCCTCGACGTCGGCCGCCGGCAGCAGCCGAGCCGCTTTCAGGTCGAGCAGGGTGGCCGCCACCAGCAGGAACTCGCTGGTCTCGCCGAGGTCCCAGTCGTCGCCCATGGCCCTGATGTACGCGATGAAGTCGTCGGTGACCTGGTGGAGCGCGATCTCGGTGACGTCCAGCTTGTGTTTGCCGATCAGCTGGAGGAGCAGATCGAACGGGCCGGTGAAGTTGTCGAGGCGTACCAGAAATTTGCCCGAGTCATCCTCGGCGGAGATGTCGGAGACTTCGGCGGGCTCGTCAGGCACCTGCTGACCGTAGACCACCGGTACGACAACCTGCTCAGTGCTCACCGCGCCCCTTCCCGTCCGTACCGTTTAAACGGGACAAATCCGGAATGGGTACGCGGGTGCCGAGAAGATCAACCCCACAGGCGAACGAAGACCAGGCCGAGCGCGTTCAGGATGCGGAGCAGGAACGGCGTACCGAAGGGAAAAATGCACAGGATCAGCAGGACCAGTACGCCGATGTTCTTGTCCTCGAACCACAGCCGCATCCACTGCATGCCCCGGCCGGGCGTGCGCAGCGCGGAATACAGCGCCCCGAACCCGTCCAGCGGCGGAATCGGGATGACGGCCAGAATGCCGAAGCAGAGCAGCCCGACCGCCAGCGACAGCAGCACCTGCTCGCCCACCGGCAGGTCGATGCCGAGCAGCACGTCGGCCGGGCCGATGAAGGCCAGGAAGTTGTCCGGGTAGGCCAGCGAGTACGCCAGCATGAGCAGCTGCGAGACCACCACGCACAGCAGCGGCCCGGCCAGGAACACCGCCACCGCCCGGCCGCGTCCGCGCCAGCGCGGCACCTCGTCCACCGTGAGCATCTTGCCCCAGCCCATGCCGCCGAGGGCCGCCGCGACCGCGCCGAACGGGTCGACGTCCTCGCGCAGGCGCGGGGTGATCGACTCGCGGCGGTCGGAGAGTTTCAGCATCCGCGACGTCGACCGGATGGCGAGCGCGCGCAGCACGAGACCGAGCAGGAAGGAGACGACCAGGGCGACGAACGCCACCGGCTCACCGAGCGCGTAGAGCACCTGTCAGCCGCGCTCAACCTTGGCGGCGATGACCTCGCGGGCCAGCTGGCGATAGTTGCGGGCGCCGGAGGAGGCCGGGTCGAGCGTGGTGATCGGTGCGCCGGCCACCGTGGACTCGGGGAACTTGACGGTCTTGGTGATGACCGTCTGGTAGACCTTGTCGCCGAACGCCTCCACGACCCGCTGCAGCACCTGGCGGCAGTGGGTGGTGCGGCTGTCGTACATGGTCGCCAGGATGCCCTCGAGCTCGAGGTCGAAGTTGAGCCGCTCGCGGACCTTGTCGATCGTGTCGAGCAGCAGTGCCACGCCGCGCAGCGAGAAGAACTCGCACTCGAGCGGGATGAGCACGCCGTGCGCGATGGTCAGCGCGTTGATCGCCAGCAGGCCCAGCGAGGGCTGGCAGTCGATCAGGATGAAGTCGTACTCCTTGCGGACCGAGCGCAGCGCCCGGGCCAGCGCCATCTCGCGGGCGACCTCGTTGACCAGCTGGATCTCGGCCGCGGACAGGTCGATGTTGGCGGGCAGCAGGTGCAGGCCGGCCACATCGGTCTTGATGATGACGTCCTCGGTGGCCACGTCGTCCTGCATGAGCAGGTTGTAGACGCTCAGGTCGAGGTTGTGCGGGTTGACGCCGAGACCCACCGAGCAGGCGCCCTGGGGGTCGAAGTCGACGAGCAGGACCTTGCGCCCGTACTCGGCCAGGGCCGCACCCAGGTTGATCGTGGTGGTGGTCTTGCCCACGCCACCCTTCTGGTTGGCCAGGGCGATGATCCGCGCCGGGCCGTGCCGGTCGGTCGGCATCGGCTCGGGGATCGGGCGGCGCATCGTGTACGCCGTCGGGTCGGCGGGACCCAGATCGGCGCCGAGGTCGAGGGAGCCCTGCTGCTCCCGGAGTGTGGAGGTCCAGGCCTCCGCCCGGTTGCCGTTCCCCGTCATGACCTCGCCCCCTCCCGACTCGCCAGCCGGAGCCGATGCCCGACTCTACGCCACGCGCGCCGCACCGCCGGGGTCAGCCATCGGCGTGTCGCCTGAAGAAAGCCGAGATGGATGCGCAGCGTCTAACGAGCACGCGGGTGAGCGGTCGCGTAAACCTCGCGGAGCCGGTCCACGGTGACCAAGGTGTACACCTGCGTAGTCGTGACCGAAGCGTGTCCCAGCAGCTCCTGCACGACCCGGACGTCGGCGCCGCCGTCGAGCAGATGGGTCGCGTACGAGTGACGCAGCGTGTGCGGCGAGACCGCGTACGGGCCCTCGACCGGCAGCTCGGCCGCGACCGCCGCCCGGCGCAGGATCATCCAGGCGCCCTGCCGGGACAGCCGTCCACCGCGCGCGTTCAGGAAGACGGCCGGTGTCCCTGTGCCGTTCGCGCTGAGCGCGGCTCTCCCCCGTACCAAATAAGCCTCCAGAGCAGCCCGCGCGTAACCGCCGACCGGAACCAACCGCGTCTTTCCGCCCTTGCCGCGCAAGATCGCGTGGTCTTCGTCAGAGGCCGAGAGCGACAGATCGTCGATGTCCGCACCGACCGCCTCGGAGATCCGCGCCCCGGTGCCGTAGAGGAACTCCAGCAGCGCCCGGTCCCGCAGCCCGGCCGGAGTGTCGTCGCCGGGCACCGCCAGCAGCCGGGTCACCTGATCGACATCGAGGGCCTTGGGCAGGCGCTTGGGCGGCGCCGGCGGCCGTACGTCGGCCGCGACGTCGCCGCCCGTGTAGCCCTCCCGGGCGGCGAACCGGTGCAGGCCCCGTACGGCGCTGATCGCCCGGGCCGCCGAGGAGGACGCCAGGCCCTCCTCGCGCAGCGTGGCCAGGTGATCGGTGATCGCGGAGGCCGTCACGTCGGACAGCTCGGTGACACCGGACGCGGCGAGCGCCGCGGCGTAACGGTCGAGATCACGCTGGTACGACACGAGGGTGTTGCGCGACAGCCCACGCTCGACGGTGAGATGGTCGAGATAGGCGGTGATCACACGGTGCAGGCTCAGGTCAGCACCGCGTTCAGGGGCAGGTTCCGCATGCCGTGCGCCTCCGCGACCGGTCCGTAGGTGACGTGCCCGTCGTGGGTGTTCAGGCCCAGCGCGAGCGCGGCGTCGGCCTTGAGCGCCTGCCGCCAGCCGAGGTTCGCCAGTTCCAGAGCGTACGGCAGGGTGACGTTGGTCAGTGCGTAGGTGCTGGTGTGCGGCACCGAACCCGGCATGTTGGCCACGCAGTAGAACAGCGAGTTGTGCACCTGGTAGACCGGGTCGGCGTGGGTGGTGGGCCGCGAGTCCTCGAAGCAGCCGCCCTGGTCGATCGAGATGTCGACCAGCACGCTGCCCGGCTTCATCCGCGCGACCAGGTCGTTCGGCACCAGGTTGGGCGCTTTCGCGCCGGGGATCAGGACGGCGCCGATGACCAGGTCGGCGTCGAGGACGGCCTTCTCGATCTCGTACGCGTTGGAAGCCACCGTCTGCAGATGACCCCGGTAGTCGGCGTCGGCCGCCCGCAGCTTGGCGATGTTGCGGTCGAGCACCAGGATCTCGGCCTGCATGCCCAGGGCGATGGCCGCGGCGTTCATGCCCGACACACCGGCGCCGATCACCACGACCTTGGCCGCGTAGACACCGGGGACACCGCCCATGAGTACGCCTCGTCCCCCGCCCGAGCGCATCAGGTGGTACGCGCCGACCTGCGGGGCGAGCCGCCCGGCGACCTCGGACATCGGCGCCAGCAGCGGCAGCGAGCGGTCGGGCAGTTCCACCGTCTCGTACGCGATGCCGGTGACCTTGCGGTCGAGCAGCGCGTCGGTGCACTCCTTGGACGCGGCCAGGTGCAGATAGGTGAACAGGACCTGACCCGGCCGCATGCGCGGATACTCCTCCGCGATGGGCTCCTTGACCTTGAGGATCAGCTCGGCGCCGCCCCAGACCTCGTCCGCGCCGGGCACGATCGTGGCGCCGGCCGCCTGATAGTCCCCGTCGGTGATCGACGAGCCGGTTCCGGCCCCGGCCTGCACCAGCACCTCGTGCCCGGCCCGGCGGAACTCGTACACACCGGCCGGCGTGATGGCCACCCGGAACTCGTTGTTCTTGATCTCGCTCGGAATGCCGACCTTCACGGCACCGTCCTTCCACTCGACGCTGAGTATTTGAGCGGTTCGTTCTCTTTGGACAGTACGGTAGATTGCCGATCATGGTGGTTGATCTGAACACGTCGGCGCCGCACTCGGCGCGCATCTACGACTACCTGCTCGGCGGCAAGGACAATTTCGAGGCCGACCGCGCCGCCGCCGCGACCATCGTCGAAGCGTCACCCAGCCTGCCCATCTCCATGCGGGCCAACCGCCGCTACATGGCCCGGGTCGCGCGCCACCTGGCCGCCGAGCGGGGCCTGCGCCAGTTCCTCGACATCGGCACCGGCCTGCCCACCAGCCCCAACCTGCACGAGGTGGTGCAGGAGCAGGACCCCACTTCCAGGATCGTGTACGTGGACAACGACCCCATCGTCCTCGTCCACGCGAGGGCGCTGCTGACCTCCACGCCGGCCGGTTCCACGGCGTACATCGACGCCGACCTTCGTGACGTACGGAAGATCCTGCGCTCGCCGGAGGTGGGCGCCCTCGACCCGTCCCAGCCGGTGGCGATCAGCCTCATCGCGGTCCTGCAGTTCATCACCGACGAGGACGAGGCCCACGCCATCATCGACGAGCTGCTGGCCCCGTTCCCCGCCGGCAGCACCCTGGCCATCTCCACGGTGACCGCCCACAACGATCAAGCCGTGGCCGGCGCCGCCGCCTACCGCTCCCGCGGCATCCCGGCCAAGGCCCGCACCGACGAGGAGGTCACCAAGCTCTTCCGCGACCTCGACCTGCTCGACCCGGGCGTCACCCTGGTCCACCGCTGGCGCCCCGCCCCCGAGGACGAGGCGATCGGCGACCACCACATCCAGATGTCCGGCGGCGTGGCCGTCAAGAGGTGACGTCGCGGCCGTTCACGACCAGCCTGTGGGCGTCGGCGTCCGGCTGATCGAGCCCGAAACTGATGATCCGCCGGGGACGGATCCGGATGATCTCCCCGATCGCCTCGGCGGTGCCGCGGATCTCCACGCAGCGCACCCGCCACGGGTCGACCGACGGCACGTCGTCCACGACGAGGGCGACCTGCCCGTTGGCCGCCACGTTGCGGTACTTGCGGCTGCTCGACATCCCGTACCCGGGGATGTCGATCGTGCCCGCGGCGGCGTCGACCCGAAATCCGACCGGGCTGTTCTGCAGCGTCCCGTCCGGCCGGAGCGTGGCGAGCCGCCCGAGCGGCTGCGCCTGGAGGTACGCGAGTTCGATCTCGGTGAAAGGCATGCCCGGAGGTTGCAACCTCAACCTCCGTTCAAGTCAAGCCGTACGGGGTAATCGCCGATCATGAGTGATATCAGCCCCGAGACCGAATACGCCGAGTACGCCGAGGAGGCGCCCGGCTCCAGCGACTACACCGCCGGCTCGGCCTCGCCTTCCGAGGACCGCGACCGCGCCAACCAGGAAGCCCACGGCGGCAGCATGGCCCCGGGCCTCGTCGACGACGCCGGCAATCAGGTCGAGGAGCCGCCTCCCGCGCCCTGAGGCTCGGCCGCGGTCAGGTCGGCGAACAGGTCGGGGCGGTCCGGGTCGTCGACCGGGCGGCGCGGGGCGAGGACCGTGGCGGCCACGTCGGCGACCGGGACCGCCTCCAGCGTGCGCCCGGCCCACAGCATCAGCGACAGGTCGACCCCGGCCAGCGGCGCCGGCGCCCGGGAGACGGTCCAGACCGCCGCCGACGGCACCTGGGCCGCCGCGACCAGCGGGGCCGGCCCGGCCAGCAGGAAGTCCAGGTCGAAGTCGACCAGCAGCCGCAGCATCGTGGCCCGGTTGGCCGGGTCGACCCCCTCGAACGCCTCGTCCAGCCACAGCGGCCGCGGCGCGTCGGCCGACCGTGAGTAGAGCGCCACCAGCGTGGCCAGCAGCGGCTGCAACAGCGTGACGACCTTCCCGCCGCCGGAGTCGACGCCGTGCACCTGCTTGGTCAGCGGCTTGAAGTCTCCGCCCTCGACCCGGTAGTAGCAGACACAGTCGAACCAGGCCCGGTAGTCGAGCAGCCCGGTCAGATGCTTCACCCACTCGTCGGTGCCGATCACCCCGGAGTCCTGGGCCTCCCGGAGCCGGTCACCGAGGAAGAGCCGGATCTGCTCCTGGGCCGAGTCCGACTCGATCCGCCCCTCCTCCAGCGCCCGCAGCAGATTGAACCCGTGCTGCTGCCCCTCGGCCGGCCGCCGCCGGATCTGCAGCACCGTCCGGTTGGCGCCCGTCGGATGCCGCAGAAGCACCTCGTTGACGGTCGTGAGCAGCGTGACGACCCGGGTCATCCGGTCGGCGAGGTGGTCGATGAAGGTGGACGACAGCAATTCGGCGTACATCTGATGCAGCTTCTCGTCGTGCGTGGCCGACAACTCGGCCACCGCCTGGTCCAGCCGCTCCACCGCCCCCGGCGGGTCGAGCGGCGTCCCCGCCGCGTCCACCACCAGCGTGATGGCCGGCAACGGATGCGCCTCATCCGCCTCACTGACGATCACCGACCGCCCACCCGACGCCTCGAGCAGCGTCTGCAGCTCGGTCATGGCCCCACGCAGAGCCCGCTGCAGAGCCGTGTCGACCCGCCGGTCCCGGTCCCCGGCATTCTCCGGCCACGAAGGCGGCCGCACCGTCTCCACAGCCACCCGGGCCTGAGCCAGCGCCTCTTCCAGCGTCCGCCCCGCATCACCGTCCCCGATGCCGCGGGCCAGGGCGATCCCGGCGTCGACCGGCACCCACCACGCCCGCGCCGCCGCCTCGCGGGCGGCGACGGCCGCGGTCACCGCGTCCTGCCGCCGCTGGGCCTCACCCTGCGCGGTGCTGGCCGCGGCCGCGAGGGACAGTCCCCGCTGCCGGCCGGCCGCGATCGACGTGTCGAGCTCGCGGATCCGCTCCTCCAGCTCGGCCGACCGGGCGAACTGTTCCCGGTCGTCCAGGCTCACCGAGGCCTCCGCCTCACCGGCCTCGGCGTCCAGCTTGGCCGCCGTGACCGCGGCCTCGTCCACCGCGTCGGCCGCCGCCGTCCGGGCCGCCTCGGCGGACTCGACCCCGGTCACCGCCGAAGCGACGGCCCGCTCCGCCACGTCCTGGTCCTTCAGCGCCAGCCGCAGCGATCCGGCCGCCAGCGCCGCCGAGTCCAGCGCCGTACCCACGGCGTCCAGCTGCTCGTCGGTGGTCGGCAGCCCGTGCTCGTCGGCGTACCCGGTCACCGCCGTGGTCGCGGCGTCCGCCTCGCCCTTGGCCTCGGAGGCCTTGCCGGCCGCCTTCGCATGGGCCGTCTCGGCCCGGTCCCGCTCCCCGGTGGCCGCGGCCAGGCTGATCGCCGCCGCCACCACATCGGCGTCCCCGGGCGCCTCGGCCGCCGCCGCCCGCAGCGCCGCACTCCGCGCCGCCAGCTCCTCGGCCCGCCGGGTCAGCTCCTCGCCGGCTTCCCGATCGGCCGCCGCCTGCTCCCGCAGCGCCGCGATCTGCCGCCGCCGCGCCGCGGCCCGAGCCGCCGTACCCAGAAGCTCGGCCCCCTCGACGGCCCGCCCGGCCCGGCCGCCGGCGATCGGCGTCCGCCACCGCCCGTCCCCCGCGATGACAAGGTCCCCGCTCATGGGCCGGCCCGGACCGGCATAACCGATATGCCGGAGAATCCCGGCGACCGTGCCGCCCAGAGCTCCCGCGTCCTCCGCCGGCTGCAAGACAGACGACAGCGGTCCCGAAACAGCCGGCACGCCCTCGGCACCGACGACGACGGTCTCCGCCCCATCACGCTCATCCGACCACACGCCGTCGGCCGTCACCCACGCGTCGAGCAACCCGGCCGCGTCCAGTGCGGCCTCGACATGGTCCAGCACCTCGGCCGGCACCCCGTCGACCGGGTCGACCAACCGCCACAGCGGCGCCCCGTGCGCCCCCGGGAACGACGGCCGCTCCCGGCGGCTCCAGCGCATCGGCCCCGAGGGGTGCGGGTCTCCCGCCTGGCCCAGGCGGGCCGCCTCGCGGTCGGCCTCGTCGGCCCGCACCGCCGCCGCCCGGGCCTCGGCGCGCACGTTGGCGATCTCTTCCGTGAGCGGGCCCACCGACGGCTCCAGCCACTCGCGCGCCAGGAGACCCGCGAGCACTTCCCGAGGGCGTACGGCATGGGTCTGGGAGACGACCTCCCGCACCCAGTCGTCGCGCAGGGCGACCGGCGGCACCGCCGCCGGCAGGCCGACCGCCCACCTCTCCAGGTCGTCCGAGAGCTGCTGCACCGCGTCCGTCACCGTCGTGGCCGCCTCGGCCGCGACCGCCGAGCGGGCCCGCGACTCCTCACCCAGCCGCGCCGCCGTCGCCGATTCCGCCTGCCAGCGACCGACCGCCGTCGCGGCGGCCCGGGTCAGCTTGCGCAGCGCCGACACCTGGGAGCGCCGGGCCGCCACGGCCGCGTCGATCCGGTCGACGTCGCCGTCGGCCGCCCATCGCTGCGCCTGCGCGTCCAAGCCGGCACCGCGCAGGGCCGCTCCCACGTGTGTGACCGCCGCCGCCGACGCCGCGCGGGCCAGGTCGAGCCGTCCGGTCGCCTCCGAGTGCGCGGCCGCCGCGGCTTCGAGCGCCACACCCGTACTCGCCAAGTTTCGGCGAGCCGTGCTGAGGGTGACCTCGGCCGCCGCCGCGTCCCGGCGCATCCGCTCCGCGTTCTGCGCCCGCCCGGTCGCGTCGCGGTAGGCCGCCGACCGCAGCAGCTGCGTCAGCGCCGCCCGCGCCCGCTGCACCCCCGCCTCCAGCTCGTCGCCGCGCCCGGTCTCCGCGGTCAGCTCCGCCCGCGCCGACGCCAGAGCGAGTTCGGCGGACGAGGCGGCGGCGACCGCCGCGGAAACCGCCTGATCGGAAGCCAGCAGGTCGTCCGCCCGGGCCCGCAGCAGCGCGTCCGCCCACGGCCGCCAGGCCCGTGCCAGATAGACACCCACCGCGTCCCGCGCCGCCACCGCGTGGTCGCGGTCGCGGCCGAGCTGCTCCAGCTGTTGCCAGCCGTCGGCCAGCTTGTCCACCTCGGACTCGGCCACCGCGGGCAGGCTCATCCGGATCTGCTCGGTGAACCAGTCCGGGTTGAGTTTCTGGCCCAGGTGCGGCGTGCGGAGCACCTTCAGCATCTCGAGCACCGTGGCGAAGCGGTCGTCGTCGGAGAACCCGAACAGGTCGGTGGCGATCCGGGCCGCGTACCTCTTGCCGCTCCGCATCACCTCGAGGCCGTCGACGCCGGCGAGTTCCTTGGGCTCGACCGCGGACGAGCCCACGGCGAGGGTGAGCCCGTCACGGACGCGGGCCGCGCCCCGGCAGATGATCCAGACCGGGTCGAGCTGGCTGACGCCGCGCTTGGCCTGCGCGTAGAGCAGGGTCGTGAAGAACTCGGGCCCGTCCTCGCCGAGCCGCCCGTACTCGACCCAGGCCCAGCCGCGGTGGGCCGACCCGGTGGCCTCGCGCCGGTCGCGGGCGTCGTCGGTGGGCTCGACGTAGTAGCGGAACGACTTGTCGGACTGGCCGAACGTGTCGATGTACTGCCGGTCGAGGCTGCCGGACAGCATGATCAGCGTGGTCAGCGCCATCAGCGTCGACTTGCCGGACTGGTTGGCCCCGACGAACTGGGCCCGGCCGTCGGCGAACCAGTACTCGGCCGCGTCGAACTCCCACAGCCCGACGCAGCCCGCCCGCAGCACCTGCCACCGCGACCGCTCCGGCGAGGGCAGCCCGCCGTGCGCGGCGGCGTCCCGCCACGCGGTGAGCTGCGCGTCGGTGGCTTCGGGGGTCAGGGTCATCGGGCCGGCTCCGTGTTGTCGGTGATCGTCACGTCGGGGTCGCGGTAGCGGCCGGCGGCCGCCAGCAGGGTCCACGACCCGTCCCAGGAGACGCGCAGCAGGCCGAGCTCGGTGAGCAGCCGTTCGGCGTCGCGCCGCACGGTGCCGGGCACCGTCTTCTGCGGCACGGTCATGTAGTCGCCGCGCCAGCTGATGAGATCGTCCACCACGGCGTCGACCTCGTCGGTGCTCAAGTGGACGGTGCCGTCGGCGTGCCTGGTGCCGTCGCGGCCGGCCTGGTCGGCCATGAGCAGGGCCACCCAGTCGGTGGCGCGGGCACGCGGCCAGTCGGCCACCGTGGGCGGCTTGACCTCGTCGTCGGCCAGCACCACGAGCAGGCCCTCGGTACGGGCCTCGATCGCGCCGCCGGTGATCTGGGCCACGTCGGCCGCCCGCTGCCCGCGATGGGCGCGCAGCGCCTCGGCCTCGGCGGGCGGCAGATCCTCGTACGCCACGAAGGGTGTCTCGAGAAGCGCGCGCAGTTGCCGAACCGTCTCGGAGGCCGTGACCACCCCGGGGTTGAGGGCCAGGTCGACCACGTCGGGGCTGGTCATCAACAGCAGCGCGTCGCGGTCGACCTCGTAGCCGGCGCCCGGGCCGGTGCCCGACTCGGTCCACTCGTCGAGCAGCCGCTCGTCGCTGCTGCGCGGCCGCAGCACGCCCCACGAGGCCAGGTAGGCCGCCGCGTCGCGCAGCAGCCGCCGCTGGGTCTGGTCGTCCGGGTCGTAGCGGGCGGCCGGCAGGTCACGGACCATGTCGGACAGCCGCTGCAGGGTGACCCGCCCGGCCACGTCCTCGCAGCAGGCGGCCAGGCAGCAGACCAGCGCCAGCATCCGCCGCTCGGGCGCGTCGGCCGGACGCGGCGGCCGGGTCACGGCGCCGCCCAGCGGCACCCGGATGAGCCGGACCGCCTGCCCGACGCGCTGCACCCGGTAGCCGAGCCGCCGGGCCGCGTCGGTCACCGCCTGCTGGTGCCGCAGCACGAGCCGGTAGAGCCGGGGATCGCCGGCCGCGGTGACCAGCGGCTTGGCCAGCAGCCCGGTGAACGCCTGTTGTGCCTCGCGGGCCGAGGCGGTCGTTTTCATCGCTGCCCCGCGGGCGTGATGTGCAGCCGGATGTCGGGGTGCACGAGCCGGCCGTCCGGCGTGTGCACCACCGCGGCCGGCGCTCCCGGCGGCGGCGGATCGGCCCGCAGCAGCCAGCGCGCGTCGCCGGAGGTCGCCGAGCGCACCCCGTCGGCGCCGGCCCGCGCCGACGCGACCACCCCGAGCAGGATCATCAGCATCTGCAGCTCGGGCGCGGTCAGGTCGTGCCACTGCGACAGCCGCAGCCCCGACCGGGCCAGCACGGCCGCCTCGGTCCGGGCCGCCGCGTCCCGCAGGTGTTCGGTGTGGACCCGCGCCGCCAGCCGGCTGGCCGACCGGTCGGTGATCCGGGCCGGCCCACCCGCCGTCGCTTTCGGCCCCTGGCGGCGCAGGCGGGCCGCGACCGGCACCGGCTCGGCCGCCCAGAACGACGGCACGCCGGCCGCCATCGGCGCCTCACCGGGCAGGTGCCGCGCCGAGAACAGCCCGGTCGTCGCACACCACACGTCCCAGGCGCTCTCGTCGTCGGCCGCCGCGTCGATCCGGGAGGCCAGCGCCAGCAGCTCGGCCCGGCGCGACACGTGCCCGCCGACGGCGGCCAGCGTGCGCTGCCCGCGCAGCAGCGGCCCGATCGTGTCGCGCATCTGCCGGCGCAGCCGCCGCGCCTGACAGTCCGGCCCGTCGAACCAGGACCGCAGAACGGCCAGGGTCTCCGCGTAGGACGCCGTGAGCTCGTCGATCGCCGCGTTGTCGGCGTTCGCCCCGAGATGGTGCACCGCGATCCGCCGCCACGTCACGGTGTCCACCTCGCCCAGCTCGGAGATCAGCGCCGTGATCCGCTCGGAGTGCGTGTCGACGCCACCGCCCCACATGTCCACGTAGCGCCGCAGCGTCTCCTGCACGGTGTTGACCTTGGCCTGGTCGGGCGTGCCGGCGAGCGCCCCGGCCAGCCGCGCCTGCCAGCTCGCGGCCGCCCGCGCCATCGCCTGATGCGTCGTCTGGATCACCGACCAGGCCGACGCCGCCGCCGCCGGATCGACCGGCGCCGTCTCGCGCAGCACGCCCAGGTTGGCCGTCAGCACGCTCGGCGCCAGCGTCGCGGCGGCCGCCGACGCCAGATCCTGCCCCAGCGACATGACGGCCCGGTGCAGCTCGGCCGCCACCTCGGTCAACTGGTAGCGGTCCCAGTTCAGCACGAAGTCGGCGTCGCGATCGGTCCGGTCCTGGAAGACGATCACCACGCCCCACTTCTCCAGGGCCGCCATCCGCTGCTTCAACGTGTCGTCGAGGATCGCCGGATCGGCCCCCGCCCGCACCAGCTGGTCGCGCAGGAGTCCTGGCAGATCGGCCGCCGCCACGCCGGTCAGCGTGTGTTGCTGCTCCTCGAGCAGAACCTGCACGATCAGCCTGTACTGAGCCGCGTAACGACTGGTCAGATAGCTCGCCTGGAGCAGACCGCCGGGCAGCCCCGCCAGCTGCCACGGGTCCGCGAACTCCTGTTCGCCGGCCATGACGTGCCACCCCCTCCGCCCGCATCGGCGCTGATCAACGGCCCTGTCGACCGTTCTGGGTGGCGAGCATAGGCAGGGGGTCCGACACTTTCACGCACCCGGCCGCCGGAGCGCGAAAAGAATCACCCGTGGTTCAATCGGCGCCATGGAGATCCTGCTCTCGGCAGCCCTGGTCATCCTCGCCGTCTACCTCGTCAGCAACCGCTCGCGCCCGAGCAGCCGCGAGGCCGCCATCGACCGCAAACTCGACCTGATCATGCGCCACCTCGACATCGCGGACCCCGCGGACGAATCGCCCGAGGTCCTGGGCGCGCTCATGCGGGGCCAGAAGATCCAGGCCATCAAGGCCTACCGCGAGCAGACCGGCGCCTCCCTCGCCGACGCCAAGAACGCCGTCGAGCAGATCGCCAAACAAAGAAACCTTTAACCCATTTGGTACGGATCGGCGGAAAGCCCCGCTTCGCCGGGCCCGGCTGGGTGCCGTCCCGGCCCCTCTGCCGCCGCTGCCGGGTTGTCCTGCAACGAAGGCCCGGCTCGGCGGGCGCGCTGCGCTCAGCCGCCGCCGAGCAGGGCGCTCTCCTGCGCCCTGCTCATCGCCGCTTCCGGCCGCCCGCGCCAAAGGTGGTGTAACGCCATTTCTCGGCCCTGGTGGCTCGGCGAACCGGGCGGCCCGCTCCTTGCCATAGTCCTCAGCCATAGCCCGAATCATCGTGCCGCCGGCTTCGGCCTTCGCCGCAAACGGATTCTGCTTGCCTCTTGAACGGGTGCCCCGGTCAGTCGCCGCAGAACCACAGGTACAAATGTTGACCTTCCCCGACCAGGGTCGCGAGCCGGCGAACCTGGGCACGGGCGAGTTCAGGAATCAGGCCGGCAGGGAGTCGGTCCAGCTCAGCCATCAGGATGCGAATCTGGCGCCGGTTGAAGACCGTATCGAGATAGCCGCAGAGCCCGGCGAGCATCGGAAACATAGCGGCATCGAGATCGATCAGCTCTTGAGTCCAGTCGAAGCCCCGCGAGCTGGCCACGATCCGGCCGGACTCGCCGCGTACCTGGAGGTCGATCACCGCGCCACGGTAACGGCCGCCTCCGCAAGATCGATCACGGTGTTCGCGCCAAAGCCCTCTCCCCCGCGACCGAAGCCAGTCATCTCGTCGCTCCGTGGGAGATTTCGCGTCGCTGTCAGCAGATCTCTCACGGGGTCAAGTGGCGGCTCGACGCCATGACCAAGGCTGTCGACGAACGTCATAGAATCGGCGGTATGAGCGACGTGGATGGCGGCCTGGTTCACCAGTGCCGGATTCCGTAGTCCACTGCGTGAGAGACCGCAATCCCCTGCGCCGCGCAGGACGCTCTTGCCTGCAAGCCAAATCTCCTGGGTTCAAGGGGCGCGCGCGGCGTGGAACTTCGTAGCCGCCTGATCTGCTTCAGCTGGAGATCGGGGCCTGTACCGGCGGCCGGGCCCGCGTCGACGGGTTGGGCGCCTGCCTGATTCCTGGAGTTCCTCCGCGTCATTCGCGCTGCCGAAAGCGCGGGCGGCAGCAAGCGCGGCGACGGTGATCGTTCCGATCACGCCGGCCCCAGCCGCTGCCTGTCCGCCTTGACCCAGGAGTAAAACTGCAAGGGTGGCCGGCGTGCCGGTTGCGGCGATGGCCAATGACCATCCAGCGAGTCGTAGGCGACTGGCTTGAGTGCTGACGTCCGCGGTCATGACCGGGCCCGACGTAGAGAGGCCTCACGCAACTCGGCGGCGAGCACCCATGCTCGATCGAAGAGGCGCAAGGCATACCAGAACTGCCGCCACCATGAAGCTCCCGACGTGCCGAGCTCGTAAAGTTCGCTGCGGAATTCCTCCCGGTATCGGTCACGGTGTTCGCTGGGAAGTATGAGGACCACACCGCCGACTAGGCTGCGGACGCTTTGGACGATCTGCTCGGGCTCAACTCCCCGGAAGCTGAGGCCAGCAGCGTGAAGCTCACTCTCCACCCGTATGCGCTCGACATCTTGGTCTCCTCCATCCGACTCGGCCAGGTGTTGATCAATGCCGAGAGCCCGAGAGGCGAGTCGGAGGCGCTCGTCGTAGGCCCTGAGGACAGCCGCACGCCATTTCGGGGAATCATCCTTCGTTGGTCGCCGGCGTCGTTCTCTATCGAGCCGCCGCAGGTCGTAGGCAAGGTTCTCGATGGTCAAGGCTTCAAGCTCTGAGGGTGTCGGCTCCGCCATCAGACCCCGCCTTCCGTGATTGCCGGACGCCAAGCGCTCATTCCGACCACGGGTGTGCGCGCCTTCGCCAGCGCCTGTCGCGCGAGCTCGGCCCCGTCGGAACTCAACCGGTAGTACCGCCGTCGCGGACGACCTTCTTTCCCCGGATCGATGTCCTCCCATCGAGATTCGAGCCAGCCGAGGCCCTCCAGCCGGGCGAGGATCGGATGGATGGTGCCGGTCGCAAGGCCAGCGACTTGACTCAGCTGCAACCCGTAGAACTCGCGGGTCGGATGTTCCAACAGAGCCCGCAGCACCAGCTGGGTCGGCAGCGTCATCTTCAGGGCCATACTTTATTTCTATCTAGGGGCTAGCTAGATCACAAGCTAGGTAACGCTATTCCACTCCCTGAAGCAAAGGCCTCCATCCGGAGTGCACCCGAACGCCACAGCCACCACCAGCACCGACGAGCGCCAGGCAGCATTGCGCGGCAGGGGACAACACGGGACGACCGAACACGACGACCTGGGATAACATCGACGAGGGCAAAGAGGTCGAGTCTGCGGATGGAACCAACCCTCGAGATCGTGAAGAGCAAGACCCCCGGGACCAACGGCACTATCAACATCGTGTTCGAGAGCGGCTCGAGCATCAACGTCCGGCCTGACGTCGTGAGTCGTTGATGCGGGTGCAGTAGCGCTTGATGGATTCGAGGATCTGGTCGGCGGTTTGGCTCAGACGTAGGGCCTTGAGGTCGTCCAGCACCACGTGTACGTCCAGGTCGGCAGGAACTTCTTGAACTCGATCGCCCGGTGCCGGGCGTGCAGGCCGACGAGGACTTTTTGCCGGTCGTCAGGTTCAGGGCGGCGTAGAGGTTGGACAGCTCTACAGGCGCAGTCCGATCCTCGGCGAGGATAAGCACGACGACTTCGAGCAGGCGGGGACCGTCCGACGTCCATCACACAGTTCGCGCCAGAGCCCCATTCACACGACCGAAGCCACGAGACTGCCTTGAACGCGACTTCGCCGCGTCAGACCGGCTTGAGACCGCGGAATGAGCGGCGAGTCCGCCCTACCCAGAAGCCGCCCCGGGCGGTGCAGCTGTTCGGCGCGAGGCTGGAGGCGCTTCCGGTGCCGGTGCGGGTAGGGGCCCGCACCGGCGTACAACTCAGGCCTTGGTGATTTTGATGTTGTCGACGGCGGCCTCGACCAGGGACGCGGTTGAGGTGTCGGCCGCCTCCACGACGAGGTTGACGGTCTGGCCGGCGTAGGCGGTCAGGGCGACCGAGGCGGTCTGCCAGGCCGGAGCGCGGTCGGTGGCGGCGCCGGACTGGGTGAACAGCGTGGTCGTCGTGCTGCCGGAAACGAGGCGGACGCGGAAGTAGTCGGCGCTGCTCGAGTTGGTCAGGTGCGACAGGTACCAGGAGAAGCTCAAGGTCAGCGTGCCGCTGGGAAGGGTGATCGCCGGGGAGCGGAGGCTGGTCACGCCGCCGTCCACGTCGTTGGCGCCGGCGCTCGAACCCGCGGAGGCGCCGGTGACCAGGTCGTACGTGCCGCTGGCGGCGGTGCCCAGCTGGGAAGTCGTGGCGGCCGGATCGCCTCGCTCGAACAGTCCCAGGGTCGCGGTGTCGGTGGTCGGACGGGTCCAGGCGGTCGCGGTTTCGAAGTCGTCGGACCAGACGGTGGTGCCGGTGGGCGGCGTGGTCGAACCGGCGGCGAGGGTCCAGACGGCGTACGCGATGGCGTCGCTGTTGCGGTCCAGGGCGGTGTCGTTGATGTTGGAGATGGTGTCGCAGGACGCGTGGTAGCAGGGGTCGAACGTGGTGGCCGTGCCGCCCCAGAGCTGCACCTGCGCGGCCGTCTTGCGGCCCTCGGCGCCGGTGAAGATGCCGCCGGCGGGGATGCCGGCCGCGATGAACGGGCCGTAGTCGCTGCGGCCGTCGAAGTCGGTGCCGCGGGTGGGCACGCCGATCGAGGTGAAATACGCGGCCAGGGTCTGCTCGATCTGCGCCGAGCCGGCCGGGCCGGGGCCCGAGCCCGTGCCGTCCGAGTTGTCACCGTCGTACAGGAAATAGCCGGGGTTGGGTGAGCCGACCATGTCGAAGTTCAGGTAGCCGGTGATCGCGGCCTTCTGCGCCGAGGACAGCGAGTTCACGTACGCGGTGGAGCCCCGCAGGCCGAGCTCCTCCGCGCCCCACCAGCCGAAGCGCAGGTGGCGGGACGGCTGGAAGCCGGACCGGGCGACCTGCAGCGCCACCTCGAGGTTGGCCGCCGAGCCGGAGCCGTTGTCGTTGATGCCGGGGCCGGCGGTGACGCTGTCCAGGTGCGCGCCGATCATCAGCGTGTTCGCGGTGTCGCCGCCGGGCCAGTCGGCGATCAGGTTGTAGCCGGTGGCCCCGTTGTAGGTGAACGACTGCTGCGTGGTGGTGAAGCCGGCCGCGTCCAGCAGGTTCTTGACGTACGTGACCGAGGCCAGGTAGCCGGGGCGGCCGTGGGCGCGGTTGCCGCCGTTCGCGGTGGCGATGTTCTGCAGCTGCTGCAGGTGAGCTTTGACGTTCGTGACCGAGATGTCCGGAGGGGCGGCTTCCGCGATCGGCGCGACGGCCATCGTGAGGCCCATCGCGGCGACGGCCAGCAGGGGGATATGCATGCCGCGAGCATCGCAGGATCTCGATGCGTCTCATTCATATCAATCAATTCATAATGTTGTTCAGCGCGGCCCATTGCAGCAGCATGATCGTCTTGGCGTCGGCGATCCGGCCGTCGGTGATCATCGTGAGGGCGTCGTCGAAGTCGAGCTCCACCACCTCGATGTCCTCGCCCTCGTCGGCCAGGCCGCCGCCCGCGCCGGTGCGGTCGGCCGCGGTGTAGGGCGCGGCGTAGAAGTGCAGGCGCTCGGTCACCGAGCCGGGGCTCATCCAGACCGCGAAGACCGGTTCGAGCTCGCCGACGGTCACGCCCAGTTCCTCGCCGGCCTCGCGGCGGATGGCGCGGGCCGGGTCGTCGCCGTCCAGCAGGCCGGCCGCCGCCTCGATCAGCATGCCGTCGGGATGGCCGTTCACGTAGGCCGGATAGCGGAATTGCCGGGACAGCAGGACGGACTTCTTGTCGCGGTTGTAGAGCAGGATCGTGGCGCCGTCGCCACGGTCGTACGTTTCGCGTTGTTCGCGGGTCCAGCGGCCGTCGCGGTGGCGGTAGTCGAAGGTGGTCCGCCGCAGCACGTGCCAGGCGGTGGCCACCAGCTCCACCTCGTGAACCACCACGTCGGGATTACCGCGCAGGTCACGCCCGATCTGGTCGAGGCCGGTGCGGCCGCGGGCGTCGGGCTCGTCGATTCCCCAGGTCATGAGGCGTACCGTACAGTGCGTAAGAGTCGACAACAATGAGGTGAAACACGCAATGCTTCCCGCGGAGCGTAAGGACTTCCTGCTGGCCCGGCTTCGCGCCGACGGCAAGGTGGTGGCCAAGGACATGGCGGCCGAGCTCGGCATCGCCGAGGACAACATCCGGCGGGACCTGCGGGAGCTGGCGGCGGCGGGTCTCTGCCAGCGGGTGTACGGGGGTGCGCTGCCCTCGGCGCCGGCCGCCGCCGACTACGCGACACGAACGGCGGTCGCCCCGGACAGCAAGGCGCGGGTCGCGGCGGCGGCCGCGGCGCTGATCGCTCCCGGTTCCACAGTGGTGCTGGACGGCGGAACCACCGCGCTCGCCCTCGTCGCCGCACTGCCGCCGTCGCTGACGGCGACCGTGATCACCCACAGCGTGACCGTGGCGGCGGCGCTGGTGGACCATGCCGGAGTCGAGGTCTTCGTCCTCGGGGGACGGCTCTTCAAACACTCGGCGGTCACCTCGGGCGCGGCGACGGCCGAGGCGGCGCAGTCGGTGCGCGCCGACCTTTTCTTCCTGGGCGTCACCGGGGTCCATCACCAGGCCGGGCTGACCACCGGCGACGCCGACGAGGCCGCGATGAAGCGCCTTCTGGCGTCCCGTGCCGCCGACACCTATGTGCTGGCCAGCGCCGAGAAGATCGGAGCGGTTTCCCCGTACGCCGTGATCCCGCTCCGGTCGGTTTCGGGCGTCATAACGGACGTGACCTCGGAGCTGCTGGAAGCCACCGGCGTGCCGATCATCCCGGCCGGATAGGCAGCCCGGCCGCCGCCCGCCACGGCTGCGGCTCGAACGGCCCGTCGGTGAGCACGGCGGTCACCATCTTCACCCCGGCCGCGAAGGCGTCGGCCAGCTCGAAGTCGTCGTCCGCGTCGCGGCTGAGCTCCCGTACCGGATGCATGTTGTGGTTCTCGGCGCACCAGCACGCCACCTCGACCGAGGCCTCGACCGTGAGCCGCGGCCCCGGGCGCCAGGCCAGGTAGAGGGCGAGCTCGAGCCAGTCGTCCCGCGTGTTGTAGAGCGTGATCGTGATCCCCACGAGATCGCGGCGCAGCCCCTCGGCCAGCACCTCCGGCGGCTCCACATGATCCGGATACCAGTGCCAGGACACCCGGTCGGCCGAATGGTGCCGCTCCAGCCGGCCGGCCAGCTCACGCAGACGCCCCTCGGCGCCCGCGAACCCCGGCGGCAGCACCTCGTGCAACGGAACGTACGCAATGGACGAAACCGGCCCGGCCATGCCCGATCCCTCCGAATCCCCACTCACCCCGTGTTTCGCACCTTACTGCCGATTTAGTACGGCGTCACGACCGGCTCCGCTGTCACAGGCCCGGCTGGGTGCCGTCCCGGCCCCTCTGCCGCGGCTACCGGGCTGTCCTGCAACGAAAGCCCAACCCATCGACCACGGTCGCAGTGTTCCCGCCCGGGCCCCACCCCCGCCGCGCGAACCCGGCTCGGCGTCGACGGCGTCCCTCAGTTCCCCCGCCCCAGCTCCGCCAGACTCGGCAGCCGCGACCCGCCGAGCCTTCCCATGGCGCCGCAGGTCCTAATTCTCGTCCTGGCCGTAGGTAAACCGGCGGCCCACCAGGAGAACGCGGCCGGCGTCGTCGCGAGCTGACCTGGCGCGAGCGGCGACAGCGGTGGTCGACCTACCGGCCGAAGACTGCTACGAAGGGCTGCTGACCGTGTGCTGGGCCAGTTCATCAGCACTCAGGCACAATGATCATGATGAGACGCCTGGAGCTGACGTATGCGCAGGTCGGCGCCACCCGCGACGATCCACTGCCCAGCGGCTATGGGCATGTGTTCCGGGATGCACGGGTCGGGAGTGGGCGCCCCGCGTTCGAGGCGGCGGCCGACGGGCTGTTCCGCTGGCAGATGCACCGCAACGCCGGGCTCTCGGTGGCCGCGGGTGCGGCCCGGGTCGCGCCCGGGGTCGACGTCACCCTGCGCCTCGCCTGGCTCAGGATTCCGTGCCGGGTCGTCTACACCGTGCAGGAGCGGGATCGCCGGGGCTTCGCCTACGGGACGCTGCCCGGGCATCCGGAACAGGGTGAAGAGGCCTTCATGCTGGAACTGACGCCGGCGGGGGATGTCCGCTTCCGGATCCGTGCCTTCAGCCGCCCGGCATCCCTGCTCGCGCGGGCCGGCGGGCCGCTGACCCGCGTGGCCCAGCAGCTCGCGACAAGCCGCTACGTCACCGCAATCCGGCAGCTGACCCGGCCCTGATCTCCGCCGTCGTCACAGTGCCGGCGACCGGCCACCCCTCGTGTCGCGCTTCCGACGGCCGTGACTGTAGCGGTGCCGAATCTATTGATGAGCCTCAGTCCGCGTGGTCGCCTGGAGGCAGGCCGACGAGAGGACGCGGAAATGGGCAAGCGGGAACCCGAGACAGCCGAACGGAGCATCGCGGTCTTCCTGAACGCATTGATCAAGCTGGCGCCGGGCGGCGCCTTCCTGATTCTGGCCGGCCTGACGCCTCTGATCATTTTCGGCTTGTCGGACAGATCGCGATTCCTTCTCATCGTGGGCGTCGGATCCATGGTGGCCGCGGGCGCGTTCGTCGTCGGCGGCTTCACCGGATTCCTGTTCGGCATTCCGCGAACCGCTCAGGTCGAAGAACCGGCCCCGGACGGCACCACGCAGCGGCGGATCGGCTACCGAGTCAACACGAACCTGGAACAGATATCGGACTGGCTCACCAAAATTCTGGTCGGCGTCGGCCTGATCCAGCTTCCTCAGATCGCCGATGCCGGACGACGATTGGCCACCCTCGTCGCCGCCGCGATGGGTGCGGGCCCGGGTTCCCTCGGAATGGCGGCCGGCCTTCTCGTCTACTTCCTGGGTAACGGATTCCTCGGCGGCTACTATCTGACGCGTACGACCCTGACCACCGTTTTCGCCGTTTCCGACACCCAGGTCCAGGACATCGAGGATCGGGTACGCCGAGCGGAGGAAGTCAGCCGCGAAGCCCTCCTGCGCAGCGAGCAGCTGGCCCGGGACATCGGCGACCCACCCGACCTCCGTCGCTAGCGTCTCGTACGGTCGCCGATCTCGCGGGTCCTTCGCCGCTTGGGTGTGTCCGCCGAGGGACACGACGACGAGTTCGACGCTGTTCGGCTCGGCCGCCATCGCCATATGGAGGACTGGATTCCGGCGCTCCCGCCTATGTAGCCCCGGGCGGAGCGCGACTACATTCACCGCTGTGCGCGATGGGGGTGGGGCGGCGCGGATCCCGCGGCTGTCCATTGTGGTGATGGTGAGCTTGTCGCTGCTGGCCGGCTGTGGGCTGCTGCCCCGGAAGGCGGGCTCTGCGGACGGGACACCGCACACGTGGGTGGGCGGCGACGCCGGCACCGCGGTCATGGTGCAACTGACCAGGCAGGGCAGTTCGCTGACCGGCACCGTCGACCAGTCGACGGTCGAGGACGAGTCGACCGTGAAGCCGGCGCACGTCCAGTTCACCGGCACGCTGTCCGGAACGGCCCTGACCCTGACGTTCACCGGGCCGCTGGGGTCGCAGACCTCGCTCTCGGGAACGCTGACGAAGGACGACCTCTCGTTGTCGGTGCCCCGCTCGGACGGATCCGTCGGTCAGGTCGTGCTGCGACCGTCGACGGTCGACCACTACAACGACCTGGTCGCCGGCCTCCGGACGGCGGCGGAGACGGCCGCCGGCGTGCAGGCGTCCACCGAGGCCGTCCAGGCCGCGGCGGCCGCCGCCGAGGAAGCTTCCAGCAAGATCGCCGGCGACATGGACGCTCTGCAAACGGCGGTCAGTCAACCACCGGGCCTGGAAGCGCTCGGCACCGCTCTCGCGGACGCCCGCGCCGCCCTGGGCCGGGCGCGAGCGCAGGCGGCCGCCGCCGGATCCGAGAAGGACGTGATCGCCGCCTGCGACAAGGTGATCGCGGCCGCCGACCAGTCGACGGCGGTGCACGACGCCGACTCCGCGCTCCAGGCAACCGTCGCCGAGGTCGACGCCGCCGCGACGAGAGTCAACGAGTTGATCAGCACGCTGGACGACGACCTGGTCGCCTACCGTGGGGCGCTCGCCCAAGCCCCGGACGATACGGCCATCGCCGAGTTGCGTACCCGAGCTCAGAAGACGGCCACGTCGTGGACGTCGAAGTCCGAAAGCGCCAGGAAGAAGATGGCCGCCCTCATCGCCGACGCGGAAGCGGTCGTCGTCGCGGCGGACAAGAAGTACTGCAAATAGCGCGGTGGGGGGGGGGGGGGGGGCCCGCCCCCCCCGGGGGGGGGGGGGGCGCGTTTGGGGGCGGGGGGGGACCACCGTCCCTAGCAGCGCCCGCGGCCACGCCCCCCCCGGCCGGCGGGGCCGCGCCCGCGGCCGGCGCC
>NZ_JBICTW010000015.1:1358-29679 GCF_043197815.1 Actinoplanes sp. NPDC048988 | reverse complement strand
TCGTGTGCCGCCGCCCCCCCCCCCCCCGCGCGGGTCGGGGGGGGGGGGGGGGCCCGGCGCCCCCCCCCCCCCCCGCGGGGGGGGGGGGGGGGGCCCCCCCCCCCACCGCCGGGGTTCAAGCCTTACTTCTTGGCGGCCGGAGCCGAACCAGCGTCCTTACCAGCGCCCGCTTCCTCGCCCGCGCCGGCCTCTTCGCCCGCGCCGGCGTCCTGACCAGCACCGGCCTCTTCGCCCGCGCCGGCGTCCTGACCGGCACCGGCCTCTTCGCCGGCACCCGCGTCCTCGCCGGCACCCGCGTCGCCGCCCGCACCCGCTACGACAGCCTTAGCGTCGGCCAGCGCGAGGCACGCCTGCAGAAGGCTCCGCTGAGCGGAAGCGACAGCAGCCGCCGCAGCGTCATTGGCAGCGGCCCCACCGTCACCGGCAGCGCCTTCTTCCCCAGCCGCGCCTTCCTTGCCGCCCGCGCCGTCAGCGCCCTTCCCAGCGGCGTCACCTTCAGCGCCCTTCCCTGCGGCGTCACCTTCAGCGCCCTTCCCTGCGGCGTCACCCTTGCCGGCGGCGGCGCCCTTGCCGGCGGCGGCGCCCTTCTTCATGGCCTTGGCCCACTTCTTGGCCGCCGCCTTGTTCTGCGCCTTGGCCGCAGCCGATCCGGGAGCCGCAGCCGACCCGGAAGCCCCGGCCGCCGCCGCGTCGGCCGCGAAAGCGTCGCACGCCGCCTCGAGCGCGACCGCCGCATCCGCCGCCCCTTCCGCCGGCGGCTGGGCCTCGACCGGCGCCAGCTGTTCACCGTCGCACACCACCGCCCCGGCGTTGACCTGGACGTCGGCGCACTTCGACACGTCGAACTGCTGCCCGTCGACGGTGACCAGCTCGACCGCTTTGGTGCCGTTCTCGGTTCCGGTGCTCGCGTTCGCCAGTTGCACGCCGGCCGCGCCGAGCGCCACCACCACTCCCGTGACCACCACCGCGCCTATCGTCTTGCGACGACCACCCTGGTCTTCCTGGTTCCGAAAACGCCGGTAAGCGCGCGACCTCATGATCACTCCTCGTCGTTGGACGTCGATGTCACCTGGTTGCGGGCCAGTACGGGCACCGACGCCCCGACGGTTCAACGCGATTCCGCCGGCTAACCCCGACGATGACCTATTTCCGCAGGTCAGCAAGGGCAGAAAAATTATCCAGAAGAACCGGCAGGACGAGTTCGGGCCGCATCCCGGCCGTGTGATCGACACCGGGTATCAGCTGAACGCCCCACCCCATCGACTCGAGCTCCGCCCTGTTCCGGATCAGCCGTTCGGCGATCGGAACGCGAACGCTCCCCCATTTCGGACCGTACTGAATGTTGTCTTCCGACCCCGCGAATGCCATTCGCGGAATGGTGAGCACCGCGGTTCGCTCATCGAACGAGGTCAGCGATTCGTACAGCGACACGTATTGCGCGGTCTGTTCGGGCGGCACCGTGACCTCGACCGATTCCCAGTCCCCCGGCGTCACCGGCCCGCCGGTGGCCGGCTTCTCCGTCGCCATCCGGTGGGCCGCCCGGGTCACCGCCAGCATCTCGGCGTAGGGCCCGCCGAGCGGCGGATATCCACCCATGACCAGCGCCGTCATCCGGTCGGTCCGGATCGCCAACTGGAGCCCGGCCAGCGCGAGCCACGAGTACCCGTAGTAGGCGAAACGCTCCCCACCGGTCAGCGCCAGCAGGTCCTGCGCCACCGTCGCCGCGGTCAGCGCGGCCGGATGGCTCGCCCGGTGCGCCTCGTAGTCGGCCGCCACCACCCGGAAGCCGGCGGCCGCGAGCCCGGCCGCGAGCAGGTGCCCGGTGTCGGGTTCGGCGCCCCACGCTCGCATCTGTGAAGCGCGCGGCTCCTCGGTGACCGTCACGCCCATCGGCAACAGGACCACCGGGCCGTCGCCGAGGACGGTGACTTCCAATTCCGTGCCGTCGTGCAGTCGCGCCATGTTCCCTCCCTGAACGAAACCGTATACGCTGTAAAGACTATGGAGGAAATCAGCGCTCACGTCCAGCGGCTCTGGCGACATCGCGGCACGGCCCTGCCCACACCCCGGCGCGGTCCTCAGCGCCGGCTCGACCTCGACGAGATCCTGCGGGTGGGCATCGCCATCGCCGACGCCGACGGGCTCGGGGCCGTCTCGACCCGTGCGATCGCGGCCCGGCTCGATCGCACGGCCATGGCGCTCTATTCGTACGTGGGAACCAAAGAGCACCTGGTCGCCCTCATGCAGGACCAGGCTGTGGCGATGCCGGCGTGGGCGGAGCCCACGAGCAGCCTGGGTGACGCGCTGCGCGAGTGGGCGACGCGCCTGTTCGACGTCTACGTGACTCACCCGTGGCTGACCGAGCTGCCCTGGTCACAGGCGAGTCAGGGCCCCCACGAGCAGGACTGGACGGAGCGGCTGCTACTCATCCTGGACACGTGGCGGGTCGATCGGGGTCGACGGGCCACGACCGTCACCATGCTGTACGCCGTGGTCCGCGCCACCGCCGGCACGGCCGCCGCCTACCGGCGGGTCGACGCCGCGGCGTGGCTCGCGCAGGCCCGGGAGACCGCGCGGCAGATCCCGGACATGCGCGAGCGCTACCCGCTCTCGACCAGCCTCGAGCAGCACGCCGCCGACTGGCGGGACGCCCCGCGGGCGGCCCTGGTCAGCGGTGTCGCCCTAGTGGCTCAGGCACTCGTCGGGCAGTAGGAACCAGCGGAGCTTCTCGAACGCCGGGGGCAGCTCCAGGCGTACACCGTCAAGCGGACAAGGACGGCCCGTCAGCGTCTCGCGGGCCTCGACGAGGTAGCCCGCCAGGGCGTCCTCGCCCACGGTGACCGGCGACGGCAGCGGCGTGCCGTCCAGCACATCGGACAGGCGCACCGGCGGCTCGGCGTGCCGG
Source organism: Actinoplanes sp. NPDC048988 (assembly GCF_043197815.1). Taxonomy (NCBI): domain Bacteria; kingdom Bacillati; phylum Actinomycetota; class Actinomycetes; order Micromonosporales; family Micromonosporaceae; genus Actinoplanes; species Actinoplanes sp. NPDC048988. The sequence continues at coordinate 26,774 of NZ_JBICTW010000015.1, read as the reverse complement.
ACGTGCGTCCAGCGCCCGGTCCGCGGGCTGAAGCGGTAGTCCGGCAGCAGCGTGGCGCCGTGCCGGGCGATCAGCGTGACCGCCTCGATCAGGTAGTCGGCGACCGTGTCGGTGATGAAGTAGTTGAGGTTGAGCCGGGTCCAGCCGGGCTTGATGCCCTCCCAGCCCTCCATGATCTCGCTGCGGAACTCGCGCGAGTGCGCGTCGTCGATGCCGAGCAGCCGGTGACCGTACGGGCCGGCACACGAGCAGCCGCTGCGGGCCTGGATGCCGAACAGGTCGTTGAGCAGCGCGGCCACGTAGTTGTGGTGCAGGTACCGCTCGCCCGCGCGCACCTGGAAGGAGACGATCGACAGGCGGTCGGCGTCGAGGTCGCCGAGGATGGAGATGTTCTCCTCGGCCGCCCAGCGCTCGCGGGCCCGCTGCCAGAGCGCCTTCTCGCGCTCCTCGATCAGCTCGGCCCCGACGGCGTCCTTGACCGCGAAGACCAGCCCGGCCCGGATCGACTCGACGATGGCCGGGGTGCCGCCCTCCTCGCGGGCGACGGGGTCGGTCAGGTAGCGGTGGCCGCCCGGGTCGACGTACGCGACGGTGCCGCCGCCGGGCACCACGGGCACCCGGTTGGTGAGCAGGTGCTTGTCGACCACCAGAACGCCGGGCGTCTGCGGGCCGCCGGCGAACTTGTGCGGCGACAGGAAGACGGCGTCCTTGTCGTGCATCGAGATGGGCACGTACGGGCCGGCGGCGGCGTAGTCCCACACCGACAGCGCCCCGTGCTCCTTGAGGATCCGCGAGACGGCGGCGGTGTCGGTCAGGATGCCGGTCACGTTCGAGGCGGCGGAGAAACTGCCGACCCGCAAAGTCCTTCCCTCGTACGCGATGAGGGCTTCCCGCAGCGCGTCGAGATCGACATGGCCGGTGTGGTCGGACTCGATCTCCACCACGTCCGCGATCGATTCCCGCCACGGCAGTTCGTTCGAGTGGTGCTCGTACGGGCCGACGAAGATCACCGGCCGGTCCCGCTGGGGAATGCGTTCGCTCAGGCCGTACGCGTCGTCCAGGCGCTCGGGCACGCGGATGCCGAAGACGCCCGCGAGTTTGGCCACCGCGGCCGTGGCCCCGGACCCACAGAAGATCACCACGTGGTCCGGCCCAGCGCCGACGCTCTGGTGGATCATGCGGCGGGCCTCTTCGCGCAGCGCGCCGGTCTGGGCGCCGGTCGCCGACGCCTCGGTGTGCGTGTTCGCGTACCGGGCCAGCACCTGCTCGCGGATGAAGTCCTCGACGAAGTCGAGCGCCTGGCCCGAGGCCGTGTAGTCGGCGTACGTGATCCGGCGCGGCCCGAAGGGACCTTCGAGCACCTGACCGGAACCGATCAGACCGTCACGAATCCGCTCGAGCATGCCCATGGCCGCCTCCCCATTGAGGTAGTACAACGTGTGAAGCGCTTCCGCCCTCTACCGCCGGACGATATACGAAACCGCTACGGATTCGCCTTGTGTACGTTCGTACGTATGGATCGTGCCACCGCCCGCCGCCGCCTCGCGCTGTTCGCGCTGTTCTTCCTGCCCGGCCTGGGCATCTCGTCCTGGGTCACCCGAACACCGGACATCCGGGACCTGCTCGGGGCGTCGACCGCCGAGATGGGCCTGGTGCTGTTCGGGCTGTCGGCCGGCTCGATGATCGGCATCCTCGGCTCGGGCGCGCTCGTGCGGCGCTTCGGCACCCGGCCGATCGTCACGGTCGGGATCGCCGCCACGGCGCTCAGCACACCGATCATCGGGCTCGGCGCCGCCGCCTCGCAGAGCGCCCTGGTCGCCGCCGGGCTGGCCCTGTTCGGGCTCGGCATGGGCGGCGGCGAGGTGGCCATGAACATCGAGGGCGCCGACGTCGAGCGGGTCATCCGCCGCCCGGTGCTGCCCACGATGCACGGCTTCTTCAGCCTGGGCACGGTCGTCGGCGCGGTCATCGGCATGGTCCTCACCGCTGTCGCCTTCCCGGCGTCGTGGCACCTGCTCGTGATCGGCCTGATCAGCCTCCCGGTCGCCCTGACCGCCGTCCGCCACCTGCCCCACGGCCTCGGTCGCGCCTGCGCCGCCGAGCACGGCAGCGCCGGCGGCCGGCCCGTCTGGCGCGACCCCCGCCTGCTCCTGATCGGCGCGATCGTCCTGGCCATGGCCCTGGCCGAGGGTTCCGCGAACGACTGGCTGCCGCTGCTCATGGTCGACGGCCACGGCTTCGATCCCGCGCTCGGCTCGGCCGTCTACGTCGTCTTCTCGGCCGCCATGACCGTCGGCCGCTTCACCGGCGACCGGTTCCTCGACCGTTTCGGCCGCTTCCCGGTGCTCGCCGCCAGCGCGCTCGTCGGCGGCGCCGGCATCCTGCTGGTCGTGGCGGTCGACAACCAGATCGTGGCCGGCGCCGCCGTCCTGCTCTGGGGCCTGGGCGCCGCCCTCGGCTTCCCGGTGGCCCTCTCCGCCGCCGGCGACTCCGGCGACGACGCGGCCGCCCGCGTCTCCCTGGTCGCCACCGTCGGCTACGTCGCGTTCCTGGTCGGCCCACCCGGCCTGGGCTTCCTGGGCGACCACTACGGCCTGCGCAACGCCATGATCCCGGTCCTCACCCTGCTGGCCGTCGCCGCCGTGGCGGCATCCTCCCTGGCCCGAACGCGCCGCCCCGACCCCGACCCCGATCCCGACTCCAGCCCCCTGGCCGCCCCGGCCGAGCGGTGAGGGGCAACCGACGGCCGCTCCGTGGTCGAACGGAAACGCCCTATGTCCGGCCGGCGACACCTTCCTCGGGCCCGTGCGGCGGTGACGCGGGGCTTGAGGGGCTGTGGCAAGCTCGTGTTCCGTGATCGATGATCTCCGGACGGACCTGTCCGCACGACCGGCCCGGGGGCGCTCGTGAGGGCGGTCATCGTGGCGGCCGCTGTCGCCTTTCTCATCTCGCTGTTCGGCACCCCCGTCGCGATCCGCGTGTTCACCGCGCTCAAGGCCGGCCAGCCGATCCGCGCCAACCTCGGGCTGGCCAGCAACGCCGGCAAGAAGGGCACGCCCGCGATGGGCGGTGTCGTGTTCATCGTGGCCACCGTCTTCGCCTACGTGGCCGGCCACTTCGCGCTGACCACCCTGCCGGAGCGGCAGATCGCGCAGGAGGGGCCGACCATGACCGCCCTGGTCCTGCTCGGACTGTTCGTGTTCTGCGGCGTGGTCGGTTTCCTGGACGACTTCCTCAAGGTGCGCCGCCGCAACTCCGACGGCCTGTCGGCCAAGGGCAAGCTGCTCGGCCAGGCCATCGTCGGCGCCGGGTTCGGTGCGGTCGCGCTCTACTACGCCAGCACGAACGGCCAGACCGTGGCCAGCGAGCACATCTCGTTCATCCGCGACATCAGCTGGCTCGACGTCGGCAAGGTCGGCTCGGTGATGGCGTTCGTCTTCGTCATCACGGCGATGTCGAACGGCGTGAACCTCACCGACGGCCTGGACGGCCTGGCCACCGGCGCCTCGATCCTGGTGCTCGGCGCGTACGCGCTGATCGGCTACTGGCAGTACCGGCACTGGTGCGGTGACACCGACTACGCCCGGGCCAACGAGTACTGCTACCAGGTTCGCGATCCGCTGGAGATCGCCATGATCGCGGCCGCCGCGGCCGCCGCCTGCGTGGGCTTCCTGTGGTGGAACACCTCCCCGGCCCGGATCTTCATGGGTGACGTGGGCTCGCTCGGCCTGGGCGGCCTGATCGGCGGGCTCGCGGTGGCCACCCGTACGACGCTGCTCTCGATCCTGATCGGCGGGCTCTTCGTCCTCATCACGGTCACCTGGGTGATCCAGATCGTGTCCTACCGGACCACCGGCCGGCGCGTGTTCCGGATGGTGCCGCTGCACCACCACTTCGAGCTGGCCGGGTGGAGCGAGGTCAACATCGTGGTCCGGTTCTGGATCGTGGCGGCGATCTGTGTGGCGGTCGGCCTGGGCGTGTTCTATTCGGACTTCCTGGCCGTCATGGGGTGAGCCGCTCCAGTTCGGAGCGGGCGAAGTCGACCCGGGGGCTTTCCCGGCCCCCGGAGGCGGCCAGCTGGTCGGCCAGGTCGTGGGCGGCCTCGAGCCGGTGGTGGCGGGCCCGCCTGGCCGCCCGGCCGTGGCCCCCCTTGCGGTAGTGGTAGCGCTGGCGCCAGCCGCCCGACAGGGCGTCCAGTTCCTCCGGGGTGATCACGCCGCTGTCCGCCTCGGGGGCCATCACCGCCCGCATCGCCTCGCGTTCGGGGCGGACGGTCAGGTGGAAGACGGCGATCACGATGGCGAAGCCGGCCAGGATCTCGACGATGATGAAGAGCAGGACCAGGGTGCCGTTGCCGTCGGCCAGGCCCACGTTGGCGTCCCACAGGCCGTGCAGCAGCATCGCGGTCAGGATCAGGCCGAGGCCCCGGCCGAGACGGCGGGGCTGAGCCGGCGTTCCGGCGAGGTAGACGACGCCGGCGCCGGCGATCGCCGAGTACAGGATGTGCGACGAGAAGCCGGTCAGCAGCCGCAGGCCCACCGTGTGCAGGCTGGTGCCGAGCTGGTCGGAGCCGAACTCGGCGGAGGCGGAGTTCAGCCCGTACGAGATGTCCTCGAGAATCTCGAAGCCGAGGCCACAGAAAGCGCCGACGATGAAGCCGTCATAGGCGGTACGGACGACGCGCGGGGCGAGGAACAGGAGCAGGAGTACGCCGGACGCCTTGCCGAGCTCTTCGAAGATCGGCGCGGTCAGCCCGGCCCCGAACGCCTGCTGGAAGCTCTGGCCGAAGAGCTTGCCGTACAGGTCGAGCAGCGCGCTGTTGCCGGCGAGCGCGATGGCCCAGGTGGCCGCGAAGCCACCCCAGACGAACGCCGCCACCACCAGGGCGAGCGGCTGCTTCGAATAGCGGTCGATGCGCTCGGTGAACCACCAGAACAACACCGCGTAGACCGCGAAGACGACCGCGCTGGCGGTGAGGGCCGGCGCGTACAGCCGAATGCCCTGATTGATCGTGCCGGCCAGGACCCAGACGCCGTAGCCGACGCCGAGCACGTACACCCAGAAGCAGGCGTTGCGCGGCTGCCAGAAGTGGAACGGGTTGCCCCAGCCGGTCCGCGCGATCGCGGCCTCCCGCGTGGCGATCGTCATGATCCGCTCCCGATCGGCTCGACCGTCTGCAACATGCCCGCGACCTGCCGGGCCACGCTGTCCGGGACCTCGCGCGGGCCGACGATCTCGACCTCGACGCCGGTCTCGCCGAACACGAAGGCCGCGACCAGGCCGGTGCCGTTGGTGCCCTCGAAGTCGGCCGCGGCGCCCTGGTCGCCGCGGCCGTTGGTGACGGTCACCGGGTCGCCGGTGACGTGGAAGCCGGCGTCGTCGGGGACCCGCAGACCCTCGTTCGTCTTCTTGATCTGGGCCAGCAGTTGCGCCGGCGTGCCCCGGTAGGTGTCGGCGACGACCTCGAAGGTCACTCCGCCGTACGACACCGCGGCCGTTCCCGGGTAGCCGGCCGGACCGGGCCTGCCCTGCCGGACGCCGGTCAGCAGGTTGGCGCCGGCCACCGGAACGAACCGCACGTCCGGGCCGACCTGGATGACGTCGCCGGCCTCGATCGGGTCGTCGACCGACACCCGGTCGTTGATCGCCGGCACGATCCACACGGCGACCACGAACAGCAGCACGACCAGTCCGGCCGGCACCAGGGTGCGCCTGTCCATCCCGAGCCGGCGCCGGTCGACCGGCACCCAGTTCGCGCGCCAGCGCTCTTCCGCGTGAAGCCCCGTCATGATCGGCACGCTACCGCCTCGGACGGCGCTCGCCACTGCTCTGAGTCAGCGGTCACGCACGATACGACCAGCGGCCCGGCGGTTTCCCGCCGGGCCGCTCGTGACGCGTGGACGTCAGCCGTTGATCACCTTGAAGCTGGAGAAGCGGTGGTACATGCCGCCACTGTCCAGGTTGGGATACCTTTCTCCCTCGCCGAGGAAGAAGAGCCAGTACTCGGCCGAGCCGCCGCCGGTGTTGCATCCGTCCGGCCCGGCGGCGACCGCCGGGCCGGAGGGATGTCAGACGGCCGGGCGCAGCGTGGCCCAGCCCTCGTCGCGGGCCCGCGCGGCCGCGAGGAGGCCACCCACGGCGGCCGCGTTGGTGATCTCGCCGCGGAAGATCATGGCCACGGCCTCGTCGAGGTCGACCCGGGTGATCTCCAGGTCGGCCTCCTCGTCCGTACGGGAATACCGCTTGTCGTCCGGAACCTCGCTGAGATCGCGCGCCAGGAAGATGCGGATCGTCTCGTCGCTGAAACCGGGCGAGTTGAACATGTCGATCAGCACGTCCCAGCGGGCGGCGTTGACGTCCGCCTCCTCGGCCAGTTCCCGGGCGGCGGTCGCCGTGAGGTCCTCACCCTCGACGTCGCGCAGGCCGGCCGGCAGCTCCCACAGGCGCTGGCCGACCGCGTGCCGGTACTGCCGGATCAGCACGACCCGCTCGACCTCGTCGAGGGCCACGATCCCGACCGCGCCCTTGTTGCGGACCACGTCCCGCTGGGCCGTGCCGCCACCGGACATGGTGACCTTTTCGCTGAAGACCTCGAAGATCGGGCCTTTGTAGCGGGAGGTGCTCGAGACGGTCTCGTGCACGAAGGCCGTCACGACGCGTCCACCGGGAGCTCGTCGGCCGCGGCGTACTCGATGGCGGCCTTGACCAGTCCGTCGAAGAGCGGGTGAGGGCGGGTCGGGCGGCTCTTGAGCTCCGGGTGGGCCTGGGTCGCCACGAAGTACGGGTGGGTCTCGCGGTCGAGCTCGATGAACTCGACGAGCCGCCCGTCCGGCGAGGTGCCCGAGAAGACCAGACCGGCCGCCGACAGCTTCGCCCGGTAGTCGTTGTTGACCTCGTAGCGGTGGCGGTGGCGCTCGGAGATCTCGGTGGCGCCGTACACGCCGGCCACGACCGAGCCCTCGCGCAGCGTGGCCGGGTACGCGCCCAGGCGCATGGTGCCGCCCAGGTCGCCCTTGCCGGCGACGATGTCCTCCTGGTCGGCCATGGTGGAGATGACCGGGTACGGCGCCTGCTCGTCGAACTCGAGCGAGTTGGCCCCGGTGAGCCCGGCCAGGTGCCGCGCGGCGTCGATGGTCATGCACTGCAGGCCGAGGCAGAGGCCGAGGATCGGGATCTGGTTCTCCCGGGCGTACCGCGAAGTGTTGACCTTGCCCTCGATGCCGCGGACGCCGAAGCCGCCGGGGATCACGATGCCGTCGACGCCCTTGAGGGCGGCCGCCGCGCCGGCCGTGGTCTCGCAGTCGTCGCTGGGCACCCAGCGCAGCTGGACCTTGACGTTGTTGCCGAAGCCGGCGGCGCGGATGGCCTCACTGACCGAGAGGTACGCGTCGGGCAGGTCGACGTACTTGCCGACGAGCGCGATGGTGATCGTGCGCTTGGGGTGGTGCACCCGCTCGAGCAGGTCGTGCCACGTCGACCAGTTCACGTCGCGGAAGGACAGACCCAGGCGGCGTACGACGTACGCGTCGAGGCCCTCCTCGTGCAGCACCTTGGGGATGTCGTAGATGCTCGGCGCGTCCGGGCAGGCGATGACGGCCTCACGGTCGACGTCGCAGTAGAGCGCCAGCTTGTGCTTGAGCTTCTCGGGGATCTCCCGGTCGCTGCGGCAGATCAGCGCGTCCGGCTGGATACCGATGTTGCGCAGCGCGGCCACCGAGTGCTGGGTCGGCTTGGTCTTCAGCTCGCCCGACGGCGCCAGGTACGGCACCAGCGAGACGTGCAGGTAGAAGACGTGGTCGCGGCCGACCTCGTGGCGCACCTGGCGGATCGCCTCGAGGAACGGCAGTGACTCCATGTCGCCGACCGTGCCGCCGACCTCGGTGATGACGACGTCGGGCTTGCGGCCCGTCTCGTCCTCGTCGGCCATCGCGAAGATCCGCGACTTGATCTCGTTGGTGATGTGCGGGATCACCTGGACGGTGTCGCCGAGGTATTCACCGCGGCGCTCGCGGGCGATGACCGCCGAGTAGACCTGACCGGTCGTGACGTTCGCCTTGCCGGACAGCGACCGGTCGAGGAACCGCTCGTAGTGGCCGACGTCCAGGTCGGTCTCGGCCCCGTCCTCGGTCACGAAGACCTCGCCGTGCTGGAACGGGTTCATCGTTCCAGGGTCGACGTTGAGGTAGGGGTCGAGCTTCTGCATGACGACCCGCAGTCCGCGCGCGGTCAGAAGGTTGCCGAGGCTGGAGGCGGTGAGGCCCTTGCCCAGCGAGGAGGCGACGCCCCCGGTGACGAAGATGTGCCGCGTGTCGCGCACTGTTGAGGCCAAGGCCTTGCTCCCGTGGTCGTCTGTTGTACCGACGTGCAGACCGGGGTGCTAAAAGCGGCCCCATCCACGGGAGTCCACCGTAACACCTGAGAACGACGACGTACGTTCGGGCTGCTCGTGACGCGTGTCAACCTGACAGAGCGCGATCATCGCGCAACAGCGGGCCGCCGGGCCCGTCGGTCTCCCCCTCCGGCCGTGTACGGTCCGCCGCGTGCAGCAACACGCGCAGTACGGTAAGCACCACCGTGGGCACGACAGCGGCCGCCGCCGCCCCCGCCACGGTGAGGGCCGAGCCGCTGAGCACACCCGCGGCCAATGTCGCCACTGTCACTCCGGCCCCGGCCGCGCGCAGCGCCGGGTGGAGCCCGAAGACCCGGTTGAGCCCACCCCACGGCGAGAACTGGCAGAAGGCCAGCATCAGCACCCCGGCCACGGCCAGGATCGTCAACGGGCTGTTCAGCAGGATCTGGCCGTTGGCGGCGGCGGCCCGCTGCATGGCCGGCCCGCCGGTGCCGTTGGCCAGTTCGGAGAGCAGCCGCCCCAGACTGCCCTGGTCGGCCGCCGGCCGGTGCACGTCGACCAGGGCGAAACAGATGGTGACGGCGGCGCCGGCCACCCCGGCCCACGCGAAGCGGGAAACCGTCAGCCAGCCCCCGGTGCTGATCGCCGCGGCCACGCACACCCCGGCGGTCACCGCCACCGCCCCGACCGGGTCGGCGCCCAGGTAGGGGCTGCCGACCATGACCACCCCGATGCCGCCCAGCAGCACCACCACGACGGGCCGCCACGGCTTGCTGAGCCACTGCCCGAGGCAGCCCGCGGCCACCAGCAGCCCGGCCACGAAGACGCCGAGACCGACCACGCCGACCCCCGCGTACCGCCCACCCTGCGTCGCCGAATAGCCGGCGACACCGTTGAGCTGGAGCCGCGCGCCGGTGAGCAGATCGAGCCCGACCACCACGGCCCCGACGGCGGCCGTCGCACCCAGTGGCCACAGCGTCCGGTTGTACCGCGGGGAGGCCCTGAGCACGGCGGTGCCGATGAGGATGAAGACGCCGGTCACGATGCCGAAGACCCACGCCGGGTGCGAGTTGCGCCACCACGGCGTCGCGTCGGCCAGCAGCGCGGCCGGAATGGCCAGCGCGGCCGCGATCAGCACCAGCTCGGCCACCGCGACCAGCCGCTTCGGCGGCAGAGCCGGCCCGCGCGGCCCGGCGTGCCGCCGGGCCCGGACCAGAATCGGCACCATGAGCAGGAAGAGCAGCACCTGAAGCCCGGCCAGCACGGTGAAGAAGATGCCGGCCACGGCGTTCTGCGCCTTGGCCCGAAGGTCGGCGTTGTGCGCCCCGAGCATCGCGTCGGTGATATCAGCCGGCCGGCCCTCGACCACGGTTGCGGTCCGCCCGGCGAACAGCTTCTCCGGCGCCGGCCGCCCCAGCGCGGACAGGATCGTCGGCGCCAGGTCGATCAGCTGAAGGTAGCCGTCCCGGCCGGTACCGGCCGAGGTGAGCCACCCGCCGTTCCACCCCTCGCCCTCGGCGATCGCCACATGCAACCGGTTCGACCGCTCGGTGTCGGAGACGCCGGCGACAAGAAGAAGTGACCGCTCGGGCCGGGCCGCGACAACCCGGGACAGCAACGCGTCGGCGGCCTTCACCTGAGCCTGCCGGGCGGCCCCGGAACCACTGACGGTTCCCAGGTCGACGAAGGAGAGCACACAGTCCGACAACAACTTCGTGGGATCCGCGGGCAGCTCGGGCTGATATTTGTCGACGCGCCCGAACGGCCGGGCGGCCGCGATCGCCGCCCCCGGCCCGACCGCGACGGTGCAGCGCACCGACTCGGCGAGGGCACCGGGCGTAGCGCCGTACGGCAGCCGGTCCTGGTTGTTCTGCACCACGGTCCGCTGATCGGTGACGTTGGCCCCGATGCCGTCGGGCTGGGTCAGCGCGGGCGCGGCGGGCTCACACCGGCTGCTGCCGGCGCGCCGCGGCCAGGCCGCGTAGTTGCCGGCGCCGAGGGTGAGCCACCCGTCGGACGGGCAGGTCACTTTCATGGCGGAGCGCACCGACAGCCACCCGACGGAACCCCGGGTGGCTTCCTCCCAGAGCGCGGGCGTGCGCTGCGGATCGAGATCGTCCCACCGCAGCCCGGCCGCCCCCGCCACGATCACGTAGTCGGCACTGCCGGGCGTAGCGGTCGTCGAGGGCCGGATAGCCAGCCCGACGAGACTGGCCGCGGCGATGAGAACCACGAGCAGATAAGGAACCCAGCCGCGCCGAGGCGACCCCGAAGCCGGCGCGACACGGCGCAGCCGGTCAAGAAACGCCGGCCGCCACAACGCCATCGAGCCCGGCACCCCCCGCCGTGTCACTCGCGGGCCGTCACTTCGGCGTAGGCGGAAAGGACGTCGGCCACGGTGTCGCTCTCGGCCGGCCACGTGGCGGCCCGGCGCGGGCCGCGCGCGGCGTAGTCGGCGCGTTTCTCGGGGTCGGCCAGCATGTCGCGGACGGCGGTGTCGAGTGCGTCGACGTCGCCCGGCGGGATGAGGACCGCCGCGTCGCCGACCAGGCCGGGCAGGCCGCCGACGGCGGTGGTGATCAGGGGTACGCCGGCCTCGAGGGCTTCCTGCGCGAACAGCTGCCGGGCCTCCCAGTCGCTGGTGACCACGGCCAGGTCGGCGCCGAGCAGCAGGTCGGGCACGTCGGAGCGGCGGCCGAGCAGGTGGAACGGGGCGTGCCGCTGGGAGGCGAGCTGGGCCAGCGACATGTAGCTGGGGCCGGAACCGGCGACTACGACCACCGGGGCCGGGTCGAGGCTCTTCCACCGGGCGGACGCCTCGACGAGCAGGTCGTAGCGTTTCTGCGGGTGGAGCCGGCCGACCGAGACGATCAGTGGGGTTTCGGGGCGCAGCCGGAACTCGGCCCGCACCGCGGCCCGGGTGCGGCGCGGCGGCGTGAGCGTGGGCGCGGCGACGGCGCCGAGGCGCGCGTTGCGGGCGCCGAGCTGGGTGGCCCGCTCGACCAGGTCCTCGGAGGCGCCCAGGGTCAGCGTGGCGCTGCGGGCGACGACCCGCTCGACCAGGGCGGCGGCCTGACCGCGCAGGCCTGTGCGGACCATGACGGAGTTGTGCAGCGTGACGACGAGAGGCTTTCCGGTACGCGCGACGGCGGCCACGAAAGCAGCGCGCAACCCGTGCGCGTGCACGACGTCGATCGGCCGGCTGCTGAGCACCCCGCGCAGCTTGCGCACGGTGCCGGCGTCCTGCGCGCCCGGGTTGGCCGGAATCTCCACCGGCACGAACGTCGCCCCGGCGGCGGCGAAGCCGAACAGCTCGTCGGTAGCGGCCGGCCCGCACACCATCACCTCGCACCCGGCGGCGATCAGCCCCCGGGCCAGCGACCCGACGTGCTGCCCGACGCCGCCGGTGCTCGACGCGAGCACCAGTGCCACCGATCCGCGCCACCCCACGGCCCGCTCCTCCCTCACCTCAACCACGACCCATCACCCGGCAGCCGCACGAGCTGCCGCAACCGCGACCCTCACCCCGGCCGTCCCGCCCTACCCGAGCGGCGCCGCGTCGGCCTTTGCCTTCTTAGACAACCCGGCCGTCTCCGCCGTTGCACCGGGCCGCCTCATTTCCGGCGGCGGCGCAGGCGGCGGGTGAGCGGGGCCGCCAGGGACGCCAAGTCGTGCCGGGCCGCCGGGTAGGCGACCGCGAGGAAGACCCCGAGCACGACGAGCCCACCCAGCATGCCTTGGACGACGCTGCCGGCGACGGTCGGGGTCGTGCCGAAAAGGTGTCCGATACCGACCACCACGCCCCACCCGGCGAGGGCCGCCACTGTCCCGGCGCCGACCGCTGCCGCCGCCGCTCGTGGCAAGCCTGTCAATGCTTCCGGGCCGGCGTGACGGCGTACGGCCGCAATCAGGAGAAGCCCGATCACCGTCATGCCCGCCGCGTTCGCCAGGCCCAGGCCCAGCACCTGCCGGGAATCGTCGAGGCCGGTCAGCGCCAGCGCGCTGACCGCCGCGATCAGCCATCCGGCGGCCGTCGACCAGGCGGCCGCCACCGTCGCCCCGCGCGCGTAGAGCGCCCGCGACAGCAGGGCGAAGAGCGCGTACCCCAGCAGCCCCGGCGCGAATCCGACAATTCCGGAAGAAGCGGGCGCCGCCCCGGTCAGGTAGGCGATCGGGCCGGCCAGGGCGATCAACGCCGCCGCGCCCAGCCCGGCCAGCAGCGTCACCGACCGGGCCGCGCCGGACAGGGAATGCCGGTAGGTATCCTCGTCCCCGGCCGAGGCGGCCGCGGCCAGCGACGGATAGACGGCGGTGGCCACCGGCACCGCCAGCACAGCCCACGGCAGCAGGAAGACCGTCTGCGCCGCGTTGTAGAGCGTCAGTCCCCCACCGGCCGCGAGCGCGATCACCACGACCGTCATGACCTGCTGCGAGCCGACGGTGACCGCCCCGGCCCAGCCCAGCCGGACGGCCTGGCGGCCCTCGGCGCCGGGGAACCGCAGCGTGGGCCGCAGCCGCAGGCGCAGCTTGCGCAGCGGGACGAGCAGGCAGAAGGCGAGCACGACCACACCGGCCGTGGTGCCGACGGACAGAATCAGCTCGCCGGCGCGGGTCAGGCCCGCGAAGTCGGAGCGGGCGCCGTCGACCAGCGCGTACGTCAGGTAGGCGCCCATCACCGTCACGCTGGACAGCAGCGGCGCGATCGCCGGCCAGGCGAACCGGTGGTGGGCCTGGAGGACGCCGGTGAGCACGATGCCGATGCCGTACAGCGGAAGCTGGGGGGCGAAGACCCGCAGCATGCTCGCCGCGGTCTCCTGATGCTCGGGCGGGACGTTCGGGAAGAGCGCGGCGATCGGGCCGGCCAGCAGGGCGACCAGCGCCGCCAGCGGCACCAGCAGCACGAGGACCCAGCTGAGCAGGGCCGAGGCGACCGCGCCGACGCGCTTGCGGTCGCCGGTCGCGACGTGCCCGGCCAGCAGCGGGACGACCAGGCTGGCCAGCGCGCCGCCGGCGACCAGCTCGAAGACGATGTTCGGGATGGTGTTGGCGGCGTTGTAGATGTCACCCAGCCGGCCGTGGCCGACCGTGTGCAGGAAGACGAAGGTGCGGCCGAAACCGGCGATCCGCGCCACCACCGTAAGGATGGTGATGAGCGCCGCAGCCCCGGCGATCTTCGCCGCAGCCGGCGCGGTTCTCACGCTGACCCTCTTTTGGCGTGCTCTCCTGGCCCTGCACCCACGTCGCCCGCTCCGGTGCGCTCGATCACGCCGACGGCGGGCGGCGGCCCAGCTCGTCGAGGTAGCGCAGCCACGGGGTGTCCTGGATGACCTGGGTGAAGCTGACCTTCTCGCTGGCCGCGGTCAGCGACGCCAGCGCGGCCAGCGCGGCCGTGCGCCCGGCCGGGCCGGTGCGGGCGATCAGCGCCACGCCGAGCAGCGCGCCCAGGGCGTTCGCCCCGGAGTCGCCCAGCATGATCTCCTCGGCCAGGTCGTCGGCGACCAGGCCGGAGGCCGCGCCCAGCGTGCCCGCCGCGACGCCGCCGCCCCGGCCGAGCGCCAGCGGCGCCCCGATCACGGCCGACGCCTTGATCGCCCGGCCCGGGCGCAGGTCGAGCAGGTTGATCAGGTTGGCCGTGCCGGCGATGACCCCGGCCCCGAGCAGCACGTCGGTCGCGCGCCCCATCCGGGTGCGGCGGTTGCTGCCGATCAGCGCGCTGGCCACGAACGCGCCCGCGCCGACCCCGGCGATCTTCACCAGCCCGCTGGTGACCTGGCCCTCGCGCAGCGCGCCGAGGTGACCGGCGAAGCCCTTGAACACCTTTTGCTCGGGGCGGTTGCCGACCACGTCGTCGTAGAGGCCGACCGCGCCCGACACCGCGCCGGCCGCCACCACCGCCGCGGCCGTGCGGCCGTCGCGGGCGCCCAGCGCCGCGGCCGTGGTCGCGCCGAGGGCGAGCGCCGGGCCGCCGGCCAGGGTGACCGTGCGCCCGTGGAAGTTGGTGCGTTCCAGGGCGGAGGCGTTCGGGTCGCGGCGGATCCAGGCGAGGGCGGCGCGGGCGACGGACGCGCCGACGCCGAACGACCGGAGAACTCCAGAGGCCATGGGTGAGAAGTCTAGGGGCCGGGCGCTAGGACGCGGCCTTCGGCACCAGCGACGAGGCGCCGGCGGCCAGCCCGTACTGGCCGACCTTGCCCTGGACCAGGCGTTCGGTGGTGGCCATGCCGGTGGCGACCTGGCCGTCGGTGGTGCTCGCGTTGTCCACCGTGGAGATCTTCTGGACCAGGGTCGGGTCGCCGCGGACCTCGGAGACCAGGTTGCCGTCGCCGACGCCGCCACCGGCCACGACCAGCGGGCGGCGCGCCTGGAACTGGTCGGCCATGGTCAGCGCCGACTTGTTCCGCTTGGCCGCGTCCTTGTCGGCCGGCGGCTCGCCCGAGACCATCACGACGCCCTCGGCCCCGCCGGCCGCCTTGTCCTCGACCTTGATGTAGCCCTGCTCGGAGTACGCGGTCAGCACGGCCGTCACGTCGCCGGGGGCGGCCTGGGTGACGCCGGTGTGCTGCTGCAGCGCGAGCGCGAGTTGCGCGCTGGCCGTCTCGACGCCGTCGCTGTTCTGCGGCAGGTCCTCGGTCTGGATGGTCGGCTGCGACGACTGGCTGGCCAGGTCGAGCAGTTCCACCTCGATCGCGGGGTCGAAGAACTTGTCCTGCACGGTGACCGTCGCGGTGATCGTGGCGCCGGCGACCTTCAGCATCGCGGCCACGTCGTCGGCGTAGTCGGCCGTGCCGGGCAGCGCCACCACGGCCAGCTTGCGCCCGGTGAGCTTGCCGTTGAGCAGGGTCGGCGCGATCTCGGTGGCGAACTCCTGGCTGCGGTTGAGCTCGTCGCGGTACTGGTTGATCTGGTCGCGCTTGTTGCTGTTGTCCTTGTTCAGCGCGGTGATCTGGCTCTTCAGGTTCTCGGCGACCGGCCCGTTGAGCGCGGCGGTGCCCACGACCAGGCCGATGGCCAGCGCCAGGAAGACCGCGGTGAGCGACACCACGTGGTACCGGAAGTTGATCACTGAAAGTCCCTAGAAGAGGTGACCGAGCTGGAAGACCAGATTGTCCCACCACTCGGAAACCACGGTGAGGTACGCCTTGCCGACCGTCGACACGGCGACGGCGGACGCCATCGCCGCCAGCGCCGACAGCACGAGAAGCAGCAGCGCCGAGCCGGAGATGCCCTGCCGGTAGAGCCGGCTCACACCCTTGGCGTCGACCAGCTTGCCGCCGACCTTGAGCCGGGTGAGGAACGTCGAGGCCATGCCGCCGCGGCCCTTGTCGAGGAACTCGACCAGGTTGGCGTGGGTGCCGACGGCGACGATCAGGGTGGCGCCCTTGTCGTCGGCGAGCAGCATCGCCAGGTCTTCACTGGTGGCCGCGGCCGGGAAGGTCAGCGCGGGCACGTCGAGCTTGTGCACCCGCTCCAGGCCCGGGGCACGCCCGTCCGGGTACGCGTGCACGACCACCTCGGCGCCGCAGCGCAGCACGTCGTCGGTGACCGAGTCCATGTCGCCGATGATCATGTCGGGGGTGTATCCCGACTCGACCAGCGCGTCCGCGCCGCCGTCCACCCCGATGAGCACCGGCTTGTACTCGTGGATGTACGGGCGCAGGACGTCCAGGTCGTCCTTGTAGTCGTAGCCGCGCACGACGATCAGCACGTGCCGCCCGGCGATGCGGGTCTGCACGTCCGGCACGCCGACGCCGTCGAGCAGCAGGTCGCGCTCCTGCTTGAGGTAGTCCATGGTGTTCGCGGCGAATGCCTCGAGCTGCACGGACAATCCCTCGCGGGCGTCGGCCATCGAGCGGGCCACGGTCTCGGCGTCCTGCCGGACGCCGGTGGCCACGGCCTCGCCGTCGAGCAGCACGGTGTCGCCGTCGATGACGATCTGGTCGCCCTCGTGCAGCCGCTCGAAGACGTCCTCACCGAGGTCGTCGACGAGCAGCACGCCATTCTTGATCAGGACCTCGGGGCCCAGGTTCGGGTAGCGGCCGGAGATCGACGGCTTCGCGTTGAGCACCACTCTGACGCCGACGGCGACGAGCGCGTCGGCGGCCACCCGGTCGATGTCGACGTGGTCGATCACGGCGATCTCGCCCGGGCGGAGCCGGCCGGTCAGGCGCTTGGTCCGCCGGTCGAGCCGGGCGGTGCCGGTGATCGCCTCGGGATCGGTGCTCCGGGTGCGGCGCAGGGTGGGAAGTCGCATCACGGCCATCCTGACACGCCGGATCACGCGCCTCGCACGCGACATGCGCGATCTCACCCACAAAAGGGGCATAACGCCCCGCTCGTCGTCACCTTCCCGACTTCTCGCGACCGGCCACCGACAGCAGCTCTTCCGCATGCGCGATGCCCAGGTCGGAGTCAGGCAGGCCGGCCAGCATGCGGGCCAGCTCACGGGCCCGCTCGGTCTCCTCGACGACCCGCACGCCGCTGGTCGTGATCGCCCCGCCGGTGTCCTTGGCGACCACCAGATGGCGGTCGGCGAACGCCGCCACCTGCGGCAGGTGGGTCACCACCAGCACCTGATGGGTACGGGCGAGCCGCGCCAGCCGCCGGCCGATCTCGACCGCCGCCGTGCCGCCGACGCCGGAGTCGACCTCGTCGAAGACCAGCGTCTCGGGACCGCCGGCACCGGCGAAGACGACCTCTATCGCCAGCATCACCCGGGACAGCTCACCACCGGAGGCGCCCTTCTGCAGCGGCAGTGACGGGGCGCCCGGATGGGCCAGCAGCCGCAGCTCGATCTCGTCGGCCCCGTCCGGGCCGACCGCGAGGTCGCCGACGCTCGGCTCGTCCTTGCCGGCGCTGCGCGGCAGCACGGCCACCTCGACCCGGGCGTGCGGCATGGCCAGGCCGGCCAGCTCGACGCTGACCGCCTCGGAGAACCGGCCGGAGGCCTCGAGCCGGGCCGCGGTGAGCCGCTCGGCCAGCTCGCCGACCTGGGTCGCGAGCCGCTGGCGCTCCTTGTCGAGCTCCTCCAGCAACTCGTCGGAGTTGTCGAGCTGCGCCAGGCGGGTACGGGCGTTGTCGGCCCACGCGATGACACCCTCGACGTCGTCCGCGTACTTGCGGGTCAGGCTGCGCAGCGCGGCCCGCCGCTCGTAGATCTGCTCCAGGCGGGCGGGGTCGGCGTCGAGCGTGCCCAGATAGGTCGACAGCTCGGAGGCGACGTCGCCGACCAGGGTGGCGGCCTCCTCGATGCGGCCGGCCAGCTCACCCAGCGAGGCGTCGAGCTCGGTCTGCGCCTCGAGGGTGCGCCGCGCCGTACCCAGAAGCTGAGTGGCGTCCGGGGTCTCGTCGCTCACCTCGACGCCACCGGCCAGCGCCTGGGCCGCGATGGTGGCCGCCACCCGCAGACCCTCGGCGTGCTCGAGGCGCTGGACCTCGGCCCGCAGCTCCTCGTCCTCACCCGGCTGCGGGTCGACCCGGCTGATCTCGTCGAGGCCGAGCTTGAGCAGATCGGCCTCCTGGGCCCGGTCACGCGCGTTGCGCCGCCGGTCGGCCAGGTCGTCGACGACGGCGCGCCACCGGCCGTACGCCTCGCGGTAGGTCTCCAGAAGTTTCTCGTGCTCCGGGCCGGCGAACCGGTCGAGCGCGCCCCGCTGCTCGGCCGGGCGCAGCAGGCGCAGCTGGTCGGACTGGCCGTGCACGGCCAGGACCCGCTCGCCGATGTCGGTCAGCATCGCCACCGGCATGCTGCGGCCGCCGACGTGGGCCCGGGAACGGCCCTCGATGGTCACCGTCCGGCTCAGCAGCACCGAGCCGTCCTCGTCGACCTCGGCCCCGGCGTCGGTGATCCGGGTACGCACCTCGTCGCCGAGCTTGCCGCCCAGCCGCAGCCGGCCCTCGACGACGGCCCGGCCCGGGTCGGACCGCACGCGGCCCGCGTCGGCCCGGCCGCCGAACAGCAGGCCGAGGCCGGTCACCACCATCGTCTTACCGGCACCGGTCTCACCGGTGATGACGTTCATGCCCGCCGTCAGCCGCAGGGTCGTGTCATCGATGACACCGAGCCCGGTGATCCGCAGTTCCTCCAGCACACGGCAGACAGTATCGGTCCCCACCGACAATCGCCCACTGCGGTCACCTTCGATTGCCCCGCCAGCCCTCAACCGGGAGGGCGAACTTGGCGACCAGAGTGTCGGTGAAAGGCCTGGGAGCCAGGCGGACCAGCCGTACGGGCAACTGACCGCGCTCGACGGTGACTTTGGCACCCGGCGGCAGGTCCCACGTGCGGCGCCCGTCGCAGCAGAGCACGGCGAACGACGTGTACGGGTCGACGGTCAGCGCGAACGTCGACGTCGGCGCGGTGACCAGCGGCTTGCTGAACAGGGCGTGCGCGCTGATCGGCACCAGCAGCAGCGCCTCGACCTCGGGCCACACGACCGGTCCGCCGCCGGAGAACGCGTACGCCGTCGAACCGGTCGGCGTGGCGCACACCACACCGTCGCAGCCGTAGCGGGCCAGCGGCCGGCCGTCCACGTCGACCATCAGCTCGAGCATCTGCGCCCGCTGCCCCTTCTCGACGCTCACCTCGTTCAGCGCCCACGACTCGGCGATCAGCCGGCCGTCGTACTCGGCCCGCACCTCGAGGGTCAGCCGCTCGTCCACCTTGTACGAACCGTCGACGACATCCTTGACGGCCTGGTCGATGTGCTCGATCTCGGCCTCGGCCAGGAACCCGACCTTGCCGAGGTTGATGCCGAGCAGCGGCGCCTTGAGCGGGCGGGCCAGCTCGGCCGCGCGCAGGAAGGTGCCGTCGCCGCCGAGCGCCAGCACGATCTCCACACCGTCGGCCGCCTGCGGGCCGCTCACCGCCGTCACCTCGGGCGGCAGATCGAGATCGGCCACCTCCTCGGCGATCACGCGCACCTCGAAACCGGCCGCGAGCAGGTCGCGGGCCACGGACCGGGCGTGCTGCGTGCTCTGCCGCCGGCCGGTGTGGGTGACCAGCAGAGCCGAGCGCGTCATGTGTCCTCCAAAAGGGCGGCCGCCGGCTCAGGCTCCAGCGAGTGCTTCGCCGGGTGCTCCGGGGCGTGCTCCGCCGGGTGCTCCGGCGCGTGCGAAGCTACCCCGATCTTCGGCCCCGCGGCGACCACTCTTTCGATCTCCGCACGATCGGCTTCCGGCGCGTCCCGGCGGAACCACACGAAGAACTCGACGTTCCCGCTCGGGCCCGGCAGCGGGCTCGCGGTCACGCCCCTGGTGCCGAGACCCAGCTCCGCGGCGGCGGCGGCGACATCGAGGACGGCTTCGGCCCGCAGCGGCCATTCCCGTACGACCCCACCGGCGCCCACCCGGTCCTTGCCGACCTCGAACTGCGGTTTGACCATCAGCGCGAGATCGCCGTCGTCCTTCGTGCACGCGGCCAGCGCCGGCAGCACGAGCCGCAGCGAGATGAAGGACAGATCGGCGACGGTGAGATCGACCGGCCCGCCGATGACTTCGGGCGTGAGGGTACGGACGTTGGTGCGCTCGTGGACGTCGACCCGCTCGTCGTTGCGGATCGGCCACGCCAGCTGCCCGTACCCGACGTCGACGGCGACGACCCGGGCGGCGCCCGCCCGCAGCAGCACGTCGGTGAAGCCGCCGGTGGACGCGCCGGCGTCGAGACACCGCCGCCCTTGCACGGTCAGGCCGTCACGGCCGAACGCCTCGAGCGCGCCGGCCAGCTTGTGGCCGCCGCGCGACACGTACTCGGTAGCCGGGTCCTCCCCCGTGACCAGCACGGGATCGGCCGGGTCGACCATGGCGGCCACCTTGCGGGCCACGGTCCCCCGCACCTGGACCCGGCCGGCCTCGACCAGCTGGGCGGCCTGCTCACGGGAGCGGGCCAGCTTGCGGCGCACCAGCTCGGCGTCGAGCCGGGCTCTCTTGGCCATCAGAGCCTCACCGGTCGATGCTCGCCAGCGTCTCCTGGAAGACCTGGTGGGCCGCCTCGTACTCGGCGATCTGCTCGGCCGGCGCGAGCCGGCTCGCGTTCTCCAGCGCCTTCAGCACGGCGTCGACGGCCGGATGCCCGGTCTCCTCCACGATCTGCCCACTGGCCTCGGCGAACGCCTCAGTGTGCTGCGCCGGGGCCGGCGGCGCTGGGGCCGGCCGGAACCCGCCCTGCGGCGGCGGTGGGGTCGGCCGGAACCCGCCCTGCGGCGGCCCCGGCTTGAACGGAAACGTCATCGGCTCATGCCTCCGGGCCGGGCTTGTTCTCCACCGGCGCCGGCGTCTCCGGCGCGCTCAGCGGCGGCAGAATCGTCTCCGCGGCCGCCTCGCGCACCCCCGCCGTGGGCGCCTCGGCGGTTCCCGCCGGAGCCACTGCCTTTTTGGCCGCCTTTTTCACAGGCGCGCTCGGCGCGCTCTTGGCGGCCTTCTTCTCGGCGGCCTTCTTGACGGCCTTGATGGCGTCGCCCGGCGGCGTGGGCTCCCCGATGGCGGCCCTCTTGGCCGGCCCGACCGGAACGGCCCCGCCCGTGGCCGTCTCCGACGCCGGGGTCTTCTTGGCCACCGCCTTCTTGGCGACCTTCTTCGCGGGCGGGATCGGCGCGGCTCCGGCCGTGACCGTGTCCTCGGCCGCAACCTTCTTCGCCACGGCCTTCTTCGCCACAGCCTTTTCCGCCACAGCCTTTTCCGCGACCGCCTTCTTGGCCGGCGCCCCCGCGACCCGCGAGGTGTTCGCGAGCGGCGCGGCCGGCGTCGTACCCGCCGACGGCATCGCGTTCGGCACGGCCGCCTTCTTGGCCGCCTTACGGGGCAGTGGCGCCGGCTCCTCGAGCCGCGTCCCGCCCGTCGCGCCGCCACCGACGCCGCTGTCCTCGGCCTGCCGCAGCTGGTCCTCGAGATCGCGCAACCGCGTCTTGAGCTCGGTGACCTCCTCGGCCGTGGCGAGACCCACCACATTGAGCGCCCGCTCAACCTCGTAGCGCACCAGGTTGGTCAGCGCCTCGCGGTTGGCCACGCCGGCCGACAGCAGATCGTCCACCAGCCCCTGCAGCTGCGCGGCCGTGGCCCCGCCCTTGCTGACCAACTCGCCCGCCACCCTCTGGGCGCGCTTGCGGGGCGCCTCGGTCAAACCGAGGGCAAGGTCCAGATACGCCCGCCATGCGTCCGGCATTTTTCCGCTCCTCTCGCGGCTCGTCGGGTGCAACGCTACCGGGAGGTCGGGGAGACTTCGTGAGGTACGGTCCGGTACCCGGACCTGGTGTCGCGAGAAAGGGTTCCCGATGGCCACCGTGGACGAGTGCCGAGACGCTTTGCACGCCCTGGCGGCGAAGCTCGACCGTAACGCCGAAACCCAGGGCAAGCTCGACTTCGACCGTACGCTGGCCTGCCGCGTCCCCGACCTGGGAACGGCCTTCCACGCGCGCCTCACCGGCGGCCGCCTGGTCGACATCACCGACGGCGACGACCCGAAGGCGAAGATCGCCCTGACCGCCGACAGCGACAACCTGCTGGCCCTGCTGAACGGCCGGCTCGACGTCACCCGCGCGATCGCCTCCCGTCAGATCCAGGTCAAGGCGAACCCGTTCGACCTGTTGAAGCTGCGTAAGCTCCTCTGACCGCCTCCTCCACAGGAGGCATTCCCCAGCCCGCGGCGAGGCGGGACGGGTGCACGTTGACGCCACCACCGAAGAACTCGGTGAACTTCATGATCAGCGGATCCCACCGGAGCGGGTCCACGTACGCCGTACCCTCAATGATCAGATCTTTGTCGACGTGGACCCGCACCACCTCGACCTGATAGGCCGTGGCCCGCAGCCCCGGCTCGGTGAGCGGATGGGTGCCCGTCACCCGGCACTCCAGCTGGATCGGGCACTCCGCCACCCGGGGCGGCGCCACCACCTCGGAGGGCTGCCGGTTCAGCCCACCGAGCGCGAACTTGTCGGCCACGTACCGGTAGCCCTGCGCCCGCTTCCCGCTGGGCACATCGGCCCGCCCGGTCGTCATGGCGATCCGGTCCACCGCCGACACCATCGCCGACGACGGCAGGTTGAGCACACATTCGCGCTCCCGCCACAGATTGGCCGCGGTCTGACTGCGATCCCCCATCCCGAGCACCGCCGTCTGCCCCAGCCACCACGCCGACGACATGGGCGCCAGATTGGCGCTGCCATCCGGATTGACAGTGCTGAGCAACACCACCGGCGTACCGAAATAGAGAACTTTCAGTCCAGGCACGACATGCACAAGAGCCTCCCCCGTCGATCGAGACTCCATGCTCGCCCGCGGCGGCGCCCGAAGCTGGCGGCTTTCAGACTTCGCGCCACCACCCGAAGGCCCACGACCGCGGCGTGGCCCGCACGGATTCCGGGTGGGCTCTACAAAGTCCAGGTCTTGAACAGGTCGCGCGCGGCGTCCGAGGCCGGGCGCAGAGACGCCGTGGGTACGCCGTTCCAGGTCACCGAGCACAGCAGGCGCAGGGCGGCCAGCGGCTCCCCGGAGCCGGCCAGGGTCGCGCTGTCGCCGTCACGGGTCAGCGTCCAGCCGCCGACCTCAGCGGCCCCGATCGGCGGGCCGGGTTCGAACAGGGCGGACAGGTCGGCCCCCACGTACGTGGGACGGCGGTCGGGCGTGGCCGCCAGGAGGTCGGCGGGGGTGCTGACGCCGGTGAGGACCAGCAGGCTGTCCATGCCCGCGGTCACGGCGCCCTGGATGTCGGTGTCGAGGCGGTCGCCCACCGCCAGGGGACGCTTAGCGTGGGAGAGCGAGGCGGCGGTGGTGAACAGGGCCGGCTCGGGCTTGCCCACGACCAGGTCGGGGTCGCGGTCGAGGGCGGTACGCAGGACCGCCACCAGCGAGCCGTTGCCCGGGAGCGGGCCCCGGGGGCTGGGCAGTGTGCGGTCGGTGTTGGTGGCCACCCAGAGGGCTCCGGCCCGTACGGCCAAGGCCGCCTCGGCCAGGATCCGCCAGCCCACCTCGGGCCCGTAGCCCTGGACCACCGCGGCGGGCTTGTCCTCCGCGGTGCCGACCAGGGTGAGGCCGGCGTCGCTGACCTCGGCGCGGAGAGCGTCGGCGCCGACCACGAGGACGGGCGCGCCGGCCGGAAGCTTCTCGGCCAGCAGGGACGCCGCCGCGCCGGCCGAGGTGAGAACCTCGGACGGCTCGGCGGGAACACCCATGCCGCGCAGGGCGGCGGCTACGTCGGGGGCACGGCGAGAGGCGTTGTTGGTCGCGTACGCCACGGCGGTGCCCGACGACCGCAGGCGCCCGATGGCCTCGGGAGCGCCTGCGATCGGCTCGTCGGTCAGGTAGACGACGCCGTCCAGGTCGAAGACGACCAGGTCGTAGCCGGCTACGAGGGACTCGCTCACTCCTGGGGCTTCTTGCCCTCGGTCGTGGGCTCGTCCTCGACAGCCGAGAAGCTCACAGCGGGAACGTCACCGGTCTTGGCGTCGCCCTGCTTCTTCTCGACCGGGTCGGTGTTGACGTCCGTCTCGGCGACAGCAACCGGCTCGTCGTCCTCGTCCTCATCCTCGTCGTCCTCGTCTTCGTCGTCGTCCTCATCGGCGGCGTCGGAGTCGTCGTAGTCATCGGCCTTGGCGTCGAGGTCGTCGCCCTGGTCCTCGTCGTCCTGGTCCTCGTCGTCCTGGTCCTCGTCGTCCTCGTCGAACTCGTCGTCGCCGTCCGAGGAGTCGCGCGCGTCCTCCTCGTCGCGGGCGGTGGCGGAGTCGGCGGGCGCCTCGGCGTCCTCGTCCTCCACGTCGTCGCCCTCGATGGTGACGCCGTCGAGCTCGAGCAGGCGCTCGGCCGCATCGGTGAGCTGGTCCTCGTCGACGGCCGAGGCGCGGGCGAACCACTCGCGAGCCTCGTCGCGCCGGCCGGCGGCCAGCAGGGCGTCGGCGTACGCGTAGCGCAGGCGGGCCGCCCAGTCGGCGTCGTCGTCCGCGGTGAGCTCGCGCACCTGGAGCATCGCGACCGCCGCGTCGTGCTGGCCCAGGTCGCCCCGGGCCCCGGCCGCCACGATCAGCAGCTCGATGGCACCGGACTTGTCCATCTTCTCGACGTCGGCGCCCCGGAACAGGTCGATGGCCCGCTCGGGACGGCCCAGCGCCCGCTCACAGTCGGCCAGCTCGGCCAGGTGCGTCTGACGACCGGTCATTCGGTGGTACGTCCGCAGCTCGGCGATGGCCGTGGTCCAGTCACCAGCGGCGTACGCGGCCAGGCCCACCGCCTCACGCACGACGGCGATCCGCGACGCCAGGCGCCGGGCCGCGATCGCGTGCTGAAGCGCCAGCTCGGAGTCCTCGTCGATGATCTGGCCGGCCGCTACGAGGTGCCGCGAGACCGTGTCGGCCGCTTCCCGGGCCAGCGACACGAGCTCGGCCCGCACCTCCTGGTCGAGGTCACTGGCCTGGATCTCCGCAGGGATCTCGGGCGCCTTGAAGGTCTGCTCGTCGCCGCCCTGCTCGTCACGGGCCGGCCCGCGGTCGTCCCGGTTCTGGAAGCCACCGCGGTCACGGTCGCCACCCCGGAAGCCGCCCCGGTCACCGCGGTCCTGGTACGAGGGCCGGTCGCGGTCGCCCCGGAAGCCGCCGCCCTGCGGACGGTCGCCCCGGTCGCGCTGGGGCCGGTCGCCGTACGGCCGGTCACCCCGGAAGCCACCGTCACGGTTGCCGGGCCGGTCGCCCCGGTCACGGTCGCCGCCACGGAACCCACCACGGTCGTCGCGGTTCTGGTAGCCGCCCCGGTCCTGGTAAGAGGGCCGGTCCCGGTCACCGCCGCGGAACCCGCCACGGTCACCCTGGTAGCCACTGCGCGGTGCACCGCTGTCGCGGTCCCCCCGGAAGCCGCCACCCTGCGGGCGGTCGCCCCCACGGAAGCCACCCCGGTCGCCGCCACCCTGGTAACCACCACGGTCGCCGCCACCCTGGTAGCCGCCACGGTCGCCGCCACCCTGGTAGCCGCCTCGGTCACGGTCGCCGCCACGGAAGCCGCCGCGGTCGCCGCCGCCCTGGTAGCCACCACGGTCACGGTCGCCACCGCGGAAGCCGCCGCGGTCGCCGCCACCCTGGTAACCACCACGG
>NZ_JBICTW010000015.1:0-1259 GCF_043197815.1 Actinoplanes sp. NPDC048988 | reverse complement strand
GTCACGGTCGCCACCGCGGAAGCCGCCGCCCTGCGGACGGTCACCCCCACGGAAGCCACCCCGGTCGCCACCACGGTCCTGGTACGAGGGACGGTCACCCCGCTCGCCGCCGCGGAAGCCGCCACCCTGGGGCCGGTCGCCACGGTCCTGGTACGACGGGCGCTCACGGTCACCCCGGAAGCCGCCGCCCTGCGGACGGTCGCCCCGGTCCTGGTACGAGGGCCGGTCGCCTCCACGGAAGCCACCGCCCTGCGGACGGTCACCGCCCCGGAACCCGCCGCGGTCGCCGCCACCCTGGTAACCACCCCGGTCACGGTCGCCACCGCGGAAGCCGCCGCCCTGCGGACGGTCACCCCCACGGAAGCCACCCCGGTCGCCACCACGGTCCTGGTACGAGGGACGGTCGCCCCGGTCGCTACGGAACCCGCCGCCCTGAGGCCGGTCGCCCTGAGGCCGGTCGCTGCGGAAGCCACCCCGGTCGCCGCCGGAAACACCACGGCGGTCGCCGCCACCCTGGTAGCCACCACGGTCACGGTCGCCACCGCGGAAGCCGCCGCCCTGGGGACGGTCACCCCCACGGAAGCCACCGCCCTGCGGACGGTCACCCCCACGGAAGCCACCCCGGTCGCCGCCACCCTGGTAGCCACCGCGGTCGCGGTCGCCACCGCGGAAGCCGCCGCGGTCGCCGCCACCCTGGTAACCACCGCGGTCACGGTCGCCGCCACGGAAGCCGCCGCGGTCGCCGCCACCCTGGTAGCCACCGCGGTCACGGTCACCGCCGCGGAAGCCGCCGCCCTGGGGACGGTCACCGCCGGAGGAGCCGCCGCGGTAACCACCACGGTCGCCACCGCCCTGGTAGCCGCCTCGGTCACGGTCGCCACCGCGGAAGCCGCCGCGGTCGCCGCCCCGGTCGCCTCTGTCTCCGCGATCGTTCCGGTCGCCCCGGAAGCCACCGCGGTCGCGGTCACCGCCGCGGCCGGCCCGGCGGTCGTCGTCGCGGGGGCCGGAGCCGCCGTCCTGGGGTCCTGTAGTCACGGATCAAATCCTTCCGGTACGGCGGGCCCTCGGTATGGCGGGCAAGCCTCAAAACTCAAAGTTACTCGGGGACGGGCACACAAAAGCAGCCGAGGGCCGACTCCGTCTCGGAGCGGCCCTCGGCTGGTTACGTTGAGTCCGGCGGCGTCCTACTCTCCCACACCCTCCCGAGTGCAGTACCATCGGCGCTGGAGGGCTTAGCTTCCGGGTTCGGAATGAGACCG
>NZ_JBICTW010000014.1:238246-274522 GCF_043197815.1 Actinoplanes sp. NPDC048988 | reverse complement strand
GGCTCCCGGCTCCCGGCTCCCGGCTCCCGGCTCCCGGCTCCCGGCTCCCGGCTCCCGGCTCCCGGCTCCCGGCTCCCGGCTCCCGGCTCCCGGCTGCATCGAAGTGCCGGCTGCGCCGCCCAGCTAGTCCTGACCCGTCCCCGGGCTGGCCGGAATCAGTGAACGCACGCCGATACGCCCGTTGCTCACCCAGTTGCACCATCTCGGCTCTCCTAGAACTGCGACATCTTTGGCGGCGTCGACGCCCTGGATGTATCTGACGATCCGCGCTGCGCTAACGCGCTCGACCTGGTCGAGGGACGGCAAGCGGGCGCGGCGAGGCGCGGCGAGGCGCCGCGGGGCGAGGCGCGGCGCGGCGGGGCGAGGCGCGGCGCGGCGGGGCGAGGCGCGGCGCGGCGCGGCGAGGCGCGGCTCGACCCATCGCCCACCGCCTCGGCCTCGGCCTCGGTGCGGTGGGCTGAGGCATGGCGCGAAAGGCATCGCGAGAAAGACGCGACGCGGACAACAGGCGCGACGCGGAGAACAGGCACGACAGGGCAATAGGCACGGACAACAGGCGCGACGCGGAGAACAGGCACGACGCGCTGAGCAGGCACGACGGGCTGGGTTGAGCTACGAGGTGAATGAGCGCCGCGCGGGAAGGCAAAGGCTAGATGGCGCGTATGAGCTTGCCTCCCGCAACGGTCGAACCCGGTGGTGTGAGTGAGGGCCACGATTCCGTCAAACGCTGGTGCACACCGTTCCGTTGAGGGTGAAGGCGGCTGGGAGGACGTTCGGGCCGCTGTAGGCGCCGACGAAACCGGCCGTTGTGGTTGCGCCGGCCGGCAAAGCGCCGTCGCTTGTCACGCGGACCGTGCGGGACGTCTGCTCCCACGTGGCGCTCCAGCCGCTGCTCACCGACTGCCACGTGGTGGGCCACGTGAAGGTCAGCGTCCAGCCGTTCACCGGGGCCGTGCCGTTGTTCGTGATGTCGATCGAGCCGACGTAGCCGTTGCCCCAGTCGTTCGTGTCGCGGAACTTCACCGTGCACGCTGCCGCCGGCGGCGTTCCTGTGGTGAACGTGACCGGCGGTGAGCTCGCCGACTGCCGTCCCGCTCCGTCACGGGACAGCACGTTCACCGTGTAACGGCGGCCCGGCGAAAGGTTACGCACGGTCAGCGATGTTGCCGTCGTTTCGCCTAGTTGCTCGCTGATGCCGCCGTTCTGGCGGAACACTTCGTACTTCACGCCGGCACCGGCCGGCGGCCAGGAGATCGTCGCCGTGCTGTCGGTCGCGGTCGCGGTGGGCTGGCCCGGCGCCTTCGGGGCGGCCACCGGCGGGGCCGCCGGGTGCAGGGTCACCAGCTTGATCTCGTACGGGGCAAGTGTCTGACCGTCCGCCGTCGTGGAGATCGCGGTGTCGCCGTTGCCGAACGACAGGACCGACGGCGCGCCCGTGGCCGGGGTGAAGCCGTGGTAGTTCAGCGTCACTGTTCGCTCCGACGACGGGTCCTTGTTGATCAGCAGGACCGCCAGGTCGCCGTTGGCGCGGCGTACCGCGTGGGCGCTGACCAGTTCGTCGTTCGTGCCCGCGCCGATGAACTGGTCGCCGCTGCGGGCGAATTCCCCCATCAGCGACAGCGCGTAGTAGGGGGCGAACGGCGTGTTCAGCGGCGGCTGGCACACCGTGTTGCCGGCCGTGCAGTTGCCGCTGGAGAGCAGGCCGTAGTCGCCGTAGTCGGTGTGTCCCGCCACCGTCGAGACCGTGCCGAGGCCGTTGTGCACGTTCCACCAGTGCACCGTGAAGACGCCCTGTTCGAGCAGGCCACTGTAGACGTCGGCCAGGTACAGCGCGCCGGGCTGGGTGTTGCGCCCGACGTCGACGTTCGTCTCGGTCATGCTGATCTTTATCCGTCCGGCGCCCGCACCGGCGTACCTCTCAATTTGCTGCCTTAGAAGATAAACCGCGTCCTTGATGTGCGCGGTCTTCGTCAGCGCCTCGGCCGGCGTGCTGCCGCCCGGGTACCAGTGCACGTCGACGAAGTCGATGGCCGCGCCGGCCCGGGTCAGGACCTCCTCGTTCCAGCTGCCCTGGTCCCCCGCCGCCACGATGCCGTCGGGCCAGTTGCCCGGCATGGTCAGAACGGCGCCGATCTTGATCGTCGGATCAACTGCTTTCATGGCTTGCGCGTACGCCGTGACCTGCGCCGCGTACTCCTTCGGGCTCTTGTCGGCGTGGTCGTCGGCTTCCCAGGCCGAGCCGTAGTGCCCGTTGCCGTAGTTCTCGTTGCCGATGGTCCAGTACCGGGCCCCGTACCCCTTGGTGACGTTGGCGTACCGCACCCAGTCGGCCGCCTCCTGGGCCGTACCCGTCCCGTAGTTGGCGATGATCATCGGCTCGGCGCCGGTCCGGCGCGCTCCCGCCATGAAGGTGTCGAAGTCGGTGTCCGGCGCGACGTAGCCACCGGGCGCCGTGTGATCTTTCCAGTGGTAGATGTCCGCGTACGACCCGCCCGGGTAGCGCACTATCCGCACACCCGC
The DNA here is from genome assembly GCF_043197815.1 of Actinoplanes sp. NPDC048988. Classification (NCBI taxonomy): domain Bacteria; kingdom Bacillati; phylum Actinomycetota; class Actinomycetes; order Micromonosporales; family Micromonosporaceae; genus Actinoplanes; species Actinoplanes sp. NPDC048988. Next base: position 272,002 of record NZ_JBICTW010000014.1, on the reverse strand, counting down.
GTCGCCGAGCAGGTCGGCGACGGCCGGCGTCCCGAGCTGGGAGTCCCAGATCGCGTGGTTGACCCCGAGCGCCACATCGCCGACCGTCGCCAGCCCGGCCCGCGCGTCGACGTCGACCCGGACGGCGCTTCCGGCGGCCGTACTCGCCCGCGAGGCGGCCCCACTCGCCCCCGACGGCACGCCACCCACCGCCGCCGCCACGACTACGAGAACCGTGCCGGTCGCGACACGCCGGAACAATGAAGAGCGCACGACGGCCTCCATCTCTCTGGGAGCGCTCCCAATGGTCGGCGTTGAAGTGATGGATGTCAATCGGCTAGGGTTCTCTCGACCGCGACACCGCCCGAGGAGGTGAGACCCATGAACGCTGTAACGCTGTGGGCGCTCCCCCTTGCCGTCTCGGTCGGGCGATTGACATAGACGTCGCCGGGAGCGCGTTTCTCGCCCTCCCGAAAGGCTTCATTGATGTACGACGTGATCATCGCCGGCGCCGGTCCGGCCGGTGCCATGCTGGCCGCCGAGCTTCGCCTGCACGACGTACGGGTCCTCATTCTCGAGAAAGAGACCGGGCCCCTTTCGTACGACCGCATCGTCGGCCTGCACATCCGCAGCATCGAACTGATGGCGATGCGCGGCCTGCTGGACCGGATGCGCGAACACGGCCGCCGGCGCCCGGCCGGCGCGTACTTCGCCGCCATCGACAAACCAGCGCCGGCGGGACTGGATTCGCCGTACGCCTATCTGCTCGGCATCGCGCAACCGGTCGTCGTCGAGCTTTTGTCGGAGCACGCGACCGCGCTGGGTGCGCGCATTCGGCGCGGCTGTCCGGTCACCGGCTTCACCCAGGACGACGACGCGGTGACCGTGGAACTGGCCGACGGCGAACGGCTCCGTACGCGCTATCTGGTCGGCTGCGACGGCGCGCACAGCACCGTCCGCAAACTGCTCGGCGTCGGCTTTCCCGGCGAGCCGGCCCGCAACTACACCCTGATGGGCGACCTGGAACTGGCGGTGCCGCCCGGGCCGATCGCGGACCGCAGGGTGCACATCCGGCCGGCCGGTGCCGGGGTCTACCGGATCATCGTCCCGGCCGGCGCCGGCGAACACACGGAACCGCCCACGCTCGAAGACTTCCAGCGCCAGTTGCACGCCGTCGCGGGAACCGATTTCGGCGCGCGTTCCCCGCGCTGGATGTCGCGTTTCGGCGACGCGACCCGCCTGGCCGACCACTACCGGATAGGGCGGGTGCTGCTGGCCGGCGACGCCGCCCACATCCACCCGCCGCTGGGCGGGCAGGGCCTCAACCTGGGCCTGCAGGACGCGTTCAACCTCGGCTGGAAACTCGCCGCGCGGATCCGGGGCTGGGCGCCGGACAACCTGCTCGACACCTATGCGGCCGAACGCCGCCCGGTCGCCGCCGAGGTGCTGGACAACACCCGCGCCCAGACGGCGCTGGTCGCCGACGACCCGGGCGCGCGGGCGGCCCGCCGCCTGCTCACCAAGCTGATGGACTTCGACGAGGTCAACCGCTACCTGCTCGAGCAGATCACCGCGATCGGCGTCCGCTACGACTTCGGCGACGGACCGGACCTGCTCGGCCGCCGCCTGCCCGACGTCGGCCACGTCTACGAGCGGCTGCACCGGGGCCGCGGCCTGCTGCTCGACCGCACCGGGCGGCTCACCGCCGGCGGCTGGTCGGATCGGGTCGACTACGTCGGCGACCCGGCCGCCGACCTCGACGTTCCGTGCGTGCTGGCGCGTCCCGACGGCCACGTCGCCTGGATCGGCGACGACCAGCGGGACCTGGACCGCCACCTCGCCCGCTGGTTCGGATACCCGGCCGGGTGACGCCCCTCGCGCCGCGCTGGCCTTCGGGCCACCCGCGGGAGGCGCGGGCCGGGACCCGGTGGCGTCCGCCCTCACGACCGCAGCACCGTCATGACCGGCACATCGTCCCATGTGACCGCGATCGGCTGCGGAACCTCTCGGGAATCGCCGGTATACAGCAATTCACCAGGCGCGATGCTGCGGTCGCAAGGCCGGGCGCCGAGACTGGCGAGGGTGCGGCATGATCGCCGGACATCGAATGCGCATTGGCGGACGAGGCTTCCCATGAGACCAGATTCCCGTGATCTTCAGCGATCGGCCGCCGAACAGGCGGCGTTGCGGCGGGTGGCGACTCTGGTCGCTTGCGGGGCCCCGCAGCCGGAGATCTTCGAAGCGACGGTGACGGAGGTGGGCCGCCTGATCCCGGGAACCGACGCGGTCCTGCTGCGGTTCCACCGGGACGAGACAGTCACAGTGATCGGCCGCTGGAACCGGGCGCTCGGATATCAGCGCGCCGGGATCCAGCGACCGGTCGGCACCGGAACTCTGGCCCGGCTGATCTGGGACTCCCGGCGTCCGAGCCGGATCCCGTCCTACGAGACCGTGTCCGGTTCGCTGGCCGACGTGGTGCGTGGCTGGGGCTGGCGAACCGCGGTCGGCGCCCCGGTCATGGTCGACGCGGAGGTGTGGGGCCTGACCGCCGTCGGCTCGACCACCGGTGAGACGCTTCCCCCCGGTACCGAGGAGCAGCTGGCCGAGTTCACCGAGCTGCTGGCCGGGGCGATCGCCCACGGGCAGATCCGGGAAGAGCTCGAGCAGCTGGCCGCTGCCCTGCAGCGAGTGGCCAAGCTGGTGGCGCACGACGCCACACCCGGCGAGGTGTTCGAGGCGGTCGTCGCTGAGGCGGCCGGGCTGGTCGGCGTGGGTTTCACGACGATGCTTCGCTTCGAGCCCGACGGAGCGACGGAGGTCGTCGCGACTCACGATCCGCCGGACGGCGTCGTGGTGGGGATGCGGGCCGTGGCCGAGGGCGACGGCGCCACCCAGCGCGTCTGGCGAACCGGGCGGCCGGCTCGAGTGGACCGGCTGCCCGGCACTTCGGGCACCTGGCCGCAGTTGGCGGCGGCTCACGGCTTCTCGTCCAGCGCCGCCGCACCGATCATGGTCGGGGATCGCCTGTGGGGCGTTCTCGTCGCGGCCGGCCGGGGCATCCTGCCGGCGCACATCGAGGGGAAACTCGGGCGCTTCGCGGAGCTGACCGGTACGGCGATCGCCAGCTCGCAGGCCCGGGCCGAGGTCCGGTCGCTGAACGACGAACAAGCGGCTCTGCTGCGCGTCGCGGAGCTGGTGGCCGCCGGCGGACCCGCCGATGCGGTGTTCACTGCTGTCGCCGCGGAGGCGCAGCGTCTTCTGCACGGGCAGCCGGTCACCCTCGTACGTTTCGAGGAGGACGAGGCGCTGAGCGTGATCAGCCGAAGCGGTGGGCCGGCGCCGCCGGGAACTCGTATCGCCTATGCGCCCGATACGCTGCCGGAACGAGTCCGGCTGACAGCGGCCGCCGTGCGGGTGGACGACTACAGCGCGCAACCCGATGCCGGCCTCGCCCGCTCCTTCGACATGCGCGCCGCGGTCGCCGCGCCCATCGCGGTGGAGAGCAAGGTGTGGGGAATGCTGACTGTCACTTCGGCGGACGGACCGCTGGCGCCCGGCATCGAGGACCGGCTCCAGCGATTCGCCAACCTGGTCGGTACCGCTGTGAGCAACGCGGCGAGCCGCGATCAGCTCATCGCCTCACGGGCACGTGTCCTGTCGGCGGCCGACGAGAGCCGACGCCGGCTTCAACGTGACGTTCACGACGGCGCCCAGCAGCGGCTCGTCCACACGGTCATCGCTCTCAAACTGGCCCGGCACGCGCTCGCGGCCGACGACGTACGGACCGGCATCGATCATGTTCAGGAGGCTCTCCAGCACGCCCAGCGGGCCACCGACGAACTGCGTGACATTGTCGGCGGCATCCTTCCCGCGGCGCTGACACGCAGCGGCCTGCCCGGCGGCGTGGAGTCGCTGCTGGCCGGTCTGCGGTTGCCGGTCGAGGCCCACGTCGACATGCCGCGGCTGGCCGTGGAGCTCGAGACCACCGCGTATTTCGTCGTCGCCGAGGCGCTCACGAATGTCGTGAAGCACGCCAAGGCCGGGCGGGCCTGGGTGCGGGCCGATGTCGGCGCCGGCGTCGTCCGCGTCGAGGTGGGCGACGACGGTGTGGGCGGCGCCCATGTCGGAGCGGGTTCGGGGCTGACCGGGCTGTTCGACCGCGTCGAGGCCTGCGGGGGCCAACTGATGGTCAGCAGCCCTCCGGGGCACGGTACGACGATCAGAGCGATTCTGCCGGTCGGCACCGAGTGACTAATCCGATCGGGCGCCCGACAGCGGCAGGACGACCCGCACCACCGTCCCCCGGCCGTTACCGCTGGTCAAGGCCATGGTGCCGTCCAGGGCATCGACCCGGTCGAACAGGCCGGTCAGGCCCGAACCACCACGAGGATCGGCGACACCGGCACCGTCGTCGCTGACCTCGACCACCAGGCGATCCCCCTCGCCGGCCACGACCACCCGCGCCCGCGTCGCGTGCGCGTGCTTCACGACGTTCGTCAGCGCCTCGGCCACCACGAAGTACGCCGTCACCTCGACATCGTTCGGCAACCGGCCGGGGAGCCGAGCGCTCAGATCGAGCTCGACCGGTATGGCGGACGCGGCGACCAGCGAGTCGATACCGGCCCGCAAGCCGCCCCGGGCCAGGGCGACCGGGAGGATTCCGTGCACGATGTCCCGCAGTTCCACAGTGGCGCGTTCGGCGTTGTCGAGGGCTTCGCGCATCAGACCGGCGGGGTCCTCGCCACGACTCACCGCGTCCAGTCCGAGCTTGAGGGACAGCACGGTCTGCACGAGCCGCTGCTGGGCGCCGTCGTGGACGTCGCGCTGCAACCGCTGGCGTACCTCGTTGGCCGTCGCCACCACCCTGGCCCGCGACGCCCGCAGCTTCTCCTTGTTCTCCGAGTTCGCGATCGCGGCCGCCGCCAGCTCGGCGAATTCGGCCAGCCGGTCCTCGGCGTCCTCCGGTGGCGGCGTCCCCCGCGTGGTCGTGGCCAGCCCGCCCCACAGCCGCCCCTCCACGAAGACGGGCACCGCCACCAGCGCTCCCACGCCGAACTCGCGGGCCTGGCCGGCGGAATCGGTTCCGTCCAGGGTGGCGAACCGGCACGGTCGTCGCGCCCGCATCACCCGCGCGCCGGCCGAGTCGCCGTCGGCGCGGCTCCGGAATCCCACCGGGACGGGGCTGCGGCAGGTGGCGACGACTGTGCAGTGGGTACCGTCGTACTGGAACAGGTCCGCAGCCGATTCGCCCAGGATGTTCGAGGCCTCGGTCGCGACGGCGTTGAACACCTCGGCCAGCGCGGCGCCGCGGGCGACCAGTTCGGCGACCCGTCGCAGGGCGGCCTGCCGGGCGCCGAAGTTCCTCAGCTCCACCTGCGCCTCGACGTTGGCCAGGGCCGACGCGACCAGTTGGGCGAACTTGCCGAGGCGTTCCTCGGTGCCGGTCGGCAGACGGCGGCCCTCGTTCAGCGTGCCCAAGGCCCCCCAGAGCCGGCCGTTGACGATGATGGGCACCGACACACTCGAGCCGACGCCGAAGTCCCGGCTGGAGTAGGTGCGGTCGGCGAACAGGTCGTAACGGTCCAGCCGGGCCGGCTTCAACGTCCGCATCATCTCGTCCAGAGTGCCGGCGTCACCGACCGGAACGGTGACCCTGGTCCCGACCGCGGCCGGGCCGTGGTGGGTGGCGAGCACGGTGAACGTGCGCTCACCCTCGTAACGGACCAGGGTGGTCGGCTCGTCGTCGATAAGCGTGGCCGCCTGCCGGGTGACGGCCTCGAAGATCTCGGTCTCGCTCGCGCGGTGAGCGACCAGGGCCGCCACCTGAAGCAGCGCCGTCTGCTCGGCGGCCAGGGCGAGGAGCGCCTCACGGGCGGCCGCACTCACCACGGCCGCCGCGACGATCTCGGCGAACTGAGCCAGACGGTCCTCGGTGCCGGCCGGCAGCGGGCCGATACGTGAGCTGACGCTCAGCGCGCCCCAGAGGCTTCCGTCCACGGTCACCGGAACCGCGACGACGGCCCGTATGCCGAGCTCCGTGGCCACCGCCGGTCCGGCTGCGCCGGTGTAGTCGTCGATCCGCTCAGGGCGGCCCGACCTCCACATCCGGGCGGCGATGCCGTTGCCGGCGGCGAGATGGAGCCGCGCGCCGACGGGTACGTGACCGCCCGTCTGGGCCACGACGACGGAGTCGGTACCGGCCGCGGTGCCCTCGAACTTCGTCAGGGCGATGAGCGTGTCGCCGAGCAGCGCGGAAGCCTCGGCGGTGACCGCCTGGAACACTTTCCGTGGCGGTTCGCCGGCGGCCACCGTCGCGGTGACCCGTCGCAGTGCCGCCTGGTTCGCCACGAGGTCGCGTACGTCGGGCGTCTCCGGCCGCTTCATCGCCGGCGATCGCCCGCGCGCAGGTAGGTCAGGACGGCTTGAACACGGCGGTGCTCGCTGTCGACGGGAGCGATGCGCAGTTTGCGGAAGATCGCCGTGACGTGCTTCTCGACGGAGGCGTGGCTGATGAGCAGACTCTCCGCCACGCCGGAGTTGGACAACCCCTCGGCCATGGCCGCCAGCACCGCCGACTCGCGGGGCGTCAGCAGTCGCAGGGGCCCGTCCTTGGTGCGGCGGCCGAGCATGCGGACGACCACCTCGGGATCCAGTGCGCTACCGCCGGCCGCGACCCGGTTGACGGCGTCGACGAACGCCTCGACGTCCCCGACGCGTTCCTTGAGCAGATATCCGATGCCCTCGGGCCGGTCGCCGACCAGGTCCATCACGTACGCGGGCTCGCAGAACTGCGACAGGATCAGCACGCCGATCCGCGGCGAGCGGCGGCGGATCTCCATGGCGGCACGCAGGCCGTCGTCCTCGTGGCCGGGCGGCATCTGGACGTCGGCGATGACGACGTCGGGACGGTAGGCGAGCGTGCGCTGCAGGAGGTCGTCGGCATCACCGGACCGGGCCACGACGTCGAGCCCGGCATCGGTCAGGATCCGGGCCAGACCTTCGCGAAGCAGTACGTCGTCCTCTCCGATCGCGATTCGCAGGGGGCGGCCGGCGTCATCGTGGGTCATCGTCGCGTTCCTCGAGGAGTCGTCGCAGGGCCGGGCTCAACAGCTCGTCCTTGGGAAAGAAGCCGATCGCTCCGGCCCGGACGGCGGCCGCGTTGTTCGCCGGGTCGGCATCCGAGGAGAAGATGACCACGCGCATCGTCCACGGCTTCGACCGCAGCCGCCGGGTGAGGGAGAAACCGTCCCCGTCCGGCAGGCCGACGTCGACCAGGGCGATGCGGGGGCGGCAGGCATCGGCGCGTTCCAGGGCCTCGGCGACCGAGCCGGCTTCGAGGATCATCGTGTGGCCCCAGGTCCGCAGGATACGCACGAGCAGTCCGCGGACGGACGCGTCGTCGTCGACGACCAGGATCGGGCTCGGCATCCGCTCATCGTCTCAGCGCGGCGTCCTCAGCGGTGGTAGGGCTGACCGGAAATATCGGCACCGGCCGGGCCGGTCTCCCCGTGGAACCGCAGAGCCAGCGCGGCGACGGCGAGCGCCAGGCCGGCGCACACGAGCCAGACGGTCATGTAGCCGGCCTCGGTCGTGACCGGTTTGCCGATGCCGGGCAGCCGGACCGCCATGGCTGCCATGACGGCCGCGAAGACAGCACCCGACACCGCGCCCCCGACGGTTCGGGCGGTGTTGAGCAGTCCGGCGCTGATTCCGACGGAGTCAGCCGGAGCCCGGGTCACCACATAGCTCGACAGCGCCGCCAGGACCAGGCCGTTGCCGAGTCCGACCAGGACCTGCCAGCTGACGAACAGGCCCACCGAGTCGTGGGCCAGGGCGGTCAGCACGTACCCGGCGACGCTCAGCATGGCTCCGGTGACCAGGGTGGCCCGGCTGCCGGCCCACTCGGTGAGCCGGGGCGCCAGCGAAGTGCCGCCGAACGCGGCCAGGCCGAACACCACGAGCACGAGTCCGAGCTGCCCGGCGGACAGTCCCAGCCCGATCCCGGTGCTGGCCGGCAGGCCGAGGAACAGCGCACCGGCCGCCTGGCTGCCGAAGAGTTCGGCCCCGGCGAAGAACCCGGCCAGAACCGGCGGTCCCAGCCGCCCACCCAGCACCAGGGACACGTCGACGAACGGCTGCGCGACGCGCTGCTCGACGATGATCCAGAGCACGAGCACGGCGAGGCCGCCCACGATCCCGCCGACCGTACGGCCGCTCGCCCACCCCCAGCTGCCGCCGTTGCCGACCGCGGCGAGCACGAGCACCAGCCCGGCGCTCAGCAGGGCGGCCCCGGCCCAGTCGACGCGACCCGGTATGCGGGCCGACGTCTCCGGAACGAGCAACGCCGCGACCGGCACCATGGCGATCATCAGGACGGCCGGGATCCACAACGTCGTGGACAGGCTCAGGTGCTGACGCGCCTGACCCGCGAGCAGCAGGCCGACGCTGCCGCCGAGGGCCAGCGAACCGACCAGCAGCCCGACCGCCCGGCCGGTCCGCCGGCCGGCGCGCTCCCGCACGATAGCGAACTCGAGCGACAGGAAGGCCAGCAGCGGCCCCTGGACGGCCCGCCCCACCAGCAGGATTCCGAAGGTCGGGGCCACGGCCACCAGTACCGACCCGACGGCGACCAGGGCGGCGGCGATGGTCAGCAACCGGCGGTGCCCGAAGATGTCGCCGAGTTTGGACATCAGTGGCACGCACACCGCTGACGACAGGAGGAACACCGCGTTCACCCAGTTCAGGTTGGCGGCGGTGGTGTCGTAGCGCTGCAAGAGGCTGGGCAACAGGGGCGAGAGCCAGCCCTGAGTCAGCCCGGAGGCGAACTCGAGAAGCAGGAGGAACCCGACGATCGCCGACGTGCCGCTCCGGCCGCCGCCCGCGCCGGCGGAATCCACCTCGACCTCGCCGAGTTGCCCCGTGTTCCGCGTGATACGCATGGTTGTCACCTTTCCCGGCGATGCCGCGTCATCGGCATCCTCCGCCGGGGACGCCGCCCGTGGCCTTCCGGTTGGCCGGAAACAAGAGGTGGCCAGCCAGATGTCACCTCGCCCCTCAGCCGCCGGCGACCGGCATGTCGGTGCCGGCAGCCAGTCGCCGGACGGTGGGCACCGCGAGCGCGAGCGTGTGATGGCCGAAGGCCGCGCTGCCGCCCGCTCCGATCAGGCCACCCAGACGGCCGCCGTGACGGTCCACAGTGTGTCGGCGGTGCACCGGATTCCCGTACCGGGGCAGCCCGCCTTTTCTTCCGGTCAGCACCCCCCGGTCCTCGGGCCAACCGTCCTGGTCAGAGCCTCGGGCTTTTGGGAGGTTGAGGACCAGAGGCGACAACCGAGGAGCAGAAAGGCAAAGCACATGCCGACAGTCACGACACCCGACGGCACCGAGATCTTCTTCAAGGACTGGGGCAGCGGGCAAGCCGTCGTCTTCAGCCACGGCTGGCCGCTCACCGCGGACGCCTGGGACGGCTCCGCGAACTTCGTCGCCAGTCACGGGTTCCGGGCGATCGCCCACGACCGTCGCGGCGGTGGACGCTCGAGCCAGCCGTGGGACGGAAACGACCTCGACCACTACGCCGACGACCTGGCCGCCGTCATCGAGCACCTCGACCTGCACGACATCGTCCTGGTCGGGCACTCCACCGGCGGAGGCGAGGTCACCCGCTACGTCGGACGTCACGGAACCTCCCGGGTCGCCAAGATGGTTCTGCTCGGCGCCATCCCGCCGCTGATGCTCAAGACCCCCGCCAACCCGGAAGGGACGCCGATCGAGCCGTTCAACGAGATCCGCGAGGCGGTACTCGCCGATCGGTCGCAGTACTACCGTGATCTGGCCTTTCCGTTCTACGGAGCCAATCGGCCGGGATCGACCGTGAGTCAGGGTGCCCACGACGCGTTCTGGCTGATGTCCATGTCGGTCGGCATCAAGAGCGCCTACGACTGCGTCAAGGCCTTCTCCGAGACGGACCTCACGGAAGACCTCAAGAAGATCGACGTGCCGACGCTGATCCTGCACGGTGACGACGACCAGATCGTGCCGATCCAAGCGGCGGCGCTGAAGTCCTCCAAGATCGTCGCCAACTCGATCCTCAAGATCTACCCCGGCGCCCCGCACGGCCTCACCGGCGCCCACGAGCAGGAGTTCAACAAGGACCTCCTCGACTTCCTCACCAGCTGACATGCCGTCCGACTCCGACGAGCTCGCGACAAAGCTCAAGCGCACCGAAACCCTGCACCGAACCTCGTCCATCCCCGGCCGGGACATCATTCAGGTCCGTACGGAGATTCCCGCTGGAGTGCAGTCCGCCTCGGCCCCGGGCTGATGCTCTCGACCTCCATCGCCCAGTCCGGCAAGCCGGTGGCGACGTTCGTGCGCTGACCCGTGATGGTGCGGACGTCCGGGAACACGCCCGCACCATCACGCCGTCCACGACCCCCGCACGCAGGAGCTCCTCATGACTTCGGTACGGCTACCACCGGAAATGACATCGGCCGACATAACCCGCAACCTGCTTCTCCTGCGCGCCAGCGAGACGTTGTCGACCACGGTCACCACCTCGGACGTGCTGCAGGCGGTCCGTCATCTTCGAGGAACCGGGCTCGGCGCGAGCCATCTCCAGGTCGTCCCCATGGACGCCACGCCGGATCCCCTGGCCGCGCGGGCCATCCGGGAGCGACGGGCGTTCTACTTCGCCGACGCGGCCGAACTCGCCGCCGCGTTCCCGGCCGTGAGCGCCCTGGGCCGGCAGGCCGCGGCCTGCCTGCCGGTTGTCGGCACGGTCGGCGTCCTCGGGGCGCTGCACCTGCGGTGGGACATGCCGCGGACGTTCTACGTCGCCGAACGAGCGGTGATCGCGACCCTGGCCTCCTACATCGCGGGAGCGCTGGAACGAGCCCAGCGGCTCGACGCCCGCAGCGGGGTCGCCGACATCCTGCAGGAGGCGATCCTCTCCCGTCTGCCGGCCGTCGACCGCTACGAACTCGCCGCGCACTATCTGCCCGCGAACCGGCAGGAGAAGGTCGGCGGCGACTGGTACGACGTGGTCGCGGGACGCGCGAACCAGCTGATCATGGTCATCGGTGACGTGGTCGGCCACGACATGGCCGCGGCGGCCCGGATGGGGACCTTGCGCAGCATGCTCCGCGCCTACATCGTCGACCGCCACGACTCCCCAGCGGCACTGCTGCGCCGGCTCGACGCGGCCAACCACGCACTGGGCGAACCGATCATGGCGACCGCCATCGTCGCCGTCATCGACGCCCTCGACGGCGGCGGCTACCGCCTGCGCTGGTCGAACGCGGGCCACCCGCCCCCGGTGGTGGTCCACCCGGACGGGACCGTACGGTCCTTGACCGGCAACGACCTGCTGCTGGGCGCCCGTCGGGTCGCCCGCCGGCGCACCTGGACGACGCCTTTGCCCGGCGGATCCACCGTTCTCCTGCACACCGACGGGCTGGTCGGCCGCGAGACCGACGACTCCCTGCATCGACGGCTCAGAACATGGCGTAGCGTCCGCTTGCAGGACCTGCTGGACGACGCGGTCGCCGACATCGGGACCGACCGGGACGACGACATCGCCATCCTGGCCGCGCGGCTGCCGGCCGGCCGGTGAGGCCGGCCGGATGGACATCGCCCCGTCAGTGCTGGGTGCCGTTCCCGCGATGGCGGCCAGGGCGATGAGGTAGCGGTCGGAGAGGGACACCTTGGTGATGTGGCGGAGCCGGTAGCCGAGCGGCCGCTTGCGCCATGTCGCGTCGGGACTCGGCCGCCCTGCTACTCGGTGAACTCCGTCACGGACAGGGCCCTGTCCCAGCGGCCGGCGGCCAGGTCGTCGTAGTGGATGACGAAACTGGCGGTGTAATAGGTGCCGGGCAGCGGAAAACGCGCGAGGGACAGCCACTCGCCGGCCAGGCGGTGCTTTTCCCTCTCCACGTGCGAATACCACTTTGCCACCGGGATCACGATCTCGCCGGCCTTCTCCCGGCCGGCGAGGGTCTGCTCCGCGATGCTCGTCATCACCTCGTCGTCGACGTAGCCGCCGAGGTAAGCGCGGGCGAGACCCTGGGACGGCGGCCAGAGGTCGACGGCGAGAGCGCGTAACTCGTCCAGGTGCGGGAAGTCGCGCTCGAGATCGAGGGCCAGCTGCTCCTGGAAAGGCGTGAAGTCGTCGTCCTCGTCTTCGTCGTCCGTCAGGAGCCAGTCGGGGAGCTCGGCCAGCAGCGTCGCCTCATACAGTCCTGAACCCTCGGGGACATGGGTGACTCGCGCGTACTTCCGCTCGCCTTCGGCCGCGGCCAGGTGGTCCTTCTCGTGGTCCAGGAAGAACAGCAGCGACCCGCCGGCCGGCAGGGGGAAGCCGTCGATCCTCGGCAGGGCGGCGCAGTCGACGGACAGGACGAGCGGCAGTGAACTGTCATCGGCAGCCGGGGGTTCGGCACCGCGCGTGCCCGCGCTCAGCCTGATCGACAAGCGCAGGTGGTCGGTGAACCGGCCGACCTCGTCGTCCGGGATGCCCGACTCGAGCGCCGCGCGGCGCAACCGTCCCTGATGATCCATGGCCCAGCATGATGCCACGGGCCGGCCATCAGATCGCGCGGACCTCCAGGCCGAGGGCCGACGCGATGGTCACCGCCTGGTCGGGGGTGATGACGGCGTCGCGGAGGGAGACCGTGGCCGGGTCGAGCGCGGTGAGGTCGCTGCCGCGCAGGTCGGCCCGGGTCAGGTCGGCCTGGTGGAACTGGGCGCCCGACAGGTCCAGGCCGGTCAGGGTGGCGCCCTGGCCCCGGGCTCCGGTCAGGTCGGCCTCGCGCATCCGTAAACCGGTCAGGGTGGCGGTGGACAGGTCGGCCGCGCGCAGCGAGGTGAAGGACCACTCGCCGCCGTCCGCGGTCAGCAGGTCGAAGGAGCAGCGGTCGAAGGAGCTGCCGACCAGCTTGCAGTTCGTCAGCGAGGCGTCGAAGAAGTTGCAGGCCACGAAGGTGCAGTTGAGGAAGGCCACGTCGGTCAGCTCGGCGCAGTTGAAGCGGGCGTTGCGGAACGTGCACTTGTCGAACTCGACGCCCTCGAGGGTGGTCTCACACAGGTCGAGGTCGATGAACTCGTCGCCGTCGTGGCGGGTGCGGGCGCCCACGCCGGCATCCCAGTCGTCGGTGCGCAGCGTTGTCATGGGACGACAATAGGGCGAGGCGGCCCGGGCCGCCTCACCCCGTGCTCAACGGACGCGGAACGACGTACGCGCCTTGGTGCCGGACGAACCGCCGACGCTCAGCCCGTAGACGCCGCGGGCGGTGACCCACGACGAGCGCTTCGAGTCCCAGTACTGCAGCAGGTGCGGGCCGGACAGGTCGGAACGGCTCAGGCTGATCTCCACGGTCCTCTGCTGACCCGGGGCCAGGGTGACCCGTTCCCAGCCGATCAGGCGGGACGGCGGCTCGCCCGTCGCGGCGGGCAGGCTGACGTACGCCTGGGCCACCTCCGTACCCGTACGCCGGCCGGTGTTCTTGACCGTGAACTTGATCTTCACTTCATGAGAGACGGTCACCTTCGGCGTGGAGTAGGCGAACGACGTGTAGGACAGGCCGTGGCCGAACGGGAACAGCGGCCGGATGCCCTCGCTCTGATACCAGCGGTAGCCGACCTTGAGTCCCTCGCTGTAGTCGACCTGCCGGATGCCGTCGGCGCCGGCGACGCCCGGGTATCGCGCCGCGTCACCGGCCGTCGGGGTGTCCGCGAGGGCCTTGGGGAATGTCATCGGCAGCTTGCCGGACGGGCTGGTGTCGCCGAAGAGCAGCGACGCGATCGCCGGGCCCATCTGCTCGCCGCCGTACCAGTTCTCCAGCACCGCCGGCACCTGCGCGATCCACGGCATCTCGACCGCGCTGCCGGTCTGCAGGACCACGACGGTACGGGGGTTGGCCGCCCGGTCCCGAATGGCGGTTTCCGGCGAGACCAGGTCCTCGCATTGCAGGGTGGCCGGATTGCCGAACCGCCACGGCAGCGAGCAGACCGAACTCGCGCTGACCCCGTCGGTTGATGGACGACCGCACGACCCGGAAAGCGGCGGCGTCGACCTGCCGCTGGGTGATCTCCCCCGCCGCCAGCGCCGCGTCGAGCCGGGCCGGCGTGAACCAGATCGGCCGGTTGAGCTCCTGGTCCATTCCGTTCACGAGCGAGGCCGCGGTCGAGTGCACCGACCCGAAGTCGCTCATCACATAGCCGTCGAACCCACCATCTCGCTTGAGTACGGAGTTCAGGCGCGGATTCTCGCAGGCATAGGTTCCATTGATCTGGCTGTACGAGCACATCACGCTCGACGGCGCGGCCCGGTCGACGGCGATCTCGAACGGCAGGTCGTAGATCTCGCGCAAAGTCCGGGCGCCAGGAGCATGTTCTTGCGCTTGTCGAACGCCTCGGCCGCCTGCGTTTTTCCCTTCGCGTAGGCCAGCGATTCGTTCCAGGTGGCCGCCTGCGCGATCGTCGCCGGGAAGGCGGTCACTCCGGGGGTGAACCGTACGCCGTCCGGCCCGTCCGCATAGACCACGGTCGGCGTGCACGGCACCTGAACCGGATAGACGACCCCGTCCTGCCATTCCGTCTGGGCCGGGCTGTTCGCCGGTTGTTCCACCAGCCATCGGTATTTCTGGTGCTGGGTGCTGGCGGCGAGCAGGGCCGCGGCCCGCTGCTCGGCCGTCTTCCTCGTGTTCATCCAGGGAACAGCCGAACAGTCCACGGCGGCCCGCGCCGCCACCGGCGAGAAGAACGGCGCGCACAGCGCCAGCACCGCCGCGCCGGCAGTTCTGATACGTTTCATATCTGCTCCTGTCGACGGCTCTGCGCGCCTGGATAGGGGAAAAGATGTTTCGGGGGTGTTTCCGCTCCGCGTCACATCCTGTGTCGTCGGCCGGAACGGGCGTTAGGACTTGATGCACGCGGTGCAGCACAGAACGCACCTGCCGTAGTCGCTCATCGAATCGCGGATCGGGTCGATAGGAATCCGTGAGGGGGGCGGTGCGCTGATGGCTGAGCTGCGTGCGGGCATGACGCTGCGCGCTTCTCTGCTGCGCACGCTCGTCTTCACCGTGCTCTACGCGGCCGCCACCTATGTCGGCCGCAAGACGGTCATGGACGAGACCAACCTGAGCATGGTCTGGCCGGCCGCCGGCGTCTCCGCGATCTGGTTCCTGGCCCAGTGGCATTCGCGCTGGCGGTGGATCGACGGGCTCGCCATCGCCGCCGTCACCATGGGCGTGAACATCTCCACCGGCGCGCCGGCCTCGCTGGCCGTGTGGTTCGTGGTGGCCAACCTGGCCCAGGCGTGCACCTTCGTCACCCTCTTCCGGCGGTGGCTGCCCGGGCTGTGGGGCGGCGGCGGGGAACGCCCGCTCGCCCGGCCGCAGGAGCTGTGGCGCCTGGTCGCGGCGTCGTTCGTGGCCACCGCGGTCGGCGCGCTGATCGGCCCGACCGGGGTGTGGGCGGTCAACGGCTCCTACTCCGGCCCCGCCACCGCGGTCTGGCTCACCCGCAACACGGTCAGCATCCTGCTCATCGGCGCGGCCGGGCTGCGCCTCGGCCATCTCGTCCACCGGCGGAGCGTGCCGTCGCTGCGCGGGATCTGGGCCGGCCTGCCAACGCGCAAACAGCTCGAGTACATCCTGGTGATCGTGGTGTCGATCGCCGCGTACACGGCCGTGTTCGGCACCGACAACCGGCTGCCGCTGGCCTTCTCGCTGATCGCCATGACGGTCTGGGCCGGCACCCGCCTGCACACCGGCTTCGTCATCCTGCACGATCTGGCCTTCGGCGCCGTCGCCGTGCTCTACACGCTGGGCGGCACCGGGCCGTTCGCGCTCATCGAGTCGCATCCGGCCCGGGCCCTGGTGGCACAGGCGTACGTGGGAATGATCGCCGTTGTGGGTCTGGCCCTGGCTCTGGGCCGCGACGAGCGCACCGCGATCCTGCGGGAACTGCGCGGCGCCCAGGAGGCGGCGGCCTCGCAGGCGCAGCTGATGACCACGATCGTCGACTCGATGAGCGAGGGCCTGACCGTCATGGACGAGCAGGGCCGCATCCTGCTGCGCAACCCGGCCGTCCGGCGCCTGGTCGGCGGCCAGGTCAGCCCGTCCGACCTGATGCGGCACCCGGACTTCTACGGGCTGTTCCACCCGGACGGGACACCGCTGCAGCCCGACGAGATGCCGTACCGGCAGGCCCTGTCCGGCACCGACGTGCGCGGCATGGACCTGCTGATCCGCAACGCCGCCCTGCCCGACGGGCGGATCCTCAGCGTCAACTCGACGCCGATCGCGGCCGGCGCGAACGGCGCCCGGTACGCCGTGACCGTCTTCCACGACGTCACCTCCGAGCGCCGGCACCGCACCGAGCTCGCGAACTTCGCCGGCGTCGTCGCCCACGACCTGCTGAACCCGCTGGCCACGATCGACGGCTGGAGCGAGGCGCTGGCCGAGGCGTTCGCCGACTTCCCCGACCATCCGGCCACCCCCGAGGCCGAGGACGGGATCCGCCGCATCCGCCGGGCGTCGGCCCGCATGCGCGACATGATCAACGACCTGCTGGCCTACACGACGGCCCGCGACGCCACGATCGCGCCGTCGGTCGTCGACCTGGGGGCCGTGGTGAACGACATCGCGATGGCCCGGATCGACCAGGCCCAGAGCACCGGTGCCCCGCAGCCGGCCTTCCACATCGGCGAGCTGGGCGCCGCGTACGCGGACCCGGTCCTGACCCGGCAGTTGCTCGAGAACCTGATCAGCAACTCGATCAAGTACACCGCGCCCGGCGTCGTCCCGGAGATCACCCTCGCCTCGTCGCGGCAGGACCACATGGTCACCGTGACCCTCGACGACAACGGCATCGGCATCCCGGCCGACCAGCAGGACAGCGTCTTCGAGAACTTCCACCGGGCCCACCGCGGCTCCGGCTACAGCGGCACCGGCCTCGGCCTGGGCATCTGCCTCAAGATCGTCGAGCGGCACGGCGGCACCATCAAGGCCTCGGACAATCCGGCCGGCCGCGGCTCCCGGATCACCTTCACGCTTCCCGTGGACGCCACGACCGCACCGAAGCCGGACCAGGAGCCGCCGCCCAAGGTCACCACCGAGCGGCGGGCGATACCCACCGCGGCCCCCGCGCTGCCGCCGGCCGGCACGTTCGCCCGGGCCGCGCGCCTCGTGCTCGACTATCTGCACGAGAACATGCCGCTGGCCTTCTGGTCGGTCACCCGCGTCGAGAATGGCCGCCAGACCTACCTCTACCTCGACGCCGACAACGGCTACGGCCTCCGGCAGGGCGAGAGCCACCCGTGGGAGCAGAGTTTCTGCGTCCACATGGCGGCCCAGCACACGCCGGCCGTCGCCCTCGAGGCACAGACCATTCCCGAGTACGCGGCGGCCGGCGTCAACGACCTCATCGAGATCAACACGTACGCGGGCGCGGTCATCACCGAGCCCGACGGCTCCGTCTTCGGCGCGATCTGCGGCCTCGACCCGAGCAGCCACGCCGGCGACCCCCGGATGGCCGCCGCCGAACCGCTGATGGCCCTGCTCGGCCAGCTGCTCACCGCCGCCCTGTCGGCCGACCGGGCCCAGGACCGCTCGGCCGGGGCGCTGCTGCGCGAGCAGGTCAGCGCCGACACCGACGCGCTGACCACCCTGCCCAACCGCCGCGCGTGGCAGCGGCTGCTCGACCGGGCCGAGAAACTGTACGAGCGGCTGGCCGACCCGACCGTGATCGCCATGGTCGACCTCGACCGGCTGAAGGTCATCAACGACACGCAGGGTCACGCGGCCGGCGACGCGTACATCCGGGCCGCCGCCACCGCCCTGGCCGGCGCCGTCCGCGAGACCGACGTGGTCGCCCGCCTCGGCGGCGACGAGTTCGGCGTGCTGCTGCCCCAGTGCACCGAGGCCGACGCCGAGACGGTCATGGCCCGGATCCACCTCGGCATGGAGGTGGCCGGCGTCGCCGGCTCGGTCGGCTGGGCCGCGGTCACCCCGAAGGACGGCTTCGCGGCGGCCCTGGAACAGGCGGACGCCGCCATGTACGCCGAGAAGCGCCGCCGCCGCAGCGAGTTCCATCGCGCGCACGACGCCTCGTCCCGTTAGGTTGAAGCCGTGAGTCTCGAAAAGGTGATCTTCGGCTTCTTCGTGCTCCTCGCTGCGACGCTCAACTTCGGATTCTTCATCGGCGACATCTCCGATCCGGCGTTGCACAACGAGTACGAGCTCTTCGCCGCCGTCGTGGTCAACCTGATCGCGACCGTCCTCAAGTTCGGCGACCGCACTCAGATCGGCGCGGTCCACCTGGCCACCAGCCTGGTCGCCGATCTGCAGCTCATCGCGGCCACGCTGGCCTGGGTGTACGCCACGCAGATCTCCGGCGCCGGGATGACCGGCGAGGCGACGGCGAGCGTCGTGTCGCTCTCCGGCGGCGCGCTGCTGGCCAACCTGGTCTCGGTCGCGCTCCTGGTGATCGAGACCGTGTCGTTCAACCGCCGCTGATGGTCGCCCGACAGCACCCCCAGGGCCGCACGACGGTCGCCCGCCCCACCGAACCGTCGTCGACGATCTTCCTGATCCTGCGCCGGATGCGGGCGCCGCTCATCGTCCTGATCGTCATCTTCGCGGTCAGCGTGCTCGGCCTGACCCTGATGCCCGGCCAGGACCCGTCCGGGCGCCCGACCCGGATGGGTTTCTTCGACGCGTTCTACTTCATGAGCTACACGGCCACGACCATCGGGTACGGCGAGATCCCGCACACCTTCACCGGCGCGCAACGGCTGTGGGTGATCGCGTCGATCTATCTGAGCGTCGTGGGCTGGGCCTACGCGATCGGTTCGCTGCTCACCCTCGTACGGGACCGGGCCTTTCGAGAGGCTTTGGCCCTTCGCCGCTTCACCCGGCAGGTCGTGCACATGCGGGAGCCGTTCCTGCTGATCGTCGGCTACGGGCAGACCGGGCAGCTGCTCGGGCACGCGCTGGACTCCCTCGGGCGCCGCCTGGTCGTGCTGGACGACACGCCCGAGCACGTGGACTCGCTCGACATCGACGCCTACTACGCGGACGTGCCCGGCCTGGTCGCCGACGGCGCCAACCCGCACATGCTTGGCGCGGCCGGCCTCGAACATCCCCAGTGCGAAGGGGTGGTCGCGCTGACCAACAACGACGAAGTCAACCTGACCGTGGCCATGACGGCCGCCCTGATCAGGCCGAGCCTGCCGGTGATCGCCCGCACGGTGTCGCCGGTGATCGAGCACCGGATGCGCGCGTTCGGCTCGCCGACGGTGGTCAACCCGTTCGACCGGTTCGGCGACCACATCCGCCTGGCCCTGCACCAGCCCTCGTCCTTCCAGCTCCTGGCCTGGCTGATCAAGGGTGAGGGTGCGACCCGGCCGGAACGGGGCCGTCCGCCGACGTCGGGCCGGTGGGTGGTCTGCGGGTACGGCCGGTTCGGGCACAAGCTGGTCGACGACCTCCGCGCCGACGGCCTCGAGGTGACGGTGATCGACCTCGGTTCCGCCGAGGACGGCGTCATCGTCGGCGACGCGTCCGAGCCGTCGGTCATGGCCCAGGCCTCACTGTCCACGGCGGTCGGGTTCGTGGCGGGCACCCACAACGACGCGACGAACCTGTCGCTGGCGGCGGCGGCCCGCAAGGAGAACCCGGCCCTGTTCATCGGGGCGAGGCAGAACCGCCCGCGCAACGCGCCGCTGTTCGCCACGATGGACGTCGACTGGCTGCTGGTGCCGGCCGAGATGGCCGCGCGGGAGATCTACGCCCAGCTGAGCACGCCCCTGACCTGGCGTTTCCTGCAGGAGATGCCGGCGCGGGGCGACGAGTGGGCGGCCGAGACGATCGCCCTGCTGGGCGCGCACTGCGGCTCCCAGCTGGACGGCCTGTGGAAGGTCACGCTCACGGCGCGGGAGGCGCCGGCCCTGATGGCCTGGCTCGACTCGGACGCGGTCACCCCTCGCCTGGGCGATCTCATGCACTGCCCGCACGACCGGGACCAGCGGATAGCCGCCGTCCCGCTGCTCCTGCTCCGCGGCGACGAGTCCACCTTGGGCCCGGCCGACGACGTGGTCCTGCGCCCCGGCGATCAGCTGCTGTTCGCGGGCCGCCGGATGGCCCGGCGCGATCTGCTGGACACCATGACCAATCATGTGGTGAGCGAGTACGTCCTGTACGGCCGCACGGTTCCCGCAGGCTGGCTGTGGCAGCGGGTCACGGGACGGAAGCCGAGCACGCTCCGCTGATCACTAACGTGGTCAACCGATTTAGCAGATCACCGGCGGCCGACCCGGCATGGATGGCGTGTAAGGCGGTACGGGGCTACCCAAACGGACAAACTTCCGTCGGGCGATTGCATATGCACGTGCAGATGCGCTTGGCGCGCGCCTGTCCGGGGTCCATGATGAGTCTCAGCTCCTATCAGGCGCGCTCGTCACCAGCGGCGCTCGTCAGCCGCGGCGCTCGTCAGCCCGATGTTCGTTGTCCCGACGCTCCTGTCGCCGACGCACATCGCCCCGACGGTCGCCGCGCCGGCCTCGCCGCCCGCGACGGTCCCCGCGCCGACGTTCGCCGCCCCGGCGTTCGCCGCCCGACGTGATGAGGTGAGATGACCACCCACGACCCGTCCACCGGCCGGATCTGGACCTTCGCCGAGGCCGACTACCGTTTCGGCAGCGGCCCGTTGCGCATCCGGATCGACCGCGTGCTGGCCTCCACCCCCCTCCAGCAGGACGGCGAGACGTGGTACGAGGTGGAGGGCATCGAAGTGAACGACCAGGGCCAGGTCATCGGCCCTCGCCGAGCCACCATCCGCGCCAGCCGCCTACCCGCCGTACGCCGCAACCCCGGCCTCTGACGGTTCTCCGCTCCCCGCGGCCGTGCCCCGTCGGCCGTGCGCCGCTGATCTACTGTGCTCGCCATGGCCCGTACGAAGCTGTACCTGGTCCGCCACGGCGAGCAGGATCCCGCCTCCCCCGACGGCGCGCTGTCACCGCGCGGGCGTGAGCAGGCGGAACGCCTGGGCCGCCGCCTCGACGAGGTCCCCTTCGCGGCGATCCACCACAGCCCGCTGCCCCGCGCGGCCCAGACCGCCGAGATCGTCGCCGCCGCCCTGCCCCCGGTCCCCCGGCACGCCTGCGACCACATGACCGACCGGACGCCGGTCCCCTCCCCCGCCCAGCGCGACCGTTACCCGTCACGCTGGCACGACTGGCTGGACAGCGTCCCGCCCGAGGAACGCGACGAGGACGCCACCGCCTTACGCGCCGCCGTAGCGCATTTCGGCGTCACCGGCGACCACGACCGCAACGAGCTGCTGATCACCCACAATTTCGTGATCGGCTGGTTCGTCCGCCACGCCCTGGACGCTCCCGACTGGCGCTGGATCGGCCTGAACGCGACCAACTGCGCCCTCACCATCGTCCAATGGGATTCCGGCCGCCCACCGACGCTGACCAGCTTCAACGATACGGGCCACCTCTGACACCCAAGCGCCCAGCCACCCCGAAGCCGAAAGCCGACCCACCCACGCGTCCGCAAGCCCGCGCGGCGTGTGCCGGTGGAGGTCCCCGTGCGCGCCGCCGTCATCGGTCGCCCTGACGAGCCGTTGAACTTTCCTCGGCTCGGGGCCGCTGCGCCGATGGAATGCTCGTGGAGTCCGCTGTCCCGCCTCGCCCGAAGGCCGTACGGTTCTTGCCGGAAACGGGCGTTTCCGCCCGGTGGTGGCTCGCCGCCTGGGCGGGGTACCTGATCTACGTCGACTCCACGGCGGATCCGGTGCCCCCGTGCGATGGTTCGGAATGCCCCAGCTCACGCGACTGGGAGTTGGCCACAGCGATCTTTCTCGGCGCCCCGCTCACATTGGCGGGCGTCGCGCTCAGCGCCGGCGTCATCGGACTCGTCGTGGCCACCGCCAACCGGCGGCGGTGGCCGACGGGCCTGGCCGGCACCGCCGTCACCGGGACAGCCTGGTTGGTACTCGCGGGAATGATCGCGCTCCGCGCACTCGGCTGACCCAACCGCATGCGCGGCGTCGCTGAGGAAGTGGCTGAACGGCTCGCCAACCACTGAAGAGTGAGCGTTGTGGTGGCCTCCGTTCACAGCGCTTGAGGTTGGCCGGTGTGCGGCCGGCCGGAGCCGTTACCGGTCAATCGTTCGTGAACAGGCAGAACGGATGACCGGCGGGGTCCAGCATGACCCGCACATCGCTCTGCGGTTGATGCTCCGCCTGTACTGCCCCGTGCTGCTCGGCCCACGCCACCGCGGCCGCCAGATCGTCGACTTCGATGTCGAGGTGCGTCATGATCTGCTGCTGGCCGGGCTTACTCGGCCACGTCGGGCGCACGTAGTCATGTTCGACCTCGAAGTCGAGCCTGGACAGTCCGTCGCCGCCGGGTGACCTGATCTGGGCCCAGTTCTTCTCGATCTCGCTCGGCCAGCCGAGCAATGCGCTGTAGAACTTCGCCAGCTCGCCCGGATCGGGGGCACCGATGGTTGCCCCGCTGATGCGCATGGCGGGACGCGTCATGTGTTCCTCCCTGAGGTGGCTTCGCCGGCGAGCATCTGGGCGAACTCGGCCGGGTCGATGATGGGGATGCCGAGCTTGGCGGCCTTGGTGGCCTTGGCCGTGGTGGTCTCGGAGGTGACCAGGGCGGTCGTGGTCGCCGAGACGCTGCCGCTCGCCCGGCCGCCCAGCTGTTCGATGCGCTCGCTGACGGTGGTGCGGGTGTAGCCCGGGACGCTGCCACTGACCACGTACGTCCGGCCCTCGAAAGGTTTTTCGCCCTCGGTCTCGGGGACGCTCATGGTCACGCCGGCGGCGGCCAGGCGATCGATGACCGGGGCCATGGCGGTCAGCCCGTCGACGACGTGCTGAGCCTTGATCAGGCCCATCTTGTCGATCTCGGCGATCTCCTCGACGGTGGCGGCGCGCAGCGCGTCCATGGTCTTGAAGCGGGCGGCGAGCCAGCGGCCGACACTGCGGCCGGTCATCCGGATGCCGAGGCCGGTGATGACCCGGTTGAACGGCTGGGACTTGCTGTGCTCGAGCGACGCGACGACCTTGGCCGCGTTGAGCTTGCCGAGCAGCACGACACCGCCCGCCTTGGTGTTGCCGACGGGCAGCTCGGCCAGTTGCTCCTCGGTGAGCGTGTAGAGATCGGCGACGTCGGTCGCGAGGCCGCTGTTGACCAGGGCGACGCACAGCGCCTCGCCCGCGCCCTCGACATCCATGGCCTCGCGGCTGCACCAGTACTCGAGCGCGTTGGTGGCGCTGCACGAGGCGGTGTGGCATCGCCAGAGCAGGCTGGACTTGTCCCACGGCTCACCGCACTGCGGGCAGGTCTCGGGTGGGGCCCAGGGGGTGAGGCCGTGCGGCTGCTCGCCGATGGGCGCGGTGACCCGCGGGATGACGTCGCCGGCCCGCCACACGGCGACGGTCTGGCCGATCGCGAGGCCCTGCTCCTCGACGAACTTCGGGTTGTGCAGCGTCGCGTACGTGATCGTGGTGCCGTCGACGAAGACCGGGTCGAGCACGGCCCGCAGCGAGATACGCCCGGTGCGCCCGACCCGTACCTCGATGTCGCGCAGCACGGTGGAGCCGGTGTCGGCCGGATATTTGAAGGCGGCCGCCCAGTACGGCGTACGGCTGCCGGAACCGAGCCGCCGCCGCGTCGACTCGAGATCGGCCGTCAGCACCGCCCCGTCGATCGGGAACTCGAGGTCGCGGCGCAGCTCACCGATGCGCGCGACGGCGGCCAGGGCCGTGTCGGCGTCGCCGGCGACCTGGACGTCGCCGGTGGCCAGCCGCCCCGCCACCGGGAAACCCAGCTCGGCGGCGAACGCCATGCGCTCGGAGTGGGAGGCGAAATCGCCGGAGACGTCGTACGCCGCGAAGGTCATCGGGGCCTCGTACGTACGGTCGGCGGCCCGGATCGACCCGGCGACCGCCCCCCGCGAGTTGATGAAGGCCTTGCCGCCGGCGGCGACCCGGTTGGCGCTGGCCGCCTCGAAATCCCCGACGGTCATGTAGACCTCGCCGCGCACCTCACCCGTCCACGGATCGGCCAGCCGCGCGGGCAGCCCGGCGATGCCCCGCAGCACCTGCCCGGTGACGTTCTCCCCCGTGCTGCCGTCGCCGCGCAGCGCGGCCAGAACGAGCCGCCCCGACTCGTAGGCGACCCGGATGGCGAGCCCGTCCAGCTTCACCTCGACCAGGCAGGGGTCACCGCCGAGGCTCGCGACGAACGCGCGTACCTCATCCTCACCGGTGACCTTGCCGAGCGACATCATCGGCTCCGGATGGCGCACGTCGCCACCACCGGACACCCCGGCCGCGACCCGGGTGGTGACCCCGCGGTCGTCCCACTCGGGATGTTCGCTCTTGGCCGCCGCGATCCGATCGATCAGCACGTCGTAGTCGGCATCGGTCATCAGCACGTCGCCGGTGTCGTAATACGACTTGGCCGCCGTCTGCGCCTGCTCGACAGCGGCGGCGAAGTCGGTTTCGGTGAGGGCGGTCTCGCTCATGCCGACAACCTACGTCCCCGGTACGACATTTCCGCCGCCCCGGGTTTCGACGGCCCGACGAGGCAACGGCAGTTGGTGCAGGCGCATGTCACCGAAGGCCGCGTCGAGCGCGGCCGGGTCCAGGGCGGCCGACCGCAGCACCTCGGTGGCGTCCTCGTCCGCGGCCAGTCCGGGGGCAAGCGCGGCGCACACGCGTACCCCAAGCTCGGGATCGGTGAGCCATTCTCGCGTCGACCCGCCCAGCTCGCCCAGCCCGAGCAGCATCGACGCGCGGTGGAGCGGCGATCCGTGGCGAGCCTCGTCCGCGTGGTAGGTGACGATCTCCGCTCGGTGACGGCGCAGGCCGGGATGAGCGACCAGCGCCGCCGCGGCGCTCGCGGCGGCCGCCCGCAACCGTTCCGGCCGCTGGGGCGTGAGCAGCGCCGGCAGCGGCGCGAAACACGAGGGCAGCAGGTCGCGGCAGTCCGCTCGGGCCGCGGCGAGCACCGCCTGTCCCGGCGCGTCGCGGTCATCCCAGTCGAAGATCGACCGATCGTGCCGCAGGTATTCGTCGAGCCACGCGTTCACCGCCGGTTCGTCGCGCCGGGGCTCGGCGCCGGTCAGAGCGGCGCGGGCCACGTCGCGGATCCACCACACGGCGGCCTCGCGCAGGGTCGGGTCCGGGCCGCCGAAGTCGTCGGTCCCGACGGTCTCCGCGAGGTACCGCAGGCCCAGGGCCGTCGCCGGGGTCAGATGCCCGTCGCAGTACAGCGCCGACCACAGGAACCAATACGGGCGCCACGACTCGTCGCCGCGCCGGAGCGCTTCCATCATCTCGCCGCCGTCGCGGGCCGGGCCGTACGCGTGGAAGGCTCGGTCCCAGGTGCTCACCACGGAAGGTTACCGGCGGCACAGCCGGGTATCCGCGCCTCATGGATGATCGGATCTCGAACCCATGGGGTGAGCGGACGCCTTACGGGCCGGGGCGTGAGTGGCCCGTTCGGGTGGATGAGCACGTCACGGCCGAGGGCGTCGAGCGGTGGGTGCCGTCGGCGTCGATTCTGCACTCGAACGGCGACGCCATGGACATCGCCGTCAAGGACGGGCGGATCGTCGGGGTTCGCGGGCGGGCGAACGACCGGGTCAACCGGGGGCGGCTCGACCCGAAGGACCTGTACGGATGGCAGGCCAACAACAGCGCCGACCGGCTCACCCGGCCCCTCGTGCGGGACGGAGGCCGGCTCGTCGAGACGGACTGGGAGACGGCCATGGGCCGGGTCGTCGCACGGTCGAAGGAACTGGTCCGCGGGCCCGGCGGGTGGGGGCATTTCGGGTTCTACACGAGCGGGCAGCTGTTCCTGGAGGAGTACTACGCGCTCGGCGTGATCGGCAAGGCCGGTCTGGGCACACCGCACATGGACGGCAACACCCGGCTCTGTACGGCTACCGCGGCCGCCGCCTTGAAGGCCAGCTTCGGTACGGACGGGCAGCCTGCCTCCTACGGCGATGTGGACCACTGCGACGCGATCGCCCTGTGGGGGCACAACGTGGCCGAGACGCAGACCGTGTTGTGGATGCGGATGCTGGACCGGCGGCGCGGGCCGAACCCGCCGCGCATGATGGTCGCCGATCCGCGGAGGACGCCGGTCGCCCAGGAGGCCGACATTCATCTCGCCGTCCGGCCCGGCACCAATGTCGCCCTGATCAACGGCCTGATTCGGCAGGTCATTCACCACGGGTGGTACGACCGTGCGTACACCCGGGACCACACGATCGGTTTCGAGGAGCTCGCCAAGACCGTCGACGCCTATACGCCGAGCCAGGTGTCCGAGATCTGCGGCATCGACGTACGGGACATCGAGCGGGCCGCCGAACTTCTGGGCACCTCGGAGCGACTGCTGTCCACCGTGCTGCAGGGGTTCTACCAATCGAATCAGGCCACCGCGGCCGCGTGCGGGGTGAACAATCTGCATCTGATCCGGGGAATGATCGGGCGGCCGGGCGCCGGGGTGCTGCAGATGAACGGCCAGCCGACGGCCGAGAACACCCGCGAGGCCGGCGGCGACGGCGACCTGCCCGGTTTCCGCAACTGGGACAACCCCGAGCACATCCGCCAGCTGGCCGAGCTGTGGAACGTCGACGAGATGACCATTCCGCACTGGTCGCCGCCGACGCACGCCATGCAGATCTGGCGGTACGCGGAGCAGGGGTCGATCAAACTGCTCTGGATCAGCGCCACCAATCCGGCCGTGACGCTGCCCGACCTCGCCCGGATCCGGCGCATCCTGGCGAAACCGGAGCTGTTCGTCGTCGTCCAGGATCTGTTCCTGACCGAGACCGCGGAATTCGCCGACGTGGTCCTGCCGGCCGCGACCTGGGGCGAGAAGACCGGCACCTTCACCAACGCCGACCGGACCGTGCATCTGTCGGAGAAGGCGGTCGACCCGCCCGGCGAGGCCCGTTCCGACCTCGACATCTTCCTCGACTACGCCCGCCGGATGGATTTCCGCGACCGCGACGGCGAACCGCTGCTCTCGTGGACGTCGCCGGAGGAGGTTTTCGAGGCGTGGAAGGAATGCTCGAAGGGGCGGCCGTGCGACTACACCGGCATCACCTACGAGGCGCTGCGCGAAGGCGGCATCCAGTGGCCGGTGGGCCGGGAGCGCCTTTACAGCGACGGCGCCTTCAACACCGATCCGGACTATTGCGAGACGTACGGGCATGACCTCGACACGGGCGCCGAGTTCACCGCCGGCGATTACCGGGCCAAGCAGCCCGGCGATCGGGCGTTCCTGCACGCGGTCGCCTATCAGCCCTCCCCCGAGACGCCCGGCGACGACTATCCGCTGAATCTCACGACCGGAAGAACCGTCTATCACTTCCACACCCGCACGAAGACCGCCCGCGCCCCCGAACTCGACGCCGCCGCCCCCGGGCCCTGGGTCGAGCTGCATCCGGCCGACGCCGGGCATTTGGGCATCGCGGAGGGCGATGAGGTCGCCGTCACGTCGCCCCGGGGCACGATCGTCGTTCCGGTGCGGCTCACCGGCGTACGCGAGGGAACCGTTTTTGTGCCTTTTCACTACGGTTCTCAGGCCGCCAACGAGCTCACGATGACCGCGTGGGATCCCGTTTCGAAACAGCCGCTGTTCAAGGTGGCGGCCGTCCGCGTCGAGCCGAGGAGATGACCGCCATGCATCTCGCCCACTATCTCGGGTTGCTGCACCGCTCGCAGACCAACCTGGCGAGCGCCTTCCGGGAGGTCGCCGCCGCGCACGGCGGCGAACCGGACATCGAGCACCTGTGCACCCGGCAGGCCACGATCTGCGAGACCCAGGCGGAACGCTTGCGGCCCTTCGCCGAGCGGTACGCCGAACAGGCCCCCGAGGAGCCCGACCGCCTGCACTCGACGCTGTTCACGGGCACCCGCGAGGGCGGTCTGGGCCTGCTACGCGACCTGCAGGACCTCTACCTGATGGCGTCCGAGTGTGACATCTGCTGGACGGTGATCGGTCAGGCCGCGTACGGAACCCGCGACCGTGAGCTGCTGAACGTCGTCCGTGACAGTGAGAACGAGACGGCGGTCCAGCTCGCCTGGCTGCGGACGAGAATGAAGCAGGCCGCCCCGCAGGCGCTGGTAGTAGCCGACTGAGAGCCGGCGCACCAGGCGCCCGGCGAACGGGACCACGCCCAGGCAGGTGGCGCCGACCGCGGTCAGGATCAGGCCGAGGCCGCCGGTGGCGTCGGCGCCGGCGGTGAGCGCGCCCACCCCCGCGAACGCGCCCACCCACAGCGTGGTCCCGATCGCCGACCAGAGCAGGAAGCGCCGGAACGGCATGCCCACGACCCCGGCCACGATCGGCACCACGGCGTGGATGACGGCCACGAACCGCACCGCCACCAGCGCCGGGGCGCCCTTGTCACGCAGGTAGGCCTCGGCCCGGTCGAACCGCTCGGCGCCGATCCGCCGGCCGAGGCGCGTGGCCCGCAGCCGGGGACCGAAGACGCGGCCCACCGCGTACCCCAGGGACTGCCCGGCCAGCGCGCCCAGCGTGCCCACGACGAGCACGGCGGCGAAGCCGGCGGGCCCCTGCGGCAGCGAACCGGCCAGCATGACCACCGACTCGCCCGGCACGAGCAGCCCGGCCAGGAAGGTCATCTCGACCCCCGAGGACAGGAACGTGAAAACCAGAACCGTCCACTGGTCGAGAGTGGACAGCCAGTCGACGAAGGCGGCGGCGGCGTTCATGAGATCGGCGAGCACAGCTTCAGCCTGCCGTCCGGGCCGCCCCGGAGCCTCCGGGCGTTACCCCGAGATAACCCCTAGGGCGCCTCGCCCCGAATTCCTACCTGTCAGGTCTAACATGCGGGAAGAATTTTGGCCGTGAAGATCATCGGGCGTACCGTTCCGGTGCTGTATACGACTGTATTCAACCTGGTGGAGACCCGATAACCATGCAGAATCCGATCACCCGTCGCCGCGCGCTCTCACTGTTCGGTGCCGCCTCCGTCGCGCTCGCGGCAGCCGCCTGCGGAGCCAAGGACGACGAGCCGGGGGCCTCGGTGAGCGGCAAAGCGCTGCAGAAGGTCAAGGTCTCCCTCGACTGGACCCCGAACACCAACCACACCGGCCTCTACGTGGCCCAGTCGAAGGGCTACTTCGCCGCCAACGGCCTGGACGTCGAGATCGTGCAGCCCGGCGACACCGACCCGTCGGCGCTGGTCGCCGCGGGCAAGCTCGAGTTCGCGATCAGCGCCCAGGAGGCCCTGACCCAGGCCCGGGCCGAGGACGCGCCGATCGTCTCGATCGCGGCGATCATCCAGCACAACACCTCCGGCTTCGGCTCGCCCAAGAACCGCAACCTCACCCGCCCGGCCCAGTACGCCGGCAAGACGTACGGCGGCTACGGCGGCCCGGTCGAGGAGCCGCTGCTCAAGACGATCGTCAAGGCCGACGGTGGCGACCCGTCCACGATCAAGGTCGTCAACGTGGGCGAGGCCGACTTCTTCGCGGCCACCAAGAAGGGGATCGACCTCGAGTGGATCTTCTACGGCTGGACGGGCATCGAGGCCGAGCTGCGCGGCGAGCCGGTGAACATCCAGTACGTCAAGGACTACGCCCCGGTCCTCGACTTCTACACCCCGATCCTGATCACCAGCGAGAAGCAGATCTCGTCGAAGCCCGACGTGGTCAAGTCGTTCCTGGCCGCCACCTCCCAGGGTTACGGCTACGCCGCCGAGAATCCGGCCGACGCCGCCGCCATCCTGCTCAAGGCCGCGCCCGACCTGGACAAGGAGCTGGTCACCAAGAGCCAGGAGTGGCTCAGCCCCAAGTACCAGGACGACGCCGCCCGCTGGGGTGAGCAGAAGCCGGCCGTCTGGACCGACTTCGCCCAGTGGCTGTACGACCAGAAGGTGCTCACCAAGCAGGTGGACGCCACCAAGGCCTTCACGAACGACTTCCTGCCCTCAGCATGAGGCGGTGGCTCCCTCCCACACTCACGGTCGCCGGGCTGCTCGTCCTCTGGCAGGTCTACACGACCGTCTCGGGCATCGAGTCCTGGCTGCTGCCCAGCCCCAAGGACATCGGGGACGCCTTCGTCGACCAGCGCGACGTCCTGGCCACCCACACCCTGGCCACGACGAAGCTGACCCTGCTCGGCTTCGCCGCCGGCGTGGCCACCGGCCTGCTCGTCGCCGTCCTGCTTCATCTGATTCCGGGGGTACGGGCGGCCGTCTACCCGCTCCTGGTGATCAGCCAGAACGTGCCGACCATCGCCATCGCCCCGCTGCTGGTGGTCTGGCTCGGCTTCGGCATCGCGCCCAAGCTCGTCGTGATCGTGCTCGTCTGCTTCTTCCCGGTCGCGGTGGCCACGCTCGACGGGCTCGGCCGCAGCGACGCCGCCATCAGCGACTACATGCTGATGAGCGGGGCCAACCGCCGGCAGCTGTTCACCAAGCTCCAGTGGCCGGCCGCGCTGCCGGCCATGTTCTCCGGCCTGAAGATCGCCGCCACCTACAGCGTGCTCGGCGCGATCATCGCCGAGTGGCTGGGCAGCGAGGAGGGCATCGGCCGCTACATGATCGCGCAGAAATCCGCGTTCCGGGCCGACCGGCTCTTCGTCGCCATCGCGATCATCGTGGTGCTCGCCCTCGCCGTCTTCGGCCTGGTGCGCCTGGCCGAGAAGCTCACGATCAGAGGGAGGGCGAATGGCCGCTCTTGAGGTGGCGAGTCTGTCCCACAGCTTCGGCGACCTGTCCGTTTTAAGCGACATTTCCCTCGAAGTCGCGCGGGGCGAGTTCGTGTCCATCGTCGGCCCCTCCGGCAGTGGCAAAAGCACGCTGTTCCACCTCGTCGGCGGCCTTCTCCAGCCCACCGCCGGCAAGATCTCGATCGGTGGCGAGGACGCCGTCGGCCGTCGCGGCCTGATCGGCTACATGCCGCAGGCACCGGCGCTCATGCCCTGGCGCACCATCGAGGACAACGTCGTGCTCGCGCGCGAGCTCGGCGGCGTACGCAAGAAAGAAGCTCGTGGCCTGGCCCGGGAATGGCTGGGCAAGGTCGGCCTGGACGGGTTCGCCAAGTCCTATCCGCACCAGCTGTCGGGCGGCATGCAGCAGCGCGTCGCCTTCCTGCGGGCGTTGCTGGCCGACAAGGAGCTGATCTGCCTGGACGAGCCGTTCAGCGCGCTCGACGCCATGCTGCGGGCCGAGATGCACCGCTGGCTGCTCGACATCTGGGAGCAGAACCGCCGCTCGATCCTGTTCGTGACGCACAGCATCGAGGAGGCCCTGCTGCTCTCCGACAGCGTGTACGTCTTCAGCCGCCGCCCGGCGACAGTCCTGGAACGCGTCGAGGTGCCGTTCGACCGCCCGCGCCGCGACGAGGTCGTCGACGATCCCGCCTTCATCCGCCTGCGCCGCCGGCTGACCGACCTGTTGACTGCGAGTTCCCGATGACCCATCTGCGTGTGATGCTCGAGTACTTCCACCCCTGGACCAACGCCGCCGGTTTCTACGTGGCGAGCCGCGAGGGCTGGTACGCCGACGCCGGCCTGGACGTGGAGCTGACCGTCTTCGACG
Organism: Actinoplanes sp. NPDC048988; assembly: GCF_043197815.1. NCBI lineage: Bacteria > Bacillati > Actinomycetota > Actinomycetes > Micromonosporales > Micromonosporaceae > Actinoplanes > Actinoplanes sp. NPDC048988. The sequence goes on along the minus strand of NZ_JBICTW010000014.1, from coordinate 240,410 downwards.
CCCTGCGCGGCGACACCCTCGAGCACCTGGCCCGCGGCGAAGTTCACTTCGGGGTCTTCCCGACGAACCGGCTTCTCGTACGCCGTGCCGCCGGCCAGCCGCTGCACGGCGTGGCGTCGATCAACCACCGCGCCCTGGAGACCATCCAGACGGTCAAGGGCCGGGGCATCACCCGCCCCCGGGACCTGGAAGGAAGGCGCCTGGCCCTCAACCCGACCCCACGCGGCGTGGCCATGGTGAACCACCTGGTGGCGGCCGACGGCGGCGACCCGGCGAAGGTGACCCTGGTCGACAGCGGTCACCGCGAGCTGAGCGTCGACGACATCGCCGCCGGCGAGGTGGACGCGACGTTCGGCGGCTACTGGGCGTGGGACGCCCTGATGGCCCAACTGCCCGCGGACCAGCGCGTCATCTGGCCGGTCGACGAGATCGGCGCGCCCCCGTACCACAGCTACCTGCTCGGCACCGGCCCCGCCCTGGACGGCCGAGAGGACCTGACCGCGACGTTCCTGGAGGTCACCGAGCGCGGCTACCGGGCCGCGACGGACAACCAGGCGGAGACGTTGCGCATCCTCGACCACGTCATCCCGTACTTCCCCCGCGCCCTGCTGGCCCGCTCGCTCGACCTGATCGCCCCGACGTGGTGGCACGAGGGCCGCTGGGGCGAGATCCGCCCCGAGCTGATGGACCCGTACACCGACTGGCTGGCCGCCGCCGGCATCCTCCCACCCACCTTCGACTGGCATTCCGCGATCACGGAGATCCCCCGGGCGGTGCCGCGGTGACAGCCCCGCTCATCACACCCGAGGAATTGGCGGTACGGGCCGGCACCCTCCTCATCCTCGACGCCACGGTGGACCTCCCCTCCCCCACCTTCGACGGCGACCACCGGGCAACATCGGGCCTTGCCGGCTGGCAGGCCGCCCACATCCCCGGCTCCCACCACGCCGACCTGCTGACCACGTTCAGCGACCCCACGGCCCCGTACCACTTCGCCCGCCCCACTCCCGAAGCCTTGACCGAGGCGTTGTCCGCCCTGGGCTTGACCGACGGCACCCCGGTGGTCGTCTACGACCGAGCCGGCGGCATCTGGGCCGCCCGCCTCTGGTACCTCCTCGACTGGCTGGGCCTCCCCACCGCGGTCCTGAACGGCGGCCTACCCGCCTGGCGCGCCGCCGGCCTACCCATCGAGTCAGCGCCCTCCCCCTCGACCTCCCCCACCGCCGAACACCCCGGCCCGGCCGCCACGCACCCCAGCCCCTCCGCCGCGCCCCTCAGCCCGGACGCCACGTATCCCGGCCGCGCAATCGCGAAGCCCCACCCCGGCGCGGCGCACCCCGACGCCGCCGAAACGGTCTCTGCGGCCCCGCGCGGGCTGACTCCGCGGCCGAAGGACGGGCGCTGGATCACCCGCGACGATCTGGAGAGCTGGCTGGCCGGCGACGCGGAAGCCTCGGTGCAGTGCGCGCTCAGCCCCGAGGCGTTCCGCGGCGACGTCCCCACGCGCTACTCGCGGCGCGGCCACCTCCCCGGCAGCGGCAACCTCCCCGCCCGCCGGCTGAACGCCCCCGACGGCCGCTTCCTCACACCCGACCAGCTCCGGCCCGTCCTCGCCGAGCTGCTGAACGACCCCCGCCCTCTCTGGCTGTACTGCGGCGGCGGCATCTCCGCGGCCGCCCTGGCGCTGGCCCTCGCGGCGGCCGGCCGAACCGATGTGGCCCTCTACGACGGCTCCCTGGAGGAGTGGTCCGCCGACCCGTCCCTGCCTCTGACCATCGGCCCCGACCCGAACCACGGCGGCACCGGCCCGACGAACGACAATCCGACGGGCGGCGCCGCGGATCCGGCGGACAGCGCCGCGGATCCGGCGGACGGCGGCGAGGGTCCGGCCGACGGCGGCGAGGGTCCGGCCGACGGCGGCGAGGGTCCGGCCGACGGCGGCGAGGGTCCGGCCGACGGCGGCGAGGGTCCGGCCGACGGCGGCGAGGGTCCGGCCGACGGCGCTCCGACGGGCGGCGCTCCGACCGGCGACGCTGATCCGGCGAGCGGTGGCCCGGCGCGCGACGATCCGACCGGCAGCGCCGATTCGGCGAGCAGCGGCCCGGCCGGCAAGGCTGGTCAGGCTGGCAAGTCAGGTCAGTCAGGTCAGGCAGGTCAGTCAGGT
>NZ_JBICTW010000014.1:0-238147 GCF_043197815.1 Actinoplanes sp. NPDC048988 | reverse complement strand
CCAGGCAGGTCAGGCAGGTCAGGCAGGTCAGGCAGGTCAGGCAGGTCAGGCAGGTCAGGCAGGTCAGGCAGGTCAGGCAGGTCAGGCAGGTCAGGCAGGTCAGGCTGGCAAGGCTGGTTCGGCGAGCGGCGGTTCGGCGAGCGGCGGTTCGGCGAGCGGCGGTTCGGCGGGCGGCGCTCGTTCAGCCCGCGATATCCGTCCGGCGGGCGGCGGTGCACCAGGCCGGTCAAGGCGGCCCGCTGGAGCTGAGGCCGGCGCCGGCGTGCGCCTGAGTGCGGCCGTGCGGGAGCTTGTCGACCGGCCCGAGTTCGCGGTGTTGGCGACGGCCGAACCGGACGGGTCGTCGCAGCTCAGTGTCATGTGGCTGGGGCGGGACGGCGACGATCTGGTGATGGCGACCAAGGGCGGCCGCCGCAAGGTTCGCAACATCCGCCGCGACGCTCGGGTCACCGTGCTGGTCCACGACCGGCGGACGCCGACCCGGTACGTCGAGATTCGCGGGCGGGCCGCGGTCGTCGACGAGGACGCCGTTGCTCTGGTGCACGAGCTGGCTCGCCGCTACACCGGCCGCGATCACGTCATGGGCGACCCCGCCGAGGAAGCCGGCCGCGTGGTTCTGCGGATCACGCCCGACCGTGTCGTCGACCAGCTATGACGAGCTCCGGTCCGGGAAGGGGCGCGGCCCCGGCCGACGGCAACCCGGTCACTGACGCACCCGGTGGCGGGCCTGCGCGAGGAACGAGTGGCGCTGTGGACCGGCGGGCGGCCCGGGTGGCCGCGGTGGTGGAGTGGGCTCGTGGGCTGGCCGCGCGGGTGAGCGGCACGCGAGTGGTGGCGGTCGAGGGACGGTCCGGCGCGGGCAAGACCGAGCTGGCGCGGGAGCTGGCGGTGGCGTTCGGGGCGCCGCTGATTCGGATGGACGACCTCTATCCCGGGTGGGACGGGCTGCGCGGCGGCGTCACGGCGCTGCACGACTGGGTTCTCCGGCCGCTGGCCGCCGGTGAGCCGGTGCGGTGGCGGAGCTGGGACTGGGCCGCGGACCGGTACGCCGACGCGTGGCATGAGGTGCCGCGTACCGGCAGCCTCGTGGTGGAGGGTGTCGGCTGCGGCGCGCGGGTGCTCGCCCCGTACGTCAGTGGCCTGGTGTGGATCGAGGTGCCGGACGCGCTGCGCCGGGAGCGGGCCCTCGCCCGCGACGGCGCCACCTACGAGCCGCACTGGGAGCGCTGGGCGCGCCAGGAGGACGAGTTCTACGGCACTGACGACGTACGCGGGCGGGCCGACCTGATCATCGACGGCAGTGCGGACAGCTAGCCTCCGCTTCGCTTACCCCGACCTCTCAGTCCGCCGCGACGACCGCGGCAGGCGCGAGAGCAACCGAGGGGGCGTCGGCGGGCGAGGCGTCGGCCGGCTGCTCGGACGGGATCGAGGCGATGCCGGCCAGGATCAGGACGCCGCCGAGCAGCTGGAGCGGGCTCAGCGACTCGCCCAGGACCAGCCAGGCGAACAGCGACGCGAAGACCACCTCGAGCAGCCCCACGAACGAGGCCAGCCGGGAGCCCAGCCGGGCCGAGCCGGCGATGCCGGTGGCGTACGCGATGGCCGTGCCCACGATCGCCACCACCAGCAGCGGCAGCCACCAGGGCGCCGTCGAGTTCACCACGGTGACGTCGGTGGTGACCGTCGTGAACGGCACCAGGCCCACCGCCGAGGCCGCGGCCAGGGTGAGACCGCCCAGGATCAGCCCGGACGAGGCGAGCGCGACCGGCGGCAGCCCGTCGTTGGGCCGGGCCGCCACCACGAAGTAGACCGCGCAGCCGATCGCCGCCGCGAAGGCCAGGACCAGTCCCCACACGTCGACGGCCCGCAACGCCCCGGGCCCGATCACCAGCACCAGGCCGCCGATCGCCAGGACCGAGCCGAGCAGGACCATCGGGCGGGGGGTACGCCGGGTGGTCGCCCACGTGAACAGCACCAGCAGCAGCGGCGCCAGATATTCGATCAGCAGCGCCGTCGAGACCGGGATCCGGGAGATCGCCGCGAAGTACGCGAGCTGGGTGAACGCCACCGCGATCACGCCCATGCCGAGCACCCGCCATCGGCCACGCCACAGCGCCGACCAGCGCCCCCGCAGCGAGATGACCAGCAACGGGAGCAGCACCACGCCGCCGGTGAGGGCCCGCACGGTGACCGCCGCCGCTGGTGACCAGCCCGCCTCGAGCAGCGGTTTGATGAACGCGCCGGACGTTCCGAACGAGACCGCTGAGGTCACGGCGATGACCAGACCCACGGACTTGGCCGAGAACTTCATGGCACCCTCACCTAGGTAGCTGTCATGAGCTAAGTTGCTTATGACCCTGACGCTAAGCCCGTACCAGTGAGGAGTCAAATTGCTTTTTGCCCCTGACACGGAGGAGGCCCTGGAGTTCATCGTCGACCTGACCGACACCGATCCGGGCGCCACCCGCAGCGGCGAGGACGAGCTGGCCACGGTGGACCAGCTGGGCGCCCTGCTGGCCCGCTGGCGCTACTCGGGACGCGTCGACCACGACGAGGCCGAGCTGCGTGAGGTGCGCGCGGTCCGCGACGAGCTGCGCCGGGTCTGGTTCCTCGACCGCGACGACATGGTGCCCGCCGTCAACGAGATGCTGCGCAAGGCGAAGGCCCTGCCCTATCTCACCCGCCACGACGGGTCGGACTGGCACATGCACGCCACCGATCCCGGCGCCCCGCTGGCCGAGCGGATGCGCGTCGAGGCCGCGCTCGCCCTCATCGACGTGATCCGGATGAACGAGGTGGGCCGCCTGCGGGTGTGCGGGGCCGACGACTGCACCGGACTGCTGCTCGACCTGTCCCGCAACGGCTCCAAGCGCTTCTGCGGCGTGCGCTGCGGCAACCGGATGAACATGGCCGCGTTCCGCGAGCGGAAGGCGGCCGGAGGCGCGTGACCGGTCCGGGGAAGTGCTGAGGCGGTCTCAGGAGGCGAGCTCCTCGAGGGTGGGACGGCGCTTGATCGTACGGACCATGCCGTCCGACACGCCCAGCACGGCCGCTCCGCCCACCGAGGGCGAGTCCGCGTAGTGGTATCCGCCGGTGCCGGCGATGGCCACGAGGTCGCCCGGCTCGATGTCCTCGGGCAGCTCGGCCGCCGTCCGGGTCTGTCCCAGCGTCTCGACCACCGTCGCCGGGCGCAGGGCCGCCCGCGACTCGCGGCCCACCAGGACCATCGAGTGCCGGCCGGAGCAGGGCGCCGCCCCGCAGCCGGGCACGCCCTCGTCGAGGGACACGGTCAGCCCGCCCAGGTTCGACGACACCGCGGCGACCCGGGTGAGCGTCACGCCCGCCCGCGACATGATGGACCGTCCCGGCGAGACGGTCAGCCGGGGCTCGGAGATCCCGAAGTACTCGGCCGACAGGTGCACCATCGCCCGCGCCCGGGACGCGAACGCGCCGACCGCGAAGCCGTCGTCGCCGCAGCGGTAGCTGGCGGCGTGCCCACCGCCGAGGTTCACCGCCGGCACGGTGACGCCGTAGCGGGACCGCACGACGGTGGCGACGCCCAGCACCTCGCGCACCGACGACTCGAACGGCTGGAACCGGCTGAGCTGATGCCCGCAGTCGCAGTCCAGCCCGGCCAGGTCCAGGTTGCCCGGCGACCGGATCGCCGCGACGGCGGCCAGCGCCGGCCCGGTGCCGCACTTGAGCCCGTACCTGATCCGCCGGCGGCCCATCCGGGCCGGCACGACGCGCAGCCACACCCGCTGCGACAGCACGGCCCGGGAGGCGATCAGCGCGACCTCGGCCACGGAACCGGCCACCACGGCGGCGCCGCACGCGTTGGCCGCGTCGAGGTCGGCCAGCGACTTCCCGGCCCCGCCGAGCACGATCTCGGACGCCGGGACGCCCGCGGTCAGCGCGATCCGCAACTCGGCGGCCGACGAGACCCGGCACCCGAGGCCCGAGGAGGCCACCCACTTCGCGGTTTCCAGGGTCAGACCCGCCCTCGCGCTGTACGAGACCGCGCGCTCCCCGAAGGCACGCAGATATTCGGCGCTCCTCTCGCGTACGTCCCGCTCGTCCAGAATGTGCAGCGGCGTGCCGTAGGAACCGGCCAGCTTGCCCGCCCGCACCCCGCCGATCTGAAGGTCACCGTGGCCCACCCACCGGGCGGAGACCGGCCAGACGGAGGGATCGAGCGGCGGGCGGAGCGCGATGCGCAGTGACGGAAGAATGTCGGCGAGCGTCATGTCCCGACCTTGCTCCCGGCATCGCCGGAAAGTCGCGGCCGGATATTCACCGTTGACGCCGGGCGCCCGTTTGTTGACGCCGTGGATACACCGCTCTCAGCCGGGCGCCTGACGACTGAGGCCCTCCCACCTCCGGTACTCCTCGGCCCGGGCCTCGTCCATCTGCCGGACCACGTCGTACGAGGCGGAGCCGACGATCAGGCGCAGCGGCGGCCGCTCCAGGTCGGCGAGCTTCATGACCACCGGCGCCGCCGTGCTCGGCTCGGGGCCGGCCTCGTCGCCCCACATCTCGGCCAGGCGTGCCCGCAACGATTCGTACTCGGGCCGGGCCTCGGTCGTCGTGGTGCCGCGTGTGAACAGCTCGGTGCCGTACCCGCCCGGCTGCACGATCGTCACCTTGACACCGAAGGGCGCCACCTCCATGGCCAGCGCCTGGCTCAGCGCGTCGAGCGCCGACTTCGCGGCCGCGTAGAACCCGGTCGACGCGAACCCGCCGCCGGTGCCCATCGTGGTGACCTGGAGCAGGTGCCCCGACCCTTGTGCCCGCAGATGCGGCACCACAGCCTGGGCCACCCAGACGGCACCGAAGAAGTTCACGTCGAACTGGGCCCGGATCTGCTCCTCGGTGGCCTCCTCGACCATGCCGAGCAGCATCACGCCGGCGTTGTTGACCACCACGTCGAGCCGGCCGAAGGCGGACACCGCGTCGTCCGCCACGGCCCGTACCGCCGCCCGGTCCGACACGTCCAGCGTCAACCGCACCAGCCTCTCCGCATGCTCCGCGGCCAGGTCGTCGAGCGGCCCGACGTCACGGGCCGCCGCCACCACGCGTTCCCCCGCCGCGAGTGCCGCCTCGGCGCACGCCCGTCCCAGCCCTCTCGACGCCCCGGTGATGAACCACACTCGCGCGGTCACGCGACCTCCTCATGGTGAGACGAGACGGTCCGTCTCGCAAACCGAGCATGGCACAGCTGTCAAGACGGACCGTCTCGTCTCGCTCGTGTTACGCTCCCGGCCGTGACCGGCCCCCGGAAGCCCAACCCCGCCCTGCGCAGCGAACGGTCGCGGGAAGCCATCCTCGGCGCCGCCCGCGACCTGGTCTCCGAGCTCGGCTACGCCAAGGTCTCCGTCGAGGCCATCGCCGCCCGGGCCGGCGTCGGCAAGCAGACCATCTACCGCTGGTGGCCGTCGAAGGGCGCCGTCATCTTCGACGCGTTCCTGGCCCTGAGCGAACAGGGCGAGGTCATCGCCCTGCCCGACACCGGCGATCTCGAGGCCGACCTCAGGACGGTCATGCGCGCCACCGTGGCCGAGTTCGCCGACCCGGCGTTCGCGGCGCCCATCCGGGCCTTCAACCTCGAGATCATCGCCGACCCGGCGCTGACCGCCCAGTACCGCGAGAGGCTGGCGGCACCGGTCGACGAGGCCAAGAAGGAGCGTCTGCGCAGCGCCCAGCGGGCCGGCCAGCTCGCCGCGGACGCCGACCTCGATCTGGTCCTGGAAGTCCTGTACGCCCCGCTCTACCAGCGCTGGCTGCTCGGCACCGGCCCGCTCACCCCGGAATACGCCGACGCGCTGGTGGAGATCACCCTGCGGGCGTTTCCCGGCGGCCGGACGGGGTAGTGCAGGCGCCGTGGCTGAGCTGGACGAAGAGACGATCGCGTACGCCCATCGCATGTTCGACCTGGCCCGCTCCGGGCAGACCGAGGAGCTGGCCGCGAACGTGGCGGCCGGGCTGCCGGCCAACCTGACCAACGGCAAGGGCGACACCCTGCTGATCCTGGCCGCGTACCACAACCACCCGGCGACGGTGCGCGCCCTGCTCGAGCACGGCGCCGACCCCGACCGGGTGAACGATCGGGGTCAGACCGCGCTGGCCGCCGCGGTGTTCCGGCAGAACGCCGAGACGGTGAGCATCCTGCTCGCCGCCGGGGCCGACCCGGAAAGCGGATCGCCCTCGGCGACGGCGACGGCGGACTTCTTCAAGTTGCCCGAGATGGCCGCGCTGCTGCGCTGAGCGTCAGGCCGGCCAGTGCTTGGACAGCAACTCGTACGACCGCACCCGGTCGCGGTGGTCGTGGGCCATGGTGGTGATCAGCAGCTCGTCGGCGCCGGTGACCCGGCGCAGCGTCTCCAGTTTCGCCACGACGGTCTCGGGTGAGCCGACGAACTGGGTGTCGACGCGGTCCTTGACCAGCTGACGGTCCTGTTCGGTCCACTGATGGGCGCGCGCCTGCTCGAGCGTCGGCCACGGGATGGCGCCGCCCCGGCGGACACTGCGGACCCAGAGGGCGTACGGCAGGGCCAGCTCGGCCGCGGTGCCGTCGTCGTCGGCCACGAGGACGTCGGCCGAGACCATCACGTGCGGGGCGGACAGGGTCTTCGAGGGCTTGAAGGCGGCCCGGTACGCCTCGACGGCCTCCAGGACCTTGGCCGGCGCGACGTGGTAGTTCGCCGCGAACGGCAGACCGCGGGCGCCGGCGACCCGGGCGCTCTCCCCGCCGCTGCTGCCCAGGATCCAGAGCTGAAGCTCGGCGCCCTCGCCGGGCACCGCCCGCGCCGAGTTCCCCTCGCCGTCGGTGTACGGGCCGGCCCGCAGGGTTTCGATGTCCTCGACCACGGCGTCCAGGTCGAGCGGTTCCGCGCCGGGCTGCTTGAGCAGCTTGAACCACAGCTGCGCCCGGCCCGACTTGAGCAGCACCTGGTGGTCGTAGTGCTTCGGAATGAGCAGGCCGTCGACGATCGTCTCCTCGTCGGCCGGCGGCGGGACCGACGACGTACTGGAAAGATCTGATTTGCGACGTTGGGCCGACCGGCCCAGGCCGAGGTCGAAGCGCCCCGGATGGAGCGCGTCCAGCAGCCCGAACTGCTCCAGCGCGGCGAGCGGCGTCAGGAAGCCGGTCTGCAACGCGCCCGAGCCGAGCCGGATGTGGCCGGTCACCGACGCGATGGCGCCGAGCAGCACGGCCGGCTGGGAGCTGGCCACGCCGGGCGTCAGGTGGTGCTCGGCCACCCAGAAGCGGTGATATCCGAACTCCTCGGCCGAGCGGGCCAGGTCGAGGGTGCGCCGCAGCGCGTCGCGGGCGTCACCGCCGTCGACGAGCGGTGCGAGATCCAGGATGGACAGTGGGACGGTCATGTGTGGCTCCCCGCGAACGGACGGCTGGGAATTTCCTTGCGCAGCACCGGCGCGACCTCCGACTGGAAGAGCTCCAGCGTCGCCCGGTGCTGTTTGCCGGTGAGGCCGTCACCGTCGGCGTGCAGGTGCATGACCTCGTGGCCGAACTGGGCGTGGTACCGCGACACCTTGTCGATGACCTGCTGCGGGCTGCCGACCAGGATCGAGCTGCGCTCGATCGCGTCCTCCAGCGTCGGGAAGACCGGCTCGACGCCGACCTTGCGGAACAGGGCGATCCGGGCGTCGTAGATCGGCCGGTACGTCTCCACGGCCTCCTGCGACGTACGGGCGACGTAGAAGCCGGCCGAGCCGGCACCCACCAGCGCGTCCGCCGGGTCGTGCCCGTAGTGCGCCCACCGCTCCCGGTAGTAGCGGATCAGTTCCGCGTACGGCTCGATCGGGTTGGTGACGTTGGCCGAGAACAGCGGGTCGCCGTACCGCGCGGCCAGGTCGACGCTCTCCCTGCTGGTGGCGCTGCCGTGCCAGACCCGGATCGGCTTCTGCAGCGGGCGCGGCCAGGTCTCGGCCTCGGTCAGCGACGGGCGGAAGCGGCCCTCCCAGGTCACCTTCGGCTCCCGCCAGAGGCGGCGGAACAGCTCGTACGACTCGCGGTTGCGGTCCCACTGGTCCTCGGTGGTGACGTGGAACAGCTTGGCCTGCGCGGCCCCGTTGCCCTTGCCGATGATCAGCTCGATCCGGCCGTCGGAGAGGTTGTCCAGGGTGGCGTAGTCCTCGTAGGCCCGGACCGGGTCGAGCAGGCTGAGCGTGGTGACCGCCGTGAACAGCCGGATCGTGGACGTCCTGGCCGCGATGTGGCTGAGCACGACCGGCGGCGACGAGGAGATGAACGGGCGCTCGTGGCGCTCGCCCACCCCGTAACCGTCGAAACCGAGTTCCTCGGCCAGTACGGCGTTGTCGACCACCTCGCGCAGCCGGGCGTGATCCGAGACCGACGGGTCGGGTTTGGCGATCAGTGTGATGAGAAGGAACTTCATGACGGCGACACCTCCAGGTTCGGCACCGCGTCGAGCAGCGCACGGGTGTACTCGTGCCGCGGGTGGTGGAAAACGTCGCCGATCGGCCCTGATTCGACGACGGCGCCGTCGCGCATGACCAGCACGCGATCGGCCAGGTGGTGCACGACGCCGAGGTCGTGCGAGATGAACAGCAGGGCGGTGCCGTCGGTGGCCCGGATGTCGGCCAGCAGGTCGAGCACCTGCGCCTGCACCGACACGTCGAGCGCGGACACCGGCTCGTCGCAGATGATCAGGCTCGGCCGGGGCGCCAGCGCGCGGGCGATGGCCACCCGTTGCCGCTGCCCGCCGGACAGCTGCCGCGGATAGCGGTCGAGCACGTCGGCGGAGAGCCCGACCCGTTCGAGAAGGGGCGTGGCCGTCTCTCCGGCCGGGAGCGCCTCACCGACGATGCGGCGCACGGTCCAGCGCGGGTCGAAGGCGGAGAGCGGATCCTGCGCGATGAATTGGAGGCGGCGGCGCCGCGAACGACGCCGCCGCTCCTTCACCCCGGTCCATGGCGCGCCCTCGAACGCCACGGTCCCGGACGTGGGTGCCACCAGCCCGAACACAAGCTGAGCGACAGTGGTCTTCCCCGATCCGGACTCCCCCACCAGCCCGACGATCTCCCCCCGCCCCACAGTCAGATCGACCCCATCGACAACCGTGTGCTTCCCGTACGTCTTCTTCAGCCCTTCAGCGCGGATGACGACGCTGTCGGCGGAGACTGGTCCGGGCGAGGAAGGCGTGGGAAGGGCCGGGGCGGCTGAGGACAGGCGGCGGCCTCGGGAGGCGGCCGATGGGACGGCCTGGACCAATTGACGGGTGTACGGGTGGGACGGGGCGGCCAGGAGCGCGGACGTCGGGCCCGATTCGACGACTCGGCCGTCCTTCATCACGAGGACGCGGTCGGCCAGGCGGGAGACGACCGCCAGGTCGTGGCTGATCAGCAGCAGGGTCTCGCCGGTGGCCTTGCGTTCGGCCAGCAGGTCGAGGATCTGGGCCTGCACCGTCACGTCGAGGGCGGTCGTCGGCTCGTCGGCGATCAGCAGCGGCGGGCCGGCGGCGATGGCCGAGGCGATCAGGGCCCGCTGGCGCAGGCCGCCCGAGAGCTGGTGCGGATACTGTTCGGCCCGCCGCGCCGGCTCCGGCACGTGAACGGAGGACAGCAGCTCGACCGGGTCGCCCTTGGCCCGGTGGACGCGCAGGGCCTCGCCGATCTCGGCGCCGACCGTGCGCAGCGGGTCCAGTGAGACCAGCGCGTCCTGCAACACCAGGCCGGCGAAGCTGCCCCGGAGCCGCTTCCAGTCGCGCTCCTGGTAACCCCGTACGTCCTGGCCGTTGATGTCGAAGTGGGAGGTGGAGACCGTGGCCCGGGGGCCGGTGAGCCCGACCAGGGTCCGGGCCGTCACCGACTTGCCCGAGCCCGACTCCCCGACCAGCGCCACGCACTCGCCGGCCGTGATGTCGAGGTCGACCCCGCGGACCGCCTCGACCACGGTGCGCCCGAGGAGGAACGTGACGCGCAGATCCCGTACGGAAATCATGCCGTCCTGCCCTCGAACCGGCGCTGAAGGCGCCGGCCCACGACGGTCAGCGAGATGACCAGCAGGGTGACCACCACCCCGGGCAGGATGGAGGTCCACCAGGCGATGCTCAGGTAGCCGCGGCCTTCGGAGAGCATCGCGCCCCACTCGGGTGAGGGCGGTTGCGGTCCCATGCCGAGGAAGCTGAGGCCGGCCGCGGCCAGGATGGCCTCGCCGAGCCCGATCACGGCGAGCACCGGGATCGGGCCGATCACGTTGGGCAGCACGTGCCGCAGCACCAGGCGCAGGCGGGAGTCGCCGAACGCCACCGCCTGTGTGACGTATCCGGCCTGGCGGACCACGAAGGTCTGCGACCGCACCACCCGGGCGTAGTGCGGCAGGGTGGCGATGCCGATGGCGACGATCAGGCCGGCCGTTCCCGGGCCGGCGACCGCGACGAACAGCAGCGCGAGCAGCAGCAGCGGGAACGCCGCGAGGGCGTCGAAGCCGCGGCTGAGCGCCTCGTCGGCGCACTTGTGGGAGAGCCCGGCCAGCAGGCCGAGCAGGACGCCGAGGCCGGCGGCGACCAGGGTGGCCGCGAGGCCGATGGTCAGCGAGTGCCGGGCGCCGTGCACGACCCGGCCGAAGACGTCACGTCCTAATTGGTCGGTGCCGAACCAGTGGGCGGCGCTCGGCGCCTCGAGCACGTGCATCGGGTCGGCGGCCAGCGGATCCCCCGCGAACAGGGACGGGACGAGCGCCGCCAGCAGGGCCAGGAGCAGGAAACCGGAAGCGGCCGCCACACCGAGGCCGCGCGGACGGCGAAAACGTAGAGACACGGGCCGGTCGAGGGCGATGGTCATGTCAGCTCCTCCGCAGCCGAGGGTCGATGATCAGGTACGCGAGGTCGGCCAGGGTGTTGAGCAGCACGTAGACGAAGGCCGAGAAGACCACCACGGCCAGCACGACCGGCATGTCCTCGCTGGTGACCGCGTTCAGCGTCACCTGGCCCAGCCCGGGCCGGCCGAAGACGGTCTCGATGATCACGGCGCCGCCGAGCAGGATGCCGAACAGCCAGCCGATCAGCGTCACGGTCGGCAGCAGCGCGTGCCGCAGGGCGTGCCGGACGAGCACGGCCCGCTCGGACAGCCCGCGGGCCCGGGCGGTGACCACGAACGGCTCCTCCAGGGCCCGGTCGATGCCGTCGCGCAGCACCTGGGTGAGCACCCCGGCCACCGGCAGGGCCAGCGTGATCGCCGGCAGCACCAGGGCCGCCACGCCCTGGTCGCCGGAGACCGGGAACAGGCCCAGCCGGAACGAGAAGACGCTCAGCAGCACGATCCCGATCAGGAAGGGCGGGGTCGAGACCAGGACCAGCTCGAGGGTGGAGCTGGCCCGGCGGGCCCAGGGCCGGCGGGTGGTGACCGCCAGCACCAGGGCCAGGGCGATGCCGAGCAGGCCGGCGCTGAAGGCCAGCGTCAGGGTCGGGGCCAGCTGGCCCCCGATGACCTCCGCGACCGGCCGCTGCAGCAGATAGGAGCGGCCCAGGTCGCCGTGCAGCGCTCGCCAGAGGAAGTCGAGGTACTGCACGACGGCCGGGCGGTCGAGGTGCCACTCCTGGATGATCTGCGACCGGATCAGGGGTGTGTCGGCGCCGTCGCCGATGATGGCGTCGACCGTGTCCCCGGGCGCGGCCAGCAGGGCCAGGTAGGCCGCCGTGGCGGCGGCCCACAGGACCACGAGGCCGGTGCCGACGCGGCGGAGCACCATCATTTGCTCAGCCAGACGTTGTACGCGTTGCCCGGCACCCCGGCGGTCGGCTCGAAGCCGAGGCCGCCGACGTTCTTGGCCGAGGCGATCTGGTCGGCCGGCGCGTAGAGCGGCTGGATCAGCGCGTCCTCGGCGACGACCTTCCGCTGGATTTCCCCGTACGTCTGGGCACGGTCCCCGCCGGCCTCGCCCGCCGCCAGCAGCGAGTCGAGCCGGGGGTCCTTGACGCCGGTGCGGTTGATGGCGCCGTCGGAGCGCAGCAGCAGGTTGAGCGCGGCCCCGGCGTCGGTGTCGGCCCGGGAGTTGTCGAAGACCTCGTACTCGTTGTCCTCGATCGCCTTGGTGGCGGTGCCCTGGTCGACCACCGACACCTTCAGGTCGATGCCGGCGCTCTGCTTGACCGCGGCCTGCACGGCCTGGGCCAGGATGTCGCGGCGGTCGCGGACGAACGGCGCCGACTGCACGAGCCGGGCGGTCAGCCGCTTGCCGTCCTTGGTGCGATATCCGTCGGCGTCCCGCGTGGCCCACCCGGCCGCGTCGAGCTCGGAGTTCGCCTTCGCCGCGTTGTTGCCATAGGAACCCTCGAGCTCGGCCGAGTAGAGCGGGCTGGTCGGCGAGATGACGCTCCAGGCGCGGGTGGCCGTGCCCCGGTAGACGCCCTGCAGGACGGTGCCGACGTCGAGCGCGTCACGGAACGCCCGCCGGACCCGGACGTCGTCGAACGGCGCGTGCGAGGTGTTGAAGTAGTACGAGTAGGCCGAGCCCGAGTTGAGTCCCTTGCTCAGGGTCAGCTGCGGGTTGGCGGTGATCTGCGCCTGGTCGGTCGCGGGCACGCCCTCGATCACCTGAACCTGGCCCGAGGTCAGCGCGCCCACCCGCACCGACGACTCCTTGAGGAAGCGGTAGGTCACTTCGTCGAGGTACGCCGGGCCGGTGTGGCCCGCGTTGGCCGGCGCCCAGTTGTAGTCGGGGTTCTTGACGTAGTGCAGCTCCTGGCCGGGCGTGTACTTGTCGAGGATGAACGGCCCGGTGCCCGCCAGCTCCGGGCCGCCCGCCTTGAGGTTCTTGGCCTCCTTGAGCGACTTGGGCGAGACGATCGCGCCCTGCGGCGAGGAGAGGAAGTCCAGGATCAGCACGTCGGGCTGCTTGAGGTTGTACTTGATGGTGGCCGGGTCGACGACCTCGACGTTCTTGAGGTTCTTGAGCTGTACGGCGGCGACGGCCGGCGCGTAGCCGTCGGCCAGCAGCTGGTCCACGTTGGCCTTGACCGCGGCCGCGTCGAACTTGGTGCCGTCGCTGAAGGTGACGCCGGTGCGTAGCTTGACGGTGTAGGTCTTGCCGTCGGGCGAGGCCTCGTACCCGGTGGCGAGCCAGGGCACGTATCCGCCCTTGTCGTCGTGGGTGAGCAGGGCCTCGAAGTTGTTCCAGACGAGCAGGCGCGCCTTGGCCTGCGCGTACTGATGCGGGTTCAGGGTGATCGGCTCGGTCTCCACGGCCCAGTTCAGGGAGCCGCCGGAGACCGGAGCACCGGCGTCGGTGGCGGTGCCGCCGCTGGAGGAGCAGCCCGCCAGCAGCGCGAGAGACGCAGCCGCGGCGAGCCAGGAACGGTGACGCATCGATACCTCCATCGGAACGGACTCTCTTTTTCCTATAGGCTCTATGGGATATAAGCAAGGGGTGACAGCCCTTTCTCACAAAGTCGCCCCCGCTCCGGCGATGGCCCTCTGCCTCGCCGCGGCGTTCACCACGCTGCTCGATCAGTCCAGCCTCAACACCGCCGTGCCCGCCCTGCGCGACTCCCTCGACGCCGGATCGGGCTCGGTGCAATGGATCATCGCGGGCTACTCGCTCACCTTCGGCCTGGCTCTCGTGCCGGCCGGCCGGATCGGCGACGCGCACGGCCGCAAGTGGCTGTTCGTCGGCGGGATCACGCTGTTCTGCCTGGCCGCGATCGTCGCCGGCACCGCACAGGAGGCGTGGGTGGTCGCGGTCGCGCGGCTGCTGCAGGGCGTCGGCGCCGGCACGGTCAACCCGCAGGTCCTCGGCATCTTCCAGGAGATGTTCACCGGCCGCGAGCGGACTCGGGCGCTCGGCGCGTACGCCCTGGTCGGCGGCATCGCCGGGGTGATCGGCCCACTGGTCGGCGGCGTACTGATCGACACCGTCGGCTGGCGTTACGTCCTGCTCCTGAACGTGCCGTTCGGCTTGATCACCATCCCGTTGGCCATCCGCTACTTTCCGCGGACCGCCGGATCGCATCGGACAAGCCTGGATCCGATGGGGCTCGCGCTGCTCGGGGCGGCAACGCTGAGCGTGCTGCTGCCCTTCACCGTTCCCGGCACCGGCTGGCTGCTGGCGACGACGCCCGCCCTCATCGCCCTCCTGATCATCTGGGAGCGGCGCTACCGTGGCACCCCGATCCTGCTGCCCGCGCTGATCCGCGAGCGCGGCTTCCGCAACGGCACGCTGATCGCGATGTTCCAGTTCGGCTCGTCGCTCGCGGCCTCGCTGGCCATCACGCTCTACCTGCAGGAGGGCCTGGGCTGGTCGCCGCTGCACGCGGCGCTGACCGTACTGCCGAGCGCCCTGGGCTTCGCGGCGTTCTCGGCCGTCGGCTGGCGGATCCTGGGCCGCTACGGCCGGCGCAGTGTCCAATGGGCACTGGTCGTCGCACTTGTCACAGTCGTCGCCACCGCGCTCATAGTGCAGTTCACCCCGGAGACCCACCTCGGGCTCGCGCTCGCGGCTACCCAACTCGTCAACGGCGCCGCCGGCGGCGTGATCATCTCCCCTAACCAGGCCCTGACGCTCGCCTACGCACCGATCGGCGCGGCCGGGCTGGCGGCCGCGTTGTTGCAGCAAGCCCAGCGTGTCGCGGCCACCATCGGGACGGCCGCGGTGACCGGCGTGGTGCTCGCGTCGCTCGGCCGCGACTCCCTCACGTACGGCCTGGCGATCTGCGCCGGAATGCTGGCCGCTGCCGTCCTTGTGACGTCCCGGCCGTTGACGACTTCGTAAAACATATAGGGCCGATAGGACTTGAAGGCAATGCCGATTCACACCTAGCGTTCTGTGGCAACAGCCCGACTCGGAGGGACGCCCGTGAGTCTCCTGTCCTCGGCTCGCGCGCCGGTGCAGTCACCGCGAAGCGACGAGCTCACCATCGTTCCCGCCCGCCATCCGTGGCGCTGGGTCGCCGCGGCCGCCGTGCTCGTGCTGGTCGCCCAGTTCGTGCACGGCCTGGCCACCAACCCCGGCTGGGACTGGAGCACCTTCGCCGGCTACTTCTTCGAAGAGTCGGTGATGCGGGCGCTGCTGATCACCCTGGAGCTCACCCTCGCCGGTGCGGTCCTCGGCTTCGCCGGCGGCATCCTGCTCGCCCCGATGCGGCTGTCGAAGAACCCGGTGCTCACGTCGGTCAGCTGGACCTTCATCTGGGTCTTCCGCTCGGTGCCGCTGATCGTGCAGCTGCTGTTCTGGGCCAACCTCGGCTACCTGTACGACAAGCTGCAGCTCGGCATCCCGTTCGGGCCCGGCTTCGTGCAGTTCGAGACCTCCAGCCTGGTCAGCGCGTTCGGTGCGGCCCTGCTCGGCCTGGCTCTGCACGAGGCCGCGTACGCCGCCGAGATCGTCCGGGCCGGCATCCTCTCGGTCGACCAGCGCCAGATGGAGGCGGCCGCCGCCCTCGGCATCCCGCGGCTGCGGCAGTTCCGCCGGATCGTGCTGCCGCAGGCCATGCGGGCGATCCTGCCGAACGCCGCCAACGAGCTGGTCAACCTGCTCAAGAGCACGTCGGTGGTCTACGTGCTGGCCATCGGCGAGCTGTTCTACCAGGTGCAGGTCATCTACGGCCGCAACGGGCGGGTCGTGCCGCTGCTGCTGGTCGCGACCGTCTGGTACGTGATCCTCACCGCGGTCCTGTCGATCCTTCAGCACTACACCGAGCGGCACTTCGGCAAGGGGTACCGGCGATGATCGAGATTCGGGGCGTCCACAAGTCCTTCGGGTCGCTGGAAGTGTTGCGCGACATCAGCCTCAGCCTTCCGGCCGGCAGCGTCACGGTGATCCTCGGCCCCTCCGGCTCCGGCAAGTCCACCCTGCTGCGCTGCGTCAATCACCTCGAAAAAGTCAACCGGGGCACGGTACGGGTCGACGGTGAGCTCATCGGCTATCGCCAGGACGGCGACAAGCTGCACGAGCTGCCGGAACGGCTCGTCCTCAAGCAGCGGGCCAACATCGGCTTCGTCTTCCAGACGTTCAACCTGTTCCCGCACATGACGGCCCGGCAGAACGTCGACGAGGCCCGCGGCCCCCGGGATTCCCGGGAACTGCTCGAGCGTGTCGGCCTCGCCGACAAGGCGGACTCCTATCCCCGGCAGTTGTCCGGCGGACAGCAGCAGCGGGTCGCGATCGCGCGTGCCCTCGCGCTCGACCCGAAGCTGGTGCTCTTCGACGAGCCGACGTCGGCGCTCGACCCCGAGCTGGTCGGCGAGGTCCTCGACGTCATGCGGGACCTGGCCGAGGCCGGAACCACGATGGTCGTGGTGACCCACGAGATCGGCTTCGCCCGCGAGGTCGCCGACACCGTCGTCTTCCTGGACGGCGGCCGGATCGTCGAGCAGGGGCCGCCGACCGAGGTTCTGGACAACCCCCGGCACGAACGTACCCGCGCCTTCCTTTCCAAAGTTCTCGTTTAGGAGCACCCCATGCGCCGCAGAACCCTGTTCGCCACCGTCGCGCTCGTCGCCGGGCTCGCCGGTTGCTCGGCCCCGGACGAGGCCCCCACGGCCGCCGCCCGGGTCGAAGGGGCCGCCACGACCACCAAGCTCAACCTCACGCCCGACCAGCAGCGGATCATCCCGGCCAAGGTCGACGCGGCCGCCGCGCTGGTGCCCGAGAAGATCCGGGCGAACGGCAAGCTGGTCATCGGCGTCGGCGCGGCCGGCTCCGGCTTCCCGCCGCTGGCCTTCACCGCCGACGACAACAAGACGCTGATCGGCAGCGAGCCGGACGTCGCGGTGGCCATCGCCGGCGTCCTCGGCCTCGAGCCCGACCTGCGGAACACGTCGTGGGAGAACCTGTTCATCGGTTTGGACAGCGGCAAGTTCGACCTCGGCGCCTCCAACATCACGGTCACCGAGGAGCGCAAGCAGAAGTACGACTTCGTCACCTACCGCAAGGACGAGCTGGCCTTCGAGGCGAAGAAGGGCTCCGGCCTGAAGGTCGCCGGCCCGGCCGACGTGGCCGGCAAGAAGGTGGCGGTCGGCTCCGGCACGAACCAGGAGAAGATTTTGGTCGAGTGGAGCGAGGAGAACGTCAAGGCCGGCCGGCCCAAGGTCGACATCAAGTACTACCAGACCAACCAGGCGACCTACCTGGCCCTCGGCTCGGGCGCGATCGACCTGTACCTCGGGCCGAACCCGACCTCGGCCTACCACGTGTCGACGGCGGGTGAGACCGAGATCGCCGGTACGTACTCGGGCGCCGGCGCGTCGCTGCAGGGCCTGATCGCGCTGACCACCAAGAAGGACAACGGCCTGGTCAAGGCGTACCAGGCCGCTCTCGACGAACTGATCAGGTCGGGTGACTACAAGAAGATCCTCGACCGCTGGAACCTGGCCGACGAGGCCGTGGACGCCGGCGAGATCAACCCGCCCGGCCTCCCGATCGAAGGTAAGTGATCATGACACAACCCCTGCATCTGGCCGTCGCGCTCGACGGCGCCGGCTGGCACCCCGCCGCCTGGCGCTCCACCGGCGCGCAGCCCGGACACCTCTTCACAGCGCCCTACTGGACCGAACTCGTCCTCGAGGCCCAGCGCGGCACGCTCGACTTCGTGACCATCGAGGACTCCCTCGGCATCGCCGACAACGGTGTCGGCGCCCGCCTCGACGCCGTGCTGATCGCGGCCCGGGTCGCCCCGGTGACCTCGCACATCGGGCTGGTGCCGACCGCGACCGTCACGCACACCGAGCCGTTCCACGTCTCCAAGGCCCTCGCCACCCTCGACTACGTGAGCCACGGCCGCGCCGGATGGCGCGTCCAACTCTCCGCCCGCCCCGCCGAGGCCGCGCATTTCGGGCGGCGGACGGTCCCCGAGATCCGGGAACACTTCGCCGAGGCGGCCGACTTCGTCGAGGTGGTGCGCCGGCTCTGGGACAGCTGGGAGGACGACGCGGAGATCCGCGACGCCGCCACCGGCCGGTTCATCGACCGGGCGAAGCTGCACTACATCGACTTCGACGGCAAGTACTTCAGCGTGAAGGGCCCGTCCATCACGCCCCGGCCGCCGCAGGGCCAGCCGCTGGTCACGGCCCTGGCCCACGCCGACATCCCGTACGCCTTCGCGACCGGCTCGGCCGATCTGGTGTACGTGACGCCGGCCGACGTGGACGACGCCCGGCAGATCGTGGCCCAGGTGTCCTCCCTCCCGCACGTCTTCGGTGATCTCGTCGTCTTCCTGGAGGACAGCGAGCAGGCCGCCCGCGACGCCAAGGCCCGGCTGGACGAGCTCGCCGGAACCCCGTACACCTCGGACGCCTCGATCTTCACCGGCACCCCGGCCCAGCTGGCCGACCTGCTGCTGAGCTGGCAGGCGGCGGGCCTGACCGGCTTCCGGCTGCGGCCGGGCCGGCTGCCGGCCGACCTGGAGGCCATCACCCGCGCCCTGGTGCCCGAGCTCCGGCTGCGCGGCGCCTTCCGCAAGGAGTACGAGTCGGCGACCCTGCGCGGCCTGCTCGGCCTCGGCCGGCCCGCGAACCGCTACCGTCAGGAGGCACCCGTTGCCTAAGCAGATCCACCTCGCCGCGCACTTCCCGGGCGTCAACAACACCACCGTGTGGAGCGACCCCGAGGCCGGCAGCCACATCGAATTCGAATCCTTCGTCAAGCTGGCGCGGACGGCCGAGCGGGCCAAGTTCGACTTCTTCTTCCTCGCCGAGGGCCTGCGGCTCCGCGAGCAGGGCGGCCAGATCTACGACCTGGACGTGGTCGGCCGCCCCGACACCTTCACCGTCCTGGCCGCCCTGGCCGCGGTCACCACCCACCTCGGGCTGGCCGGCACGATCAACTCCACGTTCAACGAGCCGTACGAGGTGGCCCGGCAGTTCGCCAGCCTCGACCACCTCTCCGACGGCCGGGCCGCGTGGAACGTGGTGACCTCGTGGGACGCCTTCACCGGGGAGAACTTCCGCCGCGGCGGCTTCCTGGCCGAGCCGGACCGGTACAGCCGGGCCACGCGGTTCCTCGAGACGGCCAAGGAGCTGTTCGCCTCGGTGCCGGCTCCCGAGGGCTTCCTTCGTGACCCGTCGGCCGGCACGTTCGCACACCAGGACGACCACTTCGACATCGCCGGCCGGTTCAACGTGCCGCGCAGCCCGCAGGGCCGCCCGGTGATCCTGCAGGCCGGCGACTCGGACGCGGGACGGGAGTTCGCGGCGGCCACCGCCGACGCGATCTTCAGCCGGCACGGCACGCTCGCCGAGGGCCAGGCGTTCTACGCCGACGTCAAGGGCCGCCTGCCCAAGTACGGGCGCGAGCGCGACGAGCTGCTGGTTCTGCCGGCCGCCACGTTCGTGCTCGGCGACACCGAGACCGAGGCGCAGGAGAAGGCCCGGATCGTCCGCCGCCAGCAGGTCAGCGGGGCGACCGCGATCAAGTTCCTGGAGCAGCTGTGGAACCGGGACCTGAGCTCGTACGACCCGGACGGCCCCCTGCCCACGGTCGACCCCGACGTGTCGGACAACCACATCGCGCGGGGCCGGGCCAGCGTACGGATGCACCGCGACCCGATCGCGGTGGCCGGCGAATGGCGCGCCAAGGCCGAGGCCGAGAAGCTCTCCATCCGGGAGCTGATCATCGAGGTGACCGGGCGGCAGAACTTCATCGGCACGCCCGCGTCGGTGGCCTCGTCGATCAACGAGCTGGTTCAGGCCGACGCCAGCGACGGCTTCATCCTGGTGCCGCACGTGACGCCCGGCGGCCTGGACGAGTTCGCCGACAAGGTGGTCCCGCTGCTTCAGGAACAGGGCGTCTTCCGGACGGACTATTCGGGTCCCACCCTGCGCGACCACCTCGGTCTGCGGGCGCCGCGATGACCACCGTCTCGCCGGGCACCTCGGTCCTGGACAACGCGGCCTGGGAGTCGCTGACCGGCCCGCACGCCCGGTTCGCCGAGCGGTACGGGCAAGCGGCGCGCTATCAGCCCGACGTGGCCCCGTTTTACGCCCTCGACGACCCGAACGACCCGGCCGCCTGGAAGGACCTGCTCGAACTGACCGGGCCCGGCGCCGAGGTGGCGGTGGCCGGCCCGGTACCCGCCGCCCACCCCGGATGGCGGCTCGTCGACGAGGTGGCCGGCGTGCAGTTCGTCGACGACACCCTCGCGGACGCGCCGGCGCCGGAAGCGGTCCGGCTCACCGCGGCCGACGTGCCCGAAGTGCTCGACCTGATCGAGCGCACGCGCCCGGGACCGTTCCGGACGCGCACCATCGAACTGGGCGGCTACCTCGGCCTCCGGGACGGCGGCAAGCTGGTCGCCATGGCCGGCGAACGGCTGCACCCGCCGGGCTGGACCGAGATCAGCGCGGTCTGCACGGACGCCGCCCACCGCGGGCGGGGCCTCGCCACCCGGCTCGTTCGGGCGGTCGCCCACGGCATCCGGGAGCGGGGCGAGACGCCGTTCCTGCACACGTCGGCCGCGAACGCGACGGCGATCCGCCTGTACGAGTCGATCGGGTTCCGGCTGCGCCGGCGGACCACGTTCGGCCTATACGCCGCGCGGATCGAAGTCTGAGCTGCTGGCGAGTTTCTGCCAGCGGCGGCGCTCGCTCGCGCTGAGCTTGGGCGGCATCACGATCCTGATCTCGGCGTAGAGGTCACCGGCGACACCGTCCGGGTTGGGCAGGCCCCGGCCCCGCAGGCGCGCCCGGCGGCCCGAGGACAACCCCGCCGGCACCTGCACCTGCGCGGGGCCGGACGGGGTGTCCACGGGCACTGTCGCGCCCAGGGCGGCCTCCCACGGCGCCAGCGGCAGGTCGACGTAGACGTCGCGGCCCTGCAGGCGGTAGCGCGGATGGGGGGCGATCCGGACGGTCACCGAGATGTCCATGCCGGGCAGCGGGATGCGCCGCCCGTCGACGACGCCCGGCGGCAGGTCGACCTCGACCACCCGAACGGCGGTGCCGAACTCCAGCGTCAGGTTGCGGCGGCCACCGGCGTACGCCTCCTCGATCGAGATCTCGAGGACCTCGACGCCGGCGTCGAAGCGCGGCATGCGCGCGCCCCACCCGAACTGCGCCGACCCGGATGACACCCCGAGACCGCGGTCCAGGTCGTACATCGCCCGTTTCCGCTCGTCGGCCAGGATGTTGTACGCCTCGGTGATCTGCTTGAACCGGGTCTCGGCGCCCGTCTCCCGGTTGAGGTCGGGATGGAACCGCCGGGCGAGGGCCCGGTAAGCGCGCTGGATCTCGGCCGGGGTGGCCGACTTGGCCACGCCGAGAACTTCGTAATAATCGCGCGTCTTCGTAGGCACGGGCCCTCCCCTTGCGCTCGCGTCCATAGAGGTTTATGGCTTGAGCGCCCTCATGTCAACTCTGTGTCCCCAGGGAGTCACGTTCCGGTCCCGCGAACGCCCCGGGCGCTCGTTGGGCATGATGGACTGGCTCACGAGAGGAGGCCCGGCGTTGATGACATCGAATGGCTCGGCCCGTCCGGTCACGCTGCGCGACGTGGCGCGCCTGGCCGGTGTGTCGGTGGCGACGGCCTCCAAGGCCCTCAACGGCCAGCCGCAGGTGAAAGCGGAGACCCGCAGCCGCGTCCTGGAGGCGGCGAGCCAGCTCTCGTTCTCGCCCAACACGCTGGCCCAGGCCCTGATCGGCGGCCGCACCGGCACCGTCGGCCTGCTCACCTCCGACCTCGAGGGCCGCTTCTCCATCCCGATCCTGATGGGCGCCGAGGACGCGTTCGGCTCCGACCAGGTGTCGGTCTTCCTCTGCGACGCCCGCGGGGACGCCATCCGCGAGAAACACCACCTGCGCGCCCTGCTCTCCCGGCGGGTGGACGGCCTCATAGTCGTGGGAGCCCGCCCCGACAGCCGGCCGTCGCTGGGCCGGGACCTTCCCGTGCCGGTCGTCTACGCGTACTCACCAAGCGATGATCCTGAAGACCTGTCCCTGGTCACCGACAACGAGGCGGCCGGCCGTCTGGCGGTCGACCACCTCATCGCGTGCGGGCGCACCCGGATCGCCCACATCACCGGCGACCCCTCCTACGGCGCCGCCCAGGACCGGGCCCGCGGCGCCCAGTCCCGCCTGGCCGAGGCGGGCCTGGGCCTGGCCGGTGACCAGGTCTGGTTCGGCATGTGGTCCGAGGCGTGGGGCCGCGGCGCCACCCGCATGCTGCTCCAGAAGGACCCGACGGTCGACGCCGTCTTCGCCGGCTCCGACGAGATCGCCCGCGGTGTCCTCGACGTGCTCCACCAGGAAAACCTGGACGTGCCGGGGCGTGTGGCCGTCATCGGTTTCGACAACTGGGAGGTGCTGGCGGCCAACGCCCGCCCGCCCCTGTCGACCATCGACATGCGGTTGGAGGAACTGGGCCGCCGCGCGGCCCAGCGCCTCTTCGCCGCCATCGACGGCAACCCCACGTCAGGAACCGAGACCCTCCCCTGCCGCCTGATCACCCGCGAGTCGACGGCTCCGCTGGGCTGACCGGCGGAGCGTGAAGCTGAAGTCGCCGGCCGACTTCCCGGTCAGCCGGTGGGCCGAGGTGAGCAAGCCCTCGGCGATGAGCCGGCGCACCTCGCGACCCGGCACCTCCAGACCGGCCGACAGCAGCCGCGTCCGGCGGACCGGAATCCGCCGGACGAAGCGGATGGAGGTGTCGACGGCCCGGGCATCGGTCCTTTCCCGGCGGAGCGTCCACGCGCCGTCCCAGTCCAGGGAGACGTTGTTCCGGCGCAGAACCGCGGGATCGGCGAGCACGGTCGCCGCGAGTTCGGGGTCGTTGTCGTGGAAGCGGGTCAGCGTGGACGGGTCGATGGCGCGGACGGTGACCCGCTCCAGAACTGTCAATTTGATGGTCTCCCCGCATCGGGAGCACAACGCCAGGAGCCAGACGTCGAGGAGCTTGTGGTTGGCGTTGACGCGGAATTTGCCGTACGTGCGGTACCGCCCCGACGGGCAGCGCCGGCAACGGCGGTTGATGAGGGGAAGGCCGGTGGGACACACCAGCCACTGATTGGTGGTCACTGAGGGACAAGCCGATCTGCTACGACGATTCCGTGCGGAGACACAGCTCCGCTGAGGAGTTCCGCGCATGACTGGGAAGCGAGGGGCGGGCCGTGTGTCACGACGGCCGGCCGCACTCGCCTGGTCGATGCGGGAGGTCAATGCTCGAGAAAGCAGAGCCCGGCGCCGCGCGCCGGGAAGATGTCTTAGCTGTACAACGGCTTTCCTCGTCTGGTGCCACCGGATGGGCCCGGCGACGTTAACAACGCTCCGCCGCGGCGCTCCACCGGTTTTCGCCGGCGGCGCGGCTCAAGCCCGTACCGAAAGTGGCTCCCACAGCGGGGACCGCGACCGAGCCGGCGAAAACGAGGATGGCGGTCGGGGCGCCGAAGGCGGCCACGAGGGAGCCCGCGACGACCGGGGCGAGGGCCGCCATCGACGTGGCGGCCATCATGATCACGCTGACGACGCGGCCCTGCAGGTGGTCGGGGGTGATGGCGGCCTGATAGCCGAAGAGCGCGGCATTGCCGGCGGGCCCGAGGAACACGGTCAGAGCCAGCGGTACGGCGGCGGCGACGCTCGACGTGAGCAGGGCGGCGCTCGCCAGCAGGACGACGGCCAGCCAGCAGATCACCCGGACCAGAACGGTCAGCCCGAGGCGGCGCTGAAGACGGGGCGCGACCACGGCCCCGAGCAGGCCGCCCACGGCGACGACGGTTTCGACGAGCCCGATGACGGCCGGCGCGGTGCCGCCGCTCTGCAGGGCCACGACGACGGCGAAGACGACACCGCCGATCGCGAAGTTCAGCGGGGCCGCGATCAGCATCAGCATCCGCAGGAACGGGTGGGTCACAATGAACCGCAGCCCCTCGGCGAACCTGACCGGAACATCCTTGTCGCGCGGCGCCTGCAACGGCTTGCGAATGGCGCCGACCATCACCAGCGAGACCAGATAGGAGACGGCGTTACCGAGGAACGGAACCGCGTGTCCCACCGAGAAGAGGAGACCGCCGAGAGGCGGGCCGGCCAGCATGGCGCCGTACGAACGGGCCTCGTTGCGCGCGACCGCGTCGGGCAACTGCTCGATCGGCACGATGCTGCGCAGGGAGGCGTCCTCCGCCGTACCGAAAAGGGCCCCGAAAGCCGCGTCGAACACCGCCGCCGCGATGATCAGGGGCAGCGAGGCCCGGCCGGTGACAACGGCCACTGTCAAAACCGTGAAGGCCAGCAGCCGTACGCAATCACAGGCGAGCATGAGCCGCCGCCGGTCGAACCGGTCGGCGATCACTCCGGCCGGCAACCGGCAGACGAGCCGCGCCACCGAGGCGAGGGTGCCGACCAGCCCGGCGCTGACCGGATCGCCGGTCTGCACCAGAACGAGCAGGGCCAGCGCCAGGGTGGCCACGCCGTCGCCGAGATCGGAGAGCGTCTGCGACGTCCACAGCAGATTGAACTCCCGGTTGCGCCACAGCGAGGCGTTCACGAGGCGCGATGCGGGTAGGTCTGAAGGACGACGAGCACCTGCTCGGCGCCCGGCTCATTGGTGCGGGCCTCCTCGACGGCCTGCCAGATCCGTTCCCGGAGCCGTTCGAGCCGCTCCGGAGTGGTCCGGATGACCTGATCGGAGCCCTCCCCCGCGGCCTGCCATTCCGGGCTCCACCGCCCTTGCGCGACCTGAGCGTGAAAGGTCTCGATCCAGGCACCCCACACCTCCCGGGAGGCGCGCTCGACGGCGACCTCGTCCTCCCGGCTGCCGTCACCGAACCGCGTCGACACGTGAGCGGCTTTCCACCAGCGCTCCCGCCCGTGCGCGCCGCGCCCCAGCTCGGGCGCGTCCACCACGAGCCCGTGCCGGGCCAGAAGCCGCAGGTGATGGCTGGCCTGCCCCGAGTCGGTGCCCAGCCGCCGCGCGAGAATCGCCGAGGTGGCGGGCCCGTCCACCCGCAACGACCCGACGATCCGCATCCTCAGCGGATGAGCCATCACCCGCATCAGCATCGCGTCGGTGACCACCAGTTCACTCATGAGCGGGACGCTAGTTCGTCCGCCACAACGAGTACAAGCGGCTTATGCATAGAAGCTCTGCATCGGTCGGCGGAAAAGTGTCATACCCCGGGGTCATCATGTCCGCATGGCCCAGCCAGCAGCTTTCTCACCGTCCGACCACGACTTCGAGGTGTCGGTGCACGAGGCCCGCACCCGCTTCGTCCAACTGGTACGCGTGGCCTCCCTGACCGGCCGCCCCGTCACCATCACCGACCACGGCCGAGCAATGGCTACGATCGTCCCCCACCAGCGCCCCGGCCTCAGCCGCCCACCCGACCCCCCGCCACACCGCCCGGTCCCCACGGACCCCGCCGCGAATCCCCCAACCGCCAGCAGGACCGCTCCTCACCCGCCCACCGCCGCCAACGCCGCTTCCCACCCGCCTACCGCCCCCAGCGCTGCTCCCCACCCGCCGACCGCCACCAGCGCTGCTCCCCACCCGCCGACCGCCACCAGCGCTACTACCCACCCGCCCACCGCCGCTTTACACCCATCTACCGCCACGCAGTTACATTCCGGCGCCGCTTCACCACCGACCGCCTTGCCGGCCGATCTCGAAGCGGAGCGGCGATCCGGAGCGGAGGGTGAATGGCGTACTGGCCTCGCACCCGGACGGCAGGCTGGGCCTGGGTATGAGTGGCAGGCCTACCCGAGGGCCAAGCGGCGCACCGGGGCATCGGCCGAGCGAAGAGCCGAACACCACGCCGGAGCCGAACAGCGAACCGGGGCGGATGCCGAACACCGGACCGGGGCCGAACAGCGAGCCTGGGCGGAAGCCGAACCCCGGGCCGGAGCCGAACGGCGAGCTGGAGCCGAACAGCGAGCCGAGGCAGAAGCCGAACACCGCGCTGGAGCCGAACAGCGAGCCTGGGCGGAAGCCGAACCCCGGGCCGGAGCGGAACAGCGAGCCGGAGCCGAACAGCGAGCCGGAGCCGAACGGCGGGCCGGGGCGGAAGCTGAGCGGCGGGCCGGGGCGGAAGCTGAGCGGCGGGTCGGGGCGGAAGCCGAACGGCGGGCCGGGGCGGAAGCTGAGCGGCGGCACGTCGAGACCTTCAGGCAGGCGGAGGCTGCGCGGCAGCGGGCCGATCCGGAGCGGGCTCAGGCGGTCGCGGCGGGGTGGGCCCGGCGGCTCGAAGAGGTGCGGGCCGCCCAGCAGCGCCGGCATGCGGCTGAGATCGCGTCTTTTTCGCAGGCGCTGGCCGAGGCGTGGCGCGTCATCGACCACCTGCGCCCGCGCGGAGCCGATCCCGGTATCGACCGGCTCCGCACCGAGCATCGTGAATTCCTGCCGGGGCGGCTTGGTCAGTCGATGTAGAGCTTGTCGAGCAGGTGGGCGTTGTGCTGTTCGACGTAGCGGCGGCGCAGCTTCAGAGAGGGGGTCAGGTCGCCGTTCTCGACGGTCAGGTTTCGTTCGAGGATGGTGAAGCGTTTGATGGTTTCCCACTTGCCCAGTTCGGTGTTCAGCTGGGTCACGTAGCCGTCGATGGCGGCCACCGTCTTGGGGTGGCGGACAATCTCGGCGTGGGTGGCGCCGGGCACGCCGTGTTCGGCGGCCCAGGCTCTGGTGGCGTCGGGGTCCAGGTCGATCAGGGCCGTGATGTACTGGCGGCCCTCGCCGTGGACGACTATGCGGGCCGACAGCGGGCACAGGGCCGCGAAGCGGGTCTCCAGGGACTGCGGGGCCACGTACTTGCCGCCGGAGGTTTTGATCAGATCTTTCTTGCGGTCCGTGATTTTGATGTTGCCGCGAGGGGTGATCTCGCCGATGTCGCCGGTGTGGAGCCAGCCGTCCTCGAGCATGGTGGCGCTGGCGTCGGGCAGGCCGTGGTAGCCCTCCATGACGCCCGGGCCCTTGATCAGGATTTCGCCGTCGGCCGCTATCGAGATCTCGGTGCCGGGCAGGGGAAGCCCCACCGTGCCGTATTCGAGGTGGTGGCTGCGGTTGATCGTGGAGCCGGCGGCCGATTCCGTCAGGCCGTATCCCTCCAGGATGGGCAGGCCGATCGCGTCGAAGAACTCGGCGATGTCGCTGGACAGCGGGGCGGCGCCGGAGATGAAGTACCGCATCCGGCCGCCGAAGCGAGCCCGGACCTTGCTGAGCACGATCCGGTCGGCCAGAGCATACTGCCTGGTCAGCAGCGCGCCCGGGGTTTCGCCGCGGCGGCGGGCACGGACCGCTCGGCGGCCGACGCCGATCGCCCAGTCGAACAGGCGCGCCTTCACGCCACCCTCGCGGTGCACGGTGGCCACGACACCGGCGTGGACCTTTTCGAAGATTCGCGGTACGGCGGGCATCACCGTGGGCCGTACGACGGGAAGGTTGTCGATGATTTTGGTCAGGTCGCCGTCGACCGCCGTGGGATAGCCGATGGAGAGCTGCGCCGCCAGCAGCACCTTGCCGAACGAGTGGGCCATGGGCAGCCACAGGTATCCCAGATCGTCCGGCTCGATCAGCGCGATCGCCTTCGCCGTTGCCGCCTCGTACGTCCAGCGGCTGTGCGGGAGGCGGACGCCCTTGGGCCGGCCCGTCGTGCCCGACGTGTAGATCAGCGTGGCCAGGTGGTCGGCCGTCACCGCCGCCGTGGCCCGGGTGACCGCGTCCGGGCGTTCGGCCAGCAGCGCCCGGCCGCGGGCGCGCAGGCCGTCCAGGGTCATCGCGCGGGACTCGCCGGCCGGCACCGGCCCGTCGATCATGATGACGTGCTCGACCAGGGTGCCCGGGGACAGGACCTTGGACAGGTGCTCCGAGCTCTCGATGATCGCGATGTGACTGTGCGAGTCGGCGAGGATGTGCTTCACGTCCTCGGCCGACGACGTCGGGTAGATCGTGGTGGTGGCGCCGCCGGCGCACATGATGCCCAGGTCGGCGTGGATCCACTCGACCCGCGTCCCCGACATGATCGAGACACGGTCCTCGGGCTTGAGGTCCAGGGCGAGCAGTCCGGCCGCGATCTCGGTGGCGATCTCACCGACGCCGGCCCACGTCTGCGACTCCCACCGCCCGTCGACCGGCCATTTGTACGCCTCGGCGTCCGGCGTGCGGGCCACCCGGTCGAGGAGCAGGGCGCCCACCGAAGCCGGTGTCTCCTTCTGGATCCGTTCCCAGGTGGTGATTTCGTCGGGCTGGGCGCGCTGTGCCGTGCTCACTGTGGACCTCCCGGCGTCACTGATCGATGGGCATCACCGACAGGGTACGCACGGTAACGTGTCCTGCGTCACATCCGTTCGGCCTGATCACGACGAGAAGCCAGCTCGACCAGGCGCTCCAGGTCCGTACTGAGAGATTGCTGTACGTCGTTGCCCATCCGCCGGGCCCACACCCGCGCCCGGCGTCCCTGAAGGTAGGCGTGCACCTCGAGCCGGCTGCCCTCACCGAGCGGACGAGCCTCGTGATGCACCGTCAACCGGGCACCCCGCAGGAAGGTCGTGTCCGCGTACACACTCCCCGGCTCCAAGGCCGTCACCATGAACGGCGCCGGCGATCCGTCGTTCGGCTTGGACACGCCCCGCGCCCCGACCGCCAGCGGCTCCGACAGGCGCAGATACTCCATGCTGGCGCTCCACTCCTGATGAGTGGCGAGGTCGCACCACCGCTCGTAGAAGTACGACGGCGCGACGTGCGACTCGGCGGAGACCCGCGCAACTTCGATCATGGCGAGAATGTACCGGTACGATGCCCAAGCGATGAGCGCCGAGCAGGACCCCGAGCTCGCTCGGCGGCTGACGTTGTTGCGATTGCCGGTCCAGCCGCTGCGGCAAGTCGCGGTGTTGCGTCCCACGACGAACGGCCGTTGGTCATCCGATCCCGATGCCGTCGGGGTCGGCCGGATATTTCGACGAGGCGTTGTTCGGGCCGGGCGAGCTGTCGCGGCACATGCTCGTGTGCTTCGACGACCGGCTGGCGGCAACGTGGCGCTATCCGCGTATCGGCGACCTGCCGCGGATCTGGGAGTGTCAACGCACAGCGGTTCTGTCGCGGGGATGTGCTCTACGTGGCCGACCATGGGGCGTTCACCATGACCAGCATGTCAGGCGGCGCGGGCCGACCAGACTCGGGCGGCGGCGTTGCGGGCGGTCAGGCCGGGTCGGGTGCGTGGGACCAGTAGGCCTGTGGTGCGGCCGATGTGGCGCTGCTTCGGGTCGGTCAGTGTGCGGTGGCGGGTCTCGTAGCGGCGCAGGGCGGTCGCCACGTCGGCCTCGTCGGTCAAGGCGGCGGCGAGGGTGTACGCGCCCGCCATGGCCAGGGAGGAACCGTCGCCGAACAGGGAGACGCAGGACGCGGCGTCGCCCAGCAACGTTACGCGGCCTCGGGTCCAGGAAGGAAGGGACACCCGGCTCACCGCGTCGAAGTAGAAGTCGGTGGTGGTCAGGTGGGTCAGCAGTTCGCGCGTTCGCCAGCCCGCGTTCTCGTACGCGGAAGTGACGAGGTCGCGCGGGCCGGGATCGGGCGTCCACGGGTGCCGGAAGATGAAGGCGGCCAGGGCGTCGCCGCGCCCGGGGTGGACGGAGAGCAGGCGGCCGGGGGTGTTGTAGAGCAGCACTTCGGTGGGATTCCACGATGGCGCGCCGAGGGACACCGTGGCCACGTACAGGCCGAGGTGTTGGACGAAGTCGCGTTCCGGGCCGAAGGCCAGCCGCCGCACCGTCGAGTGCAAGCCGTCGGCGCCGACGACGAGGTCGAAACGGGCGGGCCGCGCGTGCGCGAATGTCACGTCGACGCCGCCGGCGTCCTGGGTCAGCTCCGTGACGGTGTCGTCCATCAGGATCGTGGCGTCGGCGGCGGCCGCTTCGAACAGGAGGGACGCCAGGTCGCCGCGCGGGATCTCGGTGCCGGAGTCCATCGGCAGCCGGGCCACGGATCGGCCGGACGCGTCGAGGACCCGCATGCCCGTCGCGTGGGTCGCGGCCGCCCGCAGCGCCGCGGTGATCCCCATGGCGGACGCGACATCGACGGCTTGATGTCGTACGTCGACCGGGTTGCCGCTCGACCGCAACGCGGCCGCCTTTTCGACCACGGTCACCCGCCAGCCGGTCCGGGCCATCCAGTACGCCAGGGTGCTGCCCGCTATGCCGGCACCCGAGATCAGAACTCTGCGCTCAGTCATGACGCCGACGTTAACCGCACTCAGTGCAGATTTGCAACGAGTGCTGCTTTGCATCAGGTGCGATATGGTACGGCGGTGAGCCTTCGCGACCGCAAGCGCGCCCGCACCCGCCAGGCCCTCGTCGAGGCCGCGGCCGATCTGTTCGAGAGGCAGGGCTTCGAGGCGACCACGATCGCCGAGGTGGCGGCCGCGGCCGAGATCGGTACGCGTACGTTCTTCAGCTACTTCCCGGCCAAGGAGGAACTGCTCTTCCCCGAGAGCGACCTGCGGGTGCACGCCGCGGTCCGGGCCATCGCGGAGCGCGGCCCCGGCGACGGGCCGGCCGAGGTGCTGCTGCGGGCGCTGCACACGGTCGGCGAGGACAGCGACGACCTCTCCGGACGGCTGGCCGCGCTGCGCCTGCGCTTCATCCGCGAGGTGCCGTCGGTGCGCGGGCGCGCCCTGCAGATCCAGTTCGACGCCCAGCGCGAGATCGCCCGCCACCTGGCCGCCGCGTTCCCCGGCGAGCTCGACGAGGTCGGCGCGGCCGCCATGACCGGTGCTTTCGTCGGCGCCGTCACGGCCGCCCTGCAGGTGCTGCTCGAGGACGTCGACGACCCGGGCGACCCGGCCCAGGTTCAGGCCGCGGTCGAGGTGGCGGTCGACCGGGCCCTGAAGCCGTGGCTCACGCACCGATGATTCGCATCCGCTCGGTCGACACCAACCCGGTCATGGTGCCGGCGCGCAGCCTGCGACACCCGCTCACCGACGCCGGCCGGTACGCCAAGTGCGCCACCGTGGTCACCGAACTGTTCAGCGAGCACCTGGCCGGCGGCCCGCCGCTGATCGCGAAGACCAGCTGGGTCCGGTTCCTGCCCACCGACCTGGACGGCCCGGCGGCCATCTCCCCCCTGCACGCCACGTCGGCGCTGGGCCTGGGCGAGGTGCACGAGGTCCCGTACGACCGCAAGGTCCTCGACCTTCCCGACGACGACCGTCGCCGGGCCATCCTCGACTGGCTGCGCGACCACATGCTGGCCCTGGGGTCCGGCCTGAACTGGGACCCCGGCCCGATCGAGGCGGCGTACGAGGCGTGCCTGCGCGACGGCTGCCGCTACCGGCGGACCGGCGCCGCCAAGGCCAGCCCGAACCGCCGGTGGAAGGCGCACGTCGAGTTCGAGATCGACGGCGACGGCGAGGCCTGGTCCTGGCTCGTCGTCACCGACCGGGCCGGCGCCGTGCTGACGGTGGGCGAGCGCCGGGACTCGGTCCCGTTCGCCCGCCGGGGGCGCAAGGTGCTGCGGTCCGTCCGCTGGGACGGCGACGTGCCGACCTGGACGCCCTGGATCGACGACGTCTTCACCGACGGCCCGCCGTGACGTGGGCGACCACCAGGTCGCCGATCATGGCGCGCAGGTGGTCGCGCAGGTGCGGGTCGAACAGGTCGCGGTCGAACATGGCCTTGAACGTGTAGCGGTTGGCGCCCCGGAAGACGCAGAACGCGCTGATGATCATGTGGACGTCCAGGGCGTCCAGGTCGTCGCGGAACAGGCCGGCGGCGCGGCCGCGCTCCATGATGCGCGACAGGACCTCCAGGGCCGGCGCGGCCAGCACCTCGCGCGACGACGAGCTCGACAGGTGTTTGGCGTAGTGGATGTTCTCGATGGCGACCAGGCGTACGAAATCGGGGTGTTGCTCGTGATGGTCGAAGGTCGTCTCGGCCAGGCGGCGCAGGGCCTCGACGGGTGCCAGATGCTCGACGTCGAGTTCCTGTTCGGAGGCGCGGATCCGCTGGTACGCGCCCTCGAGCACCGCCAGGTACAGGCCTTCCTTGCCGCCGAAGTAGTAGTAGATCATCCGTTTCGTGGTGCGCGTCTTCGCGGCGATCTCGTCGACCCGGGCGCCCGCGTAGCCCTGGTCGGCGAACTCGTGCGTGGCCACCTCGATGATCTCGGCGCGGGTGCGCTCGGCGTCCCGGACGCGCTCCTTCGGCGCCGACTCCGCTGTCATGCCCTGATCCCCCTCGACGTCGTTGGTGTCGACTCTAGTGGTCACGTCACCTAGGCTGAACGGACCGGTTCGTACATTAGGAGTTTCATGCGTACGAGTATCGCGACCGTCTGCCTCTCCGGCACCCTCGAAGATCGCCTGGACGCCGCCGCGGCCGCCGGCTTCGACGGTGTCGAGATCTTCGAGAACGACCTGATCGCCTCGGCGAGCTCTCCCGAGAGCATCAGAGCCCGTACTCAGGACCTGGGGCTGAGCATCGACCTCTACCAGCCGTTCCGTGACGCGGAGGGTGCCACCCCGGAGCGTTTCGCGGCCGTCGAGCGGCGGTTCCGGGCCAAGCTCGACCTGATGGGCCGCCTCGGCGCCGACACCATCCTGATCTGCTCGTCGGTCGCACCGGACACGATCCCCGACGACGCGGTCAGCGTCGCTCAACTCCGTACCCTGGCCGACCTCGCCGCCGCCCGGGGCATGCGCATCGCGTACGAGGCCCTGGCCTGGGGCCGTCACGTGTCCACATGGGACCACTCCTGGGAGATCGTCCGGCAGGCCGACCACCCCGCTCTGGGCTTGTGCCTGGACAGCTTCCATGTCCTATCGCGCGGGGCCTTTGAAAATATCCAGAATGTTCCGGGTGAGAAGATCTTCTTCCTTCAGCTGGCCGACGCGCCCCGGCTCGACATGGACGTCCTCCAGTGGAGCCGCCACCACCGCCTGTTCCCCTTGCAGGGCGGGCTCGACCTGGCCGGCTTCACCCAGGCCGTCCTCGACGCCGGTTACACCGGCCCCCTGTCGCTGGAGGTCTTCAACGACGTGTTCCGGCAGGCCGACCCGCATCGTACGGCCGTCGATGCCCGCCGTTCCCTGATCGCCTTGCGGGACGCCGGCCTCACCCCGCCCGCCGACCTGGACGGCATCGCGTTCGCCGAGCTGAGCGTCGACGCCTCGACCGGCCCCGAACTCGAGAACCTGCTGCGCGCGCTCGGTTTCACCCACTCCGGCCAGCACCGGTCCAAGGCCGTCCAGCTCTGGGAGCAGGGCACCGCCCGCATCCTGCTCAACTCCGGCGCTCCGCGCCCCACCGAGGGCTCGGCCGCGATTCGCGCTTTCGCTTGGGAGAGTACGCAGCCGGAGCAGTCGGCCGAACGCGCGCAACAGCTCCTCGCCACGCCGCTCCCCCGCCGCCGGCGGCAGAGCGAGGCCGACCTGACCGCCGTGGCCGCGCCGGACGGCACCGAGGTGTTCTTCGTCCGTACCACCCCCGCCGGCTGGCACGACGACTTCCTGCCGACCGGCGAGCGGGCGCCCGGGGCCGGGATCACCGGCATCGACCATCTGTCCCTGGCCCAGCCGTTCGACCGGTACGACGAGGCCGCGCTCTTCTACCGTTCGGTGCTCGGTCTGGTCGACGACGAGGCGGGCGAGTTCGCGGCGCCGTACGGCCTGGTCCGTACCCTGGCGATCCGCGATCCGCGGCGACGGGCCCGGATCGCGCTCAGCGTGCCCGTGCTGCGCCGCGGTGACTGGGCTCCGGCCGTACCGCAGCCACAGCACATCACCCTTGCGACGTCCGATCTTTCGGTGACGGCGGCGGCCCTTCGGGCGGCCGGGATCGAAACTCTGCCGATTCCCGCCAACTACTACGACGATCTGGAGGCGCGCCTGGAGCCGCCGGACGGGCTTCGAGCCCTCGGGGCGATGTACGACGAGGACGAGCACGGTCACTACCTGCAGCTGTTCACACCGGTCGTCGGCGACCGGGTCTTCTTCGAGATCGTGCAGCGGGTGGGTGGCTACCGGGGCTACGGCTTCGCCAACGTTCCCGTTCGCATGGCGGCGCACCGGGCGCAGCGCCTGCGCGTCAAAGGTTGAGCAGGGCCGCGCGCGTGCGGGCGGCGGTCCAGCGCCGGCCCAGCTTCGGCTGCAGCAGCCCTTCCAGTACGGGGGTGAGCCGCCCGGCTCGGCGGAACGGCGTCATCCGCCCCTCCGCCACGGCCAGCACGGTGGCGAACAGGTCGCCGCGGTCGAACGGCGACCGGCCCTCGACGGCCGCGTACAGCGTCGCCCCCAGCGAGAACAGGTCGCTGGCCGGAAGCGGCTCCCCGCCCTGCAACTGCTCCGGCGACACGAAGGCCGGGCTGCCGGCGAACCCGCCGGGCGGCGGCCGCCAGTCCCCGCCGGGCACGTGCGCCACCCCGAAGTCGAGCAGCACCACCCGGCCGTCGTCGCACAGCTGCACGTTGCCCGGCTTGACGTCGCGGTGCACGACCCCGGCCCGGTGCGCGGCGTCGAGCCCGTCGACGATGCAGTGCCCGATCCGCACGACCTGCTCGATCGGCAGCGGCCCCTGCTCCTTGATCGCCGCGCCCAGGCTCTGCCCGCTCAGGGCCTCCATCACGATCCACGGCTGGTCGTCGTCGCGGACCACGTCGTGAATCCGCACGACCCCCGGGTGCGGAACGCGCGACGCCGCCCGCGCCTCGGCCAGGGCCTGCCTGCGGGCCGTCTTGCCGGACCAGTCCGAGCCCAGGTCGACCTGCTTGACGGCGACCCAGCGCTCCATCAGCTCGTCCTGAGCGAGCCACACCGTTCCCATGCCACCGCGCCCGAGAACCGAGCGGAGCCGGTACCGCCCGGCCACCACGATCCCCGACGCGATCGGCGCTTCCGCTGCCTGAGTAAGAACCCCCATGCCCTAACAGGGTGGTCATTCGCGGCCCGGCTGTCGTCCAGGCGAGCCCCCAACCGCGGTACCGGCTAGCCGGAAAACCTCAGCTGCCACCCATCCGAATCAGGGCATTTCCCCCGAGCAGCAGCACGTCCGCACCGGCCACCAGGGCCATGCTCAGGTGCAGCCGCCGCGACGCCTGCTCCGGATCGGTCTCGCGAAGCCCCCGCACGAGCGCCCCGAGAGCGGTCAGCACGAGCGGAATGCCACCGATCAGCAGCAGCCCGACCGACCCCGGCGTACGCCCCTTGACGACCAGAAGCGTGACAAGCACGGTGGGCACGATCCCGAAGAACAGCCAGCACAGCCCGGCATACCAGCGCAGAGGCCGTGTCGCATCCATCCGAGGATCTTAAACATCCGTCAGCCGCCCAGGGCACGCAGCCCGTCCTCCCACCGCCGCCGCCGTTCCTCGAGGCTCTGCTCCCACCACGGCGTGCCCCGCTCCCCGAGCGCCACCTTGGCAACTTGCACCCGGGCCCGCGCCGCCGCCGGATCCTCCCCCGCCTTCAGCGCCTTCCCCACGTCCCGCCGCGCGGCCATCAGCGCCTTGCGCAGCACAGCCGCCTCCGGCTCAGGAATGGCCGGATCGGTAGCCCGCCAGCGACGCCCCTTGATGACCAGATAGCGCCCGTCGTCAGTCACCGTCTTCACCTACCCCAGCGG
Organism: Actinoplanes sp. NPDC048988; assembly: GCF_043197815.1. NCBI lineage: Bacteria > Bacillati > Actinomycetota > Actinomycetes > Micromonosporales > Micromonosporaceae > Actinoplanes > Actinoplanes sp. NPDC048988. The sequence goes on along the minus strand of NZ_JBICTW010000014.1, from coordinate 202,648 downwards.
CCGCCACCTGAACTGTCACGACCGAGCGAAGAGGCTACCGATCTAGAAGCAGGCCAGCGACAATCTGTCGCTAGAGACCCACGAGCCGGCGAAACCTCGCCTTTCGGTGGAGAGCAGTCAGCGGCACTCCCGCCAAGACCGAAGGACGCGGTAAGCCGGCACCGGGACAACACGGTCCTTGAGCACAGAAAGGCGGGCCTCCATGATGCCCAGCACGCGGGAGTAGGACAGCCTCGGTGGGAAGTGCCACGGGACTTACCGTGGTGATCTTCCTGTTCTCGATCGTCGCACTTGCCCTCATCCTGGTCGGCTACTTGGCGAGCAAGGCCAATAGGACTCATGGCGGCAGGACGTACATCGAGATCAAGGCCGCGGGCCTCGTCCTCAAGTTCGGGACGGAGATCAATGGATCATCCTCCCCAGGCGTCCGAAGCGCCGACACCGGAGAGTCGTCGACCGGTGAGCACGAACAAGGACAACTGAAGGTCGAAAATCCACCTCCGGTGGAGCTGCCACCTGGCCGGCGACGGAAACGGCGTCCGCCCAGCAAGCGCGCTCCCGACGGGGGTGAGGCTTGACATAGAGCTCGCGAAGCAGCGCCTTCCCGGCGACGGGGAGGCGCTGCTTCCGCGCTCCTCGAACAGCGGGCGAGCGGCCCGTTCAGAGGGCGGAGAAGCGGCTCACCTTCTCCGGGCGCAAAACGATGCGGACCAGTGGGCCGGTGCGCCACTCGGTGAGGAGCTTGTCGTGTTCCGGATCGGAGAAGGTCCAGTAGCGCTCGGCCAGGCGGAGGGCGAGCTCGTTGGCGCCGTCGTCGTGGACGGTGGCCGGGCCCTCGGCCGCCACCCAGTGTTCGGGCTCGCCGGTGGGGGCGGCGACCACGATCGAGGCGCGGGGGTGCTCGCGGAGGCGGTCGACCTTGGGGGAATCGGGCAGCGAGAACAGTTGGAGGTCGCCGTCGGCGGTCAGCTCGTACCAGACCGGGCGGGGTGACGGCCATCGTCCGCCGCGCGGGGCGACGGTGAGGAAGGCGTAGAGCGGGCGGGCCAGCAGTGCGAGATCCTCGTCGCGGAACATGATGGGCAGCGTAAGCCACCCTCAAAGCCCGTGCACAATGCGTTCCACGCTGATTCACGGCTACGAATGCTGCAACGGCCGGCCCTTCGCTCCACCAGAGATGCCCAGCTGTAATCGGAAAGGGGGTTCAATAATGGAGTTGGCCGAATTTCACACCGAAGACGGTACGGCAGTACTCTTCGAATTGGCGCGAGACGACACGGTACGTGGGACGTCGCTCGCCTCGCGGCGCGGTGACGCATTGGTGGCTGAGACCGGCAAACGACTTGAGCAGGTGACCGAGGCCGTACGCCCTGCGGTCAACGCGTTGAAAGCCGCCGTCACGAGCCTTGACCCGGAAGAAGTGACAGTCGAATTCGGCGTCAAACTGACCCTGGCCGCCGGCGTGGTGATAGCTTCTGGAACTACCGAGGCTCACTTCAAAATCATCTGCAAGTGGTCGCGCGATAGTGGAGATCCCGGCAATGACGAAAATTGAACGGGCTTTGGGAAGCGCTCTTGTGACCGTCGGGAAACACGACCAGAAGGCGCCCGAAGGCGCGGGCCTGCTCCTGACCCGGACGCACATACTTACTTGCGCGCATGTGGTGAACAGCTCTCTCAACCGCAGCGAGAATGCGGCTGACGGGCCGAGCGATACAGAAACAGTTCGGCTGTCCTTCCCCTTCATCACGCCGACCGAGCACTACGAAGCGCGGGTCCGGGCCTGGGTGCCGCCATTTCCGAACGGGTCCGGGGATGTGGCTGTACTTCAACTTGTCGAATCCGCACCGGCCGACGCGCGCCCCGCGCAGCTCATCAGAACACAAGACCTCAATCGCCACGAATTCTGGTGCTACGGATTTCCAAATGGATATAGCGGCCGGCAAGCATCGGGGCGCTTGCTGCGCACCGAACCCAACGGGCTCGTCGCCTTGGAGGATGTCAAGTCCACGGGGGCCAGAATAGAGGCAGGTTTCAGCGGTGCACCCGTATGGGACGAGGATCTAGGTGGCGTTGTTGGCCTCGTAGTTCAAGAAGATCTTGACGCAATGGCACGTCGCGCGTTCTGCATACCCACCGGAAAATTAGTAGAGATTCTTGAGCATGAATGGCCGCCGATCCGGCAGACCGTCGTCCCCGCACGACGATCTGCCGTCAGCGGCCAAATGGATAGAAAGTACAAGTCCGTTTGGTATCGGAGCACCGCCCCCGAATTCACTTTCAAGAATCTCGCTGGAGTTCGAGAGACCACGGGAGAACTAATTGTTGGACGTGACTACATCTGGTACGAGCCCTTGGACATGGTGATCTTCGCAGAAGACATACTGCGAGTCAGACTGAGCAAAGCCGGGGCCGATTTCATCAATATGTGGGTGCAAATAGAACACGAAACACCCCATGGCCGCGCCATCGCCTATTTTGCCAGCGGACAGTTACTCGGATACGCCGGTTTGGCCGGCCGAAATCGAGCTATACATCGAGACATCGTCACCATGAAGGAAAGCACCAAGTATTGATGTGACCGGGGGCGGCGGCCTGAGACGGCCGTTCTTGAGTTGGCCGCCGAGCCGGGCACCGTGGTCGTGCGGGGAAGCGCCGTAGTTGCGCTCCATCGGCGGGCTGACCACCCGGTTGCGCAGGCCGAGCGGCGGAAAGGGGAGCCGAGCGGCATCACAGTCCCAGGTAGATCTGGCGTACGCGGGGATCGTTGCGCAGCTCGGCCGAGGTGCCGGTCATCGCCACCGCGCCGTTCTCGACGACCAGGCAGCTGCTGGTGGCCTCGAAGGTGAGTTTGGCGTTCTGCTCGACCAGCAGCAGGGTCAGGCCCTCGGAGCGCAGCCGCAGCAGCACGGCGAGGATGTCCTCGACCAGCTTCGGCGACAGGCCCATCGAGGGCTCGTCGAGCAGCAGCAGCCGGGGTCGCGACATCAGGGCCCGGCCGATCGCCAGCATCTGCTGCTGGCCGCCGGACAGGGCGCCGGCCAGCCGGTGCCGCATCTCGCCCAGCACCGGGAACAGCTCGTACACCTCGGCCAGCGTCGACCTCACCGAGGAGTCCCACTTGCGGGCGTACGCGCCGAGCAGCAGGTTCTTCTCGACCGGCAGGCCGGTGAAGACGTGCCGGCCCTCCGGGACGTAGCCGATGCCGTGCCGGACCATGTCGCGGGCGCTGACCCCGGCCAGGTCCACGTCGCCCAGGCGCAGCTTCCCGGACCGGCGGGACACCAGGCCCATCACCGCCTTGAGGGTGGACGTCTTGCCGGCGCCGTTGGCCCCGATGACGCCGACCGCCTCGCCGCCCGGCACCTCGAAGCTGAGGTCCCGGACGGCGCTGACGCCGCCGTAGTTGACCGTCAGCCCCTCGACGGTCAGAGCGAGCCCGGTGGTCATCGGGTGGCCTCCCCGACGGACGGGACGGGCAGGTCGTCGGTGTTCATCGAATCTCCCAGATACGCCTCGATCACCGCGGGTTCGGCGGCCACCTCGGCCGGCGTCCCGGAAGCGATCACCCGGCCGCCGGCCAGCACGGTGATCTGCTCGCAGAGCGACATCACCAGGCCCATGTTGTGCTCGATGATGATGACCGTGCGGCCGCTGTCCCGGATCGACCGGACGATCTCGGCCAGCTGCCGCACCTCCTCGCCGTTGAGGCCGGCCGCGGGCTCGTCGAGCAGCAGCAGGGCCGGGTCGGCGGCGACCGCCCGGGCGATCTCGACGCGCCGCTGGATCCCGTACGGCAGTGATGTGGGCGCGAGGGAGGCGAACTCGGTGAGCCCGTACCGGTCCAGGATCTCGGCGGCGGAGCGCCGCAGCGCGTGGTCCCGCCGCAGGACGCTGAGCGGTCGCAGCGCGTAGCGCCAGGCCGACCGCGTCGGCCAGCGGTCGAGCGCCACGAGCAGGTTCTCCTCGACCGTCAGATCACCGAAGAGCCGCAGATTCTGGAAGGTACGGGCCATGCCGGCGCGGGCGAGACGGTACGGCGCACGCCCGGTCATGTCGGCGCCGCGGAAGATCACCCGTCCGCTGGTCGGCTTGTAGAGGCCGCTGATCACGTTGAACAGCGTCGTCTTGCCGGAGCCGTTCGGGCCGACGATGCCCCGAATCTCTCCGGTCGCGACGGTGAGCGAGACGTCGTCGAGCGCTTTGAGGCCCCGGAACTGCTTGGTGACCCCCTCGACCCGGAGAAGTTGATCATGGGAGGTGGCGGGGGCGGCGGTGGTCTCGTACGGCTGGAAAGGTCGCAGCTGCGCGGCCACCCTCGCATGCTTGCCGAACCGCTGCCGTACGCGGCGGGGCAGACCGGCCAGGCCGGTGGGGGCGAAGACGACGACCAGGACGACGACCGAGCCGTACGCGAGCTGGGCGATCGTGGGGTGGTCGACCAGCAGCTCGCGGACCAGGGCCAGGCTGATCGCGCCGACCACGCAGCCGATCAGGCTCTGCCGGCCGCCGATGATGACCATGGCCAGGAGCAGGAACATGTTCGCGATGTTGAACGATTCCGGGGCCACGTAGCGGATCAGGCCCGCGTAGAGCACGCCGGCCACTCCCCCGTACACACTGGCCAGCATGAACGCCGTCATCCGGAGCATCGGCACCTCGGCCCCGAGCGCGCCGGCGGCCAGCGCGTCGTCGCGCATCGCCCGCATGCGGCGGCCCAGCGCCGTGCGGACCACGAAGAGCCCGAACCCCAGCACCACCGCGAAGACGATCAGTTCGAGGTAGTAGTAGATGTACTCGCTGGAGAGATCCACGCCGGGCAGGGCCGGCGCCGCGATCCCCGAGATGCCCTCGGCGCCGCCGGCGATGTCGGCATTGGTCACCCAGTTGGTGAACGCGAGGGCCAGGCCCAGCGTCACGATGCCCAGGTAGTGCGACTGGACCCGCAACGCCGGCGTGCCGATCACCAGGCCCATCAGGACCGTGGCCAGGATCGCCAGCACTCCCGCGACCCAGAAGCCCATTCCGGCGTGCGTGGTGAGGATCGCCGTGGCGTACGCGCCGACCCCGAAGAACGCCACCTGCGACAGGTTGACCTGCCCGGCGATGCCCATGACGAGGCCGAGCCCGATGGCCAGGATCGCGAAGATGAGGATGACGTTGACGACGTGGATGGCGTACGAGTCGAGGCCGTACGGCAGGAACCAGGCCGCGACACCGAGGGCCGCGATGAACAGAAGTCGCCGTCTCATGCCCGGTTCACCGTCCGCTCGCCGAAGATGCCGGTCGGCCGCACCATGATGATCACCGTGAAGACCAGGAAGGTGACCAGCTCGGAGTAGCCCTGGAAGTGCCCGGCGGTGAACGAGTCGAGGATCCCGATGGCGAGGCCGCCGAGGATCGCGCCGGGAATGCTGCCGAAACCGCCGAGGATCGCGGCGGCGAAGCCCTTGATGCCGAGCGCGCCGCCGAGCGCCGGGCTGACGTAGAGCAGCGGCCCGACCAGGCCACCGGCCAGCGCGGCCAGGCCGGCCCCGATCATGAAGGCGATCGCGTTGCTGCGGCCCACGTGGATGCCGACGGCGGTGGCCGCCTCGTGGTCCATGGCGACCGCCTGCATGGCCGCGCCCCGCTTGGTCCGGGACAGGAACAGCACCAGCAGCACGGTGGCCAGCGCCGCGATGGCCAGCACCACCAGGTCGTACGTCCGGATGCGCAGTCCGAAGATGTCGATCGGCGCGGTCTGCACCGGGGACGGCACCGCGCGGCCGGTGGCGCCCCAGATCATGATGATCAGCGCGTCGAGCACGATGCCGAAGCCGATCGTGCCGATCAGCATGAGGTCGAAGTCCTTGTTCTCCAGCGGCCGCAGCACCCGCTCGATGACCAGGCCGATCGCCCCGGTCACGACGATCGCGACGATCATGGCCAGGGCGAACGGGAGCTTGGTCGACAGGTAGAAGGTGGAGGCGAGGTAGGCACCGACGGTGACCACGTTGCCGTGCGCGAAGTTGACCAGCCCCATCGTGCGGTAGACCAGAGAAAAGCCCAGCGCCACCAGGGCGTAGACGGCGCCCAGGCTGACGCCGCCGACGATCGTCTGGAAGAAGACCTGCATACCTGCTCAGCTCTCGGCGGCGACGAGCTTGCCGCCCTTGATGACGCCGATCGAGGTCTCGAAGATGCCGACGCCGGTCTCGTCGAAGGCGAAGTTCCCGAGCAGCCCGTCGCGCTTGGTGGACCGGATGGCGTCGGCGAGCGGCTTGCCGCTGGCCACGTTGCTGCTCTTGAGAGCGGTCAGCAGGATCTGGGTTCCGTCGTACGCCTTGGCGCCGTGCAGTTCGGCCTCCTCGCTGAACTTCGCCTTGTAGGCGGCCGCGAACTTCTTGGACGCCTCGTCGATGTCGTTGCTCAGGTAGGGCGAGCTGACGATCGTGCCCTCGGCGTTCTTGGCGCCGGCCGTGTCGAGGAAGACCGGCGTGCCCTGCGGGGCGGCGCCGGCGAAGGTGGACGTGATGCCGAGGTCGCGGGCCTGCTTGACGATCAGGCCGGACTCGACCTCCTCGGCCCCCAGGAAGATGACCTTCGGGTTCTTCTGCCGGATCGAGGTGAGCACCGCGCTGAAGTCCTTCTGATCGGCCGTGACCACCTGGTCGGCCACCGGGGTGACACCTCTTTGCTCTAGGGCCTTCCGGAAGGCGTCGTGCTCGCCCTTGCCGTACCCGCCGTTGTTGGTGATCATCGCGATGCTCGTGATGCCCTGCTGGTCGACGACGTGCTTGGCCAGGGTCTCGTCGTACGTGGTGGAGGTGGGCCCGTTGAGGAACAGGAAGTCGCTCTTGGTGGCGACCAGGCCCGGCGACTGCCCGGACGTGATGTTCGGGATCTCGGCCTGCTTGAGCAGGGGGGCCATGGCGATGGTGACCGCGCTCTCGGCGGTGCCGATCATCGCGATGTAGCCCTCACTGTCGATCTTGCGGGCGAGGTTGGTGCCGATCGTCGGGTCGCCCTGGTCGTCGAAGACGTCGAGCTGGATCTGGCGGCCGTTGACGCCGCCGGCCGCGTTCCACTCGTCGACGGCCAGCCGGGCTCCCTTGAGCTCCCAGGCGCCGAGCGAGCTGAGCTGCCCGCTCTGCGCGTCCACGACGGCGATCTTGATCGGGCCGGAGTCGTTCCCGGACTCCTGTTTGCCGGAGCCGGGCGCGCTGCAGCCGGCGGCTCCGGTTAGGACAACGGCGAGCACGGCGAGGGCGGTGGCTCTCATGCGGACCATGTGCGTGTCACCTCATCTGTCGAATTTGCCCTGATAAATATCTTTGATGTTCCAGTGGCCCGGGGTGGGCACCGGCTCGTTGACCATCGGCACGTCGATCACCGCGGGGCGGCGGCGCTGGACGGCCGACTTGAGGGCGACGGTGAGATCGCCGGGTTCCGCCACCGTGTAGCCGTCGGCGCCGCAGGCGCGTCCGAGGGCGGCGAAGTCGGGGCTGTACGGGTTGCCGTCCGGGTCGAGGAAGTCGCACCCGTAGCTGCGGCCGAAGAAACTCGACTGCAGGTCGGAGATCGTGCCGTGGGCACGGTTGTTCATCACCAGGAAGATCACCGGCAGGCCCTGCTCGACCGCCATCGGCAGCGCCGGCAGCTGGGCGCTCATGCCGCCGTCGCCGATCAGCGCCACCACGACCCGCTCCGGCTGGGCCAGTTGCACGCCGAGGGCGGCGGCCGGCCCGAAGCCCATGGTGGAGGCGCCGCCCGGGGTGATGAACCGGCCGTCGGCCGGCAGCGGATAGCACTGCGCGACGCCGTTCTTGTTCCAGCCGACGTCGGTGACGAGCACGGCGTCGGACGGCAGGCACGCGCGGACGTCGGCCAGGATCCGCTCGGGCCGCAGCGGGAACTGGTCGCTGCGGCCGCGTTCGGCGCTGGCCGCGAACAACTCGGCCCGCGCGGCCTTCAAAGAAGCGCGGAGTTGCGCTCGGCCGGTTCCGTCCGGCTTCATTTGCCGTACGGCGGTGAGCACGCGCCCGACCGCGAGGGCCGCATCAGCGACGGCGCCGATCTCGACCGGGTAGTTGCGGCCGATCTCGGCCGGGTCGATGTCGATCTGGATGAGCCGGGACGGCGGGAAGCGCCACGTGTACTCGGGATCCCAGGAACTCGAGTCGGTTTCGGCGAACCGGGTGGCTATCGCGAGGACGACATCGGCGTTCCGGGCGTACTCGTTGGTCTCCGTCAAGCCCCAGAAACCGGTCATGCCCATGACGAGCGGATGGTCGTCGGGCAGGGTTCCCTTGGCCATCAGCGAGTGGGCGACCGGGATGTCGAGGTGTTCGGCGAGTTCCTTGAGGGCTGCGTTGTCCCGGAGGCCGCCGCCGACGTAGATCAGCGGTCGCTCCGCTTCCACCAGCGCGGTGGCGATCCTCTTCGCGTCCGGTTCGGGCAGATCAGGCTTCGCCGCGCTGATCGGCAGCGGATACTCCCCGCCGGGCGCGTCGCGGTTGAAGATGTCCATCGGGACGTTGAGCAGGACGGCGCCGGAGCGTCCGCTGGTGGCGGTCCAGAAGGCGCGCTCGGTGAAGCGGGGCAGGTCACCGGCGCGCTGCACGTGCCAGGCCCGCTTGACGAACGGGCGGTAGATGGCGGTCTGGTCGGCGTCCGCGTGCAGGTTGACTTCCTGGTGCGGGTGACGGCCGTACAGGTAGGAGGGGATGTCGCCCGAGATCGCGACCAGCGGGACCGAGTCGAGGGCGGCCGTGGCCACGCCGGTGACGGCGTTCATCATGCCGGGACCGACGTGCATGAGCACGACGCCGGGCTTGCCGGTGGCCCGGGCGTATCCGTCGGCGGCGTGCGCGGCGGTCTGCTCGTGGCGGGCGATGACGAAGTCGATGTCGCTGCGGCCGATCGCGTCGAGCAGGGCGATGTTCGTGTGCCCGCACGTGCCGAAGATGTGCGTGACGCCGTAGCTCGCGAGCTGATCGACCAGGGCGTCGGCGGCCGTACGTGTCATCAGTTCTCTCCCCAGATCGACAGGCCACGCAGGATCAGCGTCTTGACGACGGTGTAGTCCTCGACCATGTGGCGGGGGTCCTCGCGGCCGAAGCCGGAGTCCTTCACCCCGCCGAACGGGACGTGGTCGAGGCGGTAGTTGGACGAGCCGTTGACGATCAGGCCGCCGACCTCGAGCTCGCGCCACGCCGTGAAGATGCGGCCGGCGTCGTTCGTGAAGAGGCCGGCCTGCAGCCCGAAACTGCTTCTGTTGCAGGTCTGCAGCACCGCGTCGAAGTCGTCGAACGGCAGGACCACTACCAGCGCCCCGAAGACCTCTTTGACGACGACCTCGGCGTCCTCCCGCGGGTCGACGACGACAGTGGGGCTCAACGTCGCACCGTCGCGGTTACCGCCGAGGGCGATTTTCCCGCCGCTCTTCGTCGCCCACCCTTGAACGCGTTCAGCGGCCGCCTCGTCCACCATGGAGCCCACATCGGTGCTCGGATCGAGCGGATCACCCACCTGCAGCTTCGCCACCTCACCCGCGAGCCGTTGGACAAATCGGTCTTTCTGCGCGCGGGCCACGTAGATCCGCTGGACCGAGATGCAGCTCTGGCCGGAGTTGCTGTAGCCGGTGCGGGCGCAGACCTTCGCCGCGCGAACGAGATCGGCGTCGTCGCAGACGATGGTGGCCGCGTTGCCACCCAGCTCCAGGACCAGGCGCTTGGCCCCGGCCGCCCGCGCGACCGCCGCGCCCGTCTCGGCGCTGCCGGTGAAGCTGATGACGGCCACCTCGGGGGCGGCACACAACTCGGCGCCGACCTCTCCCCCGCCGTGCAGGAGCTGGACGGCCTCGACCGGGGCGCCCGCGTCGAGCAGCAGTGAGACGACCGCCGCGGACGCGGCCGGGGCCTGCGGCGGGGCCTTGACGATCGTGCTGTTGCCGGCCGCGAACGAGGCGCCCAGCTTGTGGGCGAGCAGGTTGGCCGGGGCGTTGAACGGCGTGATGGCCAGCGCCACCCCGGCCGGCGCACGGTAGGTCATCGCGGTGTTGCCGGCGCCGCGCGCCCAGCCGGCGACCGGGAGGACGTCGCCGCCGATGTCGCGGGCGGCCGCCGCGCAGACCGCGAACGTGTCGGCCACCCGGTCGAGCTCGCCGAGGCCGTCGCGCAGCGGCTTGCCCAGTTCCAGGGCGAGCAGCCGGGCGATCGCGGCGCGGCGCTCGATGGCGAGGACGGACGCCCGATCGAGGACGGCCGCTCGTGTGGCGGGGGCGAGCCGGGCCACCGTACGAGAACCGGCTTTGGCGTATTCGGCGGCGGCGCGGGCGTCGCCCGGCTCGGCGACGCGGGCGCTGCTCACGACCGTACGGACGAAAGGCCCCACACGCTCGAGGCCGGGCCCTTCAGAGATCCATTTTCCACCGAGGAGCGTCGGTGTTCGTTCGACCATCTGCGCCTCCTCTTCCTAAACGGTCCACTAGACGGACCGTAAGAGCGAGTTCTGGACCGCTGTGCGGACTCCGGTGTAACGTACGGTTGGCCGCCAGCGGAAGGCAAGAGGGTGACGCCAGAATCAGGGGCAGTCTTTTCGAGAGAGAGGGAGCCACCGTGACCCGCGACGAGAGCGCCGCCGACGGCTCGGGCGTCCGCAGCGTCCAGCGAGCGCTGGACATCCTGTCCCTGCTGAGCGAGGACCGGCCGCTGATCGCCGTACGCGACATCGTCGCCGCGACCGGCCTGGCCAAGACCACAGTGATCCGGCTCGTGCAGACCCTCGAACAGAGCGGACTGCTGTGGGCGACGAACTCCGGATACATGGCCGGGCCCGGCCTGTGGCGGTGGGCGCACCTGGCCCGCCGCAGCTGGGAACTGCCACCCGAAACCCAGCGGATGATGCGGGAACTGGCCGCCCGCGAACGCGAGACGGTGAACGTCTACGTCGCCCGCGACATCGTCCGCGTCTGCATCGCCCAGCAGGAGAGCCCGCAGCCGCTGCGGCACGTCGTGCACGTCGGCGACGAACTGCCCATGTGGGCCGGCGCCTCGGCCAAGGTGCTCCTGCGCAACGCCCCCGACCCCCTGCTCGAACGGATCGCCGCGTCCTCCCCGTACGGCGAAGGCCACGTCCGCCGCATGCGCGAGTGGATCGACGAGGCCGACCAGCAGGGCTACGCGACCAGCCACGGCGAGCGCGAGAACGGCCTGTCCGCCGTGGCCGTGCCGATCCTCGGCCGTTCGGGCACGGTGGTGGCCGCCCTCACCCTGAGCGGGCCGACCGTGCGCTTCGGCGAGGAACGGGTCGCCGCGTTCGCCGAGGCGCTGCTCAAAGCGGCCGCCCAGATGAACGAGCGCGGCTTCGACCATCCGCTGTTCTGAACTACATCTGCTGCTACGGGAGGAGTACCGCTGATGCCCGACCGGCCGCTCGACGGTGTCCGCGTCCTCGACCTCACCAACGTCCTGGCCGGCCCCTACTGCACCTATCATCTGGCGCTGCTCGGGGCCGAGGTACTGAAGATCGAGATGCCGGGACGGGGCGACCTGGCCCGCCAGCTCGGCCCGGACCCGGCCCTCAACCGGGCCCGGCTGGGCGCGTCCTTCCTCGCGCAGAACGCGGGCAAGAAGTCGGTGGAGCTCGACCTGAAGGAGCCGGCCGACCGGGCCGTGTTCACCGAACTGGTCGAACACGCCGACGTGCTGGTGGAGAACTACCGGGCGGGCGTCATGGACCGGCTCGGGCTCGGCTGGGCCCAGCTGCGCCCGCTCAACCCCCGGCTGGTGTACTGCGCGATCACCGGCTTCGGCCAGTCGGGCCCGCTGAGCCAGGCACCCGCGTACGACCAGATCATCCAAGGCCTGTCGGGGATGATGAGCGTGACCGGAACACCCGACACGGCCCCACAGCGGGTCGGTTTCCCGGTGGCGGACACGGTCGGCGGGCTCAGCGCGGCCCTGGCCGTGGTGGCGGCGCTGGCCGGCCGGCGCGGCGCCTACCTCGACGTGTCCATGCTGGAGGCCTCGATGTCGGCGATGGGGTGGGCGGTCTCCAACTACGTGGTCAGCGGCGCCGAACCCCAGCCGATGGGCGACCAGAACGCGACGGCGGCCCCCTCGGGCACGTTCGAGACGGCGGACGGCCCGCTGAACATAGCGGCGAACCGCCAGGAACAGTTCGAGACGTTGTGCCGCCTGGTGGACCGGCCGGGATTGCTCACGGATCCCCGCTTCGCGGAAAGGGAGAGCCGCAAGGAACATAGGGAGGCGCTGAACGAGGCACTGAACGAGGCATTGCGAGCTCGCCCGGCAGCGGAGTGGGAGCGGATCCTGCCGGCGGCCGGGGTGCCGGCGGCCCGCATCCTGACGGTTCCGCAGGCGGTCGAGTCGCCGCAGCTGGCCGGGCGGGGCTTCTTCACGGAACTGCAGCCACCTGACGGCGTCGACCGGCGGCTGAAAGTCAGCGGCAGCGGCGTACTCATCGACGGGGAACAGTTGCGGCCGGTGTCGCCCCCGCCGACATTGGGCGAACACAACGAGGAGCTGCCCGCTTTGCTGCGGCGCTGGCGCACATCGTCCGTTGCCGAAAACGCAGCCCGATAGAGGGCCGTGCCTGCCTTCGCAGTGCCCGGCTTCGCAGTGCCCACCCGCGCAGTGCCCACCCGCGTGGAGGCCGCTCTCGCAGCGCCCGCCCGTGTAGAGGCCGCCCTCGCAGCGCCCACCCGCGCAGCGCCCACCCGCGTGGAGGCCGCCCTCGCAGCGCCCGCCCGTGTAGAGGCCGCCCTCGCAGCACCCACCCGCGTGGAGGCCGCCCTCGCAGCGCCCGCCCGTGTAGAGGCCGCCCTCGCAGTGGCTGCCCAGCCGACGCCCGCCCAGCCAACGCCCGCCCAGCCAACGCCCGCCCTCCCAGGGGGAGCCCCCGCTGGTCATTCTCCCGGAATTTGCACGATCGCGCCTCGGGGCCTGTGGACAACCGCCGACTGTGGATAACCGCTTATTCACGGCGGCTCCCGGTCAACCTCTCGAAGTCGGCGTACATCAGCTCCTCGTCCGGCGACAGCCCGGTGAACAGCCGAAACGACGCGGCAGCCTGGTAGACCACCATGCCGCCGCCGTCGGCGACCCGGCAGCCCCGCGCGCGGGCGGCCCGGATCAGCCCCGTCTCCAGCGGCCGGTAGATCACGTCGGCCACCCACAGCGAGGCCCGCAGATGCGAATCCGCGACCGGCATGCCCGGATGTCCTTCCATACCGATCGGCGTCGCGTTGACGAGCCCGTCCGCGTCGGCCAGCCGCGACGGCACTTCGCTGGGTGCGATCACCTCGACGGACGTGTCGGTGCTCCCGGTGATGGCCTCGGCCAGCCTCTGGGCCCGTGCGGCGTCCAGGTCGGCCAGCGTCAGCAGCCGGGTTCCGGTTCCGGCGATCGCGGAGGCCACTGCCGCACCCGCCCCACCGGCACCGATCTGGACGACGTGACCGGTGGCGACGCCGGGCAACTGCCGGGCCAGTCCGGAGGCGAAGCCGTACCGGTCGGTGTTGTGCCCTGTCGCCCGCGAGCCGTCGAAGAGCACGGTGTTGACGGCACCGAGCTGGGCCGCCTCGGGCGAGAGCTCGTCGAGGAACTTCAGGACCTCTTGCTTGTACGGATGGGTGACGTTGACCCCGCGGAATCCGAGCCGCCGAGCCGCGACGAGCAGGTCGCCGATGTCGAGGCCGAGCAGTGACGGGTCGATGAGCTGGTAGAGGTAGCGCAGACCCTGCCGGTCGGCTTCGAGCTCGTGCAGCGCGGGGCTCATGGACGTACCGATGTTCGCGCCGATCAAGCCGACCAGGAAACGACGGTCCACGTGTGTCTCCAGTTCTTTGTACGAACCAGTACGTTAGTTATTCTCGCCGGACCGGTGCCCTGTCAAGACCGCTCGGGAGATCAGACGAGATCGATGCCGTCCTCGGCCACATCCGGGCCGGTGGCGGCATTCGTGTTGTTCAGATGCCCGTACCGGAAGCGCGTCCCGGGATGCCGCGCGAAGTGCGGCCGCGAGTCCGCCATCGGCAGATGCCCCATGCCGGCCGCGCTCCCCGCCCGCCCGGTCATGCGAGCCAACTCGTCCTCCGTCGCGAAGGTGCCGTCCACCAGCACCTCATCAGCACCGGCGATGAAGCCGTCGAACTCCGCGGTCCAGGCGGGCAGGCAGGTGGCATAGACAAACTCCGGATGCCGACCCTCGCCGGGAGCTGGCGCGGCGCCGCCCGCCGAATCCGCACCGTTTGAAGGGCAGACGCCGCCCGCCGCACCCGCGTCGTTTGAAGGGCAGACGCCGCCTGCCGGACCTGCGCCGCTTGAAGGGCGGACGCCGCCCGCCGGATGGGCTCCGTCTGCCGGGTGAGTGGAGAGCCGCAAGGCTGACACCCAGTCGTCGCCCGGCAGGTGAGCGGCGTAGCGCGGTCTCTTGGTGCCGACGGTCGTGCGCTGGACCTTCAGGCCCCCGTCGAGGGTCAGGTCGGTGAGGAGGTCGCGCCATTCGGCATTGGTGTACGCGGCGAGCAGCGCCCGGAACGGTGCCAGTGCGGTGGTGACGGCGCTGGTCGCGTACACAATGAGCGAAGTCGCCTCTCTCAGCGAGAGCAGGCCGATGGTGTGATCGAGCTCGGCCGTGGTGAGAAGCACGCCGCGTAGGGGCGTCTCGCGGAGGCCGGGGCCGGGGCGCAGCTCGGGTGTGGCGATGAGCTGGGTGCGGATGTCGGGCGAGGCGTTGATCAGGTACCAGGCGCGGCCGTCGCCCGAGACCGCCACCGAGTCCTGCGACTGCACATGGCCTCGGCGGCAGGTTTCGCAGGCGCAGTTCCATTGCGGGCAGCCGCCGCCGGCCGCGCTTCCCAGCACGCGAACCCTCACCAGCGCCACCCCGAACGCACGGGCCGCCCCGAAAGCAGACGCCACCCCGAAAGCAGACGCCACCCCGAAAGCACGCGCCACCCCGAAAGCACGCGCCGCCCGGAAAGCACGCGCCGCCCGGAAAGCACGCGCCACCCCAAAAACGCGCGCCATCTCGAAAGCGCGCGCCGTCCGGAGAGCACGCGCCACCCCGAAAGCGCGCGCCGTCCCCAAGGCAGACGCCGCCAGGAAAGCGCCCGACGCCCCGAAAGCGATCCTCGACCGAACAGCGCGAAAACAGCCGACCCCGAGCACCTGCCGGTGGCGTTCATCGGTAGCGCCGCGGAGTCACGGCCGGGCGGGTGCCGCCCGAGGGCACCAGGTCGCGGTGGTGTGGGGACAGGGTGCAGACCGGGTCGGTGGCCGCCGCGTCGCCGGTCAGCTGGTAGGCCTGGCAGCGGCAACCGCCGAAGTCGAGGTCGCGCAGGTCGCAGGAGCGGCACGGGTCGGGCATCCACGCGGTGCCGCGGAAACGGTTGAACAGCTCCGAGTCGAACCAGATCTGCTCGAGCGAGCCGCTCGGTTTCGGGCCCGGAAGCTGGTCGGCCGCCAGGCACGGCAGCACCGTGCCCGACGGGTTGACCGCGAACTGGCGGGAACCCCAGCCGTTCATGCACGGTTTCGGGCGGCCCGTGTGGTGGTCCGGGCGGACGTACACGATCTCCATGTCGTAGCGGCCGTGCACCCGCGCCGCCGCCTCGTCCGCGTGGTGGATCTGGGCCGCCGTCGGCATGATGGCGGCGCGGTTGCGCAGGCCCCAGCCGTAGTACTGGGTGTGTGCCAGCTCGAGCCGGGACGCGCCGAGGCTCGCGGCGAAGGCGGCGATCTCCTCCAGGGCGTCGACGTTGCCGGCGTGCAGGACCACGTTGACCGTCAGGGGCAGGCCGGCTTCGCGGACCAGGGCGGCCGCCGCGATCTTGCGGTGGTGGGCGCGCAGCCCGGCGATGGCGTCGGCGGCGGTCGCGTCGGCGTGCTGGACGGAGAGCTGCACGTGGTCGATTCCGGTCAGCCGGCGTGCGGTGAGGCCGACGCCGCTGGTGATGAGGTTCGTGTACATGCCGAGCCGGCGCGCGTGGGCCGCCAGTTCCGGCAGCTCGGGCCGCAACACCGGTTCCCCACCGGAGAAATGCATGTGGAGTACGCCCAGA
This sequence comes from Actinoplanes sp. NPDC048988, assembly GCF_043197815.1. Taxonomy (NCBI): domain Bacteria; kingdom Bacillati; phylum Actinomycetota; class Actinomycetes; order Micromonosporales; family Micromonosporaceae; genus Actinoplanes; species Actinoplanes sp. NPDC048988. The sequence continues at coordinate 186,576 of NZ_JBICTW010000014.1, read as the reverse complement.
TCGCGGGCCTGCGTCATCAGCGCGAGCCACCCCTCCGCGCTCATCTCGTCCCGGGCAGCCTCCACCGGATTCGAGCAGTAGCCGCAGCTCAGGGGGCACCGATAGGTCAGTTCGGCGACCATCCCCACCGGCAGCGGCGTCCGGTCCAGCCGCTTCCCGGCGACGTTCTGGAGGCACGCCGCCGCACCTGCGTCGATGAAAAGTGGGCGGCCGACCAGATCGGACACGTCGGCCGCGGAGACGCCGTCGTATTCGGCCGCCAGGATCTTGACGATCTCGGCCAGATCTCGGCGGCCGTCGCATGCCCGGACGACGTCGGCCGCCGGTCCGTCCAGCAGCAGGCTCCCCTCCGGGTAGAGCAGCGCGTCCACGTCCCGCACCGGATCATGGACGAGCCGTACCCCCTGGGCCAGCCCCGGCCTGGTAATCGATGGCATCGAGCATCGCCCCCAGCACGTCACATTTGAACGCCAGCGCTTTGACCGCCGCGATCTGCATATCCTTCGTACGGCAATGTGTCAGCACCAGATCGAGCGTGTAGCGCGCGTCGTCGCGTACCACCGGAATGCGATTCTCGAAATAGGTGTAGCCGTCCGGTTTGATCCAGTCGTAATGCTTCCGCCAGGCCACGACGCGGGCCGCCATGAGCGTGGGCGAGAACATTTCGGTGAGCGCCGCGGCGGCCGCTTCGGTCCACGGCTTCTCCCGGCAGAATTGCAGATATCCGTCCACCGCGAACCGGGTCCCCCGAGCAACGTACCGCTCGTCGAGCAGGGATTCCCGGGACAGCCCGACCGCGTCCCCGAGCACCAGCCAGTCCTCGGTCGCACGGTCGTGGAAGACGACACGGGAAAGCCACTGCCGCCGAACAGCGGGCAGCGGGCAATTCGCGATGACGGCCGCGTTCTTCCGGGCCAGGATCTGCTGGTAGTACCACCGATTGGCCACCCACGAGCGAACCTCGCCGGGGCCGCACTCCCCCGCGTGCAACCGTACGTGGAACGGATGCCCGTCCCAATAGCGCGGCGCGAGGGAGCGCAGCTCGGCGGCGAAAGCCTCGCGGCTCAGCGCTTCGTGAGCCACGGGCGGTCGACTCCGGCGTAACCCGAGATCTCCGCGCGCGACTCCAGGCATTCCGTACGCGGCTTGGTCCAGGTTTTCTTCTTCTCCATGGCGATCCCTTTCATACGCAGAACGGAATCTTGCCCATGGCGGACAGGATTCCGTTGACGACGTGTTTCTTGAAAAAGGCCTGACCCGCGAAACCCGACCCGTCGATGTACGCCTGCGAGTCGTGCCCGAGGGCTGTCACCCACGACCGGCCGCCGTCGTAGTACTGGCACCACGAAATGGGATGGAACCGGCCGTGCCCGGGGTGGGTGTTCGATGTCGTGGCCAGCGACGCCTCGTCCACCGCGAGCAGAAATTTGACCCGGGTCGGGAAGGGCATCCAGTTGTACCACTCGTCCTTGAACTCCCATCGCGGCGGCAGCCCCTGGGTGGACGAGTCCTTGGTGAGCGTGACGACCGTGCCGTTCTGGTTGGCGCCGTGGTCGTAATACTGGGTGCCGCCGCTGAGCCCCTCGTAGTACGGCCAGTTGTATTCGGTGCCGCCGATGGCGTTGTGGATGCCGACGAAACCGCCGCCGGCCCGTACGTACTGCCGCAAGGCCGTTCGGGCCGCGTCGAGGTGCGCCGGTGTGGTCGTGTTGACCGCCGCGTTCGGCTGCACCGCGGTGCCGTGCTTGAACAATGTGTCGCGGCTGGTGCTGCCGAAGACCACCGCCTTGTACGTGCTGCCGATGCCCGGCATGAGCGTGACGTCCTCGGTCCAGTCGACCTGCACCCCGGCCTCGCCCATCCATTTCACGATGGCGTTCTGGAGCACGTGGGCCTCGGTGAGCGCCGGATTGAGACCCGCGGCCAGGGCCGGCCCGAGATGAGCGTGACGGGGCCCGGCCGTACGGGTGTAGAGAAGGATTTTGTCTTGCCGATTGGCGACCCAGGGGTGGTAGGAGGCGGGAACCTGGCCGCGGACGACGTTGTAATAGGGGTCGAAGTATTTCTCCTGGCCGCGCGGAATGTTCGTGGTGATGGGCTCTTTGACTGTCGGTTCCCGGCCGCCCGCGTGCGCCTCGGCCGATCCCGCGGCGGCCGTCGCGCCGACCGCCGCGGCGGTGACCGCCGCGGCGCCTCTGAGGACATTGCGCCTGTTCGTCACTCTGACCCGCCCTTCGGTGGTCCGCCAGGCGGACCCTGCGTTCCGATATAACGGCCGGGCTCAATATAAGGACGATGTTTCGAGCAGCGCAAGCATGGATTACTTTCACTGCGCGTCGTACGCTGCGTACCTCTAGACGGACTTTTAGGTCCGCCGGGCGGACCACTAAGGAGAACGCGATGGAGGTTCGACGCCGCACCGTCATCAAGGGGACGATTGCCGCGGCCGCGCTGGTCGGGGCCGCGCCCTCCCCCGCCACCGCCGCCAAGCCGGCGCAGGCGTGCACCACCCCGGGCGGATCCGACTTCCCCAAGGTCGGCGGCAACTACGGCAACCAGAACTACTCGGCGCTGCGCGACATCAACCAGGGCACCATCCGCCGGCTCGGCGGCGCCTGGGTCAACCGCATCGAGGGCGGCCTCACCACCGGCACCAACCAGAGCACGGCGGTCGCCGTCGACGGGGTGCTCTACATCGAGTCGGCGCTGGGCAACGTGCACGCGGTCGACGGGCGCACCGGGCAGACCAGATGGACGTACACGCAGACCCGCGGCACCGTGACCCGCCGCGGCGTCGCGGTCGGCGCCGGCAAGGTCTTCACCCACGGCAAGGGCAGCTGGATCATCGCGCTCGACCAGGCCACCGGGGCCGTCGTCTGGGAGCGGCAGATCACCGGCTACGGGTCCATGGAGAAGGTCGCCGTCACCTACCACGACGGCCTGCTGCACGTCGGCACCCACGACAGCAACCGGGCCGCCGCGCTCGCGCTCGACGCCACCGACGGTTCGGTCGTCTGGCACTTCTGGGGCGCGCCCGGCCCCGGCGAGCTCGGCAACGACACCTGGGAGGGCGACTCCTGGCAGGTCGGCGGGGCGACGCCGTGGCTGCATCCGGCGCTCGACCCCGAGCTGGGGCTCGTCTACTGGACGTTCGGCAACGCGCGCGGCAGCAACTCGTCGCAGGACGGCTCGGGCCGGGGCGGGCAGAACCTGTTCTCCAGCTCCATCGTCGCCATGGATATCAAGACCGGGAAGTACCGCTGGCACTTCCAATCGGTGCACCACAACATCTGGGACATGGACAATTCGATGGCCCCGGTCCTGGCCGACGTCCGCATTCGCGGCCGCCTGCGCAAAATCGTCGTCTACGGCAGCAAGAGCGGGATGTACTTCATTCTCGACCGTACGGACGGAAGCGCGCCGCTGGGCATCGACGAGATACCCGTACCGCAGGAACCGCGGCAGAAGACGTGGCCCACGCAGCCTTTCCCGCGTCAGGGCGGCTGGGTCGAGAACGAGGTGGTCCCGCAACCGCTGGGCACGTCGGTGCCGGGCGATCCGAACCGGGCCGTGCCGAACTACAAACGCGGCAAGCTGTACGACCCGTTCTGGGACGTTCCGGTGCTGTCCACCCCGGGGCACGGCGGCGGGGCGTGCTGGAACCATCAGTCGTACAGCCACAATTCCGGTCTGGTCTACACCGGTTACGGATATGTGCCGGCGGCCCACTCGCTCTCGGAAAGCAGCAACGGCCTGCGCCCGCCCGGCGAATACCAGACCGGCGGCGTCGTCGCGGTCGACCCGGCGACGAACAGGGTGCGCTGGCGGCGGCGCATGCCGTATTCGCTCGCCCACGGCAACGGCGTGCTCAGCACGGCCGGCGGCCTCATCTTCATCGGTCAGCCCGACGGCAATCTCATCGCCCTGGACGCGTTCAACGGCCGCGAGTTGTGGCGTTTCCAGTGCGGCGCGGCCATCAGCGCCAGTCCCATCATGTACGAGGTGGACGGCACCCAATATCTGTCCGTCTACGCCGGCGGAACCGGAATCCCGTACGGCGACTCCGCCCCGCGCGGCGACTTCCTGTGGACGTTCAAGATCGGCGGCACGGTCGAGCCGGCCCCGGCACCGCCGCCTCCGGTCGTGCGCCGTCCGGTCCAGGGCGGGCCGGTCGAGGGCAGCGTCGTGAACAACACCGTCGTCCTGGCGCGAACCTTCGACCCGGCGACCGGCACGGTGGGCGCGATCGAGTCGACGGCGGTGAACGGGATGGCCCCCACCCATCTGCGCGTTCCCGCCGGCACCACCGTCACCTTTGAGAATCCCGCCGACAACGTGCACGCGCACGGGGCCACGCAGTTCTTCGAGGGACTGTTCGACATCCGGCTCGAACCCGGCGAGTCTTTCCAGTACACGTTCAACCGTCGCGGCGAGTACTTCTACAACGACTTCCACAGCCCGCGGCCGACCGGCAAGATCGAGGTTTACTAGCCATGACCGACTCCCAGGCCGCGGACTGGTGGGCCACCGCCGTCTCCCGCATCGAGCCGAACGTCATCGAGCTGCGCGGCCTGCCCGTCGCGTCCCTGATCGGTGACATCGCCTTCGGCGAGATGACCTGGCTCATGCTCCGCGGCGCCCGCCCCGCGCCCGGCCAGCTCCGCCTCTTCGAGGCGGCCCTGATCGCCGGGGTGGACCACGGCCCGCACGCCCCGTCGATCGCCGTGGCCCGGATGGCCGCGACCTGCGGGGTCGGTCTCAACAACGCCATGGCCAGCGCCATCAACGTTCTGGGCGACTCGCACGGCGGCGCCGGCGAACAGTGCGTCGAGCTGTTGTCGGAGATCGTCACCCGTGACGTCGCCGCGGACGTGGTCATCGCCGAGTGGCGGGCCCGGGGCATCCGCTACCTGCCCGGCTTCGGCCACCGTTTCCACACCCGCGATCCCCGCCGCGACCCGCTGCTGACCCTGACCGCCGAAGCCGCGGACGCCGGCGTGGTACCCGGCGACCACCTGCGGGCCGCCCTGGCCGTCGAGGAGGCGCTGCACCCCGTACCCATGAACATCGACGGCGCCACCGCCGTCATCTACGCCGAACTCGGCTTCCCGGCCCCGCTCGCGCGCGGCCTGTTCGTCCTCAGCCGCAGCGTCGGCATCCTGGCCCACGCCTGGGAGGAGACCGGACAGGGCCGCCGCAACAAGGGCCCCATCCCACCCTCGATCCGCCCGACCTATCTGGACTAGCTCCGGCTCAGGCCGGGTAGGCGCGGGTCTCGGTGGCCTTGACCGCGGCCCACAGCTCCCGGCCGGGGGCGAGGTCGAGCTGGGTGGCGGCGGCGGGGGTGATGTCGGCGGCGACGCTGATCGGGCCGTCGAGGCGTACGCGAAGGTTGTCGCCGTTGCGTTGCATGTCGGCCAGCACGGCGGGCCACGTGTTGCGCGGGCTGCCGTCCGGGCGCCGGCGGAAGAGGGAGACCGCGGACGGCGGGAACGCCACGAAGGCCGGGCCGTGCACCGGCTCGGTCGTCGCGAGGACGAAACCGCCGGCGAGCTCGACCGCGGTGCCCGTGCCCTGGCCCCGGTAGAGGTTGAGGCCGACGAGCTGGGCGACGTAGTCGGTGCGCGGCTGGGCCGTGATGGTCGCCGCGTCGCCGTCCTGGACCACCCGGCCGCCCTCGACGATCACGAGGCGGTCGGCCAGCACCAGCGCGTCCAGCGGGTCGTGGGTGACCAGCAGGGTCGCGCCGGGGTGGGCGGCGAGATGGCGGTGCAGTTCGGCGCGGGTCTCGAGCCGGGTACGGGCGTCGAGCGCCGCCAGCGGCTCGTCGAGCAGGAGCAGTCGCGGGTCGACGGCCAGCGCCCGGGCGAGAGCCACCCGCTGGGCCTGGCCGCCGGAGAGCTGGCGCGGCTTGCGGCGGGTGTGCTCGGCCAGCCCGACACGCTCCAGCCAGCGGTCGGCGATCTCGTGGGCGGCGCGCCGGTCGACGCCGTGCCGGCGCGGGCCGAAGGCGACGTTGTCGCGCGCGGTCAGGTGCGGGAAGAGCAGGTAGTCCTGGAAGACGACACCGATCGGGCGTCTCTCCGGCGGGGTCCCGGACAGGTCGGCGCCGTCGAGGGTGAAATGCCCGTCGGTGAGGGGGGTGAGCCCGGCGAGCGCCCGCAGCGCGGTGGTCTTTCCGGCGCCGTTCGGCCCGAGCAGGGCGACCGTCTCGCCGGCGCTGATGCTGAGGTCGATGTCGAGGTGGAAGGTGCCTCGCCGCACGACGAGGCGGGCGTCCAGGAAGGTCATGGCGCGGTCAGCCAACGGTCGCGCAGGGCGGCCAGGATCGTGATCGAGACGGCCAGCAGGATCAGGCTGAGCACGACGGCGCCCTCCAAGTCGCCGCTCTCCATGGTCTGGTAGACCGCGAGCGGCATGGTCTGGGTGATGCCGGGATAGTTGCCGGCGAAGGTGATGGTGGCGCCGAACTCGCCCAGCGCCCGGGCCCAGCACAGCACGGCGCCGGCCGCGATGCCCGGGCCGACCAGCGGCAGTGTGACGTGGGTGAACGTGGTCCAGCGGGTCGCGCCGAGGGTGGCGGCGGCCTCCTCGTAGCGGGCGTCGGCGCCGCGCAGCGCACCCTCCACCGAGATGACGAGGAACGGCAGCGCCACGAAGGACTCGGCCACGACGACGCCGGCGGTGGTGAACGGCAGCGAGAAACCGAAGGTGGAGTCGAGCCACTGCCCGACCAGGCCCCGGCGGCCGAGCGCCAGCAGCAGGGCGATGCCGCCGACCACGGGCGGCAGCACCAGCGGGACGGTGACCAGCGCCCGGACCAGGCGCCGGCCCGGGAAGGTAACCCGGGCCAGCAACCAGGCCAGCGGAACCCCGAGGACCAGGCAGAACAGTGTGGCCAGGGTCGCCGTGACGACGGACAGGCGCAGCGCCTGGAGAACGTCGGGCTCGGTCAGCCGCTGGGGCAGGGTGGTCCACGGCACCCGCGCGAGCAGCCCGATCACCGGCAGGATCAGGAAGATCAGGCCGAGAACCGCCGGGAGAAGCAACGGGAAGGGCACGCGGGAGCCGCGGGTTCGGGTCATGATCAGGGCGCCTGGAAGCCGGCTTCCTCGAGCACCTTGGTGCCGTCGGCGGAGAGCACGTAGTCGATGAAGGCCTGGCCGCCGGACGCGTTCCTGGCGTCTTTGAGCAGGACGATCGGGTAGTCGTTGACCGCCTGGGCCGACTCGGGGAACTCGACCGCGCCGACGTCGGCCGCCGCGGCCTTGGCGTCGGTGCGGTAGACCAGCGACGCGTCGACCTCGCCCAGCTTCACCTTGGACAGGGCCGCTTTGACGTCCTGTTCGTAGGTGACCGGCGTGACCTTGACCCCGGCCGCGTCGAGGGCCTTCCCGGCCGCCGCGCCGCAGGGCACCTCCTCGGCGCACAGCGCGACCTTGATGCCCCGGCCGGACAGGTCGGCCAGCGCGCCGATCTTCTTCGGGTTGCCCTTGGCCACCGCGATCACCAGCTGGTTCTTGACGAACGTGGCGGGCGGCCCCGCCGCGTTCCCGGCGCCGGTCACGGCCGTCATGTTCTTGGCAGCGGCCGAGGCGAACACATCGGCCGGCGCGCCCTGGTTGATCTGGGTCGCCAGGGCCGAGCTGCCCGCGAAGTTGAACGTCACGGCCGTGCCCGGATGCGCCGCCTCGAACTGCTTGCCGATCGTGGTGAACGACTCGGTCAGCGAAGCCGCCGCGAAGACCGTGACCGCACCGGTCACCTCGGACGCGCCGGAACCGCTCGCCGGGGTGGTGCTGCCGTCACCGCAGCCGGCGACGCCGAAAGAGATCACCGCGGCCAGCCCGGCCGCCGCGAGGCGAAATGTTCTCAACTGGCCCTCCCCCTGGGCGCCACGGCGGGAGCGGAGCGCTCCACCACCACCGTGGTCGACTTGATCACTGCCACGGCGACCGAGCCGACCTGCAGGTCGAGCTCGTCGGCCGCCTCGCGGCTCATCAGCGACACCACCCGGAACGGGCCGGCCTGAATGTCCACCTGAGCCATCACGGTGTCCCGGACGACGGCGGTCACGATGCCGCGCAGCCGGTTGCGGGCCGACGACTCCCCGCTCTCATGCTCACCGGCCTGGTTACGGACGAAGGCGGCCAGTTCGGCACCGTCGATCTGCCGATGACCGTGCTCGTCGCGCTCGGCGGCCAGCCGCCCTCCGTCCACCCACCGGCGCACGGTGTCCACGCTGACCCCGAGCAGTTCGGCCGCCTCACCGATCCGAAATGTCGTCACGACGATCACCCTAGCGCCGCGCAACTGCGACCGACAGCGACTTAAGGCCATGCATTTGCGATGTCCATCACCGCACCACGGCCGCAGCTGCACCTAGGGCGACGCTCTACGAACCAGTTCCTGAGCCGGCCGACTGCCTCAGGGCAACACCATCAGCTTCCGGCCGTGTGCTGGCTCGGTGGGAATACTCAAAGACGGCGTCTCGGTTCCTGAGTCCTCGGTTTCCGTAGCCGGCCGCACTGCCAGAGCTCCGCCTGGCCGAGGGCGAGTCGCACGGCCTGCCCAGGACGTACCTGAACTTGCTCTACGAGTTGCCGCCCAGTGCGGCGGCGGACTTTACGCGCACCGCTACCGCATGCACATAAGCCGGCAAACAACCGAAACTGGGCGTGCCGCGTTCGCCCAGTTTGGAGTGGGTGTAGCTCCTGCGGCATTGCGAACTCATGGTGAAACGTCTCTGAGCTGCGGAGACGTGGTAATCCACAACATCGCCGCTGTCTGTACGCGGTCCGGAAGATCGCTAAGCAGGTGGGTGAGGCGAGGCGAGAGAAGATCCGTCAGCGGGGGAGACCGAGCGGCTGGCGATCGTCCATGCGACGCCTCGGCCGGAGTTCAAGAGCCGACCGGATGAGAAGCAGGCGGGGAAGCAACGCGGACTGGACGCTGCATGACCTGTCTGCCGGCGCGGCCCGGGCCTCGCTCGCGTCGATCACTGTGACACCAGGCTGTCGAAGAAGGCGGACTTGTGCCTCTCGTAGGCGGCGATGTCCGACCGGGATGCCAGTTTGAGGTCGTTGTAGGCGCGTAGCAGGGCCGGGTCCGAGCTCAGGCGCTGCCAGGCGCGGGTGAAGCGAACGTCGTGTTCGGAGCCGGCCGGGGTCACCGCGACGCCGGTCGGCAGCGGGGCGTTCACGGCGAAGGTGGCCAGGGTCGGCTGCCAGATCTGCGGGTGTACGACGCGGTAGACGCCGCCCAGGAGCTCGACCGCGTGGCCGAACGCCTCCGGGGGCGTACGCAGGTGAAGGTCGACGTCGCCTTTGGTCAGCGCGCCGCGCACGGAACTTCCGCCGACCAGCATCAGTTCATGGGGCACGCCGGCGAGCAGGGTGGCCAGGCGGGCGCGTTCGGTGTTCAGGATCGTGTGTGCCGTCTCGATGAACTCGTCGGAGGGCCGCAGAGGGCTGAATGGGGCGGGGATCCCCGGCGCCGGCGGCGAAGGGAAGGAGCCGGGCGGGACGACCTCGGCGATGGCGAAGCGGCGGGCCAGCCGGAGGATCACCCAGGCGTAGGCCAGCAACACCGGCAGGTCGATCAGGGCCAGCTGCCACGGCATGTCGGTGGCGGTCTCGTCGACGGTGAGGTCCCCGTACGCGGCGGCCAGGCCCGCGCCGATCAGGTTGTTCATGACGTGCAGGGCGATCGCCGCCTCCAGGCCTCCCGTGCGTACGGTCAGCCAGCCCGCGACCGCGCCGAACACGATCAGGTCGGCGAAGCCCCACGGTGTGCCCCAGCCGTGCAGGGAGGCGAAGACGATTGCCTGTACGCCGATGGGCAGCCACGGATTGCCGGTGCCGATCGCCTGCACGAGCCAGCCGCGCGTCAGGTACTCCTCGGCCGCCGCCTGAAGCGGCACGACCAGCACCAACACCAGCATCGACACCGCGAACGGGCCCCAGCCGGCCAGCGCGTCGCCGAGGCCCATGTCCTCGCCGGTGGCCGTGGCCAGGCCCATGCCCGCGGCGAGGAAGACGATGATGGCCCCGCCGGCGACGGGCAGGCAGGTGAGCAGCCAGCGCCGGCGTAGCCGGCCGGTCACCGACGACAGCGTGCCGGCCGGGCGGCGCTGGATCAGCCGGGCGGCGAGCAGGGGCAACGGCAGCAGCGCGGCGATGAGCAGGAACGACGCGGCCAGGGTGGGCAGCGGGCCGAACGCCGGGACGCCGTCGGCGTCCTCCGGGCGGCCGGCGATCAGGGCGGCCAGCGTGACGGCGAAGAAGCCGGCGATCGCCACGATGACGCCGGCGACGACGATGAACAGGGTGCCGAGGACCGGCTGCCACCACCGGAAGGCGAGGGTCCGGGCGAGCCGGTGGTACGGGGTGGCCGGGGCCGGGGCGATCACCATGGTCACAGTGTTGGCGGGGCATGCAAATCGGGGCCGGGCGGCTGCCGTCGTTTGCCGGCACGGCCGTACCGAAACCAAGGTCTTTGCATTGACGACAGTCCATTGAATGATCCGGCACCGGTCCCGGCCGCGGCATCGAAGGCCGGCCACCGGCGGGCACTGAACCGGTAAAGATACCTTCACTTTCCGACCTCGCCCATGGCATTGACATTCTTAAATGCCTGTCCCTATGGTCGGCCCAGGTAAGCGCTTACCTATCGCCCCCTGAGAACCGGAAGGATTCCCCCATGTCCGCTCCTCACCTTCGTCGCCGCACCGTCCTCGCGGCGATGTCCGCCAGTGTTCTGGCGGTCGGCGGCGTCACGGTCGCCAGCCAACTCGAGGCGTCCGCCGCCGAGAACAGCCCGGTCGGTTTCGCCAGCCTCAACGGCGGCACCACCGGCGGCTCGTCGAGCACGGTCGTCACCGTGACAAGCGCTTCCGCCCTCAAATCGGCGCTCAGCTCGAGCACGTCGCAAACGGTCCGCGTCTCCGGCCTCATCGCGATTTCCGGGATGTACACCGTGGCCTCGAACAAAACCGTCATCGGCGTCGGCTCGGGCTCCGGAATCACCGGCGGCGGCCTCAACCTGTCCGGCGTCCGCAACATCATCCTGCGGAACCTGGTCTTCCGCAACGCGAGCGACGACTCGATCAACGTGCAGACCAACACCACGAACGTCTGGATCGACCACAACGATCTGGCGAACGGTTACGACGGCCTCATCGACATCAAACGCGGCTCCGACTTCATCACCGTTTCCTGGAACCGCCTGCACGACCACGACAAGTCCATGCTGCTCGGCCACAGCGACGACAACGGCTCGCAGGACATCGGCCATCTGCGCGTGACCTATGTGCACAACTGGTTCGACGGCACCAATCAGCGCCACCCGCGCGTGCGTTTCGGCAACCCCGTCCACGTGCTGAACAACTACTACAGCAACATCGGCTCGTACGGCGTCGCCTCCACCGAGAACGCCGGTGTCTTCGTCGAACGCAACTACTTCGAGAACGTCAAGAGCCCGACGGTCACCCAGACCGGCGATTCCGCCGCCGGCAACCTGAAGGTCCTCAACAACTACAAGGTGAATTCCGGCACCGAACAGGTCCGCAACGGCGCCGGCGTCGCCGCGATCCCCTACTCCTACACGCCGGAGGCCAACAACACCGTCAAGGCCACCGTCACCGCGGGTGCCGGCACCGGCAAGATCTGACCATTCCCGTACGGGGGCGAGCCCGTTCCTCATTCCCGACGGGCTCGCCCCGGTCACCTATGAGGTGAGGAACGCCTGCGGATTGGCCAGTTCCCAAACCTCCGGCGAAGTGGTCGAGTTCGTGGCCAGGAGCAGCCGTGTGCCGTCGACGGTCACATCGGCGCCCCGCAACGGCCGGCCGGCCGGAACGGCCACGGCTTGCCAGGCACGGCCATCCTTCGACAACCACACCACCGCGTCGCGGTGACCCGCCGACATCCGGGTCCCGGCCGCCGCCCAGCCGCCGGTGACGGCCCGGACGGGCTCGAAGGTGTCGCCTCGCTCGCCGAGCGGGGCCATCGCGAACGTCGCGCCGTCGGTGGTACGCCACATCGCGTCGCGTCCACCGTCCGTACCCTGGATCAGAGTGGTGCCGCCCTCGGTCAGGCACGAGGTCAGCGCACCGGCGTCGGCTCCCCCGAAGGCGCCGGCGTCCACCCGCGCCCAGCTGGCCCCGTGCCGGCGCCACGCCGCGGGCCGCTCGTCCGCCCCCGTCTGCGACTCACCCACGACCAGCACGTCGCCGCCGGGAAGCGGGCACACGTCGGCCGCACCCGTGTTGCCCCCGCCCGGCGGGCCGAACGGCCCCGTCTCCTTGCGCCACGTCACGCCGTCGGCGGACGTCCACACGGCAGTGGTCTCGACGTCCGCCGCCGAGAACGTCGGCCGGCTGTAGCCGACGGCGACCCACGACTTCCCGGCCCACACGAGGTCGGTGAGCTGCTCCGTGCGCGAGGTCGCGAAGCCGCGCAGCGGCTGCCACGAGGCCTTGGGCCCACTACGGAACCAGCCGGCGACGTTCGCGCCGATCGGCAGGCCTTTCGCGTTCTTCCGAAGGAGGTGCCCGGCCACGATCTCCCCACCGGCGGGGTTGTTCCGCATCAGCGGCGAGCCAAGTTGCTGGCTCGCGGCCGGCTGCCAGGCGGCATCGGCGGCCGTGCCGTCCGAGCCGATCTGATACTGCGACGCACTGGTGAACTGGGCCCACGCGTAGTCGTCCACCTGCACTTCGGTGGTGTATCCGAGCAGCGTGGACACGCCGGCGCGGGAGGCGAAGCGCGACATGGTCAGCCCGGCGTCCTGAACCCCGGCCCGCTTGAGGTCCGACCAGTCGCCCGAGGTGCCGAGCCGGCCGATCCGGGCCTTGTTCAGGCTGGACTGCGCGAGCAGCATCGAGCCGTCCGGCTGAAGGGCGGCGAGACCGTCCTCGCCCGGAGCGATCCAGGCGTCGGTGTATCCGGCGATCCGCCACTTGCCGGCGGCACTGCGCTCCAGCACAGCGGTCCACAGCATCGATGTGACCCCGATGGGTACGGCGAGCCGGCCGCCGGTCTCGCTCGGCGCGCCGAGCGAGATGTCGTTGGCGGCCGCCGGGGCGTACTTCCCCAGCGAAGGCACGGTTTCGGGTGTCCAGCTCAGCCCGTCGCTCGACGACCAGGCGGCCGCGGCCAGCCGGTCGCCGTGCCACTGGCCGCCGGTGGCGACGAAGCGGCTCGAGGTGGCGGCGACGCCCGAGGTCACCAGCGAGCCCGCGACCGGGCCGGAAGCGGCCGTCCACGACGCGCCGGCGTCGGTGGAACGGTAGACGACACCGCCGTCGCTGCGGCCGGGCACGGCGGCGCGGCCCAGCGCCACGATCGTACGGCCGCGGACCGCCGCCCCCGCGAAGTCATGGAACTCGAGGCCGGCCGGAAGCGCCTCCCGTAGCGACACCACCCGGGCCTGCGCCCCGGCCAGCACGGCAGTCGGGTTCACGTCCTTGTCGACGCCGAGAAGGACCAGCCCCACGCCCGGCACCGCGGCCGCGGTGTTCGGCGCGAAAGCGGCGTCGGCCGCCGCCTGCGGCAGCGAGAGCAACCGCCAGGCGCGGCGGTCCTCGGACTGGGCCACGAACGGCTCCCGCGGCCGGCCCGCCTGCCACAGCGTGCCGCCGACCCAGGTGGCGGACCCGTCCGAGACGGCGAACGTCACGGTGGCGTCGCGGCCGGCGGGCAGCGGCAGCTCCGTCGGATCGGACCGGAAAGAACCGTCCTCGGTCCACACCTCGGCCCGGTCGGCCTGACCCGGCTCGGCGGCGACGCCCACGGCCATCGCCGGCAGCTTGCCGGCGGCCGGCAGCAGCGCCGAGAAGGCCACCCTCTCCCCGGCCTGCTTGGTGCTGTCCGGCAATGACAGCCGCGACCACTCGGCTTCGACCGCGCCGCCCTCCGGGCCGGCCGCGGCATCGTCATCGCCGCGGCAGGCCGCGGTGCCCAGAACCAGCGCGACAGACGTAGCCGCGGCGACCATGCGCCCGCCAGGTCCGAACTTCCCCATTCACGGCTACCTTCCCCTAGACCAACCGCATCCGTCGGCCGGCGAGCGGAGAAGCTGAGCCGTCCTCGACGCAGCTGCGGAGAGCCGGGTCACACGGCCGGATCAGCGGATCGCGCAGGTGGTCGCGTCGAGGGTGTAGTCGCCCAGACTGACGTCGTAGGTCGGCGTGCCCAGGTCACGGCCGGGCGCCCAGACCCGCAGCGAGGCCCTCACCTCGCTGTAGCCGTCGCCCTCGAGAGCCGGCCACCGGATCGTCGTCTGGCCGGCGTTCGTGGCGGGGGCGCCGTTCCAGCCGTAGTCGCGGCGCAGGTGCCCGAACGCCGGGAGCAGCTCCGAATACCGGCCGCCGGTGATCGTGTACGAGTACGTGCCGGCCATCAGGCCGCCCTCCTTCTTGCAGGAGACCAGCTTCCACGCCGACACCGAGGCCGGCGCCACGTACGACGGCAACTGCTGATAGGTGTACCCGGTGGTGCGGGTGTTACCGGCCTGGTCGACGGCGCGAACGGAGAAGGTCCGGGTGAGCGACGGCGCCGACGCCGAGCTGGCGGGAATCTTCGCCGGGGTGAGCGTGTACGCGTACGGGGCGACCGAGTCGGTGCCGACGACCTTGCCGGCGATCAGGAACTCGACCCGGGCGATCCCCCGCGCGTCCGACGGTTTCGCGGTCACTGTCGTGTTGGCCCCGATGTACGAGCCCGGCGCCGGGGCGGTCACCGTCAGCACCGGAGCGGTCGAGTCGACGATGACGGTACGGGTGACGACCCGGCGATTGTTCCTCTTGTCCCAGACCCGCCACTCGAGCTTGACCGCGCCGTTCTTTCCGGCCGCGTTCACGGCCGCCTTGAACGGCGCCTTCGTGAGCCGGGCAACGCGTCTCCCGCCGGTCCACAGTTCGGCGGCGGAGATCCCCGACTTGTCGGTGGCGGTGACCGACGAAGTGAAGGCCGCCTTCACCAGCGCCCCGGCGACCGGGGCGGTGACCGTGACCGACGGCGCGGTCCGGTCAGCGGAGGCTGCCGACGCCGCGGACGGGACGCTGAGAACGGCGGCCACCGCAATACAAATGATCTTCACCTCCCGATCGTGCCTGCTCAGAGGCCCCATCGCACTGCCCGTACGGCCAAGCCCGGACGACGTTGCGGCATCACGACGGTTCCCGTTGCCCTTCGATGGCACGATCGGAGGATGGCCGTATCAGCGAATGAGACGCCGGTCCGGGACGGTCGAGTGGCCCGTACCGCCCTGCTCGGCTTTCTGGCGGCCGGCTTCGGCCCGGCCGTCTTCGACGACCCGGGAGACTCACTGGGTACGGCGGTCGCGTTCACGCTGATGATGCTGATCACCGGCGCGCTGATCATCGAGGTGACCGACCAGGCCCGGCGCCGCCGCCCGGACGGCGGCAACCGCTGGTCGGGCACGGACACCGCGCTCGCGGCGGTCCTGATCGGCTACGCGGTCCTGCTGATCGGCGCGGCCACCCTGCACTACCTGTCCCCACCGAAGCAGACGGCCGCGGCCTCGTTCGGCGCCCTCTACCTGGTCCTGGGCGCCTGCTTCGGCGCGGTACGGCGGAGGGTCGTCAGAGGGTGAATGTGATCGGGCCACATCCGCTGTGCCCGAAGTGCCGGACGGCGAACGGCGGACTGGTCGCCGTCAGGCACCGCCAGGTTCACCTCCGCGCACACGGCCGGGAGGCGTGCGTCGACCACGGCATCGCCGGAGTCCTGGCCGCCCTGTGGACGGTCTCGGAAACCCGGAGTTGCTGCCAGAACGACGGCGGACGGGCCTACGTCGTACCCACCGCGGAAACCCACGACGCGGCCGTGGAAGCGCTCACCACCCTCGGGCTCGCCCCCGAGCCGGAGGACGGTTTCGTCTTCTTCCGGGCGCGGACCTCGGATCGCCTGGACGACGTGGCTCACGTACGCCACCGGCTCGAACACCCCACCAGCACCCAGACGATCTGGCGAGTGAACAGCGCCGGCCGGTTCGAACGGTCCTATTCGGCCGAGCCCGCTTCCCCAGACGGCAGTTGACGATCGGACGGCTCGGCCACCCGCTCGACGACCCGGAGCGGAGCCGTTCGAACGAGTGTCTCTCCCGCCGGCTCCAGCCCTCGCTGGATCACCGCCATCTGCCGCTCGGCGAGGGTCTGCCGATGGTTCTGCCAGTCCATCACCATTTTCAGGGTGCGCTCGACCAGAACCCACCCGGCGGCAACGTACCCGGCGATCGGAGCGGCGTTGACGGTGTTCGTCAGGATGAGTTCGAGAGGGCTGGACAATCGCATGTGCGCAACGGCCAGCAGGCGACGTCGTTCGTCAGCCACATACCGGCCGGGCCTCCGCCTGTATTCGATGTTCAGACCATGGTCAAACAACTGTTGAAGCGCCCGGAGATAGTCCGCGACCGCGAGTACCGAGGGCCGCTCGCCCAGGTCCACTACGACGCGCAGCATCCACTCGGTCGATTCGGCGGGGGTGGCATCCTCGGCACCGGACGCCAGAGCGACGAAGTCTTCCCCCACATGATGCCCCGGTTCGGGCGAAGCATTGTAGAAAACGTTGCCCTGCACATAGTCAAAGTTCGGGCTCGCCATACCCTCCATCCTGGATGGCTACGAGCGCCACCTCAAACCGGGCGCTGATAGCGTCGCCGGCATGAGGGTCGCGGTCGTCGGTGGGGGTGTGGTCGGGCTGTCGGTCACGGAGGCGCTGCTCCGGCGGGGCGTCGACGTGTGGTGTCACGAGGCCGGTGCGCCGATGGGTGAGCGTTCCGCCGGTGATACCCGGATCTTCCGGCTCGCCCACGCCTACCCGGACATGGTCGCGCTGGCCGCTCGGTCCCGCGCCCTGTTCGCCGAGTGGGGCGTGCGGGCCGGCACCGACCTCATCGACGACGTCGGCACCGTGGTCAGCGGCGGCCAGATGCGCGTGTGGGCCGACGCGATGGCCGCGGCCGGAGCCGACCACGACGTTGTCGACGGAGAGTCGCCGCTGCTCCGGCTGCCGGGGAGAGCCGATGCCGCGCTGATCGACCCGGCCGGCGGGGTGATCCGGGTGGACCGCATCCGCCGCTTTCTCGTCGAGGCCGCCGGCGACCGCCTGCGGACGGCTCACGTCGACGCCGTCGAAGAAGTGACGGCTGGTGTACGGGTTGTCTCCGGCGACCGGGCCGACACCTTCGACGCCGCCCTGATCTGCGCCGGCGCCGGCTCCTCCGCGCTCGCCTCCGGTCCGCGCTCGCCTCCGGCGCCGGCCTCGACCTCCCGGCCGCCCTGGAGCATCACCTGCGGGTCAGCTTCCCGATCCGCCCGGGTGCGCCCGAGCCGATGCACTGCTGGATCACCGGCGACACCTACCAGCATCTGGCCGCTCCCGGCACCTGGGCGGTCGGCGCCGACATCGACCCGGCCCTGGTCGCCTGGGACGGCGGGCGGCCCGCCGCCGAGCGGGCTTCGCTGGACGCGCTCACCGCGTACGTCACCCGGCATCTGCCGTTTGTCGAGCCGCGCCCGGTCGCCCAGGTCTACTGCACGCACGACCCGGCCCTCGGCGACGGGCTTCAGTTCGCCCGAAACGGGCGCGTGCTCGCCACGTACGGTGAGAACCTGATGAAGTTCGCGCCTCTGCTGGGCGAGATGCTGGCCCGGGCCTGCCTCGACGGCTCCACTCCCGCCAACGCCGGCCCCACGGCGGAAGGAACCGCGTGAAATACACGAGACTCGGCCGTACGGGCTTGCGGGTGAGCCGCATCGGGCTCGGCTGCATGAGCTACGGCGACGCCGGCACCGGGCTGCACCGGTGGACGCTGGACGAGGACGCCGCGGCCGGGTTCTTCCGGCAGGCCGTCGAGCTCGGCGTCACCTTCTGGGACACCGCCAACGTCTACCAGGGTGGCACCTCGGAGGAGTTCGTCGGGCGCGCGATCACCCGGTTCTCCCGCCGTGAGGACATCGTGCTGGGCACCGACTACCTCGACGTCTACTACCTTCACCGGTTCGACCCGGAGACGCCGGTCGAGGAGACCCTGCAAACCCTCGACGATCTGGTCCGGGTGGGCAAGGTCCGCTACCTGGGGGCGTCCTCGATGTGGGCCTGGCAGTTCGCCAAGCTGCAGCACACCGCCGCGATGCACGGCTGGACCGGGTTTTCGGCCATGCAGGACCAGTACAACGTCCTGAAGCGCGAGGAGGAGCGGGACATGATCCCGTTCTGTCTGGACCAGGGTGTCGGTCTCACCCCGTACTCGCCGCTGGCCAAGGGCCGGGCCGCCCGGCCGTACGGCGAGCAGACGCCGCGATCCGCTTCCGACGAGGTCGCGAAGGCGTTCGACCGGGACGTCGACCAGCCGGTGGTCGACGCGGTCCAGCGGGTGGCGGAGGGTCGCGGCGTGCCGATGGCCCAGGTCGCTCTCGCCTGGCTGCTCGGCAAGCCGGCGGTGTCCTGCCCGATCGTCGGCGCCACCAAGCCGCGTCATCTGGCCGACGCCGTGGCGGCGCTCGACCTGGAGCTCACCGCCGAGGAGGTCACCGTCCTGGAGCGCGGCTACACGCCCCAGGACAACTACTGGTGGTGACCTACTCCACCAGTTCCGCCGGCAGCGTGGGGTGCTCGCGCAGGTGGCGGTTGTTGCGGGGCTCCTGTCGGGTCTTGGCGTCGTCCAGCTTGCGGCGCAGGTCGTCGCGGACGTCGTGCAGGGCGGCGTTCAGATCCTCCTCCGTGGAGGTGGTGACGATCTTCTGGCGGCCGGCGATCCAGCACTCCAGGGTGACCTTCTGTCCCGGCGCGTCGCGGTCCTTGACCATGACCTCCAGCTCGGTGGAGTCGGCGTGGAAACCGGCCAGGCGGCTGTCGAGCGTGACGAACTGCTCGGCGATCCAGTTGCGGTCGCCCTGCGAGAAACCGGCACCGACGCGTAGGCACTCGCCCACGGTGGCGGGATTGTTCACCGCTGTCATCACAACTCCCTCGTTGAGACTCTGCCTTCCGTGAAGATCCTTCCCCGGACGGCGGCCGCTTGAAACGCCCGAAACGCCAACTAGCCGTACGAACTCCCCGGGCGAAAGTGCCAGGGACGGGTGTACGAACGGACTCGCGTACCTTGCTTGGGTGATCACGCATGCCCGGTGGACCAGTCAGCGCTGGTTCGCGTCCGTCCTCATCGCCATGGTGGCGCTCATCGCCGTGGCCACCGTGGTGGGTGCGGAGCTCCTGTCCCGGACGACCGAGGTCTCCGACCGGCTCAATGACCGGATCGCGCCGGCCCGCACCGCGGTGGCCGAGCTGACGGCCGCCGTCGTCGGGCAGGAGACCGGGGTGCGCGGTTTCGTGCTCAGCGGCGAGCAGCAGTTCCTCGATCCGTACGAGCAGGGCCGGGCCGACGAGACCCGCCTGGTCGGGCAGCTGCGCGACCTGCTGGACGGGCAGGACGAGGCGCTGGCCGATCTGGATCTGGTCGAGCAGCGGATGGCCTCGTGGCGCGAGACGGCGGCCGAGCCCCTGGTGCGGGCCCGCCGCGACGATCTGGCCCTGGTCACGGCGAGCAAGACCGCGTTCGACGCCGTCCGGGCCCCGCTGGCCGATCTGGATCAGCGGCTGGTCGGGCTGCGGCAGCAGGGCCGTGCGGACCTTCAGGACAGCCGCCGTCTGCGCAACACCGCCTTCGGAGGCCTGGTCGTCGCCCTGCTGGCGCTGATCGCCTCGATCGCCGTGCTGCTGCGGGTGGTGGTGCTGCGGCCGCTGAACGAGCTCAGCGCCTCGGTGCGGAAGGTCGCCGGCGGCGCCTTCGACCATCGAGTCACCCCGCGGGGCCCGTCCGACGTGGCCCGGCTGGCCAAGGACGTCGAGGCCATGCGCGGCAAACTGGCCGACAGTCTCGCCGCCAGCCAGCAGCAGGCGGCCGAGCTGCACCGTTCGAACGCCGACCTGGAGCAGTTCGCCTACGTGGCCTCGCACGACCTTCAGGAGCCGCTGCGCAAGGTGGCGTCGTTCTGCCAGATGCTGCAACGCCGCTACGCCGGTCAGCTCGACGACCGGGCGCAGCAGTACATCGGGTTCGCCGTCGACGGCGCCACCCGCATGCAGCAGCTGATCAACGACCTGCTGGCGTTCTCCCGGATCGGGCGGATGTACGACGAGCGGGAGCCGGTGGATCTGAACGTGATCGTGGGCCGGGTCGAGGACACGCTGGCCCTGACGATCGAGGAGACCGGGACCGAGATCGTACGGCCGAAGCTGCCGACCGTGCCGGGGGACGCCACCCTGATGACGCAGCTGTGGCAGAACCTGCTCGGCAACGCCATCAAGTTCCGCCGCCCGGACGTGCCACCACGGGTGGTCATCACCGTGGACGAGGACGCCGAGAAGTACACGCTCGCCGTGCAGGACAACGGCATCGGTATCGAGGCCGAGTTCGCCGACAAGATCTTCGTCATCTTCCAGCGGCTGCATCCGCGCGACGTCTACTCCGGCACCGGCATCGGCCTGGCCATCTGCAAGAAGATCATCGAGCACCACGGCGGCCAGATCTGGCTGGACACGGAGTTCACCGAAGGTGCCCGCATCGTGTTCAGCCTCATGAAGTGAGTCCGTTGCAAGGGTTCACGCTGACAAAATGACACCTGCTTCCCGTACGGCGTCACGCCCGCCCTCTTTCGCCTGATACAGCGCGTCGTCGGCCCGGGACAGCAGCTGCTCGACCGTCTCCCGGCGGTCCCACGTGGCGTACCCGATCGAGCACGTCTCGGCGCCCGGTGTCGCCGCGCGGACCCGGTCGAGCACCTGGGCCGCGTCCGGCGCCGGGCAGTCGGGCAGGGCCATCGCGAACTCCTCGCCGCCCCACCGGGCGATCAGGTCGCTGTCGCGCAGCGCCTCGGTGAAGGCGGCCGCCGTGCGCTGCAGCAGGTCGTCGCCGGCCGGATGCCCGTACGTGTCGTTGTAGCGTTTGAAGTGGTCGAGGTCGGCGATCGCCACGGTCAGCGGCGCGCCGGTGCGCCGGGCCTGGGCGACGAGCCGGGGCAGCTGGGCCTGCCAGGCGCGGCGGTTGGCCAGCCCGGTCAGCGTGTCGGTGTAGGCCATCCGTTCCAGGTGGCGCAGCAGCTGCTCGTGTTCGAGGGCCAGCGCCGTCTCGTCGGCCAGCAGGGCCACGGCCCGGGCCCGGCGGTCGCCCACGTCGTGCAGGCGGTGGGCCCACGACACGCACAGCACGGCGATGACCGAGCCGTCGGCGATGACCGGCTGCCACAGCAGCGAGCGGGCCCTGGTGAGCTCGAGCAGCGCCGGGGAGACGATCGGGTCGGCCGCCGGGTCGGCCCGGAATACCGGCTCGCCGGTGCGGTACACCTCGGCCGTCATCGAGGTCAGGGCCAGCGAGACGCGGGTGCCGACCAGGTGCGCGCGCGACGACGCGGTGACGACCAGCTCCTCGCTGCCGGTGGCCGGCTCCATCAGCATCACGCCGTCGGAACTGGCGAGCTCGCGGACCGCGTCGACGATGTTGGCGCGCGCGTCCTCCCCGGTGCGGATGCGCCGGGCGACTCCGGCCACGGCCGTCAGCAACCGCTCCGAGTCGCGGGTGGCCCGCTCGGCCTGATAGCGCGCGGTGACGTCCTGCATCTGCACGAGGGTCAGTTCGGCGTCGGTGCGGGTGAGCGTGATCCACACCCAGCGGGTGTCGTCGTCCGGCCGGCAGAAGCGAACCTCCATGCGGGCCACGCCGTCGGCGGCGGCCGCGATCCGGCGGGCGATCTCCTCGCCGTCGAAGCGGTCGTCCGGATGGGCGTACGCGAAGACGCCGGCCCCGACCACCTCGTCCTGGTCCCGGGCGAGCAGCCGGCACAGGGCCGGGTTGACCGTGATGAACCGGCCGTCCGGCCCGCACAGGCCGATGCCGGCCGGCGACGCCTCGAAGATGCCGCGGAAGCGCTCGGCCGCGGTGACCAGTTCGTCGCGCATGGCGCGGATCTGCCGGGTCCGGCGGACGAGGCTCGCCCGAAGCAGCGTGCCCATGGCCAGCGCGAGGCCGAACTGGATGGCGTAGAACGTCAGCTCGTCGGTGTGCGGGTCGTCTCGCAGCAGCACCGCGACGATCCAGCCCCCGACGGCGGTCGCGGCGGCCGCGACCGCGACGCCGGTCGAGGTCACGGCCACGCCCAGCCCCACCATGATCAGCATCAGCATGCTGGTCTGGTGCAGCTCACCGGTGACGAACAGCGGGGCCAGCCCGTTGAGGACCGGGATGAAGCAGAACAGGCTCAGTACGGCCGCCCGGCGTCCCGGCCGGGGCCGCCGCACAAGGGCCGCGCCGATGGCGAGGACGGCGGCGCTGCTCCCGGCGAACCCGGCCAGCACGACCTGTTGGACGCCGTCGAAGATGACCACGTCGACGACGGCCAGCAGGGTGAAGAAGGCGGCCAGGGACCCCAGCACCCACTTCGTGCTGCCGGCGTCCAGCGACCGCGTCACAACTACAAGGTCGGCCGGGGACCGGGCAATCTGACCTTAATAGCGGAACCGGGACACCAGGGCGCTCAGGTCGGTCGACATGGTGGCCAGTTCGGCGGTCGCCTCCCGGGACCGGGTGATGCCCTCGGTGGTGCGCCGGGCGGCGTCGGCCACGCCGGTGATGTTGTCGGCGATCTGGCCGGTGCCGGAGGCCGCCTCGGTGACGCTGCGGTTCATCTCGGCCGTGGTGGCCGTCTGTTCCTCCACGGCCGAGGCGATGGTGGTCTGGAAGTCGCTGATCCGGGCGATGACCCGGCTGATCTCCTCGATCGCGGTGACCGCTCCCCCGGTGTCGGCCTGGATCGTCTCGACCCGGGCCGAGATGTTCTCGGTGGCCCGGCCGGTCTCCTGGGCCAGATCCTTGACCTCGGAGGCCACCACGGCGAAGCCCTTTCCGGCCTCGCCGGCCCGGGCCGCCTCGATCGTCGCGTTGAGCGCGAGCAGGTTGGTCTGCTCGGCGATCGAGGTGATCACCTTGATCACGTCGCCGATCTCGGCCGACGACTCGCCGAGCTTGGTCATGGTCTGCGAGGTGCTGGCGGCCAGCCCGACCGCCTCGGTGGCGACCTGGGCCGCCTCGGCCGCGTTCTGCGAGATCTCCCGGATGGCGGCGCCCATCTCGTCGCTGCCGGCGCTGACCGCGTCGACGCTGCGGGAGATCTGCTCGGCCGCGGCCGACACCGTCTCGGCCTGCGCCGACGACTCGTCGGCGGACCGGGCGATATCGCCGCTGGCCTGCGACATCCGGTCCGAGGCGCTGCCCAGCGCGGCCGCCGAGGAGTCGATGGTCTTGACGGTCTCTCGCAGCCGGGCCATGGCCACGTCCAGCGAGCGGCCCATCTGGCCGGGCTCGTCGTTCGAGCTCAGCCCGGCCGTGCGGGTGAGGTCGCCCTCGGCCAGGCCGTCGCAGACGTGCTTGACCTTGGCCATCGAGCGCACGATCTGGCGGGCCACGAACCAGCCCATGGCCAGCGCGAGGACCGAACCGGCGACCAGCAGCGAGATGGTGACGGCCCGGCTGGCGCCGTACTCGGAGCGGGCTCCCTCGGCGTTGGTCTTGGCGTCCGCGTTCTCGGCCGAGCGCATCCGGTCGAGGTCGCCCGAGACCTCCTTCATCAGCGGGATGACCTCGCCGTCGCGGGCGTTCTGCCACGCGTCGAGGTCGTTCTTCAGCCCGGCCGGGAGCAGCTTGTCGACGACCATGGTGTGGTAGGAGTCGAAGTCCTCGCCGAGCTCGGTCAGTTCGTCCGCGGGCACGGCCGGGCCGCTGGACAGGTAGGCCGCGAGCGCGTCGGTCAGCGCCTCGTAGTCCTTGTCGAAGGCGTCGCTGTACTGCTGCTTCTGCGCGGCGGTGTCGGACAGCATGTGGTTGGTGACGTCCAGCCGGGACTGGGCCAGCTCGCTGCGGATCTCGCCGACCCAGTTCACGCCGGAGACGTTGCTGGTGTAGATCTGCTCGGCCGAGGCGCTGGTGTTGCTGAGCCCGACCAGGCTGCCGACGCCCACCACGACGGCGAGCACGATCGCCACGCACACGGCGCCCAGAATCTTCGTCTTGACGCTCAGGTCCGCCAGCACCGCGCTTGCCATGGACAAAAAATAGCGGTATTCCCGGCGAACCGTCACTAAACGTGAAACATAGGGCATGTACCGCCGCCGTCGGGGCCGCGGTGACGGCACCCCGGCCTGGCACCGATGTCCACGATGGACGCGACGGCCAGCACGCGGCTGGAGTCGCGGCTGGCCGGCGAGGAGCCCTCACGGGACGCTTCCGCTCGCTGACGGATAGGCTTCCGGCGTGGAAGCGCCCGAGCCAGCACCGCCGAAGCGCCGGGACGCGACCCGGACCCGGCAGCTGCTGCTCGACGTCGCGAAAAAGCGCTTCGCCCGCGACGGCTACTCGGCGACCACGGTCCGCGACATCGCCGACGAGGCGGGCGTCAACGTGGCGCTGATCAGCCGCTACTTCACGTCGAAAGAGGGCCTGTTCGAGGCGTGTCTGTCCAGCGCGGTCAACGAGCTGCGCCGCGACTCGGGCGCGATCGCCCTCGACGACGTGGCGGCCGACATCGCCCGGCGCATCACCACGTCCCGCGACGATCAGGGCATGACCGAGTCGATGCTCCTGCTGCTGCGCACCTCGGGCGACGAACGGGCCGAACAGATGCGCCGCGGCGTCATCCAGGCCATCAGCGAGCGGCTGGCCGCGGCCTGCTGCCCGTCCGCCGACGACGGCCTGCTGCGCGCGCAGCTGGTGCTGGCCACCTCGCTGGGCATCGTGGTGCTGCGCTCGTCGCTGCGCGTGGAGCCGCTGACCTCGGCCGGCGAGCGGGAACTGACCGCGCCACTGACCGACATGATCAACGCGCTTCTGCGCGAATCCTCCTGAGCCAGTCGGCGACCAGCGGGTTCACCACGTCCGGGCGTTCCAGGGGCGCGTTGTGCCCGGCCGCGTCCAGCACGGCGAACGTCGCCCGCGGATAGTCCTCCAGCACTCGCCAGGTGTCCCGGTAGCCGACGATGTCGTCCTGGCGCCCGGTCAGCAACAGCGTGGGACCGTCGTACCGGCCGCTTCCCGGTTCGAGCCGGACGCCGTAATCCGCCTCGATCCGCCGGGCCGCCGCCTCGTCCACCGCGAGGAGGCCGGGCAGCACGAACTCGCGGAACCGCTCCCAGTCCGCCGGCGACTCGACGACCGCCTCCGCCTGATAGAGCTCCCGCTCGGTGGCCGGCAGGGACGAGGTCAATTCAGGAGCTTGCTTGAGTACGGTACGAGGGGGCAGATCCCGGGCGCCGCGCTCCGCCACGATCGCCGGGCACAGCAGGCACAGCCCGAGCACCCGCGCCGGCATGCGGGCGGCGACCGCCCGGGCCAGCATGCCGCCCCACGAGTTGCCGACCAGCGCGAACGGCCGGTCGCCGAACTCGGCGCCGATGAACCGCACCAGCTCGCCGACCACGTCGTCGCTGCCACGCACGTCGTCGCGTCCCGGCGTACGGCCGAAGCCCGGCAGATCCGGATAGATCCGCTCCCAGCCCGGCTCCCCCGCGGCCCCTTCGAAGACCGCCTCGAGGGGCAGCAGGATCCGGTGGTCGACCCCGAACCCGTGCAGCAGCAGGACCGGCGTTCCCCGGCCACGGCGTTCCACGTACATCCGAAGATCGTAGACCGGGGTGTGAGCACGCCGTCGAGCTCGTTGCCGGTAGGAGTGCGCAGTTCGTCGAGGTTCGTTCCGTCTCCCCCGCCCGGCCGAGACCTTGAGCGAGCGTGCGGCGGGCAAGTCCCCGACTCGTCGTACCGCCTCGGGGATGCCGGATCGACGGCCAGCTCCGGAAGGCGCCGATCATGGTTTCCGGGGCGGCGTCGGCCGGGCCCGCGCCCATCCAGAGCGGGAAGTCGGCGAGCGGCCGGATCTCGTCGCGGTGGAAGGCGCTGAACGCCGCCACATCGACCGGCGGCGGATCGGGGCGGGGATCGGCGTGGTTCGTCCGGCGGGTCGAGGACATCGTTCATCGGGTCTCGTCTCTGGTCGTCGTTCCGACGTCGACGGTGAAGGTCACGTTTCCGTGGTGGGCGGCGGTCCTGGCGTGAAGCGCCACGTTCAGGATCTTCTGTGGACACTTACCGTGGCCGATGCGATACCGGGTTGCGTGATCCCGGTAAGGTTCGCCGCGCTGGGCGGGAATGTGCCCGGCCGGGGCGGAAAAGGGGACGTGGAGTGGACAGACGGGGGCTTGCGCTGGGCGGGGCGGCGGTGGTCACGGTCGCGGCCGCGCTGTCGGGGTGCTCGGCGAAACAGGAGGCCGCGCCGACGCCGGGGCTCGAGGACCGGGGCACGGTGCTGACCACTGTGAAACCGTCGCGGCAGAACCTGTCCAACCAGATCAGCCTGAACGGCAAGGTGGCCGTCAACCCGCTGTTCGGCATCGTCGCGCCGACCGGCGGGGAGATCCGCTACGTGCAGCGCAAGCCGAACAAGACGCCGGCCGCGCAGCCGCTGTGGGTGGCCACCGTGTGGGACGACGGCACGCCCCGGCGGATCAACATCCCGGAGGGGTCGATGCTGGCCGGCCGGCTCATGGACGACCGGGCCGAGGTCAGCGCGGGCATGCCGATCATCTCGGCCCGGCACGGCGGCTACGGCATCGTGGCCGACATCGACAGCGCGTCGGCCTACCGCATCTCCGGCGCCGCCAAGACCGTCACGGGTCAGATCAAGAACGGACCAGGACCCTTCCCCTGTACGGCGCTGGGCACCATCGCCGCGTTGCCGGCCGGCACGATTCCGGAGCCGCCCGCGCCCACCACCACGGCGCCGTCCGCCGGCCCGTCCGGTGAGCCCGTCCGCCAGTTCCCCACCGCCGGGCCCGAGGAGGGCAGCACGCCCGAGGGCTCCGAGCCGACCGGCATGCAACTGGTCTGCGCGCCGCCGGCCGGCGTCAAGCTGATCAACGGCGCCGACGTCACCCTGTCGGTCGTCACCGACCGGGCCGGCAACGCCATGGTGCTGCCGGTCGAGGCGGTGGCCGGCACGCAGGGCCGCGGCAAGGTCGACGTGCTCACCCCGGACCGCACCCGCAAGACCGTCGACGTGGTGCTGGGCCTGTCCGACGGCAAGGTCGTGCAGATCAAGTCGGGTCTGCGCGGTGACGAGGAGATCGCCGTGCCCGGCCCCGACCTGCCGGCGCCGGCCGAGGGCCCGAAGTGATCGAGCTGACCGGGATCACGAAGGTCCTCAAGGGGCAGTCCGAGCCCCGTACCATCCTCGACGGTGTCGATCTGTCGGTGGGCGCCGGGCAGAGCGTGGCCATCGTCGGGCGGTCCGGCTCGGGCAAGAGCACGCTGCTCAGCGTCATCGGCCTGTTCGACCGGCCCGACCAGGGCCGCTACGTGCTGGCCGGGCAGGACATCAGCCGGGTGCCGGAGCGCCGGGCGGCCACACTGCGCAGCTCGCACTTCGGTTTCGTGTTCCAGCGCTTCTTCCTGCTCAAGCATCTGACGGCCGCCCAGAACGTGGCGATGGCGCTGGTCAACGGCCAGGGCTGGCTGCCCCGCCGGGAACGCCGGGTCCGGGTGATGGAAGCCCTCGACCAGGTCGGCATCGCGCATCTGGCCAAGAACCGGCCGGCCAAGATGTCCGGCGGCGAGCAGCAGCGCGTGGCGATCGCGCGTGCCCTCGTACGCGATCCTCAGGTCCTGCTCGCCGACGAGCCGACCGGCGCGCTCGACACCGAGACGGGCACGCTCGTCATCGACGCGCTGCTCGGCGCCACCGAACGGGGATGCGCGCTGATCCTGGTGACCCACGACCGTGACCACGCGAACCGGATGGGACGCATCCACGACCTCGTCGACGGGGTTCTGAGCGAACGGGTGCGCGCATGAGGCGGCTCTCGGGCCGGTTCCGGTCCTCTCTGATCATCGGCGTGCAGGGCATCCGGGCCCGCAAGCTGCGCACCCTGCTGTCGATGGTGAGCCTGTTCCTGGGCGTGCTGGCCGTCGTGGTCGTGCAGGCCGGCGCCAGCATCGCCGAGCGGGCCCTGCTGGCCGACCTGGAACTGACGTTCGGCTACGACGGCACCCGCATGATCGGCATGCCGACGGAGCAGAAGGCGGCCGACGCCGTGCTCGCCTCGGTGAAGGGCAGTTCCAGCGCTGTCGCGTCGATCGGCATGCAGGGCATCATCGGCGAGCCCGGGGTACGCCCGGTCAACGAGGGCGGCTCGCCCATCGACCAGGACTGGGGCGGCTCGCAGGTCTGCTTCGCGGACGGGCACTGCGAGGGGCCGACCGGCCCGAAGGGTGCCGCGGTGGAGCTACGGCTGACCGCGCTGACCGGCGACATCCGGCAGTTCCGCCCGTTCCGCACGGTGTCGGGCACCTGGCTGGACTTCACCACGGTGCCGTCGATGGCGCCCCGGCTGGTGCTCAACAAGGAGGCGGCCAAGGGCTTCACGCGCTATCAGGTGCCGGCCGAGATGCGGGTGCGCGGCGCCAGCGCCAACCTGACGCCCCGGTTCATCGGCGTGGTCGACGACGGCAGCGGCGAACCCCGGGCCTACGTACGCTCGGACGAACTGGCCACCTGGCTGCCACCCGGCAAGCTGGTCGACCCGAACGTGGGCGGCGAGATCAACGTGATGCTCAAGCCGGGCTCCCCGGTCGAGCAGGTGCTGCGGGCCAAGCTGAAGGCGGCGGGCTTGGAGATGTACGTGACCGACGTGAACAACCGCAAGGAACAGGAGGACCAGCTGCGCCTGATGCGGCTGCTGTTCTTCTCGATGGCCGGCCTGGTGCTGCTGATCGGCGTGGCCGGCATCCTGAACGTCGGCCTGGCCACGGTCGGCGAACGGGTCGAGGAGTTCGCGCTGCGCCGCGCCGTCGGCACCCCACGCTCCCTGCTGGCCGGCATCGTCCTGGCCGAAACCCTACTGACCGGCCTGCTCACGGCGGCCGCGGCGATCGGGGCGAGCGCGCTGGCCCTGAAGGCGGTGGTGATGCTGGCCGGCAACTCCCACCCCATCCTCGACAACGTCCAGTTCCCGTGGCAGGCCGGTGTGGCCGGCATCCTCGCGGGCCTCGTGGCCGGCATCCTCGGCGGTTTCATCCCCGCTCTACGCGCGGCCGGCATCCCGATCGCCACGGTCATGCGCGCCTGACCACCTTCGTATCGAGCTCGATGAGTCAAGACGAACAGGATGCCGCACAGGATTGTGCGGCATTTTTGTTCCGGGGTGATTGAATTTCCGCCCGGATAGAGCTTATCGATCTCAACATCCGAACCGATCTCTGAAGAACCGAATTCGCATGTAAATGCCTTCCTGTCCGATTATTTTTTCGATTAGACCTTGATGATCTTGTGCTGTACCGTCCGCGATCGACACGCACTCAGGGAACTCACAGCTTGGGGGACCTGCGGCCGGGTGCGTGCGTTGTCCGGAATCGACCGGCACGGATCAGATCGAGACAGGGATACATGATCAGAATTCAACCGGATGAGGCGAAACGCCTCGCTCGGAGTCAGGTTTTCAAATCGGTGGCCGCGAGTACGGTCCTCACGATGGCAGTCGCGGCGGCCTCGGTACCCGCGCGTGCGGAGGCACCGGCGCCCGCTCTGGAACAGGCCGACGTGGCCTCGGCGATGACCGCCGCGAAGAAGGCGGGTGCACGGGTCAAGATCACCGACGCCACCACCGAAACGTCAGAATACTTCGCCACGCCCGACGGCAAGGTCACCGGAGTGATCTCCGCGGGCACCGTCCGATTCCGCCGGAACGGGTCGTGGGTACCGGTCGATCTGACGTTGCAGCGGCAAGCCGACGGCTCCGTGGCCCCGGCCGCGCATCCCCACCACCTGCGGATCTCCGGCGCCCGTGCGAGTGCCACCACGGACCTTGCGTCCCTGGGCGCCAACGCGGACCGCATCACTGTTGGCTGGCCGGGGGCGCTGCCGCAGCCGCGGCTGGATGGCGACAAGGCCACCTATGCCGATGTTCGCCCTGGTATCGACCTCGTCGTACAGGCCACCGCGACCGGTTTCGAACAGTTCACGGTGGTGAAGTCGGCCGCCGCGGCGAAGTACGTCAACGAGATCTCCCTCCCCATGCGCGGGGCCGGCGTCGCCTCGATCAGCGCGGACCAGCATGGCCGGATGCAGGTCAAGGGCGCTAAGGGACGACAGCAGGGCAAGCTCCCGACACCGATGATGTGGGACGCTCGCTCGGCTACCCGGGGCGGACCCCCCAAGCGCCGGCCGGTCACCACCGACGTCGTCGGCACCGCCACCGACGCCCCGGTGACGCTCAAGCTCAAGCCCGATACGAAGTGGCTGGCGAGTCCGGACACCGTGTATCCCGTGACCATCGACCCGTACTACGACTGGTCCACCACGGTGGCCAGCACCACGGTGGTCAAGGGCTACCCCACCGGCTGGCCCGACGCGGACTCGTTGTTCGTGGGAAGTTGGGACGCCACGGGCAGCGCGCGGTCGTTCGTCACCTGGTGGGCGACCTCGTTGCAGGGTATGCAGATCGATTCGGCCACGGCACACTTCGCCAACCCGTAC
This sequence comes from Actinoplanes sp. NPDC048988, assembly GCF_043197815.1. Taxonomy (NCBI): domain Bacteria; kingdom Bacillati; phylum Actinomycetota; class Actinomycetes; order Micromonosporales; family Micromonosporaceae; genus Actinoplanes; species Actinoplanes sp. NPDC048988. The sequence goes on along the minus strand of NZ_JBICTW010000014.1, from coordinate 155,978 downwards.
TCGACGTCGTGTGACCCCAAACCCTGGGAGATGTGGAGCACCGCTCCCATCACGGACAAGACGTCCTGGGACAACCAACCGGCGTGGCTCCACAAGGAAGCCACGTCGACGGAGACGACCTGCCACGACGGCTGGGTGTCGGCCGACGCCACGAGCTTCTTCCGGCGCGCTGTCGCGAACAACGTCAGCACGCCGACCATGGGTCTGCGCGCGTCCGACGAGACGGACTACAGCCAGTACAAGCAGTTCTGGTCGCACAACTACAGGGACTCGTCGAAGGTCCCCTACGTCGAGGTGAACTACAGCAAGCCCGCGCCCGTCACGGAGTCGGTGGTGACCCTGCCGAACGCCGTGCTGAAGGCAGCGACGAACGACCCGGCGACGGCCACCGAGCGGGACGCCGCCGCCGACGCGTTCGTGGCCGAACAGGCTCAGTCGGGCAAGCTGGTGGACGCCGCGGAGACGAACGCTTCCGTGGTCAACGGAGTCGCGACGGTCTGGGAAGACGGCGTGGACCTGACCAGCGTGAAGGTCACCACCGCGGCCACCACCGGCTCGAACGACGTTGTCGCTCAGGGCTTCGAAGTCATCGGTACCGCCGACCCCAGTGACGAGGACATCTCGAACAAGGGCGACGAGGTTGTCATCGCCGACGATCGGGTGGCCTCGGGGCTCGGCCTGAGTGGACTGGCGTCGCCGAAGGGCGGCACGTTCCTCAAGGGAAACTGCACCACCACCGCGGCCAAAGGCAACAAGCTCACCAGCTGTTACGAGAAGTACAAGCTCAAGACCTCAACCTCGACGCGCGACTATTACTACTACGGCCGGTGGGGAACCGCGGTAGGCAAGGACTGCAGGCTCTGCCTCGATCCGAAGCCCACCCGCATCGACCTGCGGTCGAAGACGTGGAGCGGTTCTCAGGGCGCGGGCTTCGGGGCTCTGGTCGCCTATTGGCCCAAGGCGGGTGTCAAGAACTGCACCGACCACACGATCGAGATCAGCATCCTGAGCTTCGGCGGCAAGATCCCGATTCAGGACTGTGACGAGATCAACCCGGACCCGGGCAACACGTCCATGCGGGTCATCTACGACCAGGGCGCGACCTTCGGTGGCCGGACCCACGGCGTCGACATGGGCTTCGCCTACAGCACCTTCAAGGGTAAGAACCCGCAGCTCGCGGACTACAGCTACGCGAAGTTCTGCACGGGCACCTACGCGAACTGCGACGGTGTGGCGCGTCAGGACTCGGGTTGGTGAGATCGGCTCCAGTGGGCGGTGCCGCGGGGAATTTCTTCCCGCGGCGCCGTTCCGCCATCGCGGCGCTCGTTGTCATGGTGGTGCTTTCCGCGCTGGCCGGTTGCCGTTCCGGCACGACCAGCAAACCGGAGGACAACGCTGCCGATCCGCCTTCGGCGACGGCCGGCACATGCGCGGGCGTGCGTTCCCCCGAATGCCGGAGCGTCACTCTCGCATCGGGACGGCAGGTCCGGTACGCCATTCTGCGCCCAACGGCGGCCGGCCCGCAGACCACCGGTGCGGTCGTCGCCGACCTCGGCGGACCAGGTATCTCCCTGTTCGGCATGCACTGGCCGGGTGACGCCCTGCGTCAGCAGCTGCCGAAGCAGCTTCAGGCGTCGCCACTCCTGCTGATCGAGGAGCCGTGGGTCACGGCCGCCTACCCGCCCGAGTGCAAAGCTGCCGTCTCGTCCCTCTTCCACTCGGTGCACGTCCTGGCCACGACTGGGGAGACCGTCAGCACCTCATGCAAGTTGTACGACCACGACCAGCCCTGGGGGTGGACGCCGGAGACCTTCGCCGAGGCGGTGAAGGTCATCCTCGCCACCGAGGGTCTCCGCCTTGACGGCTATCTCGGGCTCTCGTTCGGCGGGCGCCGTCTCACCTACCTGCGAGACCTCGCGCCGAAGTGGGCGATCCTCGTCAATCCCGCGCCGCTGGACCTGTCCGCCCCTGAATATCTCTCCGGCCGGGTGAGCGCGCTGTGGCGATCGGTCGAGAGCAACTGCCCGCAGTGTCCGGGCCGCCAGGCCGGAACCCGCCTGATCGAGCAGGCGAGCAAGGCCCTGTCCGCCGCCCAGCCCGCGGTGCCCGGCCGATCGGTGCCGCTCGCCGGGGGCGACGTGGCGGCTGCGACGTTGGCGCTGAGCTACCGGGACACCGCCGTCATGCGTGCCTTCTTTACAGCGCTGTCCACGCCGGCGAAGGAAGCCAACCGCAAGCTCGTCGGCCGGCTCGCCGACGGGGTGTGGAGCCGGTACGGCACGGACCAGATCTCACCCGCGGTCCTGGCGTACTGGGCCGAGGTTTGCCCCAGCTATCCGGGCTGGCCGGCCACGCCGCCGGCGGACCCGCTCGGCACTTTCCTGACCGAATGGCACGGTCCCTGCACGGCGCTGACGCCGGCGGCCCGCCAGCGGTGGACACCCGGCCTGAACTCGAAGGTCGCGACCTGTGTGTCGATGCTGGCTGACGACCCGGTCGTGCCCGTCCAATCGGTGCGGACCTGGCGGAACGCGGGCGCCCAGGTGATCCAGCCGGCCAAGGGTGAGCATTCGGACCTCGCCGGAGCGCAGGGGTGCGCCGACCGTTTGAAGTTGTAGGGCCGACTTGTCAACCGGATGCGGTGCCCGCGCATCTGTAGTGCGAGCGTAAGGGCGGGGGAGAAGTTGAGTGACGACCGGGACGAGTTGGCGATCCTGTACGAGCGCGACTACGCGCGTCTGGTCAGGTTCGCGGCGCTCATGGTCGGCAGCGTGGGCGACGCGGAGGAGATCGTGCAGGACGCGTTCGTGGCGGCCTACCGATCGCTGTGGCGCATCCGGGACCAGGACAGGCTCGGGGCATACGTGATGCGATCCGTGATCAACGGCTGCCGGGGTTCGCTCCGGCGGAAGCGGCACGGCCGCCATCAGGTGATCTCCGAGGGGGTCGCCGGGCCGGACCAGTCGCTGTCGTCGGTGGCGGTTCGCCGCGACATGGTGGCGGTCCTGGCCAAGTTGCCGCAACGCCAGCGGGAGGTGATGTTCCTGCGGTACTACCTCGATCAGTCCGAGGAACGAATCGCGCGGGCCATGGGCATCACCCGTGGTGCGGTCAAGACCCACGCGGCCCGGGCCGCCGGAAATCTTCGCTCGCTGCTGGAGAGGGAGAAATGAAGCAGGTCGACGGCGGGCTGAGCGCCGCCGAGGAGCAGCAGTTGCGGACGCGGATCCACCGCCAGGCGGACTCGATACAGCTCAGCGGTGATGGATGGCAACGAATTGCGAAGCGAACCCAAGGGCGGAAGACAGTCATGCGGAAGCGTCTCCTGATACCGGCCACGGCGGCGCTGGGAGTGATCCTCGTGGTGGTCGCCGCGGTGGCGGTGAACCGCCGCGCGGACAGCGACGTACCGACGGCCGCGCCGCAGCCGACCGCGACCGCCGACTATCCCATCATCTGGCCGCAGGCCCTGGTGGGCGGGACGACCGGATCGGGACCGGCGGCCGGCGATCCGGTACCGACGGCCGAGAAGTTCCTCGGCGAACTCGGCGTCCCCACGTCCGGCCTGACCTTCTCGGCCGAGCCGGACGACGGGGGCGGCGCGCGGCTGGTCAAGGTCACGGCCCGGAACGGCAGCGTGCTCGGCACGATGAACCTGCGCCGGGGCGCCGGGGCGTGGGGCGTGCAGGCGATGCAGTCGCCACGTACCACCGTGCGCAACCCCGAGCCGAACGGTGCGGTCAACCCGCCGCTGTCGGTCAACTTCCGGACCGACAGCGACGGAACGGCGCGGGTACGCCTGCTGGACGCCCGCAACTCCAAAGAACTGACCAGATGGTCGGAGAACATCGACCCGAACCAGGACTGGCAGGCGAACGCCAACTTCACGAGGGAGCCGAACCCGTTCCCCGGATATCTGGTGCTGACCGTGCAGGACGGCGGCGGACGATTCAGCAGTGTCGTCGTGATGCCGCTGACCATCGGGGCAGCCTGACGGTCCAGGGCAGGAAGCGCGGCCCGCGTCGCCGGTGGGGCGGGCTGTCCGCTATCCCCGCACGGCCGTCGCGTAGGCGGCCGAGCCGATCAGTTCGAGCGACACCTGCAGCCGCTCCAGGCTGATGTTCTTGGCGATGGTGTCCTCGGGGCTGTGGTACGGCGGCTCCAGCAGCGCCGGCGACTCCTCGCCGCGCCACGAGAAGTTCGCCGCCGCGATGCCGACCTCCTGGAACGACTGGTGGTCGCTGGAACCGCGCAAGGTCACCGGCGAGATGCGCGGGGCGTACCCGAGACGTTCGGCCGCGGCCGCCACCTCGTCGGTCGCCCGGTTGGCCAGGCCGGTGTACGACAGCAGCCAGTACCGCGTCGCCGGATCCCAGCTCGTGGCCACCATGTCGTTCTGGAACACCGCCAGGATCCGGTCCCGCTCGGCCTGCGGCAGCTGCGCCACGTAGTACCGCGACCCGATCAGGCCCTGCTCCTCCGAACCCCACAACGCGAAACGCAGGCGCGCCTTCGTCGGCAGGTTCCGCAACACCCGGGCCAATTCCAGATTGAGTACGGTGCCCGAGCCGTCGTCGTTCGCGCCGGGCGCGCCGATGACGGTGTCGTAGTGCGCGCTCACCATGACGACCGGCTCGGTGCCGGTCGGCCGGCGGCGCGGGGCGTCCGCGATGACGTTGTGCGACGTCAGGTTGCGGTGCGCGCGCGTGGTGACGGTCAGGATCAGCCGGCGCTGGGCCAGCAGCTCCCGCAGCCGGTGCTTCTGGGCCTGGGCGACGCCGACGACCGGGATGGCGACGGCGGTGGCCAGGACCGGGCTGAACGCCGACGCGCGGCGCGGCTCGACCAGGTCGACCGGCAGGAAGACGACGGCGGCGGCGCCCTTCTCGACGGCGGTGGCCACCTGGGCGTCGCGGGACGCGGCCACGTAGTCGATCAGCACGATCTTGCCGGTGACGTCGGTGGTGTAGTTCTCCGGGGCGCCCGCGGCCACGTCGACCACCGAGGCACGCACCCGGGTGTCGAGACCACCCAGCGCCGACGCGCCGGCCTGCCAGTTCAGGTCGCGGGGCAGCCCGCTCGGCGAGTCGAGCTGGGCCAGGAACTTATCGGCGACCGGGAACGGCTGCAACGCGACGTCGTACCCCAATCGGTCCAGGGTCTTGGCGATGTAATCGGCGGCGATCTTCTCGGAGCGGGTGCCGCCGATGCGCGGGCCCAGGTCGACCGAGAGAACCTTGAGATGCCGCAGGGCACGCTCGGCCGACACCCGCCGGGCGACCTGGGTGTCGTGGCCGGTGAGCGCGGGCGGCCGCACGGCTCCGGGCCGCTGATCGGTGACGGCCCAGGCGGGGGCCGGCAGGGCCACGGTGGCCGCGCCGCCGAGCGCGACGGTCAGCATCCGGCGGCGGGTAACCGAGTTGTCCATGGGTCTCCTCCTCGTGGGGACGAGGACGGCGGCCTCGTGGGCCATCGTTCCCCGTTGCCGAAGAACCTAGGGGCAATATCAGCGATCTTCAATAGCTGCCGAAACCCTCAAGTAGCCCGCCCACTGCCGATTAACCCGGCAGGGAGGGCCGATGGACGACGTCACACGAGAGGCCATGCGCCTGCTCGAGGAGGCGCAGGCGGGCGGCACGCACGAGGCACTCGAGCGCGCCGAAACGCTGCTGCGCCAGGTCGGTGACCGCGCCTGCCTGCATTTCGTGCGCGCCGTCGCGTACGACGTGCTGGGCGATCCGGCCTCCTCCGAACAGGCCCTCGACGACATGCTGGCCGCCGCCGAACGGGAGAACAGCCCCGGCTGGCAGGCCTGCGCGCTGGGCACCCGCGCCTCCCAGCGGGCCCGCCTCGGCGAGACCCACGCCGTCGAATACGACCTCGACAGCGTCATGCGCGACCTGGTGCAGGCCGAGACGTACGCCGTCATCGAGACCGAGGCGGTGGCGGCCGTCCACGCCCAGGTCGCCATCGCCTTCGGCCTGATGGAACTGCGCCTGTACGAGCTGGTCGGGCCGCACTACGAGGCGGCCTACGAGATCTGCGCCCACGACGCCACACAGAGCGGCAAACGCGCCATGTGGCTGATCAACCTGGCCGAGCTCCACCTGCACTGGGCCCTCGAGCTCTACCAGGTCGGGCAGGTCAAGCAGGCCGAGGATCACACGGCACAGGCCGAGGTGTACGCCGTCCGGGCGGCCGCCGAGGTCAGCGGGCCGGCCGCCGACGTGTGGCGCAACTACGCCCTGCTCGCCGCCGCCTGCGCCAAAGCCGACCGGCACGACCCGGAGACCGCGGCGGTGGAGATCGCGCATCATCAGAGCCGGCTTCAGTCGTACGGGATGAGCGCCCTGGTAGTCGCCTTCTGCGAGCCCTTCCACGCGGTGGCGCTGCGCCGCACCGGCCGCCTCGACGAGGCCCTGGAACTGATCGGGCGGGCGGTCCGGGCGCTGCCCGGCGACGCCGGCGTGCTGATCACCTCGGCCACCCACCACACCCACGCCCTGCTGCTGACCGCGCACGGCTCGGCCGACGCCAAGGCGGCCCTCGCCTACGGCGCGACCCTGGCCGCCGCCCTGTGGCAGCAGCGGCAGCGCACCCTGCACTCGTTCACCACGATGAAGTCGCTCGACCAGCTGCGCCGCCGTCACGAGCAGGCGGCCCGCGCGGCCGACGTGGACGCGCTGACCGGCATCGCCAACCGGCGCGCCTTCGACGAGGCGGTCCGCCGCACCCAGGACGGCGACGTGGCGGTGCTGGTCATCGACACCGACAAGTTCAAACAGATCAACGACACGGCCGGGCACGAAGCGGGCGACGCGGCCCTGCGGGCAATTGCCATGACATTGACCGCAAACGTCCGCGACCAGGACTTCGTGGCCCGCCTCGGCGGCGACGAGTTCGCGGTCCTGCTCCCCGGCCTGGACACGGCGACGGCCTACGAAATGGGCCGCAGAATGGTCGACGCGGTACGGGCCCTACCGGATTGCCCGGCCACCCTGAGCATCGGCGTGGCGGGCGGCCCGGCCGGCGATCTGCAGCAGATCGTACGCCGGGCCGACGCGGCCATGTACCGGGCGAAAAGGCGCGGCGGGGACGACGTGGAAGAATGCGAGAACTTCGCCGAACAACGACCGGCGGCCTGACCGGATACCCGTGAAATCGGCGCCATAACCCATCAATCTTGCCCCAGGAACAACTTACGCCTAATCCGTTCGAGCACCGTATTCGAATGCGGCGGATATGTTGAGCTGACCGGGTCGTGACAAAGACCCGGGAGGAAAAAGAAATGCGTAAGACAAGCCGTCGCATGGCCCTGGCCGGCATGGGCCTGTTCACCGGTGCGGCCATGGCCCTGGCACCCGCGCAGGGCGCCCTCGCCAACGTCCCCGACGACCCGGCGGCATCAGCGGCCGGGGAGTACGCCCCGCCCCCCGAACACAGGTCCGGCATCTCCGGCATCGTGATCGCCATCTTCAACCTCGACGGCCTGCCCGGCCTCGACAGCCTCACCAGCTGGCCCATGCCGATGGGCGGCGCGGGCGTCCCGTGGACGGGCCAGCAGGCCGGCCAGCCCGGCGGCCCCACCACCACAACCGACCAGACCACCGCACCCACAACCACCGACCAGACCACCACCACTACCGGCACCGGCACCGGCACCACTACCGGCACCGGCACCGGCACCACTACCGGCACCGGCACCACTACCGGGACCGGGACCGGGACCGGCACCGGGACCGGCGCTACCGGCACGAGCACTGCCGCCACGGGCACGGGCGCTACCGGCGCCGGCACCACGGGTACCGCGACCACCGGCAGCGGGACCGGTACCACTGCGAGCGGCACCACCACCGGCACCACGGCTGGCACTGCGACGACCGGCGCCACCACGGGCGGTACCACCGCTGGTACCACGACCACCGGCACCACAACGACCGGCGCCACCGCGGGCGGCACCACCAGTGACGCCACCACTGGCACCGCCACCACTGGCACCGGCACCACCACCGGCGGCGCGACGACGAGCGCCACCACCGACACCGCGACGGGCGACGCCACCAACACCACGACCGGCGACGCGACCGCGGGCGTCACAACAGGCGACGCTACAACCGGCGCCACTGCCGGCGACACCACCGCCGACACCGGCACGGCCGCCGACACCACGACCGCCGGCGACACGACTGCCACCGATACCACCGCAGGTGAAGCCACCGCCGACACCACGACCGGTGACGAGGCCACCCCGGCCGACGCGACCGCCGGCGACTTCACCGTGGGCGACTCGACCGTTGACACCACCGCCGACACCAGCGCCGCCGGCGACGCGACCGTTGACACCACCGCCGGCGACGTGACCGCGGGTGACGCCACCGACACCGGCGCCGAGACCACCACCGGGACCGGCGAGACCGTCTGACCCGCCGCGCGATCAACCCGCTGCCCGCGCCGGGCAGCGGGTCGTCGCCGGTCCGGGGCGGCTTGCCCGAGCCACCCATCATGGAGCAATGACGGATCTTGGAAGCCTCGCTCAGCAGACCGCCGACGACCTGGTCCGTACCCGCGCCGGCGCCGTCGTCGCCGTCCTGTCCGGCGACCGCAGCGAGATCCGTGCCGCCGGCCGGGTGGTCCCCGGCGACGTCTTCGAGATCGGCTCGGTCACCAAGGTCTTCACCGCCCTCGCCCTGGCCCGCCTGACCGTCGCCGGCCTCGTCCGTCTGGACGAGCCCCTGGCCCAGCTGCTCCCGCCCGGCGCCACCGTCCCCTCCCGCGACGGCGCCGAGATCACCCTCCGGCATCTGGCCACCCACACCGCCGGCCTCCCCCGCCTGCCCACCGGCATGCTCAAGCGGCTGCTGCTGCACCCCAACGACCCCGACCCGTACGCCGATTGCACCACCGACATGCTTCTGGCCGCCCTGGCCCGCACCCGCCTGTCCGCCCCGCCCGGCAAACGCTTCCGTTACTCGAACTTCGGCGCCGGCCTCCTCGGCCTGGCCCTGGCCCGCCGCGCCGGCCTCCCGTACGCCGATCTGATCGTCCGCGAGACCGGCCTCCCCCGGCCCGACCCGTCCCGCCTCGTCCAGGGCCACACCCGCCGCGGCCGCCAGACCCCGCCCTGGCACCTGGCCGACCTGGCCGGCGCCGGCGCCCTGCACTCCACCGCCGCCGACCTGCTGGCCTTCGTGCGCCGCCAACTGGACAGCCCGGACGACCCCGCGATCCACCTGACCCGTTCGGTCCAGCACCGGACCAGCCCCGTCACCTGGGTCCACCTCGGCTGGATGGGCCGCCGGTTCCAGGAAACCACCCAGCTCTGGCACAACGGCGGCACCTCGGGCTTCACCTCGTTCGTCGGCTTCGACCCCGACCACCGCACCGCCGTGGTTCTGCTCAGCAACTCCCAGCGGCTCATGGACAAGGAGGCCGGCGACCTCCTGCGTACCCTCACGCCCTGATCGTCACCGCAGCGGCCGGAAGGCGGCGCGCAGCTGCTCCGCGAACAGTTCCGGCTCCTCCCAGGCCGCGAAGTGGCCGCCACGCGCGGCTTCGCCGAAGTAGTCGAGCGTGGGGTACGACTGTTCGGCCCAGCTGCGCGGCGTCCGCCAGATCTCGCCGGGGAAGGCGCTGAAGCCGACCGGAACCCGCGGATCCGGCAGCGGCGCGCGGCCGGCGGCGGGGGCGTCCGGCCCGTACGCCTCCCAGTACGAGCGGGCCGCGGAGGTGCCGGTCCCGGTCAGCCAGTACGCCGTGATGTTGTCGAGAATGTGGTCGCGGGTGAGGTTGCCCGAGACCTCGCCGCCGGTGAACGCGCGAGCGATCTTGTAGTACGCGTCGGTGTCGTGGTCGATCATCCAGGCGGCCAGCGCCACCGGGGAGTCCTGCAGCGCGTACCCGATGGTCTGTGGCCGGGTCGCCATCTCCACGAAGTAGCCGTTGCCGCTGCTCTGGAAGGTCTTGATGGCGGCCAGCGCGGCCCGTTCCGCGTCCGTGCCGTTCGGCAGCGACGCCGGATCGTTGAGCGCCGGCACGAGCAGGTTGGTGTGGATGCCGGCCAGGCCGTCCGGCCCGAGCCGGCCCAGCGCGTCGGTGACACCGGCCCCCACGTCGCCGCCCTGAGCCACGTACCGGTCGTAGCCGAGCCGGCGCATGAGTTCCGTCCAGGCCCGCGCCGTCCGTACCAGGTCCCATCCCTGTTCGGCCGGTTCACCCGAGAAGCCGTACCCGGGAAGCGACGGAAGCACGAGGTGGAACGCGTCCGCGGCGGTGCCGCCGTGCGCGGTGGGATCGGTGAGCGGGCCGACCGAGTCGAGCATCTCGATCACGGAGCCCGGCCACCCATGCGTCATGATCAGCGGCAACGCGCCCGGGTGGGCCGACCGGACGTGCACGAAGTGGATGTCCACCCCGTCGATCTCGGTGACGAACTGTGGAAGCGCGTTGAGCCGGGCCTCGACCCGCCCCGTGTCGTACTCGGTGGCCCAGTACTCCCGCAACGCCCGCACCACCGCCAGCTGCACCCCCTGGGACCGGTCCCCCACGATCTCCCGGGTCGGCCAGCGGGTCGCCGCCAGCCGCCGCCGCAGATCGTCGAGCGCGTCCTTGGGAATCTGAACGGTGAACGGCCGGACCGCTTGCTGATCGAGTGTCGTCATGCCTTCGAGCCTCATCCGGCTCGGCGTCGCACACACCGGTGAATCCCCCTGGTCGCCCGGTGGCCAGGGGAGCCCCGGCACGTCTCGTAAAGCGTCCTAGGAACCTAGCTTTCCGCCTCTCCAGGGCGACGGCGGGACTTTCCAGCGCGACGGCGGGACTTTCCAGCGCGACGGCGGGATCGAGCTGTGACGCCGATCTCAGTAGAGTCGGGTCATGACCATCGATGACCGGCTGACCACGCTCGACGCGCTCTGGTCGGTGTGGGCGGCGACCGGGCGCGGCCTGGACGACACGGACTGGGACCGCCCGACCCGCCTCGACGACTGGACGGTGCGCCACCTGTGGGCGCACGCGGCGCAGTGGCCCTTCGGCTTCGCCGTGCTGGTGGAGCAGTGGGTCACCGACGCCGCGCCCACCCACGCCTCGGCCGCGGCCCTGATGGCCGAGTTCAACGCCCCGGACGGCGTCGCCACCACGACGCGCTCCCAGGTGGCGACGGCCGGCCGCGAGGACTCGGCCAAGTACACCGTCGAGCAGATGGTGTCCCAGTTCGCCTCGACCGGCCCCACCGCCATCGAGGCCGCCCGCAAGCTGGGCCCGGTCCGCGTGAACTACTTCGGCCGGGCCGTCCTGCCCCTCGAGGAAGTGGTCAGCATCGGCGTCCTCGAGACCACGGTCCACCTGCTCGACGTGCAGCGCGCCCTCGGCCTCGAGCCCGACGTCCCACCGGAGAGCCTGCGGCACACGGCCGCCGTCCTGGCCCAGATCGCCCCGCCGGTCGACTTCATCGAGGCCACCACCGGCCGCGCCTCCACCGACCTGTTCCCCGTCCTGTCCTGACCCATGGCCGGCGGGTCCCCACTCACGCTGAGGGGGCCTCCAGGTCTTCCATCGGTACGATCCCACGACGGTGACCGAGCTCGGCGGGGTTATCCTCGGCCCCGGCCCCTCCCCCGAGGCGGCGGTACCGGGCTGGACCGACCCGGGAAAGCCGGCCGCCCAGATCCTGCGCGGCTGCCTGGACCGGATGGCCGGCCGAATGCCTGAAATGGGCGTCCGCTCGGGGTGACGGTCAGCCGCAGTGGCCGAAGTCGCTCTCGTAGTTGAAGTCGTCGATCGAGCCGCCCCACTTGATGCAGGTCTTGTCGGCCGACGCCTTGACCGGGCCGGCGAAGAAGTCGACCTCGCCGCCCTGGGTGTCGCGCTTCTTGTCCTTGACCTCGAGGAAGGCCGAGGCGTCGGCCTTCTCGTTCAGGTCGGTGCTGCGGAGCGTGACCACGCAGTTCTGCTTGTTGTCGCCCGAGAGGAGCAGGTAGACGCGGCCCACGGTGCCGGCGTCGCCCTTGAGGGTGGCCGTCTCGACGATCCGGTAGTCGCTGCCGCAGACCTGAGTCGCCGTGTACGGGTTGGTGACGTCGCCGGCCGGCGACTCCTCGTCCTCGGCCGGCTGGGAGGGCTCCTCGACCGGCTCGGTCTCGGGGTCGGTCGGCTTGGGGCTCTTCGTCTTCGCCGGCCTGGGCGACTTGGTCTTGCTCGGCTCCTCGGCCGGGGCCGGGGTGGCGCCCACGCCGGGGTCGACGGCGCCGTTGGCCACCGGGTTGTCGACGGGGTCGTTGCCCGAGCCGCTCGTGACGATGGCGAAGGTCACCGCGACCACGCCCAGAACGACGGCCGCGATGGCCAGGGCGATCACCGTGCCGCGCTTCTTGCCCTTCGAAGAGTCACCGGACGACGAGGAGCCACCCTCGTAGCCGCCCGTGACGACCGCGGCGGGCGGGCGGTTGCCGTAGCCGCCGCTCGATCCGGCGCCGCGACCCGGCGGGGACACGGACGCGGCACCGGCCGCGAAGCCGCCCGAGGACGGAACGGAGGCACTGCCCGAGGGGTAGGAGCCGCTACCGGACGGGTAGGAGGCGGTGCCACCCGGATAGCGGGCGGTGCCGCCCGGGTGACCCGGCGGCGGAACCGCGGCCGCGCCGGCACGGCCGGTCGGCCCCCCGGGGTAGGCGCCGCTCTGCGCCCGCCCCGGCGGGTAGGCCCCGGTTGCCGGGTTCCGGCCGGCGGGCGGGAAGGAGCCGGAGGCCGCGGCGCGACCCGAAGGGGGGAAGGCGCCGGAGTTCGCCGGCGGCTGCCCGCCGGGGCGCTGGTAGGGAGCGGTGGGCCCGGCCGGCCCGGCGCCGGGGCGGCCGGCGCCGCGGGCGGCCTGGGCCAGGGCGGCCGCGCTCGGGAACCGGTGCTGCGGGTTCTTGGCCAGGGCCCGGTTCACCAGGGCGGCCACCGCCGGCGGCACGTCCGGCGGGAGGGGCGGCAGTTCCCCGTACACCAGCTGGGCCAGAACTTGAAGGGGGTTCTCCCCGACGTACGGCGGACGGCCGGTCAGGCAGCAGTACGCGACCGCGCCCAGCGCGTACACGTCGGTCAGCCCCGACACCGGGTGGCCCTCGGCCTGCTCCGGCGCCATGTAGTTGGCCGAGCCCAGCACCACGTTCGTGCTGGTGATGCCGGTGACCTGGGTCGAGCGGGCCACGCCGAAGTCGACCAGCACCAGGGCGCCGTTGGGGCGGACCAGCAGGTTGGCCGGCTTCACGTCGCGGTGCACGATGCCCGCGTCGTGCGCCACCTGCAGCGCGTCGGCGACCTGGGCCACTATGCGCATCGTCTCGGCCGGGCTGAGCCGGCCCGCCTGCTGGATCTGCTTCGACAGCGGGGTGCCCTCGATGAACTCCATGACCATGTAGTCCATGCGGCCGCCCCCGACCGCCGCGTTCTCGCCGTAGTCGTAGACCTGGACGATGCCGGGGTGGCGCAGGGCGGCCATCATGCGGGCCTCGGAGCGGAACCGGGTGAGGAACTCGGGGTCGGCCATGAGGTTGGGCAGCACGACCTTGACCGCGATGGCACGGTGGAGCATGCGGTCGGTCCCGCGCCAGACCTCACCCATGCCACCGGCCGCGATGCGTTGAGTCAATTCGTAGCGCTCGCTGAGCAACGTCCCCGGGGAAAGCACCGGATCATGTTACTCAGACCGGCTGGGTGACCTCCGCGGGCCGATCGTCGAGCATCGTGGCCTCGTCGAACGGGTCCTGCCCGGCCAGCACGGCCGCCGTCTTCTCCCGGTCGATCTCGCCGGTCCAGGTGCCGATGAGCACGGTCGCCACCGCGTTTCCGGCGAAATTGGTCAGCGCCCGCGCCTCGGACATGAACCGGTCGATGCCGACGATGAGGCCGACCCCGTCGACCAGGTCGGGCCGGTGGCTCTGCAGGCCGCCGGCCAGCGTGGCCAACCCGGCCCCGGTGACGCCGGCCGCGCCCTTGGACGCGATGATCATGAAGACCAGCAGGGAGATCTGCTCGCCGATCGACAGCGGGTCGCCCATCGCCTCGGCGATGAACAGCGACGCCATCGTCAGGTAGATGGCCGTGCCGTCGAGGTTGAACGAGTACCCGGTCGGCACCGTGATGCCGACGACCGGCTTGCTGACGCCCAGATGCTCCATCTTGGCGATGAGCCGGGGCAGCGCCGACTCCGACGACGACGTCGACAGGATCAGCAGGAACTCGCGGCCCAGGTACTTGAGCAGCGCGAAGATGTTGACCCGGGCGAACGTCCACAGGATCAGCGCGAGCACCACGAAGACGAAGATGGCGCAGGTGACGTAGAAGCCGAGCATGATCTGGGCCAGGCTCTTGAGCGCGTCCACGCCGGTCGCGCCGACCACCGCCGCCATCGCGCCGAAGGCGCCGATCGGGGCCAGCCACATGATCATGGCGAGGATCTTGAAGACGAGCCGCTGGATCACCTCGACGGCCCGCAGGACCGGCTCGCCGCGGGTGCCCAGGGCCTGCACGGCGAAGCCGACCAGCAGCGCCACCAGCAGCGTCTGCAGCACCTCGCCGTCGGTCAGGGCGGACAGCAGGCTGGTCGGGATGATCCCGAGAACGAAGTCGTCCAGACCTTCCTTGGGCGCGTCACCGGCCGCCTTCTGGCCCGCCTCGGCGATCGACGGGTCCAGGTGCAGCCCGGCCCCGGGGTGGATGATGTTGCCGACGACCAGGCCGATGGCGAGGGCGACGGTCGACATGAGAAGGAAGTAGCCGAGCGCCAGCCCACCGACCCGGCCCACCTTGGCCGCCTGCCGGATCGAGCCCACGCCCAGCACGATGGTGCAGAAGATGACCGGCGCGATCATCATCTTGATCAGGTTGACGAAGGCGGTGCCGACCGGCTTCAGCTCCACGGCGAAGTCCGGGACGGCCAGGCCGACGGCGATGCCGGCCACGACGGCGGCGATCACCGCCAGATACAAATAGTGGGTACGGTCCCTCGGGGTCTTCATGACGGAGAATGTGGCCCGCGTCTCATCCCGGGGGCATCATTGCGTTCATTCTGTTTTCCGGCGCGTTTCGGTGACGATACGAGCTGGAGCATCGCGCGGCAGCTGTTCGTGCTTCAGGCGCTGGTCGTGGCAGCCCTGGTCGCCATCGGCACGGCCGGGACCGTCCTCATCGTCCTCGACGACGCCGAGCGGGCCGCGATCGACGACGTCGTGGACATCGCCGAGACCGTGGCCCGGTCCCCCATGGTCGTCGACGCGGTGCGGCGCCCGTCACCGTCGACGGTGCTGCAGCCGTACGCCGAAAGCGTCCGGGTCGCCACCGGCACCGACTTCATCGTGGTCATGGCCACCGACCGCACCCGCTACACCCATCGCACGCCCAGCCTGATCGGGCAGCCGTTCATCGGGACGATCGACAAGGCGCTGGCCGGCGGCACGGTCGTCGAGAAGAGCGTGGGCACGCTGGGCGAGTCGGTCCGGACCGTCGTGCCGGTGCGCGATGAGCAAAACCGGGTGATCGCTCTCGTTTCCGTCGGCATCACCACCGACGCCATCAATCACCGGCTTATCGGGCGTACGCCGGCCGTCGCCATCCCGACCGCACTGGCGCTGCTGCTCGCGGCGGCGGGAAGCTGGCTGCTCAGCCGCCGCCTCCGGCGCCAGACCCACGGGCTCGGCCCGGCCGAGATGACCCGGATGTACGAGTACCACGACGCTGTGCTCCACTCCGTACGCGAAGGGCTCGTGGTGGCCGACCGCGACGGGCACATCACGCTGATCAACGACGAGGGGCGGCGGTTGCTGGGCGACGACCTTCCCGCACCGGTACGCGATCTGATCGCGGCCCGGGCCGCGGTGGCCGACGAGCCGGTCCTCGCCGGCGATCGCGTCCTCGTGGCCAACCAGCGAGTGATCCATTCGGAGGGGCAGACCATCGGCACCGTACTGACTCTGCGTGACCACACGGAGCTGCGGGCTTTGACCGGAGAGCTTGATTCCGTACGCGGCCTGACCGATGCCCTGCGGGCCCAGGCGCACGAGGCCGCGAACCGCCTGCACACGGTGCTGACCCTGGTCGAGCTCGGCCGCACCCGGGAGGCGGTCGACCTGGCCACCGCCGAGCTGGCCGTGGCCCAGCAGCTGACCGACCGGGTGGTGGGCGCCCTCGACGAGCCGGCCCTGGCCGCCCTGCTGCTCGGCAAGTCGGCCCAGGCCGGCGAACGCGGCGTGGAACTGATCGTCGACGAGGCCTCCCGGATGGCCGGCACTCCCCTGCCGAGCCGCGACCTGCTCACGGTGGTGGGCAACCTGGTCGACAACGCGCTGGAGGCCGTGGCCGGCACGCCACCGCCGCGGAAGGTGACGGTCCTGGTGCTCTTCTCGGACGGCGTCGTCCTGGTCCGGGTCACCGACACCGGCCCCGGCGTCCCCGCGGGCGCGTTCCGCAAGGGCTGGTCGACGAAGGCCCCGGGCCGGGGCATCGGCCTGTCCCTGGTACGCCAGGTCACCGACCGCCACGGCGGCACCATCGAGGTGGCCGGTTCGGCGGTCACCGTGCGCCTTCCGGTGCCGCCTCATGACTGACATTCGCGTTCTCGTGGTGGAGGACGAGCCGCTGCTGGCGGAGGCCCACGCCGCGTACACGGAAAGAGTCGAGGGTTTCGCCGTCTCCGGCGTGGCCCACACCGGCCAGCAGGCGCTGGCGGCGCTGCGCTCCACCCCGATCGACCTGATCCTGCTCGACCTGCATCTGCCCGACATGTTCGGCCTCGACCTGTGCCGCTCCTTGCGCGGCGCCGGCCTCACCACCGACGTCCTGGTCGTGACCTCCGCCCGCGACCTGGCCGTGGTCCGCTCCGCGGTCTCCCTGGGCGTCACCCACTACCTGCTGAAGCCGTTCACCTACGCCGCTTTCCGGGAGAAGCTTCTCGGGTACGCCCGTTACCGAGCACAGGTGCAGGGCACAGCCCCCGTGGCCGCCCAACACGAGATCGACCGCGCCCTGGCCTCCCTCCGGGGCACGTCCCCGGTAACCCTCCCCAAGGGACTCGACCAGGGCACCCTGGACCTCGTCCTCGGCGTCCTGCGAGCCGGCGACGACACCACAGGCCTGTCCGCCACGGAGGTGGCCGCCCGCATGGGCGCCTCCCGGGTGACCGCCCGCCGCTACCTCGAACACCTGGCCGACACAGGCCAGGTGACCCGGACCCCGCGCTACGGCGGCCCCGGCCGGCCGGAGGTGGAGTACCGCCAGATCTGAGCCCCTTCTCGACCCTTCAGGTCATTCCCGCTGTCTCGGCACGAAGCTGAACAGCTGAGCCTGAGCGGTGAGCCGCCCGGGCGGCGGTGCGGTCGCGAGCCGGTGCAGGCCGACCCGGAACCGGGCATCGACCGGCCGGGTGAACGCGATCTCCTGGAACCCGTGGGCTTCGAGATCGGCCCGGACGCTCTCGCTCGGGTCCGCGTCCTGGCCGCCCCGGCCGCGCGTCCAGATCACGATGCCGTCCTCGGCCAGCAGCGCGGGCAGCGCCGCGATGGTCCGGCGCACATCGCCGTCACTGATGTTCCCGAACACTCCGCAAGCCATCACGATGTGTGCCGGTGCCGCATCGAGAAACGTGCCGGCGGAACCGGAGTCACCCGTTCGTACATCGACGCCCGGCAACCCCAGCCGGGTGGCCGTCGCGCGCGCCCTCGCCGCCAGCTCAGGGTCGAGCTCCGTCAACACGGCGTGCACCGCGCGTCCTCGATCGTGCCGAGCGAGAATCGGCAACACGTCTCGCCCGTCGCCGGCGCACAGGCTGATCAGCCGGCGGCGGCCGTCCGCCTCGGCGGGCGCCTCGGACAACGCACGCGTGAGATAGTCCCGAACGACCGTCAACCGTCGCGACAGCGACGAGTCCGGGTCGTCGTACTCGTCATGCCAGGCCAGCCAGTCAGTGGTCATCGGGACATGATGGCCCCCCGGCGCCGCCGGCCTTCGCATGCTGCTTCAGGCAGCCCGGGTGGTCGACGCCGGCGGTCCTAGGGGAGCGCGCCGATGTGGGCGAGGAGGGTGCGGACGCCGCCGGCCGGTGGGACTCGAGAGCCCGACCAGATGGCGCGCAGCGGACGGTGCAGGTCGAGGCCGGCGACGGGGACGGGGCGGAGGCGGCCGGCGCGGAGGTCGTCGGCGACGGCGAGACGGCTCAGGGCGGCTGGGCCGGCGCCGGCCAGGACGGCGGCGCGTACCGCGGCGGAGGTGGAGAGTTCCAGGGCTGGGTGGGCCGGCGTGTAGTCCCCGCCCAGGACTTCGCGCAGGGCGGCGGCGAGGAAGTCGCGGGTGCCGGAGCCGGCCTCGCGGGTGACCAGGGGCGTCTCCCCCAGTTCGGCGGCGTCGACACCGTCGGGGCGGCGGGCCCACCGGTGTGCCGGGGGGACGACCAGGACCAGGTCGTCGTGGGCGACCACGCGGCTGCGCAGGCCGCGCGGGGCCGTCGGTCCTTCGACGAAGCCCAGGTCGGCGGCGCCGGAGCGGACCTGCTCGATGACGGTGTCGCTGTTGGTGGCGGTGAGCACCACCTGCACCGGGGGCTCGCCGCGCCGTTCGGCGTCGGCCTGGAGGCTGACCAGCCAGCTCGGCAGCAGCTGCTCGGCCACGGTGAGGCTGGCGCTGACCCGGATGCGGCTGCGGCTGTCGTCCCGCAGCGACGCCAGCCCGGTGTCGACCTCGTGGGCGAGGGTGAGCAGCCGGTCGGCCCACTGCGCGACCACCGCCCCGGCCGGGGTCAGCTCGGCCCCGCGCGTGGTGCGGTGGGCGAGCCGGATGCCGGTCTGCGACTCCAGCGCCGCCAGCCGCGCCGAAGCCGCCTGCTGGGACACGCCGGTCTCCCGGGCGGCCGCGCTCAGACTGCCGGTCCGGGCGACAGCGAGGAAGAGTTCGAGAGCTGCCAGGTCGGGCATGCGCGCGCTGAGGGCCACAATGAGACATGGTAGCGGGGTACAACCCCAGGTTGTGAGACCACAAGATCAGGCCACCTACCGGCTGGTCCGGGCCGGCGTGATCGTGGACTCATGACTACAGCACCTTTGGTTGCCAGGCGGGCGGATGACGCCCCCAGGACGGTACCCGGCCGGCCTTTCGGGGCGCTGGTGGCGACTTTCGGGCCGAACTGGTTCGCGTCGGTCATGGGCACGGGCATCGTGGCGACCGCGGCGGTGTCGCTGCCGGTGCGCCTGCCCGGCCTGCGACCGCTCGCGGTGGGCGGGTGGGTGCTCGCGGTCGTCCTGCTGGTCGCCGTGACGGCGGCAACGGCCCGGCATTGGCGGCGGTACCCCGCCGTCGCCCGTCGCCACCACCTCGACCCGGTCATGGCGCACTTCTACGGCGCGCCGCCGATGGCGCTCATGACCGTGGGCGCCGCAACCCTGCTGGCCGGGCGGGACGTCATCGGCGAGACGGCCGCGCTCGCCGCGGACTGGGTGCTCTGGACGGCGGGCACCATCGGCGGCCTGATCACCGCGGTCGCCGTGCCGTACCTCCAGTTCACCCGCCACACCGGCGAGCGCGAGCCGTTCGGCGGCTGGCTCATGCCCGTGGTGCCGCCGATGGTCTCGGCGGCGACGGGCGCGCTGCTCATCCCGTACGCCCCGGCCGGCCAGCCCCGACTCACCCTGCTGGTCGCCTGCTACGCGATGTTCGGCGTCAGCCTGATCGCCTCGTTCGCCGTGATCCCGCAGATCTGGCAGCGCCTGGCCACCCGCGATGTCGGCCCCGCCCGCATGGTGCCGACCCTGTGGATCGTCCTCGGCCCCCTCGGCCAGTCGATCACCGCCCTCAACCTGCTCGGCGGCGTCGCCCACCTGGCCCTCCCCCACGAGTACGCCGACACGCTGCGCGTCCTGGGCGTCGTCTACGGCGTACCCGTGTGGGGCTTCACCCTGCTCTGGATGGCCTTGGCCACGGCCATCACCGTCCGCACGGCCCGCGCCCACCTGCCGTTCAGCCTGACCTGGTGGTCGTTCACATTCCCCGTCGGCACCTGCGTGACCGGCACGTCGGCCTTGGCCACGCACACCGGCTCGGACATGCTCGCCGGAGCCGCCGCGCTGCTCTACGCGGGCTTGCTGGCCGCCTGGACAGTGGTAGCCCTCCGTACCACCCGAGGCGCCCTCCGCGGAACCCTGTCCCTCCCCGCAGCACCGCAACGCTGAGACAGCTCCGGCGCACACCACAAGACGCCGCACCGCATCCGCCATGGACGCCCGCACCCCAGCTCCACACCCGCCGCACCGCCAAGACGCCCCAGACACACGCCGAGGGCCTGGCGCAAGCCGCCTCAGGCACAAGCCCGCAACGCTGAGGCGAGCCGCCCCAGAGCGTTGACGCACAGCCCCGGGCCACGCGGGAACAGTCCGCCGCGCAGCGATAGGCCAGGACGCCGCGCCGAGCAGAAGCACAGCGCGGCGCGGCGCGGCGCGGAGACACGGCGCCACGCAGAAACACAGCGCGGGGCGGCGTGAAGGCACAACAGCGCGGCGCGGAAGCACAGCGCGGCGCGGCGCGGCGTGAAAACTCAGCATGGCGCGAAGACTCAGCACGGCGCAGAAGCTCGGCACCGCGCAGAAGCTCAGCACCGCGCAGAAGCTCAGCGCGACGCGACGCGACGCGACGCGACGCGACGCGGGAGCACGACGCGACGCGGCAGCACGGCGCGGCGCGGCTCGGAGATGCGGCTCGGCGCGGAGATGCGGTGAGGGCTGCGGTCAACGTTCGCCGATAAGCGCCTCCACCGCGGTCGAGGACTCCGGGAACAGGGCGAGCAAGGCCGGGGTGGGCGGCGCGGAAGCCGACCACTCGCCCGCGCAGCCGAGCAGTTCGGCGACCGCGTCGGCCGTGGCGGGGTGGGACGCCAGCAGCGCCGCGGCCGGGCCCGCGCCGGGGCGGTTGGCCGCCCGTGCCGACGGCGGCGGCCGGTCCCAGGGTGGGGTCCAGGCGTCGAGGGCTTCCAGCGTGGCCGGGAACGTGCGGCCCGCCTCGCGGGTCAGGACCGGTACCAGCTCGGCCGCCTGGTCGCGCAGCGTGGTGATCAGGGTGGGCAGCCAGGGCAGCAGCACCGGGTCGGGCAGGCGGCCGAAGGCCTTGGACAGCGTCTCGACCACGAACGGGGCCAGGCGCGGCACCGGCTCCAGCGCCTGCACGAAACCGCTCACGTACTGCGGGACCGACGGCACCACCAGCGGATTGTCCAGCAGTTCCTCGACCCGCGAGCGCAGCTCGGGCAGCGGCAGGGCGCCGAGCTGGTGGCGGGCCGACCAGAGCAGGGCCAGTTTGGCCGGCGATTCCGGATGGGACTGGCGGACCGCCAGTTCGAGCTGGGCCCGGTCGCAGCCGAGCGACAGGGCCAGGCTCTCCATGCTGAACAGGAAGCCGAGCATCGCTCCGACCTGGCGCACCCCGGTCTCGTCGTCGACGAACGCGGTCGGCAGCAGGGTGCAGTAGTGCGCGTACCCCTGGGTGACGAACCGCTCGCACCAGGCCGGCAGCGCCGGGGCGGTGCTCCGGTAGTGGCCGAGCAGCCGCCGGACGCGGCGCAGGACGACCGGCGCCTCGTCGACCGTGCGCTCGCCCTTGAGCAGTTCGACCGCGCGGGCGCCCAGCTCGTCGGTGAGCCGGGGGCTGGCCAGGAACAGCAGCGAGTCCTCGACCGCCTTGAGCGCGACCGCCGCCGTGGCCGAGGAGTCCCAGGCGGCGCGGCGCAGCCGCTGTTCCAGCACCTGTTCGACGGTGACACCCTCGTACCCCAGCTCGATGATCGTCCGCTGGTGGCGGCCGAGGTCGAGGTCCCAGCTTTCCTGGAAGTGTTTCTCGCCCAGGCGGCGTGATCCCATGATGGGGCGGACCGCGTGGTCGGGCAGCAGGTAGCGCAACATCCACAGCAGCTGGGAGCAGGCCGCCAGTTCGGGCCGGGCGGTCAGGTCGAGCAGCGCCCGCTGGATCGTGCGCTGTTCGAGGTTGAGTTCGAGCGGGGCCAGCCGGTCGAACACGTCGCGGGCCAGCGGGGGCAGCGCGTCGTAGCCGACCTGGCCGATCCGGTCGCCGCCGAGCAGGATCTCGCACAGCCGCCGCACGTCGCGCCGCCCCGGCACGACGTCTTTCTCGATGCAGGTCACGGCGGCGTCGGCGAAGTCGTACGGGGTGGGCCGGGCCCGCCCGCGCATCCCGGCGAGCAGGACCGACGTCTCGAAGACGGCGATCGCGTCGGCCGTGCTGGCCAGGTATCCGTTGCGGCGGGCCAGCCGGACGATGTCGACGCACCAGCCGCGCAACTCGGCCTCGTCGAGCCCGTCGAGCGTGGGTGGCCCGGAGAGGTACCCGGTGAGCTGGTCGGCCGGCGGCGGGTCGGCCTGCGGCGGCGGCAGCGCCTTGCGGACCTTCTTGTTGCGGCCGCCTTTCTGCCCGTCGAGCTCGAACGGCGTGAGCCGGGACCTGGTCAGCCCTTTCTGCCAGGTGGCGGCCGCGATCGAGACCGAGCCGGGCGCGAGGCCGAACTGCGCCTCGATCGCCGAGTGGCTGGACGGGATGAGGCCGTAGAGCCAAGTCGTGCCGGTCCGCGGGCTGATCGCGAAGTCCGGGGTGCCGGGAGCCGAGCCGACCTCGGGGAGACGGCTCGCCGCGTGGAACGCCCCGCACACGTAGAGGCAGTCGGCCGGGTCGGTCCCGGTGGCGGCCAGGTGTTCGCGGATGCGCGTCCACATGTAGCGCTCGCGGTCCTCGTCGCTGCGCCAGCGGGCGCCGTCGTGCGGGGCCAGCCGCCGGAACAGACTGCCGATGAGGACCATGACCTGGCGGTACGTGTCGTGGTCGGCGCCGGCCAGCGGCTGTTCCACGTACTGGTCCCACCACTCCGACCAGTGCCGGACCCGGCCGTGGTGCAGCAGGTGCTCCTCCAGCTCGGCGAAGCGCGGCCGCAGGTCGCCGATCTCGACGCCGACCGCGTCGCCGTGCAGGTCCTCCTCGGCCGGCCCGGGCGGGGCCGGCTCGTCGCGCGGCGCCCACTGGAAGACGTGGTCGGTGGAGCGGTCGACCAGCACGAGCTGCACGCCGGGGGTCTCCAGGGCGTACGAGATGGCCTGGTATTCCGCCGAGCTCTCGGTGATCGGGGCGATGACGCTGAGCGGCGCCGACTCGACCGGGAAGCCCTCGAGCTCCGACGCGAACGCCTGCAGCGCCACCGGGAGCCGGCAGTTGCGCAGCTCGGTCAGGATCGGCGCCATGTCCTCGCACAATTCCAGGTAGATCACCCGGGGTTGTTTCTCCCGGAGCCGGCGCACCATGGCCAGCGCCGAGGCCGGCGAGTGGTGGCAGACCGGGAAGATCTCCAACGGCTCGCGCAGGGCGTGTTCGACGTCGTCGACCATGCCGGTGAGGATGTCGGGCAGGGCGGCCGGCCCGCCGGCCAGCGCCTCGGCCGCGCCCAGCAGCTGCGCCCGCAGCGGGTCGAAGGGCCCGCTCATGACAGGGTCGCGATCGCCTGGCGCCCGCCCTCGAGGAACCCGGTCCACTCGCCGCCGTCCTCCTTGCTGCGGGGCTCGATCACGCCGTGCCAGTACTTGTTCAGGATCGCCAGGTCTTCGGGGCTGCGCCGGGCCAGCGAGCCGACCAGCGATCCGGCCAGCGTCTCGGCGGTCAGCGTGGCGGCGCCGAAGAAGTTGCTGTGCAGGATCGCGTCCTCCAGCACGCCGATCTGCTCGGCGGTGGACAGCGCCGACTCCAGCTTCTCGTCGTCGCTGCCGGCCGAGCTCGCGGCCGCGCGCAGGTCGGCGAAGCTCTGCAGGAGCACGTCGAGCAGGGTGGGCGGCACCTCGAGCTCGATGTTGTGGCGGCGCAGCAACTCCTCCGTACGGAATCGGACGATCTCGGCTTCGCTCTTCTTGTTCGTCACCACGGGGATCCGGACGAAGTTGAAGCGGCGCTTGAGGGCCGAGGACAGGTCGTTGACGCCCCGGTCGCGGCTGTTGGCGGTGGCGATGATCGAGAAGCCGGGCCGGGCGAAGACGATGTTGTCCTCGTCGAGCTCGGGGATCGACACGTACTTCTCGGACAGGATCGAGATCAGCGCGTCCTGCACGTCGCTGGTCGAGCGGGTCAGCTCCTCGAAGCGGCCGATGACGCCACCCTCCATCGCCGTCATGATCGGCGACGGGATCATCGAGGCCCGGGACTGGCCCTTGGCGATGACCATCGAGACGTTCCACGAGTATTTGATGTGGTCTTCGGTGGTGCCGGCGGTGCCCTGCACGACGAGCGTGGAGTTGCGGCTGATCGCGGCCGCCAGCAGCTCGGCCAGCCAGCTCTTGCCGGTGCCGGGATCGCCGATGAGCAGCAGTCCGCGGTCGGAGGCGAGGGTGACGATGGAGCGCTCGACGAAGCTGCGGTCGCCGTACCATTTCTGGCCGATCTCGCGGTCGAGGCCGTCGGCGCGCTCGGAGCCGAGGATGAACAGGCGCACCATCTTGGGGCTCAGGCGCCAGGAGAAGGGTTTCGGCCCGTCGTCGATCGACTCGAGCCAGTCCAGCTCGTCGGCGTACTTGATCTCGGCCGGGGGCCGCAGCATCTCGCTCATCAGAAGTCTCCCTATGCCACGAAGTTCTTGAGCTCGACGACGAGCTTCTGGATTTTTCCGGAGATCACGGGGGTGCCGAGATCTTTGAAGCGCTGGCGGAACCACGGGTTCACGCTCTGGGTGCCGGAGCTGTTCACCGAGCCGACCGGGATGAAGCGCACCCCGGAGCGGTGCACCGCCTCGATGCCGTCGAACAGCGGCTGGGAGCGGTCGAACTCGTAGAAGTCGGAGATCCACACCAGCACCGTGTTGCGCGGATCGGCGATCTTGGGGCGGGCCATGGCCATCGCGACCGGCCCGTCGTTGCCGCCGCCGAGCTTGGTGCGCAGCAGCACCTCGAACGGGTCGTGCACCCACGGGGTCAGGTCGAGCGCCCGCGTGTCGTACGCGATCAGGTGCACGTCGACCTTGGGCAGGCCCGCGAAGATCGAGGCCAGGATCGTGCAGTTGACCATCGAGTCGACCATCGATCCGGACTGGTCGACCACCACGATCATGCGGGCCGGGGTGACCCGCTTGGCCGTCTGGCGGTAGAAGAGCCGGTCGACGTACAGCCGCTCGTCCTCGGGGTTGTAGTTGGGCAGGTTCTTCCAGATCGTGCGGTCGAGGTCGAGGTTGCGGAACACGCGTTTCGGCGGCACCGAGCGGTCGATCGTGCCCGCGCTGGCCTGCGCGACCTGGGTACGCAGGACCGCCGCCACCTCGTCGACGAACTGCCGGATCAGCCGCTTGGCGTTGGCCAGGGCGACGCCGTCCAGGTTGTTCTTGTCGCGCAGCAGCTGATCGATCAGGGACATGCTGGGCGTGAGCTTCGCGGCCAGGCGCGGGTCGGCCAGCACCTCGCGCAGCCGCATCCGCTTGATCAGGTCACCCTCGATGCCGGCCAGTACCTTGCCCTCGGCCCGGCCGCGCGACTGCCCCGGCTCGTGCCCGAGCGCCCGCTCGAACCAGCCGGCGTCGGCCTGCCAGCGCGCGAGCCGGCCGGCGCTGACGTCGCCCGTGCCGGTGTCGAAGACGTTGAGCAGCAGCTTGGACGCGAGCGCGGCCCGGCGCACCTCGCCCGTCCGATCGCCGTCCGGATCACTCATCAGGCCGTCGAGCTCGGCGGCCAGGTGGGGGTGGCGCTGCACCAGGTTGTCGATCGAGGTGCCCGGGTCGAGCAGCGCCGGCGGCAGACCGGCGTCGTCGACGATGGCGACGCTGGCCGACTCGAGCGCGGCCTGCTCCTCGGGGTCGAACAGGCGGGCCAGCAACCGCCAGTAGAGGACCTCGCGCCGGTTGTCCGCCGTCATTTGCGCAGCAGCCTTCCCGCTCGTTCCCGCAGCACCTCGACGGCGCCACCGGCGGCCGCCTCGGCCTTGGCCGCCTTGGCGTCGGTGGGACCGAGCGCCCAGTCGCCGCTGTGCGCCACGACCGGTTTCTTGCGCACCGTCGCCTGCACGGCGAGCGGCTGCACCACCCAGCGCACGCCGTCGAAGCGCAGCAGCCCCAGCACGGCGGAGGCCCCGGCGACCAGTTCCGGGGTGAGCGGCCCGGCCGCCGGCAGCCGGTCGGTGTCGGCCTCGAACTCGCCGCCCGCCAGCAGCACCGGCTCGGCGATCGCGGCCGGATGCCGGTCGAGCGGGGCCGTGGCCGACGCGACGGCGCCCGCCAGCAGGACCCGGGCCGTGGTGAACGGGTCGGCCGGCTCCCCCGGCGCCGCGCGGCTCTCGTCCCAGATCAGGTCGCCGCTCGCGGTGAGCGTCATCTGCGACACCTCGACGGAACGGTGCTCCGCGAGCGCGCCCAGCAGGATCGGGAAGGCGCCGAGCATCCGCCAGGCGGACGGGCCGCTGATCGTGTCGACCTTGGCCGCGGCCACGCTCGTGCGGACCAGGCGGACGCCGGCTCCGGTTTCCAGCAGGCCGTGCACCTGGCAGCGGAACACCGTCGGATGCTCGTGCAGGTCGGCGCCGAGGATCAGCAGCCGCCCACCGGCCGGGGCCGACGGCTCGGCCGGCAGGCCGTCCTGCGAGAGCACCAGCGCCCGGGTCCAGAGGTCGGCCCAGCGGCGGACCGGCACCCGCGGCAGCGTGGCCACCGGGGCGGCCGCCCGCAGCTCGGCCCCGAACCCGTCGAGCAGCACCGCCAGGCGGCGGCCGGACGGCTCGGCCAGCAACGCCCGCACCGTCGGGGCGCCGCCCGCGGCCAGCTCGTGGTCGACGCCACGCCAGCCCGCGATGGCCAGCTCGCGCAGCCAGGACCGGCTGCCCGCGACCGGATGGCCGGCCCCGGCCGGGCCGCCCGGGGCCGCCCAGGGCTCGCGGGCGCGGCCGCTCGCCGCGTCGAACCCGGCGACCAGCGCGTCGTGGGCGGCGCCGAGCAGCGCCACCCGGCAACCGGCGAGCGCGGCCAGATGGTCGTCGGTCACCGTACCGGCCACGATCTTGCCGATCGCGTCGGCGGCCCGGCCGGCCAGCGGTGACCCGTCGAAGGCGCCGGCCACGGCCTCGAGGGCGGCGGCCCGCTCGTCGTCAAGCCGGGCCAGCCCGTGCACGAGGGCGTCGTCAAGGCCGTCCACCAGGGAAAGGACCTCGTCGAGCCCGGCCGGGCGGGCCCGCAGCGCGTCGGACAGCATCAGCGCACCGCCGCACTGGCCGCCGGGAACCACTGGAGGTCGGGCAGCGGCTCGGTGGTCGGCGGCACCTCGAGGTAGGCCAGGTGGCGCAGGAAGCCGCTGAACACCTCGGCCGCACGCTGCGGCGCGGCCACCGGGCGCAGGGCGGGCCACAGGTCGGTCTCGCCGGACGGCGGCTCGACCTTGAGGTAGCGGGCCACGCGCTCCACCCCGTACTGCGCGACGGCGGCCTCGAGCAGCGCCTTCAGATGGTTGCAGGGGCGGGCGCCACCGCCGAGGCCCCCGCACGGACGGTTGTTGTTGGTGTTGCAGCTCAGCCCGTGCTCGGCCGCGGTGATCGACGAGACGTAGACCCTCTCGACGTCCGACCCGCTCGAGACCACACCCTGCAGCCGTCCCTCGGACAGCTCCACGAACGGCACCTTGGCCAGTTTGCGCGCCCGCACGGGCGCCATGACCGGGGCTGTGCTGCGCCGCTCGAACGCGGCGCCCTCGCTTGTCACAACCGATCCTCCTCACGAACAGGTGCGGTAGTTCTATCGGATGGGTCCGACAAAACCTCGCCACCAGGCTCAACTCGGCCGGCGAGCTGCCGATCTTCGCGGAACGGTCCCTCCCCCCGGGGCCGGTCTCGGAGGTACATGCCGTGAGCCTCGCTCGTTACGGCGCCCGCTCGGCCGGGTTCGCCCTGCTCTACCTTTTGGCCCTGTACGCCGGGCACGCGCTCGACGGCGCGCTCTGGCCGGCCGCCGCCGTGGGCGCGGTCTGGCTGGTCGCCCAGGGCGCGCACGGCCCGCGCCGCTTCGACGCCCTGGTGATGCTGGTGCTGGCCGCGCTCGTCCCCAGCACCGGCACCCTGCTCGACGGCGTGACCCAGGCAATCCCGCAGGTGGTACCGGCGGTGCTGTTCGCCTGGCTGCTGGACCGCTGGCTGCCGCTGTACTGGCACGGCGTCCAGGGCGATCTGAGCCGTCTCGTCGGCGCGTCCGCCGTCGCGGCGGTCGCCGGGGCGGTCCTGCAGGGCGTCATGTTCCCCGCCGACTTCACCTTCGGCACCGCCGGCTGGGCCGTGGTCCGCGACTTCCTGACCGTCGCCGTCACGGTCGTCGTGGCGAAAGGGCTGCTCAAGAAGGAGCCGCGCCAAAAGCCCGGCGAGAATTACCGCGAGACGTTGCGCCACCGCCTCGACGAGGTCTTCCACGAGGACGAGAAACCGGCGCCGCGCAAGCGTTCACATCTTCGGATCGTGAAGTGAGCTGACCACCGAAAGCGTCTCGTCGAGCCATCGGCGAGGCACGAAATGGCCGAACGTGTCGTTCGCGAAATAGGACACCCCGTCGATCGATCCGGCCTCCGCCACCAGCACCTCACGCTGATAGCGGTAGGTCCGCCGATCGTCGAGGTGCGTCCGGTACCAGTACCAGGGATCGACGAAAATCGAGCCCGAAGATGACCCGCGGCCCGCGGAGCGCCGCCTTGCTGCGCAAGTTCGGCACGATCTTCGTCCGCTCGACGATGACCGCGAAGGTCGACACCAGAACGGCGTCGAGATTGGCGTACGCCTCGTCGGTCATCCCCCACGCCGCGTGCTCGGTCTCCACGGGCCAGTAGGTGTGCATCCAATAGATGAGCCCCACGCCGATCTCGGCCCGCAGCCGAGTGAAGAACCGTGTGATGCCTTCGATCCGCTCCGGCGTGACGGGCGGCGCGTTCGACGGCCGCCAGAATCCCACCAGCCCGAACTGATTGCCCAGCAGTACGCCGTCGAGGCCGAAGTCGCTGACGAAGGCGCCGGTCTGTGCCGCCACGAAGTCCCCCGCCACGAGGCCGTCGGGAATGCCGCCGGGACAGGCGGCGTACTTGTGCGCATCGGCGGCCAGCGGCAGTGTCACGTCGATGACCCCGGGCACGATGTGCCCACCGGCGTCGGCCGTGGCAGCGGCCACCTCCGGGTGCCGTTCCGTCTTCCATTCGCTGCGGCAGAACTCGGGCCCCGGCTCCAGATATTCCAGCAGCCGCACGGAAAGCCCGCGCCGGGCCGCCGCCGAGCGGATCGCCGCGTAGATCCCCGCCAGCAGGTGGTAATCCATCTCCTGTTCGGAGAGGACGAACATCGGACCGGCCGAGTACGGGTTGTCCGACCGCTCGTCACCCTCGCGCACCCGCGACGCTGTCGTCGCCCGCGACGTTCTCGCCGCCGGTCGAGCATCCGGCCAAGGTCAGCAACCGGGCCGACGTGGCCACGGTGAAGCGTTTCATTCATTCCTCCGAATAGGGGGCCTCAGCCCTTCAGGCCGCCGGCGAAACCCTTGATGATGTCGGCCGCGTCTCCGAGGTCATGCTCGACCAGGCGGCCGCCCTGGCCGCCCGCCTCCGCGCGGAAGGCATCCGCTGACGTCCCCCGGCCCCTAGAGTCGAGCCATGGCCACCCCCGATCCCGCCGCCGCCCCCGATCCCGCCGCCTCCCCCGCCTCCGCCGCCGATCCCGCCGTCGCCGCTCGCGAAGCCGAGCGCGCCCGCCTGCGCGAGGCTCACCTCAAGCCGGCCGGCGCCCGGCCCGCCTCGACCGCCCGCGGCCTGCACCACACCGCCCTGATCAGCAGCGACGTCGAGCGCACCATCCGCTTCTACCAGGACGTGCTGGGCTTCCCCCTGACCGAGCTGATCGAGAACAGGGACTACCCCGGCTCGTCACACTTCTTCTTCGACATCGGCAACGGCAACCTCCTCGCCTTCTTCGACTTCCCCGGCCTCGACGTCGGCCCGTACGCCGAGGTCCTGGGCGGCCTGCACCACATCGCGATCAGCGTCGAGCCGGCCCGATGGCACGCCCTGGTCGGCCGCCTGACCGGGGCCGGCGTCGAGCACGAGGTGCACAGCGGCGTCTCGGTCTACTTCCGCGACCCCGACGGCGCCCGCATCGAGCTGATCGCCGACCCGCTGGGCGAGATGTACGGCCAGCACGTGCTCTGACCGGCTTACGGCGGCCGGGGCTGATCGCGCCCGACGGGCCGCCGCATGGTGACGCGGGGCCAGCGGTCGAGGCCGGCCGCGGCCTCGTGCTCCCGCACGGCCCGCAGGCCCGGCGTGAGCTCACCCTCGTCGACCACGGCGAACCCCCGCCGGCGGTAGTAGGGCGCGTTCCAGGGCACGTCGGCGAACGTCGTGAGCGTCAGCGCTTTCGCGCCGCACTCCACCGCATACTGCTCGGCCCGCTCCAACAGCGCCGAGCCGGCTCCCTCGCCCTGCCGGCTCGGATGGACCGACACCTGCTCCACGTGAACGTCGCCGTCGACGAGCCGCGCGAGGAGATAGCCGACCGGACCGCCATCGGCCGCGACCCACGCCCGCCCGGCCCGCTCGTAGTCCGTGAGGACCTCGATCGAGGGTGGATCGTCGTCGGCTATCGCGGCCATGCCGATCGCGCGGAAGCCCTCACCCGCGGCGCGCTCGATCTCTTGCAGGAAAGGAAGGTCGGCCGGAAGCGCTGCCCTGATTCGCATCGGGCCATTGTGGCGGCTCCGCGAAGATCATCGGAGTTGTCCACAGTTTCTCCGTTATCCACAGGCTGGGAAAATTTTCCGGCACGGCGCCGGCGATCCGGCAAGGATGGACGCGTGACCGATTCCCGCGCGATCCCGCCGCTCAGCCGTCCTCTCCACGCCGTCGTCCGCCCGCCGGGCTCCAAGAGCATCACCAACCGGGCCCTGCTCTGCGCCGCCCTCGCGCCCGGCACCTCCACCCTGACGGGCGTGCTGTTCGCCGACGACACCCGCGCGATGATGACGGCGGTGGGCGCGCTCGGCGCGTCGGTCGCGGTCGACCCCATTTCCCGTACGGCGTCGGTCACCGGCGGTGGATCGCCCGCCGAGGGAGCCGTCGTCGACGCCCGCCAGTCGGGCACGACGTCGCGCTTCATCCTTCCGGCGGCGGCCCTGTTCGGCCGCCGGACGGTCGTCGACGGCACACCGCAGCTGCGCGCCCGCCCGTTCGGCCCGGTGCTCGACGCGCTGCGCCAGGTCGGCGCGAAGGTCGAGGAGCTGGGCGAGCCCGGCTACCTGCCGGCCGCGGTCAGCGGCCCCATGCACGGCGGCCCGGTCCACGTCAGCGGCCACATCTCCAGCCAGTTCCTCTCCGGCCTGCTCATGGCCGGCCCGCTGATGCGCGACGGGCTCCAGGTGGCGCTCACCTCGGAGCTGGTCTCCGTTCCGTACGTGGAGATGACCAAGGCCGTGATGGCCGCCTTCGGCGCGACGGTGGAGGACCTGACCGTCCGCCCCGGTGGGTACACGGCCCGTGCCTACGACATCGAGCCCGACGCCAGCGCCGCCTCCTACTTCCTGGGCGCGGCCGCCATCGCGGGCGGCCGGGTCACCGTGAGCGGCCTCGGCACGGCGAGCCTGCAAGGTGACGTCCGCTTCGCCGACGTCCTCGAGCGCATGGGCGCGACCGTCACGCGTACGCCGGATTCCTTGACCGTGAGCTCCTCCGGCGCCCTGCACGGCATCGACGTCGACATGGCCGACATCTCCGACACCGCCCAGACCCTGGCCGCCGTCGCCGTCTTCGCCGACTCACCCACCCGCGTCCGCGGCATCGGCTTCATCCGGGGCAAGGAGACCGACCGCGTCGCCGCCGTCGTGACCGAGCTCCGCCGCGCCGGCGTCGACGCCGTCGAGGACGAGGACGGCTTCACCATCAACCCCGGCGAGCCGCGCCCGGCCACGTTCGAGACGTACGAGGACCACCGCATGGCGATGAGCCTGTCCCTGCTGGGACTGCGCGCTCCCGGCATCGAGGTCCGCGACCCCGGCTGCGTGGCCAAGACCTATCCCGACTTCTTCGCCGACCTCGAAGCTCTCCGGGACTAGCCAGGCACGAAGCATGGCTGGCGGTGACGCAGCTGACGATGCGTTCGCGCGGCGGGCTGTTCTATTCTCCGCCTCATGATTGAACGTGTTCAAGTATGGCTCCGGTGGGCGCGGGCGCACCCCGTGGCGGTCGGTTACGTCAGTGTCGCGTTCGCGTTGAGCGTCGCGCAGAACTTCGACATCAAGGCCCGGCTGGTGCTCTGGTTCGCCTGCGCTCCGCTGAGCGTGGTCTCCGGGCCGTACGAGCTGCTTGCCGTCTCGATCACGGGAGACCTGCTCGGCGACACCGTCGCGCGCATCGCGGACACCCTCTGGTGGGTGATGCTCGCCGGCCTGCAAGCGCTCGCCGTCTGGGGAATCCGGGCGCTCCTGTTGCAGGCCCTGGCGAAATGCCGCTCTACAGTTCAGCCGTGATCTCAAGGTTGGCGGGGACGGCGGTGCGATACAGCCGGAAGTTCCTGGTGACGGCCACGCTCGGCGCCGTTCACCTGCGCCGCTCGCGACCCTGGAGCCATGGTTTGATGATCGCCATGAACGACTACGGGTGGTTCGAGATCACGGGTCCAGGCCTCTCGGTGGGATCCTGCCTGACCTTCGTCAAGGGCCGCACCAGCGACGAGGTCGCACACGCTCTCGGCGGCTCGGTCATCGGGCGGATCGTCGGGCTTGACGATCTGGACGAGCACAACTTTCTCCGTGGCCGTCACCGAGCTGACGGGCGGAGCGCTGATCGTCGAGCAGTACAGCCAGCTCGGCACCGACGAGGAGATCCTCGAGACGCTGTCGCGGGGTACCGACGTCGCCACCGTGTACCACTCCGAGCACAACGACGAGCTGTTCATCTGGGCGAAGGACGGGGATGTCCGGGTTTCCTTCGATTTCCGGAACGCGTCGTGGCGCGAAGGCAGCGAACCGGACGCCCTTCTGGACGTTCTCCGGGCGATGGGATTCAACCTCGGTCCCGACGATCCGGACGATCCGGATTACGTGTTCGACGAGCAGGCCTCCGGGCGGGCCTTCGATCTCGCGGAGCACGTCACCGGTGTCCGCCTGACCGAGGCGGTGCTCACGTCCAGCTTCTCGCTCGTACGGGTTCCCGCGTTGGCGTGATGCAGTCGTCGAAGAGGGCGCCCACGGCCCCGCCCATCCCCCGGGCCGCTGTCGTCGCGCTCGCCCGTCAGGGCAACGCTGTCACGCGGTGCTCCAAGGCTTGACCCACCCAGCCGTCCACCTGCCCCATCCAGTCAACGGCGTGGGCTACGGTGAATGCCGGCGTCTTCGAGGGTCCACCCGAGGGTGCTGAAGGCGCCGATCGTGTTGTGGAGCAGGAAGCGGCGCCACGACATGGCGGTGATGCCGGCCAGGACACCGTTGAACTGGCGCAGGCCGTCCAGGAAGCGGGCGACCACCACCACGTAGCTGCCGCGCCGGGCGAAGAACGCCTCGATCTTGGCGAACCGGGGCGGGGTGAGGAACACGTAACGGCCCCACCGATGGACGGCTCGACGGCCGCCGCGGGCGCCGAGCCAGTAGCCGAGGTTGTCGCCGAGGACCGCCGCCGTGAAGGACAGGGCCGCGACCAGCCACACGTCGAGCCGGCCCCAGTGCGAGTAGATCGCGGCGGCCACCATCAGGGTCTGTCCGGGGGTGGGCAGGCCGAAGCTCTCCACGAAGATGATGACGAACAGGGCGATGTAGCCCCAGTTGTCGAGGAGCGGCGCGAGGTCGCGCAGCAGCGGCGGCAGGCCTTCGTGCGAGTGCATGACGGCCATGCTGAGGGGCCGAACCTAAGGATTGGCTGAATTCAGCGGCTCTTCAGGTCGCCGGCCGTAGCGTCCGCCGCGTGTTCAGCCACCCGATATCCGGCGCCGCGTACGGTCTCGATCCGCTCCCGGCCGATCTTCTTGCGCAGGTAGCCGATGTAGACCTCCACGATGTTGGGATCGCCGTCGAAGTGGGCGTCCCACACGTTCTCCAGGATCGCGGTCTTGGTCATCGCCTGCCCGGGGTGGCGCATCAGGAACTCGAGCATGGCGAATTCGCGTGGGGTGACCGAGACGGGCTGATCGCCGAGGCGGATCTGGCGTTCGGCCGGGTCGAGGGTGAGGTCGCCGGAGCGCAGCACGGCCGGGCGTTCGGGCGCGCCCCGGCGGATCAGCGCGCGCAGCCGGGCGATCAGCACGACGAACGCGAACGGCTTGACCAGGTAGTCGTCGGCGCCGAGGTCGAGGGCGTCGGCCTGGTCGTAGTCGCCGTCCTTGGCGGTGAGCATGAGGATGGGCGTCCAGACGCCGCGACCGCGCAGTTGCCGGCACACCTCGTAGCCGTTGAGCCCGGGCAGCATGATGTCGAGCATGATCGCGTCGTAGGCGCCGTGCGGGCTCTCGGTGGCCGCCCACAGGCCGTCCACCCCGTCGTGCACGAGGTCGACTGTGAAGCCCTGCGCGGCGAGCCCGTCGCGGATCGTGTCCGCCATCGTGACCTCGTCCTCGACCACGAGCACCCGCATCTCGCCTCCCTCAACCCGCACGATCAGCTTAAAAGCTAGCGTGTCCGCTATGCCCCTTTTCCTGAGGCTGCGGCGGCGGCTCGGCGTGCGGATGCGCTCCGCGCTGGCGGCCGGCGTCGTCGTGGCGGTGGCCTCGGTCATCGCCGGCGGCATCCTGCTGGTCACCGCGCGCGGCCTGCTGCTGGAGGACGTCCGCGCCGCCGCCGACGACCGGGCCGATCAGGTGGCGGCGGCGGTGGCCTCGGGCGACAGGTTCGCGCTGCGGTTCGCGCTGCGGGAGGACTCCTGGGGCAGCCGGGTCCAGGTGGTGGACCCGACCGGCACGGTGATCGCCCGGTCCGGGGTCTCGCGCGTGGCGATCTCCACGCTGCGCCCGGCCGCGGGACACGACGCGTACGAGAAGACCGCGAATTTCTGGATCCAGGCGACCGGGGTCTCGACGCCGTCGGGTGAACGGATCGTCGTGGTCGCGGTGTCGCTGGAGCTGGTGCGCTACGGCACGCGGGCCATCCTGACGGCGCTGCTGGTGGGCCTGCCGATCCTGGCGGTCCTGGTCGGTGTGGCGGTGTTCTTCTTCGTGGGCCGTACGCTGCGGCCGGTGGAGGCGATGCGCGGGCGGGCGGCGTCGATCACCGCGACGAACCTGCACGCTCGCCTGCCGGTGCCGGTCGCCGAGGACGAGATCGCCGCGCTGGCCCGCACCATGAACACGATGCTCGACCGGATCGAGGCGTCGGCGACGGCCCAGCGGCGGTTCGTGGCCGACGCCAGCCACGAGCTGCGCAGCCCGCTGACCACGATCCACGCCAACGCCGACCTGCTGGCCGGGGTGGCCGGGCTGGGCGAGACGCCGGCCCGCTCGGTGCGGCGCATCCACCAGGAGAGCGCGCGGATGTCGCGCCTGGTCGACGACTTGCTGCTGCTCGCCCGGTCCGACGATCAGGAGCTTGCGGTACGCCGGGAGGACGTCGACCTCGACGATCTGGTCTACGCCGAGCGGGACCGGATCGCCGTCGAGCATCCCGGCCTGCACATCCAGGGCACCGTCGACCCCGCGCGCGTCTGCGGCGACCGGGATCAGCTCGCCCGGGTGCTGCGCAATCTGACCGACAATTCCCTTCGGTACGCCCGGAGCACCGTCACCGTCAGTTCGGCGGCGGGCCGGGACTTCGCGGAGATCGTGGTCGGCAACGACGGTCCCCCGATCGCGCCGGAGAACCGCGAGCGGGTCTTCGACCGGTTCGTCCGGCTCGACGACAGCCGGTCGCGGGGCAGCGGCGGCACCGGCCTCGGCCTGGCCATCGCCCGCGAGATCACCCTCGCCCACGGCGGCACGCTGGAGGTGCTGGACCTGCGGGAGGGCGCCGCCATGCGCGTGCGCATCCCCACATTCAACGAATCTTAAGGTCGGCCTCCCTACCGTCTCGGCCATGACTGTCTCGACCACGACGCGGCCGCTCATGAACCAGCCGCTGACCCTGTTCGTGCCGCCTCGCCGGCGGACTTCGGCCCGGAGCCACGTCTGACCATGCGACGCTCAGCTTCATGATCGCGACCCTCGTGGTGATCGCGGCGGTCACCGGCGCGTGGTCGCTCGTGGCCGGCCGGCTCGAACGGTGGCACGTCCGCGTACCCCTGGTGATGGTCGTGGCCGGCATCGTGACGGCGATCTTCACCGACGCCTTCACCGGCACCGTGAACTCGACGGTCGCCCAGCACGTGGCCGAGGTGATCCTGGCCGTCCTGCTCTTCGTCGACGCCACCGAGGTGCGCGGCGGCCGGCTCTTCGGCGACGAGCCGGGCCTGGCCGCCCGCGCCCTGCTGATCGCCATG
This sequence comes from Actinoplanes sp. NPDC048988, assembly GCF_043197815.1. Lineage (NCBI taxonomy): Bacteria > Bacillati > Actinomycetota > Actinomycetes > Micromonosporales > Micromonosporaceae > Actinoplanes > Actinoplanes sp. NPDC048988. The sequence goes on along the minus strand of NZ_JBICTW010000014.1, from coordinate 119,547 downwards.
CCGCTGAGCCTCGGGCTCGCCGTGCTGATCGGCTGGCTGCTGCTGCCGCCCAGCCTGTCCTGGGCCGCCCTGCTGGTGATCGCCTGCATCGTCGTGCCGATCGACCTGGCCCCGGCCGAGTCGCTGGTCCGCGACCGCCTGGTCCCGGCCCGCGTCCGCGAACTGCTCAACGTCGAGAGCGGCTACAACGACGGCATCATGTCGCCCGTCTTCCTGTTCGCGCTGATCCTGGCGGGTACGTCGTCGACGGCGGACACGCCGCTGGAGGCCCTGGGCGCGGCCGTACCCAGCGCGATCAAGGCGATCCTGGCCGGGGCCGGGCTCGGCCTGCTGATCGCCGCGCTGATGAACCTGGCCGACCGGCACGGCTGGACCACCGGCCAGTCCCGGCGCATCACCGTGGTGGCCGCCCCGCTGCTGGCCTACACCGCGACCGCGGCGATCGGCGGCAACGGCTTCGTGGCCGCCTTCGTCTGCGGCCTCGCGTTCCGCTACCTGCGCCACGTACGGCCGAACCATCCGGTCAAGCACCGCGCGCAGACGCCGGACCTGCAACTGCTCGAGGACACCGCCGCCATGGCCACCATCGCCATGTGGTTCTACCTCGGCAACGCCGTCGTCCTGACCGTCCGCTACGGCGTCGGCTGGCAGCTGGCGGTCTACAGCCTGGCGGTGCTCACCGTCGTCCGCGCCGGCCCGATCCTGCTGTCGCTGCTCGGCTCCTCGATGACCTGGCGTGAAAGACTCGTCGTGGCCGCCATCGGCCCGCGCGGCACCACGTCGATCGTCTTCGGCCTGCTCGCCTTCAACGACCTCCCGGACGGCGAACTCGCCGAGACCGCGCTGGCCACCATGACGATCACCGTCCTCGCCAGCGTCCTGCTGCACGGCCCGGGCGCGGTGGTGGCCGGCCGCCTGCCCGGCCGGCGCCGTCCCGCGCTCTAGGGTCTGTCCTGCCGAGGGCTAACTCCGCAGGTATTTCGCGCGCTCCTCCGGCGTGAAGTCGCGGGTGGTGCGCTGGGCGGCCAGCGCCAGCACCTCGCCGATCGGCCCGCACACCTCGCACGGCGTGATCCGCAGGTGGTCGTCGTGCACGGTGATCAGCTCGCGTCCATCCGCGCTGAAGGCGAGATCCCGGGCGTCGGCCGGCGGGGCGAAGGTGAGGGCTTCGCCGCTGCCGTCGGTGTTCCACACGCGCAGCACGTCGTCGGTGCCGATGCCGGCGATCAGCCGGCCGTCCGGGCTGAAGCCGATCGCCGTGGTCTGCCCGGCCGTGCCGGTGAGGACGACCGGGCCGGCGTCACCGGCGACCGTCCACACCCGGATCGCCCCGTCGTCGCCCGACACCGCCAGGAGCCGGCCGTCCGGGCTGAACCGCGCGTGGTCGGGGTTACCGCCCGGGATGCTCAGCGACCGCACCACCCGGTCGGCCGCCGGGTCCCACAGCACCACGACCGGGCCCTGCTGGATCAGCGCCAGCCGAGTGGCGTCGGGACTGATCGCGATCGGCCCGTTGCCCTCGACGCTCGCGGCGGGTTTCGGGTTCCCGGCGTGCCACACGCGGACCTCGTAGTCGCCGCAGTCGAGCGCCAGGACCCGCCCGTCGCCGCTCAGGGCGGCCGTGTACCCGATCGGTCCCGGGGGCTGGGGTCCACAGTCGACCGGCCCGGGTGGGCCGCCGTCCCCGGCCGGCCACCAGCTGAGCCGCTCGCCGGCGCGGGCGGCGACGGCGCGCCCGTGCGCGCCGACGGCCAGGATCCGGGTGTCCGGCCGGGCACCGGGCAGCGTGGTCGTGGTGCGCGGCGGGTGGAACCCCAGGACGGAGACGGTGCCGGGATTCACCGACGCCACGGCGCTGCCGTCGCCGCTGAGCAGGGCCGGGCCGCGGGACGCCGGAAGGGGTACCGCCTCGGGGTCACCGGCGCCCGTGACGTCCCAGACGCGGGCGGTCGCGTCGTCGCTGCCGGAGACGAGGCTGCGGCCGTCCGGAGTGAACTGCACGTCGCGGACGGCCCCGTGGTGGCCGCGCAGGATCAGGCCCCGGCTGCCGTCGGCCACGTCCCAGATCCGGACGGTCCGCTCGTACGCGCCGGCGGCGACGCGGCGCCCGTCCGGGCTGAAGGCGACGCTGATGTACGTGAACTCGGGGTCCAGCAACGTCTGGGGCATTCCCCGCCCGTCGGCCGACCGGACCGTCACCTTCCCGCTGCCGCCGACGGCGATCCGGCGGCCGTCGGGGCTGAACGCCACCGCCGCCGGGAAGCGGTCCCCGGGCTGGCGGATCACGACCGGTGGCGACGTCGTGGCGACATCCCAGATCCGTACCGTGCCGTCGTCCGAGGCGACGGCGAGCCGCCCGCCCGGGCCGAAGGCGAGGCCGCCCGGAACGCCCGTGAAGGGCAACGACCGCAGCACACCGTCGCGGGTGGTGTCCCAGACGTACGCGTGGGAATCGTCGCCGAGCATGGCGGCCCAGCGCCCGTCCGGGCTGTACGCCACGGCCATCGCCGACGCGGCGATCGCCGGGTGGAGCGGCCGGGCCGCCTCCCCGGGCTTCCAGAGCACGACCTGATGGCTGCGGGTCGACGGATCGCTCGTCGCGATCGCCATCCGCCCGTCGGGCCCGAAGTCGGCGTACGTGCCGCGGACCGGCGCGGTCACCGCCGGGGACCGGCCCCGCGGGTCCCACACCTTGAGGTCGCCGGACAGGTCGGCGCTGACGGCCTGGGATCCGCTCACGCCGACCGAGTAGATCTCCGTTCCGTGCGCGTCCATCGTGTACGTGGTGCGGGTGTCGGCCGTGGCCTGCCGCAGCACCGACTCGGTCTCGTCGTCCGGGTGGAGCCGGTAGGCCCGTGAGGCGAGCAGCAGGGCCAGCTCGGGGTCGGTCATCCGCTCGGCCCGGGCGCCGGCCGCCAGCTCCCGGGCCACCGCCCGGTCGCGTTCGGCCGAGGCGCGCCGCGCGGACAGGACCGCGCCGGCGGCGAGAACGCTGACGACGGCCAGAACCGCGACGAGCCCGGCGAACAACCGGCGGGTACGGCGCTGGCCGAGCCGCGCCTCACGGTCGCGTAACGCCCGGCTCGCCTCCAGGAACTCCCGTTCCGGGCCGGTCAGGCCGACGGTCTCCGCGTCCAGCGCCTCCACCGCGTTCGACAGCCGCAGACCCCGGTAGAGCGCGCCGTCGTCGCGGCCCAGCGCCTCCCAGGTGGCGGCGGCCTCGGTCAGCCGCCGGTGCTGGCGCAGCCCGGCCCGGCTCTGCTCGACCCAGCCCCGCAGCCGCGGCCAGGCCCGGATCAGAGCCTCGTGGGCGATCTCCACGGTGTCCCGGCCGGTGCTCACCAGCCGGGCCCCGGCGAACGCCTCGACCACGGCCGGCGCCCGCTCGATCCCGTCCAGTTCGGCCCGGTCGAGCCGGCGGCGGATGATCACCCCGTCCGGCCCGACGTCGACCATCCGCAGCAGCACCCGCCGCGCGGCGGCCCGCTCCGGTTCGGACAACCGGTCGTACGCGGCCTCCGCGGTGTGCGCCACGGCCCCGGCCACCCCGCCGGCCGCCTCGTATCCGGCCAGCGTGACCATCGCGCCCTGCCGGCGGCGCCACGCCTCGCGCAGCGCGTGCGCGGCCAGCGGCAGGGCGCCCGGCGAGCCGGTCACCTGGGCCACGATCGTGGCCACCAGCGCGCCCTCGACCCGGGCGCCGCGCCGCTCGGCCGGTTTCGTCACCGCCTCGCGCAGCTGGGCCGGGCTCATCCCGCCGATCAGCACCTGGGCGTCGGTCAGCGCGGCCAGCAGCTCCGGATGCTCGGCGAACCGGGCGTAGTGGTCGGCCCGCACGGCCAGCACCACCCGGGCCCGGCCGTCCGGTTCCCGGCACATCGCCAGCAGGGCCGCGACGAAGCCGGTCCGCTCGACGGGATCGGCGCCGCCGGCGAACACCTCCTCGAACTGGTCCACCACCACCAGCAGATCACCGGCCGCCGGCAACCCCTGTCGGACCAGCAGAGCGGCCCGCCCCGGGTCCGCGCGCAGGTCGTCCAGCACCCCGCCGGCCGCCACCCCGGCCCGCCGGGCCAGGTGCACCGCGAGTTCCGCCAGCGGGTGGGTCCCCGGGGTCAGCACCACGGCCGGTCCACCCCAGGCGGGCACCAGGCCGGCCCGTACCACCGACGACTTGCCGGCGCCCGACGCGCCGAACACGGCCAGGAACCGCCGCTGCCCGAGGCGGGACACCAGGTCGTCGACGAGCGCGTCGCGGCCGAAGAACAGGTCGGCGTCCTCGGGCCGGAAGGTCGCCAGCCCCGGGTAGGGCGACCGCCCGTCCCCGTCGGCGGCGGCCGGCTCGTCGGCCGGCGCCACGGTCAGCCGTTCCGCCTGCCGCCAGCGCCGCTCCCAGTCCCCGGGGTCACCGTCACACGCGGCGACGTACGCCAGTGTCACCTCCAGCGTCGGCAGCCGCCGCCCCGACGCGGCCGCCGACAGGGTGGCCACCGAGTAGTTGACCCGCGCCGCCATCTGCCGGTACCCCGGCTTGCCGGCCTTGTCCCGCAGCAGCCGCAACTCGGCCGCCAGCTCCTCGACCGGGCCGCCTCGCCCGTCCAGCGGTCGTTCCGGCCTCGGCATCCTCCGGCCCCTCTCCCCCGCGAACCCCACGGTCCATCGTCGATTGTCGCCGCGTTGTCCAGCGTTGTTTGTCTGACGGCCGCCACCAGGGGCCAGACAACGCGCGCCCGGCTAGACAGGTAGGCAGTGACGCGGGGATCCCTGGACAACGGGGGGAGGGATCCCCGCGCTCATCCGGCGGTGACGTAGGCCGGCGCGAAGCCGGCCGCCGGGATCCCGAACAGCACCGGGACCATGACCAGCTGCGGGGTCAGCGTGGAGCGGGGCACCACCAGATCGAGCGCGGCGCAGCCGAGCGAGACCGGCCAGAACCAGGGCCGCGACACCGCCACGGGCAGCGCGGCGGGCCGGTGCGACAGCGTCGTCATGCTCCGCATCGTCGGCCCCGGCCCCTGTGCCGTCGCTGAGAACGCCGTGCGGGAAATGCCTGGCGGGCATGATGGAGGGGCTGACATCATCCGCCGGTGCGCGGGTTCGCGCGCGGGAGAGGATGATCCATGGCACCACCTGCCGCGAGCCGACGGGCGTGGGCGGCCGTCGTCGCGCTGTCGCTGGCCGCGCTCGCGTTCGTCACCACCGAACTGCTGCCGATCGGCCTGCTCACCCTGATCGCCGACGACCTGGACCGGTCGCGGTCCCAGGTGGGGTTGCTGGTCACCTGGTACGCCGCGGTGGTGGTGCTGTTCTCGGTGCCGCTGACCCGGCTCACCCGCCGGATCCCGCGCCGGAGGCTGCTCGGCGTCACCCTGGGGGTGTTCGCCGGGGCCAACCTGATCGCCGCGTTCGCCCCGTCGTTCCCGGTGCTGGCCGGATCGCGGCTGCTGATCGGCCTGTGCCAGGCGCTGTTCTGGTCGATCGCGGCGGCCGCCGTCAACGATCCGTTCCCGCCCGCCGCCCGGGGGCGGGTGGTGGCGCTGTTCTCGGTCGGAACGGCCCTGGCCCCGGTGATCGGCGTCCCGGCCGGCACCTGGCTGGGCCAGCAGGCCGGCTGGCGGGCCGCGTTCGCGGCGGTGGCCGTGGTCGGCGTCCTGGTCGCGATCGCGGTGGTCGTGCTCGTCCCGTCCTATCCGCCGCAGGCCGGCGGCGCGGCCCGGGGCAGCGCGCCGGACCGGGCCGCCTTCCGGTGGCTGGTGGCCGCCACCACGCTCGGCGTCTGCGGTTATCTGACGTTCACCACGTACGTCGGGCCGTTCCTGCTCGACGTCACCGGCCTGAGCGAGGGCACGCTGGCGCCGGTCCTGTTCGCCTCGGGCGCGGCCGGGGTGCTCGGCACGATCATCGTCGGGCAATTCCTGGACCGCCGGCCGGTCGCGGCCCGGCTGACCCCGCTGGCGGTGGTGGCGTTCGCGTTGCTGGCGCTCTATCCGCTGGGCGCGCTGCCGGTGGCCGCGGTGGCGCTGATCGCGCTGACCGGCGGCGGCTACTCGGCCTTCCCGGCGGCCGCACAGCACCGGATGCTGCAGGTGGCGCCGGCCAGCACCGACATGGCGTCGGCCTGGCTGAGCACGGCCTTCAACGTGGGGATCGCCGGCGGGTCACTGCTCGGCGGGGCGGTGTTGCCCGCGGCCGGCGCGCGGCCACTGGCCCTGATCGGCGGACTGCTGGTGCTGGCCGCGCTGACCGTCCTGACCGTCACCGCCCGCTCCGGCCGGGACCGCCCCGAGCGTCACACAGAGGCGAACACCGCTCGCATGACGCCATGAGCTGGCCGGTGCCGGCGGCGCGAGCGGCTTGCTGACCTACCGCCTGGCGCGCCGCCTCATTCGGGGCGCTTGACCACGACTGTCTTGCCGATGGCGGAGCCCGCCTCGACGATGGCGTGGGCCTCGCGCAGGCCGGCGGCGTCGATGCCCTCGACGCGCGTGGTCAGGGTGGTGTGCAGGACGCCCTTGTCGACCAGTTCGGCCACCTGGCGCAGGATGTCGTGCTGGGCGTGGCTCGTGGGGTCGTAGAGGGAGCGCGTGAACATCAGCTCCCAGTGCCAGGCGATGCTCTTCGACTTCAGCGGGAGCAGGTCCAGGCCCTCAGGCTCGTCGATCGCGACCACGGCGCCGAACGGGTGGACGATGTCGGCGAACGTCTCGACCATGCCGGCGGAGTGCGGGGTGAAGACGTAGTCGACGCCGTCGGGCAGGGCCGCGCGCAGGTCACCATGGTGGTCGACCACCCGGTGGGCGCCGCGGTCGAGCACGTACTGCCGGGATTCGGGCCGGGACGCCGTGCCGATGACCTCGAGGTTCGTCAGTTGCCGGGCGAGCTGGACGAGGATCGAGCCGACGCCGCCGGCCGCGCCCATCACCAGGATCGAGCCGGTGCTGTCCGCCGTCAGGCGCAGCCGGTCGAACAGGGCCTCCCACGCGGTCAGCGCGGTCAGCGGCAGGGCGGCCGCCTCGCCGAAGTCGAGCGAGGCCGGCTTGGGGCCCACGATCCGCTCGTCGACGACGTGGAACTGCGCGTCCGTGCCCTGGCGGGCGATCGAACCGGCGTACCACACCTGGTCTCCGGGCGTGAACAGCGTGACCGCCGCACCCACCGCGACGACGACGCCGGCCGCGTCGTACCCGAGCACGCCGGGGCCGCCGCCGCGGCGCACCTTGACGTCGACCGGGTTGACCGAGACGGCCTCGATCCGGACGAGCAGATCGTGCTCGCCGGGCTCGGGAACGGGCAGGGTGATGTCCTCCAGGACGTTGTCGCGGTAGCCGACCGCGCGCATCGTTTCGCTCATGACGAGGACGGTATTCCGAAGGCCCTAGTTACCGGCAAGGGATCTTAGTTCCCTTTGGGTACTACGATGGGGCCGTGACGACCGATTCCTGCTCCCGCCAGCATGACGTCTACGACGCCTCGTGCCCGTGCCGCCAACTGCTGGATCTGCTGGCCAACAAGTGGAGCGCCCTCGCGCTGGGCGCCCTCGAGGACGGCCCGCGGCGCTTCGGCGCGCTGCGCGACCGGCTCGACGGCGTCAGCCCGAAAGTGCTCACCGCCACACTGCGCCGCCTCGAAGAACAGGGGCTCGTCGACCGTACGGTCTACCCGTCCGTCCCGCTGCACGTCGAGTACGAGCTCACCGCGCTCGGCCAGGACGCGTGCGCGCCGCTGGCCGCCCTGCGGCAGTGGGCGGTGGCCAACATCGACCGCTTCCCGGCCCTCACCGGAGCAGCGTGACCCGGCCGCTGTCGAGGTCGTAGCGGGCGCCCACGACCCGCAGCTCACCGGTGGCCACATGCCCGGCGATGAGATCGCTGCGCGCCGTCAGCGCCGCCACCTGCGCCAGCACGTTGGCCCGGACACCGCGCTCGACGACGTCGCCGGGTCCCCCGGCGAGCGGTTCGACGATCGGGCGCAGCGCCTCGACGATCGCGCCGATGTGGCCCGGCGCCGTGCCGCCGCTCTCGATCGCGTCGACGGTGGCGCTGATCGCGCCGCAGCGTTCGTGGCCGAGCACCACGATGAGCGGGCAGCCGAACTCCTCGACCGCGAACTCGATGCTGCCCAGCAGCAGGTCGTCGACGATGTTGCCGGCGACCCGGTTGTCGAAGACGTCGCCGAGGCCCTGGTCGAACAGAACCTCGGGCGGCACCCGGGAGTCGGCGCAGCCGATCGTGACCACGAACGGGTGCTGCCCGGCCGCGACCTCGTGCAGCCGGTCGAGGCTCTGATGCAGATGATAGGCGCGCCCCGCGACGAACCGCCGGTTGCCGGCCAGCAGCCGCTCGAGCGGATCGTTGGGGTGAGCGGCGGCGGACGTGGGCACGGCGGCCGCCCCGACCAGGCCGGCGACGGCTCCCGAGATGAGCAGGGAGCGACGAGAAAGATCCATGAGCCTCGACATTAGCCAGCGGAGGCGATCGATGCTCGGACCCGTCAGGTGTCCGACACCCGGGCGGTCATCTCGCGCCGGTCGGTGCGACCGTGCGGTTGGACGCGGCCACCTGGCACTCCTCGTTGACGATGGTGATGAAGCGGCGTTCGCGCCGGTTGGCCTTCGTCGACCAGCCGTCGCTGACCTCGGTCCACCACTTCTGCGCCTCGGACTTGCGGAACAGGTCGGCGAGGTTGAACCGCAGTGCCTTCTCGTCCATCTGTCCCATGTGCCACAGCGTGTTCCAGTGCGCGACCCAGATGCTCATGCCGATGGCCGTCATCCGATCGTCGCCGGCCGCCCGGCCGGTCGCGTTGTAGTCCAGTTCGGGGTGATCCAGCATCAGTTTGATCAGTTCGAAGTGCCGTTCGCGGATGTCGGTCATCTGCGTGGCGCGGATCTGCTGTTGCTGGGCCGCGAGGAAGATCGCGACGGCGAGCAGTGCGGCGATCGACGCGATTGTCGGTAGATCGATCATCTCGACTCTCTGTTCGTTCGGGCGCCGTGCGGCCCCGTCGTCCGGGTCTCCGGCTGACGCGAACGGCAAGTCACGGCTGGGGGACCTCGACGGAAACTCTCACGCGATCGAGGTCGCCACAAGCCGTTGTCGCACACCCTGTCCGTCACCCCCGGCCTGACTAGCCTTCGGCAGTCAAGTGCTTGATTGTGTACGGAGCGTGCGCGAACCGGACACTGTCGGCTGAACGACACCCAGCTCATGCTCTCGCCGCTCAAGCTCCACAGTAGACAGACCGGACACCTGTCTTCCGGCGCGATCGCACCGGAGGTCTGTTCCGGTAACCGTAAGCCGGGGATAATGGCGAAGTACGCTATAAGGACTTATAGGACTTCCGAGGCGTAGCCTTCGAGGCTAGTTAACCTCACGCAAGGTGACCCTGTAAACACATTGGGTGAATGGCTTATGGGAACGGGCGCGGCCGGGCAGAATCCGGGCATGACCGACACGAAGATCCTGTTGTCCGAATCGGAGATGCCGCGGAACTGGTACAACCTCGTGCCCGATCTGCCCAGCCCGCCGCCACCGGTGCTGCATCCCGGAACGCTGCAACCGGTCGGTCCCGGCGACCTGGCCCCACTGTTCCCGATGGCCCTCATCGAACAGGAGGTGACCACCGAACGGTACGTGCCGATCCCCGACGAGGTGCTCGACGTCTACCGGCTGTGGCGGCCCTCCCCGCTGTTCCGCGCCCACCGCCTCGAAAAGGCCCTCGGCACCCCGGCGAAGATCTATTACAAGTACGAGGGTGTGTCGCCGGCCGGCTCGCACAAGCCGAACACCGCGGTGCCGCAGGCCTTCTACAACGCCGCCGGGGGCATCCGCCGGCTGACCACCGAGACCGGCGCCGGGCAGTGGGGAACGGCCCTGGCCTTCGCCAGCGCGCAATTCGGGATCGAATGCGAGATCTGGCAGGTGCGGGCGTCGTACGACCAGAAGCCGTACCGCAAAATGATGATCGAGACCTTCGGCGGCACCATCCACCCCTCACCGTCGGTCCTGACGTCGGCCGGCCGCGCCGTGCTGGAGGCCCATCCGGATTCCCCGGGCTCGCTGGGCATCGCGATCAGCGAGGCGGTCGAGGTGGCCGCCCAGAACGCCGACACCAACTACGCGCTCGGCAGCGTCCTCAACCACGTGCTCCTGCACCAGACGGTCATCGGTGAGGAGGCCCTGCTGCAACTGGCCAAGGCCGGCGCGACGCCGGACGTGATCGTCGGCTGCACCGGCGGCGGCTCCAACTTCGCCGGCCTGGCCTTCCCGTTCCTGCGCGAAAAGCTGGCCGGCCGCATGAACCCGGTGATCCGCGCCGTCGAGCCGGCCGCCTGCCCGTCCCTGACGAAGGGCGTCTACGCCTACGACTTCGGCGACACGGCCGGCATGACCCCGCTGATGAAGATGCACACCCTGGGCCACGACTTCATCCCCGACCCGATCCACGCGGGCGGCCTGCGCTACCACGGCATGTCCCCACTGATCTCCCACGTCTACGAGCTGGGCCTGATCGAGGCGGTGGCCAAGGACCAGCGCGAGTGCTTCGAGGCCGGCGTGACCTTCGCCCGCACCGAGGGCATCATCCCCGCCCCCGAGCCGACCCACGCCCTGGCCGCCTGCGTCGAGGAGGCCCTGCGCTGCAAGGAGACCGGCGAGGAGAAGGTGATCCTCACGGCCCTGTGCGGCCACGGCCACCTGGACCTGCCGGCCTACGGCCGCTTCCTGTCCGGCGACATGGTCGACCACGAACTCTCCAGCGACGCCGTCAAACAGGCCATGGCCACGCTCCCCACCATCCCCGCCTGACCCCGCGCGGGCGCGCTGCCGGCCGGCTTCGGTGTGGTGGCGGTCAGAAGCGGCCGCCTCCGCCTCGGCGGCCGCCTCCGCTGGAGTGGCCGCCTCCGCCGCCTCGGCGGCTGCTGCCTCCGAAGCCACCCGGGGAGCGGCCGCCGCCGGCCAGGATGCCGCCCAGGACGGCGCCGGCGAAAGCGCCGGCGTCGAAGCCGCCCGGGCGGCCGTAGGGGCCGGCGCCGCCCCAGCTCTGGACGTCGACGCGGGCGGACTGGCCGGCTTGGGAGGCCAGCTGGTGCGCCTGCTGGGCCTCGGACAGGGCGGTCACCGGGTCGGAAGCGGCCAGGCTCTCGGCCCGGGACAGGTGGCGCTGGGCCTCGGAGAGGGCGGCGCGGGCGCTGTAGTCGACGGCGCCGCGGCGGGTGGTGATGAAGTCGTTGGCCGCGAAGACCTCGGCCCGGGCCACCGGCAGGGCCTGGGCCAGCATACTGCGGGCGTGGGCGCTCCGCTCGGCGGCGTCGCGGGCGGCGGCCAGCGCGGCGTCCAGGGCGGCGTCGGCGCTCTGCAGGCGGGCCACGGCCGCGACCGGGTCGGGGCGGTCGGCGGCCAGGGCGGCGCGCACCTCGGCCAGCACCTGCTCGCCGCCGGTGACCGCGGCGGCCAGGCCCGGGGGCACCTCTCCCCCGCCGGTCAGCGCGGCGCGGCCGGCGGCGGTCTCGGCGGTCACCTCGGCCAGCAGGCCGTCGGCGGCGGACCGGGCCGCGGGCAGCTCGGTGGCGGCCCGCTCGATCGCCCGCACCAGGTGGTCCGCCTGATCGACGGCCTGCTCCCCGCCCCGTACAGCAAGCGCCGCCTCGGGGTTTCTGCCCTGGGTGAGAGCCTCGCGGGCCTGGCGCGCGGAGTCGGCGGCGAAGGCCAGGCGCTCGCGGATCTGGTCGGCGTTGCCGGTGATCGCGGTGACGGCGCCGCCGGAGAACCGGGCCTGCAGGTCGCGCACGGTCGCCTCGGCGCCGGGCACGGCCGCCTCGATCCGGGCGCGGCGGCGGTCGACCTCGTCGGCGACCTCGGCCGCGCGGGACTCCAGGTCGCGCAGGCGATCGAAGGCGTCCGACTCGTCGTCGAGGCGCTTGTCGGCGGCCTCGCACAGCTCGATGATGCGGGTCAGCTTGGAGCGGTCGCCGGGGGTGGGCTTCTCGTCGAGCGTCATCCGCAGCTGGAAGGCCTCGCCCACGTTGCGGCGGGCCTCGTCGAGGGCGGACCGGAACTGTGCGGTGGCCGGCTCGCCGTACTGAGCGGTGGCCAGTTCCAGTTCCCGCTCGCTGGCCCGCAGGTCGTCGTCGAGCTCGACCAGCAGCGCGTTGGCCCGGCTCGACAGCTCGGCCTCGGTCGGACCGGCCGGTGCCGGCGCGGGCGCGGCGGCACGGCGGCGGCGCCGCAGGAAAACCCAGGCCAGGCCGGCCACCACGACGAGCAGCACGATGAGGACGGCCCAGATCAGGCCGCTGCCGCCGGAGGCGGCGTCCTGGTAGCCCTCGGCGGCGGCCACGACGGCGCCGGACCAGTCACCCTTCCTGAGCGCGGGCTCGATGTCCTTCTCGGCGACCTCGGCCAGCTCTTTGTCGGAGATGCGCGCGTCGTCGGGGAACGAGTAGGCGTACGACCGGTCCTCGACCGCGATCGCGAGAAGCGCGTCCCGGTCGCCGAGGTCGCTGAGCCGCGCCGTCTCGTCGGTCCAGCTCTGGGCCGGGGTGCCGTCGAACGAGTCGACGAGCACCACCCAGAGCTGGATGCCGGTCTTGTCCTGCAGGTCCTGGACCGCGTTCTCGGCCGGCGCCCGGTTGTCGATCCAGCCGGAGGCATCGGTGAACTGGTTGTCGAGCCGCTGCGGCGCCTCGGCACGGGCCGGTGACGCCGCCAGCAGGACGGCCAACAGGGCGATCAGGAACGAGACGGCACGGCGCGGCATGCCTCCAACTTAGGCGAACGCCCGGTCGTACAGGCCCTGGAGGCCTTCGGCGTCCGCCTCGCCGCTGTAGCCGCAGATCAGCATGCTGGTCTCGGCCGACGCGACCAGGTACTTCTTGCCGTTCTCGAACTTGCCGCTGCCCATCATCTGCTCGGAGGAGTCGCCGGCCTGCGCGATCCGCACCTGGTCGGCGGCGGAGCCCCGGTAGACGCGGGTGACGTCGAGCGTGACGGTGGTGCCCTCGACGGCGGTGACGGTGCCGGCGAAGGCGAAGTCGGCCTCCTCGGCGAGGACTTCGGCGGTGGGTTCGACACACTTGGCCTGTACGCCCGTGGCGGTCAACTGGACGGTTCGCAGTTCCTGGGTGGTCACGGTCGGTGTCTCCTCGGGTCGAAGCGTCAGCCAGCCGATGCCGGCGGCCACCAGCACGAGGGCCGCCGCGGCCAGCGCGATGAGCGGGCGTTTGCGGGGCGGCGCGGGCGTGGCGGTGGTCATGATTTCCTCCAGCGGGAAGCGGTGCGGGGAGGCCGGCGCGATGTCCCGGGCCGGATCGGCGCGGCGCAGTCGCGCCCGCAGCTCGTCGTCGGTCATGGCCGGCTCCCCTCTGTCTCCCCCTCATGTCCGGCCGCCGCCGCGGCCTTTCGCAATTCCTCGCGCAGTTTCTCCTTGGCCCGGTGCAGCCGGATGGAGGCCGCGTTGGCCGAGACGCCGAGCACGACGCCGATCTGCGGGGGCGTGAGGTCTTCCCAGGCCCAGAGCCGCAGAAGCTCGGCGTCGGCGTCCCGCAGCCGCGCCATGGCGGTGGCGAGCTCGTCGTCCTCGGGCTCGGGCCCGTCGGTCACCGGCCGGGGCGGATCGATCGTCGCGATGCGCGCGAACAGCCGGGCCTGCCGCCGGCGGCTCCGCTCAGCGTTGGCCAGGCAGTTACGGGCGACCCCGTACGCCCACGGCAGGTGCTCCTCGGGCATCTCGTCCAGCCGCCGCCAGCACACGAGCAGCGTCTCGGACAGCACGTCGTCCGCGGTGGCCGCGTCGGTGCGCCGCACCAGATAGCGCCGCACCGCCTCGATCACCGCGGGGGCCAGGGCCTCGAACCGCCGCCGGCGCCCCTCCACGTTCACAGGGTCCACCCTCACACATGTCCGGGAGCCCCCGGCCCCTTTCACGATCGCCGAACGCGACGGTAGACCATCGGCCACGAGACACAGCGGAACCCTCGGATGAGCCTCCGAGGGTTCCCGCGTTATGTCTTCTCACCCCCGTTCCGGCCGGGGCCTCGTCCGCGCCTGCGCGCGGCCTTCGGGGGTGGTAACTCTTCCTGCGTGGAGACCGTCGACGCCGCACCGCTGGCGTCGACAACTAACGGTTGGTCGTCATCCCTCTGGGCGGAAACCTGACCAAGGTTCCCTGGCTCTATGTGGAATTCGCCTTGTTTGGTGACCCTGACATACGTCTTTACGCCTTTCCATGCCGCGAAGACCATCGCAACGACGCAGAGCAGGAAAAGCGCGAGCAATGCCAGGAGGGATGAGGCCGCCACTGCGATTATGGTCCACAGGGTGATCTCTCCCATTCCCGCTTAGAGCTAGATGGCGATGTTCGCCACGCCGCATCCTTTCTTTGGCAGTCGAACCTGACACGAAGTCGCGTGACCCTCTCGCGTATGGGATCGCCAAGTACGAGCGAGCAGCAATCCTGCCGGCGGATCGATGACGCCGCGATGAAGACGCCTGACTCGACCGGTCAGCAGGGCACGGCAGTCAACGAAGACGATCGCGTCGCCTTCGAACACTCCTGCCGATCATCTCGCCGAGCCAGTTGGTGGCGGATGACGTCGAAAGTCTAGGTGATGATCACCGCGGCCGGCTCGATCGTCACCCGTTCGTTGGCACGTATCCGTGATTCGCCGGGGGCGGTGAGCCGGAATGCTGACTCGGGCAAGAGGAACCCACGGGGAAGGACATTCCGATGCGTCGTCTCGTTCAGATCTTTGGTGCTACCAGCCTGGTCGTCCTGGCTGCCGCCTGCAGCGACACCACAACGCCGAGCGGGCAGGCCGCTCCCACGACTCCTGCCTCGGCTCCTGCTTCGGCGCCGGCCACGACTCCGGCCACCGAAGCTCCGGCGGCCACGCCGACTGGCCGGCCGACGGAGACCGGCCAGCCGACGGAGGCGGGGCACACCGATCCGGCCAAGTTCACGATTCGGCCGGATCGGATCGGGCCGTTGAAGGTGGGGATGAGTTTGAAGGCGGCCAAGGCGACCGGTCTCATCGTCGTCAACGCCGAGCAGCACGGTTCCGGGCCCGACGCCTGCGTCTCCGCGCACTGGAAGGGGCAGTCGGACGAGGACTGGATGATCTTCAACGGCAAGTACGGGCTGCGGGCGATCGACTCGTTCGGCGGCCAGAAGACGGCGGAGGGGATCAAGCCGGGCAGTACGCTGGCCGCGGTGCGCCAGGCGTACCCGCAGCTCACCTGGCGCGGCGACGGGGACGAGACGCCCCCGGCCAAGCGCACCGCCGGTGACGCGCTGGTCGACGTCGTGAAGGGCGACGGCGCCCACTACCGGATCAACATCGAGAAGAGCAAGGTCGTCTACGTGCAGGTGGAGAGCGACCGGCGCGGCTGCTACGAGTGACCGCCGGCGGCGTAGGCGTCGAGGCCGATCTGGACGACGCGCGTCAGGCCCGCGCGGTCGGTGGCGCGCAGCGTGCCCGGCGGCGGGCCGGACGCGAGGCCGAGGGCGACGATGCGCCGCGCGGCCCGCGTGTCGCGGCCGTCCAACGACGACCAGTCCAGTGACTCGTGGGACAGCAGCGCGTAGGCCACCCGGCGCCCGGCCGAGCGCAGCGCCTCCGGCACGAAGCCGTGGGCGGTCAGGTGCCAGGCCAGGCCGCCGGGGCAGCGGTAGACGGTGACGGTCTCGCCGTACGCCCGGGTGTCCTCGGCCGCGGCGGCGAGCGCCGCTTCCTCGTCGCGGTAGCGCTTCTTGCCGCAGGAGCAGTTGTAGCGCCGGCCCGCCATGGTCAGCGGCGAACCAGGGTGACCAGGAACTGGCCGGCGCCCGGGTCGACGGTGGCCGACACCGGCCGGGTGGGCAGCAGGCGGGAGAAGCGGTCCACCAGCCAGTCGGCGGTGGCCTGGGCGTCCTTCCGGGTCGGGCACCGGGCCACCAGTTCGCGGCCGCCCTTGCGTTCCAGCCGGTCGGCCACGGCGATCAGCGGGGCCGGCTCGGTGACGTGCAGGTGGCCGGGCCAGGCGATGGTCACCTTCACCGCGCCCTTGCGGGTGTTGCAGGCCCGGTGGGCCAGGCGCTCGGGAATCTTCGCCTTGCGGTCGGCGGTACGGGCGTCGACGCTGGGCCCCCGGGGGTCGTTCACCGGCATGTCGGGGTCCACCGGCTCGTCGCACACCCAGCAGCGCCAGCCATCACGGGCGGCCACGTCCTCAAGCTGACTCATCGCACCAAAATACCGTCGTTCGAGTCCGCTTCCCGTCGGGGCGGTTCCGGCCGCGCCACCTTCGGCGTATCAAGGGCGGAGCGGCGGCGGTGACCGATGTGTGCCGTCACTCCGGTGCCCGGTCGGCCGTTGGGCGGCTGGTGGTCGAGGTCGGTGATGACGGGCGGAGGCGGACCCATTGCGTACGGCCGGGGGTTGGGCTGACATCCATGCGGGACGGAGCCGAGAGGCCCTGGCCCGCGCGGGAGGGACTGCGGTGACGGAGCCGATCCGGGCGCTGATCGTGGACGGCCACGCGGCCTTCCGACAGGGGCTGCGGGCGCTGCTGGAGACGTCCGAGGACATCGAGGTGGCCGACGACGCGGCCAGCGGTGAGCAGGCCCTCGTCATGACGCCCCGGCTGCGGCCGGACGTCGTGCTGATCGACCTGGCCATGCCGGGGACGGGCGGTGTCGCCGCCGCCGAGCGGCTGGTGCGGGCCGTGCCGAACGTGCGGGTGCTGGTGCTGAGCACGGCCGATGACGACGACTCGGTGTTCGCGGCGATGCGGGCGGGCGCCCGCGGCCACGTGCCCAAGGGAGCCCGCAAGGCGGAGCTGCTGCGGGCCGTACGGGCGGTGGCCGCCGGGGAGGCGATTTTCGGGGCGGCTCTGGCCGTACGGCTGATGGGGTACTTCCCGGGACCCGATCGGCGCCAGGAGGGGGCGTTGCCGGAGCTCAGCGACCCGGAGCGGCAGATCTTGAGCCTGGTCGCGCGGCATCTGACCAACCAGCAGATCGCCGAGCGGCTGGGGCTCAGCCCGAGGACCGTACGCCATCACGTCTCCAGCGTCGTCGCCAAGCTCCAGGTCGCCGACCGGGCTCGGTGAGACCACCCGAACGGTGTCCCGGGGCGCGTGGGTCACGGACCGGGTGGAATGCCCCGGCACTGTAGAGTGGCCGTGTCGTCACTCTCGGTGAATCTTGGGGATGGGATGCGTCGCTGGCACCTCGCCGTACTCGCCCTGCTCGGTGTGTTCGCGCTGGCCTGCGAGGAGGGCACGGGCGCGGCCGATCCGAAGCCGACCGGCTCCTCGAAGTCCTACCCGTCGTCGATGGCCGCCCTCGGTGACTCGATCACCGTCGGGTTCGCGAGCTGTTTCGCGCTGGTCGCCTGCGAGCGCCGGTCCTGGGCGACCGGCAGCGACTCGGCGGTGGACAGTCACTACCGGCGCATCCGGGACAAGAACGCGGCCATCAAGGGCAAGGCCTACAACTTCGCCCAGTCCGGCGCCGACTCGGCCGACCTCGCGGCCCAGGCCCGCAAGGCGGTGAACGTCAAGGCCCAGTACGTGACGATCCTGATCGGCTCGAACGACGCCTGCGCCGCCAGCGTGCCGGGCATGACCCCGGTCGCCACGTTCCGGCAGCGGGTCGGTGCCGGGCTCGACCGGCTCAAGAAGGGCCTGCCCAAGGCGCGCGTGCTGATGGTGAGCATCCCCGACCTCTACCGGCTGTGGGACGTCGGGCACGGCAACGAGAAGGCCGTACGGGCGTGGAACGCCGGCATCTGCCCGTCCCTGCTGGCCCGTCCCACCTCCACGGCGGAGGCCGACGAGAGCCGTCGCCGCCAGGTCGCCCGGCGCATCGACGGGTACAACGACGCGCTGGCGGACGCCTGCCGGGCGTACGGGAAGAAATGCCGTTGGGACTCGGGAGAGGTGCACAACGTGCGCTTCGACCTCGAGCTGGTCAACCGGATCGACTACTTCCATCCGAGCACCGAGGGTCAGGCGCGGCTGGCCGAGGTGAGCTATCCGGGACGTTTCACCTGGTGAAGGCGGCCATGTCCATGAGGTGGCCGAGCACGTCCTCGCCCGAGGTGCGCAGGCCGTCGTGCTCGTGCTCGTTGGTGATCCAGGTGCGGACGTTGCCGACCGCGGCCGCCGTCTCGAGCGACAGGCCCAGGTCGACGTACATGTCGTCGGCGTAGACGGCCGCGTAGACCGGCACCTCGTTGGCGGCCAGCATCGTGGGGTCGTAGAGCAGCGGCCAGTCGTCGACGGCGGCCAGCTGTTCGGCGACGGCGGCGTAGGGGCGCAGCGCCCGGATCTGCTCGAACATCCAGGGGTACATCATCTCGCCGGTGAACAGCAGCGGGTCGGCGCCGGCGGCGAATTCCGGCCTCGTCGCGAGAGCGCGGGCGGCCGCCCAGTTCGTGGCGCCGGAGCCCTGACCGTAGATGTACTCCTGCAGCGCGTACAGCGGCTGGCCGACGAAGCCGGTGAGCTGCATGACCTCGTACCGGAAAGAGTCGGTGAAGGCCTCGTCGAGCAGCCAGTGCACCTGGGCGTAGCCGTAGCTCATGCCGAACGCGCTGCCCAGCGTCCGGAAGCGCTCGACGGTGAGCCGGTCGCCGTCGGGCAGCCGGACGTCCTCGGCGGCGAGCCGGTCGGCGATCGCCCGGACCTTGGCCCGGTCCTCCGGGAACGCCCGGTAGTACTCGGCGTTCTTGGCGGCCACCCGCGGATACGTGCGGGCGTAGACCTCGTCGGCGGTGGCGGTCAGGCCGGGCAGGCCGCCGGTCACGTAGGCCGTGCGGATGCCGTGCGGCGCGTGCGACAGGTAGGTCATGGTGACGAAGCCGCCGTAGCTCTGGCCGAGCGTGTCCCAGCGCTGCCCGCCGGCCAGCCGGGCCCGCAGGATCTCGCAGTCGGCCACGATGCTGTCGGCCCGGAAGTGCTTCACCGAGTGCGTGCCGAGCGGCGTGCTGCGGCCCGTTCCGCGCTGGTCGAGCAGCAGCACCCGGTGGGTCTTGACCGCGCGGGCGATCCAGCTGCCGGAGCGCGGCGGCCGCGGTGACTTGCCGCCCGGACCGCCCTGCAGGTAGAGCAGCCAGGGCAGGTCGTCGGCGGCCTTGTCGGAGGCGACGACCTCGCGGGCGAAGACCTCGATCGTGCCCCGGCCGGCGTCGCTGTGGTCGAGCGGCACGGTCACGGTGTGGTCGGTGAAGCGGAGCCCGGGGTGCGCGATCATGACCTCACCCTAAACACATACATGATCTTGATTCGTTATGACCCGTGATTCGAGCCGCGCTCGGATTTAGGTTAGCCTCACCTTCATGACCAGGGATGCGGCGCTCACCGGAGCCGATCTGACGCTCGCCTACGACGGCCGGACCGTCGTGCACGGCGCGGGCATCGAGTTGCACGCCGGCACCGTCGTGGCCCTCGTGGGGCCCAACGGTTCCGGCAAGTCCACCCTTCTGCGCTCGCTCGCGCGGCTGCACACCCCGCAGTCGGGCACCGTCGCGCTGGACGGCGCCGACGCCGCCGCCCTCAAGCCGAAGGACTTCGCGCGGCAGGTCACCCTTCTGACGCAGTCCAGGCCGACACCCGGAGGCGTTTCCGTACGCGACGTGGTCGCCTACGGACGGCACCCCTACCGGGGACGCTTCGGCTCGGGTGACCCCGACGGCCCGGCCCATGTGGACAAGGCGATGGCCATGACCGGCGTGCACGCCATGGCCGACCGCGCCGTGGACGAGCTGTCCGGCGGCGAGCTGCAGCGCGTCTGGCTCGCCACCTGCCTGGCCCAGGACACCGGCGTGGTCCTGCTCGACGAGCCCACCACCTTCCTCGACCTGCGCTACCAGGTGGAGATCCTCGACATCGTCCGTGAACTCGCCGACGAGCACGGCGTGGCGGTCGGCGTGGTGCTGCACGATCTCGACCAGGCGGCCGCGGTCGCCGACCGGATCGTGCTGATGTGCCAGGGCGTCGTGCGCGCCGACGGGCGGCCGGCCGAGGTGCTCACCACCGACCTGCTCAGTGACATCTACGGCCTGCGCATCGAGGTGTCCGTCGGCGACGACGGCCACGTCCGCACACGCCCCATCGGCCGGCACACCAGCCGGTCGCTCGCCTCCTGATTATTGAAAGGGACATTTTTCTCATGGCTCTCACCCGCCGAGCTTTCGCGGCCGGCGTCGCGTTCAGCGCCCTGCTGATCACGGCCGCCTGCGGCACCACCGAGGACCCGGCCGACGAGGCCGCCGCGGCCCCGGCCGTCTCGAGCGGACCGGTCGACCTGACCGACGAGCGCGGCGCCGTCCACCTCGACGCGCCCGCCAAGAACGTCGTCTCACTGGAGTGGGGCCTCACCGAGAACCTGGTCGCGCTCGGCGTGAAGCCGGTCGGCCAGGCCGACGTCAAGGGCTACAACAACTGGGACAAGAGCGCCCCGATCGACGCCTCCACCCCGGACGTCGGCCAGCGCGGTGAGCCCAGCCTCGACTCCATCGTGGCCCTCAAGCCCGACCTGGTCGTCACCACCAAGGACCTGCCCGAGAACGTGATCGCCTCGATCGCCAAGCAGGCGCCCGTCCTCACCCTGCGCGGCTCGGACGGCGCCGACCCGATCGGCTACATGCGCAAGACGGTGAACACCCTCGCGCAGGCCACCGGCACCCAGGCCAAGGCCACCGAGCTGCTGGCCGGTTTCGACGCCAAGGTCGCGGCCGGCAAGGACGCGCTGGCCAAGGCCAACAAGTCCGGCGCCGCGTTCGCCATGGCCGACGGCTGGGTCGACGCCGGCACCGTCTCGCTGCGCTTCTACACGCCGACCTCGTTCTTCGGCGCCATCGCCAACGAGCTGGGCCTGAAGAACCAGTGGACCACCGGCGGCGACAAGGACTACGGCCTGGCCCAGACCGACGTCGAGGGCCTGACCAAGCTCAAGGACCCGTCGACCGCCTTCCTGTACGTGGCCAACGACGCGGACGGCGGCGACTTCACCGACTCGCTGAAGACCAACGCGGTGTGGAAGCAGCTCCCGTTCGTCACCGCCAACCAGGTCAAGCGCGTCCCGGACGGCATCTGGATGTTCGGCGGCCCCGCCTCGGCGAACGCTTACATCGACGCCCTCACCAGCGCCCTGACCGCCTGAGTCGATGACCAGCACGATTTCGCCGGTGACGGCGGCGCCGCTGAAAAAGGTGTACGGCGTGGTGGCGGTCTTCGCCGTGGCGGTCGTGCTGCTCGCCGTCCTGGCCGCGGTGCACCTCACGCAGGGCACCGCGGCCATGGGCGTGGGCGAACTGCTCAAGGCGATCAACCCGTGGGCCGGCGAGAACGACGAGGCGGTGGCGGTCCTCGTGGCCAGCCGCCTCCCCCGGCTCGCGGCGGCCCTGCTCGTCGGCATCGCGGTCGGCGTCGCCGGCGCGGTCCTGCAGTCGGTGGCCCGCAACCCGCTGGCCTCCCCCGACACCCTCGCCGTGAACGCCGGCGCCTACGTGGCCGTGGTGGCCGTGGCCGCCTTCGGGGTCGCGGTGCCGTTCGTGGTGGGCGGGCTCGTCGCCTTCGTGGGCGGCCTGCTCGCGGCCGGTGTCGTCCTGCTCGTCTCGCGGGGCGGCGCCTCCGGGCCGACTCGGCTGGTGCTGGCCGGCTCGGCCGTCGCGCTCGCGCTGAACGCGCTCACCTCCGTACTCCTGCTGCTGTTCCAGCAGAACACCGTCGGCCTGTTCGCCTGGGGCAGCGGCACGACCGTCCAGTCCGGCAGCGAGAACGTCAAGCTGACGGCGCCGGTGGTCGCGATCGGCGTGCTGGCCGCACTGCTGCTGGCCCACCGGCTCGACGTGCTCGGCCTCGGCGACGACTCGGCCCGGGTGCTCGGCGTCGACGTCCGCCGCACCCGGGTCCTGTCGGTCGTCACGGCGGTGCTGCTGGCCGCGATCTCGGTGACCGTGGCCGGCCCGATCGGATTCGTCGGCCTGTCCGCCCCGGTGATCGCCCGGCTGGCGGCCCGGCGCGTGCCCGGGCTCGGCCGGCACCTGCTGCTGCTGCCGTTCACCGGGCTGTGCGGCGCCCTGATCGTGGTCGGGGCCGACGTGCTGCTGCGGCTCGCCCTGCCGGCCGACGTGGCCATCTCGGTGCCCACCGGCATCGTCACCACCCTGGCCGGCGCCGTCGTGCTGGTCTGGCTGGCCCGCAAGCTGCGCGACGGCGGCCCGGCCGCGGCGCCGGCCCGCGGCGCCCACGGCACCGTCCACTCCCGCCCGTGGGTCGTCACCGTCTCCGTGCTGATCGCGGTGCTCCTGGTCGCCGCGCTGATCGCCGGCCTGCTGCTCGGCGACCGGATCGTCCTGCTCGGCGACGTCCTGAACTGGATTAGCGGCAACGCCGGCCGGCAGGTCGGCTTCGTGCTCGACCAGCGCTGGCCGCGCGTGCTGGCGGCCCTGCTCGGCGGGGCGGCGCTGGCCCTGGCCGGCGCCATCGTGCAGGCGGTCTGCCGCAACCCGCTGGCCGAGCCCAGCCTGCTCGGCGTGACACCGGGCGCCAGCGTCGGCGCGGTCGCGGTGGTCCTGCTCTTCCCCGGCATCGGCGCCTGGCCGGTGATGGGCGTGGCCACGCTCTTCGCGCTGGGCACGTTCGCCCTGGTCTACTGGCTGGCGGCCGGGCGCGGGCTCGCCTCCGACCGGATCGTGCTGGTCGGTGTCGGGGTCAGCGCGGCCGCCACGGCGATCACGACCCTGGTCGTGGTGGTGATCTCCCCGTGGAACGTGAGCACGGCGCTGACCTGGCTCGCCGGGTCGACGTACGGCCGCGGTATCGGGCAGGTCGTACCGGTCGCGCTGGTGCTGCTGGTCGCGCTCCCCCTCACCATGGTCTCCAGCCGTACGCTCGACCTGGTCTCCCTCGACGAGGACGTGCCGAGGCTGCTCGGGGTGCCGCTCAACCGGGCCCGGCTCGGCCTGCTGACGGTGGCGGCGGTACTGACCGCGGCCGCGGCGACGGCGGTGGGTGCGCTCGCCTTCGTCGGCCTGGTCGCCCCGCACGCGGCCCGCGCCCTGGTCGGCTCCCGCAGCGCCCGGGCGGTCCCGGTCGCGGTGGGCCTGGGTGCCGTGCTGGTGAGCGTGGCCGACACCCTCGGGCGTACGGTCATCGCGCCCTCGCAATTGGCGGCGGGACTGGTGACGGCGCTGATCGGCGCCCCCTACTTCGTCTGGCTGCTCTGGCGGAGCCGTCCCACCAGCTGATCGGGGCAGCGCCGGCCGTCGATGGCCGGTACGGTGGCGCCGGTGGATCTTCAAAGCCCTCCGGCGCCGCCGCGCACCAACGGTTTCTCCATCGCGGCGCTGGTCCTGTCGCTGTTCGGCTGCGTCGGCCTGATCAGCATCATCCTGGCTATCGTGGGCCTGCGGCAGAGTCGGCGCAACGGCGACAGGCGCGGCCGGGTCATCGCCATCGTCGCCCTGTGCGTCTGCGGCCTGTGGCTCTCGGCCATCGCGGTGTTCGCGGGCATCGCCATCGCCCGGGACGCCGCCGACGGCCCCGACCGTGACGCCACCGGCGTCCTGCGCGGCGAACGCAGCATCAGCACCCGCGACCTGCGCCCCGGCGACTGCCTGAAAGACCTCGACCAGTCGTCGGACGACTACGTCACCGCGGTGCCCTGCTCGGCCTCGCACGACAGCGAGGTGTTCGCCACCTTCGGCCGGTCCACGGCCACCGCGGAGCAGGACGACCTGACCTGCCGGGACAAATTCACCGCGTACGCCGGCCATCCGCGCCCGGCCGACGCGGACTACCTGCTGTTCACCGCCCGCCTGGAGTCCCGCGTCCTCTGCCTGGCCGTCACGACCGAACCCGGCACGGGATCGCTCAAGGGCTGACCGGTAGCCTGCCCGGTGGCACGAACTCGGAGCGAGGGGCCCCGCCGTCCATGAACCTGTACGACGTCATCCACACCCGCCGCGACGTACGCGGCCAGTTCACCGGCGCCCCCATCGCCCCGGAGACCCTGGACCGCGTGCTGGCGGCCGCCCACGCCGCCCCCAGCGTCGGCCTGTCCCAGCCGTGGGACTTCATCATCGTCCGCGACCCTCTTGTCCGCCAGGCGTTCCATGCCCACGTCCAGAGTGAGCGCGACGTCTTCGCGGCCACCCTGGCCGAAGACCCGGAGGCGGCGGCCCGCTTCGCCCGCATCAAAATCGACGGCATCCTGGAGTCCACACTGTCGATCGCGGTCACGTACGACCCGTCCCGGGGCGGCCCGGCCGTCCTGGGCCGCCACGCGATCGCCGACGCCGGCCTGTACTCGGTCTGCCTGGCCATCCAGAACCTGTGGCTGGCCGCCACCGCCGAGAAGCTGGGCGTCGGGTGGGTGTCCTTCTACCGCGAGGACTTCCTGAGCGACCTGCTCGGCATCCCGGCCGGCGTACGCCCGGTCGCCTGGCTCTGCCTGGGCCCGGTCACCCACCTGGAACAGACCCCGGACCTGGAACGCCACGGCTGGCGCACCCGCCGCCCCCTGCACCTGGCCCGCCACGAGAACCGCTGGACCCCGGCCTCCTCCACGGACTGATCACCACGGTTCGACAGCATCGGCCGGCCGAACACCAAGACGAAGCGAGCTCGGAAAGGCCGCGGTGCCACGACCGCCCAGCCCGGCGCCGCCGCTCGACCTCGAATGCCGGCCCTCGTGCCACTGCCGATGTTCGACTCCGAGCCGGAGTAAGCGCGGCGGCGGCTCCCGAAGCGACGCGGGGCCGCCCAATTGGGCGACCGTGGACGGCAACGCGCCGCACGGAGGAGGTCGCCGGTTTGACGACCCCGTACGGGATCGGTCGGGTTGGTGGTTTTGTCGGGCATTTACGGTGATGGTGCGAGAAGGGCGATGGTTCCTACGGTGAGGCGGTCGTAACCCCTTGTCGGAGGAGCACGCATGCTCAGGAAAATTGGTGTGGCCGTGGTGGCCGCCGTCGTGATGGTGCTGGCTGTCGCGGTGCCGGCCCAGGCCAGTACGGCCCGCTACTACAGCGGGAGTGATGTCGATCAGATCGTGGAGAACTTCGCCGAGGCGTCGGCGGCGGCGAAGATGCACTGCTTCGTGTCGGATGCCGTCAAGAAGGTGAAGAAGGCCAAGAAGGCGGGCGGGCTGGCCGGAGTGGCCGCGCTGTCGGCGGAGATCAGTGCCAAGGTCGCTGACACGAAGGGCGCCTGCAAGGGGGTCTGGCAGTTCCTCGGGGCGGCCGTCTACACCGCCTATCTTGGGCAGGGCGGACGGTCGGTGTGGATCGAGGACGCCTCGTACGCCGACGATTGCGGCATCATCAGCAAGAAGCTCAACTTCATCTACCGGATCGGGCCGTCGCCGGAGCAGACGACCGAGTTCACCGGTGGGGTCAAGGTGATGTGCACGTTCTCCTTCTAGACCTGTCGGGTGGGTGACGGCGGCCCGCGCCGCGAGCCCACAGACTGGCGGGATGCCGAAGCTCGGCGATGTCGTCGAGGACGTGCGGTGGCGGAGCTTCGCCGGGCGGGACACCGAGGTGGCCTGTTTCGACGAGGCGCTCGCCGGCCGCACGTCGCGGCGCGTGCTGTTCGTGTACGGGCCCGGCGGGATCGGCAAGACCACCCTGCTGTTGCATCTGCGGGAGCGCGGGCGGCGGGCCGGGCGCCGGGTGGTCTACGTCGACGGGCAGGATCTGCGGCCCACCGCGGAGGACTTCGTGGGTGCCGTCGGCGGAGCCGAGCCGCAGGTCCTGCTCGTCGACGGGTACGAGCATCTGGCCGCGCTCGACGGCTGGCTGCGCCGCGACCTCGTGCCGGCGCTGCCCGACGACGGGATCGTCGTGCTGGCCGGTCGCGACCCGCCCGTCCAGGCGTGGCGGTGTGATCCGGGCTGGCGCGGCGTCGTCGCCGTACATCAATTGTCGGCTCTTGATCCGAACGCCAGCGCCGACCTGCTCGAGCGGGCCGGCGTCGCGGCCGGGAACCGCGAGGCGATCATGCGGCTGGGCCGCGGGCATCCGCTGGCCCTGGCGCTGCTGGCCGATGTGGTGTCGGCCGGCGGTGACGTGCCCGGCAGCCTGGCCGAGGCGCCCGATCTCATCTCGGCCCTGACCGCGTCGGTCATGCGTGACGCCCCGTCCGAGGCGCACCTGCTCGGGCTCGCCACCTGCGCCAAGGCTCAGGTCACGACCGAGGATCTGTTGCGCCGTACGGTCGGTGACGCCGACGCTCCCCGCGTGTGGCAGTGGCTGCGGGACCGCCCGTTCGTCACGGCCCGCCCGCAGGGGCTGTTCCCGCACGACCTGACCCGCGAGGTGCTCGACGCCGAGTTCGAGCGCCGCTCGCCCGACCGCTACCGCGAACTGCACCGGATCATCCACGACTATGTGGTCACCGGCCTGCGGTCGGCGACCGGCATGCACCGGCAGCTTCTGGCCCAGCAGCTGGCCTATCTGCATCGGCGCGGGCCCTTCAGTGCCGAGTTCCGGGCCGTACGGGCACACGGATCGATCGCCGTGGTGCCGGCCCATCCGGGCGAACTGGCGGCGGTTGCCGTCCACATCGGGCACCAGCTCGGACCGCGTTCCGAGGCGCTGGCCCGGGAATGGTTCGCCGCCCGCCCGGAGGGCGCGAGCGTCATCGCCGGCGGGTCCGGCTTCGCTTACCACGCGCTCGTGCCGGCCGGTCTCGCTCTGGAACGGGAGGACCCGGTCGTCCGGGCGATCCTCGAGCACGTCGGCCGCACCGCGCCGCTGCGGCCGGGCGAGCAGGTCGACATCGCGCGGTTCCTGCTCGGCGAGGACGGATCGCAGAGCGACCGGAACGCGGTCTTCGCCGGCTCGGTGTCGTCGATCGCCGAATGGTGCGGGCGGCCGCTCGCCTGGGCGTTCGTGGCCACAGTGGACGACCGGTTCTGGGGCCCGTTCTTCGACTATCTCGGCTTCCGCGAGCTGCTGTCGGTCGACTGCGACGGGCGGCGGCATGTGGTCTACGGCAACGATTGGCGGCGTTTCCCGGTCGGCGCCTGGCTCGAGATGATGAACGAGCGCGAGCAGACCGGTGGCAGCGGGCCGCCGCCGGCCGAGCTGACCCGGCCGGCGCCGATGGGCAGGGACCAATTCGCTTCGGCCGTACGGGCGGCGCTGCACCGGGCCGACGCCGGTTCCCTGGCCGGCACGGCGCTCGGCGGCGACCCGGCGACGGTCCGGGCGGCCCTGGCCAAGGCGGTGGACGCCCTGGGCGAGGAACCGAGGGGCGAACGTCTGCGGGCGGTGCTTCACCGTACGTACCTCAAACCGGCGGCCTCGCAGGAAGCCGCGGCCGAGGCGCTGGGGTTGCCGTTCAGTACCTACCGCCGGCACCTGGCCAAGGCGGTCGAAACGCTGACCGACCGGCTGTGGGAGGCCGAGACCGGGCATCGATTGGGCAGCGAACGACCTGGCTAGTGAGCAGTCCCCGGGCGCAGTCTGCGGGCATGGCGAACATGACGATCCTGGGTGCCGGCCTGGCCGGCCTGAGCACCGCGATGATGCTGCGCGGCGACGGCCACGACGTGACCGTCCTGGAACGCGACCCGGCCCCGCCCGGCTCACGGCTGTGGGAGACATGGCAGCGGCCGGGCGTGAACCAGTTCCGTCTGCCCCACTTCATGCTCCCCCGGTGGTGGCAGACACTCTCGGCCGACCTGCCGGCGGCGGCGGCCGAGGTGCTGGCGGCCGGTGGAAGCCGGTTCAGCCTGGTGCCGCCGTCCCAGCGGGAGGGCGACGCCCGATTCGAGACGGTCACCGCCCGGCGGCCCGTCCTGGAGGCCGCGATGGCCCGGGCCGCGGAGAGATGCGGGGTCGTTCTGCGTCGAGGGGTGCGGGTTTCCGGCGTACGGCTGGAAAGCGAGACCCGGGTGATCGGCGTGACCACCGACGGCGACCCGGTGAGCAGCGACCTGGTGATCGACTGCTCCGGGCGCCGGTCGGCGATGCCGGCCTGGCTCGCGGCGGCCGGAGTCACGCCGCCGGCCGAGGAGAGGGACGACGCCGGTTTCGTGTACTACTCCCGGCACTTCCGGGGCGACCGGCCCGGCCTGCGGGTGATGGTGCAGCAGCAGTACGCGTCGGTGACAGTGCTGACCCTGCCGGCCGACGACGGCACGTGGAGCGTCGTGCTGATCGGCAGCACCCGCGACCACGCGCTGCGCGTCCTGCGCGACCCGGCGACGTGGACATCGGTGGTGCGGCGCTATCCGCTGGCGGCCCCGTGGATCGACGCCGAGCCGATCACCGGCGTCGACGTGATGGCCGGCATCGAGGACCGCCTCCGGCACTACGCCCCCGGCGGCGCCCCACTGCTCACCGGCATGGTCCCGCTCGGCGACGCGTGGGCCTGCACCAACCCGTCGCTGGGCCGCGGCGCCGCCTTCACCCTGATCCACGCCCGCGTACTGCGCGACACGCTGCGCGACACCGACCCGGCCGACCACGACAAGGTGGCCCGCCGCTTCCACGAGGCCACGGCCCGCACGGTGCTGCCCTTGTACCGCGCGACGAACGGCTTCGACAAACACCGCCTGGCCGAAATGGACGGCGACGTGACAGGCGCCCCGTACCAGACTGACGACCTGCGCTGGATAGGGGCGAAGGCTTTGTACGCGGCCGCCCTGCGCGACCCGGACATGCTGCGCGCCTACCTGACGGTGGCGGGCTTCCTGGAGACCCCGGACGAGGTCTTCGCCAAACCCGGCGTCCGCGACCGCGTCCTGGCCCTTGGGGTGTCGGCCCCGCAGTACCCACTGCCGGGTCCGGACCGCGCCGAACTCCTCCGCCTCTGCACAGCCTGACCGCGGACGCCGGCCTCCCCTCAACGCGACGGCGGCTCGACGCGCTTGCCGGAGCCGCCGTTAGCGTTGACATGAGCCTCGATCATCGCCGAGGTCTCCCCCGGCTGCGACGTTGCTGCCCGTCTCGTAGCTGAGCGGCGACTCGTGCTCCCACAGCAGGCCGGTGGCCCGCTCGTAGGCCTGCCTGCACACGGTCAGCAGCACCTCAGCCTCCCCGTCCACGAACCCGCTCAACGCCGACGGTGTGCGGGCCACCCGCTCGTACGCCTTTCGCCCGGCGGCCACCACGGCGCAGCGCACGTGGAGGAACCCGTCCCCACCGATCGGCCGCGCGGCCGCGAAATGCGCCGGCGTGTCGAGCGCCCACAGCAGCGCCGCCAACCGGTCCTCGAAGCCGGTGATGTCGACCTCCGGCCGCTCGGCCAGCCGAGCCGCAGCGACCCGCACACGCCCCTGGCAGCACGCGACCATGCGGCTCCGCGGACGTCACGCTCCTGCCGGCAGTACAACCACCACTGCCGTTTCGTCGCCGGGCCATTCCAGGCGCACTGGATAGGTCTTGCCCATCCGGGACGACTCGGTCAAGGCATGACGGCGCCGTGGATCATCGATGGTTCGAGCTTGCGCAGCGTCAGGTCCGGTCAGCGATAGACGGTGGATTTCCTTGCCGCTCGCGGCGTCAAGGGCAAGGAGCTCCTGTGTGTCGGCCAGCCTGACCCCGAGGACGCCTTCGGCGTCGAGGTGGACGTCGAGGTCATCTTTGAGGCATCGCCGGTGAAGCGATACCAGGCGCTTCGCCAGCCGAGTTTCCCGGTGACAACCCAACCCAGCCCGAGCATGAACGATACGGCAGACCGCCGAGCGAAGGCCTCCACCCGGCATCGGCCCTCAGCCACGACTGCGAGGGCGCGCCTTGAATCGCCCCGGCCGCGCTCGTGACCGGAATCCGGATGGCCGGAAACAGGGCAGCGGCCGGGACGCGTCGTTGATAAGTTCCCGTGCTGCAAAAGATCATCGATTTACGGGGAGCAGTGTGACCATCTTTCTTCGGCGCGCTTTGACGGCCGCCGCCTGTCTCGTGCCCAGCCTTGTGGTGATACCTCTGTCTTCGGCTCCGGCCCAGGCTGCCTGCGGCGTGCCCACGACCATCCCGGCCGCGGCCGGTGCGCCGTGGCCCGCCGGGCCGGTGCTGGCCGCCAACGGGATCTACACCTTCCACTCCGGGGGCGCCGGCAATGCCCCCGACGCCTCCGAGGTCATCGCGGCGCAGCCGCGCGGATTCGGGGTCGACGTCGTCAAGCGTGACCCCAGCACCGGTGCGGATGTCCAGAACAAGCAGATCACCGTCACGTATTCGACGCACCGCGATGTGACGAACGTGAAACAGACCTACAAGGCCTTCGTCTCGGGCGATTCAGGTGCCACCTTCGCTCCGGACGACAACATCGGCCAAGACGACTTCCTCGAGGTCGGACAGCTTCTCGACGGTCGGCTCCTCGGTGTGCGGTTCGAAGCGAACACGGACTTTATTTTCAACAGCGCCAAGACCGCCATCACCTTCGATCTCATCCTCAGGACCTCGGCCGACAAGGGCAAGACCTGGGTCAGGCAGAGCGCCGTCACGACCATCACCGACAACGACCTGCCGGCGAACCTTCCGACGCGCAAGGTCGAGTCGATCTTTGGTGTGAACGCGATCGGCCGGCCCATTCAGATGACCAACGGGGCCGTGGTGCTGCCGATCTCCTTCAACATGGGTGCCGTCTCGTTCCAGTCGGTCATGGTGGCCACACCGCCCGCCGGATCCGGTTCGTCGGGCACATCGGCGCCGTGGGTCTTCACCATGCGGCCCGTGACTTCCCACGGGACCTACTCGTTCGGCGAGTCCGCGGTCGTCGAGCGCCAGGACGGCGCGCTGCTCGCGGTCGCGCGCGGCGACTACGGCAGCATGACCAGCAAGCTGTCCTATAAGGTCTCCACCGACCTCGGCCAGACGTGGTCGCCGTTCGCCGACGTCACCTTCGACGACCAGCCCGGCTGCGCGGTCTATGGTGTGTCGCCGCGTCTCGCCTTGATGCCCAACGGCCTGCTGGTGCTCAGCAGCGGCCGGCCGGACAACTGGATGGCCATCTCGACCGACCCGTCCGGTACCAAGTGGACTCAGGAGCAGACGACCTACCGCAACCGCAACAACGCCACAGCTTCAACGAACTGGTGGTGGGGCTCGTCCGGTTACACCTCGCTGGTGACGACCGGAGCCAACAAGCTGGTGCAGTTCACCGACAACTGCGCCGCGCCCAACGCCAAGACCGGCGGCAGCAACGGCTGCAAGTCCAACACCAGCGCCGATTACGACCGCACCAACGTGTACCGCCTCGTCAACCGGCAGATCTCCACCCTCACCCCCGATCTCGGCAAGATCGATCTGGTGACGAAGCTCCGCCGCGGTACCGTGAAGCTGACCACCGACATGACCGGTGCGCCGCCGGCGACCGCGGTCACCCCGCCCACCCCGTACGGCCAGGCGCCGTCGGCGGACGACGCGACCCGCACCAACTACTGGTCCAAAGCCGAAGGCGCCACCGACGGCAGCAGCGCCTTCTGGTCGGGCGCGCTTTCCGGCGCCGGCGACGGCACCGGCACCTACCAGCTCGAACTGGACCGGACGTACACCTTGACCAAATTGGGCCTGGCCCTGCTGCCCGGCGCCCGTACCGGAGCGCGGGTGGAGACGTCGGCCGACGGCGCCACCTGGACCCCGGCCACCTTGGACTACCCCACCGGGGTCCCCGCCTCGAGCACTCCGGGCCGGATCGACACCCCCGGTGACCGGGCCCTGCGCTACTACGGCCTGAACGCCACGGCCCGCTTCGTGCGGATCACGACCGACGCCACGACGTGCGCCGTGGCCGGCGGACCAGACAAGTGCAGCATGATCAATGAGCTCGAGCTGTACTCGACCGTCAACTCGTTCGAGAACGACGCGGCTACCCCGCACGGCATGTCCGACGTGACCTGTGCGCGCTTGACCCAGCCGGCCGGCACCGGCGACCCCTCGCACGACAGTCAGTACGCGATCCGGATCAAGGACCAGATCGATCCCGGCAACTGCGACGGCGCGAACAAGAAGGCCGGCTTCACCTATCCGGGTCCCGGCGTGAACCTGCCCGCAGAGACCACCCGCACCCTGCAGGCTGGCATCTACCCTGTCAGCAACGTCAACGGCCTGCTCGTCGACATCTTCGGTAAGCGTGCCGACGGTGGCACCGGCACCGTCTACCACCTCGGCATCAACAACGCTGGTCGCTGGATTGTCCACTCCGGGGGCGTCTGGACCGGTCTTGGCGGCGCCGTCGTCGGGCTCAAGACGTGGACGACCTTGAAGGTGGTCGCCACGACCACCGGGGCGACGCTCTACACCGTCGGCGCCGACGGCCAGTCGACCCGGATCGGCACACTGCCGCAGGAAGACGCCACCACGTCCTTCAGCGCCATCACCGGATACGCCTTCACCAGCGGATCCAGCCCGCGTACGGGCGACGAGGCGGTCATCGACGACATCAGCTTCGACCGACCTGACGCCTGAGCCCTGACGGCCCACCGGACCGCTTGGGTGCCGTGAGCCGTCGCAACACCCCAGTTGAGGGGAGGCGATGGACTTCGAGATCCCGGACCGGTCGGTTATCCCGGGCCGTCGACGTCTGACCCGCGAGCGCGAGGCATATCTTGCGCTCGTGGGTCAAGGCGTTGGAACAGTAGAAGCGTGCCGGATCGTCGGGATCAACGTCCGGACCGCCCGACGGTGGCGTAACGGTCGTACCCGACCGGCCGCGAGACAGCGGAAGCGCCGATGACGACCGGGGCGTCACCGGCGGCGCCAGGCCGGTAGGCCGAGCCGTTGTCCGACAGCACCCGATCGACGGTGACACCGCGCCCGTCGACGTGCAGCGGAGCCGGTCCATGCGGCGGCGGGTAATACGGCGTGCATGGTCGAGGTGACCAAGTCGAATTGATCGACGATCGGAACCGGGCCGAAGCGGTGTTTGCGGCGTACGTGCACCATCTTGCGCACCCTCAGCGCATCGGTGCGGTTCGGCTGCCGATGCGGTTGTGACGAACGGTGCCCGCTTCGGGCCACGCTCGCCACCTTCGTCGCAACCCAAATGGTCCGAACGGTGGCTGTCCGCCGCACGATGCAGGATGTGAACTCCCACCTCGGCCCCATGGTCTTCGCAAGCACCGTGCTCCAACGCGCGCCCCGGAGGCGATGCGCAGGACGGATACACCGTCGATGCTGCGGACCAGGGTCCGGGAAGCGGACAGAATCAAACTTCTCCTACTCGACATGCACTGGTTGCTGACTTCCTCATCGAATCCCGCTCTGATAACGAGTGTCGCTCCCGTGGTCACGGTTAGCGCGACCGGCGAACTCGACTTTTCTGGCCCGGTACTTCTCCCGGAGCTGCACGAGGTACACATGCCGGTCACCCCCTCAAGGTTGCTCACCATCACACCCATCCAGCCCTTGGGCGCCTCACCGGCCGTCCTAACCACCGAGCAGACCACGCTCGTGAACCACGCGATCGTGCGCAATTGCTGGGACATGCTGCCGCGTCCGCCTGCGATGCCGTTTCCAGCCGACTTGCTTCTTCCACGTCAACGGGCCAGCGTCAGGCAGCTGAGAATTACGGTCCGAGCAAACGAAGGTCAGCCTGCTGCGTCCCTGACTTTCCCGCCGATTGTTGATGCGGCCTTGGCGGACGCCCTGAATATTTTGGGCGGAGATCCCGCAACGCCCGTATGAAATGGACTGCAAAAGTCATGCAGGAAGGCACGTTCGTGCACTCACATCGACAGAAGAGTGCGCTTGATCTTGGGGTTATGCATCCCCCATGACCGAAAGTGGCCAGCGATACCCTGGGACGGCGGCGTGGTGGGGCAACGCCTACGTTACGGCGAACGTGGAACTTGAACGGGCGGTCCAGACGGCAGCCGACGTGACGGGCCACGCCGGCCGGCCGTTGGCGTGCTGCCGAGGTGTTCGACGAGCTACGCGCGGCCGCCCGGCGTTCGTGACGGGTTGTGTCCGAGGCCGTAGGCTGCGTGGATCTCCAGAGCGGTCACTCCGAGGGCGTCGAGACCCCTATTTAGGGCACGGCCGGCGCTGAACTCTGCCGTCACGTACTGCTCGCCTTCGACCGCGGTCACCGGAGCCCAGCCACTGCGGCCCAACGCGGTCATCGCCGTCTGCACCGCCACCCACGGCCGCTGTTCGGTGACTCCGACCAGCGCGTACACCCGGGTGAAGGACACCGGACGGCTCACCTCGACCGGGCCGGGGGTGTCGCCGGTTCGCCGGCCGACCCGTTCGGCCAGCTTGGTGGCCACCTCGACGGCGCGCCTGGCGTCGCTGTCCGGCATGTCGACGACGAGAGCGACGCGTACGGTCTCCTGTTCCCGGATGGCAACCAGCAGCCCTTCGGGAAGCTCCTCCAGCTCGTCGTCAGCGTCGGCGCCGGGACCGCTCCCCGCGCTGAGTTGAGGGCCGGTCGCCGCGCCGGAACTGGGGCTGGTCTCCGCGTCGGGTTCGGTCGCCGGCTCGGCGTTGGTCGCCGCGTCGGAGTCGCGCCACAGTCCGGTTTCGCGGAAACGGCTGGCGGCGTTGCTCCAGGATAGGTAGGCCGGATCGGTGGAGGCGGCGGACTCCGGCGGGGGCGGCTCGCTGCCGGACAGGAAACCGCGGACGAAATAGCGGGTCTGCTCGGAGCAGTCCCGGATCTCCGCTTTGGATACTCGGGTTCGGATGCCCTGTTCGGGGCAGTAGGCGTCCATGCGCCCGGGGAAAGTGTGCGGGTTACCGTCGAGCAGGTAGTGCCGTCCGCATCGCTCGGTGTCGAACCACAGGTCGGGGTCGACGTCGGGCGGCAACGGCGGATGCTCGGGGAAAGTCACCGGACGACGGTAACGGGATCCCGGTCATCTCAGGGCGATGAGCCCGGCCCGGGTCGGGCGGAACCCGCAGCGGTCGAGGTAGAAGTGCGCCAGGTGGGGCTCGAAGTCGACGTGGAGCCATTCGCAGCCGGCTGCCCGTGCTTCCGCGGTGGCCGCCTCGACCAGCGCGACCCCGATCCCCCGATGCTGGTGGGCCGGGTCGACGGCAGTGTCGAGGAGGAAAGCGTGGCTGCCGCCGTCCCAGCAGACCTGGACGAAGCCGATGAGCGCGCCGCTGTCGAAGGCGCCGATCCAGGTCAGGGCGTGACGTTCGAGCCGCCGCGCCCATGGTGCCTCGGAACCAGTGCCGAACGCGCGGGCGTGCAAGGCGTTGAGGGCGCCGTCCTCAACCGGGAATCGGGGTATCAGCTCGATCGTCACCTTGTGACATTAGGGGCCGCGGCCGGCGCTCGGGGGGCAAGGCGCCGGCCGCGGGGCTTTCAGGAGTTGTACGCCGTGGCCGTGACCTTCAGGCCGTGCGGGCGGCCGAGCCGGGACGGCCAGGTGACGGCCACCTTGCGGGATTCGCCGGGGAGCAGCCAGAAGTAGTTGTCGCTGTACTCGGCCGGCAGGACCCGCTCCCCCGCGCCGTCGCGCAGGGCGACCCGGACCAGCGCCGCCACCACCCCACCGCGATTGGCGATCGTCGCCGTGAGGCCGCAGCCGGATGGGCTCGTGCGTACGTCGAGTGTCGTACTCGCCATTGTCGACAGGGCCCGCATGTCGGAGGGTTTCGTGTACCGCCAATAGGTGTTCTCCGACAGGAGTTCGCCCTTGGCGGTGCGCATTTCCAGCCGTACCACATGAAGCGGTTGACCCTGCGGCGCGGCAACCGTGAACGCCGGAGTTGTCGCGGAAGCCGCCACGGACAGTGTCTGCTTTTGCTCCCGGCCGAGCGTCTTTCCCGCCAGGTCGTACGCACGCGCCGTCACCGTCACGTTCGTCAACGCCGACGGAGTGTGGTTCACCGCCCGCACCCGCCACGTACCCGGATCCGCCTGCACGTGACGCGGCGCGCAACTCTTCCGAGCGCCGTAGTACGCGCCATTGACATCCAAGTCATAGTCATACGTCTGCCACACCGTGCTGTACCAAGCCGGATGCGACATCCACAGCAACAACCCGGACGCGTTGTCGAACAACGACGAGTTCCACGCCTCGAACATCGCCCGATGGCTCTCGTAGTTCACGAACTGAGCGCGAGCGCTGAACTCCTCCAGCGACGACGCCACCCCCAGCCGCTCCTCGATCGCCTGCTGGTAACCGCCGACGTGCTGGTTTCCGCTGGTCGCCCAGTCGTGGTAGCCCCACACCTCGCCGATCGGCCAGGCCGGTTCGGCGCCGGCCAGGTTGCGCATCGTCTCGGCGTGCGGGACGACCGGCATGCCGATCTCGGTGTGGAAGCCGAGGGTGCCGGCCTCGTAGATGTCCGGGTCGGCGTACGTGGCGGGATCGATCCAGTGCCATGGGCCGTTCCCGCTGACGATGCCGGCGTTCGACGACGGCACGTACGCGATCTCCGGGTCGAGCTCGGCCACCGCCCTACGCAGGCCGGCGTCGATCGCCGGCGGCGGGAACTGCTCGTTCGCCCCACACCACACCGCGATGCTCGGATGATGCCGATACCGGCGAATCGTGTCGGCGACGATCGCGTCGTACGTGGCCGACTCCTCGATGAACGGCCCGGCCTCCCAGAAATCGTTCCAGACCAGAATCCCGTACTCGTCGCAAGCCGCGAAGAACTCCTCACGGGTACTGCTGCCGATCCAGTTACGAATCATCGTGAAGTTCATGTCCCGATGCATCGCCACCGCCTCGCGCAGCAAATGCGGCTGAGTGCGGCGCAACAACTCGTCCCAGCCCCAGTTACCGCCACGGCAGAACACCGGCACACCGTTCACGCTGATCTTCAGCTCCGTGGCACGGTTGTCGACCGCCTTGACGTCCTTCCACGCCGAGCCGTCCGGCGACGCTTGGATCACAAAGTCTTTGGCGTACGCGGTCTCCCACACCACCTTCACCCGGTCGAACGTCGCGGCCGCGCCGAGGTCGACCTGGATCCACTGGCCGTCAGCGTGCTCCGCGGAGGCCCACCGGGTACGCGGGTTGCCGTCGGTGACGTTGCCGGGCGGGTTCGACGACTCGCTCGAGGAGGCCGTCGCCGGTTTGCCGAGGGCGAGGTCGGTGTCGCCGTTCAGGACCGAAAGCGTCCACAGCGACACGCCCCCGCCGGTGGCCCCGCGGCCGGCCTGGAGGCGGACGTAGCGCGCGGTGGCCCGCGGGACGTCGACGGTCTGCGGGCCGTACCCGCCCAGCGGCGGCTCGGCCGGCGGGCTGATCACCACCGGCTGGAACGTGTCGTACGAGAACTCGCGCAGGCCGTAGCGGACCTGGCGGGAGTCACTGACCGTACGGTCGATGGTCGCCGTGACGGTGAGGTCGTGCAGATGCGGTTCGCCGTACCCGTTGGGCCACCACAACTGAGGGTCACGCAGGTGGACGGTGGCGAAGACGACGTCGGTGGTCGCGCCCGCGGCCACGGTGACCGTTTCGGATCCGCCGAGCGAGGTCGTGAGGGTCACGGTGGTCGCGGTGGCGGCGGCGTTGCGGACCGGGACGGTCACGGTCACCTCGGCCGTACGCAAGTCGGGCACCTTGGTCGCGATGTGCGGGTCGCCGATGACGATGTCGCCCGTGCTGCGCAGGCGGACGTGGTTCCAGATGCCCGAGGCGCGGTCGCGGACGGCCGGCATCCAGTCCCAGCCGGACACCGCGAGGTAGGTCGGCGAATCCTTGTACATCGAGCCGCCGTGCAGGAACGTCCAGCTCGCCAGCGACTTGTCGCCGGGCGTGCCCGGGTGCGGCATCGGCGAGATCTTCACCCGGACGGTGTGCTCGGTACGGCCGTTCAGCGCCTCGGTGATGTCGAAGGCGGCCCGCGCGAACGGGTGCGTCACGGTGCCCACCTCGACCCCGTTGACCCAGGTCGTGGCGGCGTGGTTGACGCCGTCGAACTCGAGCCACACCCGGCGCGAGCCGTCGAAGCCGGGCGGCAGCTCGAACGCGCGGCGGTACCACCACGCGTGCCGGGACAGCGCCTCGGGAATGCGCAGGTTCTCGAAGCCGGCGACCGGGTCGGGCAGGTGGCCCTGCTCGACGAGACTGGCCAGAACCGTACCGGGAACGGTGGCGGGCACCCAGTCGCGCGGGTCCGAGTCGGCGAAGTCGTCCATCGTCAGCGCCCAGCCGGATTCCAGCGGGACGGTGCCGTCCGCGGCGACGCTGAGCGCGGGCGCGGGCTCGGTGTTGCCGCCGGCCCAGTCGGTCCAGCCGGTTGTCGCGGGCCGGGGGCCGAGCTCCCGCCCGTACACCTGAAAGCCGTTGAGACCGGCCGGATTGGTGTTGTGCTGCTTCAGCACGCTCAGCCGCACATGCCGCGCCCGCACCGGCTGCGCGAGAGTGATCTGCTGGACGCCGCCGGCGCCCTCGACCGTCTCGTAGGCCCCTGCCCAGCTTTCGCCGTCAGAGCTGACTTCGATGGTGTACGCCGTGGCGGCACTCGACTGGATCTCGTCCCCGTCGGTCGCGTTGTACTTGCCGTCGAACGGCTCGTCGGCCGGCGTCGCCTCGAAGGTCAGGGTGATCCGCTCGATCTCGCAGGGCCCCTGCAGATCCACGGCGATCCACTGCGCACCGTCGTCACCGGCTCGCCAGCCCGACCCTTGAACACCGGTCTGCGCCAGCCGGTCGACGGCGAACGAGGGCTGGGCCGGCCCGTACGCGGTGGACGACGCGGTGACCGGCCGGTGCAGGGCGAGCTCGCCCTGATTCCCCGGAACCTTCTCGCTGGAAACGTTCCTTGAATCGGCCATGATGACTCCAGAGACGATGACAACGTTGTCATCCAACGGTTCGCCTCCCCTCCCGTCAAGACCACGTTTCGGGACCTTTACAAGCCGCGTACGGGGACTCCCGGCCGGTAGCCGCGCCGGAGCGGTGGGTCAGCGCTGGTCGCGGACGGCGACCCTCGACCGCTCGCCTGCGTGATCGGCCGGGAATCCAGCGCCGTAGATTGACGCCGTGGCTCTGACCAACGTGGTGCTCGCCTCCGGCCGCGACATCGACCTGTCCGACATCCATCTGAGTTCGACCTACGGCGGCCTCATCGAGGGCTACCCCAACGCGCGGATCAACGACTACATCGTCGAAGGGCTTGCCCGCCGGGCCGGGCAACTGTTCCCGCTCGGGCCCGTGCACGTCGTCACGCCGGCTCGCACGGAGTCCGAGGTCGATCCGGGCGAGCGGTGGCCTTTCGGGCCGCCGCAGCGGCTGCAGCCGGTCACCTGCGTCGGGCTTTTCTCGTCGCATCCGGTCGATCCGGAACTCGACCCGGTGCTGCACTTCTCGCGGCTCGTCGTGGCCTGGTTCCAGGACGACGTGTCGCTTCCGGCCGGTGATCTGGCGCCGGCCGGCCTGCGGCAGCTGCGCTGGGACGACCTGGCCACGGATGGTGAGGTGTAGGCATGGGGCTTCTGCTGATCGCCGTCGTGGACATGGCCGACGGGCACGCCGCGGCCGGGCGGGCGTACGAGGACGCGGTTCTGGCACTGCTCGGGCGGCACGACGGCCGGGTCGAGCGGCGCTTCCGGCAGGAGGACGGCGCGGCCGAGGTTCATGTGATCCGGTTCGCGGAGCGGGCCGGGTACGACGGTTTCATGGTCGACCCCGAGCGGCTGGCCCTGCGGGAGCGGCTGGGTGCGGCCGCTCCGGCGACCCGGGTGCTGGAGGTCTACGAGGTCTGAGCCTCGCGGGCGACCCGGGCCGCGATGCGGGCGACCTCCTCGACCGTGATCGCGATGATCGGCTCGTCGGGGCCGCCGGCGGCGAGGCCGCGCTCGACGTGCGGAGCGTGGATCTCGGCGGCGACCCGCTGGTCGAGGGTCTCGTGCAGGCGGTCGGCGATGAGCTTGGCCAGGTCGTTCGTCACGGACGCCAACCTAGCCGATCAGGCGGCGACCGCCTCCCTCGCCGCCGGTGAGGTCGCCGCCGGTGAGGTCGCCGCCGGTGAGGGTTCGTAGACGGTGACGACGACCCCGCGGGCCCAGCGCATGCGCGTGGCCGCGTTCTCCGGGTAGTCGCCGTACGCGGCGGCGAGGTCGGCCACGCAACCCCGGGTGCCCCGCGTGCGGACGGCCCGGGCGATGGCGGCGTCGACCGCGCCCGGCGTGGGGCGGGTGCCGGACGGCAGGTCGCTGCTGAACAGCGCGGCGGCCCGGGCGGCGAGCAGCTGACTTCGCATATCGATCATCCCTCACGGTGTGGTATCGACTCAGGTACTCAGAGTGAACCCTCGATGCCACTTCCCGCCTCAGGAGATCTACCTAGGGCGAGTCCGAAAACCGACGGAAGGCGTTGAGGACCATTTCCGCGTACCGCTGCCCCTCGCCCTCCAGCGCGGCCCGGGTCCGCTCCGCCAGCTGCCGGAACTGTTCCCGCGCGACCGCCACGACCACGTCCTGCTTGGCCGGGTAGCTGCGGTACACGGTCGCCTTGCCGACTCCGGCCCGCTCGGCCACCTGCGGAACTGTCACCCCGAGGCCCTGCTCACTGAAGAGCTCCCGGGCCGCGGCGATGACCCGCTCGTGGTTGCGAACGGCGTCCCGCCGGCGGCCCTCATGCACGCTCTCGGTCTGACTCACGCCGATTTCCGGGTACGCGGGCGGCCAGGAACCCGGTGGTGGCGCGCTTGCTGAACCCCATCTGCTCGTACAGCCGAAGCGCCCCGGCGTTGCCCTGGTTGACGTGCAGGAACGCCTCCTCGCCGCGGGCGCGGATCAGCCCGATCAGCGCCCTGACCAACCCCGAGGCCAGCCCTTGACGGCGGTACGAGTCGTCGGTGCACACCGTGCCGATCTCGGTCCAGCCCGGCACCCGGATCCGCTCCCCGGCCATCGCCACGAGCTTGCCCTCGCGCCGGACGCCGAGGAACGTGCCGAGCTCGACCGCGCGCGGCGCGAGCGGCCCCGGCTTGGTGCGCTCGACCAGGTCCAGCATGTCCGGCACGTCCGCGGGCGCGAGGCGCTCCATCCCGTCGAGGCCGGCGGCCGCGACGCCCGAGGCGGTCATCTGATAGCCGTCGCCGCCACCGAGCGACGTCCAGGTCGAGGGCACCCGGGCGCCGACCCCGGCCAGGGTCACCACCGCGCCCGGCCCGGCCAGCGAGGCCAGGTCGTCCCAGGCCTGCTCGTCGCCGAAGTCCCGCACCGCCACCAGCGGCGAGTATCCGGGCCGGTAGCGCCCGGCCCCGCCGCGGATCTCGGCGAAGTCGTGCTGCGGGCCGGTGAGGGCGGCCCAGACCAGGTTGTCCGGTACGGAGTTCATGCCGTGGTCCTTTCCGAGTCGACGGTGTCACCCGCTGCGACGCCGGCGGCGAGGGCGGAGTTCACCCGTGGGATGCGGGTCGCAACGATCGCCGCCAGCAGCGTCGCCACGGCACCGAAGACGAAGGCCGGTGAGACGGCTCCGATCCCGGCCATCACCTGCGTGCCGACCGAGGAGCCGACCGAGCGGATCAGCGAGCTCACCCCGGCCATCTCCGCCGCGCGCGCGGCCGGGACGGCCTCGACCACGATGACCGGGATGACCGCGAGCGCCAGGCCGACCCCGAACAGGGCCAGCAACGACCAGGACCGCCGGCCGCACCAGCAGACCCAGATCGACCAGCGGACGCGCGGTGCGCCGCTGGGCGAGGCCGAACACGGCGAGCACGACCAGGCCGGCCGCGATCAGCCCCAGGGTCAGCGGGGAGGTCCAGCCCCAGACCGACCCGCGTCCCACCGCCGGCAGCGGCAGCGTCACCCCGGCGCCGAGCAGCAGCCCGAGGCCGCTGCCGACGCCGAACACGGTCGAGATCAGGCCGGCACCGATCGCGCTGAGCACGGATCCCGCCGCGAACAGGGCGAGGACCACGACGAGCAGCCGGCGCCGCCCGTAGAGGTCGCCGAGCCGGCTCAGCACCGGGGTGAGGACGGCCGAGTCGATCAGATAGGCGGTCAGCGTCCAGGTGACGGTCGGCCGGTCGGTTGTGGCGGCGCGCACACGTGGCCGAGACCACGCACAGATTCGCCACTAGATGTCCACTGGCGATTTCTAACTTCGGCTCGAACGAAGGAGAAGGCAATGAACAAAAAGGTCCTCAGTCTCGTCGGTGCCGGTGCGGTCTTCGCCGCCGGTCTCACCGGCACCGCCGCCTACGCGGGCGGCAACCACCACGCCGCCAAGAAGCCGACCGTCGTGCTCGTGCACGGCGCGTTCGCCGACTCGAGCGGCTGGAACGGGGTCGTGCAACGGCTCCAGAAGGACGGCTACCCGGTCGTCGCGGCGGCCAACCCGCTGCGCGGCGTCGCCTCCGACGCCACCGCCGTGCGCGCCCTGCTCGACAGCATCGACGGGCCGATCGTGCTGGTCGGTCACTCGTACGGCGGCAGCGTCATCTCCAAGGCGGCGGCCGGCGACAAGAACGTCAAGGCACTGGTCTACGTCGCGGCCTTCCTGCCCCAGGCCGGCGAGAGCGCGGCCGACCTGTCCGGCAAGTTCCCGGGCAGCACGCTCGGTGACACGCTCAAGCAGGTGCCGCTGCCCGGCGGCCACGTCGACCTGTACATCGACCAGGCCAAGTACCCGCGGCAGTTCGCGGCCGACGTCCCGCTCAAGGACGCCAAGCTGTCCGCCGTCTCGCAGCGCCCGATCGACCAGGCGGCGCTGGCCGAGGACGCGGCCGGCGCCCAGGCCTGGCAGACCATTGCGAGCTACGACCTGATCAGCGGGGCCGACAAGAACATCCCGCCGGCCGCCCAGCAGTGGATGGCCGAGCGGGCGCACGCCAAGGTGCGGACGGTCAAGGGCGCCTCGCACTCGGTCTTCGTCTCGCACCCCGGCACCACGGCCTCGTTCATCGAGAAGGCCGCGCGCGAGACCGTACGGTAAACAAGGAGAAAGACCACCTGAACCGGGTCGACGGCGCGGCGCCGGGGTTCAATGGCGAACGTGGCTGCGACGACGTTACGGTTCAGCGTTCTGGGCCCGGTGCGGGTCCGCAACGGCACGGTGGACCTCGAGCTCGGCGGGCGCCAGCAGCGGTTGCTGCTGGCTCTCCTGCTGGCCCGGGCGGGCACGGTGGTCGGCCTGGCTGAGCTGGTCGACGCCATCTGGGGCGACGACCCGCCGGCGAGCGCGGTGAACAGCATCCACCGCGCGGTCGGCACGCTGCGCCGGCTGATCGAGCCCACCCTGCCGGTACGGGCGGTCGGTGAGCACCTGGTGCGGCACTCGGCCGGTTACCGGCTCGAGGTCGACGAGGACGCGCTCGATCTGCTGCGCTTCCGGGCCCTCGTGCGGCGGGCGCGGCAGGCGGCGGGCGAGGCCGAGGCGGTGCACCACTACGCCGAGGCGCTGGCGCTGTGGCAGGGTCCGCCGGCGGCCGGGCTCGAGCCGGTGTCCCGTACTCACCCGGCCTTCATCGCCCTCGAGGCCGAGCTGGCGCAGACCGTCCGTGAGGCGGGCGACGTGGCCCTGCGGGCCGGTCACGCCCGGCTGATCCTGCCCACGCTGCGGCGGATCGGCGGATGGCGGCCGTTCGACGAGGCACTGCAGACCCGCGTCATGCTGGCCCTGGCCGCCGAGGGCCGCCAGGCCGAAGCCCTGGAGGCCTTCCAGGAGATTCAGCGCCGCCTCTCCGAGGAGCTGGGTCTCGATCCCGGCCCCGAGCTCCGCGCCGCCCGCGACCGCGTGCTGCGCCAGCAGCCGGCCGCGGCGCCCGCGCCCGACGATCGGGCCGCGCCGCCGCGGGCGTTCGTTCCGGCTCAGCTGCCGGGCGACCATCCCTACTACACCGGCCGGGCCGACGTGCTCGCCCGGGCCGAGGCGATTCTGGCCGACGACCGCCGGCAGGGCCGCCCGACCGTGGCGCTCGCGTTCGACGGCATGCCCGGCGTCGGGAAGACCACCTTCGCCATCCACCTGGCCCATCGGCTCGCACCGTCCTATCCGGACGGGCAGCTCTACGCCGATCTCCGCGGCTTCGCCCCGGAGGGACCGATGACTCCGATCGAGGCCGTGCGGGGGCTGCTGAGTTCCCTGGGGGTACGCGGT
This sequence comes from Actinoplanes sp. NPDC048988, assembly GCF_043197815.1. NCBI lineage: Bacteria > Bacillati > Actinomycetota > Actinomycetes > Micromonosporales > Micromonosporaceae > Actinoplanes > Actinoplanes sp. NPDC048988. The sequence goes on along the minus strand of NZ_JBICTW010000014.1, from coordinate 75,585 downwards.
GACGACCAGCCCGCCGAACTCCAGGCCGCGGCCGGGCTCTTCCGGAGCCTGCTGGCCGGCCGGCGGATGCTGCTCGTGCTCGACAACGTCCGCGACTTCGAGCAGATCCGCCACCTGCTGCCGGGCACGCCGGGCAGCCTCGTGCTGGTGACCAGCCGGGCCCGGATCACCGACCTGATCACGGCCGGGGCCCACCCGCTGCCGATCGAACTGCCCTCCACCGCCGAGGCCCGGGAGAACCTGGTCAGCCGCCTCGGCCGGGCCCGGGTCGGCGCCGAGCCGACCGCCGTGCAGGCCCTGATCGAGCGCTGTGGCCGGCACCCGCTGGCCCTGGCCATGGTGGCGGCGCGGGCGATGGCCCGGCCGGACACCCCGCTCACCGAGATCGCGGCCGACCTGGGCGTGAGCCCGGACCACCTGGACGGCTTCGACGACACCCTGACCGCCGTCTTCTCGTGGTCGTACCGGGCCCTCTCCCCCGCCGCGGCGGCCCTGTTCCGCCTGCTGCCGCTCTATCCGGGCCCGGAGATCACCGTGGACGTGGCGGCCGCCCTGGCCGGCACCGGCGAGCGGACCGCCCGGTCGCTGCTGGGCGAGCTGGCGCAGCAGATGCTGACCCAGGTCCGCGGTGGCCGCCACCAGGTGCACGACCTGCTGCGCGCGTACGCGGCCGATCTGAGCGCGGCCGAGGACACGCCGCGGAGCCGGGACGCGGCCGCGTCCCGGCTCTACGAACACCTGGGCTGGATCGATCAGCCGCGTCGCGTGCCCGCTCGGCGAGAAGCCGCCCGGCCGCCCGGATGATGCGCCCCCGCGTGTTCCCTGCCACGGTCCGCACCTAAACGACCCCTTTCCTGAACCCGGGCGGGACAACCACCGTCGTATGGGTGACTGTGCAAAAAGAAAGGACCGGGACAATGGCCGATAATTGGCTTCCGCAACGCCAGGGACCGCGGGTCGCCGAGCAGGCTCTGTCGGCCGAGGAGATCGCGTTCCTCGACGCGTTCCTCAGCGCCGCGGTCACCGTGCAGCGCAACCTCGACTCCGACCTGAAATGTGAGCAGAACCGCACCCTCAGCGAATACATCACGCTGCGCCGCCTCGGTGACGCGCCGGATCGCCGGATGCGGATCAACGAGCTCGCCGCCACCGCCTTCCTGTCGCTGAGCCGGATGAGCCGCATCGTGGAGAAGCTCGAGCAGCAGGGCCTGGTCACCCGGGAGCAGGTGCCGGACGACCGGCGCGGCTGGAACGCGGTGCTCACCGAGGCCGGCCTCGAGTGGCTGCGGCGCGGCGACCGGGCGTACGCGGCCAGCGTGCACCGCCACGTCCTGGACCAGCTCGACCAGCGGGACCTGCCGGCGCTGACCAGCGTCGCCCGCGTGCTGGCCAACCTCCCCGACCGCAAGCCGGCCTTCATGCGCGCCGCCTGAGCGTTCCCCCCGCGAGAAAGGGCCGGCGCAGCGCCGGCCCTTTCTCGTGAAGCGGGCTACTACTCCCGGTGGGCGGCGATGAACTGCAGCACGCTGTCCTGGAAGCGCTCGGGCTCCTCGACATTGCCGAGGTGACCGCTGTGCTCGAGGATGACCAGCCGCGAGCCCGGGATCAGGTCGTGCATCTCGCGGGCCCAGCGCTCGCCGCAGATGATGTCGTAGCGCCCGGCGATGACCAGGGCGGGCACCGCGATTCCGGCCAGCAACTCCCGGTCGTCGATCGGTTCGGCGTGCCCCTCGGCGTCACGGCCCGAGATGTAGTTGACCCGGATGTGCTCGCGGAACGGCTCGAACTCGGCCTCCCGGCCCCAATAGTCGGCCAGGTACGAGGGCAGCAGCCCGCGCAGCGCGAGGGTCAGCTGCGCGTCGTCGGTGATCGAGCCGACCGCCTGCAGCGACTGGAGCACCGCCGGCACCTCGGGGTTGCCCTCGTTGCGCTTGACGAACAGCTCGACCTGGCGCCCCACCTCGGCGCCCTGTTCGGCCCCGGTGACCGGGGCGCTGTCGTACAGGATCACGCCGGCCAGGCGCCGCGGGCGGGTGGACGCGTAGTACTGGGCGACGAAACCGCCGTACGAGTGCCCCAGCAGGAAGACCTTGTCGGCGCCGAGGTCGTCGACGATCCGGTCGATCGCCGCCGAATAGAGCTCGCGTGTGTAGCCGTCCGGGTGGGTCGGCAGCCGGCCCGACTCGCCGGTGCCCAGCGCCTCGACGTACGCGACCCGGGCGTGCTCCTCGACGGCCGGGATCCGCAGGTAGTCCCAGAAGACGCCGGGGCCGCCGGGCATCGCCACGACGACCGCCGGCCCCCGCCCATACACGTGATATCGCTGCTCGACGCCGTTGACGTCGACGGTGTGAATGGCCATGTCCGGTACAACGCGGCGGCCCCGGACCAGCTCACCGGTGTGACCGGCGGCATCACGCCAGCGCCTCGCGCAGCGACCGCAGGGCGTAGTGCGCGCGCGATTTCACCGTCCCGGCCGGCACGCCCAGGCCGCGGGCGATGTCGGCCACCGAGCGGCCCTTGACGTACAACTCGTCGAGGATGGTGCGATGGGCCTCGCTGAGCGCGCGCAGCCCGTACCGCAACTGCTGAATCGCCACCGCCGTCTCCGCGGTGTCCTCGGCGTCCGGCATGGCGGCCAGGTCGAGGTTCTCCACCTCGGCCGGGCGGGCTTTGCACATCCGCAGGGCGTCGATCGCGGTATTGCGCGCGACCGTGTAGAGCCACCGCCGCGCCGACTCGCCGTCCGCCGGCATGGCGTCCATCCGGCGCCAGGTGCGCAGCATCGTCTCCTGGAGCAGATCCTCGGCGAACGACCGGTCGCCCCTGGTGAATCCGCGCAGATAGCTCAGCAGGGCGTCACCGTGTTCCGCGTGCAGCGCTGTGAGCCGGGAACTGTTCTCGTTGGCCACGAGACGAAAGCTAGGTCGTGGCGATGGAGAAACAGTGGGGTTCGAATGGGCCGGCCGCGGCGGCGGAGGTTCAGTCGCCGCGACGGTAGAGGTAGACGGTGGGCCGCTCCGGCGCGGGCTTGCTGTCCGGGCCGGGCGCGGTGACGGCGGCCGCGTCGGCCGCGGTCCGCTCCTCGCCGCAGGCCGACGCGAAGGCGAGGCCGAAGCTCGCGACGATCGCTAGGGGTGCTATCCGGGCGAGACGCATGGTGGAACTCCTTCGATAGGTGCCGTAACTCCTCCACAACGGCTCGGGAACGCCCGGGTTCACCGGGGGCGACTATCTCTCAGAAGAGTTCGGTACGCCCGTACGGGCCGCTATCTTTGGCGCCGTTGTGAGCCAGAACCCGATCCGATTCACCGTGCTCGGGCCGGTACGGGCGTTCAGCGGTGACCGCCGCTACTCCGTCTTCCTCTCCATCGACGCCGAGTACGCGACGGTGGCCCGGGACGCGGCCCGCGCCGCCGTCGCCTTCGACCGCGTCGGCCAGATCCTGCCCGCCGTGCGCCGGGCGGCCGAGAGGAACCCGCTGGACGAGTCGCTTCAGGCCCGGCTGATGCTCATGCTGGCCGCCGACGGCCGGCAGGCCGACGCGTTCGCGCTGTTCCAGTGGGTCCGCGACACGCTCGCCCGGGAGCTGGGCGTGGACCCGGGAGCGGAACTGCGGGCCGCGTACGACGAGGTGCTGCAACCCCGGCCGCGGGCGGCCGAGCGGGCGGCGCTGGACGCGATCGTCGAGGCGTGCGGGCGGTTGCCGGCCGCCCTGACGGCGGTCGCCACCGAGACCTGTAGGCGCCTGGACGGACTGGCCGCGCGCCTGCGCCGGGACAGCCTGGACGCCCTCGGTGGGCTGCGGACGGCCTTCGCCGGGTCGTACGAGGCGTTGCCCGAACCCGCGGCCCGGCTGTTCCGCCTCCTGTCGCTGCACCCGGGGCGCGACCTGACCCCGGCCGCCGTGGCGAGTCTCGCCGGGCGGCCGGAACGGGAAACCGTACCCGTGCTGGCCCGTCTCACCGGCGAGAACCTGCTCCTGACCACACCGTCGCAACGACTCGCCTCGCATGCGCTGCTGACGGCGTACGCGAAAGAACTCTCGCCCAAGCGGGACCAGCCGGCCGAGCTCGACGCGGCGGAAACGCGCCTGTTCGCCCATTACCGCCACACGGCGTACGAGGCGAACCGGCTCCTCTGCCCTTTGCTCGAACCCCCGGATCCGGGTGTACGGCCGGAGGGCGTGACCGTCGAGGAGTTCGGCGACCACCGCGGGGCGTTCCGGTGGTTCCGCACCGGGCATCGCGTGCTGCGGGCGCTGATCGAACGCCGGGACGGGCCGGGCGTGTGGCAGTTCGCCACCACGATGGTGCCGTTCTATCAGGGCAGCGGGCTGCGGCACGAATGGCTCGCGCCGGCACGGGCGGCGCTGGTCTCGGCCGAGCGGACCGGCGACCGGCTCGGCGAGGCCCACATGCAGCGCTGCCTGGCCGGCTGTCTGCGCCTCGGCGACCGGCGCGGAGTGGCCGGCTGCCTGCTCGGCCTGGGCCAGCTGCGGCAGCGGCCGGTCAGCCCGAGATCGCGGCCGGCCCGCTGCGCCGCTCGGTCGAGCTGCACCGCGAAGCCGGCCACCGGGCCGGGGAGGCCGAAGCCCTGATCGCGCTCGGCGACGCGCTCACCGGCGGCGACGCCCACCCGGCGTGGCGCGCGGCCCTCGACATCCCGGCCGAACTGCGGCTCCCGGCGATCCGGGACGTGCAGCGCCGATTGCACACTGGAAGGGGAAAGACATAGAAACCGTCGCCGTGGTCGCGGCCGACCCGATCGTCCGGGCCGGCCTGACCCGCATCCTGACGTCGTCGCCCGGCCTCACCGTGCGCCACGAACTGGCCGACCTCACCGCCCTGCGCGCCGTGCCGTCGCCGACGCTGGTCGTCGTCGACCTGGACGAGCGGGTTCCGCCCGCATCCTGGCAGCGGCCGCGCGTCGTCGCGCTGGTGCGCCCGCCGAGCCCACCGGACCTGCTGGCCGCGCTGCGCGGCGGCGCCATCGGCCTGATCACCCGGCGCAGCGCGGCCACCGACCTGGGCCTGGCCGTGGAGGCGGTGCGCCGCGGCGGCGCCTACGTGGCGGCCGAACTGCTCACGGCACTGCCCACGCCCAGCCACGAACCGCGGCTGACCGACCGTGAGGTGGAAACCCTGCGCTGGGTGGCGCAAGGCCTGACCCACAGCCAGATCGCCCGCCGCATGGGCCTGACCGAGTCGACGGTCAGCACCTACGTGAAGCGGATCCGGACCAAACTCCAGGCCGGGAACAAGGCGGAGCTCACCCGGCGCGCCATCGAACTCGGCTTCCTCACGCGGTTTCCCCAGGGTCCCGGGTCACACATCTGAACACGCACGGAGGGGACGCGTTCAAGCGGTGAGGAGCCACGTTCGTAAGGAGACCGACATGAGCCGCTGGACGCTCTACCTGTGGCAGGCGCTGGCCGCGCTGGGCGAGGCCGACTACCCGATGGACCGGGTCACCGCCGAGTACGAGAGGGAACGCAACCGCCGCTTCGAGGTCGACCTCGACGACGACCGGTCGGTACGGGCGGCGTTCCGCTCCATCATGGAGTGGGAGTACGGGCCGAGCGCCTTCAAGTGACGGCTACATCCGTCCCGGCAGCGTGGCCAGCGCCGCCGACCGCTGCCGCACCAGATCGTCGTACGTGCCGTCGCGCTCGGCCCACCGGTGCGTGAGCACGCCCTTCACCAGGACCTCGTGCGGGGTCGGGCTCTGGCCGAGCTGCTCCAGGACCTCGTCGAGGAACGGCTCCAGATCGAGCGCGTGCGGGTTCAGCCGCTTCGCCTCGGGCACAGTGGCGACCGCCGGCGGAACGAGCTCGGCCACCTCGACGCCGGTGCCGTCGAGCTGCGCCCGAAGCGCTTCGGAGTAGGCGTGCACCCCGGCCTTGGACGCGGCATAGGTGGGCATGAGCGGAAACGGCAGAAAGCCGATCCCCGACGTCACGGTGACGAAGGCCCCTGCTCCGCGCCCGATCAGATGCGGGGTGAAGGCGTCGACGACCCGGATCGTGCCGAGCAGGTTCGTCTCGACGATCGCACGGGCGGTATCAAAGTGCGCGGGATCCCGCAGATCCTCGGTCGCCATGAGCCCGGCCGAGACGACGACCAGGTCAAGCCCGGGGTGGCTGGCCAGCACAGCATCGCGGGCCCGCAGAACCGACTCGGCGTCGGTGATGTCGATCGTCACATCCGCGTCCTTACGGGCGGCGGTGACAACGGTGCTGCCGGCGGCGGCGAGGCGCCGCGCCAGCCCGGCCCCGATGCCCGTACTGCCACCAACGATGAGAGCGGTCCGATTCATGATGTCCATGGAGCCAATCTCCGTCCGGACGGCCACCCCAGTAAGGGCCCCACCGATCCTGGGACCGGCAGGACCACTTTCACGCGGCATCACCGACGTACGGCGCAAGGCCCGACGCGTGGCTCAGAATCGCGCTGGTCCTCGATACGCGACTTCGCCCGCCTCGGTAGCGGATCACCTTATAGGTGTCCGCGAAGGAGCGGGCATCACCTCAACGACGAGGAGGCACCCCGTGTACTCACGCGAATGCTTCTGCCTCCGCGACGCTGATGCTGCTTCAACAGCCGCCTATTTCGCCGGTCAGGAATAGCCTATGATTGGCATGATCCTTCCTTTGATTTCGATCTTCGGGGTGCGAGATAATGCTTTATGGCACAGCTGGAGTTTTTCTCGAGGTCGGTAGTTTCTAGTATGCGGGATTGGACTAGGGCGCGGAACTACTCGCCGTCCCAAGCTGGTTTTCGGCGGGATCAAGCGGACCGTCGGCGGTGGGGACTCAAACGGCGCCATGCGTCGAAGTTGTGTCAGTTACATGGTTGTTCGCGGGCGTGCGGGGAGGTGGGCCTGCATGATCCGGTCGAGCGCATACCTCCGCTGATCTGGGACGACGAGGCCCCTGGCCCGCCGGCGCCGACCGGCGAGGCACCCTACGACCACGCCCAGTGGCCAGGTCCATGCGGCCCGGCTGACCGAGTGACGCCTGCTCGCCAGCTCGAAGGCCCAGCGCAAGCCGCGCCCGCGCGTTCCGCCAGGAAGCCGGCCCACACCGACCCGACGCCCCAGGCCGAACCGGCGACCAGGCCCGAGCCTATTGCCGAGCCCAAGCCTGATCCGGCAACCGAGGCGGAACCCGTAGCCGAGGCCGAACTGATGCCCAAGTCCGATCCGGTGACCGAGCCTGGACGCAAGCCCGAGCTGGCAGCCGAGCCCAAGCCCCAACCTGGACCCGAGCCGACAGCCGAGCCGACAGCCGACGCCGAGCCGACAGCCGAGGCCGAGCCGACAGCCGAGGCCGAGCCGACAGCCGAGCCGACAATTGGGGCCGAGCCGGTAGCCGAGGCATTGACCCAGACCGAGCCAGTGGCCAGCGAAAACTCGACGATCGACGCCCAACCAACGGCCCAGACCGAGCCGGTGGTCGGAGCCGAGGCGCTGGCGGAGATCGAGGCGTTGGTCGAGACGGCCGCCAGCGCCAAGGCGGGGGTCAAGACAGAGGCGACAGCCGATGCCAAGGCGGAGGTCGAGGCCGAGACGGCCGCCAGCGCCGAAGTGAAGGCCGAGGCCGAGACGGCCGCCAGCGTCCAAGAGAAGGCCGTGACGGAGGCGACGGCCAGCACCCAGGAGAAGGCCGTGACGGAGGCGACGGCCAGCGCCCAGGCGGAGGTCGAGGTCGTAACGCGGGCTGAGGCGGCGGCGGTTCGGGGCGAAGCCGAGACTGTCTTGCCAGGTTTCTCAGCGGCCGGTGATGGCGATCGAGCGTTGGCTATGACAGTGCCGTTCGCCGCTTACTTGTTCTCGCCGTCGCGGTGGCTACTGGGAATGTCGCGCAACAATGGCATTACGGAGCGATCGTCGGCTGCGGCGCGAATATGGCGATATCCGTGCCGCGCGTTATGCAGGTTGCGCCATACGAAGACATTCTCGAGTAACGAGCCAAGGGAGCCGCGCCCGAATACACAATAGCTAATCCGGTTGGCGCTGGGCAATGGCGGCGCTTGGTGGCATCGGGTAGGGCGATAGGAAGTCGCGCGGAGGCATGGATTGGCCACTGTCTCGAAGCCAGGCGCGCGTAGAGGGACTCACCGTCGGGATGGCCGGGCGGCGCGCGTGCTGCAAGGTGGCTCCGGTTGGGAAGCGAGGGCGTAGAGGCCGACCGGGTGAGGGGCCCAGGCCCAGCTCAGCAGGTAGTTCGGTTGGGCGCGCTCCCACGTTTCCGGTGTACGCTCCGGCACGGACTAGGGGGAAGACGTGCCGGGTGAAGTGATGTTGCGTGGGCGCCGGCGCGAGCAGGAGACGCTCGACCGGCTGGTGCGTGACGTCCGTGCGGGGCAGAGCCGGGTGCTGGTTCTTCGGGGTGAGGCCGGGGCCGGCAAGACCGCGCTGCTGGATCACCTGGCTGAGCACGCTGATGGCTGCCGGGTGGTGCGGGCGGCGGGGGTCGAGCTGGAAAGTGAGATCGCCTACGCCTCGCTTCAGCAGCTCTGCGCGCCGCTGCTCGGGTACCTCGACGCCGTGCCGGAGCCGCAGCGGGATGCTTTGTCTGTCGCGTTCGGGCTCCGCGGCGGCAACCCGCCTGAGGCGCTGGTGCTCGGGCTGGCCGTTCTGCATCTGCTCGCTGAGGCGGCGGCCGAGCGGGCGCTGGTATGCGTGGTCGACGACGCGCAGTGGGTCGACCGGATGTCGGCGACCATTCTCGCCTTCGCCGCTCGGCGGCTTGAGGCCGAGTCGGTGGCGCTGGTCTTCGCCGTTCGGACCCCGGCCGATGACCAGACGCTGCGCGGGCTGCCCGAGCTGAGGGTCGACGGGCTGGCCGACGCCGACGCCCGGGCGCTGCTCGACTCGGTGCTTCCCGGGCCCGTCGACGACCGAGTGCGCGACCGGATCGTCGCCGAGACCCGCGGCAATCCCCTCGCCCTGCTCGAACTGCCTCGGGGGCTCACCCCGGCCGAGCTGGCGTTCGGCTTCGGCGGGCGGGGCAGTGCCCCGCTGGCCGGGCGGGTCGAGGAGGGCTTCCAGCGGCGCATCGCGGCCCTGCCCGCCGACAGCCGCCGGCTGCTGCTCACCGCCGCCGTCGAGCCGGTCGGGAACGTACCGCTGCTCTGGCAGGCCCTGGAACGTCTCGGCATCGGGCCCGAGGCCGCGGCCGCCGCCGAGTCGGCCGACCTGATCGAGGTGGGCGCGCGCCTGCGGTTCCGGCATCCGCTGGTCCGCTCGGCCGCCTGGCGGTCCGGGCACGCGGCCGAACTGCGCGAGGTGCACCGGGTGCTGGCCGAGGTCACCGACCCCGAGCAGGACCCGGACCGGCGGGCCTGGCATCGCGCGCACGCCACCCTCGGCTTCGACGACGAGGTGGCGGCCGAGCTGGAACGTTCGGCCGAACGGGCGCTGGCCCGGGGCGGCCGGTCGGCCGGCGCCGCCTTCCTGGAACGCGCGGCCGAGCTCACCCCCGACCCCGGCCGCCGGGCCGACCTACTGCTGCGGGCCGCCCGGTCCCGGGCCGACGCCGGCTCCCCCGAGCTCGTGCCGGCCCTGCTGGCCACCGCCGAGCTGGCCCCGCTGACCCCGTTGCAGCAGGCCCGTGTCGAGCGGCTGCGGGCCCGCGTCTCCTTCCTCACCAATCCGGGCGTGTCCAGCGTGCATCCGCTGCTGGCGGCCGCCCGCAAACTGGAGAAACTGGACGCGGACGGGGCCCGGGAGACCTACCTGATGGCGATCGGCGCGGCCATGTACTCGGGACGTCTCGGCGGGGCCGGCGACCTGCGCCTGGCGGCCGAGTCGGCGCGCGGCCTGCCGCCCAGCCACAGCTTCGCGGGCCGGTTCCTGGCCGCGCTCACCACCTGGGCGGTGTCCGGGCACGCGGTGGCCGCGCCGGAACTCGTACAGGCGCTGGAATCGATGAACGACCGTGAGGACCTCGGATTGTTGTGGCTGGCCGCGCCGGCCGCGCACGAGGTGTTCCGGATCGACCTCGCGCGGCGGCGGGCCGAGCAGGCCATCACCTTCGCCCGGCGGATCGGCGCCCTGTCGATGCTGCCGACGGCGCTGAGTTTCCGGGCCGGCAACCTGATCATGCTGGGGCGGTTCTCGGACGCCTCGGGTCTGCTCGACGAGTGCGCGGCCGCCGCGGCGGCGACCACCATCCCGACGATCCCGTCGGCCGCGCTCACGCTGGCCGCCTACCGGGGCCGCGAGCGGGAGGCGGCCGAACTGTTCGAGCGGACCCGGGCCGACGCGCGGGCGCGGGGTCAGGGCCGGCTGATCGGCCTGACCGCGTACGCCGAAGCCGTCCTGCGCAATGGTCTCGGCCAGTACGAGGCGGCGCTGGCGGCGGCCCGTGAGGGCGTGTCCTATCCGGACCCGGCCGTCTACCAGTGGACGCTGGGCGAGCTGGTCGAGGCGGCGGTCCGGGCCGGTCAGCGCGCCGTCGCCGCCGAGGCCCGCGAGCGGCTGGCCGTGCGGACCGCGGCCGTCGGCAACGACTGGGCGCTGGGGGTTCAGGCGCTGGCCGACGCGCTTCTGGAGCCCTCCGACGAGCTTTTCCGCGAGGCCGTCGCGCGTCACGGCGCAGCCGCGATGCCGGTGCCGCAGATGAGGGCCCGATTGCTGTACGGCGAGTGGCTGCGCCGCGACAACCGGCGCGCCGAAGCGCGGGTCGAGCTGCGGGCCGCCCACGAGGCGTTCACCACCATGGGCGCCGAGGCCTTCGCCGAGCGGGCCGGCCGCGAGCTGACGGCCACCGGTGAGACCGTGCGCGCCCGCACCCCCGGCGCGCCGGCCGACCTGACCGCCCAGGAGGGCCAGATCGCCCGTCTGGCGGTGGCCGGCCGGACCAACGCCGAGATCGCCGCCGCGCTGTTCCTGAGCCCGCGCACCGTCGAATGGCACCTGCGCAAGGTTTTCACCAAGCTCGGCATCGGCTCACGCCGCGAGCTGGCCGGGGCCTTGGGCGATCACTGACCCGGGATCAGCGCGGCGATCGCCGCGGGGTCGGCCAGGTGCGGGAAGTGGCTGCCCGGCATCACGGTCACCGCGACCGACGGCAGGGCGGCGGTGAGCCAGCCCAGGTAGGGCAGGGGCGGCTCGCCGGCGGTCACCCAGCGGTAGCCGACCTCCCGTTCGCGCAGGGCGGCCAGGTCGGTCTGGCGCTCGGCCCGGATCGCCTCGTCGGTGTGGTGCAGGAGCTCGTCCCAGTAGCCGAGCAGCAGGTCGGGCCGCGGATCGGTGTCGTTCTCGACGATTTTCCGGGCCTCCGGCGGCAGGGTGCCGATCGCCATGCCGGCCAGCATCCGGTCCCAGAACTGGCGCCAGTCGGGACCGCGCAACAGCGGCTCGGCCTGGCGGACGGTGGCCCCGAACGGGCCGGGCAGCAGCGGCTGGTCGAGGTTGATGACGGCCCGGGCCGGGTAGAGGGCCGCGTACTTGGTGGCGATGATCCCGCCGATGGAGTGTCCGATGAGGACCGGGTCGGTCAGGCCGGCCGCGGTGACCTGGTCGTGGATGATCCCGGCGACCTCGGCCATCCGGTACGTGTCGCGGCGCGGGGCGTCGCCGTGGCCGGGCAGATCCGGGGCGAGCACCGGCCGGCCGGCCGGGAGCACCCGGCGCAGCGGGTCCCAGTGCCGCTTGTCGAAGGTCAGGCCGTGCAACAGAACGAGCGACATGGAGTCGTCCTCTCAGGGTGTGGTGAGCAGTTCGCGGATGAGGCTCTCGGTCTCGTCGTAGCCGCCCTCGCCGACCGCGATGTGCCGGACCTGGCCCATGGCGTCGACCAGGAAGAGCGAGGGCCAGGCCTGGACCCCGTACGCCTGCCAGGTCTGGTAGTCGTTGTCGACGGCGACCGGGTACTCGATGCCGTACCTGCCGACGGCCTTCCGAATTCCGGAGTATTCGTGCTCGAAGCTGTACTCGGGGGTGTGCACGCCGATCACCTCGAGGCCCTGGGCGTGGTAGTTGGCGTACCAGTCCTCGATATGCGGGATGACGTGCCGGCAGTTGACGCAGTCGAAGGTCCAGAAGTCGACCAGCACGACCTTGCCGCGCAGCTGGGCCAGCGTGACCGGGTCGCCGACCCAGTTCGTGATGCCGGTCAGGGCGGGCGCGGGCCCGCAGTCCTGGGCCCGGTCCGAGGGCGCGGTGTAGAGCGCCTGGCTGACGCACGCGGCCAGCACCGGCGGGGCGTCCGAGCCGGTCGGCACGCTCGCCGGGAGCAGACGCTGGATCTCGTGGTTGACGGCGGTCCCGTAGTCGGGCAGGTTCACGTTGAAGGTCAGCCCCAGGGCGAGCAGCACCACGGCTACGCCCGAGGCGACCCGGATGGCCCGCTGGCGGCGGCGGAACGCGGCCACCCGGGCGGTGACGGCCCGCCCGGCCAACGCGAAGATCATCAGCGTGACGCCGGTGCCGACGCCGAAGCCCACGGCCAGCGCCACCGTCCCGACCCCGACCCGGCCGGTGGCGCCGGCGACCGTGATGGCGGCCAGGACCGGGCCGGCGCAGGGGACGTAGACGGTGCCCAGCACCAGCCCGAGCACGAAGCCGCCGCGGTCGCGGCCCACCCGGCCCCGCGGCAGCCGGGCGAACGGCGCCTCCAGGATCGCCGCGAACCGCGGCACGATCAGCCCGGCGCCGAGCAGCAGGAGGGCCGCCAGCCCGGCCCAGCGGATCGCCCCGGGCGGAATGGGCAGGGCGGCCAGCAGCACCGCTCCCAGCAGCGTGAGCAGGCTGAAGCTCGTCACCAGCCCGGCCACCACCGGGTAGGGCCGGCGGTTCTGATCCGCGCCGGACAGGAAGATCACCGGGAGTACCGGCAGAATGCACGGCGACAGGGCGGTGATCACCCCGCCGACCAGGCCGATCAGTACGAGAGCGACATCCACACCCACCTACGACGCGCTTCGGCCGTCCGATCTCACGGCTGTGACCCGCGTTATAGGCGCCCCGATTCCTCAGCCGCCTCACAGCGCACCCGGACAACGCTCGGGCCGTGTCAATCGGGGAACTTGTCGTCGTGCTGGGCTCGGTCGCTCTCGTGGTGAGCCGCTGGCTGCCGTCCGCCGCCCGCCGTCCCACCGCCGTCGCGGCGGTCGTCGTGGTACTGGCCGGCGTCGCGGTCGGCCTGCCGGAAATACGCTGGCCGGTGATGTCGGTGCTGGCCGCCGACCTCCTGGCCGCGGCGGTGTGGCTGCTCCGCCGGCGCCGGTGGCCGGCCGTGTCCGCGTCCGTGGCGTGTCTCGCCCTCATCGCCGCGGGTGGTGGCGCGGCCTGGGCGCTGCCCGTGCCGGAGTTCCCGGAGCCGTCCGGGCCGGCCGCGGTCGGCACCTCGGTCATGCAGTGGGCCGACCCGGCCCGCGACCAGCGCCCCGTGGTCGTCCAGCTCTGGTACCCGGCGCAGTCGGTCAGCCCCGGCGCGCCGCGCGCGCAGTACCTCGGCCGCACCCGGCGGGAGGCGAAGACCGTCGCCGCCGCCGAGGCCGCCTACCTCGGAGCGCCCGCCTTCGTGCTGGACGGGCCGACCCGGGCCCACAGCCACGCGGTGGTCGACGCGACCCCGGCCGCCGGCCGCTTTCCGGTCGTGCTGTTCTCTCCCGGCCTCGGCGGCGTCCGCACCCAGAACACCGCCTGGGCCGAGGATCTGGCCAGCCGCGGCTACCTGGTGGCGGGGGTCGACCACCCGTACGACTCGGCCGCCGTCGTCCTGGCCGACGGCCGCACCCTGCGCACCCGGGTCACCGCCGACGGCGACCGCGCCGCCTGGGTCGCGGCGCGGGCCGCCGACCTCCGCTTCGTCCTCACCCGGCTCGGTGGTGTCGGCCCGGCCGACACCACCCGGGCCGCCGCGACCGGGCACTCCATCGGCGGGGCGGCCGCCATGCGCGCCGCCGAGCAGGACCCCCGGTTCACCGCCGTCGTCAACCTCGACGGCGGTCCCGACCCGGACCAGGGCCCGCTGCGCCAGCCGGTGCTCGCCCTCACCCACGAGCTCAAGGACCGGGCCGACACCGACTACGTCGCACTCCTGTCGAAGATCCTCGAAGGCGGCTCCGCGACCAGCTACCGGCTCACCGTGCCCGGCAGCGCCCACCTCACCTTCACCGACGCCCCGCTTTTCCTGCCGCCCGTCCCGTCCCTGGCCGGCTCCCTCGGCCGTACCGCAAGCGTGCGAATGACCGTCGAGACCACCGCCGCGTTCCTCGACACCACGCTGCGCGGCAGCACGGCCGACCTGCCGGCCGCCCTGTCCCGCCACGGTGAGCTCCACACGATGCCGGCGGGTTAGGGCATGGGGGTCATGTGCTCGACGTCGAGGCGCAGGTCGATCAGGAGCGGGCCGCGGCGGTCGGCGATCACCTTGGCCACGTGGTCGAGGTCGTCGCCGTCGTGGACCGTGAAGCCCTCGCCGCCCGCGGCCGTGGCGACCGCGGCCAGGTCGGGCCAGGCGAACAGCGACAGCGACGGGTCCAGGCCGCGGCGGGTGAACTGGATGTGTTCGGCGCCGTAGCCGCCGTCGTCGCAGACCACCACGATCAGGTCCTGCCCCTCGCGGACGGCGGTGGCGAACTCGGCCACGCCGCCGTGCATGAAGCCGCCGTCGCCGGTGACCATCACGACCGTACGGGTGGGGTCGGCCGCCGCGGCGCCGATGGCCGTGCCCATGCCGAGCCCGATCGAGCCGAAGTTCGCCGGGAGCACGAAGTGGCCGGGGTCGGTGTGCAGGTAGCGCAGCGACTCCATCATGAAACGGCCGCCGTCGCTGACCACCAGGCGCCGGGCCGGCAGCACCTCGTCGAGGCGGCGCAGCGCGGTCGGCGCGTCGACGGTGCCGGGCGCGGTCCGCGGGCTCTCCCCCGGCTCGTCCTGGGCCGCGAGGGCGGCCGCCATCTCGGGCGTCCGGAACGCCCGCGCCGGCGTACCGCGCAAGTCCACAGCGTCGACCAGGGCGTTCGCCACCGCGCCGGCGTCTCCGACGAGGATCGTCCCGGCCTCGGCCGGTACCGCCTCGGGCCGGGTGTCCACCGCGATCACCTTGCCGCCGGCCAGCAGGGAGCCACGGCGGGTGGTGTACGAGTTGAGCCCCGCGCCCAGGCTGACGACCAGGTCGGCCGAGTCGATGATGTCCCGGGTGGCCGGGCCGCCGAGGCTGCCCGCGATGCCCAGCGCGAACGGCTCGCCCCGGAACAGGTCACGCGCCTTGAGCGTGGTCGCCACCGGCGCTCCGATCCGCTCGGCCAGCCGCAGCACGGCGTCGCGGGCGTTCATCGCACCCCGCCCGGCCAGCACCACCGGGCGTTTCGCGGCCGCGATCCGGGCGGCCGCCCCGGCCACCGCGACCGGGTCGGGGAACGCCCGCTGCTCCTGGGGCAGGCGCAGCGGCACGTCGCGGTACTCGACGTCGGCCAGCATGAAGTCCGACGGCACGTTGAGCACCACCGGGCGGCGTTCCAGGATCGCCCGGCGCAACGCGACGGCCAGGTCGTCCAGGGTGCTCTCCGGCGTGCGGGCCTGCTCGAACCCGGCGCCGGTGGGCAGGACCACGTCGCGCTGGGCGATGTCCTGGATGTTGCCGCGGCTTCCGGTGGCCGTGTCGCCGGCGATCAGCAGCATCGGGGCCCGGCCCCGGACGCCCTCGACCAGCCCGGTCAGGGTGTTCGTCAGCGCCGGTCCGTGGGTGACGGTGACGACGCCGGGCCGGCCGGTCAGGTCGGCGTATCCGAAGCCCATGACAGTGGCGCCCGCTTCGTGGGCGGCGCCGATGTACTTCCCGTCGTACTCGTGCACGAAGCTGTGCACGAGGAACAGGTTCGCGTCGCCGATCAGGCCGAACATGGTGTCGACCTGGTGGGCGGCGAGGGCGCGTGCGAGCGCGGCGTGCAACTTCATCTCGAAACTTCCCTTCTCACCGTCCTTCCCGACGGATAAGCACCTTTCGTGTTCAAGATCCGTCCTGTGTCGAGTCTCATGCAATGCAACCTCGGCCACACACCCCAGCCGTCACATGAGGCAGGCTCGTACGGCGGAAAGGGGACGAACATGTACCGATGGGTGATCGCGGGGTTGCTGTGCGCCTCCGTGGCGGCGTGCGGAACCTCGAACCCTCCCGTCGAGGCGACCGTGCACACCCCACAGGCCCCGGCCCCGGCCACCGCGGCGCCGCCGTCGCGGCAGAAACTCGTCACCTACCCGGCCCACGGGGCCGCGAAGTGGTTCGTGGCGGCCGGGCAGGAGACGCCGGCCGCGGGCACAGGCGGGCGGCTGCTGCGCTATCGGGTCGCGGTCGAGACCGACATCCACAACCTGTCCACGCCGGCCTTCGCCGAGGCGGTCACCGCCATCCTGTCCGACAGGCGCAGCTGGGTGGGCGGCGGCACGCTACGGCTGCGACGGGTCGGTCCCGGCCAGCCGTACGACTTCACGATCTTCCTGGCCACGCCGGACACCCGTGACCGGCTGTGCGGCGACATCGCCGACGGCTACACGTCGTGCCGCAACGACGACGCCGTGGTGCTCAACGTCGCCCGCTGGGTCAAGGGCGTGCCCGGCTACGCGGCCGGCCTGGGCGTCTACCGGCAGTACATGGTGAACCACGAGGTCGGCCACCGCCTCGGGCACGGCCACGAGCTCTGCCCGGGGCCCGGCAAGCCGGCGCCGGTGATGCAGCAGCAGACCCTGGGCATGCACGGCTGCCGGCCCAACGCGTGGCCCTACCCGTCGGGGAGCAAGCTCTACCACGGGCCGTCCGGGCAGTACGACGACCAGCCGCCCCACCGCGACGAGGGCCGGCTGTCCTAGCCGGATTCAGCGGCCCGGGTAGCGTTCGGTGACCTCCTGCAGGAGGAAGCCGTTGCCGTCCGGGTCGCTGAACGAGGCGAACGAGCCGTACGACGCCCGGCCCGGGTAGAGCCCCGGCACCCGCTTGTCGGTGCCGGCGTGGTGGAACACGCCGTCCTCGTCGTGGAAGATCTCACTGACCTCGACGCCCCGGCCGAGCAGCTCGGCCCGGGCCTCTTCGATGTCCCGCACGGTCAGGTGGATGTTCTCCACAGTGCCCGGTGCGGCCGTGCCGATGCCGATGCCGACCGCTATCGAGCAGGGTGAGCCGGGCGGCGTGAAGTGCACGACCCGGAAGTCCTCCCCGTCGATGTAGTCGAGGTCCTCGCGGAATCCGATGCGCTTGAAGAACGCCTTGGACCGGTCGACGTCGGTCACCGGCAGAACGATCAGCTCGAGCTGGTAGTCCACCATCGTGCACTCCCCTTGGTGTGGAATCGGATCCCACGATCCCGCGCCGGGCGCTCCGATCGCCCCAGGGTGACACCCTGGGTGTCCCCCGTAAGTCACCGGTCACCGAGCGCTCGGGCGAGCTCCCGTCGCGAGGTGATGCCGAGCTTGGTGAAGATCTTCCGCAGGTGCCATTCGACGGTGCGCGGGCTCAGGAACAGCACGGCGCCGATCTCCGGGTTGGTCCGCCCGGCCACGGCCAGCCGCGCGATCTGCGACTCCTGGCCGGTCAGCGAGTCCGGGGCGGCGCCCGCGGTACGGGAGCGGACCGTCTCGCCGGTCGCGGTCAGCTCGCGGCCGGCGCGTTCGGCGAGGGCGACCGCGCCCATGGTGGTGAAGGCCTCGTGGGCGGCCCGCAGCTGGACGCGGGCGTCGGTGCGGCGGTTCTCGCGGCGCAGCCACTCGCCGTACAGCAACCGCACCCGGGCCACCGCGAGGCCGAGCCGCGACGCCGGCAGAAGCCGCAGCGCCTCGCGGAACTGTTCCTCGTCCTGATCGGCCAGCGCGCCGGCCAGGGCCAGCTCGCCGCGGGCCCACGCCGTCGGATTAGCCTCGGTCAGCTCGGCGATGCGATCGCGGGTCGCGGCGGCCGTCGCCGCGTCACCGGAGCGGGCGGCCGCCTCGACGAGCTCGTTGAGCGCCCAGCGGTGAATGCCGAAGTCGGGATGCTCCAGCGAGGCCTGGGCGGCCGCCACCGCGGCCTGGTAGCGGCCGTGCTGATTGTGCAGCAGCGCCCGGTGGTACAGGACGTGGCCGACGACGCGGCCCTCACCCCGCTCGGCGGCGGCCTCGGCGGTCGCGTCGAGCAGGGCAAGCGCCTCGTCCTCGGTCTCGCGGTAGACCACCAGCGACAGTTCGGCGCCCGGCGGCGCGTACATCCCGGTCGCCTGATGGAACGCCCGGGCCTCGTCGACCAGCACCGACGCGTCGGCGAAGCGCCCGGCCTGCAGCAGCGCCCCGGCCCGGAAGGTCAGCGCCGCGGGCCGGCCGGAGAGGGCGGCGACGCCGTCGCGGACGAGCTTGACGGCGCGTTCGGTGAGCCGGTGGAAGGCCTCGTCGTCGCGGGCCTCGTGCAGCGCCGGCACGGCCATCCAGAGCGAGGCCAGGTCCTCGTCGTGGACGAACGCGGCGACCGCGCGGGCGATCAGCGGGATGGCCGGGACCGGGCCGTCGAGGGCCCAGCTGGTCATGCCGGTCAGCAGCAGCCCGGCGGCGCTGTCGTCGGCCGGCACCGTGCGGGCCTCGGCCGCGACCCGGCGCAGGTCGTCACCGCCGAGCCGGCCGGCGTGCACGGCCGCGCCCGACGCGGCGAAGTAGGTGCGGCTCGCGGCCGCCGGGTCGAGGTCGACGAGCCGGCGGGCCGCGCCCAGCAGCGGCTCGACGGCCGCGCGGCCCGGGTTGAGCGCGAACGCCAGCTGCGAGCGCAGGACCTCCACGTCGGCCCGCTGAAGCGGGTCGAGCGGGCCCAGCTCGGCCGCGGCCAGCAATTCCGGGACTTCGGCGGGGGCGCCGGCCGCGAACTGGGCCCAGGCCGCGGCCAGGGCCCGGCCGGCGCGCGGTTTCGGGTCGGGGGTCAGCTGGGCCGCCCGCTCCAGGAAGGCCGCGGCCGCCGACCGGCCGCCCCGGGCGAGGGCCCGGCCGGCCGACTCCTCCAGCTCGGCCGCGACCTGTTCGTCGGGGCCGACCGCGGCGTGCGCGCGGTGCCAGGCCCGCCGGTCGGGCTCCTGGGCCGGGTCGGTCACCTCGGCCAGCGCGGCGTGCACCCGCCGCAGGCCGGCCAGCGGCGCCGACCGCCAGGCGGCCGAGCGGACCAGGGGATGCCGGAAGCGCACCCGGGTGCCGATCTCGACCAGGCCGGCGGTCTCGGCCGGGCCGGCCGCGTCCACGCCGACGCCGAGCCGGTCGAGGGCCCGCCACAGCAGCGGCACGTCGCCGATCGGCTCGACCGCGGCCGCCAGCAGAACCGTGCGGGTGTCCTCCGGCAGCGCCGCGATGCGCCGTTCGAAACCGGCCTGGACGCGATTGGCCAGCGGCGCCGTGCCGGGGGCCCCGAAGCCGAAGGCCAGCTCGGCCGCGCTCATCCCGCGGGGCAGCTCCAGCAGGGCCAGCGGGTTGCCGCGGGTCTCGGCCACGATCCGGTCGCGGACCCGGGCGTCGACCCGGCTCGGCAGGACCGAGTCGAGCAGGGCCCGCGCGTCCGCGTCGGGCAGGCCCTCCACGCGCATCTCCGGCAGCCCGCCGAGGAGCCGTTCGTCGCCAGGGCTGCGGGCGCCGAAGACCAGCGCCACCGACTCGGCGTCGAGCCGGCGGGCCACGAAGGTCAGGATCACCTCGGACATCCGGTCGAGCCACTGCACGTCGTCGACCACGCACAGCAGCGGCTGATCGGCGCCGGCCTCGGCGAACAGCCCGAGCACGGCCAGCCCGACGATCAGCGCGTCCGGCGGGTCGCCGGCGGCCAGCCCGAAGCCGGTCTCCAAGGCCTGGCGTTGCGGTTCGGGCAACCGGTCCAGGTAGGTCAGCAGCGGCGCGCAGAGCTGCTGAAGCCCCGAGTAGGCGATCTCGGTCTCCGGCTCGACCCCGGCCGTGCGGGCGACCCGCTCACCCGTCGCCGTCTCGGCCAGGTAGTCGAGCAGGGCCGTCTTTCCGGTGCCGGCCTCGCCCCGCAACACCAGCACGCGGCTGCGCCCGGACCGGACGTCGCGCAGCAGCCGGTCGAGTTCCTCCTGTTCGTGGCGCCGCCCGCGCAGAAGCGTCTCCATCTCAGATACCCAGGGCGTTGAACAGGTTGAGCCAGATCTCGCTGCGGGTCGGGAAGGCGGGGATCGCGTGCCGCAGCCGCCGGACCGGCACCTCGCCGACGATCGCGATGGTGGCCGCCTGGAGGAAATCGGCCACCGCGGCGCCGGTGATGGTCACACCGACCAGCACGTCGCGGTCGGTGTCGATGACGAACCGGCTGGTGCCGCCCGCGCCGCCGGAGAACCGGCCGCCCGCGTTGCCGTCGGTCTCCACGTCGACCACTCGGACTGTGAGGCCGGCCTGTTCCGCCGCCCGCGCCGTGTAGCCGACCGCGGCCACCTGGGGCTCGGTGAAGATGACCCGGGGCGAGTTCGGGCCGTCGGCCAGGTGCTCGGTGACGATGCTCCGGCCCAGGATCTCGCCGGCGGCGATGCCGGCCTGGTACTTGGCCATGTGCGTGAACAGGGCCTTGCCGTTCAGGTCGCCGATCGCGTACAGCCAGTCGCGCCCGGGTACCCGCATGCGCTCGTCGACCTCGATGTAGCCGTCCGTCTCCAGGCCCAGGTCGCGCGTCTGCGGCGTCCGCCCGGTCGCCACCAGAACCTCGTCGGCCCGCACCGAGCCGCCGTCGCTGAGGCCGACAGTCACGCCGCCGTCGTCACGGCGTACGGAAATCGCCATGGCTTTCTCATGGATCTCCACACCCTGTTTCCGCAGGTACGCCGCGACCTGCTCCCCCGCGAAGGGCTCCTCCCGGGGCAGCAGGCCGTGGTCGCCGACGATCACCGTGACCCGCGAGCCCAGCGAGGAGTACGCCTGGCTCAGCTCGGCCCCGACCACACCGCCCCCGATGACGATCAGCGAGGCGGGAACCGTCCCCGCCGTCGTCGCCTCCCGGTTGGTCCACGGCCGCGCCTGCGCCAGGCCCTCGATGTCCGGCAGCGCCGCGCGGGTGCCACCGGCCAGGATGACGGCCCGCCGGGCCTCGATGATCTCGTCGCCGACCGCGACCCGCTTCTGCCCCGCGAGCCTCCCCCAGCCCCGGATGAGCGTGATGCCACGCTCGGTGAGCCAGGGCACCTGGTAGCCGTCGTCGAGGTGGCCGATGAGCTCGTCCCGGTTGGCCAGCACGGCCGGCACGTCGAGCGGACCGGCGAGGACACCGGCCGTCGTCCGTGCCTCGGCCAGCAGCTCCCCCGGCCGCAGCAGCGCCTTCGACGGGATGCAGGCGTAGAACGAGCACTCCCCGCCGACCTTGTCGCCCTCCACGATCGCCACACTCAGACCGGCCTCGGCCAGCTTCCCGGCGGCCACCTCGCCGCCGGGACCCGCACCGACCACCACCACGTCGAAACTTCGCATACCCCGATCTTCGTACACCGGGGCACCCGGCAGGCCCCCGTGGCGAACCCTGGTACTCCGGGACCAGGGTTCGCCTACTCGTCCCAGGTGCGGCCGGGATGCCGGGTGGTGACCTCCTGCACGAAGAAGAGGTTCCCGTCGGGGTCGGCGAAGGAGAACCAGGAGCTGTACGACTTGCGCTCCGGATGCGCCCCCGGAAGGCGGTCGCCGGTGCCCGCGTGGTGGAAGACACCACCCTTGTCGTGGAACACGTCGCTCACCTCGACCCCCTTGCCGGCCAGCTCGTCGCGGGCCTCGTAGATGTCGGACGTGACCAGCGTGATGCTCTGCGCGGTGCCCGGCTTCTCCTGGGTGACGGCGTTGCCCAGCATGATCGACGCCGCCGACCGGGGCGGGGTGAAGGCGACCAGCCGCAGGCCGTCGGCCCCGGTGTAGTCGGTGTCCTGACGCCAGCCCAGGCCGGCGAAGAACTCCTTGGACACCTCGACGTCGGCGACGGGCAGGACCACGACCTCGATCTTGAAATCAGCCATGACCCCAGCGTCGCCGCCGTCCTACTGGTCCCGCCCCGGTCGCGGTCCCTGGCTCGGCCACTGGCCCTCTTCTCCCCCGCGTGGTCGGCGAGCGGACGGAGCGAGAGAATGGCGGCGACAGGTGACGCCGGGCCGGACGTCGTGTTCGACGGTGTCGACGCCGAGAGCGGAAATCGGTTGACCGGGGTCGCATGCTGGCGGCATGGACGACAGACGAGAGCGGGCCCGGGCCTACCGCCGTCATCACGGCGGCGCCGTCGACGGCCTGTTGATGCTGGCCGTGGCGGCGCACCCGCCGGCCCGGTGGCCGGCCGGGGTCGAGGTCGACGTGGTGGACCACGCCTCGCCGCCGGCCCTCATCCGGGAGAACCTCGACGTCAACGAGCAGGGGTTCGATCCGATGGCGGCGCCGGTCGGCGACGAGCAGGCCGAGGCGTTCCGGTACGAGCTGGAAGGCGCCCGCGCGGTGACCGTGCGGGCCGGCGGGCGGCCGGTCGCGGCCGGGATGGTGCTGCCCGTCTGTGCCGGGGTCACCGAGGTCGCCGGTGTGGCCACCCTGGAGCCGTACCGCCGGCGTGGCTACGGGCGGATCGCCACCGAGGCCCTGCTCGCGGCCGCCGCCGGGCTCGGCGCCGACCTGGTGGTGCTCAGCACCGGCGAGCCGGTCGCGCGGCGGCTCTACGAACGGCTCGGATTCACCGCCGTCGAGTGACCCTCGTTCACCACGTACGCGCCCGTGGCCGGCTCGCCGGCGGCCGGGCTCAGGGTCATCGCGACGACGCCGCCGGGCAGCGCACGCGCGGTGGTGGCGAACGTCGAGGGTGCCGACCCGGCCGGGACCAGTAGCCACCGAGCAGGCCGTAGCTCGTACGGCCGAAAAGAAAGGCCCCGGCCTCGCGGAACCACCCCTCGACGACCTCGCTGGTGTGCGCCGAGGCGAACGGGACGACCCACCCGCCGCGGTCGAAGCCGTCCGAACGGTCCTCGTCCGGGTTTCCCGGTCCTTGCATGACGCCGTCGAGGCTGACGAAGACGTTGACGCTGAGCAGCACGAGGTCCTCCGGATGGCTGACGTGGCGATCGGAGGCTAGTGAAGGGGTGAGCCTGGTGGAAGTGTACGAAGCGGTGAGCAGCCGCCGGACGGTGCGGGCGTTCAGCGATCGGCCGGTGCCCCGCGAGGTGCTCGAACGGGTGCTGGCCGCGGCGGCGCGGGCGCCGTCGAGCGGAAACCTTCAACCCTGGCACCTGTACGTGGTGACCGGCGCTCCCCTGGCCGAGCTGAAGCGGCGGGCGACGGCGCGGGCACTGGCGCGGGATCCGGGTGACGAGCGGGAGTACCCGATGTACCCGGCGGAGCTGGTGCCGCCGTACCTGGATCGTTTCTCCGCCGCCGCCACGCAGCGCTACGCCGCACTCGGCATCGACCGCGACGACCCGGACCGGCCCATGCGGATCGCCGCCCTGAACACGGGCGCGTTCGGTGCCCCGGCCGTCCTGTTCTGTTACCTCGACCGGAGCATGGGGCCCGGCCAGTGGGCCGACGCGGGGATGTACCTGCAGACGGTCATGCTGCTGCTCCGGGCGGAAGGCTTGCACAGCTGCCCTCAGGTGATGTGGACCATGTACCGCCGGACCGTCAGCGAGGCGGTCGGGGCCGGCGACGACCGGGTGCTGCTCTGCGGCGTCTCGGTGGGTTACGAGCGGGCGGGCGCGCCGGCGGTGCGCACCGGCCGGGCGGACCTGGCCGAGACGGTCACCTTCATCGAGGCGTGACGCGGGTGTCGACCGGGGTGCCGAGTTCGACCGTACGCGAGACGGTGCAGAGCCGGTCGTGCGACATCTTCGCGGCGCGGGGCAGGGCTTCGCGCGCCGCGTCGCCGGCGGCACCCTCGGGGAACGCCACGTCCAGCTCGATGGCCAGGTCGACCAGGCGGTTGGCGCCCCGCTCGTCGCGGAACTTCTCGCCGCTCACCTCGACGGTGAAGCTGTCCGGCTCGGCCCGCTTGCTGGTGATGTAGTCGACGTCGGCGCCCGTGCAGCCGCCGAGCGCGGCGAGCAGCAACTCCACCGGAGTGAAGTCGGCGCCGTCCCCGGTGCCGATGGTGATCGTGCCTCCGCGCGCGTTGCGCACCTCGTACCGGCCCAGGCTCGTGCGCCGCAGGGTCACCGAACGCAGGTTCTCATCCGCCATGCCGGCAAACCTATCCCAGGCTGATCACATGCCACGCGGGTGCCGTGTTCTAGCCTTTCGCTCGATGACTGACATGCATACCGACAAGGCCTGGGCCAGATTGGCACCGGCCGACGGCCTCGACCGGCGACTGGCCCTCGCCTGGCTTTTCGGGCTCGGATTCAACCGCTCGGCGCCCGAAGACGTGCTTCTCGGCCTGTTGGACGCCGGCGAGACCAGCCTTCTTCACCGGCAGGACGTTCCGGCCGGGGTCCTGGACGCCGCGATCGTCCACGACGCGGCGCAGGTGCGGGCCGCCGCCGCGGAGTCCGCCCATCTGTCGGCTGAGCAGTGGGACAGACTCGTCGCCGGCACGCCGGATCCGCGCCAGCGAGACATGTTCGCGGAGCTGGCGGCCGAACAACTGGCCGCTCGGCGGCGCTCCCGCGGTGGCCGGGGCGTCGGCCTCGCCCCGCACCCTGACGCCGCACCACCCGGGACGCCGCGGGAGATCGAGGCGATGGCAGCCGAGGTCCCCGACATCGACCCCGCTGACGTCACGACCGCGCTCTGGTGGATCGGCGCCCTCCACGGGAACGCGGAGGCCATGCGCCAGCTCGCCGCCTCGCCGAAACTGCTGGTCCGGCGCAGCGTCGCCCGGGCGCCCCGGCTGCCCGCCGATGTGGTGGCGGCGCTCTCCCGCGACGAGGACCGAATCGTGCGGCTCTTCCTCGCCGAGTCGTGCGACGACGCTCCGCCGGACATGCTCCTGGAGGTGGCCGCGTGGTGGGAGGGAAGCCTGTCTTTTCCCGGCCGGCCGCACACCCATCCCCGCTTCCCGCGGGACGGGCTGCTGCGCTACGCGGACGATCCGAACCCCCGGATGCGGATCCTCGCCCTCGCCGACCCGGCCTCCACCAGCGCGGTCGTGGAGGAGTTCAGCCACGACCCCGACCCGATCGTGCGCCGGGCCGCGGCCGCTGACCACCGTCTCTCGCCGGGGTCACTGCGCAGGCTCGCCGCCGACACCGATCAGCGGGTCCGCCTGCGCGCCTGGCTCAACCCGTCGCTGTCGGCCGGCACCCTGGTGACGCTGCTGCTCAACGCGGGCAGCGCCAAACACGCCGCCCGCAATCCCGGCATCCCGGTCCCCGTCCTGCGCCAGATGGTCACCACCGCGAGGCTGTCACGGCAATAGCAGCGACCCACGCTGCTGGACGGCGCGGGCGCCCACCTCGACGGCGGCGGTGACCGCGTCCGGGAGGGGGCGGTTGCGGGTCAGGGCGAGGGTGAGGGCGGCCAGGAAGGCGTCGCCCGCGCCGCTCGTGTCGACGGCCCGGACGTGGGGTGCGCTCACCGTGCCGGTTCCGGTGCTTCGGCCGTACGCGGCGCCGCGCGGGCCGGCGGTGACGACGACGGCCGGGATGCCCAGGTCGAGCAGGCCGTCCACGGCCTCGGCGGCGTCCACGCGGGTCGTGTCCAGGACGGCCGCCGCCTCGTGCTCGTTGACCACGTACAGGTCCAGGGTCGCCAGGAAGGCGCGGTCGAGGCCGGGGCCGGGGACGAGGTTGCCGATCAGCAGCGGCGGCCGGGGCAGCGCCCGTACCGCCGCGGCGGGGATGTCGAGCTGGGTGACCACGGTCTCGGCGCGGATCCCGGCCGCGTCCGCCGCGGTCGGGTCGGTCTCCGGTGAACGGGCGAACGTCACGTACGACTCGCCGTCCGGGGTCACCTCGATGATGGCGGCGCCGGTCGGCGTGGCGGGCAGCAGGCGGAAACCCGTACCGTCCACCCCGAACCCGGCCAGGGTGCGGGCCAGCATGCGGCCCCAGTCGTCGTCGCCGGCGTTCGCCACCAGGGCCGCCCGGCCGCCCAGCCGGGCCACCGCGCAGGCCTGGTTGAACGCCTTGCCGCCGGGGGTCACGGCCAGCGGCGAGCCGAACGCGGTGCGGCCCACCGACGCCCGGTGCGGGACCCGGACGGTCAGGTCGGCGTTGGCGCGGCCGAGGACCGCTATCTGTTCCGTCATGGCCTTCCCTCGGAGAGCTCGATGTAGCGCTTGCGCAACCCGGCGGCCTCCGGGCCGGTCAGCGCCAGGGTGTCATGGCCGACGCCGAGCGACGCCGGCAGGATCCAGGTGAGCAACCGCTGACCGCAGGCCTCGGCGATGCGCCGGGGCACGGTGACGGCGGCCACCGGGTCGACCACGCCGTCGGTCTCGCTGATCGCGACCGCGATCGAGCGCAGGCGGGTGCGCCGCGGCGGATCGGGCAGGCGGTGCACGATCGTCAGGTAGCGCGTGACCGCGGCCAGCGAATAGCCGCGCGACGTGATGCGGTCGGGCAGCAGTCCACGCCCGTACAGGAAAGTGAGAGGCCGGACCGCCCAGGCCGGCACGGACGAGGGGCCGAAGAACGGCGAGAGCAGCAGCAGACGGCGGACGGTGTCGCCGCGGTTCTGAGCCAGCCAGGCGGCCAGGACCGCGCCGCCGGAGATGCCGGCCACTGTCACCTCCTCACCCAGGCCGGCCACGACGTCAAGGGCTTGCGAGGCGTACGCCACGAGGGAAGCGGCTGTGACGCGATGATGCGCCAGCGGGTCGGTCGTGCCGTGGAACGGCGCGCGCGGCACCCAGACGTTGTAGCCGCGCTCGAAGTAGTCGCGGGCGAGGTCGTCGTACTGGCCGGGGCCGAGGGTGTAGCCGTGCAGCAGCAGGACGGCGCGGGGGGTGCGGCGGCCGTGGCTCAGCAGGCGGCTACGCGCCCCGGGCCGCACGGTCGCGTCGAGAAGCTCCATATCTCCCTACGAACGGACCCGGCGGCGCGGTGTTCATGTCGGCTGCCTCACACGGGCCCGCGCCGCCCACCGGCCGTCCTCGTGGGCCACGCTGATCGGGTGGCCGAAGGCGGCCGAGACGTGCTCGGTCGTGATGGTGGCCGCGGCCGAGCCGGCGGCGACCACGCTGCCGCCGCGCAGCAGCAGGGCGTGGCTGGTCGCGGTCGGCAGTTCCTCGAGGTGGTGGGTGACCACGACCGAGGCGAGCTCGGGCCGCACCGCGAAGAGCACGTCCAGGGTCTCGAGAAGTTGCTCGCGGGCGGCCACGTCGAGGCCGGTCGACGGCTCGTCGAGCAGCAGCAGGCGCGGCTGGGCGACCAGCGCCCGGGCGATCAGGGCCCGGCCGCGCTCGCCCTGCGACAGGGTCGGCCAGCGTTCCCCGGCGACCCCGGCCAGGCCCAGGTCGGCGATCAGCCCGTCGGCCCGGGCCTGTTCGGAGGGGCTGGGGCGCCACCGGTTGGGCGATTCGACCGAGCCGGTGAGGCCGGTCAGCACGACCTCGCGCACGGTCAGCGGGGAGCGCAGCGGGTGGCGCGGGTCGACGTGCCCGATGCCGCGGCGCAGGGTCTGCAGGTCCACGCGGCCGAGCCGGTGGCCGAGGATCTCCACCGTGCCCGAGGTCGGGTGGGTCTGCGCGCCGCAGAAGCCGAGGATCGTGCTCTTGCCGGCGCCGTTCGGGCCGAGAAGCGCCCAGTGCTCGCCGGCGCGGACCGTCAGGTCGATCCCGTGCAGGATCTCCTTGCCCTGCCGGCGGAACCGCACCTCCCGCAACTTCACGATGTCGATCACGCCTGAACGCTACTCACCGGCGTGGGCGGCCGGCCGGGCGGCCGCCGCGCGGGCGCTCGTTGTCCGGGCCGGCCATCGAGCGGCGCAGCGACTGCAGGGCGTAGAAGGCGCGCGACTTGACCGTGCCGACCGGCACGCCCAGGCGCTGGGCGGTCTCCCGGGTGGAGCGGCCCTCGAAGTAGAGCTCGGTGAGGATGCGCTGGTGCATCAGGCTCAGCGAGCCGAGCGCCGAGCGCAGCGACTCCATCGCCACCACCATCTCGGTGATGTCGTCCATACCGGCCGACGGGAACGCGTCGACCAGTTCGACGCCGACCGGGCGGACCCGGGTGCGGCGGATGGCGTCGATGCCGACGTTGCGGGCCACGATGAACAGCCAGCGCCGGGCGTGCTCGGGTTCGGCCGGCAGGTCGTCCAGGTGCCGCCAGACCCGGATCATCGTCTCCTGCAGGAGGTCCTCCGCGCTCTGCCGGCTCGCGGCGGTGAATCCGTTCAGATAGCCGAGCAGGACCTGACCGTACTCGCGGTGAATGTCACCGAGCCGCTGCGCCGGTGTTGCCGCTTCCATGATCGTCGATGCCACGTCAAGCCCCCAATGCGATTGATTGCCTCGGTATCCACCGTCGCTGTCCAGGGGGCCCGGGCGAACCCGTGCGGCACCCTGGTCGGCGTACTGGTGGCCCCGGGGTGTGCCCCGGTGCCCCGGGCCACAGGGAGTGGGCTTGCGGGTCCATTTTCGCGGCGTCACGGTTGCGCCATGAATCACTACTACCTGCTCGGCCGCTCCGGACTCCGCGTCAGCCGCCTGGCCCGCTGTCGACGCGGACCGCGCGGCCGCCGGCCTGATCGCCGGCGTCCAGGGCGGCGTCCTGCTGCTGAGCAACACCGGCCGTACGGATATCTCGGATCCGCCCTCGACCTCGGGGTCGACGCCCTCAGGCGGGCCGCCTGAACGTTCCGTACCACTGAAGCCGGGCCAGCTCCCGCGCGACAGCGCCGTCCTCCTCGGGCGCGCCGGCGGCGACCTGGTGGGCGATGGCCTGCATCCCGCCGTAGATCATGAGCCGGCTCGCCGCGGCCGGCTCGAGGCCGGCCGTCGTGCGCCCGGCCGCCTGCTCGGCCGCGAGGAGCCGGGCGGCCAGCCCGGCGAACTGGTCGAGCTGACCGGCCCACGCGTCACGCACGGCCTCGTCGTAGGCCGTCACCTCGAGCACGGCGGCCAGGGCGGCCGGCCGCTCGCGATAGAACCTGATCACCTCGGCCATCGTGCGCTCGAACGCCGCCAGCGCGTCCGGCGCACCCGGATCCCACTTCTCCATGATCGCGAAAGCCGCGCCCGCGAGGCCACCGGCCAGGCTCAGGGCGAGCTCGCTCTTGTCGCGGAAGTGCAGGTAGAACGTCGAGCGCGCCACCCCGGCCTCGGCCGCGATGCGCTGCACCCCGAGCTCGGTGAAGGTCGCTCCGCCGGCCAGCAGCCGCTCGGTGGCGGCCACGATCCGCGCCTGCACGGCGGCGCGCCGGCCGGGCCCGCCCGAGGGGCGGCGTGTGGTGGACGGCATAACCCGATCCTAGATCGCCGGATGTACGGTTCTCCGCGTCGGACACCGTGTCCGACACAGTGTCTCCGAAAGAGGACCCCATGACGACGGTGATGCTCGTCCACGGCGCCTGGCACCAGCCCAGCACCTGGCGCGAACTCGAGGAAGAGCTGCGCGGGCGGGGGTACGAGACGGTGACGCCGGCCCTGCCCAGCGCCGGCGCCGACCCCACCGGCGACGCGCACGACGACGCGGCCGTCATCCGCGCGGCGCTCGACGCGATCGACGGCGAGGTCGTCGTCGTGGCGCACTCCTACGGGGGCATCCCGGTCACCGAGGCCGCGGCCGGCGTCGAGCGTGTCATCTACCTGGCGGCCTTCGTGCCCGACGTGGGCGAGTCGATGTACACGATGCTCGGCATGCCCCAGCCGGCCGACGGCTCGGGGCTCTTCCCGCTGCCGGAGGACCCCCGGAACGCCCTCTACGCCGACGTCGCGGACGCGGACGCGGCCGTGGCGGATCTCGTCGGCCAGACCCACGCGTCGTTCGCCACCCAGGTCACCCGGGCGGTCTGGCACGACGTCCCGTCCACCTACGTCGTCACGGACCTCGACCGCTCACTCTCGGTCGAGGTGCAGAAAGAGCTCACCAAGCGGGCACAGGACGTACGCCACCTGGCGAGCTCACACTCGCCGCACCTGTCGATGCCCGCCGAGCTGGCGAAGCTCATCGACGAGATCGTCAGTGCGGACTGACCTTGAGCTGGATGTCGCCGAACCACGCGGCCTCGCGGAGGGTGGCCAGCAGCCGCTCGCGCCCGGCCGCGTCCTGACGATCGATGAACAGGACGCCGTCGAGGTGGTCGGTCTCGTGCTGGACGCAGCGCGCCAGCAGACCCGTCCCCACGATCTGCACCGGGTCACCGTGCTCGGTGAAGCCCTTGGCCGCCACGTTCATGCGGCGCTTGGTGTCGAGGTAGACGCCGGGGATCGACAGGCAGCCCTCGGGGCCGTCCTGTTCCTCCTCGTCGGGAAACTCGAGCACCGGGTTGATCAGGTGGTCGAGTCCGGCGTCGTTGCCCGGCAGGTCGGGGTTGATGGCGAAGACGCGCAGTCCCACCCCGATCTGCGGTGCGGCCAGGCCGGCGCCGCGCGAGCCGGCCAGGGTCTCGTTGAGGTCGCGGACGAGCTTGCGCAGCTCGGCGTCGAAACTGGTGACGGGGTCGGCGACCCGGCGCAGCACCGGATCGCCGACCTTCCGAATGGACACAACGGTCATGGAAGAAACGTACCTCTGTCCTGCGAAGGTCATTCGGGAAAGTACTTGCCAAGCAGGAAAGTACTGGCCGATACTTCAAACCATGGATCCCATCGACGCCGAACTCGCCCTGGCCGAGGTCCGCATCCGCCGCGACCAGGTCGTCACCTCCACCCTGGTTCCCACCTGGTTCTGGCCCACCGTCGGCGCCCTCATGCTGCTGTTCGTGGCCGCCGTCGAGAGCGGGGTCCCATGGCTGATCGCCACCGGTTCGGCCCTCTACGGCGCCGGCCTGTCCGCCGTCATCGGCGTGGTCGCCTTCCGCTCCCGCGTCCAGGTCCGCAACGCCCTCCTGGGCCCACGCGGCGCTCTCGCCATCGCCGGGTTCGCCCTCACCCTGGTCGCCCTCGGCCTCGGCCTGGCCTTCACCCTCCAGGCTCTAGGCCTCCCCCACCCGGCCACGATCGCCGCGGTTCCGGTAGCCCTGGGCATGGCCTTCGGCGGCCCGCGCCTGATGGCGTACCTGCGCCGCCTCATGCTCTCCCGCCCACTGGCCGGCGCCCGGTGACCGGCGTCGAGCCGCGCTTCGACGACCTCATCCACGCGCCCACCCGTCTGGCCCTGGTGAGCCTGCTGACCGCCGCCGAGTGGGCCGACTTCAAGTTCCTCCGCGAGCAGACCGGCCTCTCCGACTCGGCCTTGTCGAAGCAACTGACCACCTTGGAGGACGCGGGCTACATCGACATCCGCAAGTCCTTCGTCGGCAAACGCCCGCGCACCTCAGCCCGCCTGACCCCGACCGGCCGCGAGGCGTTCGCCGCCCATGTCGCGGCTCTGCAGGAGATCGTCTCGCGGGCGGGACTCGAGATAACCCCTTAGCGGGTGTTTTCGAGGGGTGCAGCTCGGGCTTGTCGCATGGTGCGGCGTTGCTGTCGCGCGACGGCCGCCCGGCGGCCATCCCGCAGCGCGGAAGATCACCGTGGACACACCCAACAAAAACAGTCACCTAGAGGTACGCCTTCTCGGCCCCCCAACCGCACTGTGGCCAACCCGGGGGCGCGGCGCGACCTCACCGCCGGTCGAGGCCGTGGGGCGTCTTTCGCGTGTATCGGTGGTTTGGGAAGACCGGTCGTCACGCCGTGATCGGCAGCGTGGCGGCGATCGGCCATGCCACCAGCAGCGAGCCGGCCAGCGCGATCGCCCAGCTGGGGGCGGCCAGGCGGTTGAGCAGGGCGCTCCAGCCCGCCTGCAGTACCAGCAGCACGGCCAGCAGGGGGACGACCAGCAGGAGGAACCCGTTGGTCAGGCCCAGTACCGCCGCCGCGGTGAGGGCGGCGACCGTGGCCGCCGCGACCGCGAGGACGCCGAGCGTGCTGCCCCGGGTGAGGCGCTCGGCGGCGTAGGACAGCAGAGCGAAACCCGCCCACACCACCGGCAGCAGCCACCACCGGGCGCCGGCCGGCCAGACGTTCGTGAAGCCCAGCTGCAGCGGGATGACGATCGTCGCCGCCGCGTAGAGCACGAGCGCCACCGCCGCGAGCACGCTTCCCCGTGGCGTCGCCGGGCCTCGGCGCGCCACGATGAGCAGGAGCGTGCCGAGCAGGAACGTGAAGGCGACCGCGTAGTCGCCCGAGTCGAGCGGGAACCACGACGTCGGCAGCACGGCCGCCACCAGGGCCGCCACGACCGCGCCGCCCGCGATGGGCAGCAGCAGGATCGGCCGGAAGCGAGCCCGCGGGGTTGAGCCGCGGAAGAGCAGGCGCGCCAGCGGATACAGGCCTACCAGGAACCCGGCGAACAGCAGGCCGGCGCCCGCCATCCGGTGCAGCGGCGACGGGATCGCCGCCCGTGTGATCGGACCGCCGAAGTGCTGGTCCAGCCAGTCGATGGTCTCCCGGTGCGTCCGGGGCGCGTACAGGATGGAGATGTGTTCCACGCCGGGGATCGTCACGGCCCGGCTGTCCGCGATCCGCGCGGCCGCCTCGGTGGCTGTCGTCCGGAAGCCCGGAAACTCGTTCCCGCCGACCAGCAACAGCAGATTCTTTGGTTGCCCGTCGGGTACCGCGGGCAGCGAGATGGCCGTGGTGGTCACGATTTCCGGATGTGCGGCCGCGTATTCGGTGACCGCCGACGCGCCCATCGAGTGACCCACCAACGCGATCCGCGCGCCGTCCACGTCGGGCAGCCCGCGCAGGTGAGTCACCGCCACCTCGAGTTCCCGCTGCAGGGCCGCGTTACCGGTCCGCGCCGCCGGGTTGACTCCGTGGCCGGCGAAGTCGAGCAGGACCACCACGTATCCGCGGGCGGCCAGCGTGTCCGCGAACGGCATCATCAGCTTCGCCGACCCCGCGTACCCGTGGGCGACGACCACGCCGGGCCGCCGCTCCCCCGGTTTGAGGCCGGCCGGATGCGTCTCGTACAGCGGCACCCCCTCGACCACCTCCCGTCCCGGCGTCGCCGCACCACCGGCCGACGCCACCAGTCCCAGCCCGGTGGCGCCCAGGACCGCCGCGATCAACGCCACCATCAACATCCGCCTGCCTGAAAGCACAAGCGACGGTATCGATCCTCGCCCCTCGCGCACACTCCCGGAAACGTGCCGTCGGATTTTTTCATCAATGAGTCCAACTATTGCGGTCCTGTGAAGTCGCACGTCATGATGACCGTCGATCCGGTTCCCCATCCCCGTCCCCGGATCGCCTGGAGTCCCCATGCCGCTCACTCGTCGTGCCCTCTTGTCGGCGGCCGCCGCCGGCTCCGCCGCCACGCTGCTCACCGACCTCAGCCCCGCGCTCGCCGCCTCCCCCGCCGGCGACGTCGTCGGGAAGATCAGCGTCGGCTATCAGGGCTGGTTCTCCTGTCCGGGCGACGGCGCGCCGATCGGCGGCTGGTGGCACTGGAGCCGCGACCGTTTCCAGCCGCCGTCACCCAGCAACACCACGATCGTGTCCTGGCCCGACCTCCGGGACTTCACCCAGACGTACCCGACGGCCTATCCCCCTCTGGGGAACGGCAGCCCGGCGGCGCTGTTCTCCTCGTACGACCAGCAGACCGTCGACACCCACTTCGCGTGGATGCGCACCTACGGCATCGACACCGCGGCCCTGCAACGGTTCAACCCGGTCGGCGACGAGGGCCCCACCCGCGACGCCATGGCCCGCAAGGTGCGCGCGGCGGCCGAGGCGACCGGCCGCAAGTTCTACATCATGTACGACGTCACCGGCTGGACGAACATGCAGTCCGAGCTCAAGACGGACTGGACCACCAAGATGTCGGCGCACACCGCCTCCCCGGCCTACGCGCGGCAGAACGGCAAGCCGGTCGTCTGCGTCTGGGGTTTCGGCTTCGACGACGACGGCCGCCCGTTCACCCCGGCCGCCTGCCTCGACGTGGTCAACTGGCTCAAGGCCCAGGGCCTGTACGTGATCGGCGGCGTGCCCACCTACTGGCGTGAGGGCAAGAACGACAGCCGCACCGGCTTCCTCGACGTCTACCACGCGTTCCACATGCTGTCGCCGTGGATGGTCGGCCGCACCGGCACCCTCGACGGCCTCGACTGGTTCCTGGCCAACGTGAACACCGGCGACCAGGCCGACTGCAACGCCCACGGCATCGACTACCAGCCGTGCGTGCTGCCCGG
Source organism: Actinoplanes sp. NPDC048988 (assembly GCF_043197815.1). Lineage (NCBI taxonomy): Bacteria > Bacillati > Actinomycetota > Actinomycetes > Micromonosporales > Micromonosporaceae > Actinoplanes > Actinoplanes sp. NPDC048988. Next base: position 41,406 of record NZ_JBICTW010000014.1, on the reverse strand, counting down.
CGACCTCTCCTCGGGCCACCGCCGGCACGGCGACTTCTACTGGCGCAGCATCTACAACATGGTGCGCCTGGGCGCCCAGGGCCTGTACGTGTCGATGTTCGACGAGTTCAACGAAGGCAACCAGATCGCCAAGACCGCCGAGACGGCCGCCTCCGTGCCGGCCGGTTCGGGGATCCGCGCGCTGGACGAGGACGGCACCTTCTGCTCGTCCGACTACTACCTGCGCATCACCACCGACGGCGGCCGCATGCTCAAGGGCCAGCTCGCCCTCACCGCCGTACGGCCGACCACGCCGACGCTGACCACCCCACCGCAACCCACCGGCGATCTCGCCGCCGGCAAGGCGGTGAACGCCAGCAGCACCAACGGTTCCTTCGCGGCCGCCAACGCCGTCGACGGCAGCGCCGCCACCTATTGGGAGAGCGGCGGCGCGTTCCCGCAATGGTTCGAAGTGGACCTGGGCGCCGCCTACGCCGTCACCCGCGTGGTGCTGCGCCTGCCGGCCGGCTGGGAACGCCGCACCCAGACCATCGCCGTCCAGGGCGGCGCCGCCACCACGTACACCTTCGATCCGGCGTCCGGAAACGCCGTCACCATCACGCTGTCCGGCGCCGCGGTCCGCAACCTCCGGCTCACCTTCAGCGGCAACTCCGGCTGGCCGGCGGCGCAGATCTCCCAATTGCAGGTGTACGCCGACAGCACGCCCCCGCCCGCGACCGACGTCGCCCGCGGGCGCGCGACCACGGCAAGCGCCTCCGTGCAGAACTACGCCTCCGGCCACGCGGTCGACGGCGACGCCGGCACGTACTGGGAGAGCGCCAACAATGCGTTCCCGCAATGGATACAGGTCGACCTGGGCGCCGCGACGACAGTTTCCCGCGTCGTCCTCAAGCTGCCGCCGTCGTGGGGCGCCCGCACCCAGACCGTGGCCCTCTCGGACGGCTCGACGACCCTGTCCGCCGCCGCCCCGCGCGTCTTCGATCCCGCCTCGGGCAACACGGTGTCCATCACGTGCCCGCCCACTCAGGCCCGCTCGGTCCGCGCGACTTTCACCGGCAACACCGGGTGGCCCGCCGGCCAGCTGTCGGCCTTGGAGGTCTATTCCTCCTGAGCCGCGTTCTTGAGACGGTCCAGGGCACCCGTCCAGTACGCCTCGTACCGCGCCACCCACGGCGCCATGGCCCGCGACATCGCCTCGCCGTCGATGGCATAGAACTGATGGCGTCCCTGCCGGGTGGCGGTCACCAGACCCGCCGCCCGCAGGGCCATCAGATGCTTGGAGATGCCGGAGGTGACCAGCCCCGGGAAGTGGGCGGCGAGCTCGCTGACGCTCAGCCTCCCGTGCTCGGCGAGCAGATCGAGGATGCGGCGCCGGGTCGGGTCGGCCATCGCCCGGAACAGTTCCTCCTCAGACACCGCCGCCCACCGCCGCCGACAGGCGCCGCAACACCTGATGCTTGTCGGCGCCACGCTCGTACGCCTCAAGCGTCCCCTGCCAGTCGGCCTTGCCGATCCCCGCGAACCCGTCGTGCACCAGATCGACCCGCGTCCCGTTCGGCACCGCCTCCAGCGCGACGACGAGCCGGCCCGGATGCGCCCAGCCCGCCCCTTCCTCGAGCCAGGACAGGACCAGCCGCCCCTCGGGGACCAGCTCGAGCACCACTCCGCTGATCCAGGTCTCCCCGTCCCCGCCCGGCATCCGGTAGGCCCCGCCGACCCGCAGGTCGATCTGCACCTCGGGCGAGAGCCACTCGCGCAGGCCGTCCGCTGTGGACAGCAGTCGCCACACCGCGCTCGGCGGACGCGAGATCTCGATGGAACGCACGACTTCCGGCATGTCAGCTCCTTCGTCTTACCGTCTGGTAATGCATTACCGTACGGTAAGACATCCACCGCATGCAACGCCTTCGCGCTCACCGCCCGCGAAGCGTCCTCAGGACTGGGGTGCGCGGCCGGGAGGCTGAAGCACGCAGAACTCGTTGCCGTCCGGATCGGCGAGCACGTGCCAGGTCCAGCCGTCCTCCCGAACCGGGTCGTCCGTGATGCGCCGGGCGCCGGGCGCCACCACTCTGGCCGTTTCCGCGGCGAAGTCGGGTACGCGCAGGTCCAGATGCACTCGGTTCTTGGCGACCTTGGACTCGGCCACCCGCTGGAGCAGCACCTCGGGGCCGGGGCCGTCCAGGGGCGTCAGCGACCGGTACCGGCCGGACGAGTTGGGCTCGGCCCGGTACCCGAGAACGCCGCACCAGAACGTGGCCGACCGATCGAGGTCGGAACAGTCGACAACCACCACCAGCTCCATCTCCAGCAGGCTAGTCCTGGAAGGCGACCAGATGCCGTTCGCGGGCTCGGGTCAGATGCCGGCGCATCGCCTCCTCGGCGGCGTCGGGGTCGGCGCTGTCGATGGCCGCGGCGATCCGCTGATGCTCGTCGTTGGTGACGGCCGTCTGGGCGTACGGGAAATAACGCCTGTGCAAATGCAGGTGGGCGTGCAGCCTGGTGATGCTCTCGCGCAGCAGAGGGCTGCCCGAGGCCTCCGCCACGAGGTCGTGCAGGCGGGCGTCGAGGGCCGTGAACGCCGCGTGCCACTTGCGGTCGTCGCCCGGCTCGATGGTTCTCGCCGCCTCGGCGACCAGCGCGGAGCACTGCTCCGGCGTCGCCCGGGAGGCGGCCCAGCGGGCGGCCGCGCACTCCAGCAGCAGCCGCAGGTCGAACATGTCGGTGAACTCGGCGCGGGTCAGCAGCGGGCTCACCGTGTAGCCGGCCAGGGGGCGCTTGCGGACCAGGCCCTCGGACTCCAGGCGGGCCAGCGCCTCTCGCACGGGCGTGGGTGAGACCTCGAGGTCGCGGGCCAGCGCGTCGATGTTGACCCGGTCGCCGGGCTTCATGACGTGCTCGAGGACGGCCGAGCGGAGCGAGTCGTAGACATCGTCGCCGAGAGTCGAGCGCTTGAGCCTTGGCAGCGTCATGGGAATATCCTATAGGATCTACGAAACCGCGTGCGAGCCGGTCGCGAGCGATTAGGGAGCCCCCGTGCCCGTCATCACCCACGCCGAGGCGTACCTCATCGACATCCCGGTCGAGACGTTACGTACCGACGCCCTTCAGACGTTCCTGGCGCAGGAGACCGTGTTCGTCGAGATCCGCACCGACGACGGCGGCGAGGGCACCGGCTACACGTACACGATCGGCACCGGCGGCACCGCCGTGCTCGCGCTGCTGCGCGACTATCTGCTGCCCCGGCTGCCCGGGCAGGACCCGCGGCGCGTGGAGGCGGTGTGGCGCGACCTGTTCCTGCACACGAAGGCGACCACCGTCGGCGCCATCACGTCCCTGGCGCTGGCCGCTGTCGACACCGCGCTGTGGGACCTGCGGTGCCGGGAGGCCGGGCAGCCGCTGTGGGTGCTGGCCGGCGGGGCCAAGGACCGCATTCCGCTGTACGACACCGAGGGCGGCTGGCTCCAGCTCACCACCGAGGAGCTGGTATCCGGCGCGCTCACCAGTAAGAAGGCGGGGTGGCCGGGCATCAAGATGAAGGTGGGCCGGTCACCCCGCGAGGACGCCGAGCGGGTCGGGGCCGTGCGGGCCGCGGTCGGCGACGACTTCGATGTCATGCTCGATGCCAACCAGGCGCTGACCGCGAGCGACGCCATCCGCCGGGCCAAGCTGCTGGAGCCGTACGACCCGTACTGGTTCGAGGAGCCACTGCCGGCCGAGGACGTCGCCGGGCACGAGGCCCTGTCCGGCAACACGACGATCCCGGTCGCGGTCGGTGAGTCCCTGTACGCGCCCGGCCAGTTCGCCGAGTACGTGCGCCGCGGCGCGGCCGGCGTCATCCAGGTCGACGTGGCCCGGATCGGCGGCATCACGCCGTGGCTGAAGGTGGCGCACCTGGCCGAGGCGGCGAACATCGTGGTCTGCCCGCACTTCCTGATGGAGTTGCACATCAGCCTGTGCTGCGCGGTGCCGAACAGCCGCTACCTCGAGCACATCCCACAGTTGCGGGCCATCACCCGCGACGAGATCGCCGTCGAGGACGGTAACGCCCTGGCCCCGTCGGCGCCCGGGCTCGGCATCGCCTGGGACCGCGACGCGATCGACGACCGGAGGAAGCGATGAACCCGATCGAACGGATCCCCATCGGCAGCACCGGGGTCGAGGTGACCCGGCTGGGACTCGGGCTGGCGCCGATCGGCGGTCTCTACTCGCCGGTGAGCGCGGAGCAGGCGTACGCGACCGTCGAACGCGGCTGGGATCTGGGGATCCGCTACTTCGACGTGGCGCCGCTCTACGGCAACGGGCTGACCGAGTCGCGAGCCGGTCACGTGCTCTCCCGCAAGAAGCGGTCCGACTTCGCGCTGTCCACGAAGGTCGGCCGGCTGCTGCGGCCGGGCGGCGGAGAGGATCAGGGCATCTGGGCCGAGGCGGCCGACGTCTCCCCGGTGTTCGACTTCAGCGCCTCGGGAGTTGTGACGTCGTACGAGGAAAGCCTGGCCCGTCTCGGCCTGGACAGCGCCGACATCGTGCATCTGCACGACCCGGACGACCACTGGGCGGCGGCGTCGGCGGAAGCCCTGCCACAGCTGGTGAAGATGCGGGCGGAGGGCCGGATCGGCGCCGTGTCGGCCGGCATGAACCAGGCCGCGATGCTGGCCGGCTTCGTCCGCACCGGGCAGCTCGACAGCGTGCTGCTGGCCGGCCGGTACACGCTGCTGGACCGCTCCGGCGCCGATGAACTGCTGCCGCTCTGCCTCTCCCGTGGCGTGTCGGTCATCGCGGCCGGCGTCTTCAACTCGGGACTGCTGGCCGACCCTTCCCCGGACGCCACGTTCGACTACGCGCCGGTGGATCGGGAGACCCTGGACCGGGCCCTCGCGATGCAGCGGATCTGCGCCGGGTACCGGGTTCCGCTGCGCGCGGCCGCTCTGCAGTTCCCGTTCCGTCATCCGGCCGTCACCTGCGTGCTCGTGGGCGTCCGTTCGCCGGACGAGGTCGAGGACGCGGTGAAGATGGCGACCCTGCCCATCCCGGAGGAGCTGTGGAAGGAACTCGACGCGTGATCATCGACGCCCACCACCACCTCTGGACCGCCGACTACGCCTGGCTCCAGGACCCTTCGCTGGCCCGGATCCGCCGCGACTACACGGTGGACGATCTGCGGGCGGCGCTCGCAACCGCCGGCGTCGACCGGACCGTGCTGGTCGAGGCCGGCCGGGGCGACGACGCCGAGACCACGGCGTTCCTGGCGATCGCCGACGCGACGCCGGAGATCGCGGGCGTCGTCGGCTGGGCCTCGCTCGCCTCGCCGCGGCTGGCCGCGACCATCGAAAGCCACCGGGCCGGCACCGGCGGGCACCTCCTGGCCGGCATCCGCGACCAGGTGCAGGGCCACGGACCGGAACACCTCGACGGGCTGCACGCCGGGCTGGCCGCGGTCGCCGCCGCCGGCCTGGTGAACGAACTGGTCGTCACCGCCGACCAGCTGCCGTCGGTGGCCCGGGCCGCGGCCGCCTTCCCGGACTCGGTGTTCGTCCTCGACCACCTGGGCAAGCCCGCCATCGCGACCGGCGGGCTCGCCGCCTGGCGCGACCTCATCGCGCCCGTGGCCGCGTGCCCGAACGTCGTGGCCAAGCTCTCCGGCCTGGTCACCGAGGCGGACCACCGGAACTGGACGGCCGGCGACCTCGGACCGTACGTGGAGACCGCCGTCGCCCTGTTCGGCACGGACCGGCTGATGTTCGGCTCGGACTGGCCGGTCTGCGAGCTGGCCGCCACCTACGCCGAGGTGAGGGCCGCCCTGGTGGAAATCCTCGGCGGGACGCCCGAGGACGTCTTCGGCGGCACCGCCGTCCGCACCTACCGCTTGGAGCACCAGCTGTGAAGATCGCCGCAATCGAGACGTACGACGTACGATTCCCCACCTCGCGCGAATTGGACGGCTCCGACGCGATGAACCCCGACCCCGACTACTCGGCCGCCTACGTGGTGCTGCGCACCGAATCGGGCGCCGAAGGCTACGGGTTCACCTTCACCATCGGCCGCGGCAACGAGGTGGTCCGGGCCGCGATCGACGCCCTGGCCCCGTTCGTGGTCGGGCAGGACGCGAGCGACCTCGGTGAGTTCTCCCGCCGGCTGACCCACGACTCGCAGATCCGCTGGCTCGGCCCGGAGAAGGGCGTCACCAGCCTGGCCACGGCCGCCCTCGTCAACGCGGCCTGGGACCTGGCCGCGCGGGCCGCCGGCCTTCCGCTGTGGCGTTACCTGGCCTCGCTGGAACCGGCGCGGATCGTCGACATGGTCGACTGGCGCTACCTCAGCGACGCCCTCACCCCCGCCGAAGCGCTGTCCATCCTCCAGAACGCCCGCGAGGGCCGGGACGACCGCATCGCCTACCTGCAGCGACACGGCTACCCCGCCTACACGACCTCCCCCGGCTGGCTCGGCTACGACGACGCCAAACTCGAACGCCTGGCCCGGGAGGCCGTAGCGGACGGCTACCAGCAGATCAAACTGAAGGTGGGCGCCGACCTCGCCGACGACGTACGGCGGATGCGGCTGGCCCGCTCGGTCGTGGGCGACAGCATCCGCATCGCGGTCGACGCCAACCAGCGCTGGGACGTGACCGAGGCGATCGACTGGATGGCCGCGCTGGCCCCGTACGACCCGTGGTGGATCGAGGAGCCGACCAGCCCCGACGACATCCTCGGGCACGCGGCGATCCGGCGCGGCGCCGGCGTGCCGGTGGCCACCGGCGAACACGTGCAGAACCGCATCGTCTTCAAACAGCTGCTGCAGGCCGAGGCGGTCGACTTCGTGCAGATCGACGCCTGCCGGGTGGCCGGCGTCAACGAGAACCTGGCCATCCTGTTGCTGGCGGCCAAGTTCGGCAAGCCGGTCTGCCCGCACGCCGGCGGCGTCGGCCTCTGCGAGGTCGTCCAGCACCTGTCGATGTTCGACTTCGTGGCCGTCTCGGGCCGCCTCGACAACCGGGTCATCGAGTACGTCGACCACCTCCACGAGCACTTCACCGACCCGGTGGTCATCCGCGACGGCGCCTACCAGGCCCCGTCCGCGCCGGGCTTCTCCGCGCAGATGCTCCCGTCGTCGATCGCCCGGTACTCGTTCCCCGACGGGCCCGAGTGGGCCTGAGCCATGACGCCCTTCGCCCTGCTGTTCGTGTCGTTCCTGGTGACGTTCGTGGCGACGCGCGCCATCACCCGGATGATCCGGGCCGGGGTGGGGCCGTTCCGCAACAACGTCTCGGGCGGCGTCCACATCCATCACGCGGTGCCCGGCATCGTCCTGACGCTGGCCGGCGCCTACCTGTCGGTGGCGGTGGGCGGGCGCCGGCCGTGGGCTGACGTGGCGGCCGTGCTCATCGGGTCCGGGTCGTCGCTGATCCTCGACGAGTTCGCGCTGATCCTGCACCTGCAGGACGTGTACTGGTCGCCGCAGGGGCAGCTGTCCGTACGGATCGTGGCGCTGACGCTGAGCGTGCTCGGCCTGGTGCTGCTCGGCTTGAACCCGCTCGCCGGCGGCACCGGCCACCTGGCGGTGGTACCGGCGGCGCTCGTGCACGTCGGGGCGCTGCTCATCTGCGTACGCAAGGGAAAGTATTCGACAGCGGTCCTGGGCGCCTTCCTGCCCCCGGTGGCCTGGATCGGCGCCGTCCGCCTGGCCCGCCCCACCTCGGCCTGGTCCCGCAAACGCTACGACGCGGCCCGCCGCGCCCGCGCCCAGGCCCGCGCCGACGGCCTGGACGCCCGCTTCGGCCACTGGGGCCTCGGCCTCGCCGACCTGGTCGCCGGCCGCCCCTCGGCCCCTAACCCACCAGCAACGCCGTCAGCGGCCCCCGAACATCGGCCGGGTGAAGGTTGAGCGCCGCAGGGCCGCTTCGGCGGCGCTCTCACCCGCCTCGACGTGGCCACCGGGCAGCACCGCGTAGTGGTGCCCCGGACAGTTCGGCCCTTGCCACCCGGCGTCCGCACACATGGGACAGTCGTCGTCGAGCCGCAGAAACCTTTTGATGACCAGCACCCGGCGCCCGTCGAGAACCACCGCGACCGCCCGGGGAACCCGCTCGCTCTTGTCCCGCACGCGGCCGCCCTTACCGTCGCGTCCGATCCCCGCCAGACCCCACCGCACGCGTCGGCCAGGCTGGGGTCATGGACGAAAAAGTGGCACTCGTGACGGGCGGCGGCCGCGGGATCGGCGCCGCCGTGGCACTGCGGCTGGCCGAGGGCGGTGCCGACATCGCGTTGACATACCACCATGATCAGGACAGTGCCGAAGCCGTGGCCGACCGTATCAAGGCCGTGGGACGGCGGGCCCTCGCCCTGCGAGCGGACAGCGCCGATCCCACAGCGGTGATCGGCGCCGTCGATCGGGCAGCCGGCGAGCTGGGGCGGCTCGACATCCTCGTCAACAACGCGGGCGCCTTCCGGCTGGGCCCGCTCGAAGAGCTGACCCCGGACGACCTCGAACAGACCATCGCGGTCAACATCCGGGCCCCGTTCCTGGCCTGCCAGGCGGCGGCCCGCCACCTGCCGCCCGGCGGCCGCGTCATCAACATCGGCAGCAACATGGCCGAACGCGCCGTCTTCCCCGGCTTCTCCCTCTACGCCATGAGCAAGACGGCCCTGACCGGCCTCACCAAGTCCCTCGGCCGCGAACTCGGCGGCCGCGCCATCACCGTCAACCTGGTCAACCCCGGCCCCACCGACACCGACCTCAACCCGGCCGGCGGCCCGAACGCCGCCGCCGTCACCGCTCTGACCGCCGTCGGCCACTACGCCACCCCACCCGACGTGGCCGCCGCCGTGGCCTTCCTGGCCAGCCCCGAGGCTCGTTACATCACCGGCGCCACCCTCAACGTGGACGGCGGCTTCACCGCCTGACCAGCCCGTCCCCTGTCCGTGCGGCTGCGGAGGGAACGCCATCGCCGGAGGGGTCGCGGTGAGCTCGGCCGAGGTCGCCGCGGTCAGCGAACGCCTCGGCGACCACGCCGAGCGGCCGGGCAGGCGCTCCTGGCCGCTCGGGCGGGAAAGGCCGACGCCCAAGCAGGCATGCTCGGTCTCCCCCGCATCGGCGCGTTCGGTGGTGGGAACGGCGCCACATCAGAGGCGGCGGTCAGGGCAGCAGCGGCGGGCCGACGATCTGGACGCCGTGGGTGGCGGCCAGGCGGGTCAGTTCGGCCGGGGTCGGGGGTGGGGTGGTGGCGCCGACCTCGGCCACGAAGCGGTCGAAGCCGGCCGGTGTGTGCAGGGTCAGGAAGCGGGCCTGCGGGGACGTCACCACGAAGCCGTGGGCGAGGCCGCGAGGGAGCAGGGCCAGGCCGCCCGCCCCGACGTGGTGAACGTCGGGGCCGACCTCGACGCGGAGCGTGCCCTCCAGGACCAGGAAGGTCTCCTCGTCGGCCTCGTGCAGGTGCAGCGGGGACATGTAGCCGCGCTCGCCGTTGTGTTCGAGGACGGCGAAGCCGCCGTCGGTGTCGGCCCAGGTCGCCCGCATGCTGATCAGGCCGCCGAGGAAGTTCACGGCCTCGCGGGTCTGCGGGTCGGTCACGACGGGCTTGGCGAAAGAGCCGGTTACGTAGGTCATGTCACCAGCGAACCTGTCCGGAGGGGCAGACGTCCAAGTCCGATTCGCGATCGGGCCATGCCGCGCCGGCATCGGCGCGGGTAGCTTCGGCGGGGTGACCTCAGACCTCGAACCCCGGCTGCTGCGGTCCTTCCTCGCGGTGGCCGCGGAGGGGCATTTCGGGCGCGCTTCGCAGCGGCTGCGCCTTGCTCAACCCGCCCTCAGCCGCCAGATCCAGCAATTGGAACGCCAGTTGGGGGTCCTTCTCTTCGACCGTACGCCGGCCGGCGCCACCCTGACCGCGGCCGGGCGGGCCGTGGTGCCGGAGGCTGAGCGGGCCCTCGCCCAGAACGAGCGGGTGGTGCGGACGGCGCGGGCGGCCGCCGTCGCCGGGAGCCGGAGCATCACGGTCGCCGCTCCCCTGCCGAGCCCGCCGGGCGGCCTGCTCGCCGAGGCGATCCGGCGGTTGAAGACGGCCCGGCCCGAGGTACGGGTCGTGGTGGTGGACGTGGACGACGACAAGCAGAGCGCCGCGCTGGCCGCCGGCACGATCGACGCGGCGCTCAGCTGGGGGCCGCCGGATTCGGCTGAGGTACGGGGTGAGGTTCTCGCCGACGAGCCGTCGGTGGCCGCGGTCGCGGCCGGGCACCCGTACGCGGAACGCGATCTGATCCCGCTCGGCGCGCTCGCCGGTGATCCGCTGTTGTTCCCGGTGCGGGAGCGGGCGCACTGCTGGGCCAAGCTCGACGCCGCCGCCCGGGCCGCCCTGGTCGAGCTGAGCCCGGTGCCGACCGCGCCGGCCGCCGTGCCCGATCTGGTCGCCGACGGCCTCGGCGTCTCGGTGGTGCCCGCCTCGTTCCGGCTGGGCCGCTACCCGGATCTGCGGTTCGTGCCGGTGCCGGGCGTGAGCGGGCGGATGAGCGTGCTGTGGCGCCGTGACGAGAGCGACCCGGCGGTCCTCGACTTCGTCGACGGCTGCCGGGCCGCGGCCCGTGTCCTGACCGGCCGGCACCCGGAGGTGTGGCGGGCTCAGATGTCGATGAGCACCCGCCCGGCGGCCTGACCGGCGGCCGTCTCGACGGCGGCCGCGGCCTCGGCCAGCGGGAACCGCGTGACCGGCAGCCCGGCCCCGGCGCCGGCCCGCAGCCGGTGCGCGGCCACGGCCGCGCTCACCGACGCCACCGCCTCGTCCCGCTGCTCCTCCGTCATGGACCCGGCCGCGGCCACGTCCACGACGATGTCCGGCGGCTCGGAAAGCCCGCCGCCGCCATCCGGTTCCGGAAGACGGACGTGGTCGGCGCCGGCGGCCCGCGCCAGCTCCGCCTCGGCCGGGGAGGCGACGGTGACCACGACGTGCGCCCCCGCCCACGAGGCGAGCTGGATGGCGGCGTTCTCCACCGCCCCGGCCGCCCCCGGCACCAGGACCACCCGGCCGGTGAGCGCTCCCGGCACCAGCCGCCGCGGCTCGTCGCCGGCCATGGTGAGCGCCCGGTGGGCGGTCAGCGCCGGAACACCGAGCGAGGCGCCCACGTCGAACGAGACGCCCGGGGGCAGCGGCACGACGTGGCGGCGTGGCAGGACCACGTACTCCTGTGCTGTCCCCTGCGCGCCCCAGACCCAGACGAGGTCACCCACCGCCGGCCCGGGCACGTCCGGGCCGACCGCGTCGACCACGCCCGCGCCGTCCTGCCCGGGCACGCCGGTGGTCCGCCCCGAGCCGGCGTCCGCCGGGATCACACCCACGACGTGCATCCGGACCCGGATCTCCCCGGCCCCCGGCATGGGAACGTCCCGTTCCACTACTGATCGCATGCTGAGATGCTTCCCCGCCCGGCGGCCGTTCGACCGGTGGGCGAGACGGAGGTCACGAGGGCCAGGCGGAGTTCTCGATCACGTCCACGAAGTCGATGTGCCGGTAGCCGGGGACGCGGTGTTCGAGGACGTCGCCGTTCACCGTGCCGAACGTGGTGTCCGGCCGGTGGCGGAAGCCCTCGGCGAAGGCGTCGACGATGGCCTTCTTGAAGCCCGGTCGCGGATGGGCCTCGACCACCGCCCGTACGGCCGCCGGGTCGAGCTCGCCCAGCCCGAGGCCCAGCACGTCGGTCTCCACGCCCGCGGTGACCAGGGCGACCTCCGGCTCCAGCCGGTACGGGATCTCGGGCGTGGTGTGCAGCGCCACCGCTTCCCAGACGACGCGGGCCTCGTCCGGCCCGATGCCGTGGGCGAGCAGGAACCGGCGGGCCTCGTCGGCGCCGTCCATCTCGAAACGCTGGTCGTCGCGCCGGTAGCGCGGGGTCAGGCCGAGGTCGTGGAACAGCGCGCCCACGTACAGCAACTCGGGTCGGGCCTGAAGCCCGAGCCGGATCCCCCGCAGCGACCCGAACAGGAAGACCCGGTGGGAGTGGTGGAAGAGCAGGTCGTCGGCGGCCTCGCGGACCAGCGCGGTGGCCTCGCGGGCGAGCGGGGAGTCGGGAATGGCGATTCCGGCGATGTTCATGTGCCCACTCTCACGCGGGGGACGGCCGCGCCGCCGTGTCCTTCCTGCCATGCTTGCCTCGGATCGGGACATGGGAGGCCGCATCGTGCACAGGGTCGTCGCGCTCGTCTTCGACGGCATGAAGATGCTCGACCTGGCCGGGCCGCTGGAGGTGTTCGCCGAGGCCGGCGGCTATGAGCTCGAGGTGCGCTCGCCCGACGGGCGTGACGTGGTGAGCTCGACGGGCGTGCGCGTGCCGGTCGACGGCCCCGCCCACGAGGCGAGGGACGTCGGCACCGCGCTCATCGTCGGCGGCGACGCCCTGCCCGTGACGCCGATCCCGCAACCGCTGATCGATGCCGCCCGGCTGCTCTCGGAAAGTGCGGGAAGAACGGCTTCCGTGTGTACGGGGGCCTTCCTGCTCGCGGCGGCGGGTCTGCTCGACGGCCGCCGCGCGACCACGCACTGGCGTCACGCGCGGCTGCTCGGCGCCGCCTATCCGGGCATCGCCGTCGAGCCGGACGCCCTGTTCGTCGCCGACGGCGCCGTCTACACCTCGGCCGGGGTCTCGGCCGGCATCGACCTGGCCCTCGCCCTGGTCGAGCGGGACAACGGCGAGCAGACCGCCCGTACGGTCGCGCGGGAACTGGTCGTCTTCCTCCAGCGCCCCGGCGGCCAGTCCCAGTTCTCGCCCTCGCTGGCGCTGCCCCGCCCGACCACCCCGAAACTGCGGGAGCTGACCGACGCCGTCGCCGCCGACCCGGCCGGCGACCACGCAATCCCCGCCCTGGCCGCGAGAATCAGTGTCAGCCGGCGTCACCTGTCCCGGCTGTTCCGCGGCGAGCTCGGCACCAGCCCGGCCCGGTACGTCGAATCGGTCCGGGTCGACGCCGCCCTGCGCCTGCTCACCGAGGGCCATTCCGTGACGGCCACCGCCCGGCGCACCGGCATCGGCAGCCCGGAGACGTTGCGGCGGGCCGTCATCGGCCGGATCGGCGTCTCGCCGCGCGCCTATCAACAGCGGTTCCGGTACGGTCGGCGCATGCCGGCGGAACTGCGGCCAGCCCGCGACGAGGACGTTCCCACGATCGCCCGGATCTGGGAATCGGGGTGGCGCGACGGGCACCGGGGTCACGTGCCCGAGGAGCTGATTCCGGTACGTACCGGCGAGTCCTTCCGCACCCGCGCCGCCGCGATGGTCTCCCGGACGACGGTGGCGGTGGCCGACGGCGCCACAGTGGGCTTCGTGACCGTGGACGGCGACGAGGTCGAGCAGGTCTACGTGGCCGCGGCCAGTCGCGGCAGCGGCGTGGCGGCCGACCTCCTCGACGAGGCGGAGCGGCAGGTCGCCGCGGGCGGCCACGCGACGGCCTGGCTCGCCGTGGTGGCCGGCAACGCGCGGGCCCGGCGCTTCTACGAGCGGCGCGGCTGGGCCGACGACGGCCCCTTCACCTACCAGGCCAGGTACCCGGGCGGCACGATCGGCGTGCCCTGCCACCGCTACGTCAAGCCGACTCCGTCCTCGGCCGGGCCCACGTCGTAGGGTCGGTTCATGCTCGAACTGCCCGGTCCCGTCGTCGTCGCGCCGATGGCGGGCGGGCCCACCACGGCGGACCTGGTCGTCGCGGCCGGGAAGGCCGGCGCACTCGGCTTCCTGGCCGCCGGATACAAGACGCCGGAGGCGGTCGAGGCGGAGTTGCGGGCCGTACGCCGCGCCGAAGTCCCGTACGGCCTCAATATCTTCGTTCCGACGCCGTCACCCGCGGACGCGGAACCGATCCGGCGCTACCGGGAGACGCTGGCGGCCGAGGCGGCCCGCTACGGGGTGGAGCTGCCGCCGCCGCGCCTCGCCGATGACGACCATTTCGGCGCCAAGCTGGCCCTCGCCGAGCGGTACGCGGTGCCGTTCGTCAGCTTCACGTTCGGGGTTCCGCCAACCGGGGCGATCGCCGCGCTACGGGACGCCGGGTCCCGGGTGCTGATCACGGTGACCGATCGCGACGAGGCCGCCCGCGCGCTGGCCGGCGAACCGGACGCGCTGATCGCCCAGGCCGGGACGGCCGGCGGGCACGCCTCCACCACCGATCCGGCCGCTTATCTCGGGCACACCACGGCGCCCGAGGTGCTGGCCGACGTGCTCGGGGTGAGCTCGCTGCCGGTCGTCGCGGCCGGTGGCACCGGCTCGGCGGCCGACGTGGCGGCCCTGCTCTCGGCCGGGGCGGCCGCGGTTCAGGCCGGCACCTTCTTCCTGCTGGCCGACGAGGCCGGCACCCGCCCGGCCCAGCAGGCGGCCATGCTCTCCGGCGACTACCGGGAGACGGCCGTGACCAGGGCGTTCACCGGCCACCCGGCCCGGGGGCTGCGTAATCGGTTCATCGACACCTACTCCGAGGTGGCGCCGATCGGCTATCCGGCCGTCCATCACCTCACCGCCCCGATCCGCGCCGCCGCCGCGGCGGCCGGTGACGCGGCGGCCTTGAACCTGTGGGCGGGCACCGGATTCGCGGCCGCCCACCCGGGCCCGGTCGCGGAGCTGATCAGAGCGCTCACGCCGTAACCGGGTCGCCCGGAAGGATTCGGCCGAACGGACCGAATGCCGGTTGTGGACCTTGCCGGGGGCGGGGACGGCCCGTACGGTCGCTGGTCATGGAAATGAGGCAGCGGGTGACCACGGCGGCCTGGCTGGCCCTGGCCCAGTGGTCCCAGCGGCTCGGCGCCGACGGCATGGAGGCCATGCGGTCACGGCCCGGCCTGGCCGCGGCCGTCGATCAGCACATCGCGCAGATCCGCGACACCATCGGGCACCCACAGCCGGAGGCGCTCGCCGCCTACGCCGACGGGGTCGCCGACACGGTCATGGCCAAAGGCTGGTCGGCCGACGAGACCGCGAACGGGTGGGAGGGCGCCTCCTGGCCCTCGCTGCACCTGCTCGCGGTCTGCGTCCTGGCCGCCCGCCTCAGCTGAACCGGCGGTTGTCGCCCTCGCCCGGCAGGTCGGCCTCGATGCGCTCCTTGCGCACCTCGCCGCTGACGGTCTCCTCGTCGGTCACGGTCTCCTTGTTCAGGCGGACCCGCTCGACCGGCACCGTCTCGGTCTCCACGACCGGGCGCTCGGCGTGCAGGGTGACCTCGTGCTCCGACTCGGTGAGGTCGGGGCCGGCGAACGCGGCGTCCCGGTTGGCGTCGGTGATCGGCTCGCGCTCGAGGCGCACCTCCTCGCGCTCGACCGGGATGGTGGCCTGCTGCTGCTCGGTCACCACGTACTTGCGCAGGCGGGCCCGGCCGGCCTCCTCGCGCCGCGTCCCGGCCTCGAGGCGCTCCTCGGAGCGGGTCATCGCCCCGTCGTCGTGCCGGGCCGTGTAGTTGTCGTAGTTGTCGTCCGCACGCACCGTCGCGCCGGTGTAGTTGGCGTTTCCGGCGGCCGCGCCGGCCTCGTACGCCCGGTTGCTGTCCTGCCAGCTGAGCCCGTAGTACTCGTACAGCCGCTCGACGTCGTCGTTGGTCAGCGGCTCGTCGTGCGACGCGTCCACGTTGGGGGCGTCCTTCACCTTGGCCTTGTCGAACGGCAGCACCAGCCGGTCACCCTGAAGGTCGGCCTGGCTCAGCGGCACGAACGACTCCTTGAGGCCGAACAGCCCGGTCTTGACGCTCGCCCACGTGGGCTGCCCGGAGCCGTCCTCCCACACCTGCCCGACACTGCCGATCTTGTCGCCGTCGGGGCCGTACACGTCGTGTCCGCTCAGGGCGCGAACCTGGTCCAGAGTAATCATCAGGGGGTCCTCCTTGGAGCTGGGTATGCCCCAATCCGTACCCGCCGCCTTTGCCGCCATGCATGCGATTTCTAAAGTGTTTTACGCGGTCTCGTGGGTATCACCCGATAATGGCGATCTCACGGGAAGATCTTGACAACCTGAGCGGCGCCGAGGTCTACGACAATGCGGACCGGCGCCTCGGCCCGGTCGGCCAGATCTACCTCGACCCGCACGGCGGCGAGCCACTGTGGGTGACCGTCCGCACCGGAGCGCTGACGTTCCAGGAGTCTTTCGTGCCCCTGCGCGGCGCCCGCCTCGACGCCGGGCGACTGCGGGTGGCGGTCGGCGAAGCCCTGGTCCGGGCCGCGCCCATGGTGGACACCGACGGGCCTTTGGAGTACGCCGACGCGGACCGCCTCCAGGCGCACTACGGCTCCCCGACCAGCGACGACGCCATGACCCGCTCGGAGGAACGGCTGGTCACCGGCGTACGGGAAGAGCCCGTGACCAAGGTCCGTCTCCGCAAGTACGTGGTCACCGAGGAACGTCAGGTGACCGTCCCGGTGACCCGCGAGGAGGTACGGCTGGAGCGCGTGCCGGTCGACGCCCCCGACGCTCCGGCCACCGACACGACCCTCTACGCCGAACGCCCCGTGGTCACCACCGAGAAGGTGCCGGTCGAGCGGGTCCGCCTGCGCAAAGAGACCGTGACCGACGAGGAGACCATTTCCGCTCCGGTCCACAAAGAACAGATCGAATACGAGCCGCCGGCCTGATAAATGATTATCGCAGTTTATTGAGCGCGTCCCCGTAAAGGCGCGCGGGCACGGCTTCCGGATCGATCAGATGTTGCAGCGCCACCCCGATATCGAGCGCCAGCATCAATGCCGCCAACCGCTCGGCCGGCAACGCCTGCACCCGGGCCGGCTGCGCGCCGCCGCCGAATCGCCATCGAGCGCCGTCACCTGAGCCGCGTGGCTCTCCCGGATGGTCCGCAGCCAGCGCGCGACGACGGCCCGGCTCGCCTCGTCGCGCATGCCGTGCAGCCAGAACTCGGCGAACGCCTGAATGAAGCGGCGGTTCTCCGGCTCGTCGATGGTCGCCTCGTACCGCGCCCCCAGAGCCTCGAGCCAGCTCGTCAGCGGCCCGGCCGCCGGCTCCGGGTCGCCGTCACCGGCCAGCTTGCGCTCGAGGATGGCCGCGACCAGGTCGTTCTTGCCGGCGAAGTTGGCGTAGATGGCGCCCTTGGTCAGCCCCGCGTGCCGGGCCACCTCGTCCAGCGACGTGCGATGAATGCCGCGTTCGCCGAAGAGCGTCCTGCTTTCGTACGAGCTGAGCCGTTCCTGCGGGCGACGACCGTCCTCGGCGGCATGGCCAACACCATCGGCGCCGCGACCGTGCTTCTCGCGATCCTGCTCGCGCGGGAGGGCGGTGCCTCGGCCACGAGTATCGGCGTGCTCTCGGCGATGATCGGTGCGGGAGGCCTCGCCGGGGCCGCGCTGACGCCGTACCTACTGCGACGCCTCCCGATGCGGTATGTCTTCGCCGGGGTCGGGTGGTACTGGACGGCAGTGCTTCCGGCGATGGCCCTCACCACGGACCCGTACCTGCTGGGCGCTCTCGGGGCTGTGCTGACCCTGCCGTTCCCGGCCTGGAACGCCGCCGTCCTGGCCAGGACCGTCGCCATCACCCCCGAGCACCTGTTCGGCCGCGTGCAGAGCGTGCGCCAGCTGGTCTCCCGGCTCGCCACCCCGTGCGGCCCGCTGCTCGCCGGCCTCGCCTACGAGTCGTTCGGCGGGCACGCGACCGTCCTCATCCTGCTCGCCGGCGCCCCGCTGACGGCCGTCACCGGCAGCACCCTGCGCGAGCCTCGTCACCGGATCCGCCAGTCAATCGACTGATCCACCCCGATGGTCCTCCGGCGAGCCTGGAGGTGGCAGAAACCACCGATGGAAGGACCACGATGCCGCTCAACCTCTTCGGTATCGCCTTCGGGCTCGCCGGGCTGGCCGGCACCTGGACGGCCTCGGCCGCCGCCGGCCTCGTTCCCGCGGTCGTGGGCGACGTGCTCTGGTGGGCGGTGCTGGTCGTCTGGCTGGCCCTGCTGGCCCGCTACTTCACCAAGGCCTCGCCGGCCGACCTGCGCCATCCCATTCTGGGACCGTTCGCCGCGCTGGTGCCCACCACCGGCCTGCTGATGGGCGGCCGCCTGACCGGCGCCTGGCTCACCGGCGGGCGGGTCGTCATCGCCGTGATGCTGGTACTGGCCACGGTCTTCGCCGGCTGGTTCGTGGCCCACCTGCTCAGCGGCGGCCTCGACATCGACACCCTGCACGCCGGCTACCTGCTGCCGACGGTGGCCGCCTCGCTGGTCGGCGCCCAGTCGGCCGCGCTGGCCGGCTGGCACGCCGTCGCGGTCGGCGCGTTCGGCGTGGGCATCCTGTTCTGGTTCCTGATCGGCGCCCTGCTGCTGGGCCGGCTCGCCCTGCGGCCCGCCCTGCCCGGACCGCTGCTGCCCACGATGGCCATCTTCTCGGCCCCGCCGGCCGTCGCCGGCAACGCCTGGTACGCCATCAACGGCGGCACCCTGGACACCATCGACCTGCTGCTGCTCGGCACGATGGTGCCGCTGCTGCTGGTGCAGCTGTTCCTGACCCCGAACTACCTGCGCCAGCCGTTCGCCCACGGCTTCTGGGCCCTGACCTTCACCATCGCCGCCAGCGGCACCTACACCATCCACTGGCTGTCCGGCGAGCACGCGGCGGCCTGGCGCCCCCTGTCCTGGCTGGTCCTGGCCGTCGTCACGGTCCTGATCGGCCTGATCGCCCTCAAGTCGGCCACCCTGGCCCTGCGCAAGCAGTCCCGCCGCCACGCCGCGACGCCGGTCACGGTCGGCTAAAGACCGGGCGCGAGCAGCACGCAGAACTCGTTGCCGCCCGGGTCGGCCAGGGTCCACCACGGCTCGTCCGCGCTGGGCTCGGCCCGGGCGACGGCGCCCGCGGCGAGCAGGGCGGTCAGGTCGCGGTCGCGGGCTTCCAGGTGCCATCGGGTACGGCTGCGGTAGCGCTCGATTCCCGGAACCGGGTCGAAAACCATGTAGTCCCACGGGAACTCGGGGGCGCCGAGCACCGCCGCCGACTCGCCCTCCTCGACCACGCGGCCGCCGAGCACGCCGGCCCACCAGCGGGCCAAGCCGTGCGCGTCGGAGCATTTGACGACGAGCTCGAACATTCCGGCCGGCCGGTCGTCGACCGCCGGGAACGCGCAGAACTCGGTGCCCTCGGGGTCGGCCAGCACGAACCAGGGGTCGTCGCCGGGCGGCCGGACCATCCGGGCGCCGGCCGTCAGCAGGGGTTCCGGCGTCGCCCCGGCGAGGCGCAGGTCGACGTGCACCCGGGCGTCGTCGGCGGGCGCGACCGCCGGCCGCAACCGGAGGATTTCACGGGCGGGGCGTTCCGGTCCCGGCCGTACGATCGGATTGCCGCCGGCGTCGACGCCGGCCCGCCCGCCGAGGGCGCTCTGCCAGAACGCGGCGGCCTGCCCGGGGTCGGCGGTGTCGAGGACCAGACCGTCGAACTGGGCGATGGGATGCGTCACCTGGCGCAGAGTGTCGGGCAGCATGCCGCCGATTACCGCGCCTCGCCGCCGTTCAAACTCTAACGATCATCCTCGATGGAGTGAACCGTCAGCCGCGACCGTTCGCCGCCGAAGTCCCGCGCGAACGGGCCCGCGTTCCGCTCGTCGGCGAACCACCCGGCCCGGTCGACGTGGACGACCACCCGGTCGTGGCCGTCGACGACCTCGGAGATGCCGCCGCTTTCGACGGTGTCCTGCCAGGCGTCGAGGTTGCGCCCGGCCCAGTCGGGCAGCCCGGCCGGCCCGGCCAGCGCCGCCCAGAAGTCACGCGCCGTCGCGAACACGCGGCCACGCAGGTCGATGACGAGCTCGTTCATTCGTACGCCACGATGTTCACGGCGGCCAGGGCCGCCCCGATCAGCACCGGCCACAACACGACCCCGGTGAACGCCCCGACCGCGTTGTCGGCCCGGGCCCGCCGCTTGTGCCAGACGCCGAGCACCACACACCCGAGAAGCCCGGCGGTCATCGCGGTCAGGGCCACAGCGCTATTGCGTACGGACAAAGCGACGACCACAACCGCAACCCAGATCGCCGCCGTCTGCCCGAGCCCCACGCCCACCGTCCGCACGCACCCAGCCTAGGACCCGGTCTCCACGTCACATCTCCAGGTGGGGTCCGTGGCGATGGCGATGACCTCGTCGAGGCGTACCCGGGCCTCGGTCATCGCGGTGATCTCCGCCTCCAGCCGCTTCCGCTCGGCGTCCAGCAGGGCCCGCGAACGCGGCACGCACGCGGCCTCGAGCAGCGGCAGCAGCTCGGCGATCACCCGGCTGGACAGGCTCGCCGCGAACCCGCGCCGGATCAGCGCCACCCGGGCAACGGCCGCCTCGGCGTAGCGGCGGCGGCCCGCCGAGTCCCGCTCGGCCGTCAGCAGGCCCTGCTCCTCGTAGTAGCGCAGCGACCGCACGCTCGCACCGGTGCGGGCGGCCAGCTCCCCGATGCGCACCTATGACCACCACCACAACGCCGGGACCTCACATCAATGTCAGCTCCTAGCGTAGCCACCGCACCCGTTTCCCTCGCTCAGGAGCAGTCACATGACCGGAACGCTCGGCATCATCGGCAGCGGCACCATCGGCTCCGCCCTCGCCCGCAGCGCGGTCGGCGCCGGCCGGCACGTGGTGATCAGCAATTCGCGCGGGCCGGCGAGCCTCGGCGACCTGATCACCGAGCTCGGCCCGCTGGCCCGGGCCGCCACCCCGGCCGAGGCGGCGCGGGCGGGCGACCTCGTCGTCGCGACCATCCCGCTGGCCAACTACGAGCAACTGCCCCAGGAGGCGCTGGCCGGCAAGACGGTGATCGACACCATGAACTACGCACCGGCCGTGACCGGCTGGGCGCGCCCGGAGCTCGACGCCGACGAGCTGACCTCCAGTGAACTCGTGCAGCGGTTCCTGTCGCGCTCCTCGGTGGTCAAGGCGTTTCACGACGTGAACGGCAGACTGCTGCGCGAACTGGCCCGCCCGGCCGGCGCCCCGGACCGCACCGCCCTGCCCATCACGGGCGACGACGCCGCCGCCAAGGCGAGGGTCGCCGAACTGATCGACGACTTCGGTTTCGACACGGTCGACGTGGGCGGCCTCGCCGAAAGCTGGCGCATCGGGCCCAACACCCCGCTGTACTACGAGGTCTTCACCGGACCGGTTCCGCCCGGCCTGAGCCTGCCGGAGATCTACGCCTGGCTGGCCACCACGCCGCTGATCCCCATCTCGGCCGCCACGGTCGCCGAACTGGCCGCCACCACCGAACGCCAACCGGCCGGCTTCCGGATCACCCCCTCGGCCTGACGGATAGGGTCTGGCAGTGATCGACGAACGGGAATCCCGGGGACCGCTGCTGACCGCTGTCGTGATCGGACTCGGCGGGCTCCTGCTGGCGGCGGCCGCCCTGACGGTGGCCAGTCCGGCCATCACGGTCGGGCTGCTCCCGGACTGGCTCGCCGACCACGACGCCGCCCAGCTGACCATGCGCATCGCCGGCTGGGTGGTGATCGTGGTGGTCGTGCTGTGTCTCGTCGTGGCCGCCCGCTGGACCGCCTCCCACATCGCCGGCCGGATGCCCGCCCGCTCAACGGTGGTCAAGGGGCTCGCCGGCTCCGCCGTCGTGGCGTTCTGGCTGCTCTGCGTGGCGCTTCCCATGATCGCCGACAGGGATCCGGGGCTGCTGCGGGACGCCGCCCCGCAGACCTTCGGCGACTACTCGTCGATCGACCGGACCATGCTCCTCAGCGGCCTGCTGGCCCTGGGCCTGCCGCTGCTGGCCGCCCTGGTGGCCGGGGTTCGTTACCGGGCGCGCGGAACAGCCGGCGTACTCGTCGTCCTGGTCCTGGTGATCTTCTTCCCGGTCGTCACCTCGGTCCGGAACGGTGTCAACCACCTGCAGGACGAGCGCCGCCACCACCGAACCGAATGCGTCTACTTCGTCGGCGGTTACGACTGCCCGGGCGATTAGGGTACGCGGGCCACGAAACCGTTGCAGGCCACATCCTCCGCCGCCGGGCGGGGCTGCGGCTCGTCCGAGGCGTGCCAGTGGGCGACCGACGCCACGCCCGGGTCGACCAGTTCGAGGCCCTCGAACAGGCGCGCGAAATCCGCGCCGTCGCGGGCCTGGAAACGGCCGTCCGGGTTGGCCGCGGTCAGCTTGGCGATCGCCTCGGCCGGCAGGTATTCCCAGGTGGCGTGGGTCGCCGCGACGTAGCTGCCGGGCGGCAGGGCGTCGAGCAGCGTACGGATGACGCCGGTGACGTCCTCGTCGTCGCGGATGAAATGCAGCACCGCGATCAGCAGCAGCCCGACCGGCTCGCTCAGGTCGAGGGTGGCCTTGAGGTCGGCGTGGTCCAGGATGGACCGGGGATCGCGCAGGTCGGCGTCGAGGTACGCCACGGTGCCGGCCGGCGCGCTCGTCAGCAGCGCCCGGGCGTGGCTGAGCACGATCGGATCATTGTCGACGTACACGATCCGGCTGGCCGGGTCGACGGCCTGGACCACCTCGTGGGTGTTGCCGGGCGCCGGGATGCCGGTGCCGATGTCGAGGAACTGCCGCACCCCGCGGTCCGCGATGAGCCTGGCCGCACGGCCCAGGAAACGGCGATTTTCCAAGGCCATCGTACGGATCGACGGCATGGCCGCCTCGATCGCGTCACCGGAGGCCCGGTCGGCCGCGAAGTGGTCCTTGCCGCCCAGCCAATAGTTGTAGCGCCGCGCCGGATGAGCGACCGTGGTGTCCACCCTGTCCAAAGCCGACCCCCGCGTTTAATACATCGACAGTGCACACATCCTAGAGCGATCACAGCCCGGCTTGGTAGGCCAGGACCCCCCGGTTGACCAACTTGATCGCTTCGCGGGCCGTGTCGCGCACGTCGGCCGAGGCCGCCGACGCCTCCCGGATCTGGCCGAGCAGGTCGAGCACCTGACGGGCCCACCGCACGAAGTCGCCGGCCGGCATGTCGGCGTCGAAGTTGTGCCCGCTGGCCAGTACCCGGGCCAGCGGCTCACCCCGGGCCCACCGGTACATCGGCCAGACGAAACCGGGGTCGGGCTCGCGGGTCAGGCTGAGCCCGTGGCCGGACTCGTCGGCCGCGATCTCGCCCCACAACTTCGTGCACGCGTCGACCGCCGAGGTGACCGGCCCCTTCGGCACCGACGCCCGGTCGTCGCCCTCGCGGCGCGACTCGTAGAGCACCATGGACACCGCGGCCGCCAGCTCGTCGGGGGCCAGCCCGTCCCAGACGCCCTGCCGCAGGCACTCGGCGACCAGCAGGTCGGCCTCGGACCAGATACGGCCCAGCATCCGCCCGGCCTGGGTCACCTCGCCGTCCCCGCTCAGGTAGCCGCGCTCGGCCAGCACCGCGCAGACCTGGTCGAACGTGCGGGCGAGCGACCCCGTACGCCCGGCGACCTTGTCCCGCAGCGCCTCGGTGTCACGCTCGAGCCGGTGCCGCCGCTCGGCCCAGCGGGCGTGCTCCTCGCGATCGGGGCAGGCGTGACACGGATGCTGCCGCAGCCGCACCTTGAGCAGGGCGATCTCGGCGTCCTCACCCGGCTGGGCGCCCTTGTTGCGCCGGCGGCCGCTGCCGTGCCGGTCGAGGCCGGTGGCGGCGATCTGGGCGGCCAGGTCACGCCGGGCGCCCGGCGAGCGGTGGTTGAAGTGTTTCGGCACGCGCAGCCGCTCCAGCACCTCGGCCGGCCCGCCGAAGTCGGCCGGGCTGACCCGCCCGGCCCAGCGGTCCTGGGTGAGCACGAGCGGGCGCGGCTCGCCGAAGCCACCGGTCGGCGCCTCGAGCACGACGGCCAGCCCCGCCCGGCGGCCCTGCGGCACCCGGATCACGTCGCCCACCCGCAGTTTCTCCAGCGAGGAGGTCGCGGCCGCGCGGCGCTGCGAGGCGCCCTCGCGGGCCATGGCCCGCTCCCGGTCGGCGATGGCGACGCGAATGGCGAAGTACTCGTCGAAGTCACCGTGGTGGCAGGCGGCGTCATTGCCGTACGTCTGCATGGTGTCGACGTTGCGCTGCACCTGCCGCGCCAGCCCGACCACCGACCGGTCGGCCTGGAACTGCGCGAACGACGACTCGAGCAGCTCCCGCGATTTCTCGGCCCCGACGGTGCCGACGAGATTGACGGCCATGTTGTACGACGGACGGAACGACGACCGCAGCGGGTAGGTCCGCGTGGACGCGAGCCCGGCCACGTGCCGCGGGTCGACCTCGGGGCTCCACAGCACGACCGCGTGACCCTCGACGTCGATGCCCCGCCGGCCGGCCCGGCCGGTGAGCTGCGTGTACTCCCCCGGGGTCAGGTCGACGTGGGCCTCGCCGTTGAACTTGACCAGCCGCTCCAGCACGACACAGCGGGCCGGCATGTTGATGCCCAGCGCCAGCGTCTCAGTGGCGAACACGGCCTTGACCAGGCCCTGCACGAAGCACTCCTCGACCGCCTCCTTGAAGGCGGGCAGCATGCCGGCGTGGTGGGCGGCCAGGCCCCGCTCGAGACCGTCGAGCCACTCCCAGTAGCCCAGCACCGACAGGTCCTCGCGCGGGATGCTGGCCACCTTCGCCTCGGCGATGCGCCGGATCTCGGCCCGCTCCTCGGCGTCGGTGAGCCGCAGCCCCGCGCTCAGGCACTGCTGCACGGCGGCGTCACAGCCGGCCCGGCTGAAGATGAACAGGATCGCCGGAAGCAGGCCGGCCCGCTCCAGGCGGTCGACGACCTCGGCCCGCGGCGGCGGCTGCCACCGCTTCGAGCGGCCACCGCGAGGACCGTACGACCGATCGGTCAATTCGAGGCGGCGTTGCATCTCACGGGTGTAACGCAACAGCTCAGGGTGCACGTCGTGCTTCTTGGCGGCGTCGGCGTCGTGGAACAGGTCGAACATCCGGCGGCCGACCAGCATGTGCTGCCAGAGCGGCACGGGCCGGTGCTCACTGACCACGACCTCGGTCTGCCCGCGCACGGTGACCAGCCAGTCGGCGAACTCCTCGTAGTTGCTGACCGTCGCCGACAGGGAAACAAGAGTGACGGACGCCGGAAGGTGGATGATCACCTCTTCCCAGACGGCGCCCCGGAACCGGTCGGCCAGGTAGTGGACCTCGTCCATCACCACGTACGCCAGGTTCTTGAGCGCCGAGGAGCCCGAGTAGAGCATGTTGCGCAGCACCTCGGTGGTCATGACGACCACCGGCGCGTCCCCGTTGATGGCGTTGTCGCCGGTCAGCAGGCCCACCTTGTCCGGGCCGTACCGCTCGACGAGATCGTGGTACTTCTGGTTGGACAGCGCCTTGATCGGCGTGGTGTAGAAGCACTTGCGCTCGCCGGCCCGCAGAGCGAGGTGCACGGCGAACTCGCCCACCACGGTCTTGCCGGCACCGGTGGGCGCGCAGACCAGCACGCCACTGCCACGCTCGAGCGACTCACAAGCGGCACGCTGGAAGTCGTCGAGGTCGAAACCGACGTCGAGCATGAAATCGTCCAGCGCCGGAAACTCGGCCACCCGGGCCGCCCGCCGCTTCGATTCCGCATACCGTTCGGCGGGACTCGTCATGACCACAAGGCTAGTTCGTGGGTGTGACAACTTGCAGCACGGGCACGATAGGTATGGTGCTCCCGTGCCGGATGTTGAATCGACCGATCACCCTCCCCATCGGCCGCACCGTCAGGTCGACGCCGTGCTGTTCGACTTCCACGGCACGTTGGCGCAGGTAGAGGACCCGGTAACCTGGGTTCTGGCCGCGGCCGCGGCATGCGGTCACAGCCTCGACCGAGGCAAGGCCACCGTCCTGGCCGACCGCCTGGTCATGGCCGGCCGCGCCGGCGGCCCGCTTCCCACCCGCGTACCCCCACACCTGGCCGAACACTGGTCCGACCGCGACCTGTACGCCCACAGCCACCGAGCCGCCTACACCGGCCTGGCCGCCACGGTGGCCACGGACGTGGAGGGTCTGGCCGACGCCCTGTACGACCGTCTGCTGGGCCCCGACGGCTGGCTCCCCTACGCGGACACGGCGTCCACACTGCGCACCCTGCACGAGGCGGGCATCAAGGTGGCGGTGGTGAGCAACATAGGTTTCGACATCCGCCCCCACTTCGACGCGTGGGGCATGTCGCCCTTGGTGGACGCGTTCGCCCTGAGCTACGAGCTGGGCCGCACAAAGCCCGACCCGGCCATCTTCCTGCGCGCGTGCGGCATGGTCGGCGCCGACCCGGAACGCACCCTGATGGTCGGCGACACACCGGCCGACGCGGGCGCGGTCAAGGCGGGCTGCGCGGCCCTGGTCCTCCCCGCAGCCGAACCGGGCCGCCCCAACGGCTTGGCCGCCACGCTGGCACTGGCAGGGTGCGCGGCTTAGCGGTCTGGTCACTTTTGGGCGGTTCGCCGCTTTCGGCGGTACGGAGGTGTGGGGTCGCGCTTCAAAGCCCGCCTCACCTCTCCACTTACCCGCTACCGCGGCTCTCTCGCCTCTCGAGTTACCGGCTTCCACGCCCGGCCTCGCGCCTCCGCTCACCCGCTTCCACGCCGGCTCGCCGTCCGCTTCCACGCCCGCCTCACCGCTCCGCCCCTCGCCTTCCACGCCCGCCTCGCCCCTCCCCTTCCACGCCCACCTCGCCCCTGCGCCCCTCCCCCCATGCCGGCCTCGCCGCTCGGCTCGCCCACTTCCAGGCCGGCCGAGCCCTGCTCCCTCCCCTTCGACGGCTGCCTCGCCGCTCCGCTCGCCCGCCTACCCCTCACTCACCTGCTTCCACGCCCGCCTCGCCGCTCCGCCCAGCCGATTCGACCTCGCCGGCGGCGCCCCCGTCGGCCACAGCGCGAGGCGCCGGGCCGCTCCGATACCCGCCTCACCCCGGCGGCCGGTCGCGCTCCACTTCCACGGAACGGGCGTGCCTGGGCCCACTGCAACACCGACCTCACCCGCAGCGACCGATTGCGCCCACTTCCCATGGCGCCGGCTTCGCCTTTGGAGGGGCGGTTTGTTCGGCTCTCCACGGCACTGGGTGCCGAGTCGCATGGTGGCCCGACTTGCGCTTCGTGCGCTCCGGGCCTCGCGCACCTCGGTCCGCCTTTTTCCATGATTTGATTCATGTAATACCAGGCGCAGAGTGCCGGCACAAGTTGGCATGATCGAGCACCGATTCCGGATGGCCCGCCCTCGCCGATCGCGAGATAATTGGCCATGCGTTACCAGCAGATCGGCCTATTCTCGCGCAAGCAGATGTCCGCGATGAGCGATCGAACACTGTCCCGCAAATGGTCACCCGGAAACGACGCCGAGCGACGCGAACTGGATCGCCGCCGAAAATGGGGCCTAGCTCAGCGTCACGGAATCAAGCTTTTCCGTTTACGAATGGAGGAAAGCCACCACCAGGCCGAGCAAGAAGCCAAGGCGCAACCACAAGCGGCAGCACCGCCCTCACCCCCGCAGCCGCCGGCACCCACGTCGGTTCCACAATCGCCGACATCCGTTCCACAGCCGTCAGCAACAGCCCCAGTTCCAGAGCCATCAACAGCCAGGCCCAGCCCTCAGCCGCAGGCGATCCCACCAACCCCCACGCCCAGCGCTCAGCCGCAGGTGATCCCACCAACCCGCACGCCCAGCCCTCAGCCGCAAGCGATCCCACCAACCCGCACGCCCAGCCCTCAGCCGCAAGCGATCCCACCAACTCCGACACTTGCCCCTCCACCGCCGATGGCCCTTGCGACGCGACCGACTCCCACGCCGAGCCCACGCCCGCCAGCGATCACTGCGCCGACGCCACCGATGACGAATTCTGCCGCAGCCTCAATGCCAGCGAGTTCCGTCCCACATTCGCGTGCCACGATTGCGGTAACGCGGTCGCGACCGACCATGACCAGTCGGAGCTCGCCGAATCAGGCCAGGACAAAAGCTCACGGACACTTCACCACGCCTGCGTTCGAACGGGAGATCCGGTCGCCGCTTGCCGCACTCATCGGCGCAAGCCAACGAAAGCGTGCACTCTGTCGCACTCGCGCAAATATAGTCGATATCCGCAACTCAACGCCGAGAGAACGTCCGCCAAAGACTATACCGCCGAAGTGCACCACGCATACCGGCGGAATGCAGGAACTCGGCCATTCTCGCGAGGCGTGCGGCCGCAATAGTTCGGCATTAACGAGAGGCCGTCGGACCGTCACGCGGCCGCCTTGGTCGACGTCGGACGGAGGGAAGGTCAATCCGAGGAAACACGCCAGCCGCGAGCGACCGTCATCGGGCCGTCGTGCCGCACGCCCAAAACGTGGGCCGCCGTCGAGCCGATTCTGACCATCAGCGCACGTCTGCGACGGCCCATGCAGTCGACCGCGGCAAGACCGCGATCAAGGAAGGGGCCGTAGCCACCTGCGATCAGGGAAGGGGGCGTAGCCACCCAGGTGGTCTTGAGGGAGGGTCACGAGAAGGCACCCAAGGCGAGAACCTCAGCGAACCCCGAACGGCTCGGGCTCGCTGCCGCAACCTCGCGGGTGGGTCACGCGTAAGCGTCCAACGCGTGCCGTGGCGAACCTTGGCCAGTTCTAGCCTGGTACTCACAGCCTCGCGAGAAGGTCATGAGTAGGCGGCACGACCCTGGCCGGACCTTGAACGGCTCGGGCTCGCTGCCGCGACCTCGCGGATGGGTCAGGCGTAGGCGTCGAGGGCGAGGCCCTGGCGGACCTTGAGTGGCTTGGGGTCGGTGGCGGCGGCCTGGCGGTCGGCCACGGCCTGCTCGATTGCGCCTAGGGTCGGCTTCTCGGCCGCGACGGTGGGCTTCGTGGCGTCGGTGGGAGTGGCACCGCCGGGCTTCGTGGAGCTGGAAGACTTCGCGGTGTCGGAGGACTGCGCGGTGTCGGAGGACTGCGCGGTGTCGGAGGACTTAGCGCGGGCGGCGTTGGCCTTCTCGGACTGGGCGGCAGCGGCCTCGGCCATGTCCTTCAGGGTGCTGCGGGCGCTGTTGAAGGCGGCGGACGCGAGCGAACTGAGCGAGGTCATCTGCATGCCTTCACGTTCGGCCGTGGGCCGCGATTCTGACCGTGTGGCTAGCGGAGCAACCGGACTGCACCCGGCACACACGTAATGTCGAGCTCCAAAGGGCCGACCCGCTCGCCGTCGGCGTAGCCGATGATGCCGGGCGAGCGGAGGCGCACCTGTTTTGCGCGGAATGTCTGGACACGCCGGTCATGGATGTGTGTGCCGCGATTGAGGCGTGGTTTGAGGCGGGCCAGGGCCAGGCGGCCGAAGGGTACGGCGACAACAACATCGAGCAGGCCGTCGTACGGGTCGGCGACCGGCAAGATGCGCATGCCGCCGCCGTAGCTGGCACAGTTGCCTACCGCCACCAGCATGCCGGTGAAGCCGTGGTCGGCGCCGTCGATCTCCAGCTCGTAGACGCGCGGGCGCAGGCGGGCCAGCTCGAGCAGGATGGCCAGGTCGTAGCGGCGAGGCCCGCGCGGCCAGCGCATCCGGTTGGCCCGCTCGTTCACCAAGGCGTCGAAACCCCCGGCAAGTACCGCCCCGAACCAGCGGACCTGCCCCTCGGCCGCGACATCCCGATCCGCAGCCGGACCGACACCCCCGCCGGCGGCTGCGCCAAGGTCAGCGACCCCACCGCCAGCGGCCGACCCGAGGTCGACGACGGCACCGCGGTCGGCGCCCGGAGAGGCCAAGCCGAGGTCAACGACATCACCGCGGTCGGCGCCCGGAGAGGCCAAGCCGAGGTCAACGACATCACCGCGGTCGACGGCCGGAGAGGCCAAGCCGAGGTCAACGACGGCACCGCGGTCGGCGGCCGGGGAGGCCGAGCCGAGGCCGTCGGTGGCCGGGCCAAAGTTGAAGACGGCACCGCGATCGGTGGCCGAGCCGGAATCGGCGGTGGGAGCGCGATCGGCGGCTTGAGAAAGGTCGATGCCAGAACTGCGATCAGCAGCGGCGGCGAGGGCGGTCGGAGCAAGGCGAGTCATGCGGGCCAGGTCGACGCCGACCGTCCGGTTTGCGGCGATGGCGCGGGTGATGACCGTGGCGGCTTCGGAGGGGTCGGTGGGGAGGCCTACGCCGGCTGCGAAGTCGTTGCCTGTGCCGGCGGGGATCACGCCGAACGGGATCTGGGTGCCCGCCACCGCCTGCAGAGCGCGATGCACGGTTCCGTCGCCGCCCACGGCGACCAAGGCCAGCGGGCCCGACGAGACGGCCTCGCGGCATGCTCGTTCGGCGTCGGGGCCGCTGTGGGCTTCCAGGACGCGTACGGCACCCGCCTGAGACAGGGTCTTCAGAGCCGCCGACAGCAGATCGCGGTGCCGGCCTCGCCCCGCGGAGGGGTTGGCCAGCACCGCGATCTCATTGCTCGTCACAGCCGAGGAGCGTAGACCCTACGAGATGTCGTCGAATCGTCCGTCCAGCGGGCGTGGCTTGGACACCGGGCTCGGGGCCTCGATCGGTGTCGGCGCCTCGATCGGGTCGGACGCGCCGACCGGCACCCGGTCGTCGGCCAGCGGTGAGATCTCGTCGTCGCTCAGGTCGGCGTAGAGCTCCTTGCCGCGGCCCTTGCGTTTGTCGTTCAGGAAGGCGACGCCGACCGCGATCCAGTACAGCAGGATCATGCAGGCGGCCAGCAGCGTCATGCCGAACGGGCCCGGGTCGGGGGTGGCGATCGCCGCGAAGGCGAACGACAGGAAGACCACGATCCGCCACCAGCCCGCCAGCCGGCGGGCCGAGACCACGCCGGTGAAGTTGAGCATGAGCAGGATCAACGGGAACTCGAAGGCCGCCCCGAAGATCAACAACATGTTGGTCACGAAGCCGACGTACGACGACACTTCTAGTTTGGTGCTCTCCCCCAGGACACCGGCCTCCATGATGAAGGCGAGGCTGTGGCCGACCACCAGGTAGGCCAGCACGGCGCCGGCCACGAACAGCGGCACGGAGATCGCGACGAAGACGTACGCCCACTTGCGCTCGTGGCGGTGCAGGCCGGGCGCGATGAACGCCCACAGCTGGTAGAGCCAGACCGGCGCGCCGACGATCAGGCCGACCCACAGGGCGATCTTGAGGCGGAGCAGGAGCTGGTCACCGACGCCGAGCACGATCCAGTCGCAGTACTGAGTGCCGTCGGCGCGGCGCGCTTGCGAGCTCGGCAGCCGGCAGTACGGCTCCTCGAGCAGGTGGAACACCCACTTCGAGAGGATGAAGCCGACGATCAGGCCCACCACCAGGCCGAGCGAGGCGATGAACAGCCGGTTGCGCAACTCCCTGATGTGGTCGATCAGGGTCATCGAGCCGTCGGCCGCCTGCTCGAACTTGCTAGGCCCTCTGTTGCGGCGAAGGGTCAGCTGCATGGCCGAGGGTCAGCGGTCGTTGGTGCGCTGCACCGGGTCGACGTACGGCTGCGCCGGCGGCTGCTGCGGCTGCTGGTACGCCGACGCCGGCGGTGGCGGAGCCTGCTGGTACGCCGCGGAGGGCGGCGGCGGAGCCTGCTGGTAACCGCCGGGCTGCTGCACCTCGCCCTGCAGGGGCTGCCGGCCGTACTGCGGCTCGGCCTTCTCGGCGACGTCGTTGTTGTCGTCGACCAGGCCCTTGGTCTCGGCCTTGATGATCCGCAGCGACCGGCCCAGGGAACGAGCCGCGTCGGGAAGACGCTTCGCGCCGAAGAGCAGCACGAGGACCACCACGAAAACGATGATGTGCCATGGCTTGAGGGCGCCCATGGGTTTACTCCAGTCGGTCGGATCAGTTGTGCGGGGTCCATCGTACGTGTCAATTCTGGGGAGTTGACCCCGTGGACCCACTGGTTTTGGCACTATCTCCCGAAGTCTTGGACAACGGGGAAGGAACGCGGACGCTACCGTCGCGTCAAAGATCTGTAAAGACTATTGCCGGAGCTGCGGAAGCGATTCGGCCTTGCGCTGCAGCGCTTCGACCTCTTTCTGCAGCTCGAGCACCTCGGCCTGGCGGCGCTGCAGCTTCACGACGGCACGGCGAAGCCCGCCCAGCGGGCCGAGGAGCCGTCCGCCGGCGAAGCCGAGAATGACCAGCGCGACCACCACGACGGCGATCCAGATCCACATCAGCACCGGGCCACCCTACCGGCCGGGCGTGCTGTACTGATCCAGCGCGGCCGTGGCCTGGTCGTGAATCCGGGTCAGCAGCTCGGGCGGGCCGAGCACGGTGACGTCCGGCCCGAGGCCGAGCAGCAGCCGCTGAGCCCAGCCCAGGTCGGTGACCCGCATGGTCACGACCCATTCGTCGCCGCTGCGCGTCACCTCCTCCACCGGGTAGTACTCGGTGATCCACCGGCTGCCCCGGCCCACCCGCAGCGTCACCAGCTGCAGTTCCGGGCCCGGCCGGAAGACGCCCTCGCTCACGTCGTGCGGCACGGCCTCCTCCGGAGGCAGGGACGGTTCTTCGAGTTCCTCGTACGCGTCGACGCGGTCCACACGGAACAGCCGGGTCCCTTCGGCCCGGCGGCACCAAGCCTCCAGATAGGCCCGTCCGTCGACCATGACCATCCGCATCGGGTCGACGACCCGCTCGGTGGTCTCGTCGCGGGCCGCCGTGTAGTACGTCATCCGCAGCGCGTGCCCGCGCTCGACCACGGCCCGGAACTCGTCGAGCCGCTTCTCGTTGCCCGGCAGCCGCACCTCCACCGGCGCGTCGGCCTGGTCGCCGGCCGCCGTCTCGATCTTGGCGAGAGCGCGCTCGATGACGTCGCGGTTGCCCGTGCCGGGCGTCTCGGCCAGCATCCGCAGCGCCACCACCAGGGCCAGGGCCTCGTCCTGGGTCAGGCGCAGCGGCCGGTCGATGCCGGCGTCGTGGCTGATCGTCACCGTCGAGTCATCCAGCGCCATGTCGATCAGGTCGCCGGGCCCGTAGCCGGGCAGCCCGCACACCCAGAGCAGTTCGAGGTCCTCGCGCAGCGTCTTCTCGCTGACCCCGAAGTCGGCCGCGGCCTCCGAGACGAGGATCCCGGGCCGGGCCAGCAGGTACGGGACGAGGTTGAGCAGCCGGCCGAGGCGATCACCGGTGGGACGGGGTCCGGTCATGAGCGGGCCACCACTTCCTTGAGACGCTGGATCACGGCGTCGCGCACCTCCGGCGGTCCCTCGACCCGGACGTCCGGCCCGTAGCCCACGATCTTGGACGCCAGGTAGTCGGCGTCGCCGTACGACAGGGTCAGCCGGTCGCCGTCCGGCCCGGGCACCGTGTCGGTGGCCCAGCGGCGCAGCATGGCGCCGCGCCCCGGCTTGACGATGACGGTGGCCCGGCCGTTGTGGGCCACCGGTCCCGACCACTTGGCGACGTGGCTGATCAGGTCGGGGTTCTCGGGCGGGGTGAACGCGTCGGGGCGGCCCACCGGCTTGACCGCGCCGACGATGCGCGAGAGCCGGAAGCAGCGGGTGGCGTCGCGGTCGCGGTCGTGCCCGACCACGTACCACCGGCCCCGCCAGCACACCACGCCCCACGGCTCCAGCCGGCGGGTGGCCGGGTCGTCGACCTCGGGCACCCGGTACGAGAACGTCACCGCCCGGCGGTCGCGCGCCGCCGCCGCCAGCGGACCGAACGCCGGGTCGACCGTGACGACCGGCTCGACGCCGAGGGTGGCCTGCGGGTCGACCTCGACGCCGGCCGCGCGCAGCTTGGCCAGCCCGGAGGACGCGGCGGCGGCCAGGCCCGCGTGCTGCCAGAGCCGGGCGGCGATGCCGACCGCGGCCGCCTCGTCGGGCTCCAGCAGGATGTCCGGCAGCGCGTACTCGCGGTGCGCGATGCGGTAGCCCGGCTCCTGGTCGAAGACGCTGGCCGTGCCGGTCTCCAGCGGCACGCCGAGCTCGCGCAGCTCGGCCTTGTCGCGCTCGAACTTGCGCTGGAAGGCCTCGTGGTCGCGCGGGTCCTCGGGGTCGTGCTCGTAACCGGGCACGGTCAGGGCGATCTGCGCGGCGGTGAGGAACCGTCGCGTGGACAGAAGGCAGATCACCAGGTTCACCAGGCGCTCGGTGCGGGTGCGCGACACGATTGGCAACGCTAGCAGCAAGGACGCCGGGGTGACGTACGCGCTACTCCCCGGCGGTTTCCGGTGGCCTCCGCCAGGAAAGGATGCCCGGGTGAGTCCCGCACAGACCCCAGACGAGCAGTTCCCGGTCGGCCTGGCCGCCGCCGAACCACTCAATCCGTTCGATTCGCCCCAACAGTCCGAAGAACCGGAGAATGAGAGCGTCGGCACCGTCGTGGTCGCCGGCGCCGCCAACCTGGGCATCGCCGCCGCCAAGCTGGTCGCCGGCCTGATCTCCGGGTCGGCCGCCATGATCTCCGAGGCCGCCCACTCGCTGGCCGACACGATCACCGAGGTGTTCCTCTTCGTCGCGCTGCGCCGCGGCGCCCAGCCGGCCGACGAGGAACACCCGTTCGGGTACGGCAAGGAGGGCTACGTCTGGGCCTTCATCGCCGCGATCTTCACCTTCGTGGGCGGCGCCGGCTTCTCGATCTACCACGGCGTCATGACGATCATCGACGGCGAGCACAGCGGCAACTACCTGTGGTCGTACATCGTCCTGGTCGTCTCCTTCGTCGCCGAGGGCATCTCGTTCCTGCGCGCGCGCCGGCAGGTGGCCGGCGAGTCGATGCGCTGGGGCATCAGCCCGTGGCGGTTCCTGCGGCTCACCCCCGACACCACGGTCAAGGCCGTCTACTTCGAGGACTCGGCCGCCCTGATCGGCCTGATCCTGGCCGGCGCCGGCCTCGGCCTGTCCCAGCTGACCGGCGACGAGCGGTGGGACGGCGCGGCCTCGGTGGCCATCGGCGTGCTGCTGTTCCTGGTCGCGATGATCCTGGCCAAGAGCAACGCGTCGCTGCTGGTCGGCCGGGCGGTGCCGCGCCAGGTGCACAACCTGATCGCCCAGGACCTGAACTCGATCCCGATCGTGGTGGCCGTGCCGACCCTGCTGACCATGCAGCTCGGCCCGGGCGACATCCTGGTCGCGGCCAAGGTCGACTTCGTCGACGAGTGCACGGGCGCCGACATCGAGGCCGCCTCCGACGAGGCCGAACGCCGGCTGCGGGCCCGTTTCCCCGGCATCCGGTACGTCTTCCTCGACCCGACCCGGGGCATGGCCGGACGCAACCACATCGACGGCGGCATCGACGGATAGGGTCTGACGCCATGGTGCGGTGGCGGTCGGGGACGGTTCAGGCGGTACGGCGTCGGTGGCGAGGCGCCGTCGAACTGGACGTCGTCACTTCCGACGGCCCCCTCCGGGCGCTCGCCTACCCGGCGCTGGTCGGCTCGCCGGCCGAGGGCGACCGCGTGCTGCTCAACGTGGGCGCCCTGGTGATGGGCCTCGGCACCGGCGGCTACGCCCTGGTGGTGGCCCTGCCCGACCGGCTGCCGGCCGATCCCGTGGACGACGGCACCACCCGCGACGCCGGGCATCTGGTCAAGGCGCGCTACACGCCGTCGCAGGTCATCGGGCTCGGCGTCGACGAGGAGGCCTCACCGCACCGCGCGGTCATGGAGGCGGCGACGTCGCTGGACGGCATGCCGGTGGTCACGGCCGATCTCCACTCGGCCCTGCCGGCCATCCTGGCCGGGGTTCTGGCCACGGAGCCGGGCGCCCGGGTCGCCTATGTGATGACCGACGGCGGGGCATTACCGGCGTGGTTCTCCCGTACGCTCGACGGGCTCGCCGGCCACTTGGCCGGCACCGTCACCACGGGTCAGGCCTTCGGCGGCGACCTCGAGGCCAGCACCGTGCACACGGGTCTGCTGGCCGCCCGCCACGTCCTCGGCGCCGACGTCGCGATCGTCGCCCAGGGCCCCGGCAACCTGGGCACCGGCACCCCGTGGGGCTTCTCCGGGGTGGCCCTGGGCGAGGCCGTCAACGCGATCGGCACCCTCGGCGGCCGCCCGGTCGGCTCCCTGCGCCTGTCCACCGGCGACGCCCGGGCCCGGCACCAGGGCCTCTCCCATCACAGCCTGACCGCGTACGGGAAAGTGGCCCTGCTACCGGCCGACCTGCCGGTCCCCGCCGGCCTCGAGGCGTCCCTGCGGGCCGAGATCGAGCCGCTCGCGGCGAGGCACCGCATCGTCACCGTCCCGGTCGACGGCCTGGACGAGGCGCTGCGGGCCTCCCCGGTCACCCTGTCGACGATGGGCCGCAAACTCGACGAGGACCACACGTACTTTATGGCCGCCGCGGCCGCCGGACGGCACGCGGCAAGCCTGCTCAGCTGAGCTTGCGGACCAGCGTCACGCCGTCGCGAACGGGCAGCAGGACCGACTCGACCCGGTCGTCGGTGACGATGCGGTCGTTGAGGGTGCTCACCACGACGTCGGACTCGTTGCCGGGGTTCAGGACCCGGCCGTCGCGCAGGGTGTTGTCCAGCACGAGCAAGCCACCGGGGCGCAGGCGCGGGATCAGCTCGTCGTAGTACTCCGGGTAGCCGGTCTTGTCGGCGTCGACGAACGCGAAGTCGACCTCCGGCGCCGAGGGCAGCGTCCGCAGCGTGTCGCCGGCCGGGCCCAGGCGCAGCTCGATCCGGTCGTCGACGCCGGCGCGCTGCCAGAAGCGGCGGGCCACCGCCGTGTACTCCTGCGAGACGTCGCAGCACAGCAGCCGGCCGTCCTTCGGAAGTCCCCGCGCGATGCACAGACCCGAATAGCCGGTGAAGACGCCGACCTCGACGGCATTGCGGGCGCCGGTCAACCGGACGAGCATGGTGAGCAGCTCGCCCTCGTCGTGCGAGATCTGCATGCCGGCCGCGTCCGGGAACAGGCGCCGGGTCTCGGCGGCCAGGTCCCGCAGGACGTCGTCCTGGGGCGTGCAGTGGGCCAGGAGGTAGTCGCTGATCGTGTCGCTGAGGATTTCCGCCATGCCCTCCACCGTTGACCCTTCGCGTCCCGCCCGCAAGACCGGGAGCCGACGGCACCCCCGGCGCATCGCGCTTGTCGCCGTGCTCGCGCTGGCCGCGTGCTCGGACACGGCGGCCGAACCGCCCGAGGTGCTGAGGCTGGCGTCACCGGGGACGGTCGTCGACTGTGGAACGTTCCGCCTGGAGGACCGGCAACTGCCCCAGGAGGCGGGGCTGTGCCTGCTCGGGGCGGCGCGGCAGGGGCAGATCGCCCGCCTCGAGGTGACCGCGCCGACGACCGAGGGCGACCCCATCACCACCGTGTACGCGACGAGGCCGGACGGCGGCGTCGAGGTGGTCGAGGACAACCGGCGGGATTCGCGGGGCTCGCGGGAGGTCACGCGCGAGGTCTGCACGGGTCCGGCCATCGGGGAGTACGGGCTGCTGCAGTTCAGCCAGTGCGGTAAGCCCCCGGAGTAGTGCCCAGGACGGCCCGGAACGCCCGCCGCAGCTGAGTCTCCCCGCCGAAGCCGCAGGCGGTCGCGAGGCCGGCCACCGCCCGGTGCGGGTGCAGCCGCAGCAGCCGCGCCGCCTCGGCCACCCGCAGCCGGCGCAGTTCCCCGGCCCACGACAGCGGCTCCCCCGCGAAGCTCCGGAACAACGCCCGCCGCGACAGGTGGCAGGCCCGCGCCACGGCATCGGCGTCGAGGCCCGGATCCCGGTAGGCCTTACCCAGATACTCCAGCACCCGCTCGCGGGCGCTCGCCGCCGGCGATCCGGCAGCGCCCGCGAGCGCCAGCGCCTCTCCCAGCAGTCCGATGCCATAAGGGGCGAAACGGGCGGAGACATGCGGCGTCAGCGAGCGGAAGAACGCCACCACCGGGTCGGCCCCCTCGACCGGGACGGCGGTCGCGCGGGGCGACGGCCAGGACGGCAGCAGGTGGGCGGGGACCTGGACGACGATCTGCTCGAACGGGGCCGGGAAGGTGAACGCGAACGGCCGGGTGCTGTCGCAGAAGACCAGGTCACCCGGTTTCAGCCGGGACGTACGGCCGTCCTGCGACACCTCGCTGTGGCCGCTCACCTGGATGGTGGCCAGCGCGTACGCCTCGGCCCGGTCGTCGGTGCGCCGCACCCGGTGCGGGGACGCGGCCACGGTGGTGATCCGCAGGTCGCCGTCGCCCGCGGGCCGCAGCCGGGCCTCGAACGGGGCCGGGCCGAGCGGCTGGGCGGTCAGCGGGACGAACGTCCGGCTGATCGCCGCCCGGTAGTCGCTGAACTCCATGCCCCGATCATGGATCAGCCGAGCGCCTCCTTGGTTGCGGCCACAACTTCCGCCGGCGACGGCAGCGACGGCCCCCGCGCCGTCCGCACCGGATCGACGACCCGGTATCCGTCCTGGCGGAGCCGCTCGATGGTGCGCCCGACGGCGGCCTTGGCCAGCATCGGCGGGCTCATCATCGGAAAGAACACGACGGGCACGGCCGCGGCCAGGATCACACCGCCGAGCAGGTTCGGCGCCGCCCCCGACGCCGCCACCGACAGCATGTTGGCGGTGGCCGGCAGAATCAGAACCGCGTCATGCGACCCCGCCAGCGCCGCCTGGTTGTCACTCGGCCACCGGCGGGGATCCTCCCCGGTCACCACCCGGTCGGCGTGCAGCGCCACAGTCTGCTCAGGCAGAAACAGCCGAGCCGACCGCGTCATCACCACAGTGACGGTCGCGCCGAGATCAATTCGCAGAGCATCGAGGTACGCGGGCAGCCCCGCCACAGAAGCAGAGCCCGAGGCCCCCACAAGCAGTTTGGTCATGCCGCCAACGGTGGTCCCGGCCGAGCCCACCCCCGCACACCATGAGTGCCAGCCAACGGTCAAGAAGTGACAAGAGCGCGACCACTCACGCACGTCGCCGTGGCGGGCCGAGCGTCCTGGGCGCGCCAGCGCCCAGCTCGGCTCGTCGCGGCCCTCGGCGGGAGCGACGGTCCGCACCCCCACCCCGCTACGACATCAAGCCTTTGATCTTAAGAAGTTAAGATCAAATACGCCCAGCCCAGCAGGATCACGCCGAGGACGGCCGCCAATACCCAGGTGGGGAGGCGATGGCCGCCGGCGCGGTTGCGCTGGATCTCGGCGCGGATGCGTTCGCGCTTGCGGTCGACGCGGGAGGACGGCTGGTCGGGCTCGTTCATGGCCCGACCAGCCTAACGACAGTTCGTCACATGCTGGCGATCAGCCGCTCCACGCGTTCGTCGTAGGCCCGGAACGGGTCCTTGCAGAGCACGGTGCGCTGGGCCTGGTCGTTGAGCTTGAGGTGGACCCAGTCGACGGTGAAGTCGCGGCGTTTCTCCTGGGCGTGGCGGATGAACTCGCCGCGCAGGCGGGCCCGCGTGGTCTGCGGCGGGGTCTCCTTGGCCTCGAAGATCTCCAGGTCGTTGGAGATGCGGTCGACCTGCTTGCGCTTCTCCATCAGCGCGTAAAGGCCGCGGCCCCGGCGCACGTCGTGGTAGGCCAGGTCGAGCTGGGCGATGCGCGGGTGCGACATCGGGATCTCGTGTTTGGCCTGGTAGCGCTCGATCAGCTTGTACTTCGAGACCCAGTCGATCTCGCGCGAGACCGGGTCGAGGTCGCCCGACTCGATCGCGTTGAGGACCCGGCCCCACAGTTCGACGACGCGCTTGGCGGTCTGGTCGCCGCCGCGGCGCTCGACGAACTCGGTCGCCTTGGCCAGGTATTCCTGCTGGATCTCGAGGGCGCTGACCTCCTTGTTGTTGGCCAGGCGGATCTTGCGGCGGCCGGTGACGTCGTGGCTGACCTCGCGGATGGCCCGGATCGGGTTCTCCAGCGACAGGTCGCGCATCACCACGCCGGCCTCGATCATCCGCAGCACGATGTCGGCGCTGCCCACCTTGAGCAGGGTGGTGACCTCGTTCATGTTCGAGTCGCCGACGATCACGTGCAGGCGGCGGTAGCGCTCCGCGTCCGCGTGCGGCTCGTCGCGGGTGTTGATGATCGGCCGGGACCGGGTGGTGGCGCTGGAGACGCCCTCCCAGATGTGCTCGGCGCGCTGCGACAGGCAGAACACGGCCCCGCGCGGCGTCTGGAGCACCTTGCCGGCGCCGCAGATCAGCTGGCGGGTGACGAGGAACGGGATCAGGACGTCGGCGAGCCGGCCGAACTCGCCGTGCCGCGACACGAGGTAGTTCTCGTGGCAGCCGTACGAGTTGCCGGCGGAGTCGGTGTTGTTCTTGAACAGGTAGATCTCGCCCGCGATGCCCTCGTCGTGCAGCCGTTTCTCGGCGTCGACGAGCAGGCCTTCCAGGATCCGCTCGCCGGCCCGGTCGTGGGCGACCAGGTCGGTGACGGAGTCACACTCGGGCGTCGCGTACTCGGGGTGGGATCCGACATCCAGGTAGAGGCGGGCGCCGTTACGGAGAAAGACGTTGCTGCTGCGTCCCCAGGACACCACTCGGCGGAACAGGTAGCGAGCCACTTCGTCCGGAGACAGCCGCCGCTGCCCCCGGTAGGTGCACGTGACTCCGTACTCGGTCTCGAGGCCGAAAATTCGCCGTTCCATGACGAAACATTAGCCTCATCGGCCACCCGATGGCAGCCACTAAACTGCTGGCAGGATGAACGTTCTGGTCACCGGTGGCGCGGGCTTCGTCGGGTCGCACTTCGTGCGGGCCGTCCTCGGCGACCGGCTGCCGGGCCTGCGAGGCGCGTCGGTCACGGTTCTGGACAAGCTTGTGTACGCCGGCGCGGCGTTCGCCAACCTCAACGAGGTCACCCACGCCAAGCGGCTCGACTTCCACCCGGGCGACGCGGCCGACGCGGCGCTCGTGAGCCTGGCCCTGCGGGGCTGCGACACGGTCGTGAACTGCGCGTACTCCCCCGGCCCGGAGCACGTGCTGGCGACTTCGACACTCCTGGAAGCGGCCCAACATCACGGGATCGCCCGATTTGTACACATGTCGCGCGATTCGGTGTACGGTTCTGTCGCCGAGGACGCGCTCACCGAGGCCACACCGTTGTCCCCCACCAGCCCGGCCGCCGCCTGCGTCGCCGGCGCCGACCTGCTCGCGACGGCCTTCCATCGCACGCACGGCCTGCCCGTCGTGATCGTCCGTGCCGCCACGACGTACGGAAGCCATCAGCCACCCACCGCCGTGCTGCCCCGGGCCGTGACGGCGCTGCTGGACGGCCGCACGGCACCCATGTGCCCCGGCCGGGTGCGGGACTGGCTGCACGTCGACGACCTCTGCCGGGCGATGGCCCTGGCGGCCACCGCGGGCGAGCCCGGCGCCACCTACCACGTGGGCGGATCGGTGGAGCTCAGCGAACGCGCACTCCTGGAACTGGTGCTGGCCGAGTTCGGCGCCGGCTGGGACCGGGTGACGACCGAGCCACCGTCAGGCGATCTCCGGTACGCCCTGAACGACGACAAGATCCGCGAGCACCTGGACTGGCACCCCCGGGTGGAGTTCACCTCGGGCCTGGCCCACACGAGCCGCTGGTACCGCGACAACCCCGGCTGGTGGCGCCCGCAGCTCTACTAGGGCGTGTCCTGCCGATCAGCGAAGCCAGATCAGAGCGGCGATGAGCAGCACCGATGACCGGTAGAGGGCGGCGCGTTTGGCGTAGCGGGTG
>NZ_JBICTW010000013.1:116780-290974 GCF_043197815.1 Actinoplanes sp. NPDC048988 | reverse complement strand
TTCTTCCCTAGACAAGAAGAGATGATCGATCAAGGGCTGTCCTCATGATCAGCCGGGGTCGATGCCGCACAGCTGCACGTTAAAACTCAAGCTAGATGTTGTGCCGAAGATAAGCCGGCTCCCGCCACCCCAGGAGCGCCTCGGTCATCCGCACAGCATCCACAGCGGACCGAACATCATGAACCCGCACGATCCGAGCCCCCCGCTCGACGCAGAAGACCAGCGCCGCCAACGTCCCCGCCAGCCGTTCATGCTGGGGAGCGTCCAGCGTCTCCCCGATGAAGTCCTTGTTGCTGACCGCCGCCAGCACCGGATACCCGATCTCCGCGATCTCACCCAGCCGCCGCGTCAGCTCGAGCGTGTGCCGGGTGTTCTTGTTCAGGTCCGGCCCCGGGTCGATGATGATCTGATTCGGCCGTACGCCGTGGTCCAGCGCCACCCGTACCCGCTCCCGGAGGAAGTCTCCCACCTCCGTTGTCACGTCCCTGTACTGCGGGCTCGGCCACAGCGTGCGCGGCGCCGCCAGGCTGTGCGTGATGACCAGCTGGGCGTCCGTGCCCGCGACCACGTCCGCCATCGCCGGGTCCCGCAACCCCGACGTGTCGTTGATGACCCCCGCTCCCGCCTTGATGGCCTCCGCCGCCACCTCCGGCCGGAACGTGTCGACCGAGACCACCGTGCGGGAGCGTGCCACCTCCACCACCGGCAGCACCCGGTCCAGTTCTTCCGTCACCGGCACCTCGGGCCCCGGCGCGAACGGCACCCCGCCCACGTCGATCCAGTCGGCGCCGCCGTCGGCCGCCGCCTCGACCGCTTCGACGGCCCGGTCGAGCGCGAAGGTCCGCCCCCGGTCGTGGAACGAGTCGGGGGTGCGGTTGACGATCGCCATCACCGCGACCTGACGGGAGAAATCAAAAGTGCGCCCGCCGATGATCCGGCTACCGAGAAGATCGCTCACGATTCGCGAGCGTAACAGGCGACCGGGCACACGGCAGAAGCGGCCGCATACCCCTATTTCCGCGGATCATGCGGATGAATATTAGCTCTATCCCGCAGCCGAATTCGTGAATGGGCCGAGGCGAACCCGGGTAGCTCAATTGACGTCGAAATCCCCACTGGAGGAAACCCATGAGTGACGTGCCATCGGGCGTTCGCGGACCGGGCGCCGTCGATCCCGTCGAGGTGCCTACCCAGGCGACGTACCCGACCGAGACGTACACGACCGAGGTCTATGCCGAGACCTATTCCTCCCCCTCGGCGCCGGAGCAGCCGAGCGGCGCCAAGGAGAAGGCCAAGGAGGTCGCCTCCCAGACCGGCCACGCCGCCGGTGAGGCCGCGGCCGATGTGAAGGACACCGCCAAACAGCAGGCCCGGCGGGTCGGTTCCGAGGCGAAGGCGCAGGCCAGCAACCTGGCGTCGGATGTCAAGAGCAAGGTCAACGAGCAGGCGCGTTCGCAGAACGACCGGCTTGTCGGCTCCATCCGGGACACCGCCGACCAGCTCGACCAGATGCGCGGCGACCGCGGGGACACCCCGGCCGCGCAGGTCGTGACCCGGATCGCCGACGGTGGCCGCCAGTTCGCCGACTACCTGGACCGGAACGGTCCCGAGGGTGTGCTGCGCGAGGTGCAGGACTTCGCCCGCCGGCGTCCCGGCGCCTTCCTGGCCACCGCCCTGGCCGCCGGTTTCGTGGTGGGCCGCCTCGGCAAGAGTGTGGCCAAGGCCGAGTCGAGCTCGGACGCCGCCAAGCCGACCAGCGACTCCTTCGTGTCCGGCTCGGGCGCCGACACCACCGCGCAGTACGCGACCGGGTACCCGGCCACGCCGGCCACCCCGGCCACCCCGACCTACCCCGCCGGGACGAGCACCGCGCCGACCGGCGGTTACGCCAGCGCCACCGAGTACACCTCGACCGGCACCGGCACGCCGGCGGTGGCCAGCGAGTACGTGGTGGACAGTCCGGAGCGTCCACGATGACCACCCCGTTCCAGCAGAACCGCTCGGAAGAGGTCGCCGAGACCTCGGTGGGCGAGCTGATCGGCAACATCAGCAATGACCTGTCCCAGCTCTTCCGGCAAGAGGTGGAGCTGGCCAAGGCCGAGGTCCAGCAGGAGGCGAAGAAGGCCGGCAAGGCGGCCGGGCTGCTCGGCGGCGCCGGGTTCGCCGGCTACCTGGCGGTGCTGTTCCTCAGCCTCGCCGCCGTCTTCGCCCTGGACGCCGTGATGCCCGCCGGATGGGCCGCGCTGATCGTGGCGGCCGTCTGGGGGATCGTCGGCGCCGTCCTCTACGCGAACGGCAAGAAGAAGCTCAAGAACGTCGACCCGATGCCCCGTCGCACCGTCGACACCCTGAAGGAGGACGCCCAATGGCTGAAGAACCCGACCGGCTGAGGCAGGACATCGAGAACACCCGGCGTTCGCTGACCCGCGACGTCGACCTGCTCGCCGAGAAGACGAGCCCCACGAAGGTGGCGCAGCGGCGCTGGACCGCGGTCAAGGAAAAGGTCATGGGTGTCAGCGACTCGGCGTCGAGCAAGGCGTCGGATGTAGGAGGAACGGTGAGCGACAAGGCG
Source organism: Actinoplanes sp. NPDC048988 (assembly GCF_043197815.1). NCBI lineage: Bacteria > Bacillati > Actinomycetota > Actinomycetes > Micromonosporales > Micromonosporaceae > Actinoplanes > Actinoplanes sp. NPDC048988. The sequence continues at coordinate 288,402 of NZ_JBICTW010000013.1, read as the reverse complement.
AGCCAGGTGGGCGGCGCGGTCAGCGACAAGGCGAGCCAGGTCGGCAGCGCGGTCAGCGACAAGGCCGGCCAGGCCGGCGACGTGGCCAGCGAGAAGGCGCACCAGGCGGTCGGCGCGGTCAAGCAGGCCCCGCAGGCGGTGGCCCAGCAGACGCAGGGCAACCCGATCGCGGCCGGCATCATCGCGTTCGGCGTCGGCATGCTGGCGGCCACGCTCATCCCGGTCACCGAGGCCGAGAAGAGCGCGGGCGCGGCCCTCAAGGAGCACAGCGGCGACCTGACCGAGAAGGTCAAGGACGCCACTCAGGAGCTGCGCGAGGACCTTCAGGGCTCGGCGCAGGAGGCCTTGGGCCAGGTCAAGGAGACGGCGCAGGACGCCGTGGCGACGACCAAGTCGACGGCCCAGGACAATGTCCAGGACGTCCGGGACCAGGCGCGTTCCGCCGCTTCCTGAATCAGCCTGAACCCGGCTCGGACCAGCGCGTTTGCGACGGTCCGGGCCGGGAAGCTGTTAGGACATGAAACTCGGATACAAGTTGGCCGCGGAGGCCTTCGGACCCAAGGAGCTGATCCGCCAGGCGGTCCAGGCCGAGCAGGCCGGATTCGACTTCGTGGAGATCAGCGACCACTTCCACCCCTGGCTCGACGTGCAGGGCCACTCGCCGTTCGCCTGGAACGTGCTGAGCGCGATCGCGATGCGCACCGAGCGGCTGGGCCTGGCCACCGGTGTCACCTGCCCGACCGTGCGCTACCACCCGGCGATCATCGCGCAGGCCGCGGCGACGCTGGCCATCCTCTCCGACGACCGTTTCACGCTGGGCATCGGCGCCGGCGAGCGGCTCAACGAGCACGTCGTCGGCCAGGGTTTCCCGAGCGTGCGGGGCCGGCACGAGCGTCTGGTGGAGGCGCTGGACATCATCAACCTGCTCTGGCGGGGCGGTTACCAGTCGTACGAGGGCAAGCACCTGCAGCTCGAGGACGCGCAGGTGTTCGACCTGCCCGAGAAGCTGCCGGTCATCGCGGTGGCCGCCGGCGGTAAGGACGCGGCGGAGCTGGCCGCCATCCACGGCAGCGGCCTGTTCGTCACCGAACCCCGCAAGGACCTGGTCGAGACGTACACCCAGAAGGGCGGAAAGGGCCCGAAGTACGCCGAGGTGTCCGTCGCCTGGGCGCCGACCGCGGAGGCGGCGGTCAAGGCCGCGCACGAGACCAGCCGCTGGGGTGTCACCGGCTGGAAGGTGATGGCCGAACTGCCGAATCCGGTCAATTTCGAGGCGGCGTCGGCGACCGTGCGCCCCGAGGACGTGGCCGAGAAGTTCGCGCACGGGCCGGACCCCGAGCCGTATGTCAAATCGGTCAAGGAATACACGGAAGCGGGATACGACCACATCGTTCTGATGAATGCGGGCCCGGATCCCGATGGCTTCTTCGATTTCTTCTCGAAAGAGTTGAAAAATCAGCTCTAAGAAAAGTGTGTACGGGGTAAGCGCTCCGCCATGTCGCTGAAAGCCGAACAATTGTCGGTGGAGACCGACGACGTCACCGTCGTGGTCGCCACCCGGAACCGGGCCGACCGGCTGCGCGAGACGATGCCCCGGCATCGCGCCCGGACGATCCTGGTCGACAACGCGTCCGACCAGGAGCTGCCCGCCCTGCCCGGCGTCGACGTGGTCCGCCTGGACGCGAACCGCGGCGCGGCCGCCCGCAACGTGGGCGTGGAACGGGCCCGCACCCGTTATGTGGCTTTCGCCGACGACGACTCGTACTGGACGCCCGGCTCCCTCGCCCGCGCCGCCGCCATCATGGACGCCCATCCCCGGGTGGCCCTGCTGGCGGCGCGGGTGCTGGTCGGGCCGGAGGGCCGGCTCGACCCGGTGTCGGCCGAGATGGCCGCGAGCCCGCTCGGGCGGGGGAGCGCCGGGCCGTCCGTCCTCGGCTTCCTCGCCTGCTCGGTGATCGTGCGGCGGGACGCTTTCCTGGCCGCCGGCGGCTTCGAGCCGAGACTCTTCGTGTACGGCGAGGAGGCGCTGCTGGCCATGGACCTCGCCGCCGCCGGGTACGAGCTGTCGTACGCCGCCGAGCTCACCGTGCGGCATCTGCCACAACCGGCGGGCCGGGACAACGGCGCGCGGGCCCGGCGGGAGACGCGCAACCGGATGTTGACCGCGGTGCTGCGCCGCCCGCTTCCCGTGGTCGGGCGGACGCTGCTCACCGCCGTACGGCAAAGCCCTCGATCGGTCTTGGACGTGACCCGGGACCTGCCCTGGGCGCTCAACCACCGAAGGCCGCTCCCGCCGGAGGTGGAAGCGGCCTTGCGGAAGCTGTAGCTACCAGCCCGACGGCGGCGCCTCGATGTGCACCGCCTTGGTCGCCGTCATCTCGTCGAGCAGCTCCGGGCCGTAGCCGAAGCCCTGCCCGCTCCCGCGCCGGGGATGCGCGGCGCCGCCCGGAGCCCCGCCGAAGACCGCGTTGACCTTGACCGTGCCGGCCGGCAGCGTGCGCCAGGCCTGCTGGGCGTGGCTCATCGAGCTGGTCAGCACGGTGGCCGCCAGGCCGTAGGGGGAGTCGGCGGCGCGGCGCAGCCCCTCGTCGAACGAGTCGACGACCATGACCGGCGCCACCGGGCCGAACGTCTCCTCGCGCATCACCGCCATGTCGTCGGTGCAGTCGGCGAGCACGGTCGGTGGGTAGTAGGCGCCGGGGCCGGCGGGGACGGCGCCTCCGCGTACGGCCCGGGCCCCGTCCTTGACCGCCTGTTGCACCTGCTCGTCGACCGCGTCGCGCATCCGGCGGTCGACCATGGGCCCGATCCGGGTGGCCCACGAGTCGGCCTCGGTGGCCAGGCAGTCGAGGAAGGCGGAGGCGACGTCGCGGTGCGCGTAGACGCGTTCGACGGCCACGCAGATCTGGCCCGAGTTGACGAAGGCGCCCAGCGCGACCTGCTGCGCCGCCCAGGCCGGGTCGACGTCGGCGTCCACGATCACCGGGTCCTTGCCGCCGTTCTCCAGCAGCGCCTTGGCGCCGGTGCGGGCGCAGGCGGCGGCGATCGACCGGCCGGTGGCGGTCGAGCCGACCTGGGCCACGACGTCCACACCGGAGGCGGCCAGGGCGGCGCCGACCGAGCCGTCGCCGTTGACCAGGTTGAGCACGCCGGGCGGGAAGTGCGGGGCCAGCAGCTGGACCACCCGCCAGCCGGTGGCCGGGGTCCGCTCGCTGGGCTTGTGCACCACGGTGTTGCCGGTGACCAGGGCCGCGCCGAGCAGGCCGCAGGCGACCGCCACCGGGTCGTTCCACGGGGTGATCACCGCGACCACGCCGCGCGGGCCGTACGCCATCAGGTCGATCGCGCCGTCGTCGCCGGCCAGCGTGCGGCCGCGGTGGGTGGGGCCGAGCTCGGCGTACTGCCGCAGGGTGCCGACCCCGGCGCCGATCGACTCCCGGGCGCCGTCCACCGGCTTGCCCATCTCGGCGCTCATGATCTCGGCGAGCTCGTCCGCGCCCGACTCGAGGGCGGTCGCGGCGGCGTGCAGCGCGGCCGCGCGGGCCGCCGGAGCGGTGCTCGCCCAGCCTGGCGCGGCGTCGCGCGCGGCCTGCACGGCGGCCGTCACATCGCCTGGCGAACTGAGCGGGACGACGGTCACCGCGGTGCCGTCGGCGGGGTTCACGACGGTCAGCTTGTGGCCCGAACTGCCCGGTCCCCAGCTGCCCGCGACGTACTGCTCCACGTCATACATGAGCGGGCGTTTGCCCAGGTGCAACGGTCTCAAACCTCGTATCAGTGCAGGTGGGAGGCCACTTTTTATTTTTTGGAGAAGTCAATGATCATGGGAGTACTTCTCCCGAGCCGGGGTATCCGGCGCCACATGCGTGTCCTGGGAATCAACGCCATCTTCCACGATCCGGCCGCCGCGCTGATCGTCGACGGCCGCGTCGTGGCCGCCGCCGAGGAGGAGCGGTTCAGCCGGCGCAAGCACGGTAAGAGGCCCGTCCCGTTCGCCGCCTGGGAACTGCCCGAACTGGCCGCGGCCTGGTGTCTCGAGGAGGCCGGGCTGCGCCCGGACGACCTGGACGTCGTCGCCTACTCGTTCGACCCCGCACTGACCCGCGACCTCTCGTCGCTCGGCGTGAGCGACCCGTCCGACGCGATGCGCGTCGACTACGCCCGCCGGGCGCCGCAGTTCCTCGCCACCGCGCTGCCCGGCCTCGACCCCTCGCAGGTGACCTTCGTTGCGCACCACGTGGCCCACGCCGCCTCGGCCGGGCTGTCCGTGCCCGAGGACAGCGCGGTGCTCGTGCTGGACGGCCGCGGCGAGGTCGCCAGCCACCTGGCCGGCGCCTATCGCGGCGGCGAGCTGGAAATCCTCAAGAGCCAGGAGTTGCCCCACTCGCTCGGTCTGCTCTATGAGGACCTGACCCGCCACCTCGGGTTCCTGCACTCCAGCGACGAGTACAAGGTGATGGCGCTCGCCTCGTACGGGCGCCCCAAGTTCCTCGGTCTGCTCCGCGACCTCGTGCACGCCAACGACGACGGGGGCTTCACCGTCGAGCGCATCGACTGGGACGCGCTGGCCAAGGCGCGCACCGCCGACGGCGAGATGACCGAGGCCCACGCCGACCTGGCCTCCAGCGTCCAGACCAGGCTCGAGGAGGTCATGCTCGACCTGGCCAGATGGACGTACGAGGCGGCGGGCGGCCCGAAAACCCTGACCATGGCCGGCGGCACGGCGCTGAACTGCGTCGCGAACGCCCGGATCGCCGCCGAGGGCCCGTACGAGCGGGTGTGGGTGCAGCCGGCCGCCGGCGACTCCGGCACGGCGCTGGGCGCGGCTCTCGCCGTCGGCAAGAAGAACATCCCGTTCGGCTCGGCCGCGCTGGGCCGGGGCTGGAGCGACGAGGAGCTGGAGGCGGAGCTCAAGCGGGCCGCTCTGCCGTACACCCGGCCCGACTCGATCGCCGCCGAGGCCGCCCGCGTGCTGGCCGGCAACGGCATCGTCGCCTGGTACCAGGGCCGCAGCGAGTACGGCCCGCGCGCGCTCGGCCACCGCTCGCTGATCGCCCACCCCGGCGACAAGGACACCCAGACCCGGATGAACGACGTCAAGGGCCGCGAGCAGTTCCGGCCGATCGCGCCGATGGTCCGGGCCGAACGCTTCGCCGAGATCTTCGAGGGCGTCTACCCGAGCCCGTACATGCTCTTCGTCCACAAGGTGAAGCCGGAGTGGAAGGACCGCATCCCCGCGGTCACCCACGTCGACGGCACGGCCCGCGTGCAGACCGTCCACACCGACACCGAGCCGCTGGTGGCGTCGCTGCTGGCGGAGTTCGAAGAGCTCACGGGCCTGCCCGTGGTGGTGAACACGTCGCTCAACACGGCCGGCCGCCCGATGGTCGACACGCCGCGCGAGGCGATGGAGCTGTTCGGCTCGGCCCCGGTCGACCTGCTCGCGCTGGGCCCGTTCGCCGTGCACCGGGCGAAGGCGTTCGGCGCGTGATCTCCATAGTCGTGCCCACACTGGGCCGCCCCAGCCTGGCCGCCCTGCTCGCGGCCCTCGGGCCACTGCCGCCGGAGGTGGAGCTGGTCGTCGTCGACGACCGGCCCGCACCGCATCCGCCGCTGGCCGTGGACTTCCTGGACGCGAAGGTGGTAGCCGGACCCGCGCGCGGCCCGGCGGCCGCCCGCAACGCGGGTGTCCGCGCCGCCCACGGCGACTGGATCGCCTTCCTCGATGACGACGTATTGCCCGATTCGGACTGGATTATTCGCCTGCGTGAGGATCTGGAGGCGGCCGGCTCGGAGGTCGGGGGAGTGCAGGGCACGCTGCGCGTGCCGCTGCCGCCCGACCGCCGCCCGACGGACTGGGAGCGGGTCACGGCGGGCCTGGCCGACGGCGCTTGGATCACGGCCGACATGGCTTACCGGCGCGCCGCGCTGGCCGGGGCCGGCGGATTCGACGAGCGTCTGCCGCGAGCTTTCCGGGAGGACGCGGACCTCGCTTTCCGCGTACGCCGTGACGGCTGGACCCTGACCCGCGGCAACCGCCGGGTGACCCACCCGGTACGCCCGGAGAGCCCCTGGGTCAGCATCCGCACCCAGCGCGGTAACGCCGACGACGCCCTGCTTCGCCGCCTCTACGGCCCGGAGTGGCGCTCGCTGCTGGAGATCCCGCCGGGCCGCCGCTCCCGCCACGCCGCGGTGACCCTCGCGGGCACGGTCGCCCTGTCCGCCGCCGCGGCGGCCCTGCTCGGTTCCGGCCGCCCGTCGTGGGGGCGGGGAGTCTGGGCCGCTGCCGCGATCGGGGCGGGGCTGGGCTGGGCGGCGGGAACCGCGGAGTTCGCCGCCGCGCGGATCGCGCCCGGGCCGCGGACGCCGCGTGAGGTGGGGACGATGCTGGTGACCAGCGTGGTCATCCCGCCGGTGGCCGTCGTGCACTGGCTGCGCGGGGCGTGGCGGTGGCGGAAGGCGGAGCCACTTGTGCCGGCCGCGGCGCCTGTGGGGGCGAGCCGGTGACCGAGCTGTTCGACGCTGTGCTGTTCGACCGGGACGGCACGCTCGTCGTGGACGTGCCCTACAACGGCGATCCGTCACTGGTGGAGCCCATGCCGGGCGCCCGGGAGGCGGTCGACCGGCTGCGCGCGGCGGGCCTGCGCCTGGGCGTGGTCACCAACCAGTCGGGCCTGGCCCGGGGCCGGTTCACCGCCGGCCAGCTGGCCGCCGTGAACCGGCGGATCGACGAGCTCTTCGGTGGCTTCGACACCTGGCAGATCTGCCCGCACGACGACACCGCCGGCTGCGACTGCCGCAAGCCCGCTCCCGGCCTGGTCGTCGCGGCCGCCGAGGCGCTGGGCACGACCCCGGCCCGCTGCGTGGTCGTCGGCGACATCGGCCGGGACATGGGCGCCGCCCTGGCCGCCGGCGCCGCCGGCGTCCTGGTGCCGACCCCGGTCACCCTGCCGCCCGAGGTGGCCGCCGCTCCCGCGGTCGCCTCGACCCTTGGGGAAGCGGCCGAGCTGATCCTGAGCCGCGAAGCTCTGGTCACCCCGGCTCCGCGTTCCACGCCGGCCGGGACCGTGCTGGTCGTTCGCTCCGACTCCGCTGGGGATGTGCTGGTCACCGGGCCCGCGGTTCGGGCCGTGGCGCACGGGGCCCGGCGGGTCGTGATGCTCTGTGGGCCGCGGGGGCGGGCGGCCGCTGAACTGCTCCCGGGCGTGGATGAGATCGTCGAGTGGCGGCTGCCGTGGATCGACGCCGAGCCGCCGGCGGTCGAGGCCGAACAGATGGCCGCGCTCACCGCGCGGCTGCGGGACATCGGTGCGGACGAGGCGGTCGTCTTCACGTCGTTCCATCAGTCGGCGCTGCCGCTCGCGCTGTTGTTGCGGGTCGCCGGGGTCGGGCGGATCACGGCGATCAGCGACGACTACCCGGGATCCCTGCTCGACGTCCGGCACCGCGTGCCGCCGGGGATCCCCGAGGCCGAGCGGGCCCGCAGCGTCGCCGCGGCGGCCGGCTTCGGGCTGCCGCCGGGCGACGACGGCCGTCTGCGGGTGACCGGGGCCCGTCACCAGGACGGCGGCGAGTACGTCGTGGTCCACCCGGGAGCGAGCTGCGAGGCCCGGTCCGGCCCGCCCGAGACCCTGCGGCGGATCGTGGCCGCGCTGGCCGCCGACGGGCACCGCGTGCTGGTGACCGGTGGCTCCGGCGAGCGCGCGCTGGCCTCGTACGTCAGTGGGGGTGTGGGGGTTGAGGTAGGGCGGACCACCTTCCGGGAGATGGCCGATCTGCTGGCCCGGGCGAGCTGCCTGGTCGTCGGCAACACCGGGCCGGCGCATCTCGCGGCCGCGGTCGGTACGCCGGTGGTCAGCCTCTACGCGCCGACCGTCCCCTACGGACAGTGGGGGCCCTACCGGGTTCCGAACGTGCGGCTCGGCGACGCCGGTGCGCCCTGCCGCGACTCCCGGGCCACCGTCTGCCCGGTCGCCGGCCATCCCTGCCTGTCCGACATCGAGCCTCAGCAGGTGGTGGCGGCCGTCCGGCTGCTCGCCTCCGGGGCTCACGAGCGCACCGAGGTAGCAGCGTGAACATTCTGCTCTGGCACGTGCACGGATCCTGGACGACCTCGTTCGTCCACGGCAAACACCGCTACCTGATCCCGGTCAACGAGGCCCGCGACGCGATGGGCCGTGGCCGGGCACAGACCTTCGACTGGCCGGCCACCGTTCAGGAGCTGCCGCTGGAGGAGATCCGCGACGTCGACGTGGCGATCGTGCAGCGGCCCGAGGAACTCCAGTTCGTTCCGCGCGGGGTGCCGGTGATCTACGTGGAGCACAACACGCCCAAGGGCGACGTGCCGAACAGCCGGCATCCGATGGCCGACCGGGACGACCTCGTCGTCGCCCACGTCACCGACTTCAACGAGTTGTTCTGGGACACCGGGGGTACCCGGACCACGGTGATCGAGCACGGCATCGTCGAGCCGTCACCACGCTGGTCGGGCGAGGTCGAGCACCTGGCGATCGTGACCAACGAGCCGATCCGGCGGAACCGGGTCACCGGCACCGACCTGTTCCCGCGGTTCGCCGCGGTGGCGCCGCTGGACGTGTTCGGGATGGGCGTCGAGGGCCTGCGCGGGCCCCGGATCACCCCCTACGACGATCCGCCGCAGCACGTCATGCACGCGGAAGTCGCCCGACGGCGGATTTATCTACATCTCACTCGCTGGACGTCGCTGGGGCTCAGCCTCATCGAGGCCATGCAGATGGGCATGCCGGTCGTCGGGCTGGCCACCACCGAGGCGGTCGCCGCGGTGCCACCCGACGCCGGGGTGCTCGACACCCGCGTCAGCACGCTTGTCGAGGCCACGCACTGGCTGCTCGAGGACGCCGAGGCCGCCCGAAGCCTCGGAGCCCGGGCCCGCCAGGTCGCGCTGGCCCGCTACGGCCTGGACCGGTTCCTCGCGGACTGGGACCGGCTGCTGGAGGAGGAAACATGCGCATCGCGATGATCTCGGAGCACGCCAGTCCGCTCGCCGCCCTCGGCGGCATCGACGCCGGCGGGCAGAACGCGCACGTGGCCGAGCTCGCCGGCGCGCTCGCGGCCGACGGGCACGAGGTACGCGTCTACACCCGGCGCGACAGTCCCGACCTGCCCGCCGTGGTGCCGGTGGGCTCGCTGTTCGAGGTCGTGCACGTGCCGGCCGGCCCGGCCACCGCGCTGCCCAAGGACGAGCTGCTGCCGTACATGGGACAGTTCGCCGAACGGCTCGCCGCCGACTGGCGCGACGAGTGGCGGCCCGACGTGGCCCACGCGCACTTCTGGATGAGCGGGCTGGCCGCCGTCACCGCGGGGCGGGCCACCGATGTGCCGGTCGTGCAGACGTACCACGCGCTCGGCTCGGTCAAGCGGCGCCACCAGGGCGCGGCCGACACCAGCCCGCCCCGGCGGATCGCCTACGAGCGGGAGCTCGGCCGCGCGGTCGACCGGGTGATCGTGCAGTGCCAGGACGAGGTGCGGGAGCTGATCAGGCTCGGCGTGCCGCGGGCACGGATGTCGCTCGTGCCCTCGGGCGTCAACACCGACCGGTTCCGCCCGAACGGGCCGGCGATGCCGCGCGGCAAACGGCCGCGCATCCTCACCGTGGCCCGGCTGGTCGAGCGCAAGGGCGTCGAGGACCTGATCCGCGCGCTGCCCGGCGTGCCGCGGGCCGAACTCGTCGTGGTGGGCGGGCCCGCGCTGGACGAGCTCGACGCCGACCCGTACGCCCAAAAGCTGTTGACCCTGGCCGAGGACTGCCGGGTCGGTGACCGCGTGCGGCTGGCCGGCGCGGTCGCCGCCCACGAGATGCCGGCCTGGTACCGCTCGGCCGACGTGGTCGCGGCGACGCCCTGGTACGAGCCGTTCGGGCTGACCGTGCTGGAGGCGATGGCCTGCGGCGTGCCGGTGGTCGGCTCGGCCGTCGGCGGGCTCACCGACACCGTGGTCGACGGCGTCACCGGCGACCTGGTGCCGCCCCGCGACCCGGCCGGCCTCGCGGTCGCGCTGCGCAAACTGCTCGCCGACGACGTCCGGCGCATCTCCTACGCGGCGGCCTCGGTCGACCGCGCCGTGCACTCCTACGCCTGGCCCCGGATCGCCGGACGGCTCGCCGCCGTCTACGCGGACGCGGCCGGTGTCACCCCCGAAACCACCCGTGAGGCGGTTGCCTGATGACCCACGATCTCTCCCCGATCGACGCTCACCTGACCGCGCTGGCCACCTCGATCGTGCCCTTCCGGGCGGTCGCGGGCCGCCTGGCGCGGTGGGGCGGCCAGCTCGCCTGGCACCTCGGCCAGGGCGGCCGCCTGCTGGTCGCCGGCAACGGCGGCAGCGCGGCCGAGGCCCAGCACCTCGCGGCCGAACTGGTCGGCCGGCTCCGCGACGAGCGGATGCCGCTGTCGGCGATCGCCCTGACCCCGGACTCGTCGGCGGTCACCGCGATCGGCAACGACTACGGCTTCGAGGAGGTCTTCGCCCGGCAGGTCCGCGCCCACGGCCGCCCCGGCGACGTGCTGATCGCGATGTCGACCAGCGGCCGCAGCCCGAATCTGATCGCGGCGGTGCGGGCGGCCAAGGAGTGCGGCATGCGCACCTGGGCGATGACCGGCGAGGGCCCGAACCCGCTCGCCGACGCCAGCGACGAGGCGCTGCGCTGCCCGTCGCCGGACAGCCAGGTGGTCCAGGAGCTGCACCTGCTCTCGGTCCACCTGATGTGCGAGTACATCGACGCGACTCTGCCGGCGGTGGTACGCCCTTTCGCCGACACCCCGGAGATCATCGGCGAGCAGATGCGGGTGGGCGTATGAGCCCGCTGCTGGTCATCATCGGCGACACCCTGCTCGACAAGGACGTCGAGGGCAGCGTGACCCGGATCGCGCCGGACGCGCCGGCTCCCGTCCTGGACGAGCGCGAGGTCAGCGACCGCCCGGGCGGGGCGGGCCTGGCGGCTCTGCTGGCGGCCCGGCAGGGGCACGAGGTCGCGCTGGTCACGGCCCTCGCGGACGACGAGGGCGGCGCGCGGTTGAGCCGGCTTCTGGCCGAGGCCGGGGTACGGGTGTACGCGCTGCCGCTGCCCGGCGCGACACCGGAGAAGGTACGGCTGAGGGCCGACGGGCAGGTGCTGCTGCGCCTCGACCGGGGCGGCTCGCCGCAGGAGCCGGGGGAGGCGCCGGCGGCGGCGCTGGAGGTGCTCGGCTCGGCGGCGGCGATCCTGGTCAGCGACTACGGCCGCGGCATGGCCCGGCACCCGGCGATCCGGCGCGCCCTCGGCGAGGTGAAGGCGCCGATCGTGTGGGATCCGCATCCGAACGGCCCGGCCCCGGTGCCCAACGTCCGCCTGGTCACCCCCAATGCTTCCGAGGTACGCCGGATGAGCGGCGACGCCGGAGGCGGTTCCACCCTGACCGTCGCCCAGCGCGGCGGCCATCACCTGCGGCAGCTCTGGCGGGCCGGCGCGGTAGTGGTCACCTGCGGCGGCGACGGCGCCGTCCTGTGCCACTCGGGTCCGACACCGCTGGTCGTCCCGGCCCCGGAGGTGTCCGACGGCGACACGTGCGGCGCCGGCGACCGCTTCGCCGCCACCGCCGCCCTGGCGCTGGCCTCGGGCGCCCTGGTATCGGAGGCGGTACAGGAGGCGGTGGCCGCTGCTTCCTCGTATGTGGCCGGTGGAGGGGTCACCGCAGCGCTCGCGCCTACCCCCGAGTTGGTCGACAAGTCGGAAATGCCGGATAGGGTGGGCGCGGCGGAGGCCGGAAAGCTCATCGCCGCGGTGCGCGAACGAGGGGGCACGGTCGTGGCGACCGGGGGCTGCTTCGATCTGCTGCACATCGGTCACCTGGCCACGCTTCAGGCCGCGCGCAAGCTCGGTGACTGCCTGATCGTCTGCCTGAACAGCGACGACTCGGTACGGCGGCTCAAGGGGCCGGAGCGTCCGCTGACCAACGAGCGCGACCGCGGCCGGCTGCTCGCCGCCCTGGACTGTGTGGACGCCGTCGTCGTGTTCGACGAGCCGACGCCCGAGTCCGTGCTGTCGTGGCTGCGGCCCGACGTCTGGGTCAAGGGCGGCGACTACGCCGACGGCGGGCCCGAGCTTCCCGAGGCCGAACTGGTCAAGCGGTGGGGCGGCCAGACCGTCATCGTCCCCTATCTGGACGGTCGTTCCACCACCCGAACCATCGCCGCGGCCCGGTCCGCGACGTCACAGAGATGAGGAGACACATGGACGCCGTAATCGTCACGGGTGGATCGAGTGGGCTCGGCGCGGCGGTGGTCGACGCCGTGCTGAAGGCGGGCGGCCGCCCGTACGTCATCGACCGGCAGAAGCCCGCGGTGGACGTGCCGTGGATCGACTGCGACCTGGCCGACACCCGCGCCGCCGAGGCCGCCACCCGGCAGGCGATCGCCGAGGCCGGCGGGTCGCTCGACGGCGTGGTGACAGCGGCCGGGATGGACGTGCCGGGCGCCCTGGCCGACATCCCGGGCGAGGTCTGGGACCGGATCGTCACCATCGACCTGCTGTCCACGGCCGCCGTGATCCGGGCCGCGATCCCGGCGCTGAAGCAGTCGCACGGCGGCGTCGTCACCGTCTCGTCCACGCTGGGCGTCAAGGCGGTGAGCGACGCGACCGCGTACTGTGCCGCGAAGTTCGGCGTCGTCGGCTTCACCCGTGCCCTCTCGGCCGAACTGGCCGGGCAGGTGAACGTCACCCTGGTCATTCCGGGCGGCATGCGGACCAAGTTCTTCGACGAGCGCGACGAACAGTACAAGCCCGGCCCGGACGCGATCCTGAACGACCCGGCCAACGTCGCCAACGCGATCTTGTTCGCCCTGTCGCAGCCGGCCGGGTGCGCGGTGCGGGAACTGGTCATCGCCGCCGAGCAGGAGAGCTCGTACCCGTGATCCTCGCCCTGCGCGCCCTCGGCGTCGGCGACCTGGCGACCGCGGTGCCCGCCCTGCGCGGGCTCCGCGGCGCCTTCGGCGGGCGTCCGCTGGCGCTCGCCGCCCCCACCTGGCTGACCCCGTTGATCGAGCTGACCGGGGTGGTGGACGAGGTGATCCCGGCCGACGGCCTGGCCCCGTGGCGGTGGGAGCGCGACGCGCCCGAGGTCGCGGTCAACCTGCACGGCAGCGGCCCGGAATCGCACCGGCTGCTGCACATGACACAACCGGCCAAGCTGTGGGCGTTTGCCAGCGCCCCGGCCGGGCATCTCGACGGTCCCACCTGGAACGAGGAGGACCACGAGGTGCATCGCTGGTGCCGGCTGCTGCGCCACTACGGCGTGCCCGCCGACGAGACCGACCTGTCGCTCCGCGTGCCCGGCGCCGGCGTGGCCGGCGGCGCGACGATCATCCATCCGGGCGCGAAGTCGCCGTCCCGTCGCTGGCCGGCCGAGCGGTTCGCGGCGGTCGCGTCGGCGCTGACCGCGGCCGGTCACCGGGTGGTCGTCACCGGCTCCGAGTCCGAGCGTCCCCTGTGCGAACAGGTGGCGGAACGGGCCGGGCTCGGCGCGGCGGCGGTGCCGCGGACCGGGCTGGCCGAGCTGGCCGGGCTCGTGGCCAAAGCCCGGCTGCTGATCAGCGGCGACACCGGGATCGCGCATCTGGCGTCGGCCTACCGGACGCCGTCGGTGGTGCTGTTCGGGCCGATGTCGCCGAAACGCTGGGGGCCGCCCGACCGCCCGTACCACCGAAGCATCTGGCACGGTACGAGGAGCGAACCGGGCGACAGCATGAAACCGGGCGTGCATCCCGCCCTGCTCGCGGTGACACCGGCCGAGGTGCTCGATGCGGCTGCGGCGTTCTGACCTGAGCCGGCCCGGCTACGGGCGGCGGCGTGCGGGAAAGGGCTTCACGTACCTCGACACCGAGGGCGCGGTCCTGAAGGACGAGGACGAGATCGCGCGGATCAAGGCGCTGGTCATCCCGCCGGCCTGGAAGGACGTGTGGATCTCGCCGGACGCGCGCGGGCACATCCAGGCGACCGGGATCGACGCGGCCGGGCGCAAGCAGTACCGGTACCACGACGACTGGCGCACGGCCCGGGACGAGAAGAAGTTCGACCACGCGCTCGAGGTCGCGGCCCGGCTCCCGAAGATCAGGGACCGGCTGCGGTCCGACCTGACCGCGGGGCGCGGGCTGTGCCGGTCGCGGGTGCTGGCGACGATCGTGCGGCTGCTCGACATGAACATGTTCCGGATCGGGAGCGACCAGTACGCCGTACGGGAAGAGGATCCGTCCTTCGGGTTGTCCACCCTGAGGCCGGAGCACATCCGGACGAGCGGTGGCTGTGTGCTGATGGAGTTCACCGGCAAGTCGGGGGTCGAACACTCGGGCTCGGTGGACGACGGTGAAGTCTGCACGGTGCTGAAGGACCTCAAGCGCCGCCGCCGCGGTTCCGATCGCCTTTTCGCCTATTGGGAGGGCCGCAAGTGGCACGAGGTGCACGCTGACGAGATCAACGAGTACCTCCGCGAGATCAGTGGCGACCAGATGTCGGCGAAGGATTTCCGTACGTGGCACGGCACGGTCAAGGCGGCGGCCGAGCTGGCCGAGGTGGGGCCGCAGCCGACCGAGGCCAAGCGCAAGAAGGCCGTCTCGCACGCCATGAAGGAGGTGGCCGAGCTGCTGGGCAACACCCCCGCCGTGGCCCGCGCCTCCTACGTCGACCCGCGCGTGATCGAGGCCTACGAGGAGGGCGAGGTCGTCGACGCCCCCACCGAGGGCGAGGTCCGCAAGCTGCTCAGCTGAGCTTCGCCGTTTCCTCGGCGCCGGCCTCGGCCGTCCGGCGCAGGAAACCGGCGATGACCTCGAGCTGCTCCGGGCTGTAGGACCGGCAGATCTGCGGGGAAGAGCCTTCGGTGGGAGCATCGACGCTATGACCGTTATCGCCACGTTGACTGTGGAGCGGCCCGCCGGGGCGTGGCTCGACCGGGCCCGGGCCTTTCAGATCGTCGTCGACGGGGAGGTCAAGGGGGCCGTGCGCTGCGGGCGGGAGATCTCCCTGGCCCTGCCGCCGGGGACGCACACCGTGCGGGCACAGCTCGACTGGACCGGCAGTCCGGACTTTCCGGTCCATCTCGGACCGGGTGCGACCGTGCGGCTGCGGGTCGAGCCCCGTGGTGCTCGTCACGCCGTGGGGCGGAACTACCTGCGTCTGACCCGGGTGGCTTGATGAACTTTCGATGACCGTGTCGGAGTTCGGGCGCCGCCCGGCGTACGCTCGCCGTCGGGTTGGGGAGGGTGCCGATGACGGACGCGCCGGTGGTCGGCGATCTTGCCACGCCGGTGACGGTTGTCGACGCGGACGCCGAGGTCGGGGTGATCGAGGCGCTGCTGCGCGCCGACCCGGACTCCCTCGGTGTCGTCGCCTCCGACGCGGGGCGGCTGTACGTCCTCGAGCGGGCCTATCTCGAGACCGTCCTGGCCGGGCGGCTCGGCTACGGCCGTGCCCTGCTGTTCCGCCGCCGGGTGCGCCGGCTGCTCAAGGAGCCCGCCCTCGTCGTTCCCGCCGCCACCGCTCTGGACGACGCCGCCCGCGCCTGCCTGGCCCGGCCCGGCGCCGAGAAGGCCGGGCCGGTCGTCGTCGGCCTCCCGGACGGCGGCGTCGGCCTCGCCCCGGCCGGGCCGCTCATCGAGCATCTGAGCCGGCGCTACGAGACGCTGGCCCTGTACGACGCGCTCACCGGGCTCGGCAACCGCCGCCTGCTGGGCGAGGTCGCCGGCGCGCTGCTGGCCGCGCGGAAACCGATCGCGCTGCTGCTGATCGACCTCGACCGGTTCAAGGAGATCAACGACTCCCTCGGGCACGCCCGCGGCGACCAGCTGCTGCGTCAGGTGGCCGACGAGCTGAGCGCGTTCCCGGGGCACGCCGGCGCGTTCCGGCTCGGCGGCGACGAGTTCGTCCTGCTCCTCGACGATCTGGGGGACGGCTCCGGCACGTACCTGGAAGAAGTCGGCCGTCGTCTCCTGCGCGACATCCAGGGTCCCTTCCCGGTGGCCGGGGTGCCGATCACCGCCGAGGCGTCGCTGGGCATCGCGGCCGGCTGCCTCGACCTCGGTGACCTGCTGGCCGGCGCCGACTCCGCCATGTACGCGGCCAAGCGTCACCGCACGACCGTGGAGCACTGGCGTCCCGAGCTGGCCGCCGAGAGCGTCACCGACCTGCGGCTGCTGTCCGAGCTGCGCACGGCGATCGACCAGGGTCAGCTCGAGCTGCACTACCAGCCGCTGGTCGACGCCCGTACCGGCGCCGTCCGCTCGCTGGAGGCCCTGGTCCGCTGGCGTCATCCGCGGCAGGGGCTGCTGCTGCCGGGCCGGTTCGTGCCGGCCGCCGAACGTTCCGACGTCATCACCCCGCTGACCGACCGGATCCTCAGCGACGCGATCCGGCAGGCCGCCGGCTGGCACCGGGACGGCTGGCGGGTGCCGGTGGCGGTGAACCTGCCCGCGCCCGTGCTCGCCCAGGACCGGATCGTCGAGGTGATCGCGGGCCTGCTCGCCCAGCACGGCCTGCCCTCGCACGCGCTGATCGTCGAGGTCACCGAGAGCGCGGTGATGACCCGGCCCGAGCGCGGCGCCGAGCGGCTGCGCCTGATCCGCGAGCTCGGCGTCCGGGTCGCCATGGACGATTTCGGTACGGGATACACGTCGCTGGCGCTGCTGACCCGCTTGCCGCTCGACGAGCTGAAACTGGACCAGTCGTTCGTGCACCGGATCCACGACCCGCGCGACCGGGCCATCGTGGACGCGGTGGCCCGGATGGCCCGCGGCCTCGACCTGACGCTGGTGGCCGAGGGCGTCGAGGACCAGCCGACCGCCGACATCCTCGCCGAGGCCGGCTTCGACCTCTTGCAGGGCTACCACTTCGGCCGCCCGGTACCCCCGGAGAGGCTGGCCGCGGCCGCCGCCGCTTGACCCGCTCGCGGCTGGGTAGAAAACGGCCATGACGCCCCGGATCCTGGTCACCAACGACGACGGCGTCGAGGCGCCCGGCCTGCGCGCGCTGGCCCTGGCCGCCCGCGACGCCGGCTACGAGGTGGTGGTGGCCGCCCCGCGCGAGGAGGCCAGCGGGATGAGCGCGGCGCTGACCGCTGTCACCTCCGGCGGCCGGATCGTCCTGGAGAGACACGACTTTCAAGGGCTTGCGGTGTACGGGGTGACGGCCTCACCGGCGTACATCGTGGTCCTCGCCGATCTGGGGGTTTTCGGCGAACCGCCGGACCTGGTCCTGTCCGGCCCGAACCGGGGCGCGAACGCGGGCCGCGCCGTGCTGCACTCGGGCACGGTCGGCGCGGCCCTGACCGCGGCCAACGACCGGGTCCGCGCCATGGCGGTGTCGCTGGACGTGCTGAACCCGTCCGCCGTCGACGCCACGGCCAGCGGCGGCGCGACTGTGGTGGTGCCGGACGACTCGGTGCTGCACTGGGACACCGCCGCCCGCGTGGCGGCCGGCCTGCTCGCCTGGCTGTCCGCCGCGCCACCCGGCACGGTCCTCAACCTGAACGTGCCCGACCGCCCGTTCGACGAGGTCCGCGGCCTGCGGGAGGCGACGCTGGCGCCGTTCGGGCAGGCGCAGATGGCGCTGGCGGAGAACGGCGAGGGCTTCGTCCGTACGGCCGTCGAGAAGACCGGCGAGCCGCTGGTTCCCGGCTCGGACCTCGCGCTGCTGGCCGAGGGCTACGCGACGGTGACCGCGATCCGTCCCCCCAGCGAGGTCACCGGTGTCCGTCTGCCGGCGCAACGGCCGGCGTCGCGCTGAGTTCGCGAGCCCATGCGACGGCGACCGAGGGGTCGGGGCCGGTGCCGCTGTAGAGGCTGTCGATCAGCAGCCACAGGCGGTCGCCCAGCAGCGGTGCGGCCCCGGCGGCGGCGACCAGGTCGTCGACCTGCGCTCGGGTGTCGCGCAGGTAGCCGCGGGCGATTGCGGTCGCCTCGTCGCCGGCCTCGTCGTCCCGGGCGGGGAACTCGGCGAGATATCTGCGGAAGGCGCAGCCGCGGTACGCGTTCCCGCGTACCCACTGGGCCACCTCGCTCACCAGCGCGACCAGCCGCTCCCGAGGCTCGCCCGTCAGGGCGGCCGAGGTCGCCGCCTCGCGCTCCTCACGCGCTCGCACGAGATAGGCCGCCACCAGCGCCGATTTGCCGGGGAAGTGGCGGTAGAGCATGTTTTTCCCGCAACCGGCCGCCTGAATCACCTCGGCCAGGCCGACCGCGCGCACCCCGCGCACATAGAAGAGCTCGGCCGCCACCGCCAAGATCCGTTGACGCCCCGAGGGGTCTTCCGTCCGTGCCATCAGTGACGAGCTTATCCACACCGATGTGCTCCGGGCGCTGCTCGAACGCGCCGACGGCCTCGACCCGGCCGGCCTCGACGACGTCATCGGCGGGAGCAGCGGTTCGGCGCCATCGACTGGAAGGTCACCGCCGGCAACTCCAGCCCCGTCAACGACGGCGCCGCCGCCCTCCTGCTGACCGGCATCATCCCCGCCACCGCGAAGGTCCTGGCCCGGGCCGGCCTGACGATGAAGGACATCGACGCGTACGAGGTGAACGAGGCCTTCGCCCCGGTCGTGCTGGCCGGGCAGGCCGAAACCGGCGCCGACCCGGCAAAGGTCAATGTGGACGGAGTGCCTGGATTGGCGCATTCGCGCACTCGCTGTTGCCCGTTCCGCTTCGCGGCCCGGACTGCGCTAAATGGACTCGGCGCGACGAAAGGGTCAACCGGGCGGGCGCGATGATGGCGGCCGATCGGTAGTGGTCGTGTCGGGGCGCGCGCCCACGGGTGTGGTGCGGTAAGACTGGCGGCATGCTTGTCTCTTTTCCGCGGCTGGTGGGGCGGACGCAAGGGTTCGGCCTCGGGCGGCCGCGGCGGTTCACCATCGGGCCCGACGGGAAGCGGGTGCTCTTTCTGCGCAGCCTCGGCGGGGAGGATCCGGTGCTGCGGCTGTGGAGCCTCGAGCTCGACGGCGAGCGGGAGCTGCTTCTCGCCGATCCGGTCGCGCCGGCCGGGCAGGCTCCGTCGGCGCGGGAGCGGGCGCGGCGGGAGCGGGCCCGGGACCGGTCGGCGGGGATCTCGGACTACAGCGCCGATCGGGCCGTACGGCGGGTGGCGTTCACCGCGGATCAGAAACTGTTCGTGGTGGACGTGGAAACCGGCGCGGTCACGGCGTTGCCGGCGCGGGCGCCGGTGGAGGACGCGACGATCAGCCCGGACGGTACGGCGGTGGCGTACGTGCACGAGGGCGAGCTGCGGCTCGTCGGCACCGACGGTGCCGGGGACCACTCGGTGGCGACGCCGGAGAAGGCCGAGGTGACGTACGGGCTGGCCGAACACGTGGCCGGCGAGTCGATGGAGCGGACGCGCGGCTTCTGGTGGGCGCCGGACAGCGGCCGGCTCGCCGTGGCGCGGGTCGACAACGAGCCGGTCGAGGTCTGGTATCTGAGCGACCCCAGCCATCCGCGGGAACCGCCGACCGCGCACCGCTATCCGCGCGCCGGCACCGACAACGCCGTGGTGACGCTGCACGTCTACGACACGTCGGGCGGCCGTACGGACGTCACCGCCGAGTACGAATACCTCGTCGACGTCGTCTGGGACGAGCACGGGCTGCTCGCGGTCACCCAGAACAGGCCGCAGACCGTCATGCGCGTGCTCGAGGTCGACCCGGCGACCGGCGCCACCAGCACGATCGCCGAGGAGCAGGACGACGCCTGGACGCAGATCGTGCCGGGGGTGCCCCGGCGCACGGCCGCCGGGGAACTGGTCTGGACCTCCGACCGCGACGACACCCGGCACCTGACCGTCGCCGGTGAACCGGTCACGCCGCCGGGGCTGCAGGTGGCCGAGCTGCTGTCCGTCGACGGGGACACGCTGCTGTTCGCCGCGACCGAGGAGCCCACCGAGCAACACCTCTGGACCTGGTCCCGGGCCGGCGGTCTCGACCAGATCACCGCGGGCAAGGGCGTGCACACCGGCTGCCGGTCCGGCGGCAGCACGGTGATCCGGTCGTACCGGCTCGACGGGGAGGACACCCGCTTCGGCCCCCGGACCATCACCGATCTGGCGGCGAGCTCACCCGTCGTACCCAAAGTGTCTCTGCTCCGCTGCGGAAAGCGTGAGTTGCGGACGGCCGTCCTGTTCCCCGCCGTGTGGCAGCGCGGTGAGCGGCTGCCGGTCCTGATGGACCCGTACGGCGGCACGGCCATGCAGCGCGCCGTCGCCCACCGGGGCAGCTTCTACGTCTCGCAGTGGTTCGCCGACCAGGGGTTCGCGGTGATCGTCGCCGACGGCCGGGGCACGCCGGGGCGCGGGCCGCGCTGGGAGAAGGAGGCCCACGGCGACAACTCCGGCAAGCTGGTCGAGGACCAGGTCGACGCGCTGCACACGGTGGCCGCGCTCTACCCGGAACTCGACCTCGGGCGGGTCGGCATCCGCGGCTGGTCGGCCGGCGGCACCCTGGCCGCGCTGGCCGTGCTGCGCCGGCCGGACGTCTTCCACGCGGCGGTCGCGGGGGCGCCGGTCACCGACGAGTTCCTGTACGACACCCACTGGCAGGAGCGGTACCTGGGCGACCCGCGGGTCGACCCCGGCCCGTACACAAGCGCCTCGGTCCTGACCGACGCGGCGAAACTCGAACGGCCGCTGATGCTGATCCACGGCCTGGCCGACGACAACGTCTACCCGGTGCACACGATGCGCTTCTCCGCGGCGCTGCTGGCCGCCGGGAAGCCGCACACCGTGCTTCCGCTTCCCGGCGCCGGCCACATGGCGTCCGGCGCCGACCTGCTCACACCGCAACTGCGCTTCTTGCAGGAGGCACTGCGACGCTGACCAGCACGCCGGTGGCCAGCGCCACGACCGCGTTGACGGTGATCGCCCACGTGGTGCCGCCCTGGGCGAGCACCGCGGCCATGACGGGCGTGCCGACGGTGATGCCGATCTGCTGGCTCATCGTGGCCAGCCCGGTCGCCAGCCCCTGATCGGCGGCGGGCAGCGCGTTCGTCACGGTCACCAGGAACGCGACGATCGCGACCAGGTTCGCGACGCCGCCGGCGAAGGTGAGCGCCAGCAGCCACGACCGGCCGGGGCCGAGCAGCACCAGAGGCAGGGTGGCGGCCGCCTGCACGAGAAGGCCGCCGGTGAGCGCGCCGCGCGCCCCGAACCGGGCGATGAGGCGCGGGGCGACAACGCCGCCCAGGACGGTGCCCGCGCCGAGCACGGCGAACGTCAGCCCGGCCCGCAACGGCGAATACCCGAGCACATCCTGCAGGTAGAGCGTCAGCACGAAGACCAGGGACGTCTCGGTCGCGAAGGCCAGCAGGCCGGCCAGGTTCCCCCAGCCGGCACCCCGCGACCGCAGCACCCGCACGGGCACGAGCGGTTCCGCCACGCGCCTTTCGATCAACCAGAAAACGCCGAGGAGGAGTACGCCGACGAGCACCCACCCGTACACGAGCGCGAGCAGCCCGCCGGTGACGGCGACGGCGCCCGGCACGTCGACGCGGCGGCGCCGCTCACGGCGTACATCCGCATCAAGCAGGACCGGCGCGGTCGCCAGGACCACCGCGGCGACCGCGACGTTCAGGAAGAAAGCCCACCGCCAGCTCAGCAGCCCGGTGAGAACGCCGCCCAGCACGGCGCCGGTGGTGAAACCGGCGGCCATCAGCGCGCCGTTGAGGCCGAGCGCCTTGTCCCGCGCCGGGCCGGCCGGGAAGAGCGTGGTCAGCAGCGCGAGCGCGGCCGGGGTGACGGCGGCGGTGGCCAGACCCTGCACGGCCCGGGCGGCGAGCAGCACCTCGGCCGACTGGGCGAGCCCGCCGGCGAGCGACGAGACGCCGAGGGCGGCCATGCCGATCAGGAACATCCGCCGCCGCCCGACCAGATCGGCGACCCGGCCGAACAGCAGGGTGAACCCGGCCGCGCCGAGCGCGAACACCGTCGTCACCCACTGAAGGTCACCGGCAACGCGCCCGCCTCACCCCGTCCGAGGCCGGGCTGATCTCGTACGGGGCCAGACGGGTGCCCGGGCTCAGACGGGAGGAACTGGCCCAGCTGGCCGGCGTGCCGGCCGTCCTGCTCGACCGCCGCACATCCGTCCTGGCCTGGAACCCGCTGGGCCGTGCCCTGCTGGCCTTCCACGAGCCGGCGCCCGCGGTGAACCTGGCGCGGCTGCTCTTTCTCGACCCGCGCTCCCGTGACCTGTACCGCGACTGGCACACCGAGGCGTGCCGGGCCGTCGCCTCCCTCCGCCTGGTCGCCGGCCGCAACTCCGGCGACCGCGCCCTGGCCGAGCTGATCGGCGACCTCTGCATCCGCAGCGCCGACTTCGCCGGCATCTGGGCCCACCACCCGATCGCCGAGTGCGTGACCGGCCGCAAGTTCCTGCACCACCCCCTGGTCGGCGACCTGGACCTGGACTTCGAGGTCCTGCAGTCGGCCGACGGCCAGCGCCTGATCACCTACATGGCCGCCCCCGAAAGCTCCACCGCCGCCGCACTGCGCCGCCTGGCCGCGGCCGCCTGATCCGCCAGCCGGCCGTTCTCCAGCGTCATCACCCGGTCGACCCGGTCGAGCCCTTCGGTGCGGTGGGTGAGCACCAGCACGGTCCGCCCCCGCCCGGCGTCGAGCAGGTCGGCCATCACGGCCTCGGCCACGTCGACATCCAGCCCTTCGGTGGGCTCGTCCAGGATCAGCAGCCCCGGCTCGGCCAGCAGCGCCCGCGCCGTGGCGAACCGCCGCACCTGCCCACCCGACATGGTGCTGCCCCCACTGCCGAGCCAGGTGTCGAGCCCGTCGGCCAGCCCGTCGAGCCACGCCCCGAGCCGAACCCGCTCGAGAACGGCCCGCAGCTCCTCATCAGTGGCGCCGGGCTTGGCCAGCCGCAGATTCTCCCGAACGCTGGACGCGAACACATGGTCGGTCTCATCCCCGACGAGCACGATCCGCCCCCGCACGTCCGCTTCCGCCAGCTCCCGCAGATCACCGCCGCCCTCGAGAGCGATCACCCCCGCCCGCGGATCGAGAAGCCGCCCCACAACCGCCGCCAGCGTCGACTTCCCCGACCCGGACCGCCCGAGCACGGCAACCTTCGCCCCGGCCGCCAGTTCGAGATCGAGCCCATCGAGCACAGCTTCCCGCTCCGGATCCCACCCGGCCACAATCCCTTGCAGCCGTACGCCGAACGCCCCGCCCCCCAGCGGCCCAGTCTCGGCACCCCGGGCGTCGCGCCCGGGGAACGTGGCCGCGGGCGGTTCAGCCACCAGCGCGGCAAGCCGTCCCTCAGCGCCGGCAGCGCGACGGCGCGCCACGGCGGCGTCGGGCAGGGTCATGACCTGTTCGCCAAGGACGACCATGCCCAGCAGAAGGACTGCGGCCCACTCGTGGCTGAGACCCCCGAGCGCGAACGCGGTGCCCACCACCGCGACACCCCACCCGAGATGCCCAAGCGCGGCCGCCCACCCAGCGGCACGCGCCGCCTGCTCCTCAAGCCGCGCAAGCTCCCGGCTGCGCCGCTCGGGAACGCCGTACGATCCGGTCAGTTCCTCGACTCCCTCCACGGTCTCCACCACCGCGTCGCGAAGCCGGGCCCGGGCCTCCCCGGTGGCCGCTTCGCTGCGGGCGGCCTGCCGGGCCGCCACCATCGGCGCCACGACATCGGCGATCACCAGCCCGGCCGCGAGCGGCACCGCGACGCCCGGCGACAGAAGCAGCGCCGCCAGCGACGCGACAGCGATCGTCACCGCGGCCGCCCAGGCCGGCAGGCGCCCCCGGAGCAGCCCGTCGACCCGAGCGTCCACGTCGTCGACAACCTTGGTGAGCAGATCCCCACGCCGCCGAAGCCGCGCCCCGGGAACCCGCGGAACCAGCGCCGCGTACACCCGAGACCGCCACACCCCAAGCCGAGCGAACGCGACATCATGCGCGACAAGCCGCTCAAGATACCGAAGAAGCGGCCGGGCAACCGCACTCCCGCGCACCAGCACCACAGCCGTCGAAAGCGACAACACCGGCGGCAACGACGAGGCCCGCACCAGCAGCCAGGCCGCCGCCCCGGTAAGCACGATCCCGGCCAGCGAAGACCCACTCCCGAGCACAACGGCCACCCACGACCGCCGCCAAACCGCCCAGCCCTCCCGTGGCGCGCCGTCGACCCCAACCAGCGGCGCGCCGTCGACCCCAACTCGCGGCGCGCCGTCGGCCCCAACTCGCGCCGCGCCGTCGGCCCCGGCCCCGGGCGAGCCACTGAGCGGGGACCGTGGCGAGTCGCCGGCGCCTGACTGTGGCGCGCCGTCGGCCCCGGGCTCCGGCGAGCCATTTGCTCCGGACTGCGGCGGTCTGCTGCTCTCGGTGAGAGCCGGGGAGTCTGTGACTGGGGGCGTCACGGTGGTGATGCGGTCGGCGGCGGCTAGCAGGGCCGGGCGGTGGGCTACCACGAGGACGGCGCTGCCTCGGTGGGCGGCGGTGCGGAGCTGTTCGATGACCAGTTGTTCGGTGGTGGTGTCGAGGTGGGCGGTGGGCTCGTCGAGGAGCAGCGTGACCGGCTCCGCGCCGGCGCGGAGCAGCAGGGCGGC
This sequence comes from Actinoplanes sp. NPDC048988, assembly GCF_043197815.1. NCBI lineage: Bacteria > Bacillati > Actinomycetota > Actinomycetes > Micromonosporales > Micromonosporaceae > Actinoplanes > Actinoplanes sp. NPDC048988. Next base: position 263,805 of record NZ_JBICTW010000013.1, on the reverse strand, counting down.
CAGTGCCAGCCGGTGCCGCTGGCCGGCCGAGACGCCCGCGCCCCGCTCGCCCAGGGCGGTGGCCGGGGACAGGTCCAGGCCCACCGTCCGGAGGGCGCCGGTGATGTCGGCAGCGGGGGTGCCGGCCGGGAACAGGTCGGCCACCGTGCGGGCGTGCGGCAGCGTCACGCGTTGCGGAAGGTAGAGCGCGTTGTCCGCGACCGCCACCCCCGCGTGGGGTGTCTGCAGGCCGGCGAGCACTCGCAGGGCCGTCGTCTTGCCCGCACCCGATGGGCCCCGCAGCGCGACGATCTCGCCCGCGCGGACGGTCAGCTCGTCCAGTGTCAGCGCGTCCCGGGTCGCGCCGGGGTAGCGGACCCGCAAGCCGAAAGCGCCCACGCCGGGGGAGTGCGGTTTCGGCGCGTGTGGCGGCGTGGGGCTGTCCGTGGTGGACGTCAGGATCTCGTCGACGTCGGTGATGACGGCTGTGGCGTCGGTGGCGGCGTGGTACTTGGCGGCCATCTCGCGCAGCGGGCGGTACGCCTCGGGGGCCAGCAGGATGACCAGCAGGGCCGGGCCCAGGGGCAGGTTGCCGGCGGCGACGCGGAGGCCGGCCTCGACGGCGATCAGGCCGACCGAGAGGGTGCCGACCAGGTCGAGGGCCGTCGAGGAGAGGAAGGCGACTCGGAGGACGCGCAGGGTGGCCGAGCGGTGCTTGTCGGTGAGGTCGGCGACCACGGCGGTCTGGCGTTCGGCGCGGCCGAAGACGCGCAGGGCCGGTAGGCCGCGCACCACGTCGAGGAAGTGGCCGGCCAGGCGGGCGTCGGCCTGCCAGCGCTGGCGGGCGCGGGCCTGGGTGGCCCAGCCGATCAGGGCGCCCAGGACGGGGATCAGGGGGAGGGTGACCAGGGCGACGATCGCCGACGCGGGGTCGACCAGGGCCATGGTGACGATGACCAGCGGGGGCAGCGCGACGCCGAGGACCAGGGACGGCAGGTAGCCGCTGAACCACGGGCGCAGCGCGTCGAGGCCGGTGCTCAGCACCGCGGTGAGCCGGCCCGCGCCGAACGACGCCACCCAGGCCGGGCCGCGGCGCAGGACCGCGGTGAGCATCGAGCGGCGCAGTTCGTCGGTGACCCGGGCGGCGGTTCGCTGGGCCACCACCTGCTCGCCCCAGGAGAAGGCGGCCCGGGCGGCGAACGCGCCGGCCAGCAGGCCGGTGGCCCACCGGTGGTCGCCCGCCACCAGCAGGGTGAGCGCCACGGCGACGGCCAGCGTCGCCGCGGCCTGGCCGGCGCCGAGCAGCGCGAGCAGGGCGATGCCGGCCCGGCTGGTGCGGGCGTGACGCACCAGCCGGGGGTCCAGCGGGCCGCGGGCTGACGCGGACCGCTTCGGCGCGGCGGGAACAAGAACGGGAGGCTGTGGGGCGGTGGTCATGAGGGAACCCGTTCGCTGGCGACTCGGCGGCGGAAGACCACATAGGAGAAGGCCTGGTATGCGAGGACGCCCGGCAGGATGAGCACACCGGCCCAGGTGATCAGCTCCAGGGCCTGCGGGGTGGCGGCGGCCGCGTCCCGGGTCAGGGACCACTGCGGGTCGAGGGTGCTGCGCAGCACGACGTCGCCGTGGGTGGTGAAGACGGCGACCACGGCACCGGCCACCGACAGCGCGGTGGTGGTGAAGGCCAGGGCCTCGCGGCCGGAGCGGGCCAGCATGCCGGCGAGCAGGCTGAGGGCCGCGGCGGCCAGGGCCAGGCGGGACCCCGTACCGAAACCGGCGACGAGAAGCGCGACCGCGCCGCCCGTGCCCAGCCACCGGGCCAGCGTGCGCGCCCGATGGCGCACCGGGCCGCTGGTGCGCAGGCCGAGGAAGGTGGCGCCCAGCATCAGCGCCGCGAACAGGGCGGCCAGTGCGCCGAGCCCGGCCTCGGGCGACCAGATCGGGCCGAGGGTGCGGGAGAGGCCGCCGCCCGTGACCGAGCCGTCGGCGCCGAGGGCCAGGCCCCTGACGAACGTGGCCAGCAGCGCGCCCCACACCAGCACGATGCCGAGCGAGCTGAGCGCCAGCGCGATGTCGGCCCGAAGGCGGTACGCCGGTCCGTCGCCCTTGCCGCGGAACTCGAGGGCGACGCCGCGGACCGCGAGCAGGAGCAACAGGACGACCATCGGCAGGTAGAGGCCGGAGAGCAGGGCCGAGTACCAGGCGGGGAACGCGGCGAACGTGACACCGATCGCCGCGACCAGCCAGACCTCGTTGCCGTCCCAGAACGGGCCGATCGTGCGGACCGCGGCGCCGCGCTCGTGGTCGTCGCGGCCGAGCAGCGGGCCGAGCAGGCCCACGCCGAAGTCGAAGCCCTCCAGCACGAAGAAGAGCACCCAGGCGAGCACGACGACGGCGAACCAGAAGGTGATCATGTCAGTCCCTCAGTAGACGGGTGCGGGTTCGGCGGTCTCGGCGACGGCGGCCGGTTCGGCGGCGAGGGGCTGCCGCGCGAGGTGGCGTACCAGGCGGAACCAGACGACCGCGAGGATCCCGTAGACGACGGTGAACCCGGCCAGCGAGGCGATCACCTCCGAGCTGGTCAGCCCGGGGGAGATGCCGTCGGCGACCTTCGAGATGCCGAAGGCGATCCACGGCTGCCGCGCGGTCTCGGTGAAGATCCAGCCGAAGGTGTTGGCGACGGCGGGCAGGATCGGGATCAACGGCAGCCATCGGGTCAGCCAGCGTGGGGCGTCGCGGTGCTTGCGGGTACGCCACAGGTAGAACGCGGCCACGGCCGCGGCCAGCATGCCGGCGCCGATCATCACGCGGAACGACCAGAACGCCACCGGGATCATGGGCACGTACGAGCCGGGGCCGTACTGGGCCGCGTACTGGGCCTGAAGGTCGTTGATGCCCTGCACCGTCGCGTTCGGGTTGCCCTTGGCCAGGATGGAGAGCAGCCAGGGGATGTCGAGCGAGAAGTTCGGGAACGGCGAGCCCAGCGTGAAGATCGAGAACGGCGCGCCCTTGGTGGTCTCGTACAGCGCCTCGGCCGCGGCCATCTTCATCGGCTGCACCTCGGTCATGACCTTGCCGAGGTGGTCGCCGGTCAGCGCGGTCAGCGCCCCGCCGGCCAGCGTCATCCAGGCGCCGAGGCGAGCCATGATCCGGAATGTGCCGTCGGCCGCGAGCCGCCAGACGCCCAGGGCCAGCAGCAGCGCCCCGCCCACCATGATCGCGCCGGCCAGGGTGTGCGGGAAGGCGGCCAGGTTGACCTTGTTGAGCAGCAGGTCGGTGAACGATGTCAGACGCGCCCGCCCGGTCACCGGGTCCAGCGCGTACGCCACCGGGTGTTGCATGAAGGAGTTGGCGGCCAGAATGATGAACGCCGACAGCACGGTGCCGATCGCGACGATGACGATGGTGGCCGTGTGCACGAGGCGGGGCAGGCGGTCCCACCCGAAATACCAGAGCGCGAGGAACGTCGCCTCCAGGAAGAACGCGAGCATCCCCTCGATGGCCAGGGTCGGCCCGAAGACGTCGCCGTAGAACTTGGCGAAGCTGCTCCAGCCCAGGCCGAACTGGAATTCCTGCACGAGGCCGGTGACCACGCCGACCGCGAACGTGACGATCAGGATCTTGCCGACGAACTTGGTGAGATGCAGATAGTCCTCGCGCTTGGTGCGCAGCCAGGCGATCTGCAGGCCGGCGGCGGCCGCGGCCAGGCTGATCGACAGCGGCACGAAGAAGTAGTGATAGATCGTCACCACCGCGAACTGGAGCCGGGTCAGGTCCAGTACGTCCATGGGAATGCCCCCTCTACGACGTCTCGTAGTAGATACTACGTCGCGTAGTACGACACTGCGCAGTAGGCCTGTGTAAGATGGCATACATGGCTCTCGGGGACCTGGAACGCGAGGTCATGCGGCAGTTGTGGGACGCGGGTGAGCCGCTCACCGTGCGGCAGGTGCACGAGCGCCTCCAGCGGGAGCGCGACCTCGCCTACACGACCGTGATGACCGTGCTCAACCGTCTGACGAAAAAGCGCGTCGTCGTTCAGCAGAACGACGACCGGGCCTACAAGTACGCGCCCGCGCAGTCCCGCGAGGAGATGACGGCCGGCCTCATGCTCGACGCGCTCACCGCCAGCGGCGACCAGGACGCCGCGCTGGCCTATTTCATGGGTCAGTTGTCACCCGATGCCCTCAAGGCGGCAATCGAAGCAGTCACGAAGAAATGACGGCTTGCCGGTCTCGGTCCGGGCGGTGGGTGGGGCGGTCGGCGGGGTGACGGCGCTTCTGCTCGGCGCGCTCGGCCTGACCCTGTCGCTGGTCGTCCCGGGTGCGCTGGCCCGCGCGCGCTGGCCCGACCGGGCCCCGGTGGCGGCCGTCCTGCTCTGGCAGTCGATCACCCTGAGCGCCGTGCTGTCCGCCCTCGGCGTGGTCCTCTCGGCGCCGTACGAGGTGACCCGGGCCGCCGGCTCCGGCAAGCCGGTCGCCGCCACCGCGCTGATCGGCGCCCTGGTCGTGGCCGGCGTCATCATCCTGCGGCTCATCGTCTCGCTGGTCCGGGTCACCCGGCGCTCGCGGGTGCGCCGGGCCCGCCACCGCGAGCTCGTCGACCTGCTCGACCGGGCCGAACAGCATCGCGAGCTGGGCCCCGACAACCTGCGCGTGCTCGACGGGGCGCTGCCGCTGGCGTACTGCGTGCCCGGCCGCGAGCCGCGGGTCGTGCTGAGCAACGGCGTGCTCCAGGTGCTCGACCGGGAACAGGTCGACGCGGTCCTCGCCCACGAGCAGACCCATCTGCGCCACCGGCACGAGGTGGTGATGGAGTCGTTCACCGCCTTCTACCGCGCCGTGCCGCAGCCGTTGCGCAGCCGGGCGCCCCTCGACGCCGTACATCTGCTGCTGGAAATGATCTCGGACGACGTGGCCCGGCGGAAGGCCGGCGCCGAGCCGTTGCGGGCCGCCCTCGAGCGGTTGACCGACGCCGTCCCCCTGGCGGAGGACGCGCGGGCCGACCCGACGGGTGACGCGAGGCGCCGGAGGCTGGCCCGGCTGGCCAAGCCGCACACCGTGTCCGTCGGCCTGAACGTGGCCGCCGCGCTCGCCGCCGCTGGTCTGCTGGTATTACCCACCGTGATTCTCGTGGTGCCCTGGCTTGACCGTGCGCTGGACCACTGGCCCCTCTAGTTACTCTGTGTATGCCTTTCGGAGCAAACAGTTTCCCGTACGCGGCGGCTTCAGTTCTCCACATGATCCGGAGTACGGTGGTCCCCGGTTCGGCAGCCCCCCATCGTCCACCCGGCCGATCTGACGGACCACCGCCTAATCGTCGTGTGGGCGAACCGGGGACCCGAGTGGTTGGGGTGAAGCCGCGATGCCTCGCGGCCGGACGCGTCTTCCCGTCCGAACCCGTCAGCTAACCCGGTCGGCGGCTCGAGGGAAGAAAGGACGTCACACCCAACGTGAAACGGATTGGGGCGCGCGGCCGCGCCGCAGTTCTGCGTGGACTCGTCTGCGCACTCGCGACGGTCGGGGTCGTTGTCACCGGACCAGCCGTCGCGCACGCCACACCCTCGCCCTCCACGGTCGAGGCCCAGATCGACAAGCAGTGGAACGACCTCGAGCCGGTCATCGAGCAGTACAACGACGTGCACAACCAGCTGCTCAAGAACCGCGCTCAGCAGAAGAAGCTCGCCGCCCAGCTCAACCCGCTCCAGGTGCAGGTCGACCTGGCGATGGCCCAGGTGCAAGGCCTGGCCGTCGACGCGTACAAGCAGGGTGCGCCGAACGCCCTCGATGCCATGATCATCAGTGGCTCGCCGACCGGGCTGACCGACAAGCTGACCTATCTCGATCAGCTGGCTCGTCATCAGCAGGAGCAGATCAAGGGCGTGGCGGCGCTGCGCGACAAGCTCACCGCCACCAAGTCCGACCTGGATATCGTGACCAAGTCCGTCGCCGCGCGCGACAAGGACCTGTCCACCCGCAAGAAGGCGATCGAAACCAAGATCACCGCGCTGCAGAAACTGCGGATCCAGGCGTACGGCTCGGCGGACGCCTCGGACGGGCCCCTGCGGTTGGGCGCCTGTCCGGTCACGTACACCAATGACAAGGGCGGGCGTGCGGCTCAGCGCGCGTGCGACCTGATCGGCAAGCCGTACGTCTTCGGGTCGGCAGGACCGAACACGTACGACTGCTCCGGTCTGACCCAGGAGGCCTGGGGCAGCGTCGGTGTCCACCTCGACCACTACACGAAAGACCAGTGGAACGAGGGCAAGGCGGTGTCGCGGGACGAGTTGCAACCGGGTGACCTGGTCTTCTTCTTCCCCGGAAGCCTCCATCACGTCGGCCTCTACATCGGCGGCGGCAAGATGGTCCACGCTCCGCACACGGGTGACCACGTGCGGATGGCGGAGATCGACCGGATGCCCATCGCGGGCTTCCGGCGGCCAGGCTGATTGCTGATTTCGTCCGGAACGAGGCCGTCGGGGCATATGTCCCGGCGGCCTCGTCTTTTGATGATGGCCACACGCTCACCCGAGGCAACCACGGGCATAATTCGGTGTCATGAGCGACTCCCCCTTGATCGACAGTCTCACCGCGGCCGTGGAGGCCCGCCCGGACGACCTGCCGTTGCGGCTGCACCTGGCCGAGTTGCTGGTGGCGGCCGGACGTGGGGGAGAGGCGATCGCTCACGCCGCCCAGGTCCTGGCCCGCGAGCCCGGCAACGCGACCGCCCAGAAGCTGATGGGAACGGCCCTGTCGCCGTCCGTGCCCCCGCCCGCCGCCACCTTCGACTGGGATGCCAGGGAGCAGGAGTTCGGTGACGTGGTGCCGCCGCGCTTCACCCGCGCCGACGGCGAACCGGACCCGGTCCAGGGCCACGCCGACCGCGCCTTCGACATCGAGACCTCGAAGGTCACGCTGGCCGACGTCGGCGGCATGGAGGAGGTCAAGAAGCGCCTCGAGATCTCCTTCCTCGGCCCGATGCGCAACCCCAAGCTGCGCAGCCTGTTCGGCAAGAGCCTGCGCGGCGGCCTGCTGCTCTACGGACCGCCCGGCTGCGGCAAGACCTTCCTGGCCCGCGCGGTGGCCGGCGAGATGGGCGCCTCGTTCATCTCCCTGTCGATCACCGACGTGCTCAACATGTGGGTGGGCAGCTCGGAGCGCAACCTGCACGACCTGTTCGACTCGGCCCGCGGCCACGCCCCCTGCGTCCTGTTCCTCGACGAGATCGACGCGCTGGGCCACAAACGCAGCCAGCTCAACTCGTCGTCCATGCGCACCGTCGTCAACCAGCTGCTGACCGAGCTCGACGGGGTCGACGGCAACAACGACGGCGTCTTCGTGCTGGCCGCGACCAACGCGCCCTGGGACATCGATTCGGCCCTGCGACGACCGGGGCGGCTTGACCGTACGGTCCTGGTGCTGCCGCCGGACAGGCCCGCCCGGGCCGCGATCCTCCAGTACCACCTGCGCGACCGCCCGGTGGCCGGCATCGACCTGGGCCGCGTGGCCGACGCCACCGACCACTACTCGGGTGCCGACCTGGCCCACGTGTGCGAGACGGCGGCCGAGTTCGCCATGCGCGACTCCATCGCCACCGGCGAGATCCGCATGATCAATCAGGACGACATGCTCGCCGCCGTCCGCGAGGTCCGCCCGTCGACGGACGGCTGGTTCGCCACGGCCCGCAACGTGGCCATGTTCGCCAACGAATCCGGCGAGTACGACGACCTGGCCGCGTACCTCAAGAAGCGCAAGATCCGTTGATCGGCTCACCGCTGGATGTCGCGCGTTGAGTGAGCGGAACGACGCCTACTGGCGTGCGCATCGGCTGGCCCAGGTGGGCCGCTACGACGAGGCGGAGAAACAGGCGCGGTCCGGCCTTGCCGCGAGCCCGGGCGACGCGCGGCTGCTGACGCTGCTCGCCTCGGTGTTGCGGCTGCGGCGCGACTACGCGGGCGCCCTCGCCACGGCCGACGCCGCGGTGGCCGCGTCGCCGCTGTTCGCCGACGCCCACGCCGAGCGGGCCGAGAACCTCATAGTCATGATCCGGTCCCGGGACGCGGTGTCCGCGGCGGCCGAGGCCGTCCGCCTGGCACCGGCCGAGCCGACCGGCCACTTCGTGCTCGCCCGGGCCCTGGCCTCGGCCAAGGACTACCCGCGGGCCCGGGCCGCCGCCGCCCACGGCCGCTCCCTCGATCCCCACTCCGTCGAGGGCCTGCTGACCGTGGCCGACGTGGAACGCGACGCCGGCAACCGGGACGCCGCCCTGGCCGCCGCCCGAGCCGCCCTGGCCATCGCGCCCGGCAACCCGTACGGCCGCTGGCTCATCGCCATGCTCGACGCCGAACGCCTGCGCGTCCGCCGCTCGATGCGCGCCCTGCGCGACGTGGCCCGCGACAACCCGGCCCGAGCCGACGTCGTCTCGATGACCTGGCCGATCCGCGGCGTCCTGAACGGCCTGCGCCGCGGCCTGGCCGCCAGCGCGGCCCTGGTCTGCGCCCTGCAACTGATCGCCCTCTGGTGGTGGCCCACGGCCGGCCCGTTCGGCCGCGTCATGGCCGGGGTCCTGGCCGCGGTGATGGCCGGTTTCGCGGCCCGCATCCTGATTCCCGCCGGCCGCCTCCCGTGGCGGTGCCTGCGCCTGCTGCCCCGCCTGATGCGCCGCGCCGACCTGACGGCCCTGGCCCTGACGGCGGTCGCGGTGACATTGCTTTTCCTGTACGCGGCGACGTCCTGGTGGCCGCTTCCCCTGCTGGCCTTGGCCGCGACCCCGTTCCTGTGGCTGCTGAGCCTGGCCGAACTGCTCGGGGCCGGCCTGGACGACCCGGGCATGCGCCACGCCCTGACCGACTTGGCAGCCGAGTTCCGCGACTGGTGGCACACCACGAAGAGGGAGCTGCGCGACGCCTGGACCAACCCCACTACTCGGCCCGAACAGCAACCTCCGTCCGGCAACGCCGGCCCCGGGTCTCACCCTCAGCCCTCGTCTCAGCCGTCTCCTCGGCCTTCGTCTCAGCCCTCGTCTCAGCCGTCTCCTCGGCCTTCGCCTCAGCCCTCGCCTCAGCCCGAACGGCGACCTCCGTACGACGCCGGGACCTCGCAGCCCTTCTCGCCTTGGAATGAGCGGCGACCTCCGGACGACGAACCGCCCGGCTGATCGCTTACTTCGGCTCGGTGCTGGTGGCGGCGGTCGCGGGGAGCGGGTCGGGCCCGCTGTCAGTGGTCTGCGGCAGGCGCCGGTCGAGGAACCACAGGATCGCGGCGAACACGGCGGCCATGACAGCGACCATCAGCATGTTCCGGACGGCGGTGGGATAGCCGATCGTCGTGGCGTCGGCGAAGGGGTACGGGAACCAGTCGGTGGTCGCGCCGTGCGCCAGCGTGTAACCGATCCACGCGGCCGGCCACAGGAACGCCCAGGCGATCGTCCGCGGGTCGATCCGCGGACGGGGCCCGAAGACCACCCATCCGGCCAGCGCCGCCCACGGCGCGATGTAGTGGAATCCCAGGTTCGACCACCAGCCGGCGCCGTGCGGGTCCGCCGTGCCGGCCAGGATGGTGGCGTACACGATGCCGGTCACGATGATCCCGAGCAGCGCGTCGAGCCGCAGAACCCGCCAGACCCGCCCGTCGCGGCCCGGGTCGATCATCAGGCTGCCGGCGGCGATCAGCACCAGGACGTTGCTCTGGATCGTGAAGTAGCTGAACAGCCGGACGAACCGCGTGACCGCCGGCGCGTCGTCCCCTTGGGCGCTGAGCACGATCTGAATGATCAGGGAGGTCAGCACCACGGCGAAGAGCAGACCGTGCCAGACCCGGGAAGCCGTGCGAACGCGATTCACGTCCGGTAGTAAACCCGTGATCAACACCGGACGAAAGAGGCCGGCCACGGTGATGGCCGGCCTCGTCGTACGCGCAATGTCAGGACTTCGTGGTGGCGCTGGTCTCCTGGCCCGGGCGGCGGCCGGCTTTGGCGTACGCGAGAAGCGCCAGGATCAGGGCGATCACCCCGGCGATGAGGCCCGCGATGCCGAAGGCGTCGGGCCCGTCGGAGCTGTCGTCGGCGTCGGCGGCGGCCACCGGGCTGGCGGTCGCGGTCGGCGCGGCGGCGGCCGTGTCGGTCGCGCCGGCCGCGGCGAGCTTCAGCACGGGCGCCGGGTGTTCCGCCTCGGAGCCGTCGGTGGTGGGCTCGTCGATCCAGCGGACGACCGTGTTGTCGGAGTAGTACTGAAGGGCCTTGAAGACCATCTGGCCGGACTCGGGCAGCGGCCCGAGCGACACGTCGAACTCCTGGAACTGTCCCGGCTTGACCTCCGAGCCCGCCTTGGCGGTCCAGGTGATCTTCGAGATCGACTCGGTGATCTGCGCGCCGTGCGCCTCGAGCGGCTTGGCCAGCTTGGAGACCGTGGTGGCCACATCCCACCCGGTGATCGGCTTGACCGAGACCGAGGCCACCGGGTTGTCGGCAGGCAGGTTCACCTCGACCTTGTTCGTGGAGGCGGTGTCGGACTCGTTCGGCACCCGGAAGGTCACCTTGGTGTATCCACCCGCGGTCGCCGTGTCGGGGTTCACCGTGACGTGGGCGGAGGCCGGCGCGGCGAGCGCCAGGGTGAGGCCGGCGACCGTGGCGGCCACCAGGGCCGAGCGCTTGAGCAGGGACATCGAAGTCGTCAACCTTCCGCATGGGGGACAGCCCGTTGCCGGGCATCGCGCGTTGGTCGTCCCTCCGTCCCCGATAGTTCCCGCTGTTCCTAAAATTTCTTCACCGAACGGCGGGCAGCCGTACGTCCACCCGCAGCCCCGGTGAGGCGTCACTCAAGGTCACCGTGCCGCCGTGGCGGCGGGCCAGTTCGCGCACGATGGCCAGGCCGAGACCGGAACCGCCCGCGTCACGGGCGCGGGCGTCGTCGAGCCGGGTGAACCGGTCGAACACCCGCTCCCGGTCGGCTTCGGGAATGCCCGGTCCGTCGTCGGTCACGGTGATCCAGCGGTACGCGGCGTCCGCGCGCACCTCGACGCAGATCCGCGATTTCGCGTGCCGCACGGCATTGTCCAGCAGGTTCGCCACCACACGGCCGAGCGCGTCGGGCTCCCCGGCGATCGTGACCGGCGCCGAGGGACGCACGTAACCCACTGTGGGGTAGCGAGCCGCCACGTCACCGACCACCGCGCCCAGGTCGACCTCGCGGAACGGGGCCGCCACGACCCGCCCCGGCGCCGCGTCGTCCGCCCGGGCGAGCAGCAGCATGTCGTCGACGAGCCGGCTGAGCCGGTCGACGTCGGTGAGCAGGTCCTCCGACAGCGCGTGCCAGTCGGTGTCGGGCAGACGTTGCGAGACCTCCAATTCCGTACGCATGTTGGTCAGCGGGCTGCGAAGCTCGTGAGCCGCGTCGGCCACGAACGCCCGCTGCCGGGCCTGCGCCGCGTCGAGCCGGTGCAGCATGCCGTTCAGCGTCACCGCGAGCCGGTGGATCTCGTCGCGGGACTCGGGCACCGGCAGCCGGCCGGCCCGCGTACCCCCGGTGATCTCCTCGGCGCCCGAGCGCAGCGCGTCGACCGGGCTGAGCGCCGCCCCGAGCACCCGCCACAGCACCAGCCAGAGGGCTCCCACCAGCAACGGGAACATGATGAGCAGGGTCACGCGCAGGATGTGTACGCCCTGCGTCAGGTCGTTCGTGGACCGCGCGACCAGTACGCGCACCGGATCGGTGGGCGGCCCGGCGGTGACCATCACGACCCGGGCGTCGCCCTCCAGGCCGATCCGGCTCCCGGGAATCTCCCGCACGCTGCCGTCGCCCATGCCGCGCAGCTCGTCGGAATGCAGCATGGGTATGAGCCGGTCGGCGCCGGCCGAGATCGACAGGACCCGGCCGTCCGCGTCGATGACCTGCACCTGCATGGCCGCGTTGACCGGGATCGGCTCGGTCAGCTGCCCCTGGTCGACCAGCTTGGCCACGCCCCGCGCCGTCTCGAGCGCCTCGCCGTTCACCGCCCGCAGCAGCCCGAAGTTCAGCACGAAGACGAGCAGCACGCCGCCCGCGGCCAGACCGGCGGTCAGCGCCAGGACGGAGGTGAGCACCAGCCGGGCGCGCAGGCTGAGCTCGCGCGGCCGGCGCATCAGTCCCCCGTCACGGCCGCGAGCCGGTAGCCCGCCCCGCGCACGGTCTCGAGCCGGTCGCGCCCGATCTTGCGGCGCAGGTAGCCGACGTAGACCTCGACCGCGTTGGGAGCGGTCTCCACGGCGGCGTCCCAGACGTGGTCGAGCAGCTCGATCTTGCTGACCACCTCGCCCGGGCGGCGCATGAGGTACTCCAGCAGGGCGAACTCGCGGGCCGTCAGCGTCACCTCGGCACCGGCGACCATGACCCGGCGCTCGGCCGGATCGAGCTCGACGTCGCCGTGGGCGAGCACCGTCGGCCGCTCGTGGACACCACGCCGCAGCAGCGCGCGCAACCGCGCGAGCAGCACGACGTAGGAGAAGGGCTTGGTCAGGTAGTCGTCCGCGCCGCAGTCGAGCCCGTCCGCCTGGTCGTACTCCCCGTCCTTGGCCGACAGCATCAACACCGGCACCCAGTTGCCCTCGGCCCGCAGTTGACGGACGACCCGATAGCCGCTGAGCCGCGGCAGCATCACGTCGAGGATCATCGCGTCGTACCCGCCATGACGCGCCATCTCGAGCCCGTCCTGCCCGTCACCGGACACGTCCACCGCGAAGCCCTCGGCCTGCAGCCCGCGCTGTAACGCGGCCGCGAGCCGCGCCTCATCTTCCACCACCAGCAACCGCACCCCCTTACCTTGGCATGGGAGGGGCAACCCCTAGGGGCGGCTCTCAGCCCGGTCACAGCGGCCACGGCGCACTCTTGTGGCAGATCAACGGGAGGTGGACATCGTGTCCGTGTTCAGATCGAGGCCGGCTCTTCGCTGGCTCGTACCATCCGCCGCGGCGGTGGTCGTGATCGGGGGCGGCGCAGCGGCGGGAACGATCGTCGCGAGCGCGGACCCCTCGCTGCCCGACCGCAGCGCGGCCGAACTGCTCGTCGACCTGCAGAACGCCAAGGTCGACGGCCTGTCCGGCACCATCGTGCAGAGCGCCGACCTGGGGCTGCCCAAGATTGCCGGGCTCACCGCCGACTCGGGCGGCGCCGACCTGGTCAACCTGGTCGCGGGCAGCAACACCGCCCGCGTCTGGTACGCCGGTGAGGACAAGGCTCGCTTGGCGGTGATGAGCACGCTCGGCGAGACCGACGTCATCCGCAACGGCACCGACGTCTGGCTCTGGCAGAGCAAGGCCAAGACGGCCACGCACCTCACCCTGCCCGCGGGCGAGGACAAGAAGCCCGCTTCGCTGCCGACGGGGATCCCCTCGACGCCGCAGGACGCGGCCGAGGCGGCGCTCGACGCGATCGACCCGACCACAGCGGTCTCGACCACCGGCGCGGCCAAGGTGGCCGGCCGCGACGCCTACGAGCTGGTGCTCAGCCCGAAGGCGACCGAGTCGCTGATCGGGCAGGTGCGCCTGGCGATCGACGCGGAGAAGAAGATCCCGCTGCGGGTCGACGTCTACGCCAAGGACGCGGTCAACCCGGCCGTTCGGGTGGCGTTCCAGCAGATCAGTTTCGACACGCCCGACAACCAGCAGTTCGCCTTCAACCCGCCGCCGGGCACGAAGGTCAACGACACGGACGCGGGCAAGCTCGAGACCGAGCTGGAGAAGGAGCACAAGGCCGCCGAGGCCCGGAAGCCGGGCGGGATGAAGCCGCCGGCCGGGGCCGAGCAGCCGAGGGTGATCGGTGAGGGCTGGGCGTCGGTGGTGACGGCGAAGCTGCCGAAGTCCGCCGGTGACGAGGCCAAGCAGCTCGACAGCGTGATCGACATGCTGCCGAAGGTGAGCGGGAGCTGGGGCAGTGGTCATCTCTTCTCCGGTTCTCTCTTCAGCGTGCTGGTGACCGACGACGGCCGGGTCTTCGCCGGCGCGGTGGCCCCGGAGACGCTGTACAAGGCCGCTGCCAAATAGTTCTAGAACTCTCCGCCGAGTTATGCAACACTTCGGCGGAGAGTTCTACAACTTTTGGAGGCGTGCCTCATGACAAGCACGACGTCTACCTTGATGACGGAACCGGCTGCCGGTCGCTTCGGCGACTTCGGCGGCCGGTTCGTCCCCGAGTCGCTGGTGCCGGCGTGCGCCGCGCTGGCCGGCGCCTTTCGGGAAGCCTGGGCCGACCCGGCCTTCCGGGCCGAGCTCGACGAGCTGCTCGCCGTCTACGCCGGCCGGCCCACCCCGCTCACCCCGGCCCGTAACCTCTCGAGCCAGCTCGGCATCGAGCTGCTGCTCAAGCGCGAAGACCTGGCGCACACCGGCTCTCACAAAATCAACAACGTGCTGGGCCAGGCACTGCTCGCCCGCCGGATGGGCAAGACCCGTCTGATCGCCGAGACGGGCGCCGGTCAGCACGGCGTCGCCACCGCCACGGCGGCCGCGCTGCTCGGCCTCGACGCGACCGTGTACATGGGTGAGCGCGACATCGAGCGCCAGCAGCTCAACGTCCTGCGGATGACGACCCTCGGAGCCGAGGTCGTCCCGGTCACCAGCGGCAGCCGCACCCTCAAGGACGCGACGAACGAGGCCATGCGCGCGTGGGTGTCCGACGTGGACCGCGCGCACTTCCTTCTGGGCTCGGTCGGTGGCCCCCACCCGTACCCGTGGATGGTTCGTGAGCTGCAGCGCGTGATCGGCGCCGAGGCCCGGCAGCAGAGCGGCACAGTCCCCGACGTGGTGGTGGCCTGCGTCGGCGGCGGTTCGAACGCGGCCGGCACGTTCGCCGGGTTCGTCGACACGAGTGCGCGGCTGATCGGCGTGGAGGCGGCCGGCGGCGCGGCGATGACCGGCGGCTCGCCCGGCGTCGTGCACGGCGCCCGCTCGATGGTGCTCCAGGACGGTGACGGTCAGGTCGCCGAGGCGAAATCGATAGCGGCCGGTCTCGACTATCCCGGCATCGGGCCCGAGCACGCGCATCTCGGCGCGATCGGCCGCGCGGAGTACCGGACGGTCACCGATGCCGAGGTGGTCGACGCGGTCCGCCGCCTGGCCCGCTCCGAGGGCATCATCTGCGCGCTCGAGTCGGCCCACGCGGTCGCCTGGGTGCTGCGCTCGGCGGGCACGCCCGACCTGCCGACCGGCTCGCGGGTGGTTCTCACGCTGTCCGGCCGTGGTGACAAAGACATGACGACCCTGCTCGGGGGTGTGGCATGACAGCCCTGGTTCCGTACGTCACCGGCGGCATCACCGAGGACTGGACCGACTACGTGGTGGCCTACCAGGAAGCGGGCGCGACGGCCATCGAGATCGGCCTGCCCTTCGCCGACCCCATGCTCGACGGCGTCACCATCCAGCAGGCCTCCGACCGGGCCCTCTCGCGCGGCACGACAGTGACGTCGATTCTCGACGACCTCAAGCGTGTACGCGGCCGGGTGCGCGTGCCGCTGATCGTCATGACGTACGCGAACCTGGTGTTCCACCGCTCCGCGACCGCCTTCTGCCGCGAGCTCGCCGAGGCCGGCGTGAGCGGGCTGATCGTTCCCGACCTGCCCGTGGACGAGGCGGCGCCGGTGGCCCGGGCCGCCGCCGACGCCGGCATCGACCTGATTCCGCTGGTCGCGCCGGTGACCCCCGACGACCGGCTGGCCGAGATCGTGGCGCTCGGCGACAGCTACATCTACGCGGTCAGCGTGATGGGCACTACCGGCGAGCGGACCACCCTCGGCGACTCCGCCGGCCGGCTCGCGGCGCGGGTCAAGGCGGTCACCGATCGGCCGGTGCTCATCGGATTCGGCGTCTCGTCGCCGGCCCAGGCCGCCGAGGCGGGGCGCGCCGGGGACGGGGTGGTGGTGGCGTCCGCGCTGATGCGTAGGGTTCTTGACGGGGCCACGGCGGCGGAACTAAGGGAGACCGTCGCCAGCCTCGCCGCAGCTCTGGAGGACTCCACTGACTACGCGCATGCCGAAGTATCAGGTGATCGCCGATGACCTGACCACGAAGATCCGCGACGGCGAGCTGCCGCCGGGCGCCGCGCTGCCTCCGCAGCGTGAGCTCAGCGCCTCGTACGGGGTGACGCTCGCGACGCTGCGCCAGGCTCTGCAGCGCCTGGAGAACGACGGGTTGCTGTCGCAGCAGGCCGGCCGGGGGACGTTCGTGACGGAGCAGCGTCCGACGTACCTGCTTCATTCGATGCGGGGCTTCGAGGAGGACCTGCGCGAGCAGGGCCAGACAGTGGCCACGTACGTGCTGAATCAGGACACCGCACACCCGCCGGCCTGGGCCGAGACGCTGCTGGACTACGGCTTCCCCGTGGTGCGCCTGGAACGCCTGCGGCTACTGGCCGGCCGGCCGGTCGTCCACCAGCTGTCCTACGTCCGCAACCTGGAACTGGCCGGCGCTGATCTGAGCGAGAAGTCGCTGTACGCCGTGCTGGCCGCCTACGGCGTCACCGTCTCCAGAGCGAGCGAGGTGATCCGGCCTGGCGTTCTCGACGACGAGACGGCCGAACTTCTGCACCAGCCGCCCGGCACCCCGGTGTTCCTCTCGGAGCGCGTGACCTACGACCCCGACGGCGTCGCCGTCGTGGTCGACCGGGCGACCATCCTCGGTACGGCCCTGGAGATCCGAACCGATCGAGCCCTGACCGGCTTCTCCATGCAGTGGACCCGCCCGCCCACTTGATCGATGCCCTTAGGTTAGGGGAGGTGAGGAAACCGTCTGATGACGCTGTCCAGCAGTATGCGGCAACGACCGACAACCTGACCTCCCGGATAGCCATTCACGCGTACGGAACCAACCCGCAGGGCTGGTTCGCGTGGCTGGGAGAGCGGCTGCCGACCGGCGGCGACGTGCTGGAGGTGGGCGCGGGAACCGGAGAGCTGTGGCGGCATCTCGATCCACGGCGTCCGGGGTTGCGGCTGACGCTCACTGACTTCTCGGCGACGATGTGCGAGCGACTGCGCGACCTGGCCCGAGCAGAGGCGGCTCCGGCAGAGGTGGCTCCGGCAGAGACGGCTCCGGCAGAGGTGGCCCAGGTGGAGGCGGCCCGGGTGGAGGCAGCCCGGGTGGAGGCGGCCCGGATCGAGGTGCGGCAGTGCGATGCGACGGATCTGCCGTTCGCGGACGGGCTGTTCGACGCGGTCATCGCCAACCACATGCTGTATCACGTCGACGATCCGGATGCGGCGCTGCGCGAGTTCGCGCGAGTGCTGCGCCCGGGCGGACGGCTCTTCGTGGCCACCAACGGCCGGGAGCACATGGCGGAGCTGTTCGCTGTCGCGGCGGCGGTGGGCAAGCCGGACGTGAACGGCTCCGCGGCGCGCAGCAACTTCCCGGCCGAGGACGCGCCGGAGGCTGTGGGGCGGCACTTCCACGACGTCGCCAGTGAGGCGTATCCGAGCGACCTGGTCGTTCCGGTTGCCGAGCCGGTGGTCGCCTACCTGGCCAGCCTCTCCGGCGAGTCGGTCACCGCTGAACAGTTGGCGGCGGCCCGTGCCCTCGTCCAGGAGCGGATCGACGCGGAGGGCCACTTCCGCGTTCACAAGCACACTGAGCTGATCACCGCGACCCGCTGAGCCACGCCGCCCGCAGATTGCGCCGCGACTCGCCGACCGGCCGATCAGGGCGCGGCGGAACGGGCAGGCCGGCCACGGCGCCGGTCGGGTGTGGTGCCGGTCGGCTACGGCGCCGGTCGGGTGTGGGGCCGGTCGGCTACGGCGCCGGTCGGGTGTGGGGCCGGTCGGCTACGGCGCCGGTCGGGTGTGGTGCCGGTCGGCTACGGCGCCGGTCGGGTGTGGGGCCGGTCGGGTGTGGGGATGGCCGGATGCGGCGGTGGTTGGCCGACGCGGGGCTGGCCGGGTGCGGCGGTGAACGGGTCGGGGGTGGCTTGGCTGCGAGGGGGGAGGAGGCGCGGGGGTGGCCGGGTGCGGGGGTCGAGGTTGAGGGCTGGGGCTAGGAGGCGTAGCGGCGTTCGGCTCGGGCTCGGGCCTTGGCGGCCTCTTCCTCGCGGTTCTTGGGTGGGGCGGTGGTGACCAGTTCGCCCAGCAGTTCGGCGGTGACTGCTGTCACGGCGGCGACGGCGCGGTCGAAAGCGGCCTGGTTCGCCTGGGACGGGCGGGTGGAGCCGGCTACCTTGCGCACGTACTGCAGGGCGGCGGCATGGATCTCGTCGGGGGTGGCGGGCGGGTCGAAGTTGTGCAGCTGGTGGATGTTGCGGCACATCTGCGGGGTCCTTCCGGGAAGCGACGGGCGGCCACTGGTCAACCTACGCCGGGGGTCCGACAGGAATGGTCCGGACCGGGCCGATGGTCTTCGTGCGCCAGGACCTGACAGCAGTGTGGGCTGGGCCGATGGTCGGTCTGCGCCGAGGGTGTGGCAGCGATGGTTCCGGCTCATGGTCGGCTTGCGCCGAGGGCGTGACAGGGGATGGTGCCCTCTGGGTCGATGGACGGCCCACGACAGGGGGCGGCGGGAACGGTTCGGGGTGGGCCGAAGTGTGCGGGGCCTAGCGTCGAAGCATGACGGATTTTCACGGGCTGCATCGGGTCGGGCGGCCGCTTCTGTTGCCTAACGCGTGGGACGCGGCTTCGGTTTTTGCGCTGGCCGAGGTGGGGTTTGAGGCGGTGGGCACGACCAGCCTGGGTGTCGCGGCGGCGCAGGGGGTGCCGGATGGAGCCGGGCTGGCCCGGGAGCGGACGCTTGAGCTCGTGCGGCGGGTTCGGGGGCTGCGGGTGCCGTTGACCGTTGACGTGGAGAGTGCGGGGGTGGACTTCGCGGCGGAACTCTACGAAGCGGGGGCGGCCGGGATCAACGTCGAGGATGGGCGGGGCGAGGCGGGGCTGGCCGCCGTCGCGGAGCAGGCGGAGCTCATCGCGGCCATCAAGGAGCGGGTTCCCCGGCTCTTCGTGAACGCCCGGATCGACACCTACTGGCTCGGGACGGGGCAGGCGGACACCCGGAAGCGGGCCGAGGCCTATCTGAAGGCCGGGGCGGACGGGATCTTCGTGCCGGGGATCCGGGCCGACGACGAGATTCGGGCGCTGCCGGGGCCGCTCAATGTGCTGCTGCTTCCGGGAATGACGGTTGGGGGCCTCGCGCGGCTGAACGTGGCGCGGATCAGCATGGGGTCGCTGCTGTACCGGGCCGCGCTCGACGCGGCACTTGTCACGGCCGCCGCCATTCAGGCCGGGGCGCCGGCGCCGGACGGCGTGCGGTCCTACGCGGAGACGGACCGCCTGGCGACGTACCCCTAGGAAAGTAAAATCGGACCATGGCGCACTGGTACGAGTCGTCGATCGACCGGCAGCTTCGGGAGGCGGCCGAGCGGGGCGAGTTCGACAACCTCGCCGGCAGCGGCAAACCGTTCGCCGACAAGGGGCAGGAGTATGACGACGACTGGTGGGTCAAGGACTGGCTGCGGCGTGAGGGGGCCGGCGCGGGTGTCGTACCGCCGACCCTGGCCCTTCGCCGTGAGACCGAGGACCTTGAGACGATCGTCGACCGGCTCCGGACCGAGCGGGAGGTTCGTGAGCGCGTGGACGGGCTGAACGAGCGGATCCGCAAGGCGAACGTGGGCCTGATGGACGGGCCGCCGGTGATCCTGAGGCCCTTCGACCCCGATGCCGTGGTGGCGGGCTGGCGGCAGCGGCGGGCGGACCGCTAGGCCGTTTCCCTGATGTCCAGCGGGGCCGCGGTCAGCGTGTCGCAGCGGACGTACGCCAGCTGGATCGTCACGTCCGTGAACCACAGCACCGGCAGCGTCAGCGGCGGCGGCTGCTCCGGCGTGAACGTCACCGGGATCAGGCCGAACAGTTTGCCCTGGAACTTCGGGGTGTAGAAGCGCACGTTCTTGTCGGTGACCAGCTCGTTGCTCTTGATCACCGTCTTGGCCGTGCCGGTCTCGTCGATGGTCAGGGTGAAGGGCTTGTTCACCGCCTTGTCCATGCTGAACTTCAGCGCCTTGAAGCTTCCTTTCCTGGTGGGGATGTCGACCACCCCGTCGTACGTCGAGTCGTACATGGTCAGGGAGCCGACCTCCATGACGCCGGGCTTCTCCGACACCTGCGGGATGTCGTCGGCGCCGGCCACCTTGCCCATCACGCGCGGGCCGAGGCAGGGGATCTCCTCGACGCTGGGTGACGCCGCCGGCTTGGTGGTCGCGGCGGCCGACGAGGCGGCGGCGGTGGTCGCGGGCGGGGTGGTGGCCGCGGCCGGCGGTGCCGTCGTGGTGGGCGCGGCAGTGGCCGGCGGCGTGGTGGCCGCGGGCGGCGGCGTGGTGGTGGCGGCGGGCGTGGTGGGCGCGATGCTCGACCCCGACGGCTCCGGCGACGTGCTCGGGGTGGAGTCGTCGCCGATCCCGAGCAGGTTGCCGAGGCCGTCGAAGAAGCCCTCGACGCCGTCCGCGACCGGGTTGCTGTCGGCCGGCGGGGAGGTGGTGGCCGGCGGCAGGGCGGGACTCTCGGGGGCACTGGTCCCGCCCGCCGCCGGCTGGCTGGTGACCGTCGGGGTGACGGTTGGGCTGGCGCCGCCCGGGGCGGCCGGCGCCGAGGTGGCCGGATCGGGGGAGGCCGTCGTGGGGGTGACCGTGGCCGACGAGGCCGGCGCCGATGAGAACGACCGTGAGGGGAGGCCTTCCGGGCAGGTCACCGCCTTGGCCGGCGCGTTGCCGCCGGCGATCAGGACGCCGGCGGTCACGGCCACGACCAGCAGGATCACGCTCAGCGCGCGCGGGTGCATGCCGCCGCGCGGCTCCTCCGGCGGCATCCCGGGGATGATCGCGGTGTCGCCGCTGTCGGCGGGCCGCAGGATCGGACGCGTCGGCCGGTCGTCATGCCCGGCGATCTCATCGTCAAAAGAGGGCGGGTCATCGAAGGCGGAGGTGTCCAACGCGGAGGTGTCCGACGCGGAGGTGTCCGACGCGGAGGGCTCGGGGGAGTCGGACACCACCGGCTTGACCCGCGGCGGGCCCCAGGCGATCACCAGGGCGCCACCGACGATGCCGAGCAGCATGCCGATGAGGAAGCCGCCGAGGTTGAGCCCGATGAACGAGTAGAGCGCGGTCAGCAAGCCGATGATGCCGTAGAACAGCCGCTGCCCGGGTGTGGCCCAGCTCAGGACGCCGGCCAGTATCAGCATCAGCGGGAGCACGTAGGAGAGGAAGCCCTGCGGGCCGAGGTGGAGCTCGAGGTCACCCAGGCTCATGTTGGCGCTCAGGAACATCTCTATGCCGGACAACAGCAGGAAGAGCCCGCCCCAGAACGGCCGGCTGCGCCGCCACCGCCGGAACCCGCCCCGAACGTCGTCTGTTGCCACCGTATGCAGCCCTCTCCAGAAAAAGGTCGAAGCATGACCGGGGGCCCGCGGACAGTGCCTTCCGCGAGCCCCCGGCTCAGATCACTGTCAGAAACATTCCTTGCCGGACTGAGCGAAGAACAGCTTGAGGCTCATGCCGGTCAGACGGAAGGTCGACGCCGAGGTCATGTACGCCTGCTGGCGCAGACCGTCGATCTCGACCCGCTGGGCCTGCTGGCCGAAACCGCCGACGTCGCCGTGCTCCTTCGTCTCGCCGGGACCCTCGTCGGCGTCGAGCGTCGAGGCGTCCTGGCCGATGTCGATGTTCGTGAACTTGGCGTCGCCGCTCAGCTCCGACATACCGATGAGCAGGTCGTCCGCCACCACCGGCCGCTGGGCGTCCTTGCCGGCCTCGATCCGGAGCACCACGGGACCGGCCGCCACCGACTGGCAGAGGTTGGTGATCTTCGCGGAGTCGATGCCCGACATGGCCGCGACGACGAACTTCTGCCCGGTCTGCTGCTGCACCGTCTCGGTCGGCAGCTTGCTGCTGTATTGGGTGAAGCCCGTCCCGTCGAGCCGGTCGGCCGAGAGCTTGAACTGCGGGCCCGCCACCGAGAAGCTGGCGGCCAGCGCACCCTGAGCGAGGGCGACGACCAGACCACCGGCGACCACGGTGGGCACGCCCACCGCTACGGCGAAGCGGCGCCAGTTGGTGCGTCCGTACGCCGGATCGCCTTGCGCATCCTTCACGGATCCTCCTTGTGGATTCCAGACGGCACAAGCGGGGCGCACCGACGGGTTGTCCAGCGCTGCGCAGAGAGGTCCGTCGATGCCGTCGGTTAACGTGCGGGAAATGTTGCCGCTGAGGTCAGCGAGTTACAAGAGGCTTGGCTACTAGTCAGTAACCAAGCTCACTGGATCGTGATAACTCTGCGTGACAAGATTGAGAACGACGCGCATCAATTCGGACGAATCTCCGGCGGAAAAGCCTTGTGACCGTAACCACACGTATATGACGTGCCGAAAATTACGGATCGGTAACAAAACCCAGGTTGTTCTCAGGAATCGGTGTTACCGGTTGATCGACAGACCAGGAGGAGACCGCCGATGACCGAGAAGAAACGCGCCTTGGGCCGACTGGGGGGCGTTCTTGTGCTCATCGGCGCCCTCGTCGGGGTGGCCGCCATCCCGCTCGGCGTGGTGCTGGGCGCGGGCGCACACTGGCAGAACAGTCAGGCCGACGAGCTGCCGGCCCAGCTGCTCAGCCCGTCCGCGTCGCAGGTGACCCGCATCTACGCCAACGACGGCAAGACGCTGATCACCACCTTCTACGACGAGGACCGGCACGACGTCACGCTGGCCCAGATCGCCCCGGTGATGCAGAACGCGATCGTCGCGGCCGAGGACACCCGCTTCTACGAGCACGGCGGCGTCGACCCCAAGGGCCTCGCCCGCGCCTTCGTCAAGGACGCGAGCAGCGGTGAGGCCGCGCAGGGCGCCTCGACGCTGACCATGCAGCTCGTGCGCAACGTCCTCAAGGAGGACCCGACGCTGACCCCGTCCGAGCGCGCGTCGGCGACCGAGGACACCCCGGCCCGCAAGCTGCGCGAGATCGAGTACGCGATCCAGCTCGAGACCAAGCTGAGCAAGAAGCAGATCCTGCAGAACTACCTGAACCTGGTCTATTTCGGCAACGGGGCGTACGGGATCGAGGCGGCCTCCCGCCGCATCTTCAACACCACCCCGGCCAAGCTCGACCTGGCCCGGTCGGCGCTGATCGCCGGCATCGTGCAGTCGCCGGACGCCGACAACCCGGTCGGCGGCTCCAAGGCCAAGGCCCGCGAGCGGCAGCTGTACGTCCTGGCCGCCATGGTGAAGGCCGGCATGATCACCCAGGCCCAGAGCGACGCGGCGGCCAGGGAGAAGCTGACCTACTCGGGCACGACCCCGCCCAACGGCTGCGTCGACGCCGGCGGCGAGACCGACGGCTGGGGCTTCTTCTGTGACTACGTGCAGCGCTGGTGGGACGAGCAGCCACAGTTCGGCCGGACCGTCGCCGAGCGCGACGACGCCCTGCGCCGCGGTGGCTACAGCATCGTGACCACGCTCGACCCGGACATTCAGAAGAAGGCGGCCGCCGAGTCGCGCTCAGTCTACGGGCTGAAGAACTCCAAGACGCTGCCGATCGCCGTGGTCCAGCCCGGCACCGGCAAGGTGCTCGCGCTGGCCGTCAACCGGCACTACGGCAGCGCGGTGGCCACCACCGACACCGTGAACCCACTGGTCAGCGGGGGTAAGAGCCTGTACGGATATCCGTCCGGCTCGACCTTCAAGCTGTTCACCATGCTGGCCGCCCTGGAGAAGGGGCTGCCGCTGAACACCGGCTACGAGACGAAGTCGCCACTGGTCACCGAGTGGACCGACTACGGGCCGGGCAACTGCGACGGCAAGTACTGCCCGGGCAACGACAACCCGGCCTGGATGGACGGCTACCGCACCATGTGGGACGGGTTCGGCCGCTCGGTCAACACGTACTTCGTGCGTCTCGAGGAGCAGGTCGGCCCGGCCGCCGTGGTCGAGATGGCCCAGCGCCTGGGCATCAGCTTCGCCAACCCGGCCGACAAGAAGCAGGCCCAGAGCAGCGCCGACTCGTGGGGCTCGTTCACCCTGGGCGTCGTCGACACCACCCCGCTCGAGCTCGCCGCGGCCTATGCGACAGTGGCGGCCGAAGGAACGTACTGCTCCCCGGTCCCGGTCTCCTCGATCACCAACTCGGACGGTACGAAGGTGGCGGTCCCGGCCGGCTGCAAGAAGGTTCTGGACCCCGAGGTGGCCCGGGCGGCGACCGACGCCGCGCGCTGCCCGGTCGGGCAGCAGAGCTCGTACGGCAAATGCGACGGCGGCACCGGCAAGCAGGTCGCCGGCATTTTCGATGGCATTCAGGTGGCCGGCAAGACGGGCAGCACCGAGGACAACCGCACCGAGACCTTCGTCGGGTTCACGCCCACGGTGGCCGCCGCCGGCATCGCCAACGACCCGGTCAACCCTTCCGACCACGTCGGCTCGGGCGTCGAGGCCGAGGTGGTCACCGCCGTCGCGAAGACGCTGAAGTACGCCGTGGGGGATGAGTCCCGGGACTTCACCCCGCCCAGCAGCGCCATCGCCTTCGGGGGATAGACCCTCATAAAGCGGACAATGACTCAGGTAAGGGCGGTTGCCTGCCGACAAGAACCAAGTGAGGACCGCCCACGAGCAGCGGCGCCTGGCGGCGCTGCACGAGTACGGCCTGCTCGACGCGCCGGCCGGCGACGAGCTCGAGGCCGTCGTCCGGGTGGCCGCCACGCTGGCCGGGGTTCCCACCGCCACCCTCAACCTGATCGACGAGAACCGGCAGTGCCAGCTCACCACCACCGGTTTCGAGGGCAGTGACACCGCCCGTGCCGACTCGATGTGCGCCATCCGGTTCGAGACGGGCGAATTCACCTATCTGCCCGACGCCCGGGCCGACCCGGCGTACGCGGAAAACCCGTGGGTGACCGGGAAGCTGGCCGACGTCCGGTTCTACGTGTCGGTTCCGCTGATGACCCCGCAGGGGTACGCGCTGGGCTCGCTCTGCGTCTTCCACAACGAGGTGCACGAGCTGAACCCCGGGCAGATGGACCGGCTGCGCGACCTGGCCCAGGTGATCCTGGCCCTGTTCGAGCGCCGCCGGCAGGCCCGGGTGGTGCTGGCCCAGCACGCCGAGCTGGAACGCGCGCACGCCGAACGGGCCGCCACGATCGCCGAGCTGAGCCGCTCCAACACCGAGCTGGAGCAGTTCGCCGGGGTGGTCAGCCACGACCTGGCCGCCCCGCTCAGCGTGGTCAGCGGCTATCTGGAGCTGCTGGGGGAGCGAATCCGCGGCACCGATCCGCAGTCGGAGAAATGGATCGCCGCGGGCACCCGGGCCGTCGGCCGCATGCAACGGCTGATCACGTCGCTGCTCACGTACGCCCGGGCCGGCAACGCGCCCTACCAGCCCGAGCCGGTTCCCCTCGGCGACCTGGTCGAGCTGGCCCTGACCGACCTGCGGGGCAGCATCGCGGGCGCGACGGTGGCGGTCCGCGACGACCTTCCGGTGATCGAGGGCGACCCCCTTCTCGTACGCCAGTTGTTGCAGAACCTCATTGGCAACGCCCTGAAGTACCGCCGTCCCGACCGGCCGTGCCGCATCGAGATCACCGCGGTGCCGCTGGAGCACAACTGCTGGCGGGTCGACGTGGCCGACAACGGCCGCGGCATCCCCCCGGCGCAGCGCGACCGGGTCTTCGAGATGTTCGCCCAGGTCGACCCGTCGGCCGGTACCGGCTACGGCGTCGGGCTCTCCACCTGTCAGCGGATCGTCGACCGGCACGGCGGCGAGATCCACGCCGAACAGACTCCGGGTGGCGGCACCACGGTCTGGTTCACCCTGCCCGCGCCGGGACGGCCGGCGTGAGGGTCGACCGGGGGATGTTCTCGTCGCTGCGCATCCGCGTGGCGGGCGGCTTCGCGGGCCTGCTCGCCCTCTTCCTGCTGCTGATCAGCGGGCAGTTCGTGGTCGGTGAGCGGCTGCGGGTCGAGCACATCGCCCACGCCGAGCAGCTGGACCTGCTCCACGACACCAACCAGGCCGTGATGCAGCAGATGACCAATGCCGAGACCGGCGTACGCGGTTTCCAGCTGACCGGCGACGGTGCTTTCCTTCAGCCGTACGACAGTGGGCGCTCGGCCGCGTTCGAAGCGCTGGGGGACCTCGCCGCCATCGTCGACGACCCCGAGGTCAGCCGGCTGCTGCAGAGCGAACGCGAGGCCGCCGAGAACTGGCTGTACGGGTACGCGATCCCGATCGTCAACGCGGGGGAGGCCGACACCGACGCCGACCGGCTGGCCCGGGGCAAGGAGCTGTTCGACCGGCTGCGGACGGCCAACTCCGACGTCACGGCCGCGATCGACGCGTACGGCGACTCCCTGGCCCGCGACGAGCGCGCCGACACCCGGGCCGCCACCCTGCTGTTCGGCTCGCTGGCCGTGGTCGTCGTGCTGGCCGGGATGGGCCTGGCCCTGCTGCACCAGCGACACCTGCTGGGCCCGCTCGAGGACATCCGGAACACCCTGCGCCGGCTCGCCGGCGGCGACCTCACGGCGCGGGCCAGGCCGGTCGGGCCGGGCGAGCTCAAGGCCGTGGCCGGCTCGGTGAACGACCTGGCCGCCGAGACCGAGCGGCTGATCAACGCCGAACGGGCCCGGGCCGCCCGCAGCGAGCTGCGCCAGGCCGTCGCGGCCGAACTGCGCTCGGAGGGCGACCCCAAGGAGACCGCCTGGCGGATGGCGATGCTGGTCGGCAACGCGATGGGGGCCGACGCCGTGCACGGCCGGGTGACGCTGCAGCCCGGCGAGCACTTCGAGGTGCACTGGCCGCCGAACGCGGCCACCCTCGACCCGATGGTGGCCGACGAGCTGAAGAACACCCCGCCCGGGCAGACGATCACCCCGGCCACGCTGCCCGGCGGGCTCGCGGTGCCGCTCAGCGGCGACTCCGGCTGCCCGCCCGGCATGATGTGCGTGGTCCGGCCGGGCGGACCGGAGTGGACCCCGGAGGAGCGGCGGCTGCTGGCCGCGCTCGCCCGGGAGATCGACCACAACGTGCACCAGTTCCGGCTCCAGCTGCGCCAGGCCCGGCTGATCAGCGAGCTGCGGGTGCTCGACGAGCAGAAGGACGTCTTCGTCTCGACCGTCACCCACGAGCTGCGCACGCCGCTGACCAGCATCCTCGGCTACACCGAGATGCTGGTGGAGGACGAGGACGACAGTTTCAGCCCGATCCAGAAGCGGGGGCTGGACGCGATCCTGCGCAACGCCAACCGCCTCCAGGAGACCGTGACCGACCTGCTGCTGCTGGACCGCTCGAACGAGCGGGTGGGCGCCCAGGCGGTGCCGGTCGACGTGGCCGGCGTGGTCGACGGCCTCTACGACAGCCTGGGGACGGCGGCCCGGGCCAAGGACCTGCGCTGGGACGTGACCACCGAGCCGGCCTGGGTGCTCGGCGACGCCGGCCAGCTCGAGCGGGCGCTGCGCAACCTCCTGGAAAATTCGATCAAGTTCACCGACCCGGGCGGTCGCCTCGAATGCCGGGTGGGCACCGCCGGTGACCGCGTCGTCATCGAGATCACCGACACCGGCATCGGCATTCCGGCCGACGACCTGCCGGGCCTGTTCACCCCGTTCCACCGGGCGTCGAACGCCATGCACCAGGCGGTGCAGGGCTCCGGTCTGGGCCTGGCCATCGTGCGCAACATCGTCAGCGAGCATGGGGGGACGGTCACCGCCCGCTCCGAGCTGGGTCAGGGCAGCACGTTCACGATCACACTGCCGTTGAGTCAGCAGCCTCTCGCAGAGCCGACCAGATCCGGTCACGGGTGAAAGGCAATTGCGTCAGCCGTACGCCGGTGGCGTCGCGAAGCGCGTTGGCCAGCGCCGGGGCGACCGGGTTGAACGGGCTCTCACTCATCGACTTGGCGCCCAGCGGCCCGATGGCGTCGTCGGTGCCGGCGAAGAGAACTTCGGTGCGCGGCACATCGGCGTACGTCGGAAGGTGATATTGCCGGAACCCGGCGGTGGTGACCCGCCCATCACCGTCGATGTCGACATGCTCGGCGAGGGCGGCCCCCAGCGCCTGGGCGACGCCACCCTCGATCTGCCCGCGCAGCTGAAGCGGGTTCATCACGGTCCCGGCATCAGCACTGTGTACGCTGCGCAGGATCCGCAGCTCCCCGGTGGCGGGATCGACGGCGACCCGGAACCAGTGCGCGTTGAAAGCCACCGACCGGGGGCTGCCACCCCAATGCCCCTCGGCGCGGGTGACCCCGGACCCGGCATCCAGCTCGGCCCGCAGAGCCCGCGCCGCGCGCAACACGGCCTTTCCGGCCACCACGACCCCGGTCGACCCGAAGGCCCCGGTGTCATGCCGCACCACATCGGTATCGGCCTGTCGCAACACGATCCGCTCCGGCGTCACCCCGAGCGCGTCAGCCGCGATCTGGCAGTGCACAGTCGAACTGCCGTTACCGAACTCGGCCGTACCCACCCCAACCTCGAACCGCCCATCCTCAAGCAGCGCCACGGTCGCGTCGGCGTAGTGCCCACCGGGCGGCCCAGCCGCGATCATCGCAATGGCCATGCCCTCCCCAACCAGCCACCCTTCCGGCACACCCTCCACACCAAGCCGTCCGTGCGCGCCTCCCTCCCCACCAAGCCGCCCCTGTGCGGCTCCCTCCACTACGAGGCGTACCTGTGCGGTTCCCTCCGCACCGACTCTTCCGTCCGAGGCTTCCTCCGCGCCGATTCGTCGGTCCGCGGCGCCTTCCGCGCTGAGCGGCCTGTTCGGCACGCCCTCCGCGCCGAGCCGTACCGCATCCTCGGCCGCGAGCCGACCGCGCGCCGCGTCCTCCACTGCAAGCGGCTCGCGCGCTGCGTCCTCCACTGCAAGCGGCTCGCGCGCCGCGTCCTCTACTGCAAGCGGCTCGCGCGCCGCGTCCTCTACTGCAAGCGGCTCGCGCGCCGCGTCCTCTACTGCAAGCGGCTCGCGCGCCGCGTCCTCCACCGCGAGCAGCCCGAGCGCCGCGTCCTCCACCGCGAGCAGCCCGAGCGCCGCATCGTTCACCGCAAGCCGCCCGGCAGGCGAAATGTCGGGAAAATCGGACGGATCTGCGAGGGTGAGGCCTGGGTCGTCCGAGCTGGGGTCGTGCGGGCTGGGCTGCTGCGAGTTGGGGTCGTGCGGGCTGGGGTCGTGCGGGCCGGGTTCTTGCGAAATCAGGCCGTCTGAGCCTGGGCCGTCCGAGTGCACGTCGGTCGGGTGGGGGCCGCCGGGTGGGGTGGGGCGGCTGGCGTCGCGCATGTGCTGGAGGCACTGGTCCAGGCCGTAGCTGGCGATCGTCAAGTCGTCGGCGTGGTCGCCGGGGGCGGTGAGGTCGTCTCCCGGGCGGACGACGTTCAGGGCTCGCATCTCGATCGGGTCGATGGTCAGGCGGCGGGCCAGTTCGTCCAGGGCCGACTCCACCGCGAACGACACCTGGCCCAGGCCGTAGCCGCGGAACGCGCCCGCCGGGACCGTGTTCGTGTAGACCGACCAGGCGTCGGTGCGCATGTTCGGGCAGCGGTAGACCGCTATCGACTCGTGGCAGCCGTGGTACATGACCGAGGGGCCGTGGTTTCCGTACGCGCCGGTGTTCGTGACGACCTCGAGCTGCAGCGCCGTGAGGGTGCCGTCCGCTCGGGCCCCGGCCCTGACCTTGACCTCGAAGGGGTGGCGGGTGGTCGCGCTCGTGAACTGCTCGGCGCGCGTGAACTCCAGTTTCACCGGGCGTTCCAGCCGCAGCACGGCCAGCGCCACCAGGTCTTCGGCCAGCATCTCCTGTTTGCCGCCGAAGCCGCCGCCGACCCGGCCCGCGATCACCCGGACCTTGTCGGGTGGCAGGTCGAACAGATCGGCCACCGCTCGGCGGGTCAGGAACGGGGTCTGCGTGCTCGAGCGGATCACCAGACGGCCGTCGTCGTCGAGCCAGCCGACCGCCCCGTGCGTCTCCAGGCTGGCGTGCTGCACCCGCGGCGTACGGAAAGTCTCCTCGTAGATCTCGTCGGCCGCGGCGAACCCGGCCTCCACGTCGCCGAGCGCGGCGTGCAGTTCGCCCACGACGTTGCCGCCCGGGTGGATGAGCGGGGCGCCGGGCGCCATCGCCTCCGCCGGGGTGAGCACGTGGGGGAGCACCTCGTAGTCCACCGCCAGGGCCCGGCACCCCTGTTCCGCCGCCGCCTCCGAGGTGGCCACGACCGCGGCGACCCGCTGGCCGGCGAAACGCACCACGTCGTCCAGCACCCGCGTGTCGGCCGGGTCCTCGGTGACGTTCTCGTGCCGGGCCGTCGAGAACAGCTTTCCGGGGTCGTCGGCCGATGTCAGCACCAGCTCGACGCCCGGCACGGCCAGCGCCGCCTCGGTGCGCACCGCCAGCACGCGGGCGTGCGCGTGCGGCGAGCGCACCACCTTCAGGTGCAGCACCCCGGGCACGTCCAGGTCGAAGGTGTACCGGGCCCGGCCGGTCACCACCTCGGGGCCGGCCGGTGCGCCCAGGTTCGCGCCGACCGCCTTGCCCTCGGCCGGCTCGCACGTGTTCACCACGCCGGTCATCGCGTCGGCGATCGCGCGATAGCCCGTACACCGGCAGAGGTTGCCTTTGAGAGCTCTCGGCAGGTCGTCGCGCTGGTCGCCGGTGAGGGCGGCCGCGGTCATGATGTAACCGGCCGTGCAGAACCCGCACTGGAATCCCTGCGCGTCCAGGAAGGCCCGCTGGGCCGGGTGATCGTCGAGGCCCTCGATGGTGGTGACGTCGCGGCCCACGGCCCGGAAGGCCGGGTAGACGCAGGAGTGCACCGGCCGGCCGTCGACGTGGACCGTGCAGGCGCCGCAGTCGCCGGTGTCGCAGCCCTTCTTGACGCCGAAGCAGCCTTGTTCGCGAAGGTACGTGCGCAAGCACTGACCCGGGCGTGGCGTCCCGTCGTGGTCGGCACCGTTGATTCTCATGGCCGCAGCTCCCGGCGGATCTGCTCGGCGTAGAGCCGGGTCATGTGGCGCCGCCAGGCCGGCAGACCGTGCACGTCGTCGAGGTAGGCGTCGTCCGGGATCCGCTCGGCGAGGGCCACCTGCATCTGCTCGTCGCTCGGCGCCTGCGGGAAGACCAGGACGAACGGGCGCCGGGTGGCGGCGGTCACGGTCAGCGTGAGGCCGCCGCCGGCGTCCCCGCGCCCGATCAGCAACACTCCGGACCGTCCGTGTGCGTGCAAGGAGCCTTGGCGGTACGCGGTCTCGCCCGCGAGCGCTTGGGCGGGCAGGTGGACCGACCGGAGGAGCTCGCCGTCGCGCAGCACGGTGGTTCCCTCGCCGGTGACGAAGTCTTTGACCGCGACCGTCCGCTCGCCGTCGGGGCCCTGCACCAGGCAGGTCCCGTCGAGCGCGGCCCCCATCGCGATCATCGGCCCGGCCGGCAGCGCGGCGCAGAGGTTGCCACCGACCGTCGCCACGTTCCAGATCTTGAAGGAGGCCAGGAACGCGTGGCAGCACTTCTCGACGATGTCGCGCCCGCTCGCCGCGAGCTCGGCGATCGTGCAGGTGGCCGCGATGTCGAGGCCGTCGGGGGTCTCGGTGAGCGCGGGCCAGCCGGCGGCGGTCAGGTCGAGCAGCCGGGTCAGGTGCGGGCGCGGCTCGGCGAACAGGGCCGTCCCGCCGCCGAGCCAGGCGTCACCCGGGCGCCACTGGCCCACCTCGGCGGGGCTGATCACTTCGGCGACAGTGTTCAGATCCACGTTCGTACGCTACGCGCATCCTGTTTCCGTTCCGGACCTCTCACGTCAACATCAATGTCGTTCCCACGGAGGCCAGCAGCCACGCCGCGTACAGCAGAAGCGGGCGTCGCGGCACCTCGATCTCGGGCGGCGGGGGCAGCGGGCTCAACGCCAGCGACCTGGTCCGCGAGTCCCGCAGGGCGGCCACGAGCTGGTCCGCCGTCCGCTGCGGCGCCGTCGGGGCCGGCTTCCGGCGGGCCTTCACGTCCGGCCGGACCAGGGTCTTCGTGGGCGCCGGGCCGGTTTTCGGGCGCGGCCACGGCGGCGGGACCGGCACTGTCATCACCGATTCGCCGGCCGTCAGCACGATGCTGTTGCCGTCGTCGTAGACGATCGCGCTGTCGGTGGCCCACGGCTGACGGTCGCGGCCGCGGAAACCCACCGCCGCGATCCCGCCCGCGTGCCAGCGCAACCGGGGCCGCAGCTGGGAGCGCCAGCCGAACTCGAAGCCGGCCCCGGCCGCGACCGCGACCAGCGCCGCGGTCGCCGCGTGCGGGAAGCCGGCCAGGTAGCCCAGCTCGCCCACGGTCAGGGCGGAACCGAGCCCGATCATGACGGTGGTGGTCCACGCGCGGGCCGGGGCGATCCGGTGTTCCCGCGGCTGGAAGGCGTCGGCGTCCCGGTCGGCCGGCCGCAGCGCCTCCGGGTCGACGAGCTGTTCCTCGTCGTCCTCGATCTCCCGCGGCAGCCCGTGCACCACGTCGTAGGGCACGGTGATGACGTCGCCGACCGGGCCGACCGGCACGTGCAGCCGGTCGCCCACCTCGAGCGCGCACCATTCGCCGGGGCGCGGATGCCCGTAGAGCACCCCGGCCACCGTGTGCACGTCCTCGTCGGGGTCCCACGGTTCCGGCTCGGCCACGTCGAAGGCGAGTTCGAGGGCCGTCTGGTCGTCCTCGGCGGGCACCAGGACGTGTACGTAGCCCTCCTGTTCGACGGCCCGCACGGCGTGCACCGGCTGCGGATGGTTGAACAGGTTGCGCAGCGCGCCCTGATGCCGGACCGCCCGGCCGAGCAGGGCGCAGCCCAGTCCGAAGGCGGCGATCGTCCCGGCCAGCCACGGCACCGCCGTCTCGTCGGCCGACACCCACACCACGCCGGCGGCCGACACGATCAGCAGCGCGAACCCGGCGACCTCGGCCGGCGCCGCGACGTGCGGCAGCTCGTAGGGCGCGGGCGGCCGGCGGTGCGGCACCGGCAGCGGCGCCGGGGGCCGGTCGCGCTGGGCGACGGCCACGCCGATGAGGGCGTACGCCCAGACGATCAGAACCGCGCCGAATCCCGTGGCCAGGGGCGTCCACAGCACCGCACCCAGCAGGGCCGCCCACGCGGCGGCGGGCCGATGGGCGTACACCATGAGAGCCGGCGCCAGAAGCACCCCGAGTCCCAGCCACCTCGCCGCCGGCGCGGGGTCGGAGACCCCGCCGAACACTCCGAAGAGCAGCAGAAAAGCCAGGAGCCCGGCGGCCGGTACGAAGCTCTCCACGCGCAGCAGCACACGCATGTCCCCATGGTCGGCGACGCCGTGCCCCGACCAGGCCCGTTTGCGGATCCGGCAACTTTTCTTGGGGCCGCGGACCCCACCCGGCGATGCTGGCCGCCATGAGGACGCGCCGAGCGAAGGACGCCGGACCCGGCTGGACCGGCACCGACGAGAACAGCACTCTGCGGGGATTCCTGGACTACTTACGGAGCTCGATCGTCGCCAAGGTCGCCGACGCGCCCGAGCCGCAGGCCCGCACCGCGGGGGTGCCCTCCGGCACCAGTCTTCTGGGTCTGATCAAGCATTTGACGTACGTCGAGCGGTTCTACTTCCTCGGCGAGCCGATCACGAACCTGCGCCGCACCATGAAGCCGGGCCGCGACGAGACGGCCGACAGCCTGCTCGACGGTTACCGGCGGGCGGTCGAGGAGGCGAACGACGTCATCGCCACCTGGGACGACCTCACGCTCGACGCTCCCCGGCCGCCCGGGCGGGGACTGCCGCCTTCACGCCGGTGGGTGCTGACCCACATGATCGAGGAGACGGCCCGGCACGCCGGTCACGCCGACATCCTGCGCGAGCAGATCGACGGCGCGACCGGGCGATGACCGGACTTACGGGCCGCTGACCAGGCTGGTGACCTGGTGGCCGCTGTTGACGGCGGCACCCGTGGTGTTGATGACGTTGGTGATGGTGCCGGTGCCGCCGAGGGAGACCGTCACCATGTCGCGGAACTTCACTCCGGACTTGACGGGCACCTCGAACGCGCGGGCGTTGACCACCGACGGGTTGACGTTGAAATAGCAGTAACTGCCCAGGCCGTACGCCTCGTGGGTGTTCACCGAGTCGGCCACCTTGTAGGCGGCCCAGCCGCGGGTCGAGCCGTTCATGTAGGCCGCCTGGTTCGGCGGGTCGTACGGCATCTCGTTCTGGTAGAAGTACGTGCGGCCGGCCTCGCCGTTCCAGATCGTCTGATACTGCTGGTAGTGCTCGACGAAGAGGCCGTAGAACGTCACGTTGTCGCCGTCGACGATCAGGCCGTTGCGGCCGGTGTTGACGGTCCAGCCGACGGTGCCGCCGTTGCCGTGGTCGGCCCGCCAGATCCAGGCGTGGTCGCCGATCACGTTGTTGCTGTTGATCTGCATGCTGACGTTCGCCTTGCCGGCGATCGAGCCGCCGACCCGGATGAAGACGTCGGACAGCACCGTCGGGTTCGCCGCGTGCGAGGCCGACGAGCCGGCCGGGCCGACCTCGAGCAGCGTGTTCGAGCTGGTGGTGCCGGCGTCGAAGAGCACACCGGCCAGCCGTACGCCGTCGACGTCGGCCACGTGCATCGCGTCCACGCCGCCGACCGGCACGAACGTGGCCAGGCCGAGACCGAGCACCACCGTTCCCGCGCGGGTCACGTTCAGCGTCTGGTTGAGGTTGTAGACGCCCGGCGTGACCAGCAGGTTCTTGCCGGCCGCGAGGGCCGCGTTGATGGTGGCCGCGGTGTCACCGGACTTGACCACGTAGAACGTGCCGATCGGCAGCGACGTGCCCGCCGGGGTGCCGTTGGCCCAGGTGGTGCCGCTCGCGTTGGTTCGCACGGCGGGGACGAAGACCTGGTACGCGCCGGCGCTGTCCACGTACAGATAAGGCTTCTCCGCGATCGTCGGCGACGAGCCGATCGTGGTGTACGGCGGTGACGGGAAGCTCTGCGCGGGCGCCCCCGGGCTGCCGACGAAGACCTGGTTCCAGTTGGAGCCGTTCCAGCTGCCCATCTGCGAGTTGCGGGTCAGGAACTGCTGCTGCGAGCCCGACTGGATCTGGCCGTCGATCTTCGAGTCGGCGATGAAGCCGCCCGACGACCAGCCACCGTCGGAAAGGGCCAGGTTCCCGCGTACGTGCATGCGGCGGTACGGGGCGGCCTGCGACACCGCCCAGCGGTCGAGCCCGTCCGGCGGGGTCACCGACAGGCCCTCGGCCGAGCGCCAGAAGTTCTGGGTGGCGTTCTGCGAGCCGTCCGGCCACCAGTCGGCCTCGGCGTGCACGTGGCCGTTGATGGTCACCTGGTCCGGGTTGAGGCCGAGGCCGGCGACCTGGGTGAAGAAGCCGACGTTGGCGTCGACGTTGTAGCTGCCCGGCTTGAACAGCAGGGCGTAGCGCGCGTTGCCGAACTGGTTGCTCACCTGGCTGGTGAAGACGCTGTTCAGCTTGTTCTGGATGGTGGCCTGCGACATCGACGGGTCGAAGATCGTCACGTTGGGGCCGAGGTCGGGGTTGTTCGGGTTCGGCGGCACGGTCGTCGGGGGAGTGGTCGGGGTGCCGGAGTAGTTCCACTTCTGGTTGGCGCCGCCGCCGCACGTCCACAGTTGGAGCTTGGCGCCGTCGGCCAGGTTGTTGTCCTTGATGTCGAGGCACTTGCCGGCCTTGACGTTCACCAGGTCCTTGGCCGCGTTCAGCGTCCACTGCTGGCTGGTCAGCCCGGCGTAGCAGTCCCACAGGTGCACGACCGCACCGTCGGTGACGGCGCCGTTGGCCACGTCGAGGCACTTGCCGAGGCCGCGCACCGAGCCGTCGTCGCCGAACGTCCACGTCTGGTTGGCGCCGGGGGAGCAGGACCACATCTGCGGCTGGTTGCCGTTGGCGGTGCTGCCGTTCGTCACGTCCAGGCATTTGCCGTTGGCCGCGCTGACCACGGTGCCCGTCGACGCCGCGAAGGCGGTGGTCACACCGGCCACGCCGATGCCGGCCACGACGACGCCCAGGGTGGCGCCGATAAGTATTTTGCGCATTCTGTCCCCTTAGGCCGGGTTGTTGGCGTGCGTCAGCGTCTCCCAGGCCACGAACAGGTTGTTCGTGCCCTGCGGCCGCTTGGACTCGGTGTACGTCTGGGTGTTCGCCATGGCGTACCCCAAGCGGTTGGAGAGAGCGTTGAAAGCGACCTCCGTGACCGGGCCGAGTCCCTTGACCACCGACCCGCCGCAGATGGCCGACGGCACCGCGGTGCCGTTCTCGAACTTGGTGTGGAGCCCGAGGGCGTGCCGCTCCCGGTCGGCCAGCGACGGCCAGAGGTCCTCGCCCTGAACGCGGCTGGTCTCGGCGATGTGGCTGATCGCGGACAGGCCGTAGCCGGTGTGCGTGAAGTCGCGGCACGTCTCCTGCGACAGCCCGTCGACGAAGGTGCTCTGCCCCTGCCAGAAGCTGATCAGCTCGGACCGGGTGTCGACGCCGCCGACCGGCGGGTACTTGGGCTGGCTGCCGTCGGCGGCGACGTAGACGTACGCCTCGGCCCGGGCCTTGAAGCGGGTGATCGCGCGGTCGTAGCTCGCCTTGTCGTCGAGGTGGACGGCGATGCCGACGGCCGCCTCCATCATGGACAGCTCCCAGTTGCCGTTGCTGGAGCTGCCCTGGATGACCACGGGCAGGTACACGGTGCGCAGCATGGTGGCGAACCGGGCCTGGTTGGGCCAGCTCGAGTACGTGTACTTGATGATCTCGGCGGCGCGCGGCCAGACCGAGCCGGCCCAGCCGGTCTGCAGCGGGGCGTTGCTGTTGGTGTGCGACTTGATCGTGGCCGACCAGGCGTCCATCAGGGCGATGGACTTCTGGGCGTACGCCGCGTTGCCCGTGATGTACCAGGCCAGGGCGTCGGTGTACGCGGCGATGGCGTCCTCGCGCTCGTCAGTGCACCCGTTGTTGGGGTTGGAGTAGGAGCCGCACTCGACAGTCGCCCGCGGCGCGGGGGTACGCGAGAGCGAGGCGTAGCGGCTGGCCATCATCTGGTTGTAGGCGCTCAGCCAAGGCTGGGCGCCGGCGGTGACCTTGCCCTTGACGAAGTCGAGCTGGGCCCGGCTGACCAGGACGCCCGGATGGGCGAAGGTGATCGGGGCGGCGTCGGCGGTCACGAGGCGGACGCCGAAGGTCGCTGTCGCGGCGACCAGAGCCGTGAACGCGGCTAACAGGGCGCGTCTGCGCATAGGGGATCTCCCGGGTGGGGGTGGGGAACCGGAAAGTGACTTAACAGTTCCCACGGCACCGGGGCGCGGTCAAGCGGGCATCGATTGACTTAAGTCTCTCGTGACCGTTTCGTTGCCTTAGTTCGCTCCTTAGTTGAAGTATTTTCGGGCCGCGAACCTGAATAAATTTCGTAATGTCCGGTACATTGCCGGGTCATGAACGCTGACGTCATCGTCGTCGGTGCCGGTCTCGCCGGCCTGGCCGCCGCCCATGAGCTGATCCTCGCCGGCAAACGGGTCGCGCTGGTCGACCAGGAGAACGCCGCCAACCTCGGTGGGCAGGCGTTCTGGTCCTTCGGCGGGCTGCTGTTCGTGGACAGCCCCGAGCAGCGGCGCCTGCGCGTCAAGGACTCGTTCGACCTGGCCTGGAGCGACTGGCAGGGCAGCGCCGCCTTCGACCGCCTCGACGACGAGGACTCCTGGGCGGTGAAGTGGGCCCGGGCGTACGTCGAGTTCGCGGCCGGCGAGAAGCGGGCGTGGCTGTCGTCGCTGGGCATGAGCTGGCTGCCCACGGTGGGCTGGCCGGAGCGCGGCGACCTGCGGGCCGACGGCCACGGCAACTCGGTGCCCCGCTTCCACGTGACCTGGGGGACCGGCACCGGTGTGGTGGCGCCGTTCGTGCGCTCGGTCCAGTCGTCCCCGCTGGTCACGTTCCACTTCCGGCACCGCGTCGACGAGCTGATCGTCTCGAACGGTGCGGTCACGGGCGTACGGGGAAAGGTCTTGACGCCGTTCGACGGCGCTCGCGGGGTGCCGTCCCCGCGCGAGGAGATCTCCGATTTCTCCCTCACGGCCCAGGCGGTCGTCGTCGCCTCGGGCGGCATCGGGGCCAACCACGATTTGGTACGCCGGTACTGGCCCCCGTCCCTCGGCACGCCCCCACAGTCGATGATCACGGGCGTGCCCGCGCACGTCGACGGCCGGATGCTGGGCATCTCGGAGACGGCCGGCGCCCGCCTGGTCAACCGCGACCGCATGTGGCACTACACCGAGGGCATCCGCAACTGGGACCCGATCTGGCCCGGCCACGGCATCCGCATCCTGCCGGCGCCGTCGTCGATGTGGTTCGACGCGCTCGGCCGCCGCCTGCCGGCACCGTGCCTGCCCGGCTACGACACGATGAGCACGCTGCGGTACCTGCGGACGACGCCGGACATCGCGGCCTACGACCACTCCTGGTTCATCCTCACCCAGAAGATCATCGAGAAGGAGTTCGCACTCTCCGGCTCCGAGCAGAACCCGGACATCACGGCCGGCGACCGCCGGGCGTTCCTGAAGGAGCGCATCTTCGGCAAGGGCGCGCCGGCCCCGGTGGAGGCGTTCAAGCAGAAAGGCGAGGACTTCGTGGTCGCGTCCTCGCTGGAGGAGCTGGTGGCGGGCATGAACGCGCTGACGGACGAACCATTGCTCGACGTGGCGGCGATCCGCGACCAGATCGAGGCCCGCGACCGCCAGATGGACAACCCGTACAGCAAGGACGCCCAGGTCCAGGGCATCCGAAACTCCCGCCGCTACTGGGGCGACAAAATCGGCCGCACGGCCAGTCCACACCGCATCCTCGACCCGGCGGCGGACCCGCTGGTAGCGGTGCGGCTCCACATCCTGACCCGCAAAACCTTGGGCGGCATCCAGACAGACTTGAACTCCCGCGCTTTGTCGCCCACCGGCGCCCCGGTCCCCGGCCTGTACGCCGCAGGCGAGGCAGCAGGCTTCGGCGGCGGCGGCGTCCACGGCTACAACGCTTTGGAAGGCACTTTCCTGGGCGGCTGCCTCTTCAGCGGCCGAGCCGCCGGCAAGTCCCTGGCCGCTTCCCTCTAGACCGCCCCCGCCCTTCTACACCGGCCTCATCCACCACGCCCCATTCACGCGCGGTGTCGCTTTCACGCGCAGTGTCGGCTTCCCGCGTGGTGTCGGCTTCCCGCGTGGTGTCGGCTCCTCGCGCGGTGTCGCCTCCACGCGTGGGGGCGGCTTCACGTGGGGCTTCTCGCGCGGTGTCGCCTTTACGCGTGGGATCGGCTTCATGTGAGGGGGTCGGCTTCACGTGAGGGGGGCGGCTTCTCGCGTAGGGGTCGGCTCCTCGCGCGGTATCGCCTTCACGCGCGGCGCCGCGCTCAACTGCGGAGTTTCCCCCCGTCCGCAGCGCTGGCTGCGTCGGCGGTGTTCGCTCGCTCTGCCGGGTTCGCGCCGTCCGCCCTGCCGGCTTCGTCTGCCGCGCCGGCGGTGCCGGACGAGTCCACGCTGGCGGCGGTCCCGGATGAGCTGGCCAGAACAGCGGCGGCGCCGACCACGGCAAGGATGCCCAGCGCGGCAGGCACGGCCCAGCCGTGGCGGATCTCGTCACCCAGCAGCGGAACCGCCACGGCGGCCGGCACGATCACCTCGACCGCCCACAGCAGCGCGGTGACCGGCGCGACGCCGCCCCGGCGCAGGGCGGCCGCATAGGCCGCGGTCCCCGCGATCCCGCTGCAGACGACGACCCACAGCAGCGGCTCCGCCAAGGTCGAGACCCAGGGCGTACGAACGTACACAGCCCGCCCGGCCAGCGCGGTAGCCGAGTACGCGAGCCCGGCCAGCCCCGCCAGGAGCAGCCCTCGCCGATCGGTCCGGGCGGCGAGCAGCACCGCCACCCCCGCGATCACCGCCACGGCGAACCCACCCACGGTCAACACCACTGTCGTCCCGTGGGCCGGCGTCGAGGCCGGCTGTTCCCGGCTGGACAGCCCGATGACGGCGAGCGCGGCCACCATCACCCCGACGGCCACGTAGTCCCGCCGGCGCAGGCGCGTTCGCAGGACCACTCCGGCCAGCAGCACGGTCAGCCCGACCGACCCGGCGAGAACGGCCTGAACCACGTACACCGGAAGGCCCCGCAGAGCCCAGAGCGAAAGCAGCCACCCGCCGCCGTCCCCGGCCAGCCCGGCCAGGTAGAGCGGTGAGGCCGCCAGGGCGAGCACCGTCCCCGGCCGGCGCGCGGCCGCCGCCTGGAGCACGGATCCGCCCGCGTAGGCCACTGCGGCGAGCACAGCGATCAAAAGACTCACAAGTTAGAGAAGCACAAACCTCCTCGTTCCCGGCTATGGAAGTGACCAGCGTTGCTTCGCCGAACCGTCACAGTTCACGACCTGCACGCGGGCCCCCGACCACCGCCCGCCGGACGGATCGGTCAGGCACCCGTTGTTCGAGGCGTTGACCACCAGCTGCCCGGAGACCCGCCATTGGGCCGTGGTCCGCCCGTCGCAGCCGACGATCTGAATCGAGCCGTCCCCCACGACCAGCGCGCACTTGCCGGCCACCCGCAGGGTCCCGTCGGACGCGAAGGTCCACGTCTGCGCGAAGGACCGGTTGCACCCGAACACCTGCACGTGATTGCCGTCGAACGGCACCCCACCGTTGAGGTCGAGGCACATCCCGTTCTGCCCCCGGACGACACCGACCCGCTCAGCCGCCGGCGGCACCGGCGCGATCCCGGCGGGCACACTCGGCGTGGCACCGGTCCCACCCGGCACCGTGGTCGTCGTCGCCACAGGCGAGGCCGGCGAGGACGCGATGACCGGCGCCCCACTGGCCCCTGAGCTCGCCGGCGGCGTCGACGCGGCCGGCGCCGATTTCGTCCCGGCCGCCGTAGTCGGCCCCGACCCCGGCCCTGATCCGGCACCCGCGGTCGACCGCGTGCCGCCACCCGGCCCGCTTCCCGCCGCCGACGGCAGACCCGCATCGGCCGGCGCCGACCCAGCAGTCGCCGCAGGCCCGGAAGCCGGCGGCAGCGGCCCCTCGGCGAGCCCTGTCACCTGCGGCCGCACATCCGACCGCAGCGCCGCGTATCCCGCCGCCGCAGCCCCGAGCAACACCACCACGGCGGCCACGGCCACCACGACCAGCCGCCGACGACGGCCGCCCGGCCCTCTCAGCCTCCCCGGCCCTCGCAACCCGCCCGGTCCTCGCCGTCCGCCGGGCAGAATGATCACGGCCGTGGCGTCATCCGCGCCGTCCCGAGTCCGCCGAGCCTCAGCGTCTTTCGCCGCCGCCGGCCAGGTTTGCTCCGACCCGCCGCGGTCACCGCTGCCCGCCGAAACCCCCAGCGCGCCCGAAGCATCCGGCGCAACTGAGGTGTCCGAGGTGTCCGGCGCTTCGGAGTCGCGAAGCACGAACGGCCGGACAAGCAGCGGATCCCGCTCGTCACCCACGTCGTCGCCTGTCACGAAACCCCCGCCGCCGTCGAGCCCTCAAGAGACGATCGACCGACCAACCTACCCGCGATGATCGAGCCCACACCGCCCGCCGAACATCCGACTTTCCACCCGTTGCGCCCGCCCGGACAGCGAACGCCCTCGTTCCGTCGACAAGCCGACACAGGCACAGCCGTCACCACGCTCACTTCCCCGGCGGCGCTCAAGATCGCCAAAAACCTACCTCGTGACCCTCCACGCCCGACACTCGCACCCTTCGTGGAGTCAGCGTTTCCAGAAGGCCTTTCGTGTCGGAGCCGGACCGGGGTCAGCGGGCGGCGGCGTGGCCGCGGCGCCGGCGAAAGCGCTCAAGGTCTGGAGAGCGGCCTCCCACTTCTCGTCGACCGCGGTGTCGCCTCGCAGTAGTGCCACCAGGTCGGCCAACGGCCGGAACGTCTCGTCGCCGGCCGACCCGACCAGAACGTCGAGCCGGCTGGCCAGGTCGTCGAGCAGATCACGCCGCTCCCAGACCGGAAGCCCGGCCGCGTCGCGGAGGCGCTGGACCTCAGTCGCCGCCAGCGAGCGCATCTCGTCGACAGACGGAGCCGAACTGCCCGTACCGGCCAGCTTGGCGAACGACGCCCTCGCCCTCGGCGAGGCGAAGCCCGAGGCGGCAGCCGTCCGCCGGCCGCCGGGCGCGCCGCCGAGCACCGCCCCGGCGCCGGCACCGGCCGACGTCTCAGCGGCGCCGTCGAAGCTCAACAACGCGGGACCGGCCGGCGCCGGCGCGCCCGGCGGCATCGGCGGAGCGAACGACGCCGCCGCCATGCGAAGCATCGCCGGCGCGACGTCGCCCGGCCCCTCCCAGCCCTGGGGAAGCTCGACCGGCTGAGTCACCCGCCGGGTCTGGCCGCCCTCGTTGACGACCCGGCTGTCCACCGCGACGAACGCGGTGAACCGGCACAACACGCCGTACCGCAAGGAGGTGGCGACGATGCGCTGCTCGAGGCTTCGATCGCCGGCCGCGTACGCGTCTTCGAGGTCGCGCAGCCGGGCCCGCGCCCACTGTGCCGTGATCGCGCTTTCCGACCGTTCCTCCAGGGCGATCGTCGTGCTGAACTCACGGTCGTCGCGGGTACGGCCGGTCACCGTGAACCGCCCGCCGGTGGCCGAGCCGGCGTAGCGGCCGCTCACCACGAGGGGGACTCCCGGGTAGATTCCCGGCAGCCGGGCCGGGGTGCGCTCGTCGTCGATCAGGCGCAGTCCCTCGGCGCTGACCCGCAGGCCGGACACGACCGGCGAGCCGATCCGGCGATGGATGTGCTCCATCGCCTCGTCGAGCCGGTCCTCGCTCTCCACCAGTTCGGCCCGGCCCGCGCCCAGGGCGGCCAGCCGGCCCAGGAATCCGGCGTTGACCGCGCGGTCGATGCCGATCGTGTGGATGCGGGTGGTGCCGATCAGCGGCGTGATGTCGTGGACGATCTGGTCCTCGTTGCCGACCTGGCCGTCGGTCACCAGCACGAGCACACGGTCGCGGTCCTCGCTGGCCCGGAGCAGCCCGAGTCCCTGCGACAGCGGGCTGAGCAACTCGGTGCCACCGCGGGCGCCGGCCCGGGCGAGGTGTTCCACGGCCCGGAAGCGGTTGCGGTCGGACGCCTCGACCAGGCCCTCGCCGAGGTCGTCGGGCCGGTCGACCTGGTGGTCGAAGGTGAGCACGGCGAAGCGGTCGGCGCCGGTCAGTGTGTCGACGACGCGGGCGGCGGCGCGGCGCGCGGCCACCATCTTCCACCCGCCCATGCTCCCCGAACGGTCGAGGAGCAGCACCACGTCCTTGGGGCGGGCGGGCGCGGCCTCGGCCGGCGGTAGAACCACCAACTGGTACACGCCGCCGGGCTCCTCGGCCCTCTCGTCGGGCACGCCGATCGCGGTCTCGCCGCCACCCGCGTACGGCAGCCGCAGAATGAAGTCGCGGTCGGCCCGTTCGCCGGGCTTGATGCTCAGCGTGCCGTCCTGGTCGACGACGGTGTGCAGGCTTGACGTGACCTGGCCCAGGGTGAGGCCGGCGGGGTCGATGTCGACGCCGACTGACAACCGCAGGGGGTTGGGGAAGCCGGGCAGCAGAACCGGGGGAGTGATGCGGGAGGCGTCCGGCACGGCATCGGTGTCCTGCGCCTGCCCGTCACCGGCCGACGGGCCGGGCAGCGGGGTGCCCGGGATGTAGCGCGGGGCCACCACGAGCGGGAAGCGGAACGTGGCGGCGCCGTCCTCGAACGGCAGCGGGCCGACGAGGCTCAGCCGGATCGTCACCCGCTCGCCGGGCAGGATGTTCCCGACCCGCATGGTGAAGACGTCGGGCCGTTCCTCCTCGGCGATGGAGGCGCGCTGACCGGCGGCGACGGCTTTGTCGTACGTCTCGCGAGCCGCCGCCCGCTCCTGCAGCTCCGCCTCGATCGTGCGCTCGTCGGCGGTCATGGTCATGCCGGTCACGGCCGCGCGGTCGGGCAGCGGAAAGACGTAGGTCGCCTCGAGCGCGACCTCGTGCACGTTGACGAATTCGGTGACCACGACGGTACGGGCGCCCAGCCCGCTGATGTGCGCGCGGACGTCGAGGCGGTCGAGTGGCAGGGCGCCGCGGTCGGTGCGCAGGCAGCCGAAGCCGGAGTCGGGCAGGATCCGCACGCGGCTGATCTCGCCGGGGCTCATCGGGGCGACGGAGAAGGTCATACGGAACTCCCATCAATAAGGCCACGTGCGGCGAGCAGATCGATCAGTGGCGCGGCGGCCGCGGCGATGTCGTCGCGGTCGCGCTCGGTCAGGGGGCGGGGGACGATGAGCAGGACGCCGCCCTCGAGGGCGACGCCGGAGACGGGCTGGGCGGTCGCCCGGCGCGCCGGGCGGTCCCTCGCCTCTTCGACGATTGGCGGCGGTCTGTGGAAGGCCTGCTGCCCGGGCGGGTCTGTCCAGAAACGCGGGCGGGTCTTGGTGGCGTCGGGCGGTGGGCCGTCGCCACCCTCACCGTCACTGTCACCGAGCAGATGCTCCGGGATCTGAGCGGCGACGCGCAGGGCCTCCGGGGAGATCCAGGCGAACTCGGCCTGAATCTGCGCGAGGCTCTGGCCCAGTGCCTGGCGGCGCTTGATGGTCACCAGCTGTTGCAGGTGCCGAGGACCGTAGAGGGCGGTGCGCCCCCGCATGCCCGACGGCTTGTCGACCAGGCCGATGGTCGTATACCACCGGATCGCCCGCCGGTCGGGCACGTCGCGGACGCGGGCATTGGGCGCACCGGGGTATTCGGCCGCGAGGGCTTCGCGTACCCGTTCCACCAGCTCGTCGATCGTCCACATGCCAACGAGTTTGACACTGTCATCGTGACAGTGTCAATGTGTGTGCATGACCCGATCCGCCGGCAGTTGGGCGCCGCCCCGCCTGATCAGCCTGTCCCACCTCAACGACCCCGACACCACCGTCGTCTATCCCGGCGACCCGGCTTTCG
This sequence comes from Actinoplanes sp. NPDC048988, assembly GCF_043197815.1. Lineage (NCBI taxonomy): Bacteria > Bacillati > Actinomycetota > Actinomycetes > Micromonosporales > Micromonosporaceae > Actinoplanes > Actinoplanes sp. NPDC048988. The sequence continues at coordinate 218,943 of NZ_JBICTW010000013.1, read as the reverse complement.
AGCTCGAGACGGTGGCCACCATCGGACAGGAGGGGTTCTACCTGCGCCTCGTCCACGAGGGCGAGCACACCGGCACCCACTGGGGTGCGCCCGGCCATTTCAGTTCCGGCCAGCCGCTGGCCGACGAGCTCGACCTGGAGGACCTATGCCTGCCGGCGGTGCGGATCGACGTGCGGGAGCAGTGCGCGCGCGACGCGGACTACGAGGTGACGATCGCCGACGTCGAGGAGTGGGAGCGGCGGCACGGCCGCATCCCGGACGAGTCGATGGTGATCATTTGGACCGGGTGGGACCAGCGCTGGGGCACGGAGGCCTTCCTCAACGCGGATGCCGGAGGAGTGCTCCACCAGCCGGGCTTCGCCCTCGAGACGGTGCGCTGGCTGATCGACACGGGCCGGCTCGGCCGCAGGGGTGGCACGGGGACCGACACCTTCGGCCCCGACCCGGGCCGGGACACCGGTCTGGCGGTGTCCCGGTTGGTCTATCAGCGTCATCGGATCAGCCTGGAGTGCCTGGCCAACCTGGCCGCGCTCCCGCCGACGGGCGCCTACGTCCTCTGCGGCGGCCAGATCAACAAGGCCGGTTCCGGCTCGACCGCGCTCATCTACGGCTTGCTGCCGCCTGGCTGAAGCACGCCGTTGACCGTCAGGCGGTATGGCGCGTACTGCTTGATCTTCTCGGTCGGCTCGTCGTAGGACACGATCGCCACCACTTGGGGATAGGAGGCGAGCCGGGCGAACTCGTCCAGCGTCACGATCTCCACCCGGTCCTCGCCGAGCCCGACGAGCCGCACGTGCCAGTTGTGCACCGCGACGGGCCTGATCGACGTGGGCGAGGTCCATCCGTCCAGCGTGGAGCCATCGCTGAGCGTCTGCCCGTCCAGCGTGATCGTGCCGATCCGCCATCCGCCCCGGCTACCGCCGGCGTCAGTCACGAACCGCAGACCCAAAAGGACGTTCTTTCCCGCGTACGAGGTGAGGTCGTACCGCGCGGAGACGACACCGTTGCTGGTTCCGGTGATCCCGAAACCCAGCGGCCCGACACTGGTGCGGTCGCCGCGCAGCGCCATGTAGGTACGCCCGCCGTCGGTCGACACTGTCACATAGCCGTAGTCGTATCGGTCCTCCAGCGCGTAGGAGGTCTCGAGCGTCAGCGCGGGCTTGCCGGCCGGGACAGTGACGGCCCGGACGGCGTGCGAGTCGAGGTCGTCGGTGTTGCCGGAGAAAAGCGTCTTCTCGGCCACCCGCCAGCCGGTCGGCAGCGGTGGCAGGTGCGTGGCCCCGGCGAAGCTGAGCGACCGGACGGGTGTCGGCAACGGCACGTAATCGGCGCCGTTGGGTGCCGCTCCGGGCTCGGCGTACAGGGCCTTGTTGCCGAGGTTGACCGTCGATCGCAAGCTTTTGGCCGTGACCTTCCCGGCCTCCGTCCCGATCACCGTGCCGCCGGGCTCGCCGGCGATCCGGTCGACCAGCGTCATCGTCTGAAAGTCGTGCAACACGTCGTACAGCGGCACACCGGTCGGCAGCGCCGCCTGGATCGCGGCCAGGCCCTGGCGCATCCCGTCGCGGTGCAGCAGCGAGATCGTCCGCAGGCCGAACCGGTCCCGCAGATACAGCATGAGCTGATAGACGAGGCCGTAATCGGCCAGCACCTCGCTGGGCGTGCCCTCATCCCACAGATTCGGCGAGTTCTGCGGGCCGCCGCAGTCGCGCGGGTTCGCGTTGTACTTCGTCTTGACGGGGCCGAACCCCTGGAAACACATGATGTGCGTGTCGTTGCCGGGCTCGTCGACCTTGGAGCGGGCGTCCACGTAACCGACGAGGGTCTGCGCGAAATCGGCCAGCCCCTCGTTGAGCCACTTGGCCTCCCGCGGGTCGGCGTAATACTCGAGCAGGTGCTGCCACTCGTGGGCGAACGTCGACTCGTACATCCGCGGCCGGGCGGGCCGGCTCGTGCACAGGTCACCGGCCGGATCGTGCGCCGGGTCGGCGCCGAGGCGGTGCTTCCAGTCGTACGCGTCGATGGTCATGACGTTGCGATCGAACAGCTCGTTGAGCTGCGACGAGAAGAATCCGGCGGTGTAGGTGACCGCCTTGGGGAAAGTGAAGAAGTTGGCGTCGCGGACGTTGTCGACCAGGGTGACCGTCTTGTCGCCGTCACCGGTGAAATCGCCGGCCGCCGTGGCTTTCGTGCCGTCGCGGCTGGGTGGCGTGCTGAAGACCGCGGTCTCCAAGGGGTAGATCTTCCGGTCGAACTCGTCGATCAGATCGGCCACCTGCGCGTCGGTGACCTCCACCGAGTTCTTGCGGCAGTCCGTCGCCGGGAAGGCGAGGTCCTCGGCCACCCACACCTCGATGTGCCGGCCGACCGCCCGCAGCGTGTACTTCTTGCCGTAGAACTGGCCGCTCGTGTCGTCGAGTCCCAGCCAGTTCCGCGCGGTGCCCACCGGTGGTGTCGGCTTCGGCTCGGCCGCCGCCCGGGACCGCACGTGCGGCCGATATCGGGGTTCCTTCGGCAGCACCCGCCCGTCGAAGGTGAACTGGGTGCGGTCGAGCTCGCGGGTGTCCGCGGCCGCGCCGGCCTGGTCCCGATCGGCCATCGCGGGACTGGGTGCGACGGCCAGGGGGATGAGAAGGGCGATCGCCGCAAAGGCTGCGAAGCGGACGCGGTCCATGAACGGGGACGCTACCCGTCACGTGCCGGGCGGACCGGCAACATGCGGCTATTCGAACACCGAGTGGTCGCGATCGCCCTCGGCGCGGCGGCGAGCCCGCCGACGCAGCTGGACGACGACCATGTCGACCACCGCCACGACGGCCCAGGCGAGCAGCAGCCAGCCCGGAACCGTCCAGCCCGAGCGGAACAGCAGGATCGCCAGCACCGTGCACACGACGAAACCGAACGCGGCGAGGACGAGCCGCAGGTTCAGCGCGCTGTAGGGCTGATCGACCGTGCCGCGACGGCCGGGCGGCTGGGCACCGATGGGCATGCGCCACGGTACCCCCGCCCAGCCGCCGGCAAACTACGAGACCTCGCGGCGCAGGACGCGCCACACGCCGAGAGCGAGCGGCAGCACCACCCACACCGCGGCGGAGACACCGACCCGGGCCCACTCGCCCGAGGTCATGCCCGGCTCCGACATGGCCGTCGTCGTGGTGTTGATGTCGATCCACTCGGCCGCGGTCCGCAGGGCCTTGATCGTCCCGCCGAGGATGCTCCAGACCATCGGCACGGCGAAGAAGGCGACGATCGCCAGCGGCGTGTTCAGCAGCAGGGCACCGAAACCGATGCCCATCAGAACGAAGATCACCTGCAAGGCGACGCCTTGCCAGATCACCGAGCCGTCGATGGTCCAGGAGCCGTCGCCGCCGAGGGCCGCCCCCAGCAGGTTGGCCACGGCGCTCAGCGCCAGCGCCGCCGCGGTCGACGCGACGGCGATCAGCACCCCGGCGATCAGCTTGGCCCCGATGACCCGGCCGCGCGCCGGCACCAGGGTGAACGTGGTCAGCGCGGTGCGCTGCGACCACTCGCCGGTCATGGACAGGATGCCCAGCACCGGCAGGAGCACGGACGAGGGCAGCAGGCCGAACTGGAAGAACTCCTGGAACGTCTGCTCCTCGTCGGGCGCCCAGCCGATCATGATCGCCGAGGTGGCGGCCGTGGCGAAGGCGATCACGATGAGCAGCCACAGCCCGGCCCGGGTGTCGGCCAGCTTCCGCAACTCGATCACGGTGAGCCGGCCGATCGGCACCGGACGGGTGCCGGCCCGCTCGATCTGCGGCGGGGTCTCGAGCACGGCGGTCATCGGACAGCCTCCTTCACGGAATCACCGGCGGTCAGGGTGAGGAACATCTGCTCCAGCCCGCCGCTACCGGCCGGGCGGAGCTCGATCAGTACCAGTCCGGCGTCGGCCGCGGCCCGCCCGATCGCCTCGGCGCCGGCCTGGACGACGACGCCCCCGTCGGTCGTCTTCGTCCCGGCCAGACCGGCGCGCTTGAGCACCAGGTCGAGCCCGGCCGGGTCGAGCGCCCGGACCAGGGTGCCGGAGGCGGCGAGCAGCTCCGCCTTGTCGCCCTGGGCGACGATGCGGCCGCCGCCGATCACGACCAGGTGGTCGGCGACCGCCTCGACCTCGCGGAGCAGATGGGAGGAGAGCAGTACCGTGCCGCCCCGGTCGGCGAACTCCCGCAGCAGGCCACGCATCCAGAAGATGCCTTCCGGGTCGAGGCCGTTCGCCGGCTCGTCCAGAATCAGCACCGCCGGGTCGCCCAGCAGGGCCAAGGCCAGTCCGAGCCGCTGCCGCATGCCGAGCGAGTACGCCCGTACCCGGCGCTTGGCGGCCGTCGCGTTGAGCCCCACCCGGTCCAGCGCGCGGGGCACCTCGCGGGTGTCGACGCCCATGGTGAGCGCGGCCAGGCTGAGGACCTCGCGGCCGGTCCGCCCGGCATGCTGGGCGGAGGCGTCGAGCAGGACCCCGACGTGGCGGCCGGGGTTGCCGAGCCGCCGGTACGGGAGCCCGCTCACGGTAGCCGTTCCGGACGACGGCGGGGTGAGGCCGCAGATCATGCGCATGGTGGTCGACTTGCCGGCGCCGTTCGGCCCGAGGAAACCGGTTACCGTGCCCGGCTCGCAGGAGAACGACACATCGTCGACGGCGGGATGGTTGCCGTACCTCTTGGTGAGATGTTCGACCGTGATCATGCTTCCAGCGTGGCGGTGCCGGCCGGGCCGGCGCGTCGGCCGGAGGTCGCCGGCAAGAAACCTTGGTAGGGGCCGAACACCTACTTTGGTAGGTATCGGCCGACGCGCACCGGCTCGTAAAGTCGCCTTCGTGGGAATGCTGAAGCCTGAGTATCAGTGGCTGTTACCGGCCGGGCTGGAGTCGGCCGTCCCGACGCGCCGATCCACCCGCGACTGGGTGATCGATCTGCTCTGCTTCACGCTTGGTTACGGTTTCACGCTGCTCGTCACGATCGACCTGTTGCAGACCGACCCGAGCGTGGTGCCGGAATGGGACGGGGCGACGATCTGGATGATCTGGCTCGACTTCGCGGCCGGCACCATCGCGGGGCTCGGCCTGTGGTGGCGGCGTGGCCGCTGGCTGATTCCGCTGGCCACGTTCGCCATGCTGGTCTCACTGTTCTCGGTGGCCGCGGCCATCACCTGCCTGATCGTGCTGTTCACCGTGGCGGTGCATCGCCGGTTCGTGGTCATGGCGGTGTTCGCCGGCGCGGCGGTGCTGACCAACGCCGCCTTCCCCGTGCTGCGGCCCGAGGGCAAGGACCCCTACTGGGAGTCGACGGCATGGGGTGCGGTCATCATCGTGATCGTCTGCCTCTGGGGCATGGTGGTCCGCTCCCGACGCCAGCTGGTGCTGTCGCTGCGCGACCGCGCGGAGCGCGCCGAGTCGGAGCAGCAGCTGCGGGTGGCCCAGGCGCGCTCGCTCGAGCGCAACCGGATCGCCCGCGAGATGCACGACGTGCTCGCCCACCGCATCTCGCTGCTGAGCCTGCACGCGGGCGCGCTCGAGATCAAGCCCGACGCGGCGCCGCATGACGTGGCGACCGCCGCCGGCGTCATCCGGGCCAGCGCCCACCAGGCGTTGCAGGACCTCCGCGAGGTGATCGGCGTGCTGCGGGCCGAAGGGCACGAGGGCGCGCCCGAGCCGCCCCAGCCCACGCTCGGCGCGCTGCCCGCCCTGGCCGACGAGTCGCGCTCGGCGGGAGTCAAGGTCCGCTTGGATGTACGGATCGAGCCCGCCACCGTGCCGGACGGTACGGGCCGGACGGCGTACCGGATCGTGCAGGAAGGCCTCACGAACGCTCGCAAGCACGCGCCCGGCACGACGGTGGAAGTCGCTGTCGACGGCGCCGCGGGCGATGGCCTGACCATCAACATCCGCAATCCCTGGCCCCTGCTGAACCCGTCGGTCGCCATCCCCGGCACAGGGACGGGGCTGATCGGCCTCACCGAGCGGGCCACCCTGGCCGGTGGTCGCCTGAAACATGGGCGCACCCCCGACAACCAGTTCGCGCTCACCGCGTGGCTTCCGTGGCCCTCGTGAGCTCCGCCCGCGGCCCGATCCGAGGAGTGCGTCGGTGAGTGACAACGCCGGGCCGGCGGGGGAGGCGATCCGGGTGCTGGTCGTCGACGACGACGCGCTTGTTCGGGCTGGGCTGACGATGATCCTGTCGGCGGCCGCCGACGTGGCAGTGGTGGGCGAGGCCTCGGACGGTGCCGAAGTGCCGGGGGCCGTGGCGGCGCACCGGCCCGATGTGGTGCTGATGGACATCCGGATGCCGAAAGTCGACGGGCTCGCGGCGACCGAGACGCTGCGGGCGCGGAGCGGGGCGCCCGAAGTGATCGTGTTGACGACGTTCGACGCGGACGAGTACGTGTTGCGGGCCTTGCGGGCCGGGGCCAGCGGGTTTCTGCTCAAGGACACGCCGCCGGTGGAGATCCTGCGGGCGGTTCGGCGGGTGGCGCAGGGTGAGGCGATGCTGTCACCCACAGTGACGCGGCAGCTGATCGCGCATGTGGCGGCGCCGGCGCAACCGTCGCAGGTCCGTGCCGCCGAACGGCTCGACCGGCTCAGCGAGCGGGAGCGGGAGGTCGCTCTCGCGCTCGGGCAGGGGCGGTCGAACGCGGAGATCTCCTCCGACCTGTACATGTCGATCGCCACCGTGAAGGCGCACGTGTCCCGCCTCCTGATCAAGCTGGAGCTGAACAACCGCGTCCAGGTCGCCCTCCTGGTTCACGACGCCGGCCTCGTCTGAGCCCGGCAAGCCGGAGAACGGGCGCCGCGACCGCGCTGGGCGAGGCGAAGCGGACCGCGCATGCGCCGAGTGCGCCTGTGCCCGACGGCAGTCGCAGCGGGCCTGCTGTGGACGAAGCGGGTGGGTGGGAGCGCAGCGGGCCGGCTGCGTCTGAGGCGGGGGCGCGGCGGGTCGGCCGTGTCCGAAGCGGGTGGCGGGGCGCAGGTGGCCGGCCGTGTCCGAAGCGGGTGGGCGGGAGCGCAGCGGGCCGCCGGCGTCCGGAACGGGTGTGCGGGGGCGGCGGGCCCGCTGTGTCCGAAGCGGGTGGGCAGGGGGTGGCGCGGCGGTTGCTCGGCCGTCTGTGGCGGCGGGGCTCGCGATGCGGCCAGTGGACAGCGTGAAGTGGCTGCGTGAAGTGTTCTCTCATGTCACCCGATCGAGTGACAAGTGCTGGTGGTGGGGTTCGTGGGGAAGGGGAGGCTGGGCTGCGTCAACGGTGTTGATTCGGGGTGGAGCTTTGTATGCCGGGTGGTGCATGTGACTCAGTGCGATCTCGTGCGCACGATGTGAAACTGTCGCGCAGCGGGAAGGATCCGGGAGCTGGAGGGCCATCATGAACCACGGTGAGCGGCGGCTGCAGGACACGCTCGGTACTCGGGAGCGGGCGGACGCCTTTGCGGAGCGGCAGACCCTGCACCGCCTCAATGACAGGATGCGGCAGTTCATCGGGCGGCAGGAGATGATGTTCCTGGCGACTGCTGATGCCGGTGGGGAATGTGACAGCACCTTCCGGGCCGGGCCGGCCGGGTTCGTGCGGGTGCTGGACGAGGAGCACCTCAGCTGGCCCGAGTATCGGGGCAACGGGGTCATGGCGAGTCTGGGCAACATCACCGAGAACGGGCACGTCGGGCTTCTCTTCGTCGACTTTCAGGACTCGATCGGGCTGCACGTCAACGGCACGGCTGAGATCGTCGAGGACCCCGGTGTGCAGGATGATGTGCCGCCGGGGCTTCGGGCGCAGGTGTGGGTCGTGGCCCGGGTTCAGGAGGCCTACATCCACTGCGCGAAGCACATTCCGCGCATGATGCCCGTTCCGCGGCAGCGTGGGCGGGAGGCCGCCGTTGAGCAGCCCAAGAAGAGCGACTACTTCGTGCCGGCCCCGGCCCGGCTGCGCCCGATTCCGCCGGCCGACGCGGCGGCGTGAAGGCCAGCGGCGCAAAAGCCAGCGGCGTGAGGGGCTGCGGGCGTGAGGGGCTGCGGGCGTGAAGGGCTGCGGGCGTGAGGGGCTGCGGGCGTGAAGGGCTGCGGGCGTAAAGAGCAGTAGCGGAAAGGGCGGTGGCGCCCCACTTGCACTGGGGGCGCCACCGGGATGCCGTCAGCGGGCCGGCGACAAGGGCCAGAGAGGCTCCTGGGCCAGGCGCTCTGATTCGCGCAGGACACGGAGGATGTTGCCGCCCGTGAGTTTGTCCAGTTCCGGGCCTGACCAGCCACGGCTGGACAGTTCGGCCAGCAGGCGCGGGTAGCCGGAGACGTCGCGCAGGTCGTCGGGGAGTTCCGTGGTGCCGTCGAAGTCGCCGCCCAGGCCCACGTGGTCGACGCCGGCCACGTCGCGGGCGTGCTCCACGTGGTCGGCCACCAGCGTGGCGGGTACCGGCGGGCGGGGATTGGCCGACAGCCACGGGGTGAACGACGGGTGCTCCATCGGGTCGGGGCCGGGCCAGTCCTGGACCGCCGACGGCTCCTCGCCGGGGCGGGGCGCCCGGGGCCAGCCCGCCACCGGCAGGCCCAGTCGGGCCAGTTCCTCGTCGGCGGCGGCCGACCAGGCGCGGGCCTCGGCCGAGACGAACGGGGCCACGAACGTGAGCTGGATGACGCCGCCGTTGTCGCGCAGGCGGGTCAGGACGTCGTCGGGGACGTTGCGCGGGTGATCGTGCAGGGCCCGTACGCCGGAATGGCTGAAGATCACTGGGGCGAACGCCGTGTCCAGGGCCGCGTGCATCGTCACCGGGGCGACGTGGGACAGGTCGACCAGCACGCCGATGCGCTGCATCTCGCGGACCACCGCTCGGCCCTCGTCGTTCAGGCCGCCCACCTGGGGTTCCCGCACCGCCGCGTCGGCCCAGGACAGGTTCTCGTTGTGGGTGAGAGTCACGTACCGTACGCCCAAGCGGGCGAACGACCGCAGAACGCCCAGCGACGACGCCAGGCTGTGGCCGCCCTCGATGCCGATCAGCGACGCGATTTTTCCGGCCTCGATGGCGCGGGTGACGTCGTCCGCGCTGTAGGCGATGGCGAAGTCGTCCGGATACGCCGCCACCATCCGGTAGACCGCGTCGACCTGCTCCATGGTCGCCACGACCGCCTCGGGCTCGCTCAGGTCGCCGGGCACGTACACCGACCAGAACTGCCCGCCCACCCCGCCGGCCCGCAGACGGGGGAGGTCCGTCTGCAACTCCGGCCGCGGCTCGTCGAGCCCGTCGACCGCGTATCCGTAGCGTCCGCGCAACTGCATGGGCAGGTCGTTGTGCCCGTCGATGATCGGCATCATCCTGTCTGGCTACCTGAGCGAGGCCGAGAAGCGCAAGTTGAGGAAAACCGCCTCCGCAACCTGACCGCACCGTCCGGGGCACCGGGCGCGCACCGGGCGGCCTGGAATCTCTTTCCCATGCCCGGCCACGAAGGTGCCGGACACAGCGGGGGAGTTCGTCAAGTTGCGTCGTTCGAAGCTGCAGAGGTATTCGGTCCTGACCGCCGTGCTCGCTGGTGCGGGCGCCACCGCCCTGACCGGCACCACGGCCGTCGCCGGCACCAGCGCGACGATCAAGCTCGCCGCCGGTGACGACACCTACGTCTCCACGGTCCGCACCGGCACCGTCTTCGGCGCCGAGGACAAGCTGGTCGCCGGCGTGATCGGCAAGGAGACCAAGACCTCCTTCCTCAAGTTCGCGGTTCCGGCCGGCACGAACGTCGCGTCGGCCCGCCTGACCCTGACCGCGCAGGCGAAGTTCGCCGGCCAGCTCAGCGTCCGCAAGGTGACCAGCACCGCCTGGACCGAGGGCAAGCTGACCGGCGCCACCGCGCCCACGCTCGGCGCCGTCGTCGGCACCGCCACCCCGAGCGGCACCTTCTCCGTCGACCTGGGCAAGTCGATCACGGGCCCGGGCACGTACGCGTTCGCCCTGACCTCGGCGTCGTCGGCCATGCGCTTCAACTCGGCCGAGGCCAAGACCGGCGCCCCGGTCCTCGAGGTGACCACGGAAGGCGACACGTCGCCGCCAGTGCCGGCGGCCGGAAAGGACTGCACGACGGGTGACAAGCTCGTCCCCACCTGCGGTGTCCTCTGGGGCGCGGCGGCCGGCGGCTTCACCGACGCCCCGCGCGACCAGGCCCTCAAGGACTGGGAGAAGCTCAGCGGCCGCACCTCGACCATCTTCCACACGTACCACAAGGGCGACGAGCTCTTCCCGACCAAGGCCGAGATCGCGATGACCGCGGACGCCGCGAACCCGCGCGTGCTCCTGACCAACTGGAAGATCGCGTACGGCTCGAACTGGGCCAAGGTCGCCAGGGGCGAGCAGGACAAGCGCATCGACGCTTTCGCCGCGCGCGCCAAGGCGTACGGCAAGAAGTTCTTCCTCGCCATCAACCACGAGCCGGAGAACGACGTCGTGGCCCGGGCCGGCTCGGGCTTCGAGGCGAAGGACTTCGCCGCGATGTACCGCCACACCATCGAGCGGCTGCGGGCCAAGGGCGCCACCAACGTGATCAACGTGATGGCGTACATGGGCAACGAGAAGTGGATGGCGCAGAGCTGGTGGAAGGACCTGTACCCCGGTGACGACGTCGTCGACTGGATGGGTCTCGACTCGTACGTGAGCGCCGAGAAGGGCTACTACCACTACGGCAAGTTCAACGACCTGCTCGACCGCGCGCCGACCGGCGGTGGCCTCGGCTTCTACGAGTGGGCCACCACCAAGCACGCCGCCAAGCCGCTCATGGTCGCCGAGTGGGGCGCCTACCACCGCGTGGGCAAGACCGCCGACAAGGCGCCGGTCTACCAGAGCGTCCTGCCCGAGCTGGCCAAGCGGCCGGCCATCAAGGCGATCGTGTACTTCGACACCGCCAGGGACGACGAGGGCGACCGCGACATCAGCATCAACAGCACCGCCCCGGCGCTCGCCGCGTTCAAGAAGCTCGCCGCCGACCCGGTCTTCCAGGTCAAGCTGGGCTGATACAGGCGTGGTGGGCGAGGTCAACCGAATCCCAGGTGTCCTGTGACACCCATTGTTCACACTCGTTTGACTTCCCGTAGTGCTCCCTTTCCGTACCGTTAACCACTGACGTGGGAATGCTGGAAAGGGGGTCCGCCATGGCGAAGAAGTCCAAGAAGGACAAGAAGGACAAGAAAGACAAGAAAAAGAAGAAGAAGTAATCTTCGCGCGGCGGCTCTCCCCAGGGAGCCGCCGCGTTTGTCTCAACTGCCCCGCCCGGATCCCGATCATGCGGGCATGCGGATCCGGGTGGCCCTCGGCTTCGTCGACGCGCTGCTCATCACGACGTCCCTGTTCGTGATCTGCTGGAACCTGGTCATCCAGCCGGCGCTCGCGGCCGGTCATCCGTACGCGATCAGCCATCCGGTGGCCGACGTGATCCTGGGCACGGTGGCGCTGTGCGCGCTCGCCCTGGTGCCGTTTCTTCTCGATCCTGTTGATCGTGGCTCGACGCCGACGCGACGGTCCGCTTCCCGAGCTCGTCGATCGAGCGGATCTTCGGATACCGCGTCGGTGACTCGGTCGGCGTCCGGCTGACCGACGTCACCGGCCCGCTGGTCGCGGAGAAGATCGCCGAGGTGATGCGGGGCGCGACGACCACGTTCGAGGTGATGATCCGCCATGCCGACGGGGTCGAGCGCCGAGCCGAGATGACCATCACGAATCTGCTCGACGACCCGTACATCAAAGGTCTGGTCCTGAACACCCGTGACATCAGTGAGGCCAGCGGCCTCCAGGAGCGTCTGCGCCACGACGCCGGTCACGACGCGCTGACCGGCCTGGCCAACCGCAGCCTGTTCCGCGAGCGGCTGGCCGCGGCCGTCGCCGAGGGCGAGGTGGCGATCCTCTTCCTCGACCTGGACGGCTTCAAGGAGATCAACGACAGTCTCGGACACGCCGCCGGCGACCAGCTGCTCGTGCAGGTGGCGCGGCGGCTGCGCGCCGCCGAGCCGCATCTGGTCGCCCGCCTCGGCGGCGACGAGTTCGCGGTGATCGTGCCGACCGGCTCGCCGGTGGACGTCGCCGACCGCGTCCTCGGCGAGCTCGAAGCCCCGTTCGTGATCGACGGGCGCGAGGTCCGCGCGGGCGCGGGCATCGGCATCGCGTCCTCTGTGGACGCGAGCGACATCGAACAGTTGCAGCGCAACGCCGACCTAGCCATGTACCGGTCGAAGGAGGCCGGCGGCGGCAGATGGACGGCGTACCACCCGAGCATGCACGACGCGCTGATGCGGCGGGTGTCGCTCGCCGACGACCTGCGCCATGCTCTCGACCGCGACGAACTGGTCCTGCACTACCAGCCGCCGGTCGACCTGCGTACCGGCGAGGTAGTGGGTTTCGAGGCGCTGGTCCGCTGGCAGCATCCGGTGCGCGGCCTGGTTCCGCCGCTCGACTTCATCGGCGTCGCCGAGTCGACCGGCCTGATCGGGCCGCTGGGCCGCTGGGTCATGGCCACGGCATGCCGACAGGCGGTGGCCTGGGGCGGCGTGCACATGGCGGTGAACGTCTCGGTCCGCCAGTTCGAGACGGGAGACCTGGCCGGCACGGTCGCCGAGGTTCTGGCCGAAACCGGCATGCCGCCGCACCTGCTCACCTTGGAGATGACCGAGAGTGTCCTGCTCACCGACACCGAGGAGCTGAGCATCCTGCGCGACATGGGCTGCGACTACGCCCAGGGATATCTGCTTTCCCGCCCGCTGCCGGCCTCGGAAGCCCTGAAGTTTCTCGCTTGCCCTTTCGAACTAGCCTCCTAGGAAGTTGTACGCGTCGTCGGCCACCCCACCGCATCGGCGCCCTTCCGGGCCCGGCGAAGCGGACTGAGTGCGACACCGGGCCGTAGCGCCGGCATCCGGGCTGAAGACTCTGGTCACCCTGGCCACCCGAAGCCGTGGGCCGGCGGAGCCCCGCGTCCGGCGGGACGCGGGGCTCCTGTACTGCATTCGGCCGGTCCGGAGGATCAGTTGGTGGCGGTCTGAGTCAGGTCGTAGACGGTGGTGTTGCCGACCGTGGTGGCGGTGTAATGCTCGGCCACCCAGGCAGCGATCTTGCCGGCCTCCGTGGTGGTGCCGCCCATGCCGCCTCCGCCCATGCCGCCGCCGGAGATGTAGTAGTGGATCTGGCCGGCCGCCACATAGGCCTCGAACTGCTCCAAGGTCGGTGAGGCGTCGCCGCCGTTCCAGCCGCCCAGGGCGATCACCGAGGTGCCGGTGGCCAGTTCGAGATCGGCGGCGGAGGTGGCGCCGCTGACGGCGGCGCTCCACTTCGTGGTGCCGGCCTCGAGGAGGGCGTTCAGCTCCGAGTTGCTGCTCGTGCCGCCACCACCGGGCCCGCCGCCCGCGGTGGCGCCGTCGCTGGCCGCCTCGCCGCCGGTCGCCTCGCCGCCGGTCGCCTCGCCGCCGGTCGCCTCGCCGCCGGTCGCCCCGTCGCCGGTCGCCCCGTCGCCGGTCGCCCCGTCGCCGGTCGCCTCGCCGCCGGCCGACGAGGGTCCGGCCGGCGAGCCAGTGGATGACGAGCTGGACGAAGAGGACGAGCCGGGTGGGGTGCCGTTGGGAGTGAAGGCGCCACCCCGCGTACCGCCACCGAAACCGCCACCGCCCATGCCGCCGGCGGCGGACGACGGGCCCGACGTGGGGATCGAACCCGTGTGAGCCACCGTGGCCGTCGCCGCCGCGTAGGCGGCGCCTCCCGCGCCGGCCGAGAGGATCGCCGCCACCAGGGCGACCACCCCCCAGCGGCGCAGCCGTGACGCCGGCACCAGCAGCGCCACGGCGAACACCGCGCCCAGTCCCAGCGACGCCCAGCGCAGAATCGGCAGCCAGTCGGCCCGGCCCAGCAGCACCCAGCCCCACACCGCCGTGGCCAGGACCATCGCCGCCAGCATCACTCGGCCCCACACCCGGGTCCGGTAGAGCCACAGCACTCGCCCGCCGGCGCCCACCAGCGCCGCGACGCCCGGAGCCAGCGCCACCGTGTAGTACGGGTGGATCGTGCCGCTCATGTACGAGAACGTCAGGCCGGTGACCAGAACCCAGCCGCCCCACAGGATCATCGCCGCGCGGGCCCGGTCGGTGCGCGGCGCCGTCCACGTCGCCGCCAGCACCGTGACCAGCGCGATCAGCGCCGCCGGGAGCAGCCACGAGATCTCCAGGCCCATCGAGGAGCCGAAGAGGCGGCCGATGCCGGTGGCGCCGCCGAACGACGTGTTCTGGCCGCCACCGCCACCCCCTCCGTTGCCGGAGCCACCCAGGATGCGGCCCAGGCCGTTGTAGCCGAGCGCCAGCTCCCACAGCGAGTTGTTCGTCGACCCCGCGATGTACGGGCGGGACGACGCCGGCCACAGTTCGACCAGCAGCACGTACCAGCCGGCCGAGACGATCAGGGCGAGGCCGGCCACCAGCAGGTCCCGGATCCGCTTGCCCAGCCCCGTCGGCGCCGCCACCAGATAGACCAGCGCGAACGCCGGCAGCACCAGGAACGCCTGCATCATCTTGGTCAGGAAGCCGAAGCCCAGCAGCACGCCGGTCAGCGCCAGCCACTTCCAGGACGCCTTCTCGACCGCCCGGACCGTCGTGTAGGCGCCGGCCGTCATCAGCAGCACGAGCAGGGCGTCCGGGTTGTCGTAGCGGAACATCAGCACCGCGACCGGGGTCAGCGCCAGCGCCGCCCCCGCGGTCAGGCCGGCCGCCGTACCGAACCAGCGCTTCACCGCCGCGTACAGGAACCAGACGCTGGCCACGCCCATCAGGGCCTGCGGGGCCAGGATGGACCAGCTGTTCACGCCGAAGATCCGGGCGGACAGGCCCATGACCCACATCGCAGCGGGTGGTTTGTCGACCGTGATGGCGTTGCCCGCGTCGAGCGAGCCGAACAGCCACGCCTTCCAGCTCTGCGATCCGGCCTGCGCGGCCGCGGCGTAGAAGCTGTTGCCGTATCCGGAGGCGCTCAGGTCCCACAGATAGAGGACGGCGGTCGCCGCGAGCAGCACCAGGACAGGCCACCGGCGCGGTCTGCGAGGGGCCGGGGCCTCGTGCCGGGGCGCGGCCGCCGCTGGTCGTTCCATCAAGGTCGTCATGGCGTCCACGGTCGGCGGCGGGGCCGTGGCGGCTCTGTGGCCGGTCTGTGTGCCGTCTATGAGGTAGTGATCTCCACTGCGTCGCCGTCGCCGCGCTGCGATTCGTGCCAGGATGAGGATGAGAGTCCGGGTTTCGAGCGAGAGACAAGGTCAATGAGCGAACACGTTTCCGACAGCGCCGAATGGCAGGCGCTGCAGGGCCAGGCCGAGAAGTTCTCGGCGGTGCACCTGCGCGACCTGTTCGGCAGCGACTCGAAGCGCGCCGAGCGCTTCACCGCCACGGTGGCCGACCTGACCGTCGACTACAGCAAGAACCTGGTCACCGACGAGGTGGTGTCGGCGCTGCTGGCGCTCGCCGGCAAGGCGAAGCTGACCGAGCGGATCGCGGCGATGTTCGCCGGCGAGCACATCAACGTCACCGAGGACAGGGCCGTGCTGCACACGGCGCTGCGTCTTCCCCGTACGGCCAAGCTCGTGGTCGATGGGCAGGATGTGGTGGCCGAGGTGCACGAGGTGCTCGACCGCATGGGCGCGTTCAGCGACAAGGTGCGCTCGGGGGAGTGGACCGGCCACACCGGTCAGCGCATCCGGACGGTCGTGAACATCGGCATCGGCGGTTCCGACCTGGGCCCGGTGATGGCCTACGAGGCGCTGAAGGCGTACAAGGCGGCCGAGATCGAATGCCGGTTCATCTCGAACATCGACCCCACCGACCTGTACGAGAAGACGCACGACCTCGACCCGGCGACCACCCTGTTCGTCGTCGTCTCCAAGACCTTCGGCACCCAGGAGACGCTGACCAACGCCACCGAGGCCCGCAACTGGCTGCTCAAGGGCCTCGGCGGTGACAACGCGGCGGTGGCCAAGCACTTCGTGGCGGTCAGCACGAACGCTTCCCGCGTCGCCGACTTCGGCATCGACACCGCCAACATGTTCGGCTTCTGGGACTGGGTGGGCGGCCGTTACTCGCTGCCGTCCGCGGTCGGCCTGTCCGTCATGATCGCGATCGGCAAGGAGCAGTTCGCCGACATGCTCGGCGGCTACCACACCGTCGACGAGCACTTCCGCACCCAGCCGCTGGAGAGCAACGTCCCGGCGCTGCTGGGCCTGCTCAACGTCTGGTACGACACGTTCCTCGGCGCCCAGTCGCACGCGATCCTGCCGTACTCGCAATATCTGCACCGCTTCGCCGCGTACCTCCAGCAGTTGACCATGGAGAGCAACGGCAAGTCCGTACGTCTCGACGGCAGCTCCGTGGGTTACCAGACCGGCGAGGTCTTCTGGGGCGAGCCCGGCACGAACGGCCAGCACGCGTTCTACCAGCTGATCCACCAGGGCACGAAGCTGATCCCGGCCGACTTCATCGGTTTCAGCCAGCCCAACCACGACATCGGCGAGATGCACGACCTGTTCATGTCGAACTTCTTCGCCCAAACGGGTGCGCTTGCTTTCGGCCGTACGCTCGAGCAGGTCCTCGCCGAGGGCACGCCGGAGCAGATCGCGCCGCACCGGGTGATGCAGGGCAACCACCCGACCACGACGATCATCGCGCCGAAGCTGACCCCGGCGGTGCTGGGCCAGCTGATCGCCCTGTACGAGCACATCACGTTCACCCAGGGCACGATCTGGCAGATCAACTCGTTCGACCAGTGGGGCGTCGAGCTGGGCAAGGTCATGGCCAACCAGCTCGCTCCGAAACTGACCGCCTCGTCGGCCCCGGCCGCCGACGACGACTCGTCGACGAACAACCTGATCCAGCTGTACCGCGCCGGCCGCGGCCGCTGATTTCTGTCGTACCCGGGGCCTAGGGTCGTCGTCATGGATTCCACGACGGCCCTGGGCCTTCGCATGTCAGCGCTGTTTCCGCCCGCTCTGTCGTCGGTGGCCGAGGTGGTGGAGTGGTTCGGCGCCATGCAGGCGCAGGATGTGAACAGTGGCCTGTGGTCCTTCGGCGCCCGGCTGCCCGGTTTCACACTGGCCGACGTCGAGGCCGCCGTGGAGAGACGCGAGGCCGTGCGCACGTGGCCGATGCGCGGCACGGTCCACTTCGTCCCGCCCGCGGACGTCCATTGGATGCTCGATCTGATGGGTTCGCGGGCGCTCGCCGGCGCCGCCAAACGCCGGGAGACCATCGGGCTGTCGGAGGCCGACGCCGACCGGGCGGTCGACATCCTGGGCGCGGCGCTGGCCGGGGGAGGGCGCCTGACCCGCGCCCAGTGCCTGCAGGTGCTGGCCGAGAGCGGCGTCGCGACCACCGGCCAGCGGGGCTATCACCTGCTTTGGTACGCGGCCCAGCGCGGCGTGACGGTGATCGGCCCGCACATCGGCAAGGAGCAGACCTTCGTCCTGCTCGACGAGTGGGTGCCGTCCCCGCGCCGCCCGTCCCGGGAGGAGGCGCTGGCCCTGATCGCGCTGCGCTACTTCCGCAGCCACGGTCCCGCCACCCGCAAGGATTTCGCCGGCTGGACCGGCCTGACCATGACCGACTGCAAAGCCGGTATCGCGGGGGCCGAACTGGACACCGTGGACGTCGACGGCGTCGAGATGGTCGTCGCGCCCGGCTTCTCCTCCGCCGCGGTCGCGCAGTGGTGGGCGCTGCCGGGCTTCGACGAATACATGCTCGGCTACAAGGACCGCTCTCTGATGGCCACGCCGGAACAGTTGGCGGCGATCATTCCGGGTGGCAACGGGATGTTCCAGTCGACGCTGGTCCGTGACGGCCGCGTCGTGGCGACCTGGAAGCGGGCGATCACCGCCAAGGGCGTCACGATCACCGTCACTCCATTGGTGTCCTTCACCGCGAAAGATCACCGGGCGGCCGAGGAGGCGCTGGCCGTCTACGCGTCCTACCTGGGGATGCCGCTGACTGTTAAGAACCCTTGATATTTATGAAGGTGAACTCCATGATGTGGGTGTCGCACGTCACGCACGCATCGAGGGAGTCGCCATGGGTGTCCGTCGTCTTGTGTTAGCGCTGGTCACCGGGGTGGCGGTGGCGGCCGGCTCGACGGTGCTGGCCGCGCTCCCGGGCTCGGCGGCCGTCGCCTGCTCCGGGGTGACGTGGAGCGAGGGGCCGACGTACACGGCCGGGCAGCAGGTCACCTACAACGCGCACCTCTACCAGGCGCTGGTCACGCACACCGCCTGGGCCGGGACCGGCTGGAACCCGGCCTCGACGCCGACGTTGTGGAAGGACCTCGGCGCGTGCACCGGCGGCCCTACCACGACCCCGCCTACCACGACCCCGCCTACCACGACCCCGCCTACCACGACCCCGCCCGTCACGACTCCGCCGGCCACCACCCCGCCCGCGACCGGTTGTGCGGTCAAGGGGCGGCCCGCCGGCAAAGTGCTCCAGGGCTACTGGGAGAACTGGGACGGTGCCTCCAACGGCGTACACCCGGGAATGGGCTGGATCCCGATCAACGACAGCCGGATCACGCAGCACGGCTACAACGTGCTGATGGCGGCCTTCCCGGTGATCCGCTCCGACGGCACGGTGCTGTGGGAGAACGGCATGGACGCCGGGGTCAAGGTGCCCACGGCGGCCGAGATCTGCGCGGCCAAGGCCGCCGGCGCCACCGTCCTGATGTCGATCGGCGGGGCCACGGCCGGTGTCGACCTGAGCTCGGCCGCCGTCGCCGACCGGTTCGTCGCCACGATCGTGCCGATTCTCAAGCAGTACAACTTCGACGGCATCGACATCGACATCGAGACCGGCCTCACCGGCAGCGGGAACATCAACACCCTGTCGACCTCGCAGGCCAACCTGATCCGCATCATCGACGGCGTGCTGGCCCAGATGCCCGCGAACTTCGGCCTCACCATGGCCCCCGAGACCGCCTACGTCACCGGCGGCAGCGTCACCTACGGCTCGATCTGGGGCTCATACCTGCCGATCATCAAGAAGTACCTGGACAACGGCCGGCTCTGGTGGCTGAACATGCAGTACTATAACGGCTCGATGTACGGCTGCTCCGGTGACTCCTACTCGGCCGGCACGGTGCAGGGCTTCACCGTGCAGACCCAATGCCTCAACAACGGCCTCACCATTCAGGGCACGACCATCCGGATCCCGTACGACAAGCAGGTCCCGGGCCTGCCCGCCCAGCCCGGTGCCGGCGGTGGTTACATGACGCCGTCGCTGGTCACCCAGGCCTACAACAGCGTCCCCGGCATCAAGGGCCTGATGACCTGGTCGATCAACTGGGACGGCTCCAAGTCCTGGACGTTCGGCGACAACGTCAAGCGTCTCCAGGGCCGCTGACCCGACAGGATCTGATCACCGGCCCGGACCGTCCCCGGGCCGGTGATTCTGTTCAACGGCCGGCGATCTCCGAACGCATCAGCTCCATCAGCCGGCCCAGCCAGTTGGCGCCGCTCGAGTTCCCGTACTTCGAGGCCCAGTCGTTGTAGAGCAACCGCGCGTCACCTGTGCCGAGCAGCGTCGCCGCTATTGCCGGGTGGCGCTAGTCTCCGGTCCGTCCGCCACCCGCTGCGCCCGGCTTTCGGCAACACCGGCCTCGCTCCGGCGGAAATAGCCGAGCGCCTGCTCCCGGAGCTCCGGGGTCACCGTGAGCGTGTGGTCCGGGTGCCGGGCCGGAATCGTCGCGCCCGGATCGGCGAGCAGGATCCGCACCGGTACGTCGTTCTGGTCCATGTCGCCGAGCATGTAGATCCGCCTGTGTTCGGGCACCGCCCGGTACAACTCGCGAACAATCTCCAGGTTGGCCCGGGTCGGGGCGGCGGCATACGCCAGCAGCGCGTTCCAGCAGCGCCGGGAGGAGTCCGGCCGATCATTGAGATCGTCAAGCTCGTCGGCGAGCTCGCCGATCACCATCTCGGGCGTCAACCACGACTCCAGTGCTGGCACGGTTCCCCTTGCCGTACCGGCGATGATCAGCGATGCCCCTTCGGGCGGGGTCAGGGTCAGCGTGCCGTCGTCGAACGCGGCGCGGAGACCGTCGAGATCGGTGGATCCGAACCGCCAGAGGACGACGCCGTCCGCGAAGACACCGAGCGTGCTGAGCGCGTAATGATCGCCTCGGTTGACGAAGACGAGGCGTTGTCGCCCCTCGATGACGTCGTCGCCGACCGTGCGCGACGTCGGGGTGCTGTCCGGCATGCCGGCGAGCCTAACGGCACGCGGGGCCGGCCCCGGCTGCTCGGCACCGCGTCTCCATCACCCCTGCAGACACAGATGCACGATCCCGGGGCGAATCACCGGCGCTCGGCGAGCGGGAGGTCGATCACGTCAAGCGCCTCCAGGACCGCTGAGCAGATCCCGCACGATGTCCGCGACGTCGCCGGCGCAGCCCCACGAGGTGCTGACGCCGGCGCCCCCGTGCCCGTAGTTGTGGACGAGGTGACGGCCGCCGCCCCGATTCTCGGCCTCCAGCCGCACGGTCGGCCGCATCGGCCGCAGCCCGACCCGGTGACCGAGCAGCGGCGCGTCCGCGACCTCGGGGAACACTGTCGCGCAGCGTTCGACGATGCGCCGCGCGACCACCGGGTCGGGCGCCAGGCTCTCCGAGCCGAAGGTCGCGCACCCGCCGAGCAGGAGAGCGTCGCCCTGCGGAATCAGGTAGGTCATCTCCTCGACGAAGTCGGTGTACTCGAGGAAGAAATGGTCCAGGCCCGGGTTGCGCACCACCACGAGCTGCCCGCGGCACGCCGTCACCTCCGGGTCCGGAACCAGTTCCCGCGAACCCAGCCCGGTGCAGTTGACCACGATCGGCGCCTCCGCGAACCCGTCCTCGAGCCGGTCGAGCCGTCCGGGCACCACCTCACCCGTGAACCGCTTCGCCAGCCAGGACAGGTACACCGGCATGTCCGTGATCGGTGACTCGTAGCGCCAGCCGGTCACGAACCCGGCCGGCAGATCGTCCGGGTCGCACGCGGTGGCCCATTCCGGGATCGCGACCGGCGTCCGGGACGCCTCCACGCCCGGCGTCACCCGCACCCCGGCCGCGGGGTCGGCGGCCAGCCCGGTCAGGACGTCGAAGGTGGTGGCGGTCCACCGCCGTACGTCCGGGTGGTCGGCCAGCTCCGCGTCCCAGATCGCCCCGGCCGCGGCCGAGGTCGTGTCCGCCGACACCGACTCGGCCCGGACCCGTACCCTCAGGCCCTGCTCCCGCAAGCGGATGGCGGTGGTCAGGCCGACGACGCCGGCGCCGACCACGAGAACGTCGAATCTCACACTGCCGAGGTTATGTCCTTCACCATCGAGGCGACGTCGTCCGCGCAACCCCACGACAGGCTGACGCCGGCCCCGCTGTGCCCGTAGTTGTGCACGATGTGCCGGCCGCCGCCCAGCTCCTCGTGCTCGACGCGCACCTCGGGCCGCGACGGCCGGATCCCCGTGCGGTGCCCGAGGATCTCGGCGCCGCCGATGGCCGGGAAGATCTCGCTGCACCGCCGCACGATGGCCTCGGCGATCCGGATGTCGGGCACCGGGTCGGCCTCGCCCTTCTCGGCGCTGCCGCCCAGCAGCAGCACGTCGCCCTGCGGCAGCAGATAGGTCATCTCGCCCAGCTCGTCGGTGTGCTCGGCGAAGAACTCGGTCAGACCCGGATTGTGTACGGCGACGAGCTGCCCCCGGATCGGCTGGACCGTCGGATCGGGCACCAGCTCGCGGGCGCCGACCCCGCTGCAGTTGACCACCACGTCGGTGTCGGCGAACGCGTCGCCCAGGCTGGGCAGCCGCCGGCCGAAGACGAGCTCCCCGCCCGCGGCGATCAGCCGGCGCTGCAGCTCGTGCAGGTAGGCGGGCATGTCGATGATCGGGGCCGTGTAGTGCCATCCGCTGGCGAAACCGCGTGGCAGGTCGGCGGGGGTGCAGTCGCGGTAGCCGGGCAGGCCCACCGCCCAGCCCGGGGTGGGGATCGCGACGCGTGAGGCCTCCACGCCGTCGATGACCCGGACACCCGGGAAGCCGTTCTGTGCCAGCTCGGTGAAGACGTCGTAGGAGCGGGCCGCCCAGTGCTCGACCCGGTCGTGTTTGGCGTAGATCGGGTCCCAGATGGCCCCGGCGGCGGCCGAGCTGCTCTCGCGCGGCTCCTGCTCGGCGCGCAGACGAACGCGGACACCGCTCTCGGCCAGCAGCACACCTGTGGTCAGGCCGGAGACACCGGCGCCGACGACGAGCACATCGGGTCGGTCTGAGGTCACCTTCCGAAGCTAACTGTCATCGATCCCGTAAAGGGGGGACGTGAGAATTTCTCCGGCGACTGCCGCTTTTGGCGTCCGGTCCTTGCCACCTGCCACAATGGATGGTAGGCAATGCCACGTAACGTCGACGTTCGATCACGCACGGTGTTGCAATCCGCCGACCTTTGGGTTCCAATCGAACGGCGGATCCACCGTCGAAGGTTGGGGGCCTGGACGTGGTCATCGTGGGCGAGGTCCACACCGGGCTGCTGCGCGGGCGCGACCCGATGAGCGCGAGCGCGGCGGCGCTGCTGGTCGACCTGGTGGCCGGCGAGCCTGTGCTGCGCCTGGATCGCCCCCGCGCGTACGCCCGCTCACCCGAGCGTCCCGTCGGCGTCGACTGCCCTCTCGGCGTGCCCGCACCCGCCCGTCAGGTGCGCGGCATCGGCACCGTCCTGCAGGGCGCCGCCATCACCGGCGGCCACGTCGTGCAGGGCACGGCCTGGGCCACCCTGGTGCCGGTCACGGGCAGCGCACGCCAGCCCTGGTCGCACTACCTGGCCCGGCCCGGCGTCATCGAGACCGTCGGCCGGTGCCGCCCGGCCGAGCTGGCCGCCGGCTTCGCCGCCGCCGAGCGGGCCCCGAACGCCCTCGACCTGGGCGAAATCGCGGCCCGGGCGTCCGACGTGGTGCAGAGCGCGGTCCCCGACGGCGGCCGGTCCCGCGACCGGTTGCGCCTGCCCCGGACCCGGCTGCGATTCGTCGTCGAGCGGTCCGAGACCGCCGCCCCGCCCCGCTTCGACGTGCACGACGACCAGCTGCGCCTGCTGCACGTGCACGCGGCCGATGACGTCGACGCCCGGCTGCTGGTGACCTTCGCCGAGGACCTGGCCCTGCACGACTGGCTGCTCACCTCGGTCGACGGCATCGTCGACCGAGCGGCCATCGGCGCCCTGCCGCTCGACGAGTCGCTGCGCCGGCTGCGGCCCGCCGTCGACTACCTGCTGCACCTGTGGCTGCCCGGCGGGCGCGGCGGCGAGCCGGCCGAACGGCTCTGGGAGGTCGTGGAGAGGCGGGCCGCGCTGACCCGGCAGTGGGTGCTGCTGCGCGACCGCATCCGCGACCAGCTCGCGCTCGGGGCGGTGGCGGCCCTGTCCGCGGCGACACCGCGGTGAGCACCCTGTCGCGCCAGTTCGGCGAGGGACCCGGCGTCCTGCGGACGGCGCTGGCCACGCTGGCCACCGGCGGCCTCACCTACCTGATCACCAACGGGCTGGACCAGCCGCAGTCGGTCTGCCTGACACTGTCCGTCCTGATCGGCGGCATTGTGGTGATCATCCGCTTCCTCATCGAGTTCGAGAAGCGCCTGGCCGTCGTCGAGCGGCTGCAGAAGGACGGCATGGAGGACATGAAGAAGCTGGTCGGCGACGCCTTCACCGAGATCAGCGAGGCCACCGCGCTGTTCGGCCTGATCGAGGCCTCGGCCCTGCAGACCGACCTGGTCACCCAGCTGGTGCGCAACTCGACGAACATCTCGCCCGACTCGCCGCCGATCGTCTACCAGTTCGTCCAGGCCAAGATCAAAGAGACGTCCGACTTCCTCAAGCAGCTCGCCGAGGGCGGCACGGTCACCTACTACGGCGAGGACCGCGACTGGCTGCTCGGCCTGACCCGGCACGCCACCGAGAGCGTCGACGCGATAAGCCTGGCCGCCGTCGACCACGACCTGTGGCAGAGCGAGATCGGCCAGCGCTACCTCGACGCCCAGCGCCGGGCGGCCCGGGCCGGCAAGCGGGTGCGGCGCATCTTCGTGCTCGACGTGCCGGACATGGAGCACGAGCCCAGCCTGCGCAAGGCCTACCAGGAACAGCGCGAGATGCTCATCGACGTCCGCCTGCTGGACCGGGCGGCGGTGCCCACCCCGCTCCAGGTCCAGCTGCGCGACCTCATCATCTTCGACGACACCCTGGCGTACGAGACGACACCGACCACCAACGACCCGCAACTGGCGCAGGTGGCCGAGACCCGCCTGGTGTTGACCGACTCGCGGGTCAAGGAGTGCGCGCAGCTCTTCCGGGAGCTGTGGGACGTCTCCCGTGAGCTCGACCCGCACCCTCAGAGCAGGGCGTAACCGATCCGGCCCACCGTCTCCTCGGGCAGGTCGAGACCCTCGGCCCGGGCCCGGTCGCGCACCTGCGCCGCGGCCACCGGATCGATCGCCACGGCGCCCAGGATGGTCCGGACGGCCAGCTCGATCGGCAGGAACCGGGCGTCCATCGCGGTGAAGGACCGGTAGGCGCGAAACGGCGCCGCCTGCGGGTTGAGCCGCACGACGGGCGGCATCCGATCCCACTCGGCCGGCAGCTCGCCCGGGGTGCCCGGCTCCGGCTCGGCGATCGGCTCGCCCAGCCGGCGCACCAGGCCGAGACGCTGCAGCTGCCACACGGCGGCCAGGAACGGGCAGGACCACAGGCGGTCGCCGTCCGGCCGGTCGCTCCACAACTCGACGTCCACGAAGATCGAATGGTTCTGCACGGCGCTCTGCCGGGCCGGCTGCCACTGCCGCGGCGCCGCCATCGCCGAGGTGGGCGCGGACGGGGACCGCTCGCCGTTGCTGAGCCAGCCGGTGATCTTGGTGGCCGGCCGGCCGTTCGCCCCCTCGGCCGGCTCGTCGACCAGATGGTCCTGCACGAGACGGGCCACGTCGACGTCGCCGGCGCGGGCGCAGCCCGACTCCCGGGCCACGTAGTCGATCGTCAGCCCCTCGGCGCGGGCCGCCTCGACCAGCATCGTGACCACGTCGCGGGGCGTGGAGAACCGGGTGAAGTAGTCGTCGATCAGGAAACACGTGCTGATCCGGGGCCGGCTGCGGGTGACTGCGGCCTCGGTCATGCGGGAGGCGGTCTCGGCCCACGGACGTACGCGCCGGAACTGCTCCCTGAGGTTTTTCTCGCCGCCCTCGAAGTCGTCCATGTAGAGATGGCCGAGCTCGAGCGAGAGGTGCGACAGGGCCACCGAGCGGGTCACAGGCCGACCCACGCGCTCGCGTCGACGATCTTCTTGGACAGGTCCTCGAAGGCGGCGACCGTACGCTCGTTGGCCGTGCGGTGCAGCCACACGTCATCGTTCGAGATCAGCTGCTCCTGCCATTGCAGCACCGGATCGAGCGGCACCTCACCGATCATGTTGAGCCGGCCGACGCCCTTGCGCGAGGCCAGATCCTGCAGGCGCCGGTTGCAGACGTCGAGCCAGGCCAGCTGCTCGGCCCGCAGGCCGGCCTGGTCGGGGGAGGAGGGATCCAGTACGGCCGTACGCACGAACCGGATCGACTCGCGCAGCTGGGCGGTGTCGTGCCCAAGATGCCCGGCGGTCTCGATGATGCCGTACCGGCCGAAGACGAGGCCGCTCGCGGCGATGATGTGCTGCCGGGTCCACCGGTGGAACACCAGCCAGCGCGCCTGCACGTCGCGCAGCGCCGCGTGCTGGGTGGCGGCCAGCACGATCTCCGTCGCGTAGGAGCGCCCGGCGCTGAGGTCGACCAGGATCAGGTCGTACTCCTCGTCGAGCCGCTGGAACAGCGTCACGCACCGGTCGACGATCCCCGGCGCGGAACTGAACTCGCCCCGCCCGGCGTCCCCGGGCACCAGGGTGAGCCGCCCGGCCCCGGCCGGCCGGCTGCGCAACGCCTCACGCTGCGAATCGGCCCACACGTTGATCCGCCGGGGCTCGGGCGACCCCTCGAGCAGGTAGGTGTGCAGGCCGCCGGACTCGACCCCGGCCAGCGCCTCGGGCAGATCGAAGATCGCCCCCGACGTCGGTGACCCGAAATCGAAGTCGAGATAGCACGCGTCGTAGCCCTGCAGCGCGTGCCGGTAGGCCAGGTTGCTGCTGGTCACCGACCGGCCCGTGCCGCCCTTGTCGGACGTCGCGAAGAGCAGCACCTCAGGCCACCCCGCTGTCGGCCCGCCGGGCCGCGGACAGCCGGTCGAGCTTGCGCAGCACCTCGCCGGCGAGGGCCATCGCGACGCCGGGCCGTTCCCGCCGTACCGAGCCGGCCCGCCGCAGCTCCGTGCCGATGCGTTCCAGCTCGACCCGCAACGTCTCGCCCCGGGTGGTGGTGCCGTTGAGCAGCTCACGGTTGTAGAGGTGGTCGGCCTCGTTGAGCATCTCGGCCGCGACCTCGGCCAGCAACAGGCTGCCCAGCGGCGGGTTGTTGATCAGGCGGGCCGCCGCGACCAGGCAGTCCACCACCCGCTTGGTGTAGTACCAGGACACGTCGCGGACGTCGTCGGGAAGGTAGTTGTAGGCACCGGCCGGCCGGTCCCAGAGCCCGTGGTCGTCGCCCTCCCGCAGCATCCGGGCGCGCAAGTGATCCCAGATGGCGTCGGCCAGGTCGAACAGGCGGCTGCGGATCGCGCTGTCGTCCAGCATGCCGGCCAGCGTCAGCGCGCGCCGGAACAGCGTGGGCGAGATGTCGGCGACCGTCCAGGCCAGCCGTGGCCCGCCGATCTCCTCGGTGCCCTCCAGCGGGAAGTGCAGGCCGGGGTATTGCACGTTGACGGCGGTCTCGGGTTGCGTCGAGCGGCGGGTGATCCGGCTGCGGTTGGCCAGTTCCTCCAGGACGCCGGCGACCCGGCTCAGCTCGGCGTTCGAGGCGCGCACGGCCTGCATGTCCTGGATGACGATGCCGCCGACCAGCAGGCTCGAGTAGTCGAACTCGATGCCGTCGGTGGTACGCCAGGGCAGGTCCTCCAGCGGCCAGCGTCCCGAGCCGAAGGTCGCGATGGTCGCCCAGTACGACCGGGTCAACTCGAACCGCAGCTGCAGCGACTGCGCGAGACGGGCCTGCTCGGTGTCGAGCAGGCCGAGCAGGCGGGTCCGCTCCGACGACAACGCCTGAATGGCGTCCATGGCGACGGTCGTGAAGTAGAGGTACGGCGCGTTCTGCGCGACGCCGGTCCGCTGCTCGCCGATCTTCGCGGTGGTCTCGATCTCGGGCGCGTCCCGGACGATGCCCCACGACCAGCCGCACTCGAAGAGCCGGTTCGGATTGTCGAGCTCGCTGCCCTCGGCGGCGCCGGATCCGATCTGGACGTCGTCGCGCAGCCGGGCGTTGATCTCCCGCAGGGTCTCGCGCAGCTCGTCGATCACCTGATGGGCCGGCCGCCGCTCCTGGTTGACGGTGCGCAGCAGCTCACGCCCGGCCGCGCTCTCGACGGTGAAGACGTTCACCGCGAAGCTGCGCAGCAACCCGGCCATCGCCGCCGACAGCCGCAGGCTGGCCGCCCGCTCCAGCTTGTCGACGCTCTCCAGCAGCTGCGGCCGGGTGACCACCTGACGGAAGATCTTCGTGAACCCGATGGTGGCCAGCATCAGGGTGACCGAGATGGAGAACGAGTCGACCACGTCGAGCTCGCGCTGCTCCCGTTTGACCTCGGCGTTCTCGTCCTCGGGCAGGAAGTACGTGTCGCCGGAGAACAGCGGCGTGCCGTCCGGCGCGGTGTACCGCTCGATGTAACCGTTCAGGGCCCGCAGCAATGTCTGCGGGATCTGCAGGTTGTCGCCGAGCGGCTTGAGCGCCTCGAGCACGTCGTTCGCGACAGCGTCGGGACGGTCGAGACGGAACATCGGTATCTCGGTGGCCGGCGACATGATGCACAGCAACTGTTCCGCGTCGCTGATCGAGTTGCTGCCGTTACGCCCGCCCGGAAGCCAGTCGTCGTCGTAATAGGACACCCGAGCCATGGCACGCCAGATGTCCAGAAGCTGCTGGCGAGGCTGGATCTGCATGGTTGCGCCGTCACCTACCCGTCCGTGGGCCTGTGTGGAGGGACGCTACTTCTTCCGGCCGGTGGCCACCATCATTCCGCAGTAGCCATCGCGGAGGTCGTTGCTCTCCACCGTCTTAATGTCCACGTTGCGCGCAACCGGGGCAAGAGCCCGGACGACGTCCTCCTCGGCGATCGAGCAGGCGGGGAAGCGCAGACCGGAGACGACATAGCCGGAGGAGTTGCGCATGAAGGCGGCGGCGAACGGCGCCCCCGCGTTCAGCGAACGGACGAACCGGCGGGTGGCCTCCTCGAACTTGTTCATCCGGACGGTGATGGACTCGGCGACGAAGAACATCGTGCCCATGTCGTACTGCCCGGGAGCCAGGGTGAACACGTTGCCCTCGACCACCTTGGCCTGGCGGTGCAGCAGGTCCCACGGGTTGTTGACGCGTTCGTAGTCCGGGCGGCCCACCGAGACGGCGTCCCAGAACTGCTTCCACGACTCCCGCGGCCGGGCGATCTCGTTCTTCAGCCACTCGCGGTTGGTGAAAGCCCGCTCGAAGAGTGTCACTCCGGAGGAGTACGGCAGCATGGTCAATGCCGGGTACAGGTTGGCCCCACTGCCGACGTCGATCGCCAGCCCCGACTTGTTGCGCGGAATCGCCCGCTGGAAGTAGTCGGAGACGATCTCGATGATGCGGCTGTCGTCCGCGCGCAGCTCGCTGTAGTTGTGGTTGAAGTAGGCCTGTGAGTCGAAGTGGTCCCAGTCCACGTCCTGATCGCCGACGGGCATGGTCGGCGTCACCACAGGATTGATCGGGGGCACAGGCGGTCCTTCCGGCGTTCCGTAGTCGACACGGCCGGCGACACCATCAACTGTATGGCCGACCCTAGTCACCAGTCTCGGGGTTGCACATTAAGACATGCCCCGTCCCTTAAGCGATACGCCTCTCGGGCAATCTCTGGTTGGAAATTCGACTCTTTTCGCCCGTAACCCTTCTCCGATTCCTGCCTGTAACCGCCATCCTGCACCGTGTGACCGTTTCCGCGCCACCAGTGTCACCCGTTCGCGAGCGCCTGGGTTGTCACGGGCTCCCTCGGCGGGCTGCCTCCAGGCGACCCAGCGCGTGCAGGACGCGATAGGCGTAGGACGCCGCGACGCCCGGTCGCTCGGGCAGGTTTTCGCGGGCCGCGCGCGTTGCCGCGACACCTTGCGGGCGGCGGCGACGAGGCAGTCGACGACTCGCTCGGTGTACCCCCAGTCGAGTCGCCCTTCCGCGGCGCCCGCTTGCGAGAACACTCCCGCCGGAGAGTCCCACAGACCTTCGCCGGGGCTGTCGGGCCGCCGCCGGAGCGCCAGATGGTCCCCGATCCTGTCGGCGAGATCGATGGCCGCACGTCGTAATGCTCCGCTGGGGCTGATGGCGGCCAGCTCCACCGTGCGTTTGAGAAGCGCCGGGGCAATGTCCACGAGATTCCACGTCAGCTGTGGGCTGGTCGGCGTCTCGCTGCCGATCAACGGAAAGCTCATGCCCTGGTAATGGTTTCGCGCGGCGCCCACGTCGTCACCCGGCATGCGGGCGGTGACGCCGTTGCGCTCCGCCAGCCGCTCAAGGATGGTCAACAGCCGGCGCAGCCTGTCCTCGGCGGGTCTCTCGCCCGTCATCTGCGACAAGACCGACCCGGCGACCAGCAAGCTGTAGTACTCGCTTTCACGGCCGTCGGTCGTCCTCCACGGCAGATCCTCGACCGGCCAGGCGCCGTCGGACTCGAGGGTGGCGATGGTCGCCCAATGCATCCGGACGAGCTCGGCACGCACCCCCAACTGCTGAACCAACCGGAGTTGCTCGGGGTCGAGCCATGCGGGCAGCATGGTGCGGTTCGCCGCCAACGCCCGCGCCGCTTCCAGGGCGACCGTGGTGAAGTACAGATCGGGCGCGTTGTGGGCGACCCCCTCCGGCTGGCGGCCGATGACGGCGCTGGTCTCGATCGGGGAGGCCCCGCGAACGACGCCCCAGGACCAGCCGCATTCGAAGAGCCACCGGGGGCCTTCGATCGTCACGTCATCGCGCAGCCCGGCTAGGACCTCGCGCAGCGCCTCGTGCAGCTTCTCGGCAGTCTTCTCCGGCTTCTGGCGACCCTGGTCCGCCATCCGCATCAGGTGGGATCCGGCGACGCTGTCCAGGGCAAAGGTGCTGACCGTGAAACTACGAAGAAGGCCCACCATCGCGGCGCTCAGCCGCCTGCTGGCAAGGTCCTCCAAGGTGAGGGCTTGTTCGGCGGCATCGGATTTGGCGACCCGCTGGTGATCCCGCGTGAACCCGATGATCGCCAACATCAACCGCACGGATATGGCGTACGAGTACACCACATCCCATTGATCCTGCTCGGGGCTCGGCTCCATGCCGTCAACGCTGGAACGGAGATACGACCCACCGGAGAAGACGGGAGTGCCGTCCTGGCCGGTGTAGCGGTTGATGTAGGCCGTCAGTATCACGAGCAGCCGCTGCGGTATTTCGATCGCCTCACCCAGGTCGCGCAGAGCGTCCTCGACGTCCGGGCTGAGCAGGTCCGGCCGGCTGATCCGCAGCTGATCGAGCTCTGTGGACGGCGACATGAGGCAGAGAAGCTGCTCGGCGTCGCTGATCGAGTTGCCGCCGCCCGGGCGCCATCGATTCCCTTCGAGCGATGCCCTGACCGTGTATCGCCAGATGTCGAGTATCTGCTGCCGTGGCTGGATGTGCATCGGTGCGCTGTCACCTGCCCAAAGTCGAGTCGGTTCTGAGGCTAGTGGCGTTTATCCGTCTTCCCTGGGCTTGGCGGCGTCCCACAGCTCTTCGAATCGGTGCCGGCGTTTCTCGACCAGCCGGCGGTCGACCACCAGGGCGACGTTGGCGATCAGCGGGGTCACGTTCTTCTTGAGGGTATGGGCGGTGTGGAACTCGTAGCTGATCTGCTGGTCGAAGACGATGAAGTCCTCGAGATCGCTCTGGTGGAGGAAGTAGACGTTCTCCGGGCGCAGGACGCGGGTCTCGACGCCGATCCTCTGATGCGGTTCGAGCAGCTTCCCGAGCTGGTCGACGTCGGTCGCGTCCTCGGTGAGCAGGAACAGCCGCCGGACGCGGACGCCGCGCTCGATGGCCTGGCGCTGGCGGTCGAGGTAGCGCAGGCCCAGGTCGCTCTCCCAGAACTCGCCCTCGTCGACGAAGCCCCGATGCCGGTCGAACGACGTCATGCTGGTGGCGTCGATGCTGCTGCCCGCCGACTCGGTGAGCCCGAGCAGCCAGTCCGGGTCCTCGCCCTCGTGCTCCGCCCGGCCCGATCGAAGCCCGTCGAGCAGATCCGCCAGGTCGCCGATCTGACGGCGCGCGAACAGACGCGGCAGGGCCCCGGCGGGATCCATCCGGCCGGCGGACTCCACCAGCCGCACGAGGCTGTCGCCCCCGAGGCGGTCCTGCGCGCCGGCCAAGTGCGCCGCCGCCTCGCTGATCGTCGACACCGACTCGATCACCGCGCGGGATCGGTCGGCGACGTCGATCAGGAACTGGACCATCAACGCCACTCCGGCCACGAACACCGCCAGGGTGATTCGCCATATCTCCGGCTGATCGGCGATTCCGGTCAGCAGATAGGCCAGACCGCCGGTGACGGCCGTGACCACGATCTTGGTGAACACGTGCGGCCCCCCAGGTTGTCGCGCGCTGCCTCTTCGAGTGTGACCCCCGCCGCAGCGCAAGTTCTTTGATTTTGAAAT
Source organism: Actinoplanes sp. NPDC048988 (assembly GCF_043197815.1). Classification (NCBI taxonomy): domain Bacteria; kingdom Bacillati; phylum Actinomycetota; class Actinomycetes; order Micromonosporales; family Micromonosporaceae; genus Actinoplanes; species Actinoplanes sp. NPDC048988. Next base: position 187,171 of record NZ_JBICTW010000013.1, on the reverse strand, counting down.
AGTTGACCGATCAAAGAGGTTGTGGGTGGCAGCGACGGGATGTACGGAGTCCCGGAGGACAAGGAGCGGGTCATGCAGTTCGGAATCTTCAGCGTCAGTGACATCACGACGGACCCGACGACGGGCGTGACCCCGACCGAAGGCCAGCGCATCAAGGACATCGTCACCATCGCCAAGCACGCGGAGGAGGTCGGCCTCGACGTCTTCGCGCTCGGCGAGCACCACAACGAGCCCTTCTTCTCCTCGTCGCCGACCACCACCCTCGCGTACATCGCCGCCCAGACGACGACGCTGCAGCTGAGCACCGCCACCACGCTGATCACGACCAACGACCCGGTCAAGATCGCCGAGGACTTCGCGATGCTGCAGCACCTGGCCGGTGGGCGCGTCGACCTGATGATGGGCCGTGGCAACACCGGGCCGGTCTACCCCTGGTTCGGCAAGGACATCCGGGCCGGCATCCCGCTCGCCATCGAGAACTACGCGCTGCTGCACCAGCTGTGGCGCGAGCACGTCGTCGACTGGCAGGGCAAGTTCCGCACCCCGCTGCAGAGCTTCACCAGCACCCCGCGCCCGCTCGACGACATCCCGCCGTTCGTGTGGCACGGCTCGATCCGCAGCCCCGAGATCGCCGAGCAGGCCGCCTTCTACGGTGACGGCTTCTTCGCCAACCACATCTTCTGGCCGGCCTCGCACACCCAGCGGATGATCGAGCTGTACCGCTCGCGGTTCGCCCACTACGGCCACGGCGACCCCGACCAGGCCATCGTCGGCCTCGGCGGCCAGGTGTTCATGCGCAAGAACAGCCAGGACGCGGTCAAGGAGTTCCGCCCGTACTTCGACAACGCCCCCGTCTACGGCCACGGCCCGTCGCTGGAGGACTTCACCCGCGAGACCCCGCTCACCGTCGGCAGCCCGCAGCAGGTCATCGACCGTACGCTCGGCTTCCGCGACTACGTCGGCGACTACCAGCGCCAGCTGTTCCTGATGGACCACGCCGGCCTGCCCCTCAAGACGGTCCTCGAGCAGCTGGACCTCCTCGGCAGCGAGGTCGTGCCCGTACTGCGCAAGGAGTTCGCCGCCCTCAAGCCGGCCCACGTGCCGGACGCACCCACCCACGCGTCCCTCCTCGCCGCCAAGCTGGAGAAGGACAGCAAGGAAGAGGTCCAGGCATGAAGCAGCGCAACCTCGTCGTCGTCTCGGCCGGCCTGAGCCAGCCCTCGTCGACCCGCCTGCTGGCCGACCAGCTCGCCGCGTCCGTGGTCTCCGCCGCCGCGGACGGCGACGTCGAGCTCACGGTTCAGGTCATCGAGCTGCGCGACCTGGCCCACGACATCGCCAACCACCTGCTCACCGGCTTCCCGCCGGCCGCGCTCAAGGACGCCCTGGACGCGGTGGCCGCGGCCGACGCCCTGATCGCCGTCACGCCGATCTTCACCGCCAGCTACAGCGGCCTGTTCAAGTCGTTCTTCGACGTCCTCGACAAGGACGCGCTGGCCGACAAGCCGGTCCTGATCGCCGCCACGGCCGGCACGGCCCGCCATTCGCTGGCCCTGGAGCACGCTCTGCGCCCGATGTTCGCCTATCTGCACGCCGTCGTCGTCCCGACCGCCGTCTTCGCCGCCAGCGACGACTGGGGCGCCGACTCCGCCGACGGCACGCTGCGTTCCCGCATCACCCGCGCCTCCGCCGAGCTGGCTCGCGAGCTTGCCTCCCGCGAGCCCGTCACGGTGGTGGACCCGTTCGCCCTGACGGTCGATTTCAAAGATCTGCTGTAGTACGCGTCGTCGTCCACCCCACCGCAAGCGAGGCCGCCCCGGGTATTCCGGGGCGGCCTCGCTGCCACTCAAGGCCGTGACGCCCGTCTCGCGTGTGGCGGTGGTCAGGCTTTCAGCACATAGCGGTGCTCTCCCGAGAGCACCAGCTCGCCGCGCTGGTTGTGCACGGTCGCCCGGGTGGTCACCCCGCCCGTACCGTCACCCGGCTCCAGCCCGATGATGGTCAGACTGGGGTAGAGCGTGTCCCCGGCGTTGACCTCCCGAGCGTCGCCCCGGGCGCCGTGAACGCCAGCATCCGCGGCCCGTGCACCACCGGCGCCCGGTGCCCGTGCGCTTGGGCGTACACCGCGTCGTAGTGAATCGGATGGTTGTCCGCCGACACGGCCGGAAACGCCGACGCGTGCGCGTCGGTCACGGTCCGGCTGGGCGCGTTGAACACCTCACCGACCCGAAGGTCCGCGAACGTCCGGGCCGCAACGACGGTGTGCTGAGCGGGATCGAATGTCGCCATGCGCCCAGCCTGCCCACCGCACCCGGTTCCGCCATCGGTCGGTTTACTGCCGAGGGCCGAACGCCGTCGTCCCGCCCGGGTCAGCGACGGGCCGCGAACGTGATGTCGCCGCGGGTCTGCGCCCGGATGTGGTCGCTGGCCAGCATCGCGTGCGGGAAGCCGAGCTCGACGGCGCTGGCCCGGTCCAGCCGAGCGAGCTGGGCCGGGGTGAACTCGACGTCCAGCGCGCCCAGGTTCTCCCGCAGCTGCGACGACGTGCGGGCACCGATGATCGGGGAGGTCACCGCGGGGTTCTCCAGGGTCCAGGCCAGCCCGACCTGGGCGGGCGTGCGGCCCAGCTCGACGGCGATCTCCTTGACCACGTCGACGATCGCGAGGTTGCGTTCGGTGACCCCGCCGAGCGCCACGTTGAAGCTCTTGCGGGCGCTGTCGGCGGCTGTGGTGTCCGGCGCGGTCAGGTCCTGCCGGCCGTATTTGCCGGTGAGGACCCCGCCCGCGAGGGGCGACCAGAGGACCGTACCCAGTCCGAGTTCCCGGGCCATCGGCAACAGGTCCCGCTCGCCGGTGCGTTCGACCAGGTTGTACTCCAGCTGCAGCGCGACCAGTGGCGACCACCCGCGCAGGTCGGCGATGGCCTGCATGCGCGAGATCTGCCAGGCCGGGGTGTTGGAGATTCCCACGTACAGGACCTTGCCCTGGCCGACCAGGTCGTCCAGGCCGCGCAGGATCTCCTCCACGGGCGTGGTGAAGTCCCAGACGTGAAGGTAGAGCAGGTCGATGTAGTCGGTTCCCAGCTGTCGCAGGCTGGTCTCGACCGCGCCGGTCAGGCTCTTGCGGCCGGCGCCGCCGGAGTTCGGGTCGCCGGGGGTGCGCAGTGTCGTGTACTTCGTGGCCAGCACCAGGCTTTCCCGGCGGTCGCGAGCGAACTCGCCCAGCATCCGCTCGGAGGTGCCGTTGGTGTAGGTGACCGCGGTGTCGATGAAGTTGCCGCCGCGCTCGACGTAGAGGTCGAACAGCCGGCGGGCCTCGTCGCGGCCGGCGCCCCAGCCCCAGTCGTTGCCGAAGGTGGCGGCGCCGAGCGCGAGCGGCGAGACCCACAGTCCCGAACGGCCCAGCTGCCGGTAGGTGTCAAGGGTGAGTGACATCAGATTCTCCTGAGCGGATGATGAGCGGTGGGAAGGCGGGGGACCGGTCAGGCGCCGAGGCCGTAGCCGCCGGCGACGACGATGTCCTGGCCGGTCACGTAACCGGCCGCGTCCGAGGCGAGGAAGGCGACGACCTCGGCGACGCGCCGGGCGCCGATCCCGACGGTGATGACCACGGAACCGCCGTCTTCGATCAGCGGAAGCGTCTTCTGGAGGGTGAAGTACTGGCCCTTGAAGTTGATGGCGACCTGCTCGTCGAACGAAGCCTCGGTCACCTCGGTCACCGGTGCCGGCCAGGTCCCGCGCGTCGGCGCGGGTCACGAGCGCGTCGGGGAGGGCGGCCCTCGCCTGGGCGATCGTGTCGGGGTTCTGGCCCGTGACGGCGACCCGATATCCGCGGGCGTGCAGCAGTTGCGCGGTGGTCAGGCCGATTCCCGACGTCCCGCCGGTGATGAGCGCTGTGGGCATGGTGACTCCTCGACTCTAAACGGGGATGTCCCCGCTTATCGTCGCCTAGACTAATCGGGGAGTCCCCCGGTTTGCCAAGCCCGTCCGGCCCGAAACTGCGAATGTGATGACGATGACCTCTCGACCCGCCGGCCTCCGCGCCGACGCCCGCCGCAACCGTGAACACCTGATCGCCACCGCGACCGAGGTGTTCGCCTCCGGCGACCGGACGATCTCGCTCGACGCGATCGCCAAACGGGCCGGCGTCGGCAGCGCCACCCTCTACCGGCACTTCCCCACCCGCGAGGACCTGGTCGAGGAGATCTATCGCGACCAGATCCGCCCGCTCCGCGACGAGGCCCGCGCCCTTTTGGCGAGCGAGCCGCCGGTGGGCGCGCTGCACGCCTGGATGGGCCGGTTCGCCGCCTGGGCCACCGAGCGGCGCGGCCTCGGCGAGGCCCTGGTCGCCATGAGCGCCACGGGCCGGTTCGGCACCGGCCCGGTCTGCGACGAGGTTCAGCAGATCCTCGGAGAACTCTTGGACGCCGGAGCGCGGGCCGGGCAATTGCGCGGCGACATCGACCCGATCGACGTGGGGAGCATGCTCGCCGGCCTGCTCTCCGTGGCCGGTGGCCCGGAGCACCGCGAACAGCTCGACCGCATGCTCGCGATCCTCATCGACGGGCTCCGGATCCGGGCCGGCGCGGCCACCGGCCGCGCCGGCCAGGGGCTCAGATGAAGCGGCCGCCGGGGAGGAACTGGGTGGGCTTCAGGGGGCGGTCGGTGATGCGGACGTCGCCGATCCAGCCGTAGAAGCCCTGCTCGTACTTCAGATCGTACGAGGTCGCGCCGATCACGAACGGGCGGCCCACGGTGGCGATGCCGTGCGCGGGCTGGGTGGGGTTGCGGGCGATCTTCGAACCGTTCACGTAGATGATCGAGCGGCGGCCGTCGTTGACGATGGCCACGTGCTGCCAGACACCGGTGGGCAGGGCGTGGCTCCACGAGGTCGGGTTGTGGTCGCCGTCCTCGGTGTAGAGCACGTACTGCAGGAAGCGCTCCCCGGACAGGTTCAGGCTGCACGTGGGCTCGAGCTCGTCGTAGCCGCTCTTCTTGCCGGCGTCGACCGCGCGGCCCTCCCAGCTGAAGACACCCATCCAGCTGTGGTCGCCGACGAACGGCTCGGGCAGCTTGATGAAGGCCTCGATCGTGTAGCCGCCGAGGAACTTCGCGCTGTTGATCGGGGCCTTGTCACCGGTGTGCAGGATCGCGCCGCGGTTGGGGTTCTTGCCGCCGGCGAAGTACAGGCTGGCGTGCGCCGGCGCGCCCACGTGGTGGTCCTGCGAGAGCGACACGTCGCCGGTGGCGAGACGCCGTACGGTCAAGTGGTTGCCCTTGCCGCTCAGATCCCGCACGACGGCGCCGTCGGCGACCGACTGACCGGCCGTGTCGAACCGCCAGTAGGCGGCGGTGTGCCGGTCGACGACCCGCGCGGCCGGGCGCGGCGCGGGAAGCGCCGGGGGAGCGAAGCCGGCGAACCGCTCATCGAAGTCGATCTCGAGGCTGAACCGGTCGACGTCGCTCGTGAGCTCGATCGTCTCGGCCTCCAGCGGCGTGCGCGGCGACTTCGACAGGAACCAGGGCGAGAACGTCTCCACGTCGATCCGGTTGCGGACCAGGTCGAAGTGGTAGAGCCGGATCATCGCGGCGCCGCCGTAATAGCGGTCCTGGTAGTTCGTGATGTGCACGTGGACGTCGTGCCCGGCGTCGTTCTTGAGCACGGTCCGCCCGGGCGGCCAGTAGTGGCCGTTGAGGGTCAGGAAGATCTGGTCGTTGCCCTTGATCAGCTTGTCCCAGAGCCGCTGGCCGTTGCCGGACAGGTACGCCTTCCCGCCGTCGTCGGCGTAGGCCAGGTCGTGGGTGGTCACGATCGCCGGCGTACGGGAATGGGCCTGGAGAATGCCCTGAGCCCACGTGAGGCCGCCGTCGGAGATGCGCCAGTCGAGCGCGAGGATCAGCCACTGGCGGCCGCCGGCCTCGATCAGGTGCGCGCTGTTGTAGCCGTCGGCCGAGGCGCCCAGGAAGGTCTTGCGGCCGCGGAACCGCGCCGGGCCGAAAGTGGACAGGTAAGCGGTGGTGCCGCGCTGGTCGTTGGTCGAGCTGTTCACGTCGTGGTTGCCGGCCAGGACGCTGTACGGCAGCCGCCCGTCGATCTTCTTGAACGTCTCGCCGGCCAGCTTGATCTCGGCGTCGGTGCCGTGCTCGGTGACGTCGCCCAGGTGCGTCAGGAAGGCGATGTTGTCCTCGGCGCGCTGCTCGAGCAGGTAGGAGAACGTCTCGCGCAGCGGCGCCGGGTCGGCGCTGTCGGCGTCGAACAGATACTGCGTGTCGGGCAGCACGGCCAGGGCGAAGCGCGGGCCGGCCTCGTCGAACTTGCCGGCGGACGAGTGAGCCGAGGCCGGGGTGGCGCCGAGGGCCGGTGCCACCAGGGACACTGCGGGCGCGGCCACGGCCGCGCGGAGAAGGTTACGTCGTTCCACGACCGCGAATATGGCGGCCCAACCCTAAACCCCGGCAAACACCCGGCAAGATCTTCACGCGTTCCACGCGTCGATCGCGGGCCGCCCGTGCTCGAAGGCCAGCGTCGACAGCGTGGCGGTGCCCAGCTTGAGCCGCCCGGCGAACTCGGCCGGCTGCTCGACCCAGCGGGCGCCGGCCACGCGCAGCGCGTGCCCGTGCCCGATCAGGGCGACGTCACCCTGGTCGAGGAACGTGCGCGCGTGCTTCAGCACCCGGTCGATCCGGGCGGCGATCTGCTCCGGCGACTCACCGCCGGGCGCGCCGTCGGTGAACAGCCACCACTCAGGATCGGTCTCGTGGATCGTGGCGGTGGTGATCCCCTCGTACTCGCCGTAGTTCCACTCGGCCAGATCCTCGGTCGTCTCGGTCACGGTGAGGCCGGCCAGCTCCGCGGTCCGCAGTGCCCGCTTGCGCGGGCTGGAGATCACCGCCGCGAACGTACGGTCCTTGACGCGCTCCCCGGCGGCGCGAGCCTGCCGCTCGCCCTCCTCGGTGAGCTCGAGATCGGTGTACGACGTGTGGCGCCCGTTCGCGCTCCACTCGGTCTGCCCGTGCCGGATGAGCACGATCTCGCCCATGGTGTGACTCCTTTGTCCGCCCGCGTTCTTTGTACCCCGCGAAACCGCGGACAAAGGCCCGGTCTTCCGTTCCCACGGGTGCCGTCCACCACACCAAGATCAGCGCACCCGCAGGCCACTCCTGCCGACGGTGCGGCCGGCCAGCTCCCGGTCGAGGGTCTCCTGCGCGTCGCGCATCGCGGCGGCGTACCCGGGCTCGGCCAGCCGCCGCATCCCCTCCTCCGCGGTGACCTGCTCGACCACCGCGCTGATCCACCAGATGTTGCCCCACTCGTCGCGCACCCGCCCGCCGCGCTGCCCGAACGCGTGGGTGGCGCCGGCGGTGACCACCCGAGCGCCGGCGGCGGCCGCGCGATCCATCGCGGCGTCGGCGTCGGGCACGAAGACCCGCAGCAGCGACGGCATGGCCGGCCACTCGGGACGCCGGTCGAACGCGAGCAGAACGGTGTCACCCACCCGGATCTCGGCGTGCCCGATGGTCCCGTCCTCGAGGGGCACGCGGGCGAGCTCGACCCCGTCGAACACGGTGGCGACGAAGTCCAGGAGCCGCCCGGTGTCCGGCGTGACGATCCAGGGCGCGACAGTGGTGTAGCCGTCCGGTGCGTTTCTGGTCATGACCCCGACGCTAGGCGGATTTCAGGCCAGCTTCTGACCTGAGGCCCGGACCAGTGCGGGTACGACGTAGCCGAGCAGCGCCAGCCCGGTTCCCACCCCGGCGACCAGGCCGGGCGCGACCGAGCCGGCGAGCCCGGCGATCAGCGCGACGAGGGCGACCGCGCAGACGACGGCGCCCAGCACGCGCAGCCGGGGACTGCCCAGCACCGGCGCGAGCGGAAAGAAATGCAGCCCGACCACGGCCGAGACCAGGGCCGGGGCGTACGCCGACTGCCCGGCCAGCGACAGCAGAAGCGCCCCGGCCCCCGCCGCGGCGAACTCGGTCAGCACGATCAGCAGGTAGCGCCGATCGGCCGCACGGTCGCGCGGTTCCCGGCCCTCGCGCCCGGCTCTGAGGAGAATGGACAGTCCCCACCCCGCGGTCAGCAGGGCGGCCACGCTGGCCACGACCGAAAGCACACGCAGCGCACCGCCGGCCGCCGGAATGCTGAACCAGACTGCCGCGAACAACCCCAGATAGAGGCCGGCGAGGCCGGTCCGCCGCCGAGTCGATGAGTCCACTGTGAGCGCCTTTCCCGAGCACACCGCCACCACCGGGCGGCCCGCCGAGCGTACGGAAGATCACGTCAGTCCGCAGTCCGCCGAAGGTGGTCCGGCGGCGTGACCGTAATTCTCATTGATCTTGTTGGGGCGGTGCTCCTACGATGCGGCGTGAAGTTCTCCACGACGGTGTTCCTCGGGCCCGTGAGCCGCGAGCTTGTCATGCCGGCTCTGACGGCGGCGCTCGCTCCGTTCGACTACAACGGAGAGATCCGCGAGCCGTTCGACCCCAACGCGGTGTGGGATCGGTGGTGGCTGCCCCGAACGAACCGGCTGCCGCTGCGGCCCGAGCGGGCCGGCGACGTCCGCGCCCTGCGTGTCGACGGCGACGACCGGGAGCGGGCCGCGGTCGCCGCGCCCAAAGGGATCATCGACTTCGAGGCCCTTCGCCGGTCCGCCCGCGACTATGCGGCGGCGGGGTGGGACGCCTGGGCCGGCGTCGTCCGCGCTCATCCGGCGCCGTTGCCGCTGGCGCACTTCGAGGCGGTGTACGCCGACGAGCCCGGGCAGGCCCAGCGGGAGTGGCCCGCCCAGCCGGCCGTTCAGGAGGTCGCCCGGCACGCGGAGACTCAGGAGCACCCGTACTTCACCTTCTCGCTCCTGACCGCGGATCCGGTGGCGGTCTTCGCGGGCGATCGGGAGCACTACCTCGCCGGCATCGCCGCCCAGGCCGTCGCGACGTACGCCTATGTGACGCTGGACGGACAGTGGCTCACTCAGTTCACCGATGATCGCGGATGGCCGGCCCATGTCCGGGAGATGGACCGCTACCTCGACTCAGTGCCGGACGACTGCGTCATCGCTTCGGTCCAGTGCCATATGTGAGGCGGTCCCGCCCGCTTTGGGCAGCGCGAACGACAGGGCCACGGCGACCGCGGTGAAGGCCAGGGTCCACCAGAAGGCCACGTCGAAGGAGCCGGAGTTCGCGAGGACCACGGCCAGGAGGGCCACGCCGACCGAGCCGCCGACCTGTTGGGCGATGCGGGTGACGATGCTGGCGTGCGGGATCTTCTCGTGGGGAAGGCCGACGAAGGCGACCGTCATCAGGGGGATCAGGACGATGCCCAGGCCGAGACCTCGTACGAACAAAGCGGTCATCAGCGGCCAGATCGCGGTGTGCTCGCCGGCGAAGGCGAACGGGACCGTGGCCAGGCCGACCAGGGCGAAGCCGGCCATGGCCACGGCTCGGGGGCCGACGCGGTCGAGCAGGCGGGTGGCGGCCACCCGGGAGAGCAGTGAGCCGACGCCCTGCGGGATGAGCAGCAGGCCCGCTTCGAGGGCGGTGCTGCCGCGCGACTGCTGCCAGTAGAGCGGGAGCAGGAACATCGCGCCGTAGAGGGCGGCCCCGGACAGGAACAGCAGTGACGTCGCGGCCCAGGTGTTGCGGGAGCGCAGCACGTCCAGGTCGACCAGCGCGGCCGGGCCGAGGCGCACCGCGCGCAGGACGAAGGCGGTCAGCAGGGCCGCGCCGGCCGCCAGTGGGATCAGCACGTCGGCGCGCACGAACGAGCCGGACGCGTTCGACAGGCCCCACAGCAGGGCGACCAGGCCGGGGGAGAGCAGCGCGAAGCCCCGCGCGTCCAGGCGTACGCGCCGGGACGGGGTGTCGGACGGGATGAGCCGCCACGCCAGGAGCAGGCCGAGCAGGCAGAGCGGGACGTTGACCAGGAACAGCCAGCGCCAGCTGGCCGCGCCCAGGATCAGGCCGCCGATCACCGGGCCGAGGATCGGGCCGACCGCGGCCGGCAGGGCCACCACCGAGACGACGCGGTTGCGGTCGGCCTCGCCGGTCGCCTGCACGACCATCGTGGTCATCAGGGGCAGCATGGCGCCGCCGCCGGCGCCCTGGATCACGCGGAACGCGATGAGGCTGGGCGCGTTCCAGGCGAACGCGCAGAGCACCGAGCCCACCAGGAACAGGGCGAGCGCCGCCATCCACAGGCGTTTGGCGCCGACCCGGCCCTGGAGCCAGCCGACCACCGGGATGACCACGCCGAGCGCGAGCAGGTAGGCCGTGCTGACCCACTGGATCGTGCGCACGTCGGCGTGCAAGTCGGTCGCGAGCTGGTGCAGGGCCACGGCGACGATCGTCGAGTCGAGGATGACGGCCACGCCGCCGGCGATCACCGCCGCGGCGACACGGAACGGGTTGGTCATGACTAACCGCCTTAAGATACGTACCTGTATCTAACGACTTCACGGTAGGGCGGTGCGTTAAGATACGCAAGTGAGTCTTAAGACACGGCGGCGCGGCGCCGAGCTGGAGGGCGCGATCCTCGACGCGGCGTGGGAGGTGCTGGTCGAGCACGGCTACTCCGGCTTCACGTACGAGGCGGTGGCCGCGCGCGCCGGCACCAGCCGCCCGGTGCTCTACCGGCGCTGGCCGCAGCGCGAGGACCTGCTGCTGGCCACCCTCGGCAAGGGGTGGCTGGACCAGCCGATCGAGCTGCCCGACACCGGGAGCCTGCGCGAGGACGCCCTCGAGCTGCTGCGCCGGATCAACGCCGGCCGGGCCCGGATGATGATGACGCTCACCGTGCAGCTGATGGACTACTTCCGCGAGACCGGCACCAACTTCCGGGAGCTGCGCGACACGCTGCGCGGGCCGGGCCGGCCGATCGGCTTCGAGATCCTGATCGAGCGGGCGGTCGAGCGCGGCGAGCTGGCCCGCGGGCCGCGGTCGCCGCGCGTGGTGAGCCTGCCCATGGACCTGCTCCGGCACGAGATGCTGATGACCCTGAGCCCGGTGCCGGACGAGGTGATGGCCGAGATCGTCGACGACGTGTGGCTGCCCCGGCTATGAGGCGCGGGCTCGCGCTGCTCGTGGCCGGCGCGTTCTTCATGGAGATCCTGGACGCCACGGTGATCGCCCCGGCCGCCCCGCACATCGCGGCCGACCTCGGCCTGGCGCCGGTGACGATCAACGTCGCGATCACGGCGTACGTGCTGACCCTGGCCGTTCTCATCCCGATCAGCGGCTGGCTCACCGAGCGCTTCGGGGCCCGGCGGATCTTCATGACGGCCGTGGTCGTCTTCACCCTCGCCTCGGCCGGATGCGCGCTCGCGGTGAACCTGCCGATGCTGGTCGGCACGCGCATCCTGCAGGGTGCCGGCGGCGCCATGATGGTGCCGGTCGGCCGGCTCGTCGTCATCCGCACCACCGCGAAGAAGGACCTGGTGCGCGCCATCGCGTACCTGACCTGGCCCGCGCTCGTGGCCCCGCTGATCGCACCCGCTCTCGGGGGCGTGCTCAGCACGTACGCGAGCTGGCGGTTGATCTTCGTCGTGAATCTGCCCCTGGGGCTGGCCGCGCTGCTGCTGGCCCGCCGGCTGGTCCCGGACGTGCGGGCCGAGAACGCCGGGCGGCTCGACTGGCGGGGTTTCGCGCTGGTCGCGGCCGGGCTGGCCGCGCTGGTGGCCGGGCTCGAGGGGGTGGCCGGGACGCGGCCGCGCTGGCCCCTCGCCTCGGCCGAGCTGATCATCGCGGCGGTGACCCTGTCGGTCGCCGTGCGCTATCTGCTGACCACCGGCAGGCCCCTGCTCGACCTGCGCGTCCTCAAGGTCGCCACCTACCGCGTGACGGCCCTGGGCGGTTCGGTGTTCCGCGCGGTCATCGGCGCGGCGACACCGTTCCTGCTGCCGCTCTTCTTCCAGCTCGGCTTCGGCTGGTCCGCCGCTCAGGCCGGTCTGACGATGATCGCGCTGTTCGCCGGCAACGTCGGCGTCAAGCCGGCGACCACCCCGATGATGCGCGCGCTCGGCATCCGTTCGATGATGCTGATGGCCGTTCTGGCCTCGGCGGCGATCCTGGTCGCGGTCGCCTTCACGACGAGCGGCACCCCGATCGTCCTGCTGCTCGCGGTGCTGCTGCTCAGTGGCGTCTTCCGGTCGATCGGCTTCACGACCTACAACACGATGGCCTTCGCCGACGTCCCGGCCGAGCGGATGACCGGCGCCAACTCCCTGATGTCGACGATCCAGGAGGTCGGTTCCGGCTTGGGGGTGGCTCTGGGTGCTTTGCTCGTACGGCTGGGGGCGTCGCTCACGAACGCCGAGTTCCGGTTCGCGCTGATCGCGCTGGCGGTGCTGCTCACGCTCCCGGCACTGGAGGCGATCCGACTGCCCCGCAGCGCCGGGAACGAGGTGGCGGGCCGGGCGGCCTAGGCTGCGTTCCGCGGGGCGCGGCGCGACAGCAGATCCTGTAGCGCCCCCAACATGGTTTCTCGGGTGATCACTACGAGTCTCTCGTAGGGAGCCACCCCCGCGTCCGGCGGCAACATGTGCCGCATCTCCGTCGTGCGATCTGTTCCGATGACGGCGAAATTCCCGTCAGCCAGCTCGAAGACGTCCGGACACGTCCCGTTTGTCAGACTCCCACGTTCCGACGGCGGACGGCCCAGCCGCCACTTGATGGGCGATGCCGTCAACGCGCCGGCCGCCATCCGCTGAGTGGCGGGTGGCACGCCCGAATGCTCCTCAGCAACAGAATCCATACCCGAGTCCATTCATGAATCTATTTTCTTCGATGCACGTCCGTCGCTGGGTGCAAGCCAAACGCGACGGAAGTTGCCCAGCATCAGAAGAACGCCTCCGCCGATGCGGGGTTACGGGCCCGCCAAAAGAATCTTGGGGAGCGATTAGGGAGTGCCCGTGTTGAATGTGGCCCTCCCCGGCTTGCACCCGGGGAGGGCTTCACACACCGCTCGGACTCGGGTTAAGAGGAAACAAGCGGCTGGGGCGAAAACGACACATTTGGCCGTTTTGTCCCACTGGGGACTATTAACGGACACGCCTGCGCGCGGTTACGCCCTGGCGGGTCAGAGTGGTGCTCATTGCCGTCAAGACATCGCACCCTGTGTGCGTGACGTCGATCGGGTAATGGGTCACTTTCGTACTATTCCGGAATAGCACCGCAGATCGACCCGGTATGCGGCTGGACGGCCGATGCCACGCTCACCGTATGACCACCTCGTTGGCACCACTTCCGCGCGTTCCGCGCCGGCTGGGCGGCTGGCTGATCGTCGGCAGTCTCTGCGTGACCTTCATCGCGACGATCGTGGCATTCCCCCTCCTCATTCAGGGCTTGGTGAATGATCGTGATTGGAGGCTTCTTTCCGACGCGGGCCAGGCATACGGCGGGATTTCCGCGATCGTCGCAGGCCTGGGGCTGTGCGGAATTGCGGCATCCGTTGCCCTCCAGGTGCGGCAGACGCGGCTGGCGCAGGCCATCAGTGCTCGCGAGAGGCATTTCGAACTCGTCAAGCTCGGCCTCGAAAACCCCGCCCTGAGTTATCAGGTGGGCGACGAGACGATCGAGACGTACAAGAAAAAGGTATTGATAAACCTTTGGGTCTCGCATTGGCTTCTGGTCTGGGACATCGGCGAGGCGGACGAGCGATTTCTGCACGCCGCCCTTGATGATCTTTTCAAGGAAAGCGCCGCCCGGGAATGGTGGCGACAGCGGGGCGAGAGCTTCTCGATGCTGGACACCCGGCGGCATCGGCAGTTCATGACGATCGTGAGCCGATGCCACACGGCCGCGGAACGGGCCGCGCAGGTCGCGCCGCCCGCCCCGGACCACGGGAACGCTGCCTAGGAGACCGTGGCGCGGATGTCGCCCAGGCCGCGGGCCACCAGGAACTCGCCGCCGTCGGCCAGCCGGTCCCAGGCGCCGGCTTGCGCGTTCCACTTGCGCCACAGGCGGCGATCGGTGTGGACGGTCACCCGGGCCGACTCGCCGGGGGCGACGGTCACGGATTCCCAGCCGACCAGGCGTACGGGCTCGTCCGGCTCGACCGGGCGCAGGTAGACCTGCACCACCTCGCGGCTCGGGCGGGTGCCGGTGTTCGTGACGGTCGCGGTGACCGACGGCGCGTCGCCGAGCACGAGCCGCACGTCGGAGTACTCCCACGTCGCGTACCCCAGGCCGTGCCCGAGCCAGAACGCCGGCGCGGCCGCCTTGCCCGCGTAGTAGCCGCGGTAGCCGATGAACGTGCCCTCGTCGTAGCGGAGCTCGCCGTCGACCGGCGTCACCGACCAGGCCGGCGACGCCCCGTCGGCCGCCGGGAACGAGGTGACCAGCCGGCCCGCCGGCTCGATGTCGCCCAGCAGCGCCGCCGCGATCGCGTGGCCGCCCTCCTGGCCCGGCAGCCCGGCCCACAGCACCGCGTCGACCCGGGGCAGCCACGGCATGAGCACCGGGGTGGCCGCGTTGACCACCACGACCGTGCGGCGGGCCGCGCCCGCGACCGCCTCGATCAGCGCGTCCTGCGCGCCGGGCAGGGCCAGGGTGGTCTTGTCGACCGACTCGGTCTCCTGCTCCTCGGTCAGCCCCACGACCACTACCGCGACGTCGGCCGCGGCCGCCGCCCGCACCGCGTCGTCGATCACGTCCACGGTTTCACGTGAAGCCATATTCCCGACAAGTCCGTACAGGCCCATGTCCTCGAAGGCGACAGTCGCCTCGAACAGCAGCGAACCGGGCGACTCCACCACGAACGTCCGCGCCGGGGGAGTGAGCACCTCCTCGCCGATCCCGCCACCGGAGACGCGCAGCGCGAACGGCTCCGCGACCGGCGTCGACCAGTCGCCGACGCCGAGCACGCCCAGCTCCACCGGCCCGGTCGCGGCGACCACGCCGGACAGGCGGGCCGAGGCGGCCGGCGCGGCGAAGTCGTCGTCCATCCCGATCATCGTCTTGGCCAGGGCGCAGTACCGGGTCTCGAGCTCGTTCCCGGTGGCGTCGTAGATCGTCACGTCGATGCCGGGCTGCCCGTTCGACGGCGCGGTCAGGAAGCCGTTGCGCGCCGGCACCGGCCGCGTCCGCACCTCCACCCCGTCGGTCACGCTCACCCGGTCACCGAGCAGTTCGCGCAGCCCTTCCCGCACGCTGACCTGGTGGGGCGGGTTCACCTGGGCCGAGCCGCCGCCCATGTCGATCGTCTCGACCGCGTGCCGGCCGATCAGCGCCACGCTCGACGACCGCTCCAGCGGCAGCGTGCCTCCGTCGTTCTTCAGCACCGTCATACCGGCCGCCGCGAGCCGGGTCAGCTGCTCCCGGCGCACGGCCGACGAGGGCGACGGAAGCGACGAGGGCCAGTCCCGCTGGTCGCCGAGCGCGCCCACGCGCGAGGCGAGCAGCAGCAGCCGGCCCAGATGATCGTCGATCACCGCCTCCTTGACCTCGCCCGCCTCGACCGCCGCCACCAGCGCGTCGCCCCACGGGCCGTCCGGGCCCGGCATGACCAGGTCGAGACCGCCGTTGGCGGCCGCCGCGGCCGTCTTGGTGGCGAACCAGTCCGACATGATCAGGCCCGGGTAGCCCCACTCGCCCTTCACGATCTCGTTGTTGACGTGCTGCTGCTCGGTGGCGGCCTGGCCGTTCACGTCGTTGTAGGCGCCCATGATCGACCAGGCGCCGCCGTCGGAGACCGCGATCTCGAACGGCAGCAGATACAGCTCGCGCAGCGTCGCCTCGTCGACCACGCTGTTTACCGTGTTGCGATCGGTCTCCGACTCGTTGGCCACCAGATGCTTGAGGCAGGCGGCGATCCCGCTGTCCTGCATGCCGCGCACGTACGCCGCGGCCAGCTTGCCGGTCAGGAGCGGATCTTCCGAGTACGCCTCGAACAGCCGCCCGCCGAGCGGACTGCGATGCAGGTTGATCGTCGGGCCGAGCACCACGTGGATCTGCTGGGCCATCGCCTCCTCGGCCAGGAGCTTTCCCACCTCGTAGGCCGAAGCCTCGTCCCACGCCGAGGCCAGCAGCGTCGCGTTGGGAAACAGGGAAACGACCCGCCCGCCCACGAACTTCAGGCCGCGGACGCCGGTCGGGCCGTCGGAGAAGCGCATCTCGCCGAGACCGATCGACGGCTCCGGCGCGAGCGAGAAAGCGGAGGCGCCGGTGAGCAGGCGAACCTTGGCCGGCAGATCGAGCGACGTGATGAGGGCGGCGAAGTCGAGCGTCATGGGCATATGGTTACACGTGTAAGTTAGATTGTCAGCATGACGGAATCGGCGACCCGACGGGTGACCAGCGCCGACGTCGCGCGCCTGGCCGGGGTCTCCCGGGCCACGGTCAGCTACGTCCTCAACGACACCCCCCGGCAGACCATCTCGGCCACTACCCGCGGCCGGGTCCTCGAGGCGGCCGCCCAGCTCGGCTACGCGCCCTCGGCCGCCGCCCGCACGCTGCGCACCGGCCGCTCCGACGTGGTGCTCTGCCTGCTGCCCGACTGGCCCATCGGCCCCGAAGTGGGCTCCCTGCTCGGCAACCTGTCGACCGCGCTGGCCCGCCACGGGCTCACCTTCGTCGTGCACCCCGGCAACCACAACGACCGCCCGATGGCCGACCTGTGGAAGGCGCTCACCCCCGCCGCGGTGATCGCCTTCACCGACTTCTCCGACACCGAACTGGCCGCCATGCGCTCGGCCGGGGTCGCGCCGATCGTCGCGCTCGCCCGCAGCCGCGCCCAGGGCCGCGCCGTCGCCGTGCCGCAGGAACTGGTGGGGCGCCGGCAGGCCGAACACCTGATCGCCGCCGGCCACACCCGCCTCGGCTACGCCTACCCCGACGACCAGCGGGTGCGCTTCTTCGCCGAACCACGGCTGGCCGGCGTCCGGGCGGCGGCCACCGCGCGCGGCCTGCCGGTGCCGACGGCGGCCACGGTCGCGCTGGACATCGGCAAAGCCGCCGAGGCCGTACGGGGCTGGCAGGCGACCGGAGTCACCGGCGTGTGCGCGTACAACGACGAGGTCGCGCTGGCCGTGCTCGCCGGCGTACGCCACCTGGGCCTGACCGCACCGGCCGACCTGGCGGTGATCGGCGTCGACGACATCCCGCCGGCCCGCCTGGCCGAACCGCCGTTGACCACGGTGATGACCGATCAGGTGGCGGTCGCCGCCCACCTGGCCGCGACGGTGGTGGCCGCGGTCAACGGGCGCGAAGGCCCCGCCCTGCCCGTGACCAGCATCGTGACAGTGGTCTCCCGGGAGTCCGCGTGACACAACCAACGCACAGCTGAGCCACATGGGTGGCTCAGCCGGCGAGCGAAGAGTGAGAGGTGCCCGACCACCTCCCGAAGGGGATGAGCCCCATGCTCGTTCAGCTGAACCGCCAGAGCGGACCCCGCGACTTCACCGCCACCGCGATCGACCTGCCGATCAACCCGGCCGGCCTCCCCGCGACCAGGGGCACGCTGCCGGTGGTGGCCGTGTTCGGGCCGGCCGGCCGCGTCGCCGGCCTCGCCGGCCACCTGCCGTCCGGCTGGTCCATCCGGCGCCCGGCCGACATCGACGACCTGGCCCCGGAGGAACTGGTGGTGTTCGCCGCGGCCACGGTCCGCGAGGTGGCCACGGCCCGCCGCGTCCTGCCGTCACGGACGACGATCGTCGCGCTGGTCGATCAGGACGCACCGGCCGAACTGGTCGCGGCGGTGCTGACGGCGGGCGCCGACGCCTGCGTACGGGGCGGGCAGCCGGCCATCCTGGCCAGCCACCTGGTGGCCTGCCGGCGCCGGCAGACGGCCGACCGCTGGGCCCGGCTGAACGTGCGGGAACGCCATTGAGCCGCTGGGCCGTCACCGCGTTCCGGCGGGCTGGGTCAGGCCGTGGGGGGTGGCTGACGGTGTCGCGGCTGGGGCGAGCACCTTGCACGTCTCCATGGCCTTCTTGACCGTGGCGTTGCTCGGGTCGAGGGTTGCCGGGTCGGCGACGCCGTTGTCCTTCAGGCAGTTCTGGTAAGCGGCGTTCCGGCCGTTGCTTCCCTGGTTGTTGTTTCCCTGGCCGTTGTTTCCCTGGCCGCCGCCGGGGCGGCCGGTCGGGCGGACCGAGGCGCACGCCTCCTGCGCCTTCTGCCACGTCGCGTCGTCGACGCCGTCGGGCTTCTGATTGAAGCCGCCGCCGCGGAAACCGCCGGCGCCCGCGCTGCCGGAAGGCCGGGGGAAGCCACTGCCGTCCGGGCGGGGGAAGCCGGAAGCGCCCTCGCGCGGGCCGCCCGAGGGCATCGCGATGGTCACGCCGTTCTTCGACATGCATTCGATGTACGCGGTGAACGCCGTGTTCCCGCCCCGCGCGTTCTGCCCGTTCGCCGACGCGTCGCCGGAGTCTCCGCCACCGCAGGCCGCGGTGAGGGCCACCGCCGCCGAAGCCACGACCAGCGCCGCCGCGCGGCGGGTCGCCTTCGAACCGAATGTCGGCACGATTCCTCTTTTCCTCGGCCATAAGGTCGCCAACACCCAAGCCGGTCCACCTCGCCGAAACGTCGATCCCAGCTCGGAGTTGCCTCGGAGGACCTGTCATTCACCTGTGCGCCGCCGGACGGTTCCGAGGCAACTCCGAGGTGGGACCGAGCGATCGGCGAGGACCGTTCGGAACACTTCCGGGCCATGGGTGAAGCACTGGCCGGTCGTCGGCGCTGGATCGGGGTCGCCGCGGCTGTCGTCGTGCTCGCGCTGACCGGGTACGGAGTCGTCCGGGCGCTGAGCGCCGACGCCGAACAGACGCCGAAGGCGGCCGCCACGGTGGCGGCCGATCGCGGCGCGGTGACCACCGAGGTCGCGACCACCGGGACGGTGCAGCCGGCACAGACACGAAGTCTCTCGTTCGCGGTGTCGGGCACTGTGGAAAGCGTGCCGGTGCGCGCCGGCACCACGGTCACCGCCGGGCAGGTTCTGGCGAAGGTCGACGACACCGACGCGGCCGAGGCCGTCTCCGACGCGAGGGACGCGCTCGACGACGCCGCGAACCAGCTGACGAAGGCCCGGGAGAGCGCGGCCGCGGCGACAAGCACGCGGGGCACGACGACTTGCGGCACGGACGTCGCCGCCGCGTACCGCACCGGAACCGCGACCCCGGCGCCCACCGCGACCACCCCCTCGCCGACGGCGACCGCGACCGGCTCGCCGAGCGCGACCCCGACCCGTACGGCCAGTCCCCAGCCGACCGCCTCCCGGACCACCGCGCCCACCACCGCGCCCACCAGGACGGCATCCCCCGGGCGAACCGGCGGCGCGCCGGCCGACGGCGGGAACGGCGGGGGCAACCCGGGCGGCGGGAACGGCGGCGGCAACACGGGCGGCGGGAACGGCGGCGGCAACACGGGCGGCGGAAACGGCGGCGGCACCACGAGCGGCACAAACTGCAGCAATTCGGGCGGCGGCGACACGGGTCAGCAGGGCGGGAGCCAGGGTGGAGCCCCGGTCGGCCAGCAGGGAGGCGGCTCCGACGCCATCCTCAGCGCCCAGCAACGCGTCACCCAGGCGACCACCACGCTCGAGAACGCCGAGGACGCCCTCGAAGGCGCGACCATCACCGCCCCCATCGCCGGCCGGATCATCAGCGTCGGCGGCAAGGTCGGCAGCCAGGTCAGCTCCGGAACCACCTTCGTCACCCTGGCCGACGTCTACGACATGCAGATCAGCGCCGGCTTCCCCGAGGCCGACGCCGACCGGCTCGCGGTCAAGCAGAAGGCCGTGATCACCCTGGCCGACCGGCCGGGCAAGGAGTTCAAGGCCACCGTCGTGCAGGCCGATCCGGTCGGCACCAGCGACGGCACGATGGTCCGGTACGGCGTCGTGCTCGCCTTCGACGACTCCCCGGAGGATCTGCTCGTCGGCCAGAGCGCCTCCGTCAAGGTCACCACCGGCGCCGAGGACGAGGTGCTGCGCGTTCCGAGCACCGCCGTTCACGACGTCGAGGGCACCCAGGGCACCGTGCTCAAGGGCGGCACCCGGGTCAAGGTGACCGTCGGCCTTCGCGGCGACCAGTACACCGAGGTCAGCGGCGGCCTGTCCGAGGGCGACGAGGTGGCGCGATCCTGGTGACGACGGGGAAAAGACAGCAGGCTCATAGGGAATTCAAAGACAGCGTTGATATCCCTTCCCAGTGCTGACTGAAACCCCGGCCCCGGCGCGTGTCGCCCGGGTGCTCGTCGTCGACGACGAGCCGAACATCTCCGCGCTGCTCAGCGCCACTCTGCGCCTGGTCGAGTTCGATGTGCGGGTGGCCGATTCGGGCCACAAGGCGCTGGTGGCGATCCAGGAGTTCGAGCCCGACCTGGTCGTGCTCGACGTGATGCTGCCCGACCTGGACGGCTTCGACGTGGCCCGGCGGCTGCGGGCCACCGGCTCACGGGTGCCGGTGCTCTTCCTGACCGCCCGGGACGCCGTCGAGGACCGCGTCCTGGGGCTGTCGGCCGGCGCCGACGACTACGTGACCAAGCCGTTCAGCCTGGAGGAGGTCGTGCTGCGCATCCGGGCCATCCTGCGCCGCAGCCAGCCCGGTCTCGAGGGCCCGGCCGAGTCGGGGGTGCTGCGCTACGCCGACCTGGAGATGAACGAGGACGCGCACGAGGTCCGCCGCGCGGGCCGGCTCATCGACCTCTCGCCGACCGAGTTCAACCTGCTCAAGTACCTGCTGATCAACGCCGGCCGGGTGGTCAGCAAGGCGCAGATCCTGGACCGGGTCTGGAAGTACGACTTCGGTGGGGACGGGCGGATCGTCGAGTCGTACGTCTACTACCTGCGCCGCAAGATCGACAAGACCGATCCGCCGCTGATCCACACGGTCCGCGGTGTGGGGTACGCGCTTCGTCTGCCCCGCGGCGAAGAATGAGATTGAGGCGCTGGGGGCACTGGACCCTGCGTTCGCGGCTGGTTCTGGTCGTCGGCGCGCTCGCCGCGGTCGCGCTGGTGCTCGCCAACGTCGCCGGGGTGCTGCTCATCCGGTCGTACCTGCACCAGCGGATCGACGATCAACTGCGCGGGATGACCCGGCCGTACGCGTCGGCGCCGCGCCCGGACGCCGGCTTCTTCCCCCGTAATCGCGTGCTGCGACTCGGCCCCGACCAGGTCGTCTACGTCTACGACGCCGACGGCACCCTCGACACGTCGCTCAGCTCGAGCGCCGACGCCAATCGGCCGGCCGTCGAGGCGTACGGCAAAGTCGTGGAAAGGCAGGCCGGTCGCCCCTTCACCGTCCCGGCCCGCGACGGCAGCGCCAACTGGCGGCTGATCGCGGTCGCCAACGCGGACACCGGCGGTGCGGCGGTGATGGGTCTGTCCCTGTCGGAGGTGCAGCAGACCACCGAGACGCTCGTGCTCATCGACGCCGGCGTCAGTCTGCTCGTGCTGGCCCTGCTCGGCCTCGGCGCGGCTTTCGTCGTCCGCCTCGGCCTGCGCCCGCTGACCGACATGGAACGCCTGGCCACCGACATCTCGGCCGGCAACCTGTCGGGCCGGGTCGCCGACACCGACCCGCACACCGAGCCCGGCCGGCTCGGTTCGGCGCTCAACTCGATGCTCAACCGGATCGAGGGCGAGGTCGACGCGCGTACGGCCTCCGAACGCAAGTTGCGGCAGTTCGTGGCCGACGCCTCGCACGAGCTGCGGACCCCGCTGACCTCGATCCGCGGGTTCGCCGAACTCTACCGGCGCGGCGGCGCCCCGCCCGGGCCGGCGCTGGACGAGACGATGAGCCGCATCGAGTCGGAGGCCGGCCGGATGGGCGTGCTGGTCGAGGACATGCTGATGCTGGCCCGGCTCGACCAGCGGCGTACGCCCAAGCGGAAGCCGGTCGACCTGCTGGAGATCGCCGCCGACACGATCCGCGACGCCCACGCCCGCGTGCCGGACCGCCCCGTGCGGCTGGCCGGTCTCGAGGACGACGACGACACGTTCGAGCCGGCCACCGTCCTCGGCGACGAGCACGGCCTGCGGCAGGTCGCCACCAACCTCGTGGCCAACGCGCTGCAGCACACACCGGGACAGGCCAGGGTCACGGTCCGGGTGGGGAGGGTGCCGGCTCGGCCGCCGGCTCACGGCAGTGTGCTTTCCGGGCCGATCGGGTACGAGGCCACGC
The DNA here is from genome assembly GCF_043197815.1 of Actinoplanes sp. NPDC048988. NCBI lineage: Bacteria > Bacillati > Actinomycetota > Actinomycetes > Micromonosporales > Micromonosporaceae > Actinoplanes > Actinoplanes sp. NPDC048988. The sequence continues at coordinate 165,060 of NZ_JBICTW010000013.1, read as the reverse complement.
CCCTCGCCGTGCTCGAAGTGACCGACGACGGGCCCGGCGTCCCGGCCGCGCACGCCGCCCGCGTCTTCGAGCGCCTCTACCGGGCGGACTCGAGCCGTACCCGGGGAAAGGGCGGGGGATCGGGCCTGGGCCTGTCCATCGTGGCCGCCATCGTCCACGGTCACGGAGGATGGGTCGAGTTGGAGGCCCCGAGCGAGGGCGGCGCGACCTTCCGGGTGTTGTTGCCCACCCGGCTTTAAGCTGGCTCCGAGGTTGCTCGCAAGCTCCTCCGAGGCCGCTTCGCCACAGTGTCCGGCATGCCAGCGCGCCTCAACCTGCGACGTCCCTCGGTGGCGGTAAACGCCGTCCTCGTCGTCGCCCTCGCCGCCGGAGGCTTCCGGGCGTACCAGACGCTCTCCGGACCGGACTCCACCCCGGCCGCCAACGCGTCGGCCCGCACGGTGGCGGTGCAGCAGGGCACGGTCACCAAGACCGTGACCGCGGACGGCACGCTCGAAAGCGGCAGCACCGCCAGCGCCAGCTTCGTCACCGGCGGCACGGTGACCGCGATCAACGTGAAGGTCGGTGACAAGGTGACCAAGGGCCAGATCCTGGCCAAGGTCGACCCGGCCGCCGCCCGGCGGACCCTGGCCGCGGCCAACGCCGACCTCGACGCCGCGCGGGACGCGCTCGACCGGGCCGAGGACGCCGGCTCCGACACCTCGTCGGCCGCCAACGAGGTCGAGCAGGCCCAGCTCGCCGTCGACGAGGCCGAGGCCGGTGTCACCGGCACGGTCCTCAAGGCGCCGATGGCGGGTACGGTCACCGCCGTCAACGGCACGCTCGGCAGCTCCTCCTCCGGCACCGGCTCGTCGTCGTCCCCGTCCTCCGGTACCGGCTCGTCGTCCCCGTCCTCCGGCGGCGGCCCACAGGGCGGCGGCGCCTCGTCCTCGTCGTCGAGCTCGTCGTCCTCCGCCGGCTTCATCGACCTCGCCGACCTGACCAAGCTCCAGGTCACCGCGTCGTTCGCCGAGGCCGACGCGACCAAGCTCAAGGAGAAGCAGGCGGCCGAGGTCACCTGGAACGCGCTGAACAACACCACCGCCACGGCCAAGGTGGCCGCCATCGACCCGTCGGCCACGACCTCCAACAACGTGGTGACGTACGGCGTGACCCTGACCCTGGACAAGGTGCCGGCCGGCGCCAAGGCGGGCCAGACCGTCTCGGTCGCGGTCACCACCGGCAGCGTCGCCAACGCGGTCTACGTCAACTCGGCCGCCGTCACCACCGTCGGCAACCGGCACACGGTCACCGTGGTCAGCGACGGCGCCGCCGAGACCCGGCCGGTCGAGATCGGCCTGGAGGGCGACAGCGCCACCCAGATCACCTCCGGGCTCACCGCGGGCGAGCAGGTCCAGCTCAAGACCACTTCCATCACGGGCGGCACCGGCACCATCGGCGGCGGTGGCTTCCCGGGCGGCGGCGGGCAGGGCGGCTTCCCCGGCGGCGGTGGCGGCAACTTCGGTGGCGGCGGCAACTTCGGCGGAGGCGGACGATGAGCCGCCCCGTCCTGGACGTCCGCGACCTCAAGAAGATCTACGGGCAGGGCGAGGCCACCGTGCACGCGCTGCGCGGGGTGTCGGTGACCGTCGAGCGCGGCGACTACGTGGCCATCATGGGCTCGTCCGGCTCCGGCAAGTCGACCCTGATGAACATCCTCGGCGCCCTCGACGTCCCGACCTCCGGCACCTACCTGCTGGACGGCGTGGATGTCAGCCGGCTGGGCGACCGGCAGCTGGCCCTGGCCCGGAACCGGCTCATCGGCTTCATCTTCCAGGCGTTCAACCTGATCCCCCGCACGTCCGCCGTGGCGAATGTCGAGCTTCCCTTGGCGTACGCCGGGGTCAAGCCGAAGGAACGCCGAAAGCGGGCCATGGCGGCGCTGGACGTCGTGGGGCTGGCCGACCGGGCCCGGCACGAGCCGAATCAGCTCTCCGGTGGCCAGCAGCAGCGCGTGGCGGTGGCCCGGGCACTGGTCACCGAGCCGGCCCTGCTGCTGGCCGACGAGCCGACCGGAAACCTGGACAGCCGCTCCACCGAGGACGTGCTCACCGTGTTCGACCAGCTCAGCTCGTCCGGGCGCACGATCGTCCTGATCACCCATGAGCCCGAGGTCGGCGACCGGGCGAAACGCCTGATCCGCCTGGTCGACGGCGACATCGTCACCGACGTACGGCAGTCGCCCATCAACCAGCCGCCGGTCGGCGTCCTTGCCGGGGGAAGGCACTCGTTGTGAGTTTTCACGAGGTCGTACGGTTCGCGCTGCGCGGGCTGTCGGCGAACAAGCTGCGCTCGGCGCTGACCATGCTCGGCATCCTGATCGGTGTGGCGGCGGTGATCCTGCTGGTCGCGGTCGGCAACGGCTCGGCCCAGGCGATCAGCGACCGGATCGAGGCGCTCGGCACCAACACCATCACCGTGATGAGCACCGGCCGGGGCGGGTCGAGCAGCACCGCGCTGACCAAGGACATGGCCGACGCCCTGGTCGACCCGGTGCTGGCGCCCGACGTGAAGTCGGTGTCGCCGGTGGTCAGCTCGTCGGCGACGGTCACCTACGAGGGCACCGATCACGACGTGAGCTCGTTCGTGGGCACCACCCCGGGCTGGTTCACCGCCTCGAACACGCCGGTCGGGACGGGCGCCGCCTTCACGGCCGACGACGAGGCGCAGGGCCGCCGGGTCGTGGTGATCGGGCAGACCGTGGCCGAGGAGCTGTTCCCCGGCACCGACCCGATCGACAAGCAGGTCACCGTCGGCGGCGCGCTGTTCACCGTGGTCGGCGTGCTGGCGGAGAAGAGCTCGACCGGCTTCCAGGACGCCAACGACACGGCGGTGGCGCCGCTGACCGCCGTACGGCAGGTCCTGACGGGTTATGGGTCCTTGAATTCGATCCTGGTCGAGGCGGCCGATCCGGGCAAGGTCGACGCCGTGCAGTCGGAGGTGTCGACGATCCTGAACCAGAAGCTGAACGTGACGTCGTCGACGACGCCCTATCGCATTCAGAACGCGTCCCAGCTGCTGGCGACCCAGACCGAGACGGCCGACACGTTCACCACGCTGCTCGGCGCCGTGGCCGCGATCAGCCTGCTCGTCGGCGGCATCGGCATCACCAACATCATGCTGGTCACGGTCACCGAGCGGACCCGCGAGATCGGCATCCGCAAGGCGCTGGGCGCCCCGCGCCGGGTCATCCTGACCCAGTTCCTGATCGAGGCGACGCTGCTGAGCGTCATCGGCGGCGCCCTGGGCGTGGCCGCGGCGCTGATCGGCAGCAGCTTCGAGATCGTCGGGGTCAAACCGGTGATCGTGCCCAGCTCCGTGGGGCTCGCCCTGGGCGTCTCCATCGCGATCGGACTGTTCTTCGGCGGCCTGCCGGCCAGCCGCGCCGCCCGGCTGCGTCCCATCGACGCGCTGCGCTACGAGTGAGGACCCGCTGTCATGACCATGAACGACGAGACCGCCGTGCTCTCCCTTCCGGAGAACCGCGACGACGATGACGGCTTCGCCACCGAACTGGCCAAGGCGGCGCCGAAGCGCTGGTGGAACAAAGGCACGATCGTGCTGGGCGCGGTGGTGCTGCTGGTCGGCGGCTTCGTGGGCGGCCTCCAGGCCCAGAAGCAGTGGGGCACCGCGGACACGCCAGGCGGCGGCAACCGGGCGGCGGCGTTCGGCGGCGGCCAGAACCGCGCCGGCTACGGCGCCGCGGGCGGCTTCCCCGGCGGCGGCCAGGGCTTCCCCGGCGCCCCGGGCAACGGCGCCCCGGGCAGCGGGAACTCCTCCTCTACCTCGGCCGCCTCTACCTCGGCCGCCTCTACCTCGGCCGCCTCTACCTCGGCCGCCTCTACCTCGGCCGCGACGACCGGCACGGTGAAACTGGTCAACGGCACCACGATCTACGTCGAGACGGCCGACGGGACGGTGGTGACCGTCAAGACCGACGGCAGGACGAAGGTCTCCACGGCCACGCCGGGCAAGGTCGCCGACGTCAAGGCCGGCCAGTCGGTCACCGTCCAGGGCGCGGCCGGCACCGACGGCGCGGTGACCGCCACCTCGGTCACGGCCTCGGCGAAGTGAACATGAAAAATATGTCCTGAGCAGTATGTATGTGACATTGTCAATACGTGCGAACCCATTGATGAGTCCCCTCCGTATTCCTAGGCTGAGTGCCAGCTGGGAGCGGAGGGGGTGGGCCTGTGCTGCCCGAGGGAACCGCCCTGCGAGGGCGCGATGAGCTCCTTGCCACGATCGAGAGCCGCCTCGCCGCGGGCGGCGGGGTCGCCCTGCACGGCCCGGCCGGCATCGGCAAGACGGCCCTGCTCGACGCGGTCGCGAACGCGGCGACCGCCCGAGGCGAGCTGGTGGTCCGGTTGCGGCCCGTACGGAGCGAGCATTCCCTGCCGTACGCCGGAATCTCCGACCTGGTCACCCAGCTCCCGGAGGAGGCGGCCGCCGGCCTGCCACCCGCCCAGCGCGCCGCCCTGGCCGCCCTGCGCCAGGGCCTACCCCCGCGAGCGGGCGCCCCCGCCCTGGCCCGCCGCCTGGTCCTGCCGCTGCTGCTGGCCCGCGCCGCCCGCCGCCGGCCCGTCCTGCTCATCCTCGACGACTGCCAGTGGCTCGACGCCGAGTCGGCCGAGCTGATCGCGTTCGCCATGCGCCGCCGCCCCGGCCCCCGCGTGCGCGCGATAGCCGCCCAGCGCCGCCCAGACGCCCCATCACCCAGACCAGAACCCGCACACCCCGGCATCAGACCCGCCCCGCCGGCGCAAGAACGCCCGAACACATCGCCCGCACGGTTGAGCCGTACCCACCCCGACATTTCGCCGGCAGCCCTGACCCGTGAACGCCGAGACATTTTGTCAGGAGCCCTGGCCCGCGAACGCCCGGACATTTCGCCGGGAGCCCTGGCTTACGAAGAGCCGGACATTTTGGCGGCAGCCCCGGCCTATGAGCAGCCGGACATTTCGTCGCCAGCCCTGGCTCATGAGCAGCCGGACAGTTCGCCGGGAACCCTGGCTCATGAGCAGCCGGACAGTTCGTCGCCAGCCCTGGCTCATGAGCAGCCGGACAGTTCGCCGGGAACCCTGGCTCATGAGCAGCCGGACAGTTCGCCGGCAGCCCTGGCTCATGAGCAGCCGGACAGTTCGCCGGCAGCCCTGGCTCATGAACGGCCGGACAGTTCGCCGGGAGCCCCGGCCTGTGAACACCGGGACATTTCGTCGGCAGTCCTGACTCGCGAACATCCGGACATATCGACCGAATGTTCGGACGGTGAGCACTCGGGCAATTCGCCCGCAGGGTCAATGCGAGAAGGTCCCGACATTTCCTCCGAACGACCGGGCCGTGGGCGCTCGGAAATTTCGCCGGCAAGGTTGAGCCGAGAGCGCCCGGACATTTTGCCCTCCCAGGTGGGGCGTGACCACCTCGACCTTTCGCCTGGGGAGCTGGAGCGGGAGCGCGCGGGCACTTCGCCTTCGACGGCGGGGCGGAAACGCCCGGCTGTTTCGCCGGCGAGGCTGGGCCGGGAGAACCCCGGCAATCCGCCCGCGCTGGGCGGGCGCGAGCAGCAAGACGACTTGCCTGCGCGGCCCGAGCATGAGCGGCTGGACGCTCGGGCCTCGGCGCGGGGAGTCGGCACTTCCGCCCTGCGCCCCGGGGAGGCTGGCACTTCGGCTCTACTGCGGTCGGAGGACGGGAGTTCGGCTCTCCTGCCTGGGGAGGCCGGCAATTCCGCCCTGCTGCCCGAGGAGGCTGGCACTTCGGCTCTGCTGCGTGGGAAGGCCGGCAATTCCGCCCTGCTGCCCGAGGAGGCTGAGAGTTCGGCTCTGCTGCCCGGGGAGGCCGATAGTTCCGCTCTGCTGCGTGGGGAAGCTGGCAGTTCCGCTCTGCCGCTCGGGGGTGGTGGTGCTTTGGTCGTGCCGGTGGGGGGAGCTGGAACTTCCGTGGTGCCGGGCGGGGGTGTGCGGCGGCTTGAAGGTGGTGGGCAGCGGCATCGGGCGGCGCGGCTCTGTCCGGCGCCCGTGCTGGAACTGGGGGTGCCGCCTCTGTCGGCTGACGATCTCACTGAGCTGCTTGAAGCTCGGGGGCTGCCCTGCCGGATCGCCAGCCGGATGCATGAGGCCAGTGCGGGGAATCCGTTTCTCGCGCTGACGCTCGGGGGTGCGGTGGCGCCGGGGCCGGCCTGGCGGCCGGCTCCTCTGCCCGAGGCGGCCCGGGAGATGCTGGGGGAGCGGCTGGCCGCGCTCGGGCCGGAAGTTCGGCGGACGCTTCTCACCGCCGCGCTGGCGGTCGAGTCTACTGTCACCGTGCTGCTTCGGGCGGGGCGGGACGACGCCGTACGGGATCTGCGGCATGCCGCCGGGGCCGGTGTGGTCCGGCTCGACGGGGAGGTTGTGCGGTTCACGCCGCCGCTGCTGGCCACCGTGCTCACCGAGGAGGCGGGTGCGGGGGAGCGGGTCGAGGTGCACACCGCTCTGGCCGCCGGGGCCGTGGATCCGGTCGAGGCGCTGCGGCACCGGGCGCTGCGCAGCGGACGGCCGGATGCCGCCGTCGCCCGCTCGCTGGCCGCCGCGGCCGACCGGTGTGCCGAACGGGGTGCCGGGCGCACCGCCGCCGAGCTCTACCTGCTGGCCGCCGACCGGTGCCCGCACACGCACTCCGCTCTGCGGCTGGACTGGCTGGTCGCCGCCGCTCGGACCGCCCTCACCTCGGGCGCCGCCGCGCTGGCCGGGCGGGCGGCCGAGGCGGTCCTCGCGGGCGGGGCGCCGGCCGGTCACCGGGTGCGGGCCCGGGTCGTGCTGCTCGACCTGGCCGGGCAGGGGCTGGCCGACATGGGGGAGACGTTCGCCGCCGCGCTGGCCGAGGCCGGTGACGATCCGGCCCTGCTGGCGCCGGTGCGGCTGCGGCTGACCTGGGCCGCCTTCCTCACCGGGGATCCGGACGCGGCCGAGTCCGAGGCGGGGCGGACCGTGGCCGCCGCCCGCGACGCCGGTGATCCGACCACCGAGGCGATGGCGTTGAGCATTCTCGCCCAGATCCAGCGGTTGCGCGGCGAGCCCGGCTGGCCGCGCACGCTGCGGCAGGCGCTCGCCCTGCCCGCCGCCCCGGCGCCGGACTGGCTGCACTACGGGCCGCGGTACATGGCGGCCCGGTTCGCGATGGTGGACGACCGGCTGGACGAGGCCCGCGACGAACTTCTGAAACTGCTCGTCGTGGCCGAGCAGGACCGCATCGGCGAGGCGCGGGTCGAGGTGCTGCGCAGCCTGTCCGAGGTGGCCACCCGGGCCGGGCGCTGCCGGGAGGCGCTGCGGTACGCGCACCGGGCGGTCCGCGCTGCGCAGCGGGCCGGGCTCAGCCCGGGGCCGACCTGGCACACGGCGGCGGTGGCCGAACTGGCCGGCGGCAGCCTGGCCGCGGCCACCGGCTTCGCCCGCCGGGGTGTGCGCGCGTCCGAACAGGAGGGTGACACCCTCTACCTGCGACGCAATCTGCACGCGCTCGGGCAGGCGGAGCTGCGCGCGGGGCAGACCCGGGCCGGTGTGGCCGCGCTGCTGCGGCTGCGCGAGCTGGAGGCCGAGTCGGGCGGGGCCGACCCGATGATCGTGCGGTGGCACGGCGACCTGGCCGGTGGGCTGGCCGCGCTCGGTGAGCACGCCGAGGCGGCCGCCATGCTGGCCGAGGCCCGCGCGGCCGCGCACCGGCTCGGCGACCATCCGGGGCTGAGCGGCTATCTGGACCGGGCCACCGCCGTCGTGCTGTCCGAGAGCGGGCAGGCCGAGTCGGCCGTACGGCTGTCGGCCGCGGCCGCCCAGCACTTCGCGCAGTTGCATCAGCCCATCGAGCAGGCGCACGCGCTGCTGGTGCAGGGCAGCGCGGAACGCCGGCGGCGCCGGTACGCCGCGGCCCGGGTCGCCATCGGCGCCGCGCTGGCGATCTTCCTGGCGGCCGACGCCAAGCCGTGGGCCGAGCAGACGGAGCGGGCTCTCGCCCGTACGGAAAGCAACTCCGCTCCTTTGGATCTTGGTTTGACCTCGACCGAGCTGCGGATCGCCGCCCTGGTGCGGGACGGGTCGAGCAACCGGGAGATCGCGAGCCGGCTGTTCCTGAGCGTCAAGACGGTCGAGGCGACGCTGACCCGCGTGTACCGCAAGCTGGGCGTGCGGTCCCGCACCCAGCTGTCCTCACGACTGCCCTCAGTGGCGGAGTTCACGTCAAACGTCTGACCAGGACTTTCAGTACGGAGAGTGACCGCCGCTACAGGATTCCAGTGGCCGCGGTCACTTCCGTATCGAACGTTTTACCTGCGTGATTTGGGTATGAAGCCCGCCTCGCGGATCGTTGTACAGGAAGGCGACGAGGCCTATCGCCATCACGATCCGTTAAGGAGTCGGCCATGCCGTTCACGACCAAGCTTCGCGACGTTCGCACCGTTCTGGCGAACCGCCGGACGATGCGGGTCGCCCACCGCAAGCTCGCCGATGAGCTCGCGTCCTTCCGTACGACCGCCGAGCGCGCCGAGCTCGACGAGCTCATCAGCCGCCACACCGCCGCCGAGACCGCGGAGATCCGCGCGATCCTGTACCGCCAGGACCTGCACCGTCAGCAGGCCGGCGACCGTCAGACCGCCGGCCTCGGCGGTTACCTCGGCTAGTTAGCGTTTGCGGTCCTCGGGGACCGCTGACTTGGCCCGGATGCTGCCCGCGTGGGCTTTGGCATCCGGGTCTTTTCGTGTCTTCATCAGGCTGGCCACCGTCGTGACGACCAGGATGACCAGGATGACGATGAGGGACACCGGCGTCGAGATCTCGGGCGCCGACTTGGTGACGTCCTCGTGGAGCCAGTGCAGCACGAGTTTGGCCCCGATGAAGGCCAGGATGAGCGACAGGCCGGTGGAGAGGTAGACCAGGCGGTCGAGCAGGCCCTTGACCAGGAAGAAGAGCGCGCGCAGGCCGAGCAGGGCGAACGCGTTGGCCACGAAGACGATGAACGCCTCGTCGGTCACGCCGAACACGGCCGGGATCGAGTCGAGCGCGAACAGCAGGTCGGAGCTGCCGATCGCGATCAGCACGATGAACATCGGGGTGACCACGCGCCGGCCGTCGACCCGGGTGATCATCTTGCCGCCGATGTAGTCGTCGGTGACCGGCAGGAAACGCTTGCTGGCCTTGACCAGCGCGTTGTCCTCGATGTCGGGGTCCTCGTCGCGATGCCGGAAGAGCTGGACCGCGGTGAAGATCAGGATCAGGCCGAAGATCAGGAACATGAACGAGAACAGCGACAGCAGCGTCGCGCCGAGCGCGATGAAGATGACCCGCAGCACCAGCGCGATGATGATGCCGAAGGTCAGGACCTCCTGCTGATATTTCTCGGGCACCGCGAAGGTGCTCATGATGATCACGAAGACGAAGAGGTTGTCGACCGACAGGCTCTTCTCGACGATGTATCCCGCGAAGTACTGAGCGCCGAAATCCCAGCCGGCGATCATGCCGAAAACCACACCGAAGGCGACCGCCACGGTGATGTAGAAGATCGACCACGCGGCGGCCTCGCGGAAGCCGACGGCGTGGGGGCGAAGGACGCCCAATGTCAGGTCGAGGGCGAGCAGGGCGACGATGACGCCGATCGTCAACGTCCAGCCGAGCGCGGTGACCTCAAGTGGCATGAGTGGGGAACCTCCGGGCGATAAGCGGGGCGGTTGCCGATCAATCGTCCCCGCTTACCCTGGGAGATTCCTGAATAACGCCAGATCCGGCCGCCTTTACGCGACCTGGAAAGATCGCTTGGCCAGGCCCATCCAGAAGCCGTCGATCGGCTGCTCGGGCGCCCGCTCCGGGTCGTCGGCCGCGCCGAGGGTCAGGAACATCGGCGCGAAGTGCTCGATGGTCGGGTGCGCCCACGGCATGCCGGGCGCGCGGTCGCGGAAATCGGCCAGCTCGTCGACGGCGCCCCGGGCCAGCGTCTCGGCGGCCCACGCGTCGAACTCGCGCGACCAGCCGGGCGCGGCCGCGTCCGGTCGCCAGTCGCGCAGGAACGGCAGGCCGTGGGTGGTGAAGCCGGAGCCGACGATCAGCACGCCCTCGTCACGCAGCGGAGCGAGCCGGCGGCCGATCTCGAGCAGCCGATCGGGTTCGAGGGTCGGCAGGGACATCTGCAGTACGGGGATGTCGGCGTCGGGATACATGACGGTCAGCGGCACGTACGCACCGTGATCGAGCCCGCGGTTGGTCCGGGCGACGGGCTCGGTGTCGGGCATCAGCTTCTCGACGCGCGCGGCCAGCTCCGGTGCGCCGGGCGCCGCGTACGTGACCTCGTAGTACTTCCGCTCGAAGCCGCCGAAGTCGTAGACCAGCGGCACCGGCTCGGTCGCGCCCAGCATGAGCGGCGCCGACTCCCAGTGGGCCGAGGCCATCAGGATCGCCTTCGGGCGGGGCAGGCCGGCGGTCAGCTCGTGGAGCTGGCTCACCCAGCGCGCGTCGTCGACCAGCGGCGGGGCGCCGTGGCTGAGGAACAGGGCGGGCATGCGGGCCATGATGACCTCCGTTGAAGGTTCAACTTTCCTGCCTCCACGATACGACGAATTACTTGTAGCGTCAACTAAAACGGATGACATTACCCTCAGTGTTCACGCGCCGTAGGGGCGACAATCCGTTATTGAGCAGGTGCAGAAAATAACCGGGGAGTTGATCTTGCCAACAGTCCACTTCGGCGTTCGTTAAATCCTCTTTACGGGCGTCGTCCCCCGGACGTGGAGTGCCTGGTAGATGACGACTTGGGTCCCGCCTCCGCGAGGAAAGCACATCGGACTGAAAATTAGTCTCATGAGGACATTGCGCCGAGTTGAGGGTGCTGGCATGCTACCCGATGTCGTGCTGGGGGGCGCTCACCGTAACGTTCGCGTCGAGCCACCGAAACTACTCTCGGTAGTCACCGCGCGAAGTTCACAGCTAGTCACCGCGCGACTAGGCGCGCGCGTGGAGAGGAGGCCCGGCAGTGGCGACTTCGCCGCAGCTACCCCTCGCCGATGATCTGTTTCTCACCGCCCACGACTCCGTCAAGGGCAAGTGCCTGCTCTCCCCGGCCACCCTCGGCCTCGGCATGGCCGCCGCCCTGATCGGCGAGCTGGTGCTCTGGCGCCGGCTCGATCTGGTCGACGGCAAGATCCAGATCATCGACGACCGCCCCACCGGGGACCCGGCGGCCACCGCCGTCCTCGACCAGTTGCTGCGCGAGGGCCACCACCGGGCCATCCGCGACTGGATCTCGTTCCTGGCCACCGGCATCGCCGTCGACCTGGTCGAGCGCCGCCTGTCCCGGGCCGGCCTGGTGCAGCGCCAGGAGAAACGCGGCCTGTTCGGCGCCAAGGTGTCGTTCGTGCCGAGCGATTCCATGATCGCCGGCTGGCCCGCCACCCGCATCCGCACCTTCATCGGCCGCGGCGAGATGCTCGACGTCCCCGACCTTGTCCTGGCCGGGCTCATCCTCGCCACCGGACTCGACCAGCACGTCTTCGTCACCCTCGACACCCGCGGCCGCACCCAGCTGTTCGACCAGCTCAAGCGCCGTCTCCCCGCGATGCTGCACGAGCTGGTGAGCCAGACCGAGGCCGCCGTCGGCGACGCCGTCATGGCCCGCCGAGCCTGACCTCCCGCGACCACCTTCCCCTTCCCAACCCCCTCATGGAGATACGCGTGTCCACCACGTCCACACAACCCCCTGAACAGAGCCAGCTGTCGAACGCACTGGCCCGCGACCGGCTCGGCGTCGCCGCGGTCGTCTTCTTCGTGATGTCCGCGGCCGCGCCGCTCACCGTCGTCGCCGGCGTGGTGCCGACCGGTCTCGCCGTCACCGGTCTGACCGGCATCTCCATCGCCTTCGTGGCGGTCGCCGTGGTGCTGGCCATCTTCGCGGTCGGCTACGTCGCTATGGCCCGCCACATCGCCAACGCCGGCGCGTTCTACGCCTACATCTCCCAGGGTCTCGGCCGTCCGCTCGGCGTCGGCGCCTCCTGGGTGGCCCTGCTCGCGTACAACATGTTCCAGATCGCGTCGTACGGCGGCTTCGGCGCCATCGCGGCCCCGCTGTTCTCCGACTGGTTCGGCCTCGACGTCAAGTGGTGGGTCCTCGCGCTGATCTGCTGGGCGCTGACCGCCGTCCTCGGCGTGCTCGACGTCGCCGTCAACGGCAAGGTCCTGGCCACGCTCCTGGTCGCCGAGATCGTCGTGGTGATCGCGTTCAGCTTCGCCGACATCTTCTCGCCGAACTTCTCGGCCTCCTCGGCCCCGCTGGACCCCGGCACGCTGGTCGGCGCCGGCTCGGGCGCGCTGCTGGTCATGGCCGTCACCGGCTTCGTCGGCTTCGAGCAGTCGGTGGTGTTCTCCGAGGAGTCGCGCGACCCGCGCCGCACGGTCTCCCGGGCCACGTACCTCTCGGTCGCCATCATCGCCGTGCTGTACGGCTTCGCCGCCTGGGCCATGATCTCGGCCGCCGGTGACGACGTGGTCGGCCGCGCCGCCAACGAGGGCCCCGACCTGTTCTTCAACGTCGCCTCCGACCAGCTCGGCGGGGCCGCCCTGCACATCGGGCACGCGCTGTTCCTGACCTCGCTGATCGCCGCGATGATCTCGTTCCACAACATCATCTCGCGCTACACGTTCTCGCTGGGCCGTGAGGGCGTGCTGCCCCGCGCGTTCGGCAAGACCGTGCCCGGCACCGGCGCGCCCAAGAACGGCTCGCTGGCCCAGTCGGCCCTCGGCCTGATCGCCATCGTCGTCTACGCCGTGAACGGCTGGGACCCGCTGGTCAACATGTTCTTCTGGGGCGGCACCGCCGGCGGCCTGGGCGTGCTGATCCTGGTCAGCATCACCTCGATCGCCGTCATCGGCTACTTCCTCAAGCACCCCGAGGGCGAGGACGTCTGGCACCGCATCGGCGCCCCGGTGATCAGCACCATCCTGCTGATCATCATGACCTACCTGGCGATCGACAACATCGCGACGCTGCTCGGCGTGGAGCCCGGCAGCGCGCCCGCCATCGTCGTACCGCTGTCGTTCGCCGTTCTGTTCGTCGCCGGCCTTCTCTGGGCGCTGATCCTGCGGTCCAGCAACCCCCAGGTCTACGCCGGCATCGGGCTCGGAGCCCGCAGCGCCACCGCAACGGGGGGCGGCGGGTTCTCCGCGGCCCTCGCCAGCACCGAGGAGAGCAAGTGAGCTACGGCACCATCCGTCCCGCCCGCGAGAACGAGATCGCCGACGTCGGTCTGCTGATCAGCCACTCGTTCTTCGAGCTGGACGCCAACCGGTACCTCGTGCCGTCGCTGGACGACCGGCTGCGGGTGATGGCCGACTTCTTCACGCTGCTGACCGAGTCCGCGGCCCGGGTCGACGTGATCGACAACCCGGACGGCGAGGGCCTGGTGGCTACGGCGGTGTGGTTCGACTACACCAAGGAGTCGGCCGGACCGGAGAACTACGAGGAGCGCCTGAAGACGCTGGCCGGTGACTACCACGACCGGTTCGTCGCGCTGGACGAGCTCTTCGAGAAGCACCACCCGCACGACCCGCACTGGCACCTGGCGTTCCTCGCGGTCCACCCCGACCACCAGCACCACGGTCTGGGCAGCCTGCTGATGAACCGCACGCACGACGAGCTCAAGGAGACCGGCGTGCCGGTCTACCTCGAGGCGACCAACCAGAACAACGTGCGGCTGTACCGCCGGACCGGCTACGTCGACATGGACCCGTTCGAGATGCTGCTGCCCGACGGCACGGCGTTCTACCGGATGTGGCACGCGGCCTGATCCGTCGCCGGCCTTCCGCTGTCTTCACCAGCGGAAGGCCGGCCCCCGGGTGACGCCGCCGGGAATCAGCGGGCGCTGGGTGTAGTGCCAGGACATGGCCACGACGACCTGGCGGTCGCCGTGCTCGGGCCGTAGGTCGGCCGGGCCGCAGGTGTGCCGCAGGGCGAAGTCCGTGAACATCAGACTTTTGCATCGGTACGGGCCGGCGACCACGTCATCGGTGTCCGCGTCCCGTACGGTCAGCTCGATGTCGGCCTGCACACCGGGCATCGCCTCCATCTGACCGGCCACCCGGACGGACCCGCCCAGGGCGTGGCACGGCTTGGCCAGCACCGGATGGCCCAGATCCCAGCTGTACTCGTCACCGCAGCGCCACGGCCCGAACTGTGCCTCGGCCCGGCCGGGCCCGACGGTCACCCCGACGCCGGTCGGCCCCACCGAGACCCGCGCGCCCGGTGGCCGCGCCGACGCCTCCGAGCTGGGGATCGCGTCGCTGCCTCCGCCGCCGCTCAGTTCGCCTTTCCCGGCGCTACCCGACATGAGACTGCCGGAGATCGGCGGGAGGCCGGCCGCGACCGGCGGTGGCTGTGGGGCTTTCACCGCGGCCTTCGGGGCACCCGCGGCCGCGCTCGGCATCGCCGACGGCGACGTGACGGCCGGAGCCGCGGTCACCCCCGAGCCGGGGGAGTCGAGCAGCTGCCACGCGTTGAAGCCGCCCACGCCGGACACGGCGACGGCCAGGCCGATCAGCGCGACCATCATCCCGGGCCGGCGCCACTTCCAGGTGCGCGGCCCGTTGCGCGGGCGCTTCCGGCCGCTCGGGGCCGGCCGGGACGACGGATGCGACACGGCGCGCAGACCCAGGCTCGCGGTGGCCGCGCCGTCGTGCTCCTGGGTCTGCCCGGCCAGGGCGGGAACGCCGGTCATCTCGCGGGCCAGCTCCCGCAGGGCGGAGACCAGCTCGGCGGCCGTCGGGCGGCGGGCCGGGTCCTTGGCCAGGCACCACGCGATCAGCTCCCACACCGGGGGCAGGACGCCCGGCGGGCACACCGGCTGCTCGTCGAGGTGCCCGCGCAGCACGGCCAGCGGCTCACCGGCGTACGGCGTCGAACCGGTTATCAGCTCGTAGAGGACGACGCCGACCGCGTACACATCGGACGCGGGGGAGGCCTCGCCCTGGATCGCCTCGGGCGCCATGTAGTGCGGGGTGCCGACGATGGCGTGCGGCGTGGTGAGCCCCGCGGCGTCGAGCACCCGGGCGATGCCGAAATCGGTCAGGCGCACCTCGAAACGGCCGGCGGCCTCCTGCAGCAGGATGTTGTCCGGCTTGACGTCGCGGTGCACCACGCCGAGCTCGTGGGCCTGGGTGAGCGCGGCGGCGACCTGCGCGAGCAGCTCGGCCGCGTCGGCCGGCGGCAGGGTGCCCATCGCCCGCACGTACTGCCGGAGGCTCCCGCCGGAGACATAGTCCATGACCAGCGCGAGCGAGCCGCCCACGCTGAACAGGTCGCGGACGCCGACGATGTTCTCGTGCCGCATCATCATCAGGATCGTGCGCTCCTGCACGAACCGGATGACCAGCTTCGGCTGCCGCAGAAGGCCTTCGTGCAACAGCTTGACCGCGACGTCGGCGCCCGTGGACCGGTCGATGCCACGCCAGACGGTGCCGGTGGCGCCGTGCCCGACGGGACAGACCAGGACGTACGAGTTGCCTACGCATCGCCCGCTGAGGTCGGCGGTGGCGGCTTCGCCTCCGATGAGTCCACCGGTTAGGGAGGGGGATGACTGCACCTGTGGTCGGATCCTTCCATCGAGCGCGTCCAACGTGGCCGAACCGCGACGATCGTCCAGATCGATGCCGGTACGGGCAACCACCCGGCGCCCGTTCTGTCACAGAAGGTCAGTCCGCGCCGGTGGCCGTCACCCCGCCCCGGCGAGTCTCGTTCTCCTCCCGCCACAGCGACGCGTCCCGCTACCGTGGCGGGCGACGAGTGGCACGGCGAGGCGGGGGCGAGCGTGGGCGAGACGGATCCGATCTGGCCGGCGGTGGACGAGGCCCGCCGCTGGCTCGACCTGAACAACGGCACGATGCCGCTGGAGCTGACCTGCCGCATCCTCAAGGTGACCGAGGAGGCCGGCGAGGCCGCCGCGGCCTGGATAGGCATGCTCGGCCAGAACCCTCGCAAGGGCGTCACCCACACCCGCGACGACGTGGCGGCCGAACTGGCCGACGTGGCCTTCACCGCCCTGGTCGCCATCGCCAGCCTCGACCTCGACCCTCACCGCGCGCTGGCGGACTGCGCCGGCAAGCTGCGCTCCCGCCTGAGCCCGCCGGACCCGCTCTCCTGGCCACCCCACCCGGCCTGACCTCACCGCCCGAAGGCGCGCAGCCGCAGCGAACCTGTTTCGGCTCGCGCAAGCGGCGGGTGGGCTGGATCTTGGGCAGTAGGGTGAGTTCGTGCCTGTTCCTCCCTACGTCGTTCGCATGCGTGCGCACGTCGGCCATGAACTGCTGTTTCTGCCCAGCGCCAGTGGCGTTGTCGTCGACGGCGACGGGCGGGTGCTGCTGGCTCGGCGGGTCGACAACGGGCGGTGGTCGGTGCCGGCCGGGACCGTCGATCCGGGTGAGCAGCCGGCCGAGGCGGCGCTGCGGGAGGTCTTCGAGGAGACCGGGATACGGGCGGAGATCGTCCGGCTCGCGGGGGTGGCCACCCATCCGGTGGTCTATCCGAACGGGGACCAGTGCGAGTTCCTGAACGTGTGGTTCCTGTGCCGGGCGCTGTCCACCGAGGCCACTGTGGCGGACGACGAGTCGCTGGAGGTGGGGTGGTTCGCGCCGGAGGCGCTGCCCCCGCTCGACGACTGGTCGAAGCTGCGTATCGAGGCCGCCCTGTCGGGGGACACCGCGGCCTGGTACGCCGCCCCGGGCGAGAAGCACGCGGCGCTGAACCAGCCGGACGCGCTCTGATCGTCGCCGCGCGGGGTTGACGCGAGCTTCGGTAAGTCGTAGCTTACGGTTCGTGGCGACTTACCGACCTGATGGGTGGGAGATCCTCGGAGATCCGACCCGGCGTGCCATCGTCGCCTGTCTGGCGGAGCGGCCCCGGGCCGTGGGCGAGCTGGCCGAACAGCTGCCGATCAGCCGGCCGGCGGTGTCCCAGCACCTGAAGGTGCTCAAGGAGGCCGGGCTCGTCGACGACGAGGCGGCCGGCACGCGGCGGGTGTACCGGCTCAACCCGGCGGGCGTGGCCGCTCTGCGCGATCAACTCGATGCCTTCTGGAGCCGGGCGCTCCGGGGTTATCAAGAGACCGTCGAGGAGGAGACGACATGACGGAGACTTCGGCACCCACGGTGGTGCGGCAGATCGTGGTCAAGGCGCCCGTCGAGCGGGCGTTCGAGGTGTTCACCCAGCGGTTCGGGGACTTCAAGCCGCGTGAGCACAATCTGATGAGTTCACCCATCGTCGAAACGGTGTTCGAGCCGAAGGTGGGCGGCACCATCTACGACCGCGCCGAGGACGGCACCGAGTGCCGGTGGGCGCGGATCCTCGCCTACGAGCCGCCGGCCCGGGTGGTGTTCAGCTGGGACATCGGGGTCCAGTGGACGATCGAGGAGGATCTGGCGAACGCGAGCGAGGTCGAGGTCCGGTTCATCGCCGAGGGCCCCGACCAGACGCGCGTCGAGCTGGAACACCGCCACATCGACCGGCACGGTCCCGGCTGGGAGTCGCTGCGCGACGCCGTCGGCCACTCCGAGGGCTGGCCGCTGTACCTCGCGCGCTACGAGGCGCTGTTCCAGTGAAAAGGGCTACTGACGAGTGTTCTTCTGGGTGTACTGGCTGATCTGGCTCAGGTTGTAGCGGGCGCTGTCCTCGGCCCGCTCCTCCCAGGCGAAGACGCAGACCGTGGCGATGCCGTCGAAATCGACCTCGTGCAGGGTGCGGAAGAAGGTGTCCCAGTCGACCTCGCCCTGGCCGATGTCCAAGTGCTGGTGGACGCGGGCCGTCGAGCCGGGCGGGTTGACGATGTAGCGCAGGCCGGACGAGCCGCGGAAGTCGAACGAGTCGGCTATGTGGACCTGGGTGAGCAGCGGACCCGCGTACCTCATGATCGCCTCAAGGTCTCCGCCCTGATGGAAGGTGTGCGGGGCGCAATAGAGGAACGACACGCGGTCCGAGTTGATGCCGCGGATCAGGTTGACGGCCGCGATGCCGTCCTCGACGAAGTCGTCCGGGTGGGGTTCGAGGACGAGCCGGACGCCCTCCCGTTCGAAGATCGGCAGCAGCTCCTCCATCGAGCGCCAGAACTGGGCCTCGCACTCGTCCGGCCGTGACGGGCGGCCGTTGAACTCGGAGTTCATCACGTCGACGCCGAGGTCCACGGTGATCTCGATGGCGCGCTTCCAATACCGTACGGCCGCCTGGCGTTCGTCCTCGGACGGGCCCGACCAGCGGTAGAGCGGCAGAACGGACGCCACCTCCACCTCGGCCGCGGCCAGCGCCCGCTTGAAGGCCGCCACCCCCGCCCCGTCCACCCGGGGGTGGACGAAGAACGGCAGGAAGTCGTCGCGCGGGGACATCTCGATGTGGTGGTAGCCGAGGTCGGCCACCACCCGGGGCAGGTCCAGCAGCGGCACCTGGCGCAGCATGTACGGGTCGAGGGCGATCTTCACGCCGCCACCTCTACGCCGTACAGCTTCGGGCGTTCGGCCAGCGCCACCGGCACCCGCGAGCCGGTTCGCAGGGCGGCCACGCCCGCGTCCGACACGGCCGCCGCCGCGTAGCCGTCCCAGGCGCTCGGGCCGACCGGCCCGCCGCCCGCCGCCAGGGAGTCGATCCATTCCTGGAACTCCACGTCGTACGCCCGCAGGAAGCGCTCCCGCCAGTCGGCCGGCACCGGATCCGCCGCGACACCGCCGTGCCGGATCGTGACCAGCGAGGCGTTGCCCAGCGCGGCCGTGCCGTTCTCGCCGACCACCTCCCCGCGGATGTCGTAGCCGTACCGGATGTTCACCGAGATCTCCACGTCGACCAGGACGCCGCCCGCCATCTCCATCACCACGAACAGCGGATCCTGCAGGTCCCCGCCGTTGCCGCTGCGCCGGGGAACCAGGACGCGGATGGCCGCCACCTCGTCCTCGAACAGCCAGCGCACCATGTCGATCTCGTGCACGGCGGTGTCGGTGATCGCCATCTCCTTCGCGTAGAACGACGGCACGCTGGCGTTGCGATGGGCGCAGTGCATCATCAGTGGCCGGCCGATCGCGGCGAGGGAGGCCTTCAGCGCCCGGTATTCCGCGTCATAGCGGCGCATGTACCCGACTTGCACCAAGCGGCGGCCCGAGGCCACTTCGGCGTCGACGATGCGGAGGCAGGCCTCCTGCGTGGTCGCGAGGGGCTTCTCGCAGAACACCGGTTTGCCCGCCGCGATCGCGGCCAGAACGTATTCCTCGTGGGTGGGGCCCCACGAGCAGACCACCATCGCGTCCACATCAGCCGAGTTGATCACCGAGGATCCGGAAGCGTGGACCTGGGCGCCGATGCGCGCGCCGACCGACGCGGCCACCGCGGTGTCGACGTCCGTCACCGCGGTCACCTGGACGCCGGCCAGCACCGTCGTCATCCGGCGGATGTGGTCCTGGCCGATCATGCCAGTGCCGATGACTCCAACCTTCAGCATGAATGCCCCTCAGCGCTTCAGCTCGTGCGACAGCTCGGCCAGCTCGTCGCCGCCGGCCATCTGCTGGGTCAGCTCGTCGAGGCCGACCTGTTTGCGGGTCTTGTCCAGCGTCGTCGCGCCCAGCTTGAGGATCACGAAGTGGTCGCCGACCATGTACGCGTGATGCGGGTTGTGGGTGATGAACACGACGCCCAGTCCCGCGTCACGGGCCGCCGCCACGTACTTCAGGACCACGCCGGACTGCTTGACGCCCAGCGCCGCCGTCGGCTCGTCGAGGATCAGCACCCGCGCCCCGAAGTAGACCGCCCGGGCGATCGCCACGCACTGGCGCTGGCCGCCGGAGAGCGTGCCGATCGGCTGGTTGATGTCCTTGACGACGATGCCCATCTTGCGCAGCTCGGCGTCGGCGATCTCACGCATCTGCCTGACCTTCAGCCCGGCCAGCGGATAGCGGCCCGCGGTCAGCTCGGAGCCGAGGAAGAAGTTGCGCCACACCTCCATCAGCCCGACCACCGCCAGGTCCTGGTACACCGTGGCGATGCCGTGCGACAGGGCCTCGCGCGGTGAGCCGAAGTTGACCTCTTTGCCGTCGACGCGCAGGCTGCCCTCGTTGTGCGGGTGCAGGCCCGAGATGATTTTGATCAGGGTGGACTTGCCGGCGCCGTTGTCGCCGAGCACGCAGGTGACCTCGCCCGCGTTGACCCGCAGGTTGATGCCGCGCAGGGCCCGGATGGCGCCGTACGACTTGCCGACGCCCTCCATCTCGACGAGCGGCTCGCCGCGGTGCAGGCCTCTGTCGGCGTGGTCGGCCAGGGTATCGGTCATCGCTCAGCCGACCTTCCTTCTGGTGGACATCCGTTTCACGTACAGGTTGACCAGCACCGCCAGCAGCAGCATCACGCCGAGGAAGGCCTTGAACCAGTTCGGGTCCCAGCCCGCGTAGATGATGCCGAGGCTGGTCATACCGAAGATGAAGGCGCCGATGGCGACGCCTATCGCGTTGCCGTAGCCGCCGGTGAGCAGCGTGCCGCCGACGACCGCGGCGATGATGTAGAGGAACTCGTTGCCGACGCCGCCGCCGGCCTGGAGCGTGTTGAACCGGAAGAGCTGGTGCATCCCGACGAACCAGCCCAGGAACGACACCACCATGAAAAGCCCGATTTTGGTACGGACCACCGGCACGCCGACGGCCCGGGCGCTGTCCGCGTTCCCGCCCACCGCGAAGATCCAGTTGCCGACGCGGGTCCGCTGCAGCGTCCACGCGGCGAGCGCGACGAAGAAGATCCACCAGAGCACCGACGTCCAGATCGTCACCGACCCGATCTTGAAGCTGGACGCGAAGATCGTGCCGAGCGAGTCGAAGCCGTCGATGTTGCTGATGTCCGGGGTGGAGACCGTCTCGGTGACCAGTTTGGTCACGCCCAGGTTGGCTCCCTGGAGCACGAAGAAGGTGCCCAGGGTGATGAGGAAGCTGGGAATGCCGGTCTTCATCACGAGATAGCCGTTGATGAAGCCGATCAGCAGGCAGAACACCAGCGACAGGGCCGCGCCGAGCCACAGGTTGACCCCGTAGTACCAGCAGAACATCGAGCTGAACAGGCCGGCCGTGTAGACGATGACGCCGGAGGAGAGGTCGAACTCCCCGCCGATCATCAGCAGGCCGACGCCGACCGCGACGATGCCGATCACCGACGACTGGTACAGGACGGTGAAGAACGACTCGGCCGACCGGAACGACGGCGCCAGGATCAGGAAGAAGATGAAGATGATGATCGCCGCGACCAGGGCGCCGATCTCGGGCCGGGCCAGGAGCCGGCTGACCAGGGCCGGCCGGACCCGTTCGGCCGAATGGGAGGAGGGCGCCGGAGCGACTGTCTGAGTCATGACGGTACCTCCTCTACCGCGTGTTGTTCTTGGTGAACGGCAGGATCTTGTCGATGTTCGCCGAGTCCACGAAGGACGGACCGGTCAGCACGGCCTTGCCGCCGCCGATGTCGTTGCCGTTCTTGAGGTTCAGATAGAGCGAGGTGACGGCCATGTAGCCCTGCACGTACGGCTGCTGGTCGATCGAGAAGAGGATGTTGCCGCTCTTGATCTCGGTCGCGGCCTGCTCGTTGAGGTCGAAGGTGACCAGCTTGGCCTGGCTGCCGGACTGCTGGCGGGCCTTGATGGCGTCGAGCGCCTGCGGGGCGCCGAGCGTGACGATGGCGTCGATCGACTTGTCCTGGGCCAGCTTGGCCTGCAGGGTCGAGGTCACGGCCGCGTCATCGGCCCCGTTGACCTGGATGTTCTCGGTGCCGGGGACGGAGCTCTTCACACCCGCGCAGCGCGCCTCGAGGGCGACCGAGCCGGTCTGCTGGATGACGCAGAGCGGGTGCTTGGTGCCCTGCTCGGCCAGCCTCTTGCCGGCCTCGGTGCCGGCCAGGGTCTCGTCCGAGCCGAAGTACATCAGGGCGCCGAGCCGCTGGTAGTCGTTGATGCCGGAGTTGAAGCCGACCACCGGGATCTTGGCGTCGGTGGCCGCCTTGACCGCGCCGGCCAGGGCGTCCGGCGTGACCAGGGTGGTGGCGATGCCGTTGACCTTGGAGTCGACCGCGTTCTGGATCAGGACGGCCTGCTTGGGCGCCTCGGGGTCGTTGGAGTATTTCAGCGTGATCCCGGTGTCCTTGGCCGCCTGGTTGGCGCCGTTCTTGACCTTGTCCCAGAACGTGTCGCCCGGCGTCTCGTGCGT
Source organism: Actinoplanes sp. NPDC048988 (assembly GCF_043197815.1). NCBI lineage: Bacteria > Bacillati > Actinomycetota > Actinomycetes > Micromonosporales > Micromonosporaceae > Actinoplanes > Actinoplanes sp. NPDC048988. Next base: position 142,819 of record NZ_JBICTW010000013.1, on the reverse strand, counting down.
GATGAAGGCGATCGTGTAACCGGAGCTCCCGGCGGCGTTGCCGCCGCTGGTATCCGTCTCGTCGGTCTTCTCGCGTCCGCCGCCGCTGCACGCGGTGGCGGCGAGGACCACGGCCGCGCCGAGGGCGGCGATCCGGAAGGTACGGGTCCGAGCGGTCATATCTTCTCTCCTGAGGGACGGGATGTGAGGCCACGGCTGTTCAGGTAGGCGCGGGTCCGCTGGGCGATCGGCAGCGGGACGTCGAAGTCGACCGGGTACATGTCCTGCTCGACGACCACGAAGATCTCGGCGTCGAGCTCGCCGAGCGCGTCGAGCACGGAGGGGACGTCCGGCTCGCCGGCCGGGGGTTCGACGCTCGCGCCCATGGCGACGGCCTGGCCGAAGGCGAGGTCTTCGGCCACGGCCCGCCGGGCGATGGCGGGGTCCATCTGTTTGATGTGGACGTAGCCCACCCGTTCGGGATATTTCCGGATCAGGCCGGGGACGTCGGCCCGGCGGTACGCGAGATGCCCGGTGTCCAGGCACAGCGAGACGAAGCGGGGATCGGTCTCGTCGAGGAAACGTTCGGTCTGCTGCTGCGTCTCCACCTGGTAGTCCGCATGCGGGTGGAAGCGCATGTGCACCCCGTACTCCTCGAGCAGCACGCGCCCGAGGGTGTTGGTGTTCCTGATCAGAGCGGCCCAGGCGTCCTCGCCGAGGGTCGCGGGCTCGAGATAGGCGCCCGTTTTGTCGTCCCGGTAGCCAGGCACTGGGACGAAAACGACATTTTGCGCACCGACGGCCGAGGCCAACGAGGCCACCTTGCGGGTCTCCTCGAGAACGGAGTCGAAGTCCTTGTGCGGCCCACCGGCGCCCGCGACCGTTCCGCCGGCACACGACAATCCGCGCGACTCGAGCTCGTCGCGCAACTGCGACGGATCGGTGGGCAAGTATCCGTACGGGCCGAGCTCCAGCCACCGATATCCCGCCGCGACCATCTCGTCGAGGAACCGGTCCCACGGCGTCTGCTGAGGATCGTCGGCGAACCACACGCCCCACGAGTCGGGGCAGCTGCCGAGTTGCAGGTGTCGGATTTCCATGGATATCAGCTCGCAGTCGGGAAGTGGAGGGACGCGTCGGAGGTGGCGGACACGTGCGGCCAGCGGGAGGTGACGACCTTGCCGCGGGTGTAGAACGAGACGCCCTCGGGACCGTGGATGTGCTTGTCGCCGAACAGGGACGCCTTCCACCCGCCGAAGGAGTAATAGGCCATCGGCACCGGGATGGGCACGTTGATGCCGATCATCCCGACCCGGACCCCGCGCTGGAACCGCCGCGCCGCCTCGCCGCTGCTGGTGAAGATCGCGGTGCCGTTGCCGTACGGATTGCTGTTGATCAGGTCGATGGCCGCGTCGACGGTGTCCGCGCGGACCACCGACAGCACCGGCCCGAAGATCTCCTCGGTGTAGACGTCCATCGACGGCACCACCTGGTCGAGCACAGTCGGCCCGACGAAGAACCCGTCCTCGTACCCGGGAACCCGAAGCCCGCGCCCGTCCACCGTGACCTTCGCGCCCTGGCGTTCGCCGCTGTCGATCAGCCCTTCGATCCGCTGCTTCGCCGCCGCCGTCACCACCGGGCCCATCTCCGACTTCGGATCGCGCCCGGAACCGACCACCACGTCGCCCGCCTTGCGGGTCACCAGGTCGACCAGCGCGTCGCCGGCCGCGCCGACGGCCACCGCGGCCGAGATCGCCATGCACCGCTCGCCGGCCGAGCCGAACGCCGCCGCCGTCAGGTGACCGGCCGCGAAGTCGAGGTCGGCGTCGGGCAGGATGATCGCGTGGTTCTTGGCCCCGCCGAGCGCCTGCACCCGCTTGCCGTGCGAGTTGGCCTGCTCGTGGATGTAGCGGGCGATCGGGGTGGACCCGACGAACGACACCGCCGCCACGTCCGCGTGGTGCAGCAGCGCGTCGACCGCCACCTTGTCGCCGTGCACGACGTTGAAGACGCCGTCCGGCAGCCCGGCCTGCTTGAGCAGCCCCGCGATGTAGTTGGAGGCCGACGGGTCGCGCTCGCTCGGTTTGAGCACGAACGTGTTGCCGCAGGCGATCGCCACCGGGTACATCCACATCGGCACCATGGCCGGGAAGTTGAACGGCGTGATCCCGGCGCAGACGCCGAGCGGCTCCCGGAAGCTGAACACGTCGACGCCGGTCGAGGCCTGGTCGGAGTACGAGCCCTTGAGCAGTTCGGGGATGCCGCAGGCGAACTCGATCACCTCGAGCCCGCGCTGCACCTCGCCGGCCGCGTCCGAGAGCACCTTGCCGTGCTCGTCCGAGACGATCTCCGCGATCTGCTTGACGTTCGCGTTGACCAGCTCACGGAAGTTGAACATGATCTTCGTGCGTTTGCTCAGCGAGGCCTGGCTCCAGGTCTGGAACGCGATGCGGGCGGCCGTGACCGCGGCGTCCACGTCGGCCTCGGAGGCCAGCACCACCTCGTGCTGCTGACGGCCGGTGGCCGGGTTGTAGACGCGGCCGCGCCGGTCGCCGGACCCGGCGGTGAACTCGCCGTCGATCCAGTGCTCGATGGTTGCCATGGCGTTCTCCTAGAGGTATTGCCGTTGGTCACGTTTCGCGGCGTCGTAGGTCTCCCGCGCCGCCCGGGTGCTCCGCAGGGACGAGACCTCCGGCACGGGCACGTCCCACCACGACTCGGAGGACGGCACCGGGGACAGCGGATCGGTCTCGATGTGCACGACGGTCAGCCGGTCGGAATCGCGGGCCCGCTTGAGCCCGTCGCGCAGGTCGGCGATGGTGCGGCAGCGGATCACGGCGGCGCCCAGGCTCTCCGCGTTCACCGCGAGATCGACCGGCAGGCGGCCGCCGTCGTAGTCCTGACCGGCGCCGCGGAACTGGTAGCTCGTGCCGAACCGCTGCGAGCCGAGCGACTCCGAGAGGGCGCCGATCGAGGCGAAGCCGTGGTTCTGCACCAGGACCAGGATCAGCTTGATGCCCTCGGCCACGGCGGTGACGATCTCCTGCGCCATCATCAGGTACGAGCCGTCACCGACCAGCGCGTAGACCTCGCGCGACGGGTCGGCCAGCTTGATGCCGAGCGCCCCGGCGATCTCGAAGCCCATGCACGAGTAGCCGTACTCGACGTGGTACTGCTTCGGGTCGCCGGCCCGCCACAGCAGTTGCAGGTCACCGGGCATGCTTCCGGCCGCCTGCACCACGACGTCGCGTGTTCCGCACACCTCGTTCACGGCCCCGATGACCTCGCTCTGGGCGGGCAGGGGTCCATGTCCGAGGTGGTACGCCCTGCCGACCGTCTCCTGCCACAGCGCGACATCGGCGCGGAAGTCGTCCGGGAACCGCCGCCCGTCCAGGGCTGCCAGCAGTTCCGACAGGCCGGCCCGGGCGTCGGCCACCACCGGGTACGCCGATTCCTTGTGCGCGTCGAACGACGCCACGTTGATGTTCACGAACTTCACGGACGGATGCTGAAAGGCCGTACGGGAAGCGGTCGTGAAGTCGCTGTATCGCGTGCCGACACCGATGATCACGTCGGCCTCGCGGGCCAGCCGGTTCGCCACCGGGGTGCCGGTCGAGCCGACGCCGCCCACCGACTGGGGATGGTCCCAGCTCAGCGCGCCCTTGCCGGCCTGCGTGTCGGCCACCGGGATGCCGGTCTCGCGGGCGAACTGGTCGAGCTCGGCCGACGCCTCGGAGTAGACGGCGCCGCCACCGGCGATGATCAGCGGACGCCTGGCCTCGCGGATCACCTCGGCCGCCCGTGCCACGAACGCCGGCTCGGCCAGCGGCCGGGCCACGTGCCAGACCCGCTTGGCGAACAACGCGTCGGGGAAGTCGTACGCCTCGGCCTGGACGTCCTGGGGAAGGCAGAGGGTGACCGCGCCGGTCTCCGCCGGGTCGGTCAGAACCCGCATCGCGGCCAGCAGGGCCGACGGCAGCTGCTCGGGCCGCCAGATCCGGTCGAAGAAACGGGACAGCGGCCGGAAGGCGTCGTTCACCGACACGTCGTAGCCGCGCGGATCCTCCAGTTCCTGCAGCACCGGTGACGCGGCCCGGGTGGCGAAGACATCGGAGGGCAGCAGCAGGACCGGCAGCCGGTTGACGGTGGCCAGGGCGGCCCCGGTCAGCATGTTCGTCGAGCCGGGCCCGATGGACGCCGTACAGGCCAACGTGGACAGCCGGTTCTTCATCCGGGCGTAGCCGGCCGCGGTGTGCACCATCGCCTGCTCGTTACGAGCGAGCCGGTACGGAAGATCGGCCTCACCGGTGCGCTGCGCCTGAAGAAGGGCCTGGCCGATCCCGGCCACGTTGCCGTGCCCGAAGATGCCCAGGCAGCCGGCGATCGTGCGCTGCTCGGCGCCGTCGCGCTCGGTCCACTGGTTGGCCAGGAACCGCACCACGGCCTGCCCTACGGTGAGTCTCACAGACGCGTCCTTTCGGTGTGGGTGGTCATGGGCAACCGCGGGTCGACGGGGACACCGGTCCACGAGGAGCGCACCCAGCCGTGCGCCGGGTCGTCGCGCACCAGCCACTCGCGGGCGCCGGGACCGGCCATCACGTTGAGGTAGTAGAGGTCGTAGCCGGGGGCGGCCATCGACGGGCCGTGCCAGCCGTACGGGATGAGCACGACGTCGCCCGAGCGCACCTCGGCGCACACGTCGATCGGGCGGTCGGGATGCCCGTACACCCGCTGGAAGCCGCACCCCGACGTGCCCGCCGGCGACGCCGCGACCTCGAAGTAGTAGATCTCCTCGAGGCTCGACTCGCCCTCGCCGGCCTCGTCGTGCTTGTGCGGCGGGTACGACGACCAGTTGCCGCCCGGGGTGAGCACTTCGCAGGCGATCAAGCGGTCGGCCTCGAAGTCCTCCGGGGTGCAGAAGTTGTTGACCTGCCGGCTGGCCTGCCCGGCCCCGCGCATCTCGACTTTCACGTCCTGAGCCGCGCCGTAGCGGAACGGCAGCCGCCTGCTCGCCCGCGCCGCCGGCAGCGCGAACCGGCCGCCGTTGGGGGCGCGCACGGTCACCGTGGAGTCGCGCGGCACGTACGCGAAGTCGGTGACCCGGGAGAAGACCGAGCGCCGCCCGGTCAGCGTCATCCGCTCGTCGTCACATGTCACGTCGCAGCCGCCGGACAGCGGCAGGACCAGCATCTCGTCCGGCCCGGTGACGAACTTGGCCCGCGAGCCCACCGGCAGGTCGAGCACCCGCAGCCCGCTGTACCGCCAGCCCGCGTTCTCCGGCGTCACGACCAGGTCGAACGGCTTGTCGGCGGTGCTGCCCCGCCGCATCAGCGGATTGACGCGCGCGCTCATAACAGTCCCACCGCTCGGTCGACCGCGTCGGCCACGGACCCGCTCGCCGGGTAGAGCAGCGACCGCCCGATCACCAGCCCCTGCACGGTCGGCAGTTCAAGAGCTTTCCGCCAGGCCGTGTACGCGGCCTCGCCCTCACCGCCGAGGATGAGCGCGGGCAGCGTCGTCGCGGCCATCACCCGCTCCATGTCGTCGACGACCGGTACCTTGAGCCACGTGTAGGCCGAGGTGGTCCCGAGCCCGGCCGCGACGGTCACCGCCCGGATCATGGCCTCGGCGGTCAGCTCGTTGCGGACGCGGCCGTCGACGCGGTGCGAGATGAACGGCTCGACCATCGCCATCTTGCGCCGGGCGGCCAGCGCGCCGATCGCGGTGCCGCACGCTTGCAGAGTGGCCACCGTGCCGGGATCGGTGGGGTCGATGCGCAGCAGCATCTTGCCGCCCTCGTAGCCGGCGGCCGCGATGGCGCCCGCGTCGTAGGCGGTGAACCGGTCGTCGATCTCGAAGCTGGTGCCGGCGAGGCCGCCGCGGTTCATCGAGCCGATGACGACCTTGTCGTCGAGCGCGCCGAGCAGCAGAAGGTCCTCGAGGATGTCGGGGGTGCCGAGGACACCGTTGACGCCGGGCCGGCTCAGCGCGGTGCCAAGCCGGTCGAGCAGGTCGGCCCGGTTGGCCATGGCCAGGGGGTCGTCGCCGGCCCGCAGCGCCCCTCGCGCCGGATGGTCGGCCGCGATGATCATCAGCTTGCCGTGCGGCCCGAACAACCCGGCCGGCCGGCGGCGCGAGGACGCGGCGGCGGCGATGGCGGCCGGGCGCCGGGTCCGGATGTCGAGGAGGCCGTCCAGGTCAGGCATGCCGTGCTCCTTCGATCAGGGCCCGCACCTCGTGTTCGGTGGGCATGGCGTCGGCGCAGGACAGTCGCGAGGCGACGATGGCTCCGGCGGCGTTGGCGAAGCGCATCGTCGCCTCGAGCTCCCACCCGGCGAGGAGTCCGTGGCAGAGGGCGCCCCCGAAGGCGTCACCGGCGCCGAGCCCGTTGACCACCTCGACCGGCACGGGCGGCACCTCCACTTGCTCGCCGCCGCGTGACGCCACCACCCCGGCCGGCCCCTGCTTGATCACGGCGAGGTCGACGCCCGCCTCGTGCAGCGCGGCGGCCGCCTCGGCCGGTTTCCGCACGCCGACCGCGGTCTCCGCCTCGTCGAGGTTGCCCACGGCGACCGTCACGTAGGGCAGCGCCTCCGCGTACCACCGCCGGGCCTGCTCGCGTGTGGACCAGAACATGGGCCGGTAATCGAGGTCGAACACCGTGATGCCCGACTTCTCGCGATGTTTGAGGGCGGTCAGTGTGGCGGTGCGGCTGGGCTCCTGCGACAGGCCGGTTCCGGTGATCCAGAAGATCCTGGCGTTCCTGATCGCCTCGAGATCCAGTTCGGACGGATGGATCTCCAGGTCGGGCGCCTTCGGGAAGCGGTAGAAGTAGAGCGGGAAGTCGTCGGGCGGGAAGATCTCGCAGAACGTCACCGGCGTCGGCAGCGCCGCCACCGGGGTGACGAACCGGTCGTCGACCCCGAAGCCGCGCAGCGCGTCGTGCAGGAACTCGCCGAAGGGATCGTCGCCGGTGCGCGTGATGACCGCGGCCCGGCGGCCGTAGCGGGCGGCGGCGACGGCCACGTTGGACGCGCTGCCGCCGAGGAACTTGGCGAAGGTGCGCACTTCACGCAGCGAGACGCCGGCCTGTTCGGGATACAGGTCGACGCCGATACGTCCCATCGTCAGTACCTCGTCCGCGGGCATGCGCGAGCCTCCGGGTGCGATCTCCGGCGAATGATCAGATTTCGGGCACGATGAGGCGTGCCGTGTGCCGTGCTTGAATCCGGCGCGTTGATCGAGATGATCGCCGTCGGTAACCGCTCGGCGACGCTAGGTTTGCTGCCTTCGATGTAATAGCTTGGAGCGGTCTACGTCAATACTTTGTCATGACAAACTGATGATCCGAGGGGGAGCAGTGACATCGGACCTGTCGCCGCCGTTTCGACCGGTCGAGGTGGACCGCACGAGCCCGGTGCCGCTGTATTTCCAGGTGGCGACCCGTTTGCAGGAGCTGATCGAGAAGGGCGACATCGGCGTCGGCGCCCGCATCGAGAACGAGGTGGACCTGGCCGAACGCCTCGGCGTCTCCCGCCCGACGACGCGGCGCGCCATCCAGTACCTGGTCGAGCGCGGCATGCTGGTGCGCAAGCGCGGCGTCGGCACGCAGGTCGTCCACCCCAAGGTCCGCCGCCCGGTCGAGCTCTCCAGCCTGTACGACGACCTGGTCGCCGGCGACCGTTCCCCCCGCACCGAGGTGCTCGAGCTGCGCACCATGCCGGCCCCCGACCCGATCGCCGCCGCGCTGGAGGTGGCGCCCGGCAGCGAGGTCACCTGGATCGAGCGCCTGCGCTACGCCGGCGGCGAACCGCTGGCCCTGATGCACAACGCCATCCCGGTCGACGTCCTCCGCCTGACCCGCGAAGCCCTGGCCACCCACGGCCTGTACGAACTGCTGCGCCGAGCCGGCCTCACCCCCCGGATAGCCACCCAGGTGATCGGCGCCCGGTCCGCCACGGCGGCCGAGGCCCGGGTCCTCTCGGAGAAGCGAGGAGCTTCCCTGCTGACCATGACCCGCACGGCATGGGACGCGGGCGGCCGCGCCCTCGAATACGGCAGCCACGTCTACCGGGCCAGCCGCTACAGCTTCGAACTCAACCTCTCCGCCGGCTGATCGCGGTCAGACGCCGGCTTTGCGGGCGGCGGACAGGAGGCTCTCGGCGGCTTGGCGTAGGCCCTCGATCTGGTCCAGTTCGGTGTCCTCGTGTTCGATGTTGACGGCCATGTCGGGGTCCACGGCGTGCAGGGCTTGGAGGAACGGCACCCAGAAGTCGTCGCCGTGGCCGCGGCCCACGGCGACGAACTGCCAGGACGGGCTTTGCGGCCACTGGTTCAAGGTGTTGGCGCCGCCCAGGTTGAGCGGGTTGTTCTCGGCCGGCGTACGGGTGAACCGGTCGTCGAGGACGCCGTACAGCTTCACGTTGTCGCCGTTGATGCGCGTGTCCTTGGCGGCGGCGTGGAAGACCAGATCACCGAGATGGCGGACGGCGGCGACCGGGTCGATGCCCTGCCAGAACAGGTGGCTCGGGTCCATCTCGGCGCCGACGTGGGTCGCGCCGGTCTGCTCGACCAGGCGGATCAGGGTGGGCGGGTTGAAGACCAGGTTGTGCGGGTGCATCTCGATGCAGACCTTCACGTCGGCGTCGGCCGCCCGGGCCTGGATGTCGCGCCAGAACGGGATCGCCACCTCCCGCCACTGACGGTCGAGGACGTCGAGATATTGGCTGTCCCACGGGTTGACCACCCAGTTGGCCACCGTGGCGCCGGGCTCGCCGCCGGGCAGGCCCGACATGGTCACCACCCGTTTGACGCCCAGTTCGGCGGCGAGTTCGATGGTGCGGTGCAGGTCGGCCGCGTGCTTCGGGCCGACCGCCGGGTCGGGGTTGAGCGGGTTGCCGTTGACGTTCAGGCCGGTCAGCGTGATGCCCGCCTGCCGGTAGCGGCCCAGGTAGTCCTCCCGGGCGCCGGCGCTGGCCAGCAGATCGCCGATGGGGATGTGGGGCGCGGCGATGAACCCGCCGGTGTTGATCTCGGCGCTGGTCAGGCCCAGCTCGCCGAGGATCTTCAGGGTCTCGTCGAGGGAACGGTCGTGCAGGCAGGCGGTGTAGGCGCCGAGTCGCATGGGGGACTCCTCAGAGCTGGACGGGTTTGTCGGCGGCCGAGACGACCGCCTCGAGGACGCGCAGGTTGTGCAGGCCGTGGGCCAGGTCGGGGCAGGGCGGCAGGCCCTCGGCGCCGGTGATCTGGTCGAGGAAGGCGCGGGCCTGGTAGACGAAGAAGTCGTTCTGCCCGTGACCGACGGTGGGGAAGTCCATGGGCAGGCCCCGGGCCGCGTACGGATGCCAGGGGCCGACGAAGACCGTACGGGCGCCGTTGATCGAGGTTTCGGCACTGCCGTCGACGACGGTGAACTCGGCCGGCCTGGTCATCTCGAACGAGGCGGAGCCGTTCTGGCAGAACAGGTCGACCCGCAGCGAGTTGGCGTGACCGTACGCCACCCGCGACAGCGAGAAGGTGCCGACCGCGCCGCTCGCGTAGGACGTGGTGAAGGTGCAGACGTCCTCGTTCTCCACGTCGACGAGCTCGTCGCTCACCTCGACGCCGCCGGCGTGGCCGACCGCGACGCCGAGCGGCCGGGGCCGCTGGGTGACCAGGGTGGCCATCGTCGTGCCCCGCACCCCGGCGGTCGGGCCGCAGAAGAACTCGGCCAGGTCGGTCAGGTGGCTGCCGATGTCGGCCAGCACGCCGGAGCCGGGGCCGCCCTGGTAGCGCCAGCTCATCGGCCGGGCCGGGTCGAAGCCGTAGTCGCACCAGTAGTTGCCGACGAAGTGGCGTACGGGCCCGAGCCGGCCCTCGACCTCTCTCTTGATGGCGTTGAGCGCGGGGGAGCGGCGGAACGTGAAGCCGACCGCGCCGACCCGGCCCGGCGCCGCCGCGGCGGCCGCGACCATCGCCTCGCCGTCGCGGACGGTGGGGGCTAGCGGTTTCTCACAGAGGACGTGCTTGCCGGCGGCCAGGGCCGCCTCGACGACCTCGCGATGCAGGCTGTTGGCCACGGCGACGCTGACCGCGTCGACGTCGGGGGCCTCGACGACGGCGCGCCAGTCGGTCTCGGCCCGCTCGTAGCCGTAGCGCCGGGCGGCGTCGGCCGCGAACGGCTCGTGCAGGTCGGCGATGGCGACCAGCCGGGGCGCGGGCAGGCCGGTGCCGAAGACGGTGGCGGCGTTGCGATAGGCGTTGGCGTGCGCGCGGCCGACCATGCCGGCCCCGATCACCGCCACGCCGAGGGGCGGGTGTGTCATCAGGAAGACCTCGCTTTAAAGCGCTTTAAGAATTCCTGTACCATCCATGTTGATCTCGATCGATGTCAAGGGGGCCGGGAAGTGGATCAGCGACCGCGTCTGGCGGACGTGGCGGCCCGGGTCGGGGTCTCGCCCGCTTCGGTGTCTCTTGTGCTGCGTGGCGCGCCCGGCCCGAGCGCCGAGACGCGCGAGCGGGTGCTCGCCGCCGCGGCCGAGCTGGGCTACCGCGCCGACCGCACGGCCAGCCTCCTGGCCCGCCGCCGGCGCCACCTGCTCGGCGTCATGCTCGACGTGCGCAACCCGTTCCACGCCGAGCTGGTCGAGGAACTGCACGTCGAGGCCGACAGCGCCGGCTACGAGATGGTGCTGTCCACGCTGACGCGCACCCGCGACGAGGACAGCGCGATCGAGACCCTGCTGGACTTCCGCTGCGAGGCGTTGATCCTGCTCGGCACCGACCTGTCCACCGACTCCCTGGACCGGCTGGCCGCCCAGGTGCCGTGCGTCGTCGTCGGCCGCATGGCCCCCGACGCCCCGGTCGACGTGGTCCGCCCGGCCGACGACGCCGGCGCCGACGCGGCCCTCAACCATCTGATCGGTCTCGGACATTCGCGCATCGCGTTCGTCGACGGCGGGTCCGGTGTCGTCGCCGAGGCCCGGCGCCGCGGCTATCGCCGGGCCATGCGCCGGGCCAAGCTTCCGGCGCGGGTGCTGCCGGGAGACCACACCGAAGAAGGTGGCGTACGGGCGGGGAAGGCACTCGTCGCCTCGGCCGACCGGCCGACCGCCGTCTTCGCCTCCAACGACCGCCTGGCCGTGGGCGTCATGGACGCCCTGCTCCGCGCGGGGGTCGACGTGCCGAGCGAGATCTCCGTGGTCGGCTACGACGACAGTTCGCTGGCCCGGCTCGCCCACATCGATCTGACCTCGGTCAACCAGGACGCGCCGGCCCAGGCTCGCGGCGCCGTGCGGGCCGCCGTCTCCCGGCTCGACGGCGGCCGTACGCGATGCTCCGAGCTCGTCCTGGCCCCGCGCCTGGTCGTGCGGGGAACCACGGCGCCGCCGGTCAGCCGCACGTGAGCAGGCCGGCGCGCTCCTTGGTCCGCAGCACGTGGCGGGCCGCGTCGTCCACCCGTACCCGGAAATCCTGGTCTTTTTCGGCCCGGTCGATGAGGGCGGCCGACATCGGCTTGGCGTCCGACGGGACGATCGTCAGCACCATGTCGCCGCCGGCGGCCACGAAGCGTACGGCTCGCTGTCCCGGCGGAAGCGTGCTGGCCGCCACCGCCGCGCCGAGGTCATCGGAGATGACGAGGCCCTGGAAGCCGAGCCTCTCGCGGAGCAGGCCGGTGACGATCGGCTTGGAGTAGGCCGCGATGGAGTCCTTGTCGAGCTTGGGATAGGACGCCGACGAGATCATCACGGCGGCCGACCCCGCGCCGATGCCGGCGGCGAAGGGCTGGAGGTACGGATCGTTCACCGTGGCGGTGGCGTCGACGGCCTGAGTCGACGTGTCGGTGTTGGCCCGCACCCGGCCGAGGCCGGGGAAGTGCTTGAGGGTGGTGAAGACGCCGGCGTCCTGCGACGCGGGCACCACGGTCGTGACGGCCGCGGCGACCTTGGCCGGATCCGAGCCGTACTGCCGCCGGAAGGCGCCGATGGGCGGATTCGCCTTGCCGACGTCGGCGGGCACGGTGTCGGCGACCGGGGCCAGGTTGAGGTTGACGCCGATCGCCGCGAGCCGGCGGGCGCTGTCCTGCGTCGTGGCGCGCAGCGTGGCGACCGGGCCGGCGCCGAGGCGTTCGGCGGAGGGCAGGATGGGGAAGTCCGGGCCCTTGAGCGTCTGTACGCTGCCGCCCTCCTGATCGAGGGCGACCAGCAGCGGCAGCGTCGCCTTCGATTGGACGTTCGCGATGTCGCCGCGCAACTCGGCGGCGGCGTGCGTGCTGCGCCCGCGCAGGAAGATCCCGCCGAGACGATATTGCCGTACGGCGCCGGCGTAGCCGGTCGGCGTGTCGACCGGCAGGCCGACCATGAGCAGCTGGCCCGCGCGCCCGGCCAGATCGAGACTGTCCAGCGTCCTTGTGACGCAGTCCTTGGGCTGCTCCGTGGGCGTCGTTGTCGGCGTCGGCGTCGGCGTCGGCGTCGGCGTCGTCGTCGTTGTCGGCGGCGCTGCGCTCGTGCTCGCCGGGGCTGCTGCCGGTTTCTCCGTTCCGCAGGCGGTCAGGATCAAGAGCGCCGCGGCCGTGGTGGCGGCCCGGCTGTGCCAGCTGTGTTTCATCGGCGCTCACGCTATCGCGCGGGCGCGTCATTCCGTACGCAGCCCTTCCCCGGTACGCAGTCCCTCGAAGGCGATGGTGGTCAGTGCGCCGGCGATCGCCTCGGCGCCACCGGAGCGCGGCCGGTACCACTCGGTCAGCGAGTTGACCATGCCCAGGATCAGGCGGGCGACGGTCGCCGGGTCGATGTCCGGCCGTACCCCGCCCTCGGCCTGAGCCTGTTTGACCAGGTCGGTGACGATCGTGTCGAAGTCGCGCCGGCGGGCCAGCGCGTGCTGCTCGGCCTCGGTGTTGCCGCGCACCCGCAGCAGCACCGTCACGTATTCGAAGCGCTCGGCCAGCACCAGCACGCTGCGCCGGACCAGGCGCTCCAGCCGCTCGGGCGCGGGCAGGTCGAGCGCACGCACCTCGTCGGCCGCCTCGAACAACCCGTCCAGCGCCCGGTCCATCGCCATCTGGAGCAGCTGCTCCTTGCCGCTGATGTGGTGGTAGACGCTGGATTTCGTGATGCCCAGCGACTCGGCGATGTCGAACATGCTGGTGGCGTCGTAGCCGCGCTCGTTGAACAGCCGCACCGCCGCGGCGAGCACGGCATCCTGGTCATGACCGGGACGTCCGCGCCGTCGCGGGGCCGCGGGCCGGGTCATCTCAGTGCCATCCTGTCTCCCGGGGGTTGATTACCGGCCGTTCGGTCGGTAAATATGAGCACAGCCGAACGCAATGGAGCGACGATGACAACCCCCACCGAGTTGTACGAGACGCATTCCGACCTGCTGGATCAAGCGATCCGCGCCGCCTCCGCGCGCGACTACTGGTCCGCATTCCCCGAGTCTCCCAGCAAATCCGTGTACGGCGAGCAGGCCGCTCCCGACGGCGAGCGCGCGTTCCGCGCCCTGCTCGGCAAGCCGTTCCCGATCGAGGTGCCCGGCGCCGACGGCACTGTCTCCACCGAGCGCTCACCCTACGGCGTCCAGCTCGGCGTCAGCTATCCCAAGGCCGACCCGCTCGCGGTGATCGCCGCCGCCCGCGCCGCCACCCCGGCCTGGCGCGCCGTCGGCCCCCAGGGCCGCGCCGGCGTCGCCGTCGAGATCATCAAGCGGATCAACGCGCGCAGCTTCGAGATGGCCCACGCGGTGCAGCACACCACCGGCCAGGCCTTCGTCATGGCGTTCCAGGCCGGCGGCCCGCACGCGCAGGACCGCGCCCTCGAGGCGGTGGCCGTCGCGCTCGCCGCGAGCACCCGCATCCCGGTCACCTCCGAGTGGGCCAAGCCCCAGCGCGGCGGCGACCCGCTGCGGCTCGTCAAGACCAGTACGCCCGTCGGCCGCGGTGTCGGCCTGGTCATCGGCTGCACCACGTTCCCCACCTGGAACAGCTATCCCGGCCTGTTCGCCAGCCTGGTCACCGGCAACCCGGTGATCGTGAAACCGCACCCGGGCGCCGTCCTCCCGCTCGCCATCACCGTGCAGATCTGCCGCGAGGTGCTGTCCGAGGCCGGGCTGAGCCCCGACCTGGTCACCCTCGCCGTCGAGGAGCCCGGCGACGGCATCGCGGCCACCCTGGCCACCCACCCCGACGTGCGGATCGTCGACTTCACCGGTTCCAGCGAGTTCGGCAACTGGCTCGAGGCGAACGCGCGCCAGGCGGTCGTCTACACCGAGAAATCGGGCCTCAACACGGTCATCGTCGACTCCACCGACGACTACAAGGGCCTGCTGCGCAACCTCGCCTTCTCGCTCTCGCTCTACAGCGGCCAGATGTGCACCACCCCGCAGAACATCCTGGTCCCGCAGGGCGGCGTGATGACCGACGCCGGCCGGCGCAGCGTCGAGGAGTTCGGCGCCGACCTGTCGGCCGCGCTCGACAAGCTCCTGGGCGATCCGGCCCGGGCGGCCGGCACGCTCGGCGCGATCGTGAACGACGGTGTGCTGACCCGGCTCACCGAGGCCGGCGGCGCCGCCACCGTGGTCCACCCGTCGGCCGAGGTGGCCGACGAGCACCACCCCGGCGCCACCATCCGGACCCCGGTGGTCGTGCGGCTCGACGCGGCTGACGACAAGACGTACACGCGCGAGTGGTTCGGCCCGGTCTCGTTCGTGATCGCCACCGAGTCCACGGCGCACAGCCTGCAGATCTTCACCGAGACCGTGCGCGCGCACGGCGCACTCACGGCGATGGTCCACTCGACCTCGCCCGACGTGCTCGCCGCGGCCCGTGAGGCGGCGCTCGACGCGGGCGTGCACCTGGCCGAAAACCTCACCGGCGGCGTCTTCGTCAACCAGACGGCCGCGTTCAGCGATCTGCACGGCAGCGGCGCCAACCCGGCCGCCACCGCCTCGCTGTCCGACGACTACTTCGTCAGCGGCCGCTTCTTCACCGTCCAGTCCCGCCACCACCTGCCGGCAGCGGAAAAGGCCACGGCGGGCACCGATGCCTGAGGCCTATCTCGTCGGCGGTGTGCGCACCCCGCAGGGCAAGTACGGTGGGGCGCTCGCCGGTGTCCGCCCCGACGACCTCGCCGGTCTGGTCGTCCGCGAGGCGGCCGGCCGGGCCGGGGTGCCCGCCGAGGCGGTCGACGAGGTGGTGCTCGGCGCGGCCAACCAGGCCGGTGAGGACAACCGCAACGTCGCTCGCATGGCGGCGCTGCTGGCCGGTCTGCCCGACACCGTGCCGGGCTACACGGTCAACCGGCTCTGCGCGAGCGGCCTGACCGCCGTCGTCTCGGCGGCGAACACGATCCGGGCCGGCGAGGCCGACCTGATCGTCGCTGGCGGCGTCGAGTCGATGACCCGCGCGCCCTGGGTGATGGAGAAACCGGGTACCCCGTGGGCGCGTCCCGGCCAGGTCTTCGACACCTCCCTGGGCTGGCGTTTCACCAACCCGGTGTTCGCCCAGCGGGACCGCGTGACCCTCAGCATGGGTGAGACGGCCGAGGAGGTCGCCGCCCTCGACGGGATCACCCGCGCCGAGAGCGACGCCTTCGCGCTGCGCAGCCACGAGCGGGCGATCGCCGCGATCGACGCGGGCCGGTTCGACGGCGAGATCGTCCCGGTCGGCGACGTGTGGGCCGACGAGATCCCGCGCCGCGGCTCCACACTGGAAAAGCTCGGCAAGCTCCGGCCCGTCTTCCGCGGCGACGGTGTCGTCACCGCCGCGTCGTCGTCCCCGCTCAGCGACGGCGCCGCGGCCCTCGTCGTGGCCAGCGGCGAAGCCGTCGAGCGGTACGGTCTGACGCCCCGCGCCCGGATCGTCACCTCGGCCAGCGCCGGCGTCGCGCCCCACCTGATGGGTCTCGGCCCCGTGCCGGCCACGGAGAAGGCGCTGGCCCGGGCCGGCTGGGGCGTCGGCGACCTCGACGCCGTCGAGCTGAACGAGGCGTTCGCCGTCCAGGCCCTCGCGGTCATCCGGCGGCTCAAGCTCGACGACGAGCGGGTGAACGCCGACGGCGGCGCCATCGCGCTGGGCCACCCGCTCGGCTGCTCGGGCGCCCGCCTCACCGTGACCCTGCTGGGCCGGATGGAGCGGGAGAACGCCCGCCGCGGTCTGGCGACCCTCTGCGTCGGCGTCGGCCAGGGTGTCGCGATGCTCCTGGAGCGCCCGTGAGCACCCTCGTCGTGGAAGAGCTGGACGACCGGGTCGTCGTGACGCTGCGCCGGCCCGAGGCCCGCAACGCCATCAACGCCGCCATGATCGGCGAGTTGCACGAGGTCTGCGCGTCGCTCGAGGAGCGGCCGCGGCTGCTGCTGCTGACCGGCGGCGGCGGAACGTTCGCGGCCGGGGCCGACATCGGCGAGCTGCGGCGGCGCGGCCGGGAGCAGGCGCTGCAGGGCATCAACAGCCGGCTCTTCGACCGGATCGCCCGGCTGCCGCTGCCGACCGTCGCCGCCGTCGACGGGTACGCCCTGGGCGGCGGCGCCGAGCTGGCGTACGCGTGCGACATCCGGCTGGCCTCGCCGTCCGCGGTGTTCGGCAACCCGGAGCCGGGGCTCGGCATCCTGGCCGCGGCCGGCGCCTGCTGGCGGCTGCGCGAGCTGGCCGGCGCCTCCGTGGCCAAGCAGGTCCTGCTCGCCGGGCGCCGGCTCGACGCCGACGACGCCCTGCGGTTCGGCCTGGTGGCCGAGGTGGTGCCGGCCGGTGACCTGCTCAAGCGGGCGCACTCGGTGCTCGACCGGATGGCCCGGTCCGGGCAGCTCGCGCTGCGGCTGACCAAGCTCGTGGCCGACGGCGGCGGGCATCCGCTCACCGACGACCTGGCCCAGGCGATCCTCTTCGAGTCGGACGAGAAGGCCCAGCGCATGGACGCGTTTCTGGCGGGAGGCCGCTCATGACCGGCTCCGTCCCGAAAATCGTCGGCGTCGTCGGTGGCGGCCGCATGGGGGCCGGCATAGCCCAGGTCTTCGCCGTCGCCGGGGCGGCGGTCGGCCTGGTCGAGCGCGACCCGGTGGCGGCCGCGGCCGCCCGGGACCGGGTCGCCGTGAGCCTGCTCCGGGCATCGGAGAAAGGCCTGCTGACCGAGTCGGTCGACGCCGTTCTGAGCCGGGTGGTGCTGCTCGACGACGTGGCCGGCCTCCACGCCGACGCCGAGCTCGTCGTCGAGGCCGTCCCCGAGGACGCCGCCCTGAAGGTGCGCGTGCTGGCCGCGGTCGAGGACGCCGTCGGCGAACACGCCGTGCTGGCCAGCAACACCAGCTCGCTGTCGATCGCCGGGCTGGCCGAGGGGCTGGACCGCCCCGAGCGGTTCCTCGGCATGCATTTCTTCAACCCCGTGCCGGCCAGCAAGCTGGTCGAGGTCGTGGTGGGCCCGGCGACCAGCGACGCCGCGCGCGACGCGACCCGGTCCTGGGTGGCCGGGCTCGGCAAGGCCGAGGTCGTGGTCCGCGACTCGCCCGGCTTCGCCACCAGCCGGCTCGGCGTGCTGCTCGGGCTCGAGGCGATCCGGATGCTCGAGGAGGGCGTCGCCGACGCGGCGTCCATCGACCGCGCCATGGAGCTGGGCTACCGCCACCCGATGGGCCCGCTGCGCTCCACCGACCTGGTCGGCCTCGACGTGCGCCTGGCCATCGCCGAACACCTGCACCGGGAACTGGGCGAGCGGTTCGCGCCGCCGCGGCTGCTGCGCGACAAGGTCGCCGCCGGCGAGCTCGGCCGCAAGAGCGGGCAGGGCTTCTTCACCTGGGAGGTGTCATGACCGAGGAACAGGCTTTCACCGAGATCATCGACAGGGATCAGCGGGTCGAGCCCCGCGACTGGATGCCCGAGGGCTACCGCAAGACGATGATCCGGCAGATCGCTCAGCACGCCCACTCCGAGATCATCGGCATGCAGCCCGAGGGCGCCTGGATCACCCGCGCGCCGTCGCTGCGCCGCAAGGCGATCCTGCTGGCCAAGGTGCAGGACGAGGCCGGGCACGGCCTGTACCTCTACTCCGCGGCCGAGACCCTCGGCGCCGACCGCGGCGACCTCACCCGGCGGCTGATCGAGGGCCGGCAGAAGTACTCGTCGATCTTCAACTATCCGACGCTCACGTTCGCCGACGTCGGCGTGATCGGCTGGCTCGTCGACGGCGCGGCCATCTGCAACCAGGTGCCGCTGTGCCGTAGCTCGTACGGGCCGTACGCGCGGGCGATGATCCGGATCTGCAAGGAGGAGTCCTTCCACCAGCGGCAGGGCTACGAGTTGCTGATGACGATGATGCGCGGCACCGAGACCCAGCGGGAGATGGTGCGCGACGCCGTCGACAGGTGGTGGTGGCCGTCGCTGATGATGTTCGGCCCACCCGACGCCGACTCGCCGAACACCGCGCAGTCGATGGCCTGGAAGATCAAGCGGCACACGAACGACGAGCTGCGGCAGCGGTTCGTCGACATGACCGTGCCGCAGGCCGAGGCGCTGGGCGTCACGCTGCCCGACCCCGACCTGCGCTGGAATGCCGAGCGGGAGCACTACGACTTCGGCGAGATCGACTGGTCGGAGCTCAAGCGGGTGATCTCCGGTGACGGGCCGATGAACGCCGAGCGGATCGCGCGCCGGCGGCAGGCCGACGAGGACGGCGCCTGGGTGCGGGAAGCGGCCGCGGCACACGCGGCCAAGCGGACGGAGGTGCGGGTATGAGCGAGATCCGGCACGAGTGGCCGCTGTTCGAGGTGTTCGTCCGGGCCAAGCGGGGCCTCAATCATGTGCACGTCGGTTCCCTGCGGGCGGCCGACCACACGATGGCGCTGCACCACGCGCGTGACCTCTACACGCGGCGCAACGAGGGCGTCAGCATCTGGGTGGTGCGCTCCGAGGACGTAGTGGCGTCCGGCCCCGACGACAAGGACGCGTTCTTCGCGCCCAGCGGCGACAAGGCGTACCGCCACCCGACGTACTACTCCATCCCCGACTCCGTGCCGCACATCTGAGGCTGCCATGTCCTTCGACGACGCCTACCAGGCCCTCACCGATCACGACGACGACGCCCGCTGGGCGTACGGGACGGGCTTCGCCGACCCGCTCGCCGGCGTGCCCTCCGACTTTCCCGACGGGGTCGACCGCGGCGATCTGGCCGCCTACTGCCTGATGCTCGGCGACGACGCGCTCGTCCTGTCCCACCGGCTGCAACAGTGGATCACCCGGGCCCCCGAGATCGAGGACGAGCTGGCCGTCGCCAACATCGGACTCGACCTGCTGGGCCAGGCCCGGCTGCTGCTCACCCGTGCCGGCCAGGCCGAGGGCGCCGGGCGGGACGAGGACCGGCTGGCCTACCTGCGTGACCCGGCCGACTTCCGCAACGTGCGGCTGGCCGAGCGGGCCGACGCCGACTTCGCGGAGCTGGTGGCCCGGCTCCTGGTGTTCTCGACGTGGCGGCTGGCGCTGTTCGACCGATTGGCCGGCACCGGCGATCCGGTGCTGGCCGCGATCGCCGCCAAGGGCGTGAAGGAGATCAGCTACCACCGCGAGTACGCGGCGGGCTGGGTGGTCCGCCTCGGCGACGGCACCGAGCTGTCCCACGCCCGCATGCAGGCCGCGATCGACGTGGTGCTGCCGCTGTGCGGCGAGCTGTTCGTGGCCCACCCGGTCGAGCTGCGCCTGGCCGAACTGGACGTGGCGGCCGACCCGGCCGGCCTGCGGGCCGAGTTCGACGCGGTCGTCGCCGAGGTTTTGCGCGTGGCGACCCTCGCGCCGGCGGCGATCCCGGCCGCGGGCTCCCCCGAGGGCCGCGCCGGCGTGCACGGTGACGAGCTGACCGAGATCCTCGGCGAACTGCAGGGGCTGGCGCGGGCCACGCCGGGCGGTGTCTGGTGAGCGCCGCCGACATCGCCGCCACCGTCACCGACCCCGAGCTGCCCATGCTGACCCTGGCCGAACTGGGCATCATCCGCGACGTCGAGGAGAGCGCGGACGGGGTGGTCGTCACGATCACCCCCACGTACTCGGGGTGCCCGGCGATGGAGGCGATCCGGGCCGACCTGATCGCGGCGCTGCGCGGCGGCGGCTTCGAGCGGGCCGAGGTCCGCACGGTGCTGGCGCCGGCCTGGACCACTGACTGGATCTCCGAGTCCGGGCGGGCGAAGCTCGCCGAGGCCGGCATCGTCCCGCCCGGCCCGGCGCCCCGGCGGCGGCCCGGTCCCGTGCCGTTGACGCTCGGCGTCCGCGACGACGGGGTCGCCTGCCCCCGGTGCGGGGAACCGCGCACCGAGCTGATCACGGCGTTCAGCGCCACCGCGTGCCGCGAGCTGCGGCGGTGCCCGGCCTGCCGCGAACCGTTCGAGCACGTCAAAGCGATCTGAGCGGGGGAGACTGATGGTGGTTCGGGAGTTCTACCCGCTGCGGGTCGCGCAGGTCGAGCGGCTCTGCGACGACGCCGTCGCGGTGACCTTCGACGTGCCGGCGAAGCTGGCGGGGACCTACCGGTTCCGGCCCGGGCAGTCGCTGACCGTGCGGCGGCCGGGTGACGAGCGCGACGAGCGCCGGTCCTACTCGATCTGCGCCCCGGCCGGGGACAAGCCCCGGATCGGCGTGCGCGAGGTGCCCGGCGGCCTGGTCTCCGGGTGGCTGGTGCGGCAGGTGCGGGTGGGCGACGCGGTCGAGGTGGCGCCGCCGTCCGGCACCTTCACGCCCGACGTGGAGGCCGGCGGCCGGCACGTCATGATCGCGGCCGGCTCGGGGATCACGCCGGTGCTGTCGATCGCCACGTCGCTGCTGCGCCATCCGGAAGCCCAGGTCGCCGTGCTGTACGGCAACCGGCGGGCCGACACCGTGATGTTCGCCGAAGAGCTCGCCGACCTGAAGGACCGCCATCCGTCGCGGCTCGAGCTCGTCCATCTGCTGTCCCGGGAGGCCCGCGAGGCCGACCTGCTCAGCGGGCGCCTCGACGCGGACAAGCTGCGCCAGCTGCTGCCGATGCTGCTCGACGTGCCGGCGGTCGACCACTGGTGGCTGTGCGGCCCGTTCGGCATGGTGACCGACGCGATCCAGGTTCTCGGCGAGGCCGGAGTGCCGCCGGAGCGGATCCATCGCGAACTGTTCTGGGTGGACGAGGCGCCCCCGGAGCCGGTGCGCGAGGACGCCGCGACCGCCGCAGCCGGCAGCTGCGACGTGACGGTGCTGCTCGACGGCCGGTCGACCACCGTGACCGTGGCGGCGGGCGACACCGTCCTCGAGGGCGCGCAGCGGTCACGGCCCGACCTGCCGTTCGCCTGCAAGGGCGGCGTCTGCGGCACGTGCCGGGCCCGGGTCGTCGAGGGCGACGTCAAGATGCGCCGCAACTTCGCCCTGGAACCGGCCGAGCTCGACGCCGGCTTCGTCCTCACCTGCCAGTCCGTCCCCACCTCGCCCAAGGTCACCGTCACCTTCGACGACTGATCCTCAGAGAAAGGAGTGGGTGATCCGCTCGGATTCCCGGCGAGCCGGCAGCGCGGCGGGATCGAGGTTGGCGCAGAGAACGATGGACGCCCCGGCGACCATCGGAGTCAGGAGCCAGATCAAAGGCTGCTCCTGGGTGGCCGCGTTGATCAGGACCCGGTCACCCGGGCCGATGCCACGCTGCGCGGCCAGGTCGGCGGCCACCGCCGCGTAGGCGCCGTAGGTGGTTCCGTCGGTGGTGGCGGGCGCGTCCTCCGCCGGGGTGATCGTGGGCGGGGCGGCGCCCAGATGCGGGTGGACGGCGGTGGGGTAGTCGCGGTAGCCCCTCGGCGCCTCGGGGGAGGGGGTACCGGACGGGGTCAGCGAAAGGACGAACTGGTCGGTTCCGATCGGAACGTCGTCGAGCCAGCTGTCCACACGGCGGCGGTGCACAAAGGTGACGTCCAGCGGGGCGCCGGCGGGGGAGAGGCCGGCGGTGGCCCAGTCACGGTAGGAGACCGCTATCCCGGCCGACCAGGCGCCGAGCAGCACCGCGGCGGTCTGCCAGTGCGGCGGCAGCAGCACGGCGGCGGTGCTGCGGGGGCCATGCCCGCACTCGTCGGTGAGCAGCGCCGCGGTCGCGGCGGCCCAGGTGCCGAGCTCGGTCGCGGTGAGCGCGGTGCGTTCGCCGGTGGCGTCGTCGTAGTACGTGATCAGCTGATCGTGCCCGGTCATGCACCGAGCCTAGGCGGCCAGGTCCAAACGCAGCTCGCGCGCCTCAGCGGCGTACCTCGCCAGAAGGTGCACCGTTCGTGGACCGGCTACCCCATCCGGGTCAAGGCCGGTGCGGGCCTGAAAGACACGCACCGCCTCGACGAGTTCGGCATCGCCGACGTCGGCCCGGGTCAGACCAATTTCGGTCAACAGGTCGCGCAGGCAGGCGGGCTCCAGCGGCGGCGGGGTCGCGGTCCAGCCCACCAGCCCACCGACGGCGGTACCGACCAGGCTGAGCATTCCTCGTGCGGACATCTCGTTACCTCCTGCTGAAGTGGGGATGACTCCAGCATCGGGCGGACACCTGTGTCCGACATCGGACCCGCGTCGATCAAACCTGAACCCGACTGCGACTTTCGGCCGATACGCGTCTGCCACCGCGAGATGCCCCTACGGGCACGCAGTGTTGCTGGCCAGCGCGAACAGCAGCTTCGCCTGCGCCCCCGGCACCCCCTGCCGCTGGAACTCCCGAACAACAGCCGGCGCCCGCTTCCCGGCGGCGAGCCCCCGGCAGGCCTGCTCCCCGAACGCGGCCACCTCCTCGTCACGCCGATCAAGCGCGACCTCGGGGAGCTCACGCTGCACGGCGGCCACAAACGCCCGCAGATCCCCGCGAGGGGCCGGGCTGCTCTTGCGAGTCTCGCTGGGCGCGGCCCGCGTGGGCCGCAGGCTGGGTGCCGCGGCCTGCGGTTCGGCGGTTTCCGTTCCCGGTACGCCGGTGCCAACCGCCGCCGAAGGAATGTCCGTGACGGGCGTCGCCTGAGGAGAGGTCCCCGCCGAGGAACACCCAGCAAGCGCAGCGACGAGAGCCGCAGCAGCCACGCCGCTCCGGCTCCGCCGCCCGGCGGCCGAGGTCCCGCCCGCCGGGCCGCCGTCCACCCGAGCGCCGCTCCGGAGAACGCTGCTCCTTGGGCGGGCCGGGTTGCTGTCGCTCGGCGCGTGGAGGTGGCGGCTCATCGGGGCTTGGGGTGGGCGATGGCGGGACTCATCGGCGGCCAGACCGGCATTTCGGGGCCCGAAGTGATCGTCGGGCCGAAGGGCTTGCGTTCGGCTTTTGTCGGGCCGAACGGGGACGAGGCCGTAAGCCGGCGCGAGGCTTCCACGGCTCCCTCTTCGGGGGACGAGACGGGCGCAACTGGAACAAAAAGCACCCGACGACCGTAGGCGGCCCGGACTCGTACACCGGCCGCCGCGCCCACCGACGGGCGGTAACCGGACCCGGACGGGTGACCCCCGCGCGTACAGCGAACCCACAGACGGCTCACCGGTGGCCGACAACTAGCGGAGTCACGGTAGGTGCATCAGCCAACGAAGCGAGGCGCCGCCATGACCGATCTGATGAACCGGCCCACCGACTACTACAGCCGGGACGACGACGTGACACCCCCGCCGCCGCCGTTCGTGCCGCCGGTGGCGCCGCCGCCCGGCGGTGGGAGCCGCTGGCCGCGCCGGATCGCCGGTGGGGCCGCGCTGATCGCGCTCGTCGCCGGGGCCGGCACGGCCGGTGGGGTGGTCGCCGAGCGCTACCTCATCGACCGCGACTCGACGGCCGCCGCCACCGCCACGACCGCCAGCAGCACCACGGTCACCGAAGACCAGGACCTCGCGGCGATCGTCAAGCAGGTGCAGCCCAGCATCGTCACCGTCATGGTCGACGGCACCCGGGAGTCGTCGCTCGGCTCGGGAGTCGTACTCAGCTCGACCGGTCTGGTCCTGACCAACAACCACGTGATCTCGTCCGAGGGCACGGTGAGCGTCCGGCTGTCCAACGGCACCACAGTGCCGGCCCGCGTCGTGGCCACCGACACCGCGCACGACCTGGCTCTGGTGCAGGCGACCGGGCTCACCGGGCTCACCCCGGCCACGTTCGGCACCGACGACAGCGTCGCCGTGGGTGACACCGTCCTGGCCTTCGGGGCGCCGCTCGGCCTGGAGAACACCGTGACCTCCGGCATCGTCTCCGCGACCGACCGCAGCATCAACACCGGCACCGAGCAGCTGACCGGGCTTCTCCAGACCGACGCCGCGATCAACGAGGGCAACTCGGGCGGCGCGCTCGTCGACTTGTCCGGCCACGTCGTCGGCATCAACGTCGCCATCGCCACCGCCGGCGACTCGTCCACCGGCAGCATCGGCGTCGGGTTCGCCATCCCGGCCGGCACCGTCACCAGCGTCGTCAAGCAGCTCGAAAGCCAGATCAGCTGACCACATCCCGCCGCCGTTCAGCAGCAGTTGCCGAGGCCATGGCGGCCGTGGGGTAGCCCTTGCAGCAGCCGCCACTGCCCAGGTTGGGAACCCGAGGCGCGCGTCTCCGTGTCGTATCGGAAAGCACGCCGTTCGGCTCCTGGATCTCCATCAGGGTGATGGCCGTCGTGTACCCCTGGTGGCACCTCGTTGCGGGCCACCGCCGCCGGCAGGTGCGGCCCGGGGACGAGGCTGCGCAGGGCCTCGCGCTGTGCCAGCAGATCGCCGGGCTGGTGCGCGACGCCTCGTGGAGCACGGCCGCGGAAACCGGGCACGGTGTCGGCGCCGCCCGAGGGGTCGCGAGGCGAGCGTTCCCACGAGCGGCTCGGAGGGTTTCCGAGGCCGCGGCGGCGAGATCCTGTGAGCGGTGGCCGTGGCCCTGGTCGAGGCGGTCGGTTCGGCGATGACAGTGCGGCCGGATTGGCGGTGACGGTGGCGGCCGGCTTGGCGGTCGTGGCCGCCGCGGCGGCGACTAGGTGGGCGCGGTGGAGGTGGTGGCAGGGCGCGGATGACCGGATCAGCGCGGCGGCTCAGGCAGGCCGGCCGCGAGCTGACGCAGGGCGCCGATGAGCATCGCTTTCATGTCGGGCAGCCGCCCGCCGACGGCCACGAAGTGTTTGAAGGTCACGGTGTTGACGGCCATGACGGCGGCGGCGACCAGCTTCGGGTACAGGTCGGCCTCAGGATCGGTCCCGGTCCGCGCGGCGACCGCGGCGGCCAGCGCGGTCTCGGCGACGGCCGAGGCCCGCAAAGTCTCGGCTTGGATGGCCGGCACGGCGGTCATCAGACGCAGCCCGGCCGCCCAGGCCTCAGCGTCCCGCGGCGGCCGGTCCGCCATCTCCGCCGTCTGTTTGAACTGCTCGACGGTCTGCTTGAACTGCGCCATCACCGCCTGGTTGATCCCCTCCCACAGCGGCTCACCGGCGGGCCGCTCCCGCAGAGCCTCGACCACCTGAAGGCACCGGTCGAGATGACGGGAGGCCACAGCCTCGGCCTTGCTGGAGAAGTAGTTGTTGAACGTCCGCGGCGACACCCCCGCCTCGGTGGCGATGTCCTCCACGAGCACACCGTCATACCCGCGCTCCACAATCAGGCGAATAGCGGCCCAGCTCAGCGCGGTCCGCGTAGCCAGTTTCTTGCGTTCCCGCAGACCCACACCCCAACGATAGCCACGCTTGCGCGCCCGGCAAACATGCGCGCCCCGCAACCTTCACCCCCGAGCGGCTCGGTCCAGGCGGTCCGGTCACGCTTCCTTCAGAGGTACGAGTCGTCTCCAGCCCCGAACCCCACGCCAGCGACCCGCCTGCAACACCGGGCCGTAACGCCGGTCTCGCGCGTGATGGGTGGTTGCGCTGACCCCAAACCCAACCGCGCAGCGCTCGACCGCGCAGCGTCCGACCGGGCAGCGTCCGACCAGGCAGCTCCGACCGGGCAGCGTCCGACTGGGCAGCGTCCGACCGGGCAGCGCCCGGCCGCGCGGCCGAACCGCGCAGCGCCCAACCGAGCAGCCCCGGCCGCACAGCCCCGGCCGCGCAGCCCAACCGCACAGCCCCGGCCGCGCAGCCCAACCGCACAGCCCCGGCCGCGCAGCCCAACCGCACAGCCCCGGCCGCGCAGCCCAACCGCACAGCCCCGG
>NZ_JBICTW010000013.1:0-116683 GCF_043197815.1 Actinoplanes sp. NPDC048988 | reverse complement strand
CGGCCGCGCGGCCCGGCCACCTGGTACCCGGCCGCGTGGTGCCCGGCCGCGGCCGGCTGTCGCGAAAGAAGGGCTGCCGGGAGCAGCCGCTCGGCGCGCGTTGAGGACGGTTCAGGGAACCGCCCGTCGGCCAGGCGGAGGGGCGGAGCGAGAAGCGGCCTACATCGGGCCGCTGCGGTGGAGAGGGCGTCGGGCGGCTCGCCGCGCTGGAGACGTTGTGGGCACGGCTCGGCGCGTTGGAGGCGCTGTGAAGGCGCCTCGCCGCGCGTGGTGGAGAGGTTATGGGGGCGGCTCGCCGCACGCGGGTGAGCTGCAGTCATTGGGTGCCGCTGTGTTGGGGCGGTCTGAGGAGCGGCTTGCCGCACGTGGTGAAGGGGAAGTGAGGTCGTCGTGCGCCGCTGTGGTGGAAGGGTGGGCCGCCGCACGTGGGGGAGTGGAGAACGGCCACTGTGGTGGAAGGGCGGGCCGCCGCACGTGGGGGAAGTGGCGAGCGGCCGCCGTGGTGGAAGGGTAAGCCGCCGCGCGTGTGGGGAGGGGGAGCGGCCGCTGTGGTGGAAGGGTGGGCCGCCGCACGGGGGGGAGTGGAGAGCGGCCGCTGTGGTGGAAGGGTGGGCCGCTGCGCGTGGTGGGAGTGGGGAGCGGCCGGTCTGGGGGAGGGGTGGTCGGAAGGCGGGCCGCCCCGGGTGGGGCGGCCTGTGAAGGAGGCTGGTCAGCCGGCGAGGTGGCCCCAGCGGTCCTCCAGCTCCTGCCATGTGCCCTGGTCTTCGACCTTGCCGGCGATCAGGACGACCACGTGGTCGGCCTGGTTCAGGGCTGCTCGTTTGGAGGTTGAGCCGACCACTGTGACGCCGTGGCTGCGCAAGGCGCGCCATAGTTCCAGCTCTGTTGTCACGTCCAGGGCTGAGGAGACGTCGTCGGCGATCAGCAGCTCCGTGCGGGGGGCCAGGGCTCGGGCCAGGGCCAGGCGTTGCAGCTGGCCGCCGGAGAGGCGGGTGCCCTTGTGGCCGATCAGCAGCTGGAGGCCGCCGCCGGCCGCGGCCAGGTCGTGTTCCAGCTGGGCGGTGGAGACCGCGTCGGCCGCGTCGACCTCGTGGCCCAGCTGGATGTTGTCGGCCACGGTGCCGGACAGGACGCGGGGCAACTGGGCCACGTACCCGACCTGGTTGGGGCGCAGGAAAACCTCCGGCTCGTCGACCGGCTCGCCGTTCCAGACCAGTTCGCCGGTGTGGTGCACGATGCCGGCCAGGGCCCGCAGCAGCGACGACTTGCCCGCGCCGACCGGGCCGACGACCAGGACCAGCTGGCCGCGGTCGACGGCCAGGTCGACGTCCTGCGCGCCGACCGTGCCGTTCTCGTGTACCGCGCTGAAGTTGCGCAGCTCAAGGCGGCGCAGCGGGTTGCGCGGGGCCGTCGGCGGGGCCGGCGCCGTGCCGGCCGACAGGTCTACGCCGGGCACGTCCTTGGAGTATTCGGACTCGCCGGTCATCGCCACCGTCCGCTTGGTCCACACTCGTGCCGACGGGAACTGCGAGACCAGCGACGCCGTCGTCCAGGCGAACCAGCGGGCCGAGCCGAGGGTGGCCACTGCGATCAGGGTCGCCGCCGACGAGAGCGAACCGGCCAGGTAGAGCGCCCAGGCCGCGATCGGCAGCAGGCCGCTGGCGATCGATGGGGTGGACCGGGCCCACACCTGGATGGCGATCTCGCGCCGCTGGAGCTCGCTGCGGGCGAAGTCGAGGCGGGCCAGGTGGTTCAGCACCGGCTCGGTGGCGCCGGCCAGCTTCACCGTGCGCGCGGCCGACAGCGAGGACACCAGTGAGGTGGCGAACGCGGCGCGCGCGGCGACCGTGCGCCGGGCCGCCTTTTCCAGGCGCGGGCCGAACAGGGTGGCGGCCAGGCCGGACAGGACCATCGTGCCGACGAAGAACAGGGCCGGCACGAACGACTGCGACGCCACCGTCATCGCGACGATCATGACGAGGCTGGTGGCGTTGTCGATCAGGTTGTCGGCCAGCATGACCACCCGCTCGGTGTCGCCGCCCTGGGCGACCACCTCGGCTGGGGTGTGTTTGCTGACCCGGCGCGGGCCGATCTGGCCGTGCACCAGCCGCATGCTGATCCGCAGCATCTGCCGGACCCACCACTCCGGGAACCAGGCACCCGTGTAGTACAGCGTCGGGATGGCCAGCAGCAGGGCGGCCGCGATGCCGACCGCCGGGTAGAGCGGGTTGCCGATCCCGTCGACCACGTTCGACCAGAGCAGCGGCAGGATCGCGCCGTCAAGGCCGAGCAGCACGAGGATGGCGAACAGGGCGACCGCGCCCAGCCCGTACCTCTTGTCGTTCAACGTCAGCCGGGCGATCTCGCGGAACGTGTGAGCCTTGGGCTCCTCGGGCAGCGGCGGCGGCTCGACCGGTGGCAGCTTGTTGGCCAGCGCCTCGGCCCCGAGCTCGAGCTGGGCCGCCTTGTCCCAGTCGCGGTCCTCGACCAGCACCCCGCCGCCGCCGTTCACCGTCGCCGGCACGGCCAGGTTGCTGCTGGCCAGCAGCTCGGCGAAGCGCCGCGACTCGCGCAGCGGCCCCGACTCGAGCACCGCGCCGTCGGCCAGCACGACCACCTCGTCGCAGCGCTGCACCGACGACAGCCGGTGGGCCACGATGACGCCGATGCGGCCGGTGAGCAGGCGGTCGGTGGCCCGCTGGACCCACGACTCGGTGACCGGGTCCATCCGGGCCGTGGCCTCGTCGAGGATCACCACGTGCGGGTCGCGGACGAGGATCCGGGCGAAGGCCACCAGCTGTTCCTGGCCGGCCGAGAGCTTGTAGCCGTTCTCGCCGAGCCGGGTGTCGATGCCGTCCGGCAGGCTGGCCACCCAGGCGCTCAGGCCCAGCTCGTCGAGCGCGCCGGC
The DNA here is from genome assembly GCF_043197815.1 of Actinoplanes sp. NPDC048988. Taxonomy (NCBI): domain Bacteria; kingdom Bacillati; phylum Actinomycetota; class Actinomycetes; order Micromonosporales; family Micromonosporaceae; genus Actinoplanes; species Actinoplanes sp. NPDC048988. The sequence continues at coordinate 113,775 of NZ_JBICTW010000013.1, read as the reverse complement.
CGACTTGGGCAGCAGTTCGGGGTCGAACAGCGCGATGTTCTCGGCCAGCGTGCCGGCCAGGATCTCGGTGCGTTGCGGGACGATGGCGGTCCAGCGGCGCAGGCCCTCGACGTTCATGTCGTTGAGGTCGACGCCGCCCAGGAACACCGTGCCCCGGGGCACGTCGACGGCCCGGGTCAGCACCTTGGCCAGTGTCGACTTGCCGGAGCCGGTGCGGCCGATCAGCGCGTACGACCGGCCGCGGGCGAAGGTGAGGTCGACGTCGCGCAGGGCCGGCGGGCGCCCGTTGTCGGACTCGCTGTAGCGGAAGGTCAGACCTCGTACCACCAAATCGCCGTCGACCGGGGGAACCCCCTCGGTCGGCTCCTGGGGCACGTCCTGCAGCAGCTGGACGCGGCTCCAGGCGCCGAGCGCGTTCTGCAGCTCGGGGACCATCCGGGTGACGTGCTCGAGGGTGCCGCCGAAGCCGAGCGCGAGCAGCCAGACGCCGGTCAGCCGGGCGCCGTCGATGTGGCCGGTGATCAGCGCCCACGCGCCGACGACGACGAGCACCGCGATCAGCGACCGGGTGATCGCGCCGGCACCCATGGTGATGCGCGCCGAGGACCGCCAGACCAGCCGCCCGCGCCGCAGCACCTCGGCCGCGCGCCGGGCGTAGAGACGGCGGACGTACGGGGCGGCGAGGCTCGTCCGCACGTCGTCCTGGCCGTGGATGGACTCCTCCATGACCGCGGCCAGGTCGGACCAGGACTCCTCCTCGGAGATCCGCAGCGGGGAGATGCGCTGGACCGGCTTGTTCATGGTGACGTAGAGCAGGATCGACACCAGCACCATGCCGACACCGGCCGGCCACCACACGAAGAACGCGGTGACGATCGAGAAGACGGCCACCGCCACCGACTGCGCGATCCGCACACCGCTGCCGCGCAGCTGGGCGCCGACCTCGTACACGTCGGAGTCGATCCGGTCGAGCAGTTCGCCGACCGGCGTGTTCTCGAGGGTGGGCAGGTCCTGCCCGAAGGCGACCCGGTTGAGCCCGCGCCGCACCTTGGCCGCCCAGTCGGCGGTCAGCCGCGAGGCCACCAGGCCGACGAACACGTCGCTCAGCACGGAGGCGACGAGCGCCGCCGCGAGCACGGTGAACAGGGACATGGAGCGGTCGACGAGCACGGCGCCGGCCAGCGCGAGAGCACCCGCCTGCCCGGCCGCGCCGAGCAGGATGAGGACCGCCACGAGACCCGTACGGCCTCGGGAGGTGACCCACAGGTCGCGAAGCAGACGCATTGACGAGTCCTTTTGCAGGGGATGAACCGAGGCGGTCCACCCATCTTTGTCCCCACCCGGAAGGTCTTCAACGGAATTACCTCGACGCCACATATCGCCTGTGTCACCCTCGGCGGTCATGCGAGATCTTCCGGCGGCCGTACGCGCGAAGGCCGTCCAGGCGGGCGCGACGGCCTGGCTCGACGCCCTGCCGTCGCTGGTCGCGGGCCTGGCGGCCGACTGGGGACTGACGCCGGGCCGCGCCTTCGGCGACGCCACGGAGGCGTACGTGGTCGAGGCGGGCGAGACCGCCGTACTCAAGATCCATCTGTGGCCCGGCGCCGCCGCCGAGGAGGCCGTCGTCCTGCGCCTGGCCGGGGGAGCGGGCTGTGCCCGGCTGCTGCGTGCCGATCCCGGAAGGCACGCGCTGCTGATCGAACGGCTCGGAACCCCCATGTCCGGCATGTCGATCGAGCAGCCCCGGCGCCAGGAGATCCTGTGCGATCTGGCGTCGGCCGTGTGGCGGCCGGTGCCCGGCGTGAGCCTGCCCACCGGCGCCGACGTGGCGGCCCGGATGGCGCAGTCGATCGAGCGACGCTGGGCGGAGCAGGGCCGGCCCTGCCGCCGGGCGGCCGTCGACCAGGCCCTGCGTGCGGCCGAGAGCCGGCGGAGGGCCCAACGTTCCGATCGCGCCGTCCTCTGTCACGGCGACGTCCATCAGTGGAACGCGCTATGGTCGCCGGACGGCTTCAAGCTGGTCGACCCCGACGGCGCCGTGGCCGAGCCCGAGCGCGACCTCGGCGCTCTGATGCGCGAGGATCCGGTCGAGCTGATGACCGGCGACCCCCGCGACCGCGCCCGGCTGTTGGCCGCCCGGACCGGCACCGACCCGGTCGCGGTTTGGGAGTGGGGCCTGGCCGACCGTGTCGCCACCGGCCTGGTCCTGTCCGCCGCCGGCGTCGAGCCCGTCGCGTCCCGGATGCTGTCCGCCGCCGACCGGATCGCCGACCTCTGAAAGAGCTTCAAGAAGAAGTACGCGTCGTCAAAAGCCCCGGGCCTGTCGGGGGCGAGCCGGGCGGGACACCGGGCCGTTGCGCCGGTTTCGCGTCAGGTGGTGGGCCAGGGCAGTTCGACCTCCACCGGCCGGGCGTAGTCGACGCCCGGCACGTCGAAGCCGTACAGGGCGCGGAACTGCGCGCGGAACCACCCGACGTCGCCCATCCCGGTCGCCCACCGCTCGGCCACCCGCGCCTGCACGGCCGGGTCGAGCTCCCACCGGTCGAGCCGGAGGCGGCCCGCCTCGTCCAGGTCGAACGGCGCCGCCCCGGTCAGCTGCTCCCACAACCGTATCGACTGCGCGACCGGCGACTGGAGCTCGTCGCCCAGCACCTCGCGGAGCAGGCTGACGTAGAGGGCGATCCCCGGGATCGCCGTGGACGCCTGCGTGACCGCCGCGCCGTTCACCGAGGTCAGGGCGCGGACGCCCGGCAGTTCGCTCAGTTCGGCGGCGGTGGCCTCGAGGTGGGCCTTGGCCGCCCCGATGGTGCCCGACCGGTAGATGCCCGAGGTCAGCTTCGACCCGATGTACGACAGCGCCACCGTCTGGAACCCGTCGCGGAGCAGCCCGCGCTCGGCCAGCGCGGCCACCCACAGCGCCCAGTCCTCACCGCCCATGACCTTGACGGTCGCGGCCGCCTCGTCCGCGCTCGCCGGTTCCACGGTGATCTCGCGGAGCGCCGGCGTGCCGTCGCGGTCGAACTCCAGCGTCCGCGTGGTGTGCGCGGCGCCCAGCGGCTTGATCACCGACTGGTGGGTGACACCGGCCGGGTCGGTCCGCCGGGGCGCGGCCACGCTGTAGATCAGGTAGTCGAGGCCGCCGAACCGCTTCGCGATCAGGTCCAGCGTCTCGTCCTTCGTCGAGCCGGCGAACGCGTCGCCGTTGACGAACGTGAAGTCCCGGCCCAGCTCACGGGCGAGCCGGCCGGCCGCGACCGCCCGGTACCAGCCGGCCGTCGCCGTCCGCCGGCCGGCGGGCCGCTCGAAGCCGAGGCCCACCCCGCGGATGCCGTGCCGGGCCAGCCCGGCGACCGTCGCGGCCAGCCCGTACCCGGCCGTGGCGCCGATGATCAGGGCGACCGGCCCGTCGGCGGGCACGTCGCGGGCGGCGCCGGCCTCGGACCGCATGCGGGCCACGGACTCGAAGCAGCCGGTGGGGTGGGAGTCGACCAGCAGGAAGCCCCGCCCGCTCGGGTTGACGACACGTTCGGACATGGGCGCGACCTTATCGCCCGGACATCCGCAGCAGCACACCCAGGAGGTGGGCGTCGCCGATGGCGCGGTGCGTGTGCTCGATGTCGCCAACCCCGCGGGCCGGCGGTCGGCGGTTCTCGGTGGCGGCGGCCCGCGCCTCGGAGTTCACATGATCGTCGATTTCCGCAACCGGAGCAGGGCCAGGACGCCGAGGCCGGCCGCGATCGGGCCGAGGGCCACGGCGGCCCAGCCGCCGACCACGCCGTTGCCCGTGCCGGGACCGCCGTCGGCGGTGGCGACGACCAGCACCCCGGTGAGGGCGCCGACGGCCCCGGCGGCCAGGGCGATCGCCGGGCGAAGGCCCGCCGAGCGGCCGGGCGGGCGGATCAGGGCCAGGATTCCGGCGATCACGCCGGCCAGGGTCAGCAGCGCGGCCACGGTGGCGATGAGGCGGTCGGTGGTGAACATCGGTTCCTCCGATCGGGAAAGGTGTTCCGATCCTCGTCCCGGGTGCGGCGCCGGTCATCGTGCCGATGTGGACAGTGCGCGCTGCCACGGATGCGGCATGGCACTACTGCGTACGGAGGACTCGCCCGGGGCGGTCCGCGGTTAGGGTGCCCGCATGGACACTGCGCGGGGCCGGGCGGTGGCTGTCCGGGACGCGGCGGCCGCGGTCTGGCGTACGGCGATCCCCGTCCGCGGCCGGGCGGTCGAGGTGCGGGACGTGGCCGTCGCGGCCGGCACAGCGACGGTCCTGGTGATCGCGGCACTGACCGGGGAGGGCGCCGGGACGCCGGCTGCGGGCCAGTGGCTCGGGTACGGGCTGCTGGCCGCCGGCGGGCTGGTGCTCGTCGTGCGCCGGTGGGCGCCGGTGGCCGCGCTGGTCGCCACGGGCGTGTGCGCGGCCGGCTATCAGGCGGCCGGGTTCGACGTGTTCGCCGTCGCCTATCTGATCGCCGTCTACTCCGCCGTGCGGGCCGGGCGCGGGGTCGTCACCGTCGTGACCAGCGTCGTCCTGCTGGCCGCCCTGCCCGTGGCGGCCGTCGCCGCCGGCGAGCCGGCCGGGGCGGCCCGGGGCGTGCTGGAGCTGGCCTGGCTGATCGCGGCCGGCGCCGCCGGCGAGGCGCTGCGGCAGGCCGAGCGCCGGGCCGACGAGGCCGAGCGCACCCGCGAGGAGATCGCCCGGCGCCGGGCCGGTGAGGAGCGGCTGCACATCGCGCGGGAGCTGCACGACTCGCTCACCCACCAGATCTCGGTGATCAAGGTGCAGTCGGAGGCCGCCGTGCACGTCGCCGAGAAGCGGGGCGAGCCGGTGCCCGAGGCGCTGACGGCCATCCGCGAGGCGGGCCGCGAGGCCTCCCGCGAGCTGCGGGCCACGCTCGAGGCGCTGCGCGACGACACCCTTTCCCCGCCGTACGGGCTCGAGCAGCTCCCCGATCTGGTGCGCCAGGCCCGGGCCGGCGGGCTGGACGCCACCCTGGCCGTCGACGGGCGCCGCCGGGGCGTGCCGGACGCCGTCGACCGGACCGCCTACCGGATCGTGCAGGAGTCGCTGACCAACATCGCCCGGCACGCGCGGGCCGCCACCGCGTCGGTCCGGGTCGGCTACCGTCCCGGGGCGATGACCATCGAGGTCGACGACGACGGCGACGCCACCCCGCGGTCGGCGCCCGGCCACGGCGTCGGGCTGCTCGGCATGCGCGAGCGGGTGACCGCCCTCGGCGGTGACCTGCGGGCCGGTCCGCGCGCCGGCGGGGGCTTCTCGGTGCGGGCGGAGCTGCCGTTGGACCGTACGACATGATCAAGGTCCTGCTCGTCGACGACCAGCCGCTGATCCGTGGCGGCTTCCGGGCGCTGCTCGACATCGAGGACGACATCGAGGTGGTGGCCGAGGCCGGTGACGGCGTCGAGGCCGTGGCCCTGGCCCGGCGGCACCGGCCCGACGTGGCGCTGATGGACGTGCGGATGCCGGTCGCCGACGGCGTCGAGGCGACCCGGCGCATCGCGGCCGACCCCGTGCTGGCCGGGGTGCACGTGGTCATCCTGACCAACTACGGCCTGGAGGAGTACGTCTTTCACGCGCTGCGGGCCGGCGCCGCCGGTTTCCTGGTCAAGGACGTCCAACCCGAGGACTTCCTGCACGCCGTACGGGTCGCCGCCCGCGGTGACGCGCTGCTGGCGCCGTCGATCACCCGCCGGCTGATCGACCGCTACGTGAGCCAGCCCCGGCCCGTGGCCTCCGCCACGGCGCTGACCGAGCTGACCAACCGCGAGCGCGAGGCGGTCGTCCTGGTCGCCCAGGGACTGTCGAACGATCAGATCGCGGCCCGCATGGTGATCAGCCCGGTGACCGCGAAGACCCACGTCAACCGGGCGATGACCAAGCTGCACGTCCGCGACCGGGCGCAACTGGTGGTGATCGCGTACGAGAGCGGCCTGGTCACCGCATCGTCGAGTGGGCGTCGTAGCTGGTCGTAGACCGCCACTGGTCGTAGGCGACGGTGGCCTCGGAGGTCGAGCCGTTCAGCACGGCGAAGGCGTTGTCGCCGGTCTCGTACGTGTTGCCGTCGATCGTCACGGCCGGCCGGCCGCCGTCGAACTGGAGGCGGTAGACGACGGTGCCGGAGTTGCGGACGACGGTGTTGCCGGTGATCTTCAGGCCGTCGACGCTGCCGGCGAAGTCGCTGCCCGTGGTGAGCAGGAAGGTGAACTTCTGCATGCCGCTGAAGGTGTTGTCGCTGACCGTGTTCTTCGCCGCGCAGCGCAGCAGCAGCCCGGTGTCGCTGTCGAAGCCGGTGGGGCCGTGGCCGCCGATCGCGCGGTTGCCGGTGAAGACGTTGTTCGAGCAGCCGCCGCGACCGCCCGTACCGGTCTCCAGCACGCCGTCGTTCGCCTCGAAGGTGTTGCCGGTGACGGTCAGGTTGGCGGCGTCGTAGATCTCGATGCCACCGCCGTCGGTGCCGTAGTCGGTCGAGGGGCCGTGGTTGCCGCGGACCGTGTTGTTGCGGAACACCGGTCCCGGGTCGGCCTGTACGAAGGTGGCGGCCAGGCCGTACCCGCCGAAGTCGTCGTTCTTCTGTGCGGTGTTCTGCACGATCACGTCCTGGTCGTGGACGTTGTTGCCGTCGACGACGACGCCCCGGCCGCCGCCGCTGACCACGATGCCGGCGCCGTTGCGCATGACCTCGGACCCGGTGACGTGCACGTCCCGCGACTGGGTGACCAGGATGCCGTAGCAGCCGACCGGCAACCCGGCCGCGTTCGTGCCGTGGCTGTCGCGCACGACGACGCCGCTGACCGTGACGTCGCTGGTGTCGTGGACGCGGATGCCGCTGCCGTGGTCGCCGGTGATGTCGACGTCGGCGTTCGGCTTGGGCACGCACCCCCGTACCGTCAGGTCGGCGATCGTCGTCCCGCTCGCCGTGACCAGAATGCCGTCGCGGACGCCGGACACACCCGCCACCGTCGCGTGCTCGGCCGGCGCGCTCATCACGGTCAGGTTGGGCCGGGTGATCGTGAACGGGTCGTACGTACCCGCCCGCACGAAGATCTTGGAACCGGCCGGCGCCACCTCGACCGCGTGCGCGATCGACCGCCAGGGCTTCCCGGGCGAGCCGTCGGCGTCGTCGGCGCCGCGCGTGGAGACCCAGTAGCCGGGGCCGGCGGCGTCGACGTCGGGTGGCCGTTCGGCGAAGAAGACGTGGTATCCGGCGGCCGCGCCGCCGGCGAGCAGGAGCGCGGCGAGCAGGGCGAGCCACCGGCGGGCCCGGCCACCGGCGCGGTGCGTTCCGCTCACCCGGTGAAGACGGGGTCGGCCGACATCGCCCGGTACGCGGTCAGCGAGGCGGCGGTCGAGTCGACGCGCCACTTCTCGGTGGAGCCGGGATGGGTGTCGGTGTCGAACCAGCACACGGCGCCGACGGCCGGACGGGTCTTCACCCACTGATGGAAGGCGGTGATCCAGTCCGGTTTGGTGCTGCCACCGCGGTCGGTCACCGACACTTCGGTGATCATGACGGGCTTGCGGGCCGCGTACGTCTCGTAGAACCGGTCGAACAGGTCGCCCGGTGCCTGGCCCGCGGCGTAGCCCGAGACACCGGCCCAGTCCACGTACTCGTCACCGGGGTAGTACCGGGGAAAGGCGTTCCCGTCCTCGTCCGGGTCGGAGTTCCAGTTCGGGCTCCACACCCAGCTCACGTTGTCGGCGCCCTCCCGGGCGAAGATGCCGTGGATCCGGCGGTACGCCTTGACGTACCCGGCCGGGTCGGGGGTGGACGGGGCGCGGTTCATGTCCCAGGCCCAGCGCAGCAGGGTCGGCACGGCCCGCCGCGCCATCCGCTGCGCGGCCCCGGCGATCAGCTTGTCCGAGGAGCCGTTGGTGACCTGCTGGTACACCGGGCCGCGCCAGGACATCATCGCGACGCTGGCCGACGTCACGTACGGCAGCGAGGTCGGCAGGGTGTCGGTCCACGAGTAGAACCGGTGCACGATGCGCTCCGGGCGGCCGAGCTGCCTGGTCCGCAGGGCGATCCCCTCGGCCGTCGTCAAACCCTTGAGCTGGGTGTACGCCCCGAGCAGCACCCGGCCCGGCCGGTAAGGCACCGGGCCGCCGCCGCTCAGGGCCGGACTGGACGCGGCCGGTACGGGTTTCTCCTCCGCGCGGTACGTCTTGCAGCCGGCCAGCGGGACGGCGGCCAGCGCGGACAGGCCGAGCAGGCGGCGGCGGTTCATGTCAGGTTCTTCCCGAACGTCCGGGCGACCCGGCGGGCGACCCGCCACCCGGGCTGGGCGAACTGCTTCACCTTGGGTACGAGGCCGGTCTCGCCGGTCCGGACGAGGGCCACCAGGTCGGCGCCGGTGTGGTCCGGGGTGGGCTGCAGGCGGGGGACGGCCAGGCGCTTCTCGGCCGGGGTGTGCAGGCGGCGGCCGACCTCGGTGGCGTTGTCGTATGCCAGCGAGGCCACCAGGTCGCGCACCCGCCGGCTGTGGTAGCCGTGCGGGTAGGCGAACGACCGTACCGGCACCTGAAGCCGTTGTTCCAGCTGGCGATGGCTGGTGACGATCTCGTCGCGGAGCTGGGCGGCCGGCAGCACGTCCAGCGGGTGGTGGATCATGCTGTGGTTGCCGATCTCGACGCCGGCGTCCCGCACCTCGGCCAGCTCGTCCCAGGTCAGCATCGGCCCGAAGTCGGCCGCCCACCGCCCGAGCCAGCCGGCCGTGCCGCCGAGGTGGCCGACCGACGCGTAGAGGGTGGCCCCGGCGCCGCTCTCCTTCAGAATCGGCACGCCCTGGGTGAGGAAGTCGCGGTAGCCGTCGTCGAACGTGACCGCGATCAGCTTCTCGCCGCCGCCCTCCTCGAGCAGGTTCAGGGCCTCGGTCAGGCCGGCCAGGCGGTAACCGGCGTCCCGGAGCGCGCTCAGCTGCTCGCGTAACAGCTCCGGCGGCACGGCGAGATCACGCATCGGGCCACCGACAGCTGACACGGAGTGATACATGAGTGCTGGCAAAACGGGCACGCGGTCGTCCTCCTCAAGATCCAACCTACGTCCCTCTACCGAAAGTCGTAGTCGAACTCCCGCTCCGGGCAGAGGCGCGCGCGACCTCCACCCGGAAGGGTGAGGTCATGACATTTGATCCCGTACGCTGCGCCGAGGCCGCCGGTCAGGCGGCCGTCGTGCTCGGCGTCGCCGTGCCCCCGGTGGCCTGGCGCGGGCTCGACGGCGCGACCGGCGCGGTCCTGGCCACGATGCTGGTCGTCATCACCGCCGGCATCTACGCCCTGCACGCGGTCACGTTCGACGCGCTGCGGATTTTGAACTCCCGCGCCACCGCGCCCGTATCTCCGGTCGACGACGGTTCGCTGCATCACCGGGAGCGATCGAGATGTTCCGACTGATCTACCTGCACACCGAGAGCGGCACCCCGCGCATCAGCGTCGAGTCCGGCAACTACGCCAGCGCGCGCAACGCGCTGACCCGATACCGCAGCGCTCCCGCCGCGTACTTCGGCGTCGGCCGTTTCGACCACGAGGGCACGCTGGCCGAGATCATCCTGGACCGGCTCTGCGGGCCGCTGGGCGAGTGCCCGCGCCCGGCCACCCTGGTGCACGCGGCGACGTACCACCGGCTCTGTGAGATCTGCGCACACGGCCTGGACGTGCTGACCGTGCCCGAGCTGGCCCGTCTGCTCGGCATCGCCTGCCGGCTCGCCCCGGTGCCGGCCCGGGCCGGACGGCACGCGGCGCCCGAGGAGCCGTCGCCGGCCGGCAACCGGATCGCCCGCGAACTGGCCACCCGGGTCGACGACCCCGGCTGGCGGCGGGAGCTCTGCGCCGAGCTGACGCGCACCCCCGGCGCGGTGAACGGCCTGCTCATCGGGGTGGGCGCGCTGACTCATCGGGACGTGCTCGACCTGTACCCGCGGCTGCGCACGCTCGCCGACGAGCTGCCCGCATGCGTGCGTGAGGAGCTGTCGCGGGCGACGTCGCGGCCGCTGTCACCAGCGGGTGTGGCCGGCCTGCGGCTCGGTCTGTCGCACTAGGCGGCCACGCGGGAACACGCGCAGCAGGGAGCCGTCGCGCTCCCGGACGGACAACCGGTCGTCCGGCGACCACCGCACGTCGACCACGGCGGTGAGGCCCGCGGCGTACACCTGAGGCTCCTGACCCGGCACCACCCGCCACAGACGCGCCCGGCCCGGGACGAGAGAGGTCTCGCCGACGTAGAAGGCGCCGTCCGGCCCGCGCGCGACGCCGCTGGCCACCGGGCGCAGCGCCATCGGGCCCGCCCACGGAAAGACCGCGACCCGGCAGCGGCGGCCGCGCGGCGCGATCCGGACCAGCGACGAGCCCTCGGTGACATAGACCCGGCCGTGCGGATCGACTTCCTGGTGAACCGGGACTCCCAGAAGAGTCGCGCTCAGCAGGGCAACCAATGTGATCATGTTTTACCCCCGTGCCCCCGATTCTGTTTTTCCGGCGACGGGCGCGCAGTCCTCGATCCGACCCGGGGTAGGTTCCGGCCATGAACTACACGTTCGAGGCGCTGGTGGAGCGGGCCAGGGCGCTCGTGCCGGCCGGTGGGCGCGCGGTGCTCGGCATCACGGGGCCACCCGGGGCGGGCAAGACCACGCTGGCCGAGGAACTGGTGGCGGCGCTGGCGCCGGACCCGCCGCCGGGCCTGACGGCCGGGGCGTGGGTGGCGCACGTGCCGATGGACGGCTTCCACCTGGCCGACGTGGAGCTCACCCGGCTCGGGCGGCGGGACCGCAAGGGCGCGCCGGACACGTTCGATCCGCTCGGCTACGCGGCCCTGCTGCGGCGGGTGCTGGCCGACGAGGACGAGGTGATCTACGCGCCCGGGTTCGAGCGGGTCATCGAGCAGCCGGTCGCCGGGGCCATCCCCCTCTTCCGGGACGCGCGCCTGATCATCAGTGAGGGTAATTACCTGCTGCTCGACGACGCTTTCTGGCGGCCAGTGCGGGATCTTCTTGCTGAGGTCTGGTACGCGGATCTGGATCAGTCGACGCGTATTGAACGTCTTATTTCGCGACATGTCCGTTTTGGTAAGGACCCGTCGGCCGCGTCGGAGTGGGCGACCGGGACCGACGAGCGCAACGCCGTCCTCATCGCCGCCTCGCGCCCGCGCGCCGACCTCGTCGTGCCGGCCTCGGTTATCCACAGGGTCGGCACCCCACCGGCCTGAAGTGGCATGCTTTCAGGCGTGTCCGTAGGTGAAGCAGTCGAGACCGAACCCCGCCGCCGCCCGTCCCGGGCCGTCCGCTTTGGATTGACCCTGGTCGCGGTCCTGGCGTTGCTGTTCGGCGTGCCCTGGTGGACGCTGTTCGGCTCCGGCAACGACTGGCCCACCGGCGTCTTCGTGACCGGCACGGTGGTCGTCGCGCTGGTGGCGGTCGCGTTCCCGGTGCTGATGTTCCTGGGCCACGGGCGCAACCATCGCGACGTTCCCGCGGTCATCGCCGACACCACGCTCGGCGTCGTCTGGGTCCTGTTCGTCCAGTCCCTCATCGGCCAGGTGCTCGCCCTGCTCCTCTGGGCCGCCGGCGTCGGCGACCCGGCTCGCCACCGCATCGCCACGGCGGTGGTCGCTGTGGTCTCGGTGGTCCTGCTCGCTTGGGGGTACGCGGAAGCGAGGCGCGTCCCGCGGGTCCGCCGGGTCGACGTGACCCTGCCGCGGCTGGGCGCCGGCCTCGACGGCCTGCGGCTGGTGCTGCTCACCGACACCCACTACGGCCCGATCGAGCGGTCCCGCTGGTCGCAGAAGGTGACCGAGGTGGTGAACACCCTCGACGCGGACGTGGTCGCGCACACCGGCGACATCGCCGACGGCGAGGTGGCCCAGCGCCGTTCGCAGGCGGCCCCGCTGGCCGACATCCGCGCCACCATGGCCCGGGTCTACGTGACCGGCAACCACGAGTACTTCAGCGGCGCCCAGCGCTGGGTCGAACACATGGCCTCGCTCGGCTGGGAGGCCCTGCACAACCGCCACGTCGAGGTCACCCGGGGCGGCGACACCCTGGTGATCGCCGGTGTCGACGACCGCACCGCCGCCGGCTCGGGAGTGCCCGGCCACCACGCCGACCACGAGGCCGCCCTGGCCGGCGCCGACCCGTCCCACCCTGTCCTGCTGCTGGCCCACCAGCCCGCTCAGATCGCCGGCGCGGTGGCGCACGGCGTGGACCTCCAGATCTCCGGCCACACCCACGGCGGCCAGATGTGGCCCTTCCACTACCTGGTCCGCCTCGACCAGCCGGTCCTGCAGGGCTTGTCCCGCCATTCCGGCCGCACCCAGCTCTACACCAGCCGGGGCACCGGCTTCTGGGGCCCGCCGTTCCGCATCTTCGCACCCAGCGAGATCACCCTCCTCACTCTGCATGCCGCCTGACCTACGCCTCCTTCCGGGCTACGGGCTGGGCGGCGTCCTCGACCCGGCACCCGCCGCCTCCGCCCCGCCGGGTGGGGCCGGGGGCGACGACGCGTACTGGATGCGGCGGGCGCTGCTCCGCGCGATGGAAGCCGAGGGCCGGGCCAGCCCCAACCCCACGGTCGGCGCGGTGATCGTCAAGGACGGGGTGCTGATTGCCGAGGGCGCGACCGAGCCGTACGGCGGCCGCCACGCGGAACGCTGCGCCATCGACAGCGTCGCCGACCGGGCGATCCTGCGCGGCGCGACCATCTACACGACCCTCGAGCCGTGCGCCCACTGGGGAAAGCAGCCACCCTGCGCCGACCTGGTCGCCTCGTGCGGTTTCGCGCGCTGCGTCTCCGCCCTCCGCGACCCCGACCCGCGCGTCGCCGGCGTCGGCCTCGACCGCATCCGCGCCGCCGGCACCGAGGTCGCCTTCGGCCCGCTCCGCGACGAGATCCAGGCCTGGCACCTGCCCTACCTCACCCAGCGCCTGACCGGACGGCCGCTGATCTCCGCCCTGGGCCCGGCCGCGACCCCGCACCCCTACCGCGACCGGCTACGCCACCAGTGCGACATCCTGATCACCGCCCTCCCCGCGCCACCGGCCTCCGGCTTCCCCGCGGCAGCCCAGCCCCGCTCCGGCCTCCCCGCAGCGACGCCGCCGGCTTCGGGCTTCCCCACGGCCGCACCGCCCCCCTCCGGCCTCCCCGCAGCGCCGCCGCCGGCTTCGGGCGTTCCCGCGGTCGCGACGACGGCTTCGGGCGTTTCCGCGGCCGCGCCGCCCGTTCCCGGCGTTCCTGTGGGGGCGTCGCCGGCGGCCGGGAGCTGGCGTGGCGTCATCTGGTGGGACCCGGACGGCCGTACCGCGCAGCTGAACTCGGCCGAAACCCGCCGGCTCAGTGCGCACGCCCAAGCCCTGGGCGTTCCGGTGATCCTCGTCGGTCCACATCCCGCCGACCTGCCGAACGTCGCGCACGTCGTGCGGCCGGCCGGGCCGGCGGCCTCCTGGCTTCGGGCGTATTCGGCGAGCGCCGAGCTGGCCGCGGCTGTCGGCGAGCAGCCCAACTGGCTGCTGATCGACGACTGCCCCGAGCTGGCCGTCGGTGACGCCCTCGAGGTGTTCCACGCCTTCGACCGCTCGCCACCGCCGTCCGGTGATCTGGTCGAGATCACGCGGGACGAGCTGATCGCCGAGTACTGCGCGAAGGAGCTCCTGTCCGTGCTCGCCGGCACACCTTGGTGACCGTCGAGGGCGCCACGTCGTGGCTCAGCGGATCAGCGCGTCAATGATGGTGCGTCCGGGTGGAACATGCGGCGGTACGCGGTCGGCGAGGTGCCGATCGCGGCCGTGAGGTGCTGGCGCATCGAGGCGGCGCTTCCGAAACCGGCTTCGGTGGCGACGCTGTCCATGGCCAGGTCCGTGGTTTCGAGCAGGCGCCGCGCGAGCTCCACCCGCTGGCGGGTCAGCCACTGGCCGGGCGTCAGGCCCACCTCGGCGCGGAAGCGACGGGAGAACGTGCGCACGCTCGTCCGCGCGTGCCGGGCCATCTCGGTGAGGGTGACGGGGCGGTGCAGGTTTTCCAGAACCCACTGGCGGGTCGGTGAGGTGGCCGAGTCGGCCGGCGCCGGAACGGGGCGGTCGATGAACTGGGCCTGGCCGCCCTCGCGCCAGGGCGGCACGACGCACTGGCGGGCGACCCGGTTGGCGACGTCGCTGCCGTGGTCGCGGCGCACCAGATGCAGGCACAAGTCGATGCCGGAGGCCACGCCGGCCGCCGTGAGCAGATCCCCGTCGTCGGTGAACAGCACGTCCGCGTTCACCCTGGTGGTGGGGAAGGTCCGCTGGAAATGGTCGGCGTTGTTCCAGTGGGTGGTCGCCGGACGGCCCTCGAGGAGCCCGGCCGCGGCCAGCACGTAGGAGGCCGTGCAGATGGACACGATCCGAGCGCCCGGCCGCAGCCGCTCGAGCGCGGCCTCGAGGCCGTCCGGTAGCCAGTCGCGGCTGCCCGCCGGCTCACACACGAACGGTGGCAGCACGAGCGTGTCCGCCGTGTCGAGCGCTTCCGCGCCGTGCTCGACGGCGACGGCGAAGTCGGCACTGGTTCGCACGGGCCGGCCGTCGAGGCTGCAGGTGATCACCTCGTACAACGGCCGTCCTGGCCCGTCAGCGGCGGTCCCGAAGATCCGGACCGGGATGCTGAGCTCGAACGGGTACACGCCGTCGAGCGCCAGAACCACCACACGATGCATGGCCAGATCCTGACACATGATGGCCTGACGGCCACTCGAAAGCCGGCGTCGCCTGCCACACAGTGGATCGCGCACAGGTCAAAAGCAGAGAGGCTTGCGGATGTACGCGATCGAGCAGCACCGCTTCGGCGGACCGGAAGTCCTCACCCTGGTGGACGTCGACCGTCCCGAGCCCGGACCGGCCGAGGTGCTGGTCCGCGTCCACGCCGCCGGTGTCAATCCCACCGACTTCTGGCACCGGGCCACCGGCGGGCTGGCCGGCCGCCCCGTACGGCTCGGCTGGGATCTTTCCGGCGTGGTGGAGGCCGCCGGAGTGGGCGCGGCCCTGTTCCGGCCCGGCGACGAGGTGTTCGGGGTGCCCGGCATCCGCAGCCCGCCGGCACGTACGCGGAATACGTCACCGTGCCGTCGCGGCACCTCGTCCGGAAACCGGCCGGTCTGTCCCACGTACAGGCGGCCGGTCTCGGTCTCGCCGGCTTGACCGCCTGGCAGGCACTCGTCGACGTCGCCGCCGTCAGCGCCGGCCAGCGGGTGTTGATTCACGGCGCGGCCGGGGGCGTCGGCCACCTGGCCGTACAGATCGCCAAGGCGCGCGGCGCGTACGTGATCGGCACGGCCCGGGCCGCCAAGCACGCCTTCATCAGATCCCTGGGCGTCGACGAACCCGTCGACTACCGCACCACGGACTTCGCCGACCACCTCCACGATCTGGACGTGGTGCTCGACCCCATCGGCGGCGAGTACGGGCCGCGGTCCCTGCGCACCCTCCGCCCGGGCGGCATCCTGGTCGCCCTGGCCTCGCCGGCCGAGGCCTACCTGGAGGAGGTGGGCGCCCAGCAGGCCAAACGAGCCCGCTTCATGATCGTCGAGGCGGACGCCGCCGGCATGACGTCCCTGGCCACCCTGGCCGACACCGGCCGCCTCCGGGTCGAGGTGGCTTCGGTGCTGCCCTTGAAAGACGCCGCCGAAGCCCACCGCCTCGGCGAACAAGGCCACCTGACGGGCAAAATAGTTCTCACACCCTGACACACAGGCCGGAATCTCCCGGTGAGCTCGCGAATGGACGGTGACCGCCGCGCTTGGTCGTTCTGCCGCATTCAGTGCCGGGTCGAGGCGAGCGTCCAGTTCGGCGGTCATGGCCGCGACCGCCGCCTGCGAGTCGACGGCGGCCGGCAGTTGCTGGACAGCGTCCCGGCAAGCCGGCACAGCGCGCCATTCGCCCGTAACGCCCTCGTACGTCCGGCCGCCTGGTGGCCAGCGGTCACGACGATCGCAGGTCTGGGGTCTCCGAGCCTGCCCAGCACGAACTGAGCGGGCGGCCCGCGAGGGACCGTCAGTGGGGGAGGGAGCCGCCGGCCAGGACTATGACGACGCCGGCGGTGGCGGCCGCCAGCAAGGTGAGGACGGGGCCCCGGCGCAGGAGCAGGGTCAGGACGGCGGCGCCGGCCAGGACGGCGTACTGCCAGGGCTCGGTGAGGGCTCGGATCAGCGGGACCGTCGAGCCGAGGATGGCGCCGATGGCGGCCGGGGCCGCGCCGTCGAGGAAGGCGCGGACGCGGGGGTTGGCGCGTAGCTGGTCGAAGCGGTGGGCGCCCAGCAGGATGAAGGCGAACGACGGGCCGAACGCCACGGCCGCGGCCAGCAGGCCGCCGGTCAGGCCGGCGGCGGCGTAGCCGACCACCGCGACCGTGTGGACGACCGGGCCGGGGGTGATCTGGCCGAGGGCCACGGCGTTCAGGAACTCGGCGTCGGTCATCCAGTGGTAGTGGTCGACGGCGTCGGCCTGCATGAGCGGGATGATGACGAAACCGCCGCCGTACGACAGGGCGCCCACCTTGAGGGCCACCCAGGCCAGGGAGAGCAGCACGCCGCCGCCGAGCCCGGTCGCGGCCAGCAGGGTGAGCGAGTGCGGCGGCCGGCCGGCCCGCGGCGCCGGGCTCGCGTCTCGGGGGCGCTGGGCCAGGACCTCGATGACGCCGCAGGCGATGAGCAGCAGGACCAGCCACGGGCCGACGGTGGCCGCGGCGGCGGCGCCCAGAAGCAGGTAGGCAGCCCAGCGGCGGCGGCTGCTCTGCACGGCGGCGCGCTTCCAGCCCGGTGGCATCAACGCGGTGCCGGCCTGGGCGGCGACCGCGGCCACGGCGGCGCCCGCGCCGGCGCCGGCGGCCACCACCCAGGTCGGTGGGTTGCCCAGGAACAGGGCGGACAGGGCCAGGATGGCGATCAGGCCGGGCAGGATGAAGGCGGCGCCGCCGACCAGAGCGCCGGGGCGGCCCCGCACGCGCCAGGCGCAGAAGATGGCCAGCTGGGTCGAGGCGGGGCCGGGCAGCAGGTTGCAGGCGGCGATGGCGTCCTCGAACTCCTGCGCGGTCAGCCACCGGCGCTCGTCCACGCAGAGCTTGCGGAGCAGGGCGATGTGGGTGGGCGGGCCGCCGAAGCCGACGCAGCCGATGCGGCCCCACTCGCGCAGGACCGTCGTCAGGGACGCCCGGTGCATTCAGGTGCCGGCCGGCTGGAAGAGCTCGACCGGGTTGCCGGCCGGGTCGTCCAGGACGATCTGCCGGCCGCCGGGGCCGCTGACCACGTCACTGCGGAAGACCACGCCGTCGGCGCGCAGCCGGGTCACCTCGGCGTCGATGTCGTCGACCAGCAGATGGATGCGGTTCCAGCCGCCCGGTGCCGGCTTCCGGCCGTCCGGCATGGCGCGGCCGGCCGAGCTGGCCGGGCCGGAGAGCAGCAGGCGCAGGTTGCCGCGCAGCACGTCGGCGAAGGCGGGCGGGAACGTGGTGTTCACGGTGAAGCCGAGGTGACCGGTGTAGAAGTCGATCGCGGCCTGAACGTCGTCCACCAGGTAGCGGACGTGCACTGTCGAGTCGGTCATGACGCCTCCTCGCGTCGTGATGAGCGAGCGATGGTGTGCCGGAGGAAGGTGATGCGGGACGTGAGCTCGTCGGCGACGAGTTCGAAGTCGGGGAGACCGGCGGGCTCGGGCATGCTCCAGTGGGCGCGGCGAGCGGGGCCGGGGAACTCGGGGCAGACCTCCTTGACCCGGTCGCACAGGGTGATGACGAAGTCGAAACGTTCGCCGGTGAACTCGCCGAGATGTTTGGGGCGGGCCGCGGACAGGTCGAGGCCGCGGGCGGCCATGACGGTCACGGCGTGCGGGTGGATCGGTTTGGGGCGGCTGCCGGCGCTGTACGCCTCGACGGCGCCCCCGGTGTGATGCCGGAGCAGGGCCTCGGCCATCTGGGAGCGCGCGCTGTTACCCGTGCACAGGAACAGGACCCGCCCGGAGCCGGCGGGCGGGGTGGGCGGCGGCGTCAGCGACAGCGCCGGGTGAAGGGCGGCCCCGGCGCCGGCCAGCAGGGCCGAGCACCGGGTCAGGTCGAGCGAGTAGTACGTGTCGCGGCCGTCGGCGCTGCTGCGCCGGGCGGTCACCAGGGCCGCCCGGCGCAGCTTGCCCAGGTGGTACGACACCAGGTTCTGCGGCTGGCCGAGCCGCGCCGTCAGCTCGCGCACGGCCAGGTCGCCGCCCGCCAGTTCGCTCAGCAGCCGCCACCGCACGGGATGACCGGCGGCGAGGAGGAACGAGGGCGGCGTCACGCCCGCAGATTACATCAAATCAATTTGATGCAATAGCGCTGGCCGAGCCGACCAGCTGGAAGATGGTCACGCCGGGACCCTGGTAGAAGACCTTCCAGTCGGACGAGGCGCGCAGGGCCGTCTCCAGCGACTGCGCCGCGTTGTCCGGCTCGGTGCCGAAGTAGTCGGTGTAGTCGTCCATGGCGTCGCTGACCACCAGGTAGTTCGTCTTGTAGTTCATCGCCCGGATGTACTGCTCGATGTCCGGCAGCCGCTCGCCGCTGATGCTGTTGGTGAACAGCGGGTCGCCGACCAGCGAGATGTCGACCGACACGTGGCCCTTGTTGAACGAGCCGTAATTTCCCTCGAGCTTTGTCGGGAAGTTCGGGGCGAGAAGGATCAGGCCCGAGTCCGGTTCGGCGTGCTCGTAGAAGTAGTCCGCCGCCACGATGTCCGTCGCCCGTACCTGATGCACGTAAAGCTGCCCCTGAAGCCCCTGGAGCCCGGCCAGCAACAGTGCCGCCATCAGCAGGCCCGACAGGATCATGGCCGGGACGCCGCGCCGGCCCTTCCCCGCCCAGAGCAGGCCGACCAGCAGACCCACGAAGGGCAGCGAGAACGCGAAGACCCGGTAGATCGCCTCGCCGCCGTAGTTGCCGCCGGCCAGCGTGGCCATCGGGGCGAAGCCGAGAACGACCGGGATGAGGACGCGGCCGACCTTCTTGCGGGTGAGGAAGACCGCCAGCAGCGCCGCCGCCCACAGGCCGATGGCCAGGACGCGGGACACCAGCGCCGAGAACTCCTGCTCGGGCGTGCCCCAGTTCTGCGCGTTGCCGCCGGCGTTGGACAGGAAGTCGAGGCTGAACAGCGTGTACTCGCTCGCCACAGAGACCAGGCGGGGGCCGATGAAGACGACCGCGATGGCGATCAGGCCGATCGTGAACAGGCGCGGGCGCACGATGCCGAGCACGGTCAGGATGATCACCGGGATCATCATCACGACCGGGGTGAGCTGGTGGGACACCACGATCGCGCCGTACAGGCCGGCCGCGCCGAGGCCGGCCCAGAGCCGGGTGCGCTTGTCGGTCGCCATCGCGTCCGGCATGCCCCGGACGAGCCAGCGGCGCAGCCGGTCGACGCGGCCCGTGGGCTCGCCGTCGAACGTCGGCACCACGATCAGCCAGCGGACCACGATCAGGAAGAAGGCCAGCATGAGCGGGAAGACGAAGGCCTGGGGCGAGAAGTAGCCGATGTCCACCCACATCGTGGCCTGGAAGAGGAACACCCCGACCGCGATGATGCGGCGGTCGCGGGTGAACTGGCGCAGCAGCGCGGCCGTGATGACCGAGGTGACCAGCGCGAAGAACAGCGAGGACCAGGCCGAGAAGGAGATCGCGTCGACGCCGGAGACGTGCGAGATCATCGCGACCACGGCGAAGAAGCCGGGCCACTGCTGGTAGATGTCGCTGCCGCTGATCAGGTGGCCGTTGTCGCGGATCAGGTCGACGACGCCGATGTGCTTGTAGGTCCAGGCGTACTCGGTCGTCCCGTCGAGCAGCGGCACCGTGGCCTGCATGATGACCGGGATGATGACCAGATGGGCGGCCATGACGTACGGGCGGGCCCGGCCGAACAGTTCGACAGCGAAACCGAGCAGCAGCAGCACCGCGCCGATCACGAAGGGCACGCCCAGGGCGGCCGTGAACCCGTACAGCCCGACCTGGTCCGGTTGAAGCGCGACCAGCGCCAGGATCCAGAGGCCGAGCCCGGCGGCCATGGTGAAGAACGGCAGCGCACCCAGCACTTGGCCGTTGTCGACGCGCTCGATCGGCGTGCCGGCGCCGCTGGGCGGGACCGAGCGAAGGCGGAAGTACTGAACGGCCGACCCGATGAGCGAGGCTCCGGCGAGAACACCGAGCCAGACGTACGGCTGCCAGACGTGCAGCCAGAGCGGGACCACCGCGACGAAGGTCGTGACCGCGAGGCTGCCGGCCATCGACAGCGCCCAGGAGATGAGGCGGCCGCGCGTGTTCGCGACCGACATGATCGCGGCGCCGGGGCCGAGCAGGACGAAGAGCACGAGCAGCGCGACCGCGGCGGGACCGCCGGCCGCCAGGCCGAGCAGGCCGATCGCCGACGCGATCATGCCGGCCGCCGCGAACTCGCGCCGGTGGTCGGTTCCGGCGCCGGCGTCGATGGTGGTCGTGCGCTCCAGCACCCGGTCCGCCGGGCCGCCGGTGGTGATCACCGGGGCGGGCAGCATGCGGGTCTCCGACTGGTCGCCGGGACTGAGCGGGATGCGTACCGTCCGCTCGCCGACCTCCAGCCGGGTGGTGGCGTCCTGGTCGACGGAAGTGATCACCGTGGTGGTGTCGACGTCCGGCTGGTCCGAGCGCGGTTGCATTACTTTCGGGCCTCCGTGTGTTTCGTGGCGGCGCGCCGTCCCCTGAAGTACGCCCGGGGCCCCGCGAGCATGCCGCGGCGGTTGGCCGAGAGAAGCTCCCGGGGGAAATCGTCGCGCAGCGTGGCCGTCCGCGGGGTGTCCTTGCCGGTCATGTCCCGCAGCGCGTGCGGTGCGAGCCGCAGCAGCGGGAAGATCAGGCCGGGACGCTTCACGAGCAGGCTGGTGTACGCGGCCACGAGCCCCGTGCCGTATCCGACCATCTGCTTCTGGAGCCCCTGGTAGTCGCGGCGGTGGTAGTGCCGGGTGACCGCCGACGGCTGGTACACGATCGTGCCGCCGCTGAGCAGCACCTGGGTGAAGGCCAGGGTGTCCTCGGAGCCCATGGCCGGCGAACCGGCGCCGAGCGCGGTGTCCCACATGCCGATCCGCTCGATCACGCCGGGCCGGAAGGTCATGTTGGCGCCGGTGGCGAACGGCGGCAGCGGGTAGAGCGGGCTCTGCCGGTGTGCGGTGTGCGGGCCGAAGGTGTCGGGCGTGAAGCCGCGGCCCTTGCTGTGCCCGCCGAACTGCTCGAACCAGATCTGGGCCCGGGTCTCCAGCTCGGCCGGGACGATCACGCCGGAGATCACGTCGGCCTCGGGGTGGTCGTGCAGGGCGCGGGCGATCTCGGCCAGCCAGTTCTCGTCGGCCACCTCGTCGTCGTCGATCCAGGCCAGGATCTGCCCGGGCGCGGCCTTGGTGGCGGCGTTGCGGGCGTACGACAGACCGGCCCGCGGCTCCCGCAGGTAGTCGACCGGGCCGCGCCGGGCGGCCGCCCGGACCACCTTCTCGGTGGCGTCGGTGACCGGCGCGTTGTCGACCACGAGGACGCGGAAGCCCGGGTAGTTCTGGGCGAGCAGGCTGTCCAGGCACTGCGCGAGCATCTCGGGGTGCTCGCGCGTGCAGATCACGACCGTGATGTGCGGTGCCGTCGCCAGGATCCGCCGGCGGGAGGCGAGGAATTCCTCGCCGCGGGCGCGCTCGATCTCGCCGGCCAGCTCGGCCTCGATGGCGGCCGTCAAGGCGGCCGGGTCAAGACCTTCCTCCGGTACGTCGACGAGCACGGTGCCCAGCGGTTCCGTGTGCAGGCGGACCAGCACCCAGGCCTGCTCGGCCCGGCGGCCGTCGGGCTGGACGGCCGGCACGGCGGGCAGCGCCGTGGCCAGGTCGACGTCGAGGACGACGGCGGGGAGGGTGGCGGTGCTCATCGGGCGGGCTCCAGCTCGGCCTGGGGGCGCCGCTTGGCGGCGACCGTCTCGACGGCGCCGCCCCAACCGGCGGCCACGACACCGGCGACGATGCCGCCGGCGCGCAGGAACCCGCCGGTGCCGAGGTTGCGCAGCACGGCTTTCGGCAGGGACCACAGGTAGGACCGTTCGGCGCCGAGCGTCTCGCCGCCGTCGTGCAGTCCGGCCATCTGCACCTTGCCGCGCCCCTCGGCGTAGCAGCGGTGCACGAAGAAGGTGAAGGTCGAGCGCTGGGCCGGGACCTCGTGGCGGATCACGGCCCCCGGGACGTACATCCAGTGGCCGCCGTCGAGCGCGCTCATCCGCAGGCAGAGCTCGGTGTCCTCGGGGCGGTTGCGGTCGCCCAGCTTGCCGAACCCGACCCGGAAGCCGCCGACGGCGTCGAAGACCGAGCGGCGTACGACCATGCTGGCCGACCAGACGTTGCGGATGGGGGAGGTGACGGTGGGCATGCCCGCGTACGAGCCGCCGACCGCCCACAGGAACTCGTCGGGCATCCACCGCGGGCGCTCGTGCTCCCAGGCCGGCTCGATGCCGCCGCCGGTGCCGACGACCCGCGGGTCGGCGAACGGCGCGATCAGGTTCTCCAGCCAGTCGGGCTGGGCGGTGATGTCGTCGTCCATGAAGGCGACCAGCTCGGTGGTGGCGTGGAAGGCGCCGGTGTTGCGGTTGCCGGAGACACCCTTCGCGTACGCGTTCTCGAGCACCGTCACGCCGGGCAGGTCCCGCTGAACGCGGCGGAACAGCTCGGGGTTGTGGTCGACGACCACGATCACCTCGGCCGGCTCGAACCGTTGCGACCGGGCGCAGGCGATGGTCCGGACGAGGGAGGGCCAGCGTTGTTCGGTGTGCGTCGGTATGACGATCGACGTGGCGGGAAGGGGGGAAGGCACGGGAGCGTCTCCTGGGTCAGTCTTCGAGAACGGGGGTCTGCTTGATCTCCGCGCTGACCGCGCCGGCCTCGCGCCGGAGGGCGGGAGTGCTGTGCTGGTGGACGATCACGCCGTCCCGGCGGCGCAGGCCCTTGCCGGTGGAGACGCGCATCCGGCCGTACTCGCTGAAGATGGTCCGCAGGACGCGGAAACCGTCCCGGAAGGTGTTGAGATTGGTCTCGCCGTGGATGCGGCGGTGCTCGATGCTGCCGACCTCGCCGACCTTCATGCCGTCGACGGCGGCCCGGATGTTGATCATCGTCTCGATCTCGAACCCGTCGCCCCACAGCTTCGTGCCGTCGGTCGGCCGCGGCAGCCGGATGTCGGGGAGGTCCAGCACCGGTACGACGCTGCGCCAGAACGCGTTGTAGCCGTAGCAGAGGTCGGTGAACTTCGTGCCGAACAGGACGTTCACCACCAGGTTGAGCCCGTCGTTGCCGAGCTTGCGCAGCTTGGTGATGTCGTGGCTGAAGCCGCCGTGGTTGAAGCGCGAGCCCTTCACGAAGTCGGCGCCGGCCACCAGCTTGGCCACGAACAGCGGGATCTCGGCCGGATCGGTCGAGCCGTCGGCGTCGATCATCACGATGATGTCGCCCGTGCAGGCGGCGAAGCCGCAGGCGAGCGCGTTGCCCTTGCCGGTACGCGTCTGGTGCACCACCACCACGTCGGGCCGCAGCTCGCGAGCCACCGCGACCGTGCGGTCGACCGAGCCGCCGTCGACCAGGACCACCTCCGTGATGTCCGCCGGAAGCTTCGCGAACACGTGCGGCAGGTTGCGCTCCTCGTTCAGCGTCGGGATGACAACGCTCACGGTCGGTGATGTACGACCGTCACCCTTCGTATTGCTGACGGAGGACGAAATATCCATGTCGGTCCCTTCCGAGGGTGGCGGTGGCGGCAAGAGGCATAAGGTTCTCGCCTCTGTCGCACCACCGTAGCAAGCAGCTACAAAGCGTCAACTAGAAGAAAAGACAGTGCTATTACGGCTCTCTGTGTGGACGCTGTGAGGGAACTAGGTGCAATGAATACGCTCCGGCAACACCGGCCGATTCTCGTCCCATTGTTACCGTGAGTAATGGACGGTCGAGCCCCGCTGGGTACGGACCGTGTAAAACGGGCGTACTTCGCGGAAGCCCTCGGATCGCCCAGCGGGGTCGGTAATAAAAATTTCGGAATACATCGCGTGAAGCTGGTCACCGCATGGCGACATCACTGTCCGTGAAGGCTTGGTTGCGAGTCGGTTGCCGAGGTTCCGACACGGCGCCCCGGCAACCACGGGTGAGCGGATGATCCGGGTACTGTCCCGTAGGTTCCGAGCGCGATTACTTGTGGTGAGGCGATGAGCACTGATGAAGCCCTCTGTGTCTGCGGGCATCCGCGGCGGGCGCACGAGCACTATCGCCCCGGGGCCGAGTGCGCGCTCTGCGAGGCGGCGTCCTGCCCGCGTTTCCGCCGTGTGACGTGGTGGCGCCGGCTGCTCGGCCAGGGCTGAGCCGGTGCCTCGGAGGTGCGAATGCCTACTAGATCTGTAGGCTAAGTCTCACTTGCGACCCGCACGTGGGGAGAGACTGCCATGCCGCTGCCCGATTTTTTGATCGCCGGGGTGCCCAAGGCGGGAACGACAGCGTTGCACGCCGCCCTCGTTCAGCACCCGGAGCTGTTCCTGCCCGCGGTCAAGGAGCCGAAGTTCTTCCTCTCCGACGGGCCGCCGCCCACCACGGGCGGCCCCGGCGACGTCCAGACCTACCAGGAGCACGTCTGGCGCCAGGAGGAGTACGAGGCCCTGTTCGCTCCCGCGCCGGCGACCGCCAGGCTCGGCGAGGCGACGCCCTTCTACCTGTACGACCTGAAAGCGCACGAACGCATCAAGGCGCTCATCCCGTCGGCGCGGCTGATCGTCCTGCTGCGCGACCCGGTCGACCGCGCCCACTCGAACTGGACGCACCTCTGGAACGCGGGCCTCGAGCCCGAGGCCGACTTCGTCACCGCGTGCCGGGCCGAGGAGTCCCGCAAGGCGGCCGGCTGGGCCGGCTTCTGGCACTACGTCAGCCTCGGCAAGTACGGCGAGCAGGTGCGCCACCTCTACGAGCACTTCCCGCGTGAGCAAGTGCTGCTGATGCGCTACCGCGAGCTCAAGGACGACCCGGCCGCCGCGCTGGACCGGGTCTGCTCGTTCCTCGGCGTCGCCACCGGCGTGCTGACCTCCATCCCGCGCGAGAACGTCAACCGGCACGTGGTCGAGGACGACGACGTGAACCGGATCCTGCGCTATCTTCTGCGCACCGGCGGAACCTTCGGGCATCGCTTCCCGGTGCCGCTGCGGCTCGCCGCCCGGGGGCCGCTGCTCACGCTGCTGCACCGCAAGAAGGGAACCCGGCCGGTGACCACCCCGCACGAGCGGGCCGCTCTGCTGCCGTTGTTCGCCGACGACATCGCACTGCTCAGTGAGGTGACGGGGGAGAAGTACGACGACTGGCTGTCAGTCGGCCGACACGCGAACGCCGAATCCCCCTAATCTTGATAGATGATGCATACTTGCTCTGCCCGCTCGCGCCGAAGGAGTCGCCTTGACCACCGGAATCTCGATGCTGCCCCTGCCCCGCTGGGACGACTCCACCGTGGTGGTCGAGCCTCCGGGTGAGGAACCCGGCGCCTGGGCCGGAGCGCCCAGCTCGATCGTGGTCGGCGGGCGGTTCTACCTCGCCTACCGGCTGCGCCTGCCGATCGGCGAGGGCCGCGGCATCGCCAACGTGGTCGCCGCCTCCGACGACGGGATCACCTTCACGCCGGTCGTCGAGGTGACCAAGGAGCAGTTCGGGGCCGAGTCGCTCGAGCGGCCCGCCATCGTGCACACCCCGGACGGCCGCTGGCGGCTCTACGTCAGCGCCGCCACCCCCGGGACCAAGCACTGGCGGGTCGAGCTGCTCGAGGCCGGCACCCTGGCCGGTCTGGCCGCGGCGACGCCACGCACGGTCCTGGCCGGCGACGACACGGTGGGCGTCAAGGACCCGGTGCTGCACCACGACGAGCACGGCTGGCACCTGTGGGCGTCCGTGCACCCGCTGGAGAGCTGGGACGACGCCGACCGGATGACCACGGAGTACGCGACCAGCCTCGACGGCGTGCACTGGACCTGGCGCGGCACGGCGCTGGCGGGCCGGCCGGGACAGTGGGACGCCCGGGGCGTGCGGGTCTCCTCGGTGCAGGTCGTGGGCGACGAGATCACCGTCGCCTACGACGGGCGGGCCACCGCCGGCGAGAACTGGGAGGAGCGCACCGGCGTGGCGCGGGGCAGGCGCCGGGCCGACGGCAGCTTCGGCGAGCTCACGGCCGAGGACCGCGAGCCGCTGGGCAGCCCGCACGAGCCCCACGGCCTGCGCTACCTGAGCCTGGTCACGCTGCCGGACGGCCGCCAGCGCGTCTACTACGAGGCCACCCGGGCCGACGGGGCCCACGACCTTCGTACCGAATTGTTCTGATGTGGTGAGAGCGTGATCACGATCCACGGGGTCCGTCCCCTCGGATCGATCTTGATGCTCTACCTTCGTGAGTGACGCCAGGTGTGCGCGGTAAACGGCCGCACCGTCGATGTCGGGGCCGCCCCCACAAGGGGCGGCTTCGGCATTTTCCGGCCACTGCACCCGTACGGCAACCAAGGTTTTCCTGTCCTGGACCCGGACCCCGCCGATGGGGCCCACCGCTCGGCACCCTCCGACGGTTCAGGAGAGATCAGTGGTTCTGGCAACGGCTTCGAAACAACAGTTCATCGAGTCGGGATGCGACGTCACCGACCCCCGGATCCTGGTCGCGGACGACGACGAGGACATCCGCGAGATCGTCGTGATGAAGCTCGTGGCCGCCGGCTACAACGTCATCACCACCGACAACGGCAGCAGCGCCCTGCACCTGGTCCAGGCCGAACAGCCCGACATGGTGATCCTGGACGTGGCGATGCCCGGCATGGACGGCCTCAGCGTCTGCTACGAGCTGCACTCGAAGGCGGCCACCGCGCAGATCCCGGTCCTGATGATGAGCGGCCGCGACCGCCCCCTCGACATCGACCTGGGCCTCACCGTGGGCGCCGACGACTACCTGGTCAAGCCCTTCAACCCGGCCGAGCTGGTCCGCCGGGTGCGCTGGCTGCTCATGGCCAACGCGGACTGAGCGCCCGCAGGAACGCGGTCAGCGCCTGCCGGTACGGCTCGACGGTGGTGAGGTCCGCGTACTCGCTCGGACCGTGCTGCCCGTCGCCACCCGGCCCGAAGATCACCGCGTCGATCCCCCGCGCGTAGTAGAAGCGGCCGTCGGCCGCGCCGTGCTTGCGCAGCAGCGTCCCCGGGAACCCGGCGTCCCGGACGACCTGCCGCAGCAGCCGGACGTCCTCACTACCGGGATCGGCGCGGTGCGGCGCCCCGAGCGCCCGCACCTCGGCCTCGATCCCGGTGACCGCGCGCAGGTGCTCGGCCACCTGCTCCCGTGTCCGGAGGTTGAAGTCGGCGTCCTCCGGCGGGAAGCGGATGTCGACCCAGGCCTCGGCGTCGGCCGGCACCTGGTTGACGGCCTGGTTGCCGGTCTCGATCCGGGCCACGTTCGCCGTCGTACGCCAAGCCTCCGCCACCGGTGACGGATAGCGTTCCAGCAGCCGCCGCACCCCCTCCACCACGGCCAGGACGGCGTTGTCACCCAGCCAGGGGTACGCGGCGTGCGCGGCCCGGCCGGTCGCCCGGAGCCGCACGTGGGCCAGCCCCTTCGACTCGGTGACGACCTCGAGCCGGCTCTGCTCACCGATCACCACGAACCCCGCCCGTACCCCCGCCTCGACCTGATGCCCGGTGCCGTCGAACCCGCCCACCTCCTCGTCGGTGACGAGCTGAAGACCGATCGGGTACGGAACCTCGCGCGCGACCTCGCGGAACACGGCCGCCATCACGACTGCCGCGAGCTTCATGTCCTGAGCACCCCGCCCGTACAGCCGCTCGCCCTCGCGCCTCGGCCGGAACTGCTCGTCGGCGCCCGGCACCACGTCGAGGTGGGCGTTGAGCACGACCCGGAAAGGCCCGCTCGAACCTTCGGTACGCACCAGCGCGCTCGGTTTGCCGTTCGACGTGAACCGCTCGACCGCGAACCCCGGGCCGGCCACGCCGAGCACCAGGTCGAGCGCCCGCCCCAGGTCGGCCGGCCGGTCGGCGGTCGACCGCACGGCGATGAGCTCGGCCGCCAGGTCCACGAGGTCTTCCATGGCCCCTATCCTGCCCCTACTGATGGCGGCCCGGATGACCGTGGAAGAGCGGGCAGCGGCCGTCGCCGTGCTCGGCGGCGCACAGCGGCATCGGGTTGATCTCGGAGGCGGTCAGCGACCACCGCACCCACCAGCCGGTGCCGCCGACCTGCTGGGCCAGGCCGGCGTGCGGGCCCGGATGAGGATGTTCCAGCTCGCAGTGCAGCACCGGGTCGAGGCCGTGGCCCGGCGGTGGCAGCCGGTTCAGCCAGCCCACCTGGGCATGGTCGAGCTCGATCCGGGCCGGGCAGCGGCTCGCGTCGGCGGCGGCCAGGCTGGTCACATAGGTGCCGGCGCCCTTGCGGGAGGCGACCAGGCCCTCGGTGCGCAGCAGGCGCAGGGCGCTCTGGATGGTCGCGCGGGCCACCTGGTGCTCGGAGGCCAGGACGTGCTCGGACGGCAGCTTCCCGCCCACCGGCAGGTGGCCGGTGACGATCTCGTGGCGGATCTCGGCGGCGATCTGCTGATACGGCGCGAGGATGTCGACGGTCGGCATTACTGGACTCTGCGTTGACTGGTCAGGTGCGGACAAGTACGCAGGCGCGTTCCGGTTGCGCGATCCGGACAACCATCGGGTCAGCGGCGGTGAGCCGCGCATCACGCGTTTCAGAAGGTGAAAAGACGAGGTGAGGGGTGGCACAGTAACGCGGTCGTGGCGTTTTCGTCCTCCGTGCGACGGGTACCGCCGACCAAAGATCAGTGGGGATGGTGGGGTGAAGATGCGGACGCTGGGCGGGCGCTATCAGCTCGTGCGACGGATCGGCGTCGGCGGCATGTCCGAGGTGTGGCGCGGACACGACCAGGTGCTCGACCGGCCCGTCGCGGTGAAGATCATGGCTCCGGCCGTCGAGGGAACCCTCGGCCAGGTGGGCGTCGACCTGGTGCGCACCGAGGCCCGCTCGGCGGCCCGGCTGGCACACCCGAACGTGGCCGGCGTGCACGACTTCGGCACGTCACCCGCCGTGGGCGAGGGGCGCGACGTCCCGTACATCATCATGGAACTGGTCGAAGGCCAGACGCTCGGCGCGCACATCGCCGCCGGCCCGATCGACTGGCGCATCGGGGTGCGCATCTGCGCCGAGGTGGCGGCCGCGCTGGCCGCCGCCCACGCCGAGAAGGTGGTGCACCGCGACATCAAGCCCGGCAACGTCATGCTGACCCCCGCCGGCGCGAAGGTCCTCGACTTCGGCATCGCGGCCGCGGTGGGCAGCCACGACCCCGACCCGGACGGCCCGGTCATGGGAACCCCCGCCTACGTGGCCCCCGAACGCTTCGAGGGCTGCCCGGCCACGCCGGCGTCGGACATGTTCGCCCTGGGGGTGCTGCTCTACCTGTGCATAGCCGGCCACCTGCCGTGGCGGGCCGACACCCCGACGGAACTGATACACGCCCAGCGCTACAACGACCCCATCCCCCTGCCCGAGGCCGACGGCCTGCCCCAGGAGGTGGTCGACCTCTGCTCCCGCTGCCTCGACCGCGACCCGGACCACCGCCCGACCGCCCTGGTGGCGGCCCTGCTGCTGGCCGAGGCCGTCGACGCCCGCGTCTACGTACCCATGCAGGACCTGGAGCCGTCCCCGGCCCGCCCCCGAGTCTCCCCGTGGGACACCCAGGCCGCCGAGGCCCCCACCTCAGTGGCCGTCCCCATGGACGAGGAACGAGCCGGCCGCCACCGCGCCGACTAGCCCAGCCGTGCGTCAGTCGAGATGGTCGGCCGGGCTGGTCTGCAGGAGCCATGCCAGGGGCATCTTGGCGCGTTCGGCGTATGTGGCGTCAGCGGAGAGTTGGTACAGCGTCACGGTGTGAGCGTCGTCGCGATCGACGACCCAGTACTGAGGTATGCCGGCGATGGCGTATTCGCGGCGCTTGGTGACCTCGTCCATCGCCTCCGAGCCGGGCGAGACGATCTCGATGACGAGGAGCAGGTCGGTGACCGCCAGCCAGACCGCTCGTGGTGGCGGCTTGCTCCAGACGCTGAGGTCGGGGATCCGCCCACCGTCCTGTCCGGTTCCTGGAACGCGGACACCCGCGACCTGGAGAATCTGTTCAGGCGGCCAGCCCGCCACGAGTAGCCAGGCAAAGAGCCGACTGGCGATCTGCGCGTGCTCTGAGTCCGCGGGCGGCATGACGGACAGCACTCCCTCGGGGCTGGTCTCGTATCGGTGACCGTTCGGATCCGCGGCGTTCATCGCCGCCAGGTCGTCGAGCGTCACCATGGCGGGCATGTGCATGCCGACGGTCTCCGCGCTCATGTGCCTATCGTACGAGACCAGCGTCCGTTGTTCTGGGTCAGCCGCTGCGGGGGACTACCACCACGGGGAGGCGAGCGCGGCGGATGAGGCGGGTGGAGACGCCGCCCAGGAGGACTCGGCGGGCGGGGCCGTAGCCTCGGGAGCCGCAGAAGAGGACGTCCACCTCGGTCAGGGTGGCCAGCTTTTCGACCACGTCGCCGGACTCGACGCGCCAGTCGGTGTGGGCGTGGGGTACGGACTCGGCGGCTCGGGACAGGGACAACTCGTACGTTTCGCGGGCCGTGTCGAGGAAGGCCCGCTCGGCGTCGTCGCCCACGAGGAACGGCAGGGACGCGTCGGCCTCGGCCACCACCGTGTAGAGACGCAGTTCGGCGCCCGTTCGGGTGGCCATCAGGGCCGCCTCCTCCAGGGCGCGGCGGCCGTCGGGGGTGTCCACGTAGGCCACGCCTATGCGGCCGAGCTTGCCCAGCGGGGTGGCCAGGCCGGCCGGGGCCACCGCGACCGGGCAGAGCGTGCCGGCCAGCAGGCGTTCGGCGGTGCTGCCGCCCGCGCCCACCACCAGCACCGAGGCCGCCTCCTGTTCGGCCAGGTCGTGCAGGCCGTGTGCGGCCGACGAGGACGCGATCAGGCGGTAGTCGACCTCCGTCGTCGTGCCCTCGAGGGCGGTGCGGGCTCCGTCGAGCACCCGGGTGGCCGCCCGGTGCCGGTCGGCCACCCACTCCGCGTCGACGCGGCCCGAGCCCAGGGCGGCCGGGGCCGGGTGCACCACGGCCACGATCAGGGGGACGCCCAGCGTCTGCGCCGTCCAGCTCGCCAGGGCCAGCGCGGCGGCGCCGGACTCGCCGCCGTCGTATCCGGTGACGACGGGGCCGGTCATCTCGGGCCTCCCTCGCCGGGGCCGGAGCCGGAGTCAGGGCCGGAGCCGGAGTCAGGGCCGGAGTCGGAGTCGGAGTGCTGGTCGCGGGCCCAGCCGGGTGTGGCGCGCGCCTCGGTGCGCAGGCGGGAGTTGCGGTAGCCGTACAGCCAATAGATGACCATGCCGATGGCGAGCCAGACGATGAACCGGATCCAGGTGTCCACGGGCAGGTCGGTCATCAGGTAGACGGCGAACGCGATGCCGAGCAGCGGCAGCACCGGCGACCACGGCACCCGGTAGGGGCGCGGCATGTCGGGGCGGGTCCGGCGCAGGACGATCACGCCGATGTTGACCAGGACGAAGGCGAACAGGGTGCCGATGTTGACCAGCTTGACGATCTCGCTGAGCGGGACCAGCGCGGCCAGGATCGCGATCAGCACGCCGAGCACGATGGTGAGCCGGGCCGGTGTGCCGTACCGCTGGTTGACCTGGGCCAGGCGCTGGGGGAGCAGGCCGTCGCGGCACATGGCGAAGAAGATGCGGGTCTGCCCGTACATGATGACCAGGACCACGCTGGTGATGGCGACGACCGCGCCCAGCGCGAGCACGGCCGCGGCCCAGCTGATGCCGGCGCCCTGGTCGAGGGCGGCGGCCAGCGGGGCGTCGCTCTCCTTCATCTGGTCGGGGGAGGCGATGCCGAGCGCGCCGACCGCGGTCAGCACGTAGAACAGCGTGCAGATCAGCAGCGAGCCGATGATGGC
The DNA here is from genome assembly GCF_043197815.1 of Actinoplanes sp. NPDC048988. Classification (NCBI taxonomy): domain Bacteria; kingdom Bacillati; phylum Actinomycetota; class Actinomycetes; order Micromonosporales; family Micromonosporaceae; genus Actinoplanes; species Actinoplanes sp. NPDC048988. The sequence goes on along the minus strand of NZ_JBICTW010000013.1, from coordinate 81,734 downwards.
CAGCGGCAGGTCGCGTTCCGGCTTGCGGGCCTCCTCACTGCCGGTGGAGACCGCGTCGAAGCCGATGTACGCGAAGAAGATGACCGCCGCCGCCGATGTCACCCCGTCCACGCCCTCGGGGGCGAACGGCTGGAAGTTGCCGGTGCCGAAGTTGGCGAAGGCGACGACGATGAAGAACAGCAGCACGGTCAGCTTGATGACGACCATCACCAGGTTGACCCGCGCGCTCTCGGTGACGCCGCGGACCAGCAGCAGGGTGATGGCCAGGACCACGAACACGGCCGGCAGGTTGAAGACGCCGCCGTCCTCGGGGGACTTGGCGATCGCGTCCGGCAGGGCGACGCCGAACGCGGAGTCGAGGAAGGCGTTGAGGTTGCCGCCCCAGCCGACCGCGATGGCCGCGACCGACACCCCGTACTCCAGGATCAGGTCCCAGCCGATGATCCAGGCGACCAGTTCGCCCAGGGTGGCGTAGGTGTACGTGTACGCGCTGCCGGCCACCGGGATCGACGAGGCCAGCTCCGCGTAGGACAGCGCGGAGAACGTGCAGGCGACCGCGGCGAGCACGAAGGACAGGATGACCGCCGGTCCGGCGATCCCCGCCCCCTCGCCGATCACCACGAAGATGCCGGTGCCGATGATCGCGCCGACACCCATGGCGGTCAGTTGTGTCGCGCCGACCGCTTTCTTGAGTCCGTGACCCTCCTCCGCCGTCTCGGTGATCAGGGAGCGTACGTCTCTGACCGCGAAGATGCCCGGCCGTCCCGAAGTCGTCGCCATACCGCGTTCACCTCCCGTTATCACTATCCGCCGATGTAACGATGTGCCTACTGACTGTGGTCCGCAACTCAAGGACACGCACCGGGTGTCCGCTGTGGTGCCGGAAACACGCGGCAGCCTGCGAGGGTCCGTTCCCCCGGGGTACGGTGTGGCCACGGGAAAGAGAGGTTCTCTGCCATGGGCGAGGCGGTCATGACGACGCGGCGGCAGGCGGACGGCGCGATCGTCGTCGACGTCCGTGGCACCCTCGACGCGGCCACCGTCGGCGCCCTCCGCGAGATCCTGCTCGGCACCCTGCAGCGCGAGCGGCCGGTCACCCTGGTGGTCGACCTGACCTTCGTCACCTTCATGGACTCGCAGGGCATCGGCACCCTCGTCACCGGCCACAACGCGGCCCGCGAGGTCGGCACCCGGTTCATCCTGCGCAACCCGAGCGAGTTCGTGCACCGCCAGTTGCGCGTCACCGGCCTGACCGAGATGTTCGGCCTGCCCCCTTCTTCCTCACCGACGCAGACCTATACGCCCTGAGCGTTTAAAGTGCGTTCATGGAGCGCTCGGCCGGCCGTGAACCCGACTGGCTGAGCATGCCCGCGGCCGCCGGCCGCTGGCACGACCTCGACGTCAAGGCGCCGCAGCTCGGCGCCGTGCTCGCCGTGCGGGTCTGGGCGCCCGCCCAGGACACCGATCGCGTACTGGTCGTCCACGACGGGCCCGACTACGACCGGCACGCCGGGCTGGGCCGCTACGTCGCCTCCTCGATCACGGCCGGGCGGATCCTGCCCTGCCGGCTCGTCCTGCTGCCCGCCGGCGACCGCCTCGAGTGGTACGCGGCGTCACCCGCGTACGCCCGCAGCCTGGCCACCGAGATCCTGCCCCAGGTGGCCGACGGCCCGGTGGTGGGCATCGGCGCCAGCCTGGGCGCGCTGGCCATGCTGCACTGCCAGCGGCGCCATCCGCCGGCGTTCACGGGGCTGTTCCTGCAGTCCGGCAGCTTCTTCCAGCCCCGGTTCGACAAGCAGGAGTCCGGTTTCGCGCGCTGGCTGCGGATCGTCCGGTTCACCGGGCGGGTGCTGCGGGCCTCCGGCGGGCCGGCGACGCCGGTGCCGGTGGCGATGACCTGCGGGCGCGGCGAGGAGAACCTGGCCAACAACCGCAGCATGGCCGCGGCGCTGCGATCGCAGGATTATCCGGTCGCGTTCGCGGAAAACGAAGGTGGTCATGATTGGCCCGCGTGGCGGGACGCCCTGGATCCGCACCTCACCGCACTGCTGAACGGGCTTGAGAGGAGCCGCAGTGGCTGACGTCGAGCACACCATCGGACTGTTGCTGGGAACCGAGGACGACTGGCCGCGCGCCTACGAGGCGCTGCTGCGGCGGATCGGCACGATCACCGGGCCGGACGGCAAGACGCACCGGGTCAACGCGGAGCGGGTCACGATCGAGCCGTTCAACCTGCGCTACGAGCCGCGGCACGAGCTGGTGATCGACCGGCTCGCGTACTGGTACTACCACCCGCGCGAGTGGCTCAAGAAGATCGCGCTGATGGACGACGTGTACCTGCTGAACAGCCCGTTCACCTTCCAGTCGATGGAGAAGCACGCGGCGTACTGCGCGATGATGCGGCTCGGCCTCAAAGTGCCGGAGACGGTCCTGGTGCCGTACAAAAACCCTTTGGACAACAGCCGGTACGCGTACACGGCCGCCCGCTACAACCAGCCCTTCGACCTTGACCGTACGGCCGAGCAGGTCGGCTATCCGCTCTACATGAAGCCGTACGACGGTGGCGCCTGGGTCGGCGTCTCCAAGATCCGCAACCCGGACGAGCTGCACGCCGCCTACGACGCGTCGGGGGAGCGGCTCATGCACCTGCAGTCCTCGGTCGAGGGGTACGACGTGTTCGCGCGCTCGCTGAGCATCGGCCCCGAGACGATGGTGATGAAGTTCCGGCCCGACCAGCCGATGCACGCCCGCTACGAGGTCGACCACAGCTTCCTCTCGGCCGAGGTCGGCGACGAGGTGGTGACCATTTCACGGCTGGTCAACGCGTTCTTCCGCTGGGAGTTCAACTCCTGCGAGACTTTGGTACGCGGTACCGATGCGCACCCGATCGACTACGCCAACGCCTGCCCCGACGTGGCGATCACCTCGCTGCACTACTACTTCCCGTGGGCGATGGCCGCCCTGGCCCGCTGGACCACCTACTGCGTCGTCACGGGTCGCCGCCCCCGGCTCGACACCGACACCGCCGCCTATTTCGAGATCTCCGACGACGATTCCCTGTCGTACGCCGAGAAACTGGGCGAATATCGACGGCTCGCCGACGCGTACTTCGAGGTCGACCGCTACCAGGACTTCTGCGCCACCTATCTGGGGCACGTGGACGAGATCGTCAACGACTGGGTCTCGTCCGAGGAGTTCCGGTCGCTGCTGCGCGAGACGGTCCGCGCCACCTATCCGGTGCACGAGCACGAGAGGTTCCTCGCACACTTCGGGGGCCTGATCGACGCCTGGCAGCGCGATCATGTCGTACCCCCGGCCTAATGTTTGAGCGTGCAGATCCGCATCGAGGGACACGACCTGCCCGGCGCCCGGCCCGGGTCTTCCGCGCTGCGGCTGGCCAACGTCCATGTCGGGGTCCAGCGCAAGGCCGTGGCCGAGCTTCTGGTCCCGGCCTGGGCGCCGTCGGCGACGTGGGAGATCACCGTCGACGCGCGCGAGGTCGACGATCTGCTCGACGTCGGCGGGCCCTGGGTGCACGGCCGCCCGGGCGCCCGGTTCCTCTATCTGACCTGGGGAAACGTGGTCGGAGACACCTTCGAGATGTTCCGGCGGGCGAAACTCATGTTCGGCGAGGTGCCGACGGCGGTGCTGCGGGCGGCGTACGAGGGAAAGCTCTTGACCGGCTCCTTGGGGTTGACCGACGCCCACGGTGACCCGGTGTGCGCGCGGGTGCGGCCCGACTGGAGCGTGGCGTGACCGCCGTCGCCCAGGCCACCGTGCGGGTGCTGCACGGGTTCGTCGCGCGCGACGGCTCGTTGGGGCTGTGGGGCGAGTCCTCCGACCGGGCCGCGTTCGCCCTGCCCGCCTCCGCGCTGCCGGCCGGCGACCCGCGGCCACCGGTCACGCTGGTCCTGCCCTCCACCAGCGCCGGTCCGCTGCCCTCACCCCAGCTCGGCCTGCCGCCCCGGCGCGGCACACCCCGGCTGCGGGCCTGGACCGTGCCGGCGGTGACCGTGCCGTTCCTCGACGACGACCTGGCCGACTCGTGGGACGGGCGGCTCGGGTCGTCGGTTCTCTGGCTCGTCGAGCTGTGCGCGTTCGCGGCCGACCTCGTGCGGCGCGGGCGGGTGTTGCCGGCGGTCCACCCGCACGGGCCGGTCGCGCGCTGGCGGCCCGTGCTCACCGGCTTCGACGCGATCCACCACGCCGACCTGCTGCGCCGGCTGCCGGCGGCGGCCCGGGCCGAGCGGTCCCGCCCCGGCGACGTGGCCGGGCTGCCGGCGCCGGACGCGCTGGCCGCGGCGCTCGACCGCCTCGTCGACGGCCTGGTGCGGACCCGGCTGGCCGAGGCCGGCGTGCGGATCGGCGACGGATGGCTGACCGCGCTGACCGACGACCCCCGGTTCGTGGCCGCGCCCGCGCTCGCCGACGACCTGGCCGACAAGCTCGACGCCTGGTATGCGGGAGCCGTCTCCGGCGCGGCCGTGCGGCTGTGCTTCCGGCTCAGCCACGTCACGCAGGAGGGCGCGGAGCCCGACGCGGTGAACCCGGCCGGCACGCCGCCGCGCGAGGCCTGGCTGCTGGAATTCCTGCTCCAGGCCGTCGACGAGCCGAGCGCCCTGGTCACGGCGGCCGACATCTGGCACGACTCGTACGCGCCGCTGCGCCGCTGGACCCGGCACCCGCAGGAGAGACTGCTCGGCGGGCTCGGCCGGGCGGCCCGGCTCTACCCCGACCTCGAGGCGGCGCTGCGCGTCCCGCGGCCGGTCGACATGGTCCTCGACACCGAACAGGCCCACCGGTTCCTCAGCCACGCGGCCGTGCTCGAGGAAGCCGGGTACGGCGTGCTGCTGCCGGCCTGGTGGCGGCAGCGGCCCGGGCTCGGCCTCGGGCTCAACCTGCGGCCCCGCGAGGCGGTGCCGGCGGTGCTGCGCGACCAGGCGGCCGACCTGGGCCACATGGTCGACTACAACTGGGGGCTGGCCCTCGGCGGCGAGATGCTCACCGAGGCCGAGGTGACCGACCTGGCCCGGGCCAAGGTGCCGCTGGTGCGGTTGCGCGGCCGGTGGGTCTACCTCGACGCGGAACGGCTCGACGCCGGGCTGCGGTTCCTGGCCCGCGGCGGCGGCACGATGACGGCCGGCGACGCACTCCGGACGATCAAGCTGCTGCCGCCGGAGGAACTGCCGCTCCCGGTCACCGCCACGGCCGGGTCCGGGTGGATGGCCGACCTGCTCTCGGGCGACCTCGAACACCGGCTCACCCTGCTCGACCCGCCGCCGGCGCTGGCCGGCTCGCTCCGTCCGTACCAGATCAGGGGTTTCTCCTGGCTGGCGTTCCTGGACGGCCTCGGGCTGGGCGCCTGCCTGGCCGACGACATGGGCCTCGGCAAGACCGTGCAGTTGCTGGCCCTGCTGCTGCACCGGCGGTCCGGGCCGGCGCTGCTGATCTGCCCGCTGTCGGTGCTCGGCAACTGGCAGCGCGAGATCGCCCGCTTCGCGCCCTCGCTGAGCGTGTCAGTGCTGCACGGCGCCGACCGCGACGTCGCGCCGGACACCGACATAGTCCTGACGACGTACGCGACGGCGGTGCGCGACGCCGACCGGCTGGCCGCGGTGCAGTGGGACCGGGTGGTGCTCGACGAGGCGCAGAACGTCAAGAACAGCGCGGGGGCGGGAGCGAGGGCGGTACGGCGCTTCCCGGCCCGGGTGCGCATCGCGCTGACCGGCACGCCGGTGGAGAACAGGCTGGCCGAACTCTGGTCGATCCTCGACTTCGTCAACCCCGGCGTGCTCGCCTCGGCGCACACGTTCCGCGCCCGCTTCGCCGTCCCGATCGAGCGGTACGCCGACGAGGAGGCGGCGTCCCGGCTGCGCCAGGCCACCCGGCCCTACCTGCTGCGCCGCGTCAAATCCGACCCGATCATCGTCGATGAACTGCCCGACAAACGCCACGTACGCCACCTGTGCGGGCTGACCGGCGAGCAGAGCACGCTCTACAAGGCGATCCTCGAAGAGATGACGACCAGGCTCGACGAGTCGACCGACCGCTGGAACAAGGGCATCGTGCTGGCCGGCATGACGAAGCTGAAACAGGCCTGCGTCCACCCGGCCCTGCTGCTGGGCGACAACTCACCGCTGCCCGGCCGCTCCGGCAAGCTCGAACGCCTCGAGGAGATCGTCGACCAGGCCCTCGGGCGGGGCGAGAGCCTGCTGTGCTTCACCCAGTTCGCCCGCTTCGGCTCGATGCTGACGCCCCACCTGGCCGCCCGTTTCGGCGTGCCGGTGCGCTACCTGCACGGCGGCACACCCCGGGCGGCCCGCGACGAGATGGTGGCCGCGTTCCAGGCGGACACCCACCCCGGCGTCTTCGTCCTGTCCCTGAAAGCGGGCGGCACAGGCCTCAACCTGACAGCGGCCAACCACGTGGTCCACGTCGACCGCTGGTGGAACCCCGCCACCGAGGAGCAGGCGACCGACCGAGCCTTCCGCATCGGCCAGAGCCGCGACGTCCAGGTCCACACCCTCGTCTGCCTGGGCACCCTGGAGGAACGCATCGACCGCCTGCTGGCCGACAAGGGCGTCCTGGCCGCGCGGGTCGTCGGCAACGGCGAGGGCTGGCTGACCTCCCTGTCCACCACCGAACTGCGGGACTTGCTGATCCTCGCCCCGGAGGCGATCAGTGACTGACTCCCGCACCTACGACCTCCCCGGCGCCCACCCCCTCGCGTCCGCCGTCACTGGTCCTCATTCCCTCGCGCTCGGGGCCGTTGACCCTCATTCCCTTGCGCTCGGGGTCGCTGGTCCTCATTCCCTTGCGCTCGGGGTCGCTGGTCCTCATTCCCTTGCGCTCGGGGTCGCTGGCCCTCATTCCCTCGCGTCCGGCGTCGCTGATCCTTACTCCCTCGCGCTCGGGGTTGTTGGCCCTCGTTCCCTCGCGTCCGGCGTCGCCGACCCCCACCTCCTTGTCCTTGCTGGGCCGACGCCCGCCTTCTTCCCTGCGCGGCTGGTCCTCCGCCCGCGCCCTTTCCGCCTGTCCTTCACGTGCGTCGCTTCGCGTCTGCGCCGCCTGTCCTTCACGTGCGTCGCTTCGCGTCTGCGCCGCCTGTCCTTCACGTGCGTCGCTTCGCGTCTGCGCCGTCGGCCCTTCACGTGCGTCGCTTCGCGTCTGCGCCGCCGGCCCCTTACGCGCGTCCCTTTGCGCCTGCGGGGTCGGCCCTCGGGTTACGTCCTTTCCGGGTGCGCAGCCGGCGCCTCACCCACGCGACTTTTGGCCTATTTTGGGACTGACGATGAATGATGAGCGGTTGTCGCTGGCGTTTCTCGGGACCTTCGAGTCGCTGCGGATGGGGCCGACCTTTGCGCGGGGGCGGCGGGACGAGCGGGCCGGGCATGTGCGGAGCCTGACCATCTCGGGGAGTCTCGTGGTGGCGCTGGTGCGGGGGCCCGACGATCCGCGGGCGTTCCGGGCGCGGATCGCGGTGCGGGCCTTCGGGGCGTCGGAGTGGGCGCGGGTCGAGGAGGACCTGGTCAGGGAGGCGCGCTTCGCGGCTGATCTGCTCGCGGGGCGGATGCCACCGGGCATCGGCCAGGTGTTTCAGGCGGCCGGGCTGTCGCTGGTGCCGTTGTCGCTGGACGAAGTGGCGATGGATTGCACCTGCGAGCGGTGGCCCATGCCGTGCGTGCACCTGGCGGCCACGAGTTACGCGCTGGCGCGCAGCTTCGAGGAGGATCCGTTCGGCGCCTTCACCTGGCGGGGCCGGGGCCGGGACGAACTGCTGCTGCGCCTGCGCGAGCTGCGCAGCGCCCGCGCGGTCACCGGCGATCCGGCCGCTTCCGCCGGCGGTCTGGGCGTTCCCGCTGGTGGCCAGGGTGCTTCCGCTGGCGCTATGGGCGCTTTCGCCGGTGGCCAAGGCGCTTCGACCGGTGGCCAAGGTGCTTCCGCCGGCGGTATGGGTGCTTCCGCTGGCGCTCGGGCCGCTTCCGGCGGCGGTATGGGCGCGTCCGCCGATTTCGGGGCGAGCGGGGCCGTGGTGGATGACGCCGTCCCCGATCTGGGTGATCAGCTGGGCGACGCGGCGGACTTCTGGGGGAGCGGGCTTGGCGAGCCGGCCGTGCCCACCGGGGGTCGGCCCGGGGCCGTGACCAGGCCGGACGCGTTGCTCGACCAGCTTGATCCGCCGGGGCTGGCCCATGATGGGCGCCCGATTGTGGACGTTTTGCGACCCGCGTACCTCGCGCTGCCGGAAACCTAGCGGAAGTCCGTTCTCCCACGATCGGGTTACACGCTCCGAAACCGGCCCGTGACTTTCCGTTTTCATGATCTCCTTCTTGGGACACAGCGTTTTGTCAAGAGAAGGTGTGACATGAACCGAATCACCCGAATGCTGATGGTTTCCGGTCTGGGTGTCGTCGCCGCCGCGACGCTGGGTGCTGGTACGGCCGTGGCCGCCACCGGCAGCAGCTCGAACGTCGCCCCGCAGGCGTCGTCGAGCACGGCGAAGCACTGGGACGACGATGACGAGCGCGTCGTCGGCTACTACCGCGACTACCGTCGCTGCGTCATCGCCGGCCGCATCGGGGAGCGTTTCGACCGCTGGGACGACGCCGAGTGCGTGCCGGTCGGCTACGGCTTCCACCGTCGCTGGGCCCTCGTGGTCGAGGACAACGACGACTGGGACGACTGGAGCGACAGCTGGTACAACTGGAACAGCGACGACTTCGGCGACCGCGGTCCGGGCTACTACCACCGCTACCACCACCGCAAGCACAAGTTCTGATCGTCAGATCAGTAAGCACCACATCGAGCCACGGCCCCGCAGGGCCGTGGCTCGACTGTTTGGGGCAGTCACGCGGTGGGTGCGGCGAGCCTGGCAGAGCAGGATGGCGGCGTAACCGTGGGAGCCGTGCTGGGCGGTGGGGACGACCTCGATTCCCTCGTGCAGGGGCTCGAAGTCCGGGTGCAGGGCGGCTCGGAGGTCACGTTCGTCGATGTCGGCGGCGGGGAAGGTCTTGCCGCCCACCGTGTAGCCGCGGCAGCGGCGTAGCGCCGCCGTGAGGAACAGGCCGCCGGGCTGGACCAGGCCGGTGATGTGCCGGGTGAACATTTCCCAGGTGGCGCGGTCGTTCGTGGCCGAGTCCGCGCAGTAGGCGCTGACCACCGTCGGGTAGCTCCGGTTCAGCGGGCGGGGGTGGCGGGCGTCCACCCGTACCAAAGCGGTGATTTTGGCCCTGGTCATGTCTTCACGGGTGGTCACCTCGTCGTCGGTCGGATGGTCGATGCCCTCGCATTGCAGTGTGTAGCGGACGAACGGCCGCCAGTCGTGGGCGTCCGGGGCGCGGTCGATCCACCTCTGGATCGCGGCCAGGTTCTCGGGCAGGTAGTCGCCCAGATGGATCTCGGACGCCGTCGCGGCGGACGCGAAGACGTGGTGGAGGGTGGGGCCGGTCCCGAAGTACAGGATGGGCCGGTCGGGGTCGGTGTGGCGCATGGCGTCGACCAGGAACCTGATCGTGGCGATCTCGTCCGGCTCGACCGTGCGGTAGTAGTCGGTCAGATACTCGGCCGGCACCCAGTCGGTGTCGAACGACGCGTGCCGGCCCAGCCGGGTCCGGGTCAGCCGGGCGAGGACGGCCTCGTAGAACGCCGCGCCCAGGTTGGCGCCGGCGAGGAAGATCAGGGCCTCGTCGGTGGTGATCGAGTCGGTCGCGACCGCGGCGCCGAAGGCGGCCGTGTAGTACGGCACCTCCTTGACGACCTCGGTTCCGGTGTACGCCGCGGCGGCGGCCAGCCGAGCGGCGCGCTCACCGCCGAAACGGCGCCGGGTGACGTCGTACGCCAGCTTGGAAAGCACGTTGGTGCTCGTCCCGGTGGCCGCCAGCAGAGATCCGTTCGCCCGCAGGTTGGCCCGCAGCCCGAACACCCAGGCGGTGTAACTGGCGAGGACGACCGCCACCACCGGTCCCTGGCCGAGGCCGGTGAGCAGCCCGGAGGCGACCAGGCCGGCTCCGGTGACGGCCGCCCAGGCGTCCAGCGCGAGGGTGGACGCCGCGGTGGCCGCCAGGCTGACCGGCCAGGCGACGAGGGATCGGACCATGCCGCCCAGGGTCGGCCCAACCGGTGCTCACCTGCCAGGTCAGATAGTGGTCAATCGCTGCTCGGAGAGTAGGGGGATCAGGGCGTCGCCGACGCGGGCCGTCTCCCGGCGGTAGGGGGTGTCGGACAGGACGAAGTGCGTGATGCCCAGGTCGGCGTACTGGCGCAGGGCGGCCGCCACGTCGTCGGCGGATCCGACCAGCCAGGTCGTGCCGGCGCCGCCCCCGCCGTGACGGCCGGGCGCGGTGTAGAGGCAGGAGTCCAGGACGTCGCCTCGCGCGGCCAGGTCGAGCAGGCGCTGCTGGCCGACCGCCGGGCCGCGCAGCAGGTCGGGCGAGGCCGAGCGGGCGGCCATGTCGGCGACCTTCGCCTCGGCGTCGCGCCACGCCTGTTCCGTGGTGTCGCGGACCAGCGTGGTGATGCGCAGGCCGAACTCCAGCGGCGGCAGATCCCGGTCGAGGTCGCTGCTCAACCGGCGCAGGCGGGCGATGCGGTCGGCCACGCCTTCCAGCGGTTCGCCCCAGAAGAGCTGCACGTCGGCTTCGGTCGCGGCGACCTTTTCGGCGGCGGGGGAGGCGCCTCCGAAATAGAGACGAGGACCTTTGCCGTACGGCCGGGGCGCCACCGTCGAATCGGTGACGCTGAAGTGCTCCCCCTCGTACGACACCCGCTCCTCGGTCCACAGGCGGCGCGTGATGCGCATGAATTCCCTGGTCCGCGCGTAGCGCTGGGCCTGATCGCCTTCGACGTCGCCGTAGGCGGCCAGGTTGTCCTTCCCGCTCACGATGTTGATCAGCAGCCGGCCGCCGGAGAGCCGATCCAGCGTGGCCGCGGCGCTCGCGAAGTGCGCGGGCTGCCAGTAGCCGGGCCGGATGGCCGCGAGCGGCCGGAACGTGGTGGTCCGGGCGGCGAGCGCGGTGGCGACCGTGAACGTGTCGGGCCGGCCCCAGCCGGTGCCGATCAACGCTCCCGACCAGCCGTGTCTCTCGGCGGTCAGGGCGAGCTCGACGCTGTGGTCGAGGGTGCCGTAGCCGTCGACGGCGTCGTCGCCGCGGTGGCCGGGTTCGACCGTGTTCGGGATGTACCACAGGAAGGTGGGGCTCATGCGGCGCTCCGGCGTCGGCGGGACAGGTCGGTGATGGCCGGCGGCTGGTAGCCCTGGTCCCGCGACGACAGGGTGACGCCGGGTGGCACGATCTTGTCGATCTCGTCGAGGACGTCCCGGGACAGCCGGACCTGGGCGGCGCCGAGCTGGCCTGTGTCGACCAGGTTGATGCCGGCGTCGAGGGCGCGGTGGATGATCCGGACGCGGTCGTCGTGGTCGGTGTTGCCGCGCGAGCCGAACATCATGGTGCCGAGCGCGAGAGCGCTGACCTTGACACCGGTGCGGCCGAGCGGGCGAAGCGGAATGCTCATCGGGAGGCCGGTTCCCAACTGTTCGCAGGGCGGGGGAGTCCGTAGTGTTCGCGCAGCGTGGCGCCGGTGTACTCGGTGCGGAACAGGCCGCGCTCCCGCAGGATCGGGAGGACTTTGTCGACGAAGGCGATCAAGCCGGAGGGCAGAACGGCGGGCATGATGTTGAAGCCGTCGGCGGCGCCGCCGTCGAACCATTCCTCGATGGCGTCGGCGACCTGGACCGGGGTGCCGGTGAACGTACGGTGGCCGCGGCCGCCGCCGAGGCGGCCGATCAGCTGCCGCACGGTCAGGTTCTCCCGTTTCGCCAGGTCGACGATCAGGGTGAACCGGCTCTTGGCGCCCTCGATCTCGTCCTCGGTGGGCAGCAGCTCGACCGGCAGCGGCTCGTCGAGTCTCAGCAGCTCCTCGTCGAGGCCGAACCGTTCGGCGAGCTGCCGGCGGGCGTACTCGGGGCTGATCAGGCGCTCCAGCTCGGCTTCCCGCTCGCGGGCCTCGGCCGGGGTGTCACCGATCACCGGCACGATCCCGGGCAGGATCTTGATGCTGTCCGGGTCACGGCCCAGTTCGGCCGTACGCCGCTTGAGGTCCCGATAGAACGCCTGCCCTTCCGCCAGCGTCTGCTGCGCGGTGAAGACCGCCTCGGCCCAGCGGGCGGCGAATTCCCGGCCGTCCTCCGACGAGCCGGCCTGCACGAGCAGCGGATAGCCCTGCGGGGAACGCGGCACGTTCAGCGGCCCGTCGACCCGGAAGTGGCGCCCGTGGTGGTTGATCGCCCGGACCTTGCCGGCGTCGGCGTGGACGCCGGCCACCTTGTCGGCCCGGACCGCGTCGTCGGCCCAGCTGTCCCAGAGTTTGGTGGCGACTTCGACGAACTCGGCCGCCCGCTCGTAGCGGTCCCGATGGGCGGGCACGTCGTCGAGACCGAAGTTGCGAGCGGCGTCGGCGCCCGCGGTGGTGACTATGTTCCAGCCCGCCCGGCCCCGCGACACGTGGTCGATCGAGGCGAAACGGCGGGCCAGGTTGTACGGCTCGTTGTAGGACGTCGAGGCCGTCGCGATCAGCCCGATCCGCTCGGTGACCACGGCCAGCGCCGTGAGCAGGACCGTCGGCTCCAGCTTGCCGGCCGGCCGTCGCCCGGGATGGCCGTTCAGGACCGGGCTGTCGGCGAAGAAGACCGAGTCGAGTTTGCCGCGCTCGGCGATCCGGGCCAGCTCCTGGAAATGCTTCACGTCCCAGTCGGCGTACGGGTCGGACTCGGGCAGCCGCCACGACGCCTCGTGGTGGCCGACGCCCATCAGGAAGGCGTTGAGGTGCAGCTCGCGGGTCATCGCCGGCCCTCCTCGTCCACGCCCAGCCGGTCCAGCAGCAGCGTCCGCAGCGCGGCGAACCCGGCGTCCGAGCGGGACCGGTTCACCAGGTCCACCCGCACGTCGGTGTCGACGACACCCGCGTCCAGCAGGATCACCCGGTCGGCCAGCACGATCGCCTCGTCGACGTCGTGCGTGACCAGCAGCACCGCGGGCCGGTGGGTTTCGCACAGCTTGCGCAGCAGGGCGTGCATCCGGATCCGGGTCAGCGCGTCGAGAGCGCCGAACGGCTCGTCGGCCAGCAGCAGCTGTGGCTCCCGGACCAGCGACCGGGCCAGCGCGGCCCGTTGCTGCTCGCCACCGGAGAGCTGATGCGGCCAGGCCCTTTCCCGGCCGGCCAGCCCGACCTCGGCCAGGGCGTTCGCGCCGCGTTCCCGGGCGTCGGCGCCCCGCAACCCGAAGATCACGTTGTCCAGGACCCGTTTCCACGGCAGCAGCCGGGAATCCTGGAACACCACCGACACCGCGCCCGGCACGGTGATCTGCCCGTACCCGTCGACGTCGCGGTCGAGGCCGGCCAGCGCCCGCAGCAGAGTGCTCTTGCCGGTGCCGGACCGGCCGATCAGCGCCACGAACTCGCCGGGGGCGATGTCCAGGTCGAGCCCGTTGAGGACGCCACCCTTGCTGGTGAAGGAGCGATGCAGATTTCGTACCCGGACCGCCTGCTGAGTGCTCAGCCCTCGAGTGTCTGTCGCCATGCCAGCACCTTCCTTGCCGTGAGCCGGACCGCGCTGTCGGCGCAGTATCCGAAGACGCCGTAGATGACCAGGCCGACCACGATCACGTCGGTCTGCCCGTACTGTTCGGCGAGGCTGATCATGTGGCCGATGCCGGCGACCGCGTTGTACTGCTCGACGACCACCAGGCCCAGCAGCGACGACGTGACCGCGAACCGCATGCCGAGCAGGAACCCGGGCAGCGCCCCGGGCAACACCACGTGCCGGATGAAGTCGCCGCGGCCGATCCCGATCGTCTCGGCCAGCTCGGCGTACTTGCCGTCGATGCCGCGCAGTCCGTTGTGCGTGTGGACGTAGATCGGGATCAGGCTGATCAGCGCGATCGTGATGATCTTCATCTCCTGGCCGATGCCGAACCAGGCGATGAGCAGCGGAATGATCGCCAGGGTCGGCACCGACCGCTTGATCTGGATCGGGCCGTCGATCACCGACTCGCCGGCCCGCGACAATCCGGAGATCACCGCCAGGACCGCTCCGGTCACCACGCCGAGGCTCAGGCCGATGACCGCGCGCTGCAGCGAGGACAGGATGTTGGTGAGCAGGTCGTGGTCGGCCCACTGGTCCTCGAACGCCACCGCCACGTCCCACGGGGCCGACAGGATCGCCGGCTGGATCACGCCGGTCGCGGAGCCCGCCGACCAGACGGCCAGGGCGAGCAGCGGGCCGATCCAGAACGCGAAACGGATGCGCCGGCCGGGACCCAGCCGGCGGCGTACGACCCGGGCGTCGGTCTTGTCGTCGGTCTTCGGGGCCGTGACGTGCAGGGCGGCGGTCATGCGGCATCACCCGTGACCACCCGGGAACCCGCGGCCTCCGCCTGCACCTTCTCGAACCGGCGGTCGACCAGCGTGGTCACGTCCAGCTTGTCGTGGTCCTGCTCCTGGGCCAGCAGATCGGCGGTCTCCTGGAGGCGGACGATCGCCGCGTCCCAGGTGGAGGGGATGGCCTTGTCGCCGCCGATCTCGACGACGGCCTTCGCGTCCGCCTCGTCGAGTCCCTGGGTGTCCACGTAGTAGGCCTTCGCGACCTCGGCTTCGTGGTCGTTGGCCCACAGCAGAGCCTTGGTGCGCACGGCGACGTAGACCTTCAGTGCCGCCGCCTTCTCCGCGTTCTCGACGGCCGAGGTGAGGCAGTACAGCGTCGACGCGTCGTCGCGGATGCCGGTGTCGATCGAGGTGGCGCCCGGATACTTCGCCTCGTAGATCTTGATGTTCTGGGCGCCGATCGGCGCCACGTCGACGGATCTGCTGCCGAGCGCGGTCACGTAGGAGTCGCCGGTGCTGGTCAGTTCGACCAGCTGCACGTCCTTCTGGCTCAGCCCCGCCTTGCGCAGCACCCGTAGCACCAGCGCGCCCTGCGCCTGCCCGGCGCTGTAGGCGATCTTCTTGCCCTTCAGGTCGGCCAGTGAGCTCACGCTCACGCCGGGGGCGACACCCAGCTTGTAGATCGGGTGCTCCAGCGGATCGACGGTGACCGACTGGAACACGATCCTCGTCGAGGTGCCCGTCCACGCGGCGAACAGCGACGGGATGTCAGCGACCGCGCTGCAGTCCAGCTTGTCGGCGCGGAAGGCCTGGATGCTCTGCGGGCCGCCGCTGATGTTGGCCCACTCGACCTTCACCCCGGCGGCGGTCAGCTCCTTGTCCAGACCCGCGGCCCCGATGATCGCTTGTAACTGCGGGTCGCCGAGGCGCAGGGTGGTGCCGCTGGGGACCTTGTCGGGCAGGGCGGCGTTCAGTTCCAGGGTCGCCTTCGGCTCGTCGGCGCCGCACGCCGCCACCGCCAGCACCAGCGCCGCGACGGGGATCGTTCTCCAAAATTTGATCATGGCTACCTTCTTCACAGAACGTGGAATGTGCCGGCGTGATACAGCAGGGGGGCGCTCTCGGCGGCCAGTTCGGCCTCCTCGACCCGGCCGATGATCAGGTGAGAGCCACCGGCCGGGTGGCGGTGCTCGATCGAGATCCGCAGCCAGGCCGCCGCGTCGTCCAGGACGGGTTCGCCGGTCGGCAGCCGGCGCCAGCGGGTGGCCCCGCCGAACCGGTCGATGCCGCTGGTGGCGAACGTCCGCGCCAGCTCGGTGTGCCCGGCGCCCAGCAGATGCACGACGGCGGTCTCGGCGTCCCGCAGGTGCGGCCATACCGACGCGGTCGCCACGATGCTGAACGACAGCAGTGGCGGCTCGGCCGAGAGCGAGGCGAGCGACGTGACGGTGAGACCGGCCGCGCCGCGCCCCGCGTCGGCCGTCACCACGGCCACGCCGGCGGCGTGGCGCCGGAACACCTGCCGGAAGATGGATGTGTCGAATGTGGACCGGGAATCGATGACAGTCATGGGCTTCCCCGTTCGCGAGCGGAGGGAGCGTGCCGTTCTTCAATTCATACTATGCAGCTAGGTTTAGAAGGCAACTATGCGCCCGAGTGAATTAAGTAATGCCTGCTAGATCAGGGGAGAGGCGTACACCTGATCAAGCGCGACGGCGCCGCCGGCGACCGCCAGGACGTTGTTCGGGAAGCTCGACGCATAGACGGTTGTCACCATGTCGGCTCCCGACGACGACGCCTCGGCGGCCTCCGCGCGCACCGTCGCGAGGCACTCCGGCAGCCGGTTCGCCCCCGCTTCGGCCACCACGAGGACCTCGGGGTCGAACAGATCGAGCAGCAGGGCGGCGGCGCGGCCCACGAGACGGGCCCGCTCCCGCAGCATCCCCAGAGCCTCGGCGCCGCCCGCCGCGGCCGCGTCCACCAGCGCGTGGATGTCCGGCCGGTCGATCACCCCGGCGCCGTACGCCCGGCGCACCAGCGCCCGCTCACCGACCGCCGCCCGCAGGCAGCCCACACGACCGCAGGAACAGGGTTCGGCGCAGCCGTCGACCGGCAGGTGAGCGACAGCGCCGGCCGCCGACCGGGGACCCTGATGGACGACGCCGCCGGTGGCGAACGCGACATCCACGACGTTGCCCACGAACAGCTGCACCGCGCTCTGGCGTGCCCGGCCGGCCACCCGCCCGAGCAACTGCTCGGCCCGCAGCAGGGCCCGGGAGTTGCTGTCCACCCACACCGGCAGGCCGGTGGCCTCGCCGAGGGCGGCGCCGGCCCGGACGTCGCGCCAGCGGAGGACCGGATGCTCGACGACCGTGCCCCGGGCGGCGTCGACCCAGCCGCCGGTGGCCAGTCCCAGGCCCAGGATCCGCCGGCGGCGGCCGTGCTCGCGCCGTACGGCGGCGATGGTGGTGGCGAGCGCGCCGAGGACGCTGTCCGGGTCGCGGCGGCCGTGCGGGTACTGCCGCTGGGTGATCACCCGCCCGCGCAGGTCGAGCAGGGCGACCGTGGCGCGGGGGACCGCGATGTGGGCGCCGATGACGCCGACCGCGTCGGACTCGACGTCCAACGGCACGTGCGGCCGCCCGATCCCCGGCGGCCCGACCGCCTCCGGCGCCTCACGGACCAGGCCCTGACTCAGCAGGGACGTCGCCACGCCGGTCACCGTCGCGGCGGACAGTCTGGTCGCCCGGGCGATCGAGCTCCGCGCGATCGGCCCGTGGTCGAGGACGGCCCGCAGCACCGCCGCCGCCGTGTCCGGCGACCGGCGCGACGCGGGCAGCGGCAGGTCGGTGCGGCGGGTGGGTTGCACGCCGCTCACGGACCACCCGGGATCATTCGTCGACGCTAACCCGGCGATCACCCGGAGACGGCACTACGTCATCAGATGTTTGACAGTCAGTAATACGTACTCACCAAGGCATCGGCTCGTAGTCCTTGAGGAAGCACCCGTAGACGTCCTCGCCCAGCTCGCCCCGGACGATCGGGTCGTAGACGCGGGCGGCGCCGTCGACCAGGTCGAGCGGGGCGTGGAAGCCCTCCTCGTGCAGGCGCATCTTGGTCGGGTGGGGGCGCTCGTCGGTGATCCAGCCGGTGTCGACGCTGGTCATCAGGATGTCGTCGGCGAACAGGTCGGCCGCGCTGGTCCGGGTGAGCATGTTCAGGGCGGCCTTGGCCATGTTCGTGTGCGGGTGGCCGGCGCCCTTGTAGCCGCGGTTGAAGACGCCCTCCATGGCCGAGACGTTCACCACGTAGCGGCGCGGGAACGGTGACTGGACCATCGACTCGCGCAGGCGGCTGACCAGGATGAACGGGGCCGTGACGTTGCAGAGCTGAACTTCCAGGAGCTCCAGCGCGTCGACCTCGTGGACCCGGTCGCTCCAGCTGTTCGTCGACGTGGTGTCGGGGACCAGGCCGCCGGCGTCGATGGCCACCGAGCGGGCGGTCAGGGCCAGCGAGGTGATCTCGTCGGGGCTCAGGACGGCGGACGCGCCGGTGGTCAGGACCGCGGCCGGCGAGGTGCCGGCGCCGCCGAAGTACTCGAGCTGGGGCAGGTCGCCGGAGGGCAGCGGCTCCTTCTCGGCGGCGGAGATGGCGGCATAGGAGCCGGGCGTACGCCGTACGGTCTGGGCCGCGTTGTTGATCAGAATGTCGAGCGGACCGCGGGCCGCGACCGAGTCGGCCAGGGCGACCACCTGGGCCGGGTCGCGCAGGTCGATGCCGACCACATGCAGGCGCTTGAGCCAGTCGGCGCTGTCCGGCATGGCCTTGAAGCGGCGGACGGCGTCGTGCGGGAACCGGGTGGTGATCGTCAGGTCGGCGCCGTCGCGCAGCAGGCGCAGGGCGATGTACATGCCGATCTTGGCGCGGCCGCCGGTGAGCAGGGCGCGGCGGCCGGTCAGGTCGGTGCGGGCGTCGCGGCGGTCGTGGTTCTTCTCGGCGCAGGACGGGCACAGCTGGTGGTAGAAGGCGTCGACCTGGGTGTAGCGCTGCTTGCAGATGTAGCAGCCGCGGGCCTGGCGCAGCACCCCGGCCACGGCGGCCCGGGTGGTGCTCTTGAGCGGGATGCCGGCGGTCTCGTCGTCGATGCGGCCGGGGGCGCCGGTGGCGGTCGACGCGGTCACGGCGCGGTCGTTCGACAGGATGGCGTCGCGGCGGTCGCGGCGGCGCTGCATCTTGGCCGTCTTGTAGATACCCGCGGTGGCGCGGCGTACGGCCACGGCGTCGGGATGCTCCACGGGCAGGGACTCGACCTCGGCGAGCACCTCGAGGCAGAGCGCCAAGCGCTCGGGATCGACCCTTTTCTCCGACATACTGCCCTTATCCCTCGAGGTGAAACTTGCGGTGAACCACTCTACTTATCGAGTGCGGCGACCGTCTTCTCAAGGGCCTCGGCCAGGATTTCGGCGAGAGGGTTGGGACGGCGTTTCGGCATCACGATGCCGATGTAGCGGGTGGGGCAGGGCGGCCGGAGCGCGACGGTGGTCACGCCGCTGGTCAGCGCCACCCGGGGAATCATGCTGATGCCGACGCCGGCCCGCACGAGCGACTGCGCGAAGACGTAGTCGGTGCCGCGGCAGGCCACCTTGGGCTCGTAGCCGGCCATGGCCGCGTAATGCCCGAGCAGGTCGCCGACGACCAGGCAGCCGTGCACCCAGCGCTCGCCGGCCAGGTCGGCGATGGTGACGGCGTCCCGGCCGGCCAACTGATGATCGTCGGGCACCGCGATCCACATGGGGTCGTCCATGAGCGGGGTGAAGCACAGCCCGGCCGGCTGTGGCGGCGGCCCGTCGTAGTGGTAGACCAGCGCGAGGTCGGCCGCGCCCTCGCGGACCAGCGGGATCGCGTCCTCCGGCTCGTTCTCGAGGACGGCCAGTTCGACGCCGGGCCGTTCTCGGGCGAACCGGGTCAGGGCGGCCGGCAGGAGCCGCTGGCCGCCGCTGGTGAAGGTGGCGACGGTGAGCGTGCCGGTGCCGTCCTGGGCGAGCCGGCCGATCTCGTGTTCGGCGCTGGCCAGTTCGGCCGCGATGGCGTCACCGGCGTCGACCAGCACCCGGCCGGCGTCGGTGAGCTCGACGCCGCGCGTGCTCCGGGTCGCCACGACCGTGCCGAGGGAGCGTTCCAGGGCGCTGATCTGCTGCGACACAGCCGAGGGGGTGATCCGCAGGGCGGCGGCCGCGCGGTTGAAGCTGCCGAGGCGAGCCACTTCACGCAGGATCTCGAGCCGCCGTACCTCGATCATCCCGTCCAACCTCCCCGCCGCCGCCCTTGACTCGACGAAACAGTAAGAATTCCTAATCACCGCATCAGCACGTAGGTACTACCGCTTACCACCGTAGGCGACAAGGCTCGGGGTGTGAATCGTCGCGCCTGGCTTCTCTTCCTGCTCGTTTCCCTGCTCTGGGGTATCCCGTACTTCCTCATCAAGGTCGCCATCGAGGACCTCTCACCGGTGCTGGTGGTGGCCGGGCGCATCGCCATCGCCGCGGTGATCCTGCTGCCGATCGCGGCCGCCCGGGGCACGCTGAGCCGCCTGCGCGGGCATCTCGGCCCGGTCGTGCTGCTGTCGTTCGTGCACATCACCGGGCCGTTCCTGCTGATCACTTACGGCGAGACGCACATCAGCTCGTCCCTGACCGGCCTGCTCATCGCGATCGAGCCGGTCGTCATCGCGCTGCTGATGGCGCGCCGGGAGCCGCTCAGCCCAATCCGGATCACCGGCCTGGCCCTCGGTTTCGGCGGGGTGGCCCTGCTGGTCGGCCTCGACCTGTCGGGCGACCGCTGGGGCCTGATCGGCGCCGGCATGGTGCTGGTGGCGACGGTCAGCTACGCGGTGGCGACGATGCTGGTGCAGCGCAAGCTGAGCGACGTGCCGACCGAGGCCCTGACCGGCGCGACGACGGGGATCAGCGCGCTCGTCCTGGCGCCCTTCGCGGCGTTCGCCCGGCCGGCTTCGCCGGTCTCCGGCTCGGCGTGGGCTTCGCTGGTGGTGCTGGGCCTCTTGTGTACGGCGGTGGCCCTGCTCGCCTTCTACCAGCTGATCGGGCTCGTCGGGTCGACGCGGGCGGGTCTGGTCACGTACGTCAATCCGGTCGTGGCCGTCCTTCTCGGCGTGATCCTGCTGAACGAGCACCTGGGCGTGAGCACGATCGCCGGGTTCGCCCTGGTGGCGGCCGGCTGCTGGCTGTCGACGCGCCCGGCGCCGGCGATGTCACCCGCGCTGACCGCCGCATAGGGTGGGCGGCATGCGGATTTTGATCACCGGGGCACGGCGGGGGATCGGCGCGGCCATCGCCGCCGGGCTGGCTAGTCCCGGGGACACCCTGCTGCTGCATCATCTGGGCGCCGCCGCGGAGGCTTCCGGCGTCGCTGCTCTTTGCCGCGACCGGGGTGCCGCGGCTTCCCTGCTCGAGGCGGATCTGACCGATCCGGTGGCTGTTCGCTCGCTGGCCGCCGAGGCCGGGCCGGTCGACATCCTGATCAACAACGCGGCCCGCGCCTCAAACATCAATTTTCCCGATTTGTCGTACGATGAGTGGTCGCAGACCTTCGCGGTGAACGTGACCGCGCCGATGCTGCTGGCTCAGGCGCTCAGCGAAGGCATGGCCGCCCGGGGCTGGGGCCGCATCGTCAACGTGGTCTCGCCGACCGTCGTGATGGGCGGGCCGTCCGGACCGGCGTACGTCTCCAGCAAGGCCGCGCTGATCGGGCTGACCCGGTCGCTCGCCCACGCCCTCGGCCCGCACGGCGTCACGGTCAACGCCCTGTCGCCCGGCGCGATCCGCACCGAAGGTGAGGCCGAACTGGCCAAGGGCCACGACCAGGAGGCGCACTCGCCGCTGCTGGCCCGGCAGGCGGTGCCCCGCCCCATCGTGCCGGAGGATCTGGTCGAGACGGTACGGCTGCTGGTCTCCGACGGCTCGGCCGCGCTCACCGGCCAGGTGATCGAAGTCGGCGGGGGACTGGTCTTCCGCTGACCGGCGTCATCTTCCACTATGGCCTGATGACCGATACGACGTACGACGTCATCGTGGTCGGAGCCCGCTGCGCCGGGTCCCCCCTCGCGATGCTGCTGGCCCGCCGGGGTTACCGCACGCTCCTGGTCGACCGGGCCACCTTCCCCAGCGACACGGTGTCGACGCACGTCATCCACCCGCCGGGCGCGGCCGCGCTCCAGCGCTGGGGGCTGCTCGACCAGGTGGCGGCGACCGGATGCCCGCCGGTGGGCCGGTACTCGTTCGACTTCGGGCCGCTCACCCTGGCCGGCGCGCCGGGCAGCGCCGAGTCGCCGTACGCCTACGCGCCCCGCCGCACGCTCCTCGACAAGATCCTGATCGACGCCGCGGCCGGCGCCGGAGCCGAGGTGCGGCAAGACTTCACGGTCGACGAGGTGCTGGTCACGGACGGCCGGGTGACCGGCATCCGCGGGCGTTCCGCGAGCGGGGCGCCGGTGACCGAGCGGGCCCGCGTGGTGGTCGGCGCGGACGGGCGCAACTCGGTGGTCGCCAAGACGGTCGGCGCGGCCGAGTACGAACAGCGGCCGCCGCTGACGGTGGGCTACTACTCGTACTGGAGCAACCTTCCGACCGACACCTTCGAGGCGTACAGCCGCCCCGGGCGCGGCTGGGCGGTGTGCCCGACGAACGACGGCCTGACACTGGTCATCGGCGGCTGGCCACACGCCGAGATGGCCCAGCACCGCGACGACGTCGAGGGCACGCTGATGGAGACGTTCGCGTTGTCGCCGTCGTTCGCCGAGCGGATCCGCGACGCCAAACGCGAGGAGCGCATCTCCGGCATGGCGGTGCCGAACTATTTCCGTACGCCGTCCGGGCCCGGCTGGGCGCTGGTCGGCGACGCCGGATACAACCGCGACTTCATCACCGCGCAGGGCATCACCGACGCGTTCCTCGACGCCGAGAACCTGGCCGGGGCGCTCGACACGGCGCTGAACGGCACGAAGCCGTACGACGAAGCCATGTCCGGTTACCAGTCCCAGCGCGACGCCCGCGCCATGCCGGTCTACCAGATGACCCTGGGCATCGCCTCGCTCCAGCCGCCGGACGAGCAGACGGTCCAGCTGATGTCGGCGCTCGCCGGCAGCCAGGAGGGTCAGGACGCCTTCGCCCGCCTCAACGCGGGCACAACGTCCCCGGTGGAGTTCTTCGCACCGGAGAACGTGGGCCGCCTGCTGTCCCTCAGCTGACCGGCCGTCCCGGCCATCGCCGCCCGTCGCCTCTTCGATCAGCAGCCGGGTCGTGTCGGTGCCGAGGGTGTGCGGCATCTGCGCGGCGGCCGGGTAGTCGCGTTCGTCCTCGCCGCGGCCCAGGGTCGCCGGAGCGCCCTTGGCGGTGATCAGCAGCGGGTCGACCCAGGCGTCGTGGTCGAGGTCGTAGAGGGTCGTCTCGCCGGTGGCCGGGTTCGCCACACAGGCGAGCCGGTGCCAAGGCGCCGGCTCGCCTGTGTGGCGTGGTCAGTTGGCGGCTTCCGGGTCGTCGGTGCCGGCGGGTCGGGGACGGGCCGGCACCTGGTCGGCGAGGCTGGCCGGGCGGCGGGTGGGCTTGACCTCGGCCAGCGTCTCGGGCCGGCGACCGGCGTTCGGGTCCTCGTCGGTCGCGGCGGCCCTGGGACGGTCGGCCGGCGGGCGGGTACGGCTGTACTGCGCCAGATCGGCCGGCCGGGTCTCCCGAAGGTGGTCGCCGAGATCCGCGGGCCGGCGCCCAGGCCCCGGAGGCAGCGCCCGGGGCGCCGGGAACGACGGCAACTCGGGCATGGCACCGGCGCCCGCCTCGGAGACGGAAGCCTCGTTACGCCCCGAACGGTGCGGCAGAGGCTGATCCGCAAGCGAGGCCGGCCGCCGCCCGGCAGCGGGCTGGACAGGCACAGCGGGCTGGACAGGCACGGCGGGCTGGACGGCCGGCACCGGCTGGGTGGGCAGCGTGCGCTGCGTCGGCACTGCGGTTTCGGTGGGCGGCGTCGGCTGCGTGGACACCGTGGGCTGGCCGAATTGCGCCTCAGCGGGCTGCGTCTGCTGGGCGGGCGGTGTGGGCTGGCCGAATTGCGCCTCAGCGGGCTGCGTGGGCTGGGCGGACGGCATGGGCCGGGCGGGCCGAGCCGGCTCGGCCGGCCGGGCGGAGGCCGAGGGCTGCGGCTCAGTGAGCCGCGTCGGCTGGGCGGGTTCCTCGGGGCGGCGCTGGGCCGGGATGTCGGCGCGGCGCTGGGGGAGGTAACTGCTCAGGTCTGTCGGCCGGTCGCCGCGGCTGAACGGTAGGGCCGGGAGGGCGGGGAAGGCCGACGCCTTCGGTTCGGCTGGGACCGAACTCGCGGCGGGCGGTTCGGGCTGGGCCGGGCGCTGCGGAAGCGGCCGGTCGAGGTTGGCTCGGAACGGATCCGCCTCGGACGGCTGACGACGGGGCAACGGGTCGGCCTGGAACGCGCGCTGCGGCAGAGGCTCCGGGTTGGCGCGGAACGGGTCGACATCGGCCAACGTCCGCCGTCGCGGCAGGGGAGCGGCTTCCGCCGGCGCGGCTTCAGCCTCAAGCGGGACCGCGTTCTCGGCGGCGACTGGCGCCTCGACCGGGGTCACCGAAGGTGTCTCGGCGGCGAGTGGCGCCTCGGCCCCGGCCACCGAAGGTGTCTCGCCGGCCAGTGGCGCCTCGGCCGCGGCCACCGAAGGCGTCTCGGCCGCGAGAGGCGTCCGGGCCGGGCTCCTCGACGGCGTTCCGGCGGCGAGTGGCGGCCGGGTGGGGGTCGTCGTGGGCGTTCCGGTCGCGGATGGCGCCTGGGCCGGAGTGACCGAAGGTGTTTCGGCCGTGAGGGGCGTCGAGGTCGGTGTTTCGGCGGCGACAGGCGTTTGGGCCGGGGCTACCGATGGCGGAGTCGGTGCGGGGGCCGTGGGTGAGGCTTCGGCCGCGGGTGTGGGCTCTGGGTCGGGGAGAGGCTGGCGGCGCGGCAAAGGGGTGGACAGGGTGGGCGTCGTGGGGGTGGCTTCGGGGGGTGTGGCCGGGCGCTTCGAAAGGAGCGTGGGCTCGGCGGGGGTGGGGTCCTGCTGCCGGGCTTCTTCGATCTGCGCGGCGGGGATGCGGCGGGTCGAGGTCAGGTCGGGGGCGGTGAAGCGGGTTGTCGCTTCGAGGTCGGGGGCCTCGAAGCGGCTGGTGACGTCGAGCCCGGGGTCGTCGGGGGGCGGGGTTGTGGTGCGGGCCGCTTCGAGGTCGGCGGGGGTCAGCGCTCGGGTGCGTTCGAAGTCGGTGTCGGTGCCGGTGCCGGTGGCCGGGGGGATCGGGGGGAGGGCCAGCGGCTCGCGGTAGAAGGTGGGGGCCTCGGGGCGGTCGCCGAAGAACGGGGTGGGTGCTGAGGTATCTACCGGGTCGGGTTCGGCCGGTAGGGCGAAAGCGCTGGTGAAAGTGCTTGTGGAAGAGGTGAAGAAGAACTCGTCGGGTGCCGAGTAGTCGGTGTAGTTGCTGCTGCTGTAGGTGGAGCCGTTCGAGGGCTCGGACGGCAGGAGGAAGCCGGTCGAGCTGGGGTAGACCGAGCCGTGGGGGAGGTCGTCGTCCTCGATGATCTCGGCGTCGATGATGTCGTCGTCGGGGTCGGAGGTGGTGTCGGTGGTCGACTCGACGGAGACCGGGTCGGGGGCGTGGGCGTAGGCGGCGTCGGCCTCGTCGGCGGCCATCTCGGCCTCGGCGCGTTCGATGCCGGCGCGGACGGCCTCGGCGGCCGCGGCCTCGACCAGCCTGGCCTCGACCGAGTCGGCCGAGGGCTGCTCGAGGGCGGTGTCGGCCGGGGCGGGAACCGGGGACGAGGGCGCCTCCTCGACGGCCGACGGGGCCTCGGCCGGTGACGACGCGTCCGCCGAGGGGCCGGCGGCGTCGGACTCGGTAGCGGCGGTGCCGGTGCCGGCTTCGGAGGAAGCGTCGGACGGGGAAGCGTCCGGCCCGGAAGCATCGGACGAGGAAGCATCGGACGAGGAAGCATCGGACGAGGAAGCGTCGGACGGGGAAGCGTCAGGCTCGGAAACGTCGGACGGGGAAGGGTCAGGGGAAATGTCGGAAGGGGAGGCGACGCTGCCGGCGCCGATCACCGGGTAGGCGGCCGTGCGGTCGTCCGTGCCGAGGTCGGCGACCACAGCGGTCGCGTCGGACGCGGTGGCGGAGGGCGAAGCGGCGGCCGGTTCGGGCTCGGTGGGCGGGAGGTCGGGGATGATCTCGGCGTCGATGGGCTCGTCGTCGGTGACGCGGGGGAAGACCTGGGTGGCGGCGGCGTCGGTGGAGGTGGAGGTGGGGGTGGAGGGGGCGCCGGACGGGAGCGCGTACGGCGAGGAGGCGCCGGGCAGGGCCCGCGGCTCGTCGAAGAACGGGGTCAGCCAGGTCGGGGCCGGGCCGGCCGGCAGGGCCAGCACCTGGGTGTCGTCCGTCGCGGCGTGGCGGCCCGTCGGGAGTTCGCCCGCGTGTTCGGACAGGCCGGCTCGCTCCTGGAGGCGCTTCAGGGGGCCGGGGGCCCACCAGGCCGCGTTGCCCAGCAGGCCCAGGACGGCCGGCACCAGAAGCATGCGGACGACCGTGGCGTCCAGGACCAGGGCGACGATCATGCCGACGCCGACGAAGCGCATGGTGGTGACCGAGGAGAGGGCGAAGGCGCCGGTGACCACGATCAGCAGCAGGGCGGCGGCGCTGATGACGCGGCCGGTGCGGGCCAGGCCGGTCGTGACCGCCTCCTTCGAGGTCGCCCCCTGGGTGCGGGCCTCGACCATGCGGGAGAGCAGGAACACCTCGTAGTCGGTGGACAGGCCGAACACCACGGCCGCCATCAGGACCACGATGCCCGCCTCGAGCGGGGCCGGTGTCACGTTCAGCAGGCCGGCCAGGTGGCCGTCCTGGAAGATCCAGACGAGGACGCCGAAGGTGGCGCTCAGGCTGAGCGCGCTCATCAGCACCGCCTTGATCGGCAGCAGGATCGAGCCGAAGGCGAGGAACATCAGGATCAGGGTGGCCCCGACCAGCAGGCCGACCATCAGCGGCAGCTTGTCGGCGGTGGCCTGGAGGCTGTCGATGTTGCGGGCGGTCGTGCCGCCGACCAGCAGCTCCACCCCGGCCGGGACCGGCAGCGCCCGGATGCTGTCGACCACGTCGCGCGGCTCGGTGCTGAACGGGTCGGTCGACGACAGGGTGGCCGTGAAGACCGTCGTGTTCTTCGCCCGCTGGGCCGGGGTGAGCTGCGCGATGCCCGGGATCTGGCGGAGCTGGACCGCGAACTTGGAAGTGTCGCCGGTGCCGCGCAGCACGATCTGCACGCCGTCGCCGGCGAACTGCGGGTAGCTGGCCTGGAGGGTTTCGATCGCCTGGCGGGCCGAGTCGCCGGCCGGCAGGGTGCGCTCGTCGGCCTCGCCGAAGCGGACGCCGCCGATCGGCAGGGCGAGCAGCAGCAGACCGGCCAGGATCGGCACCGCGACCACGACCGGGCGGCGCAGCACGCCGGTGGCCAGCCGGGCCCAGAACGACTTGTCGGGGTCGCCGCCCGAGAAGGGCAGGCGGACCGGCAGCTTGTCGACGCGCGGCCCGAGCACCGCCAGGACCGCCGGCAGCAGGGTCAGCGACAGGAGCGCGGCCAGGCCGACGGCGGCCAGACCGCCGTACGCCAGGGAATTGAGGAAGCCCTGCGGGAACAGCAGCAGCCCGGCCAGCGCGATCATCAGCAGGGTGGCCGAGAAGAGCACCGTGCGCCCGGCCGTCGCCACCGTGCGCCGCACCGCCTCGGCCGGTGAGCGCCCGGCCGCCTGTTCCTCGCGGAACCGGCCGACCATGAACAGGCCGTAGTCGATGGCCATGCCCAGGCCGAGCAGCGAGGCCACGTTCACCGCGAACGAGTTGACCTCGTGGTGCGCGGCGATGGCGTGCAGGATGCCGAGCGAGCCCAGCACCGCCGCGCCGCCGACCAGCACCGGCAGGGCCGCCGCGACCAGCGAGCCGAAGATGAACAGCAGCAGGATCAGGGTGATCGGCAGCGAGATGGCCTCGGCCTTGCCCAGGTCGGACGTGGAGCGCGTGGTGGACGCGTCGGCCAGCACGGCCGTGCCGGCGAGCTGGACCTTCGCGCCCTCGACGGCGAACTTGTCGTCGATCTCGCGGTACGCGTCGAGCTTGGCCCCGTCGTCGGCGCCGGCCAGGGTGACCACGGCGACGGCGCTGGACTTGTCCTTGGCCGCGTACTGCGGGCTGCGCGTCTGCCAGTACGACGTCGAGCCGGTCACCGCCGACTTGGGCAGCGCGGCCAGCCGCTCGCGGACCCGCTTGCCGAGCGCGGCGTCGTCGATCTTGCCCTTGGTGGGGGTGTAGATCACGACGAGGTCACCGCCCCGCGCACCGAACGCCTCCGTGACCGCCTCGGCGGCCCGGGAGGACTCACTGTTCGGGTCGTTGTAGCCGCCCTCGGACACCTGCCCGAAGACACCGAGCCCCCAGACGCCCGCACTGATCACCGCGACGAGCGCGACGGCCAGCACCGGCCACCGGAAGCGGGCCACCCACGATCCAAAGCCCGCGAACACCTAGTAACCCCTTTTGTCGCCTACGGCCGGCGCTTCCCGGCCGGCCCGATATGCAAGCACGTCATCGAAGCGTCGCCGCTTCCAGGGCCACCCCGCCGCACCCCTTGCCGTAGGTCGCGTCGGTGGTCCAGCTCAACCGCACCTGCCCGTTCTTCGGTGCGTGGTACGCCACGGTCAGCACCGCCGTCCGCAGCGTTCCGGTGCGCTGATCGAGCACGATAGAGCCGCCGGCCGTGCCCGTGGAGAGCCGGGCGGTCAATTTTCCGCGGGCCGCGAGCGAACCCACGTACAGCCGCAAGGTTCTCGTGTCCGGACCGGCCGGCACCGAGAGGGTGAAGCCGTTGTCCTTTCCGCAGGTGCGGATGCCGGTGTTCGTGCCCGTGCTGGCCGCCACCGGGCTGCCACCGGCCCAGCTGAACCGCTGCGGGCTCAGCTCGTGGCGGAACCGCGGCGCGGTCGGCGCCCCCTCCAGGATCTTGAAGCCGCCCCCGGCCGCCCGTTCCAGGGAGAACGTCCCGTTCAATCCCCAATGCACCCAGTCGGCCGCGCCCTCGGCCGACAGGTCGACCGCCGCCGGCACGTCGGCCTGCGTGATCACGACGCGGCCCGGGTCGGGCGTGGGGCTGCGGAACACCGGCGACTTGGGCGGCGTCGGCGACGGTGACGGCGACGCGCTGCCCAGCGGGATCAGGCCGGGCGAGCCGGCCGAGGGCAGCGTCAGGTCGCCCAGCGCCGGCGCCGGCGGGTCGACCGGCGGCAGCGCCTCGTCCCTGTGCACCATCGCCCGGGTGGCCACGAAGCCGAACCCGATGACCAGCAGCACACCGGCCAGGATCACCGCGGCCGAGGACAGCACCTCCTTGCGGCGCCCGCCGGTGTCGAGACCGTCCAGCGGCGGCGCGTCGTCCCGCCGTCGGGAAACGGCCCGATGGCCCGTCGGGCGTCGGCGCGGGGACAAGCGGAACTCCATCAGGGGGATTGGGGAGGTGCCTTAACAGACGCACACGATCTCACTTCGCCGTGTGACGGTGAAGAGCGGGATGCGTGACCGTCCGGACGGGGGATCACCCCCCTCGGCGGTTCGGAGGAGGTTTCACGCGGCGTGTTCGCGTGAAGCGCGTATCGTGTCCGAAGTTTCCGGACCGGCGTGATACAGGAGAGTCGACGACATATGAGTTCCCAGACCGCTCGCCCCGTCAACACCGACTCGAAGAAACGGCGCAGCCAGGCCATCGGCGGTGCCGTGGCCGGTGTCGCCGTGATCGCGGTGCTCGTCGCCGTCTTCGTGACCGTGCGCTCCGGCGACGACGACAAGAACAGCGCCCAGCCCGCGGCCGCCGCTCCCACCTCGGCGGCCGCGCCGGCGGAGGCCGCGCCCACCGAGGCCGCGCCCACCGAGGCGGCCCCGCCCGCGCCGACCGCCGCTCAGGTCGAGACGCCGGCCGCGCTGGCCAAGGAGCCCGAGGTCAAGGCCGGCGAAGGCAAGCTTTCCAAGCTCAACGTCACCGTGCTGGTCCCCGGCACCGGCCCCGCCGTGAAGAGCGGGCAGACCATCACCGCCAACTACAAGCTGGTCGACTACGCCACCGGTCAGGTGGTCGACTCGTCGTGGTCACGCGGCGCGCCGTTCGACGCGCCGATCGGTGTCGGCCGCGTCATCAAGGGCTGGGACCAGGGCATTCCCGGGCAGAAGGTCGGCAGCCGCATCCAGATCGACGTGCCCAACGCGCTCGCCTACCCCGAGCAGGGCAAGGACCTTCGCTTCGTCGTGGACATCCTCGCGGCGCAATAAGACATTCAGCGATACGGGATCAGCGGGTTCCGTCAAATCCGGGCGGAACCCGCCGTAGCGACCGGCTGGGTGCAACTCACCCTCCTCACCGGCTTCCGGCCGGTTCGCCGGGTCGCGGTCAAGGCAAAGTCACAACCGAGCGCGGTCAGAGCGCCTCGACCACCACGTCGAGTTGGCGGGGCTTCCCGGCCGAAGCTGGGTGCTCCTCGACCCGGTACTTCAGGTCACGGAGCGCTCCGATCAGCTCGCCGGTCGACGCCGGGGTCACGCCGGCCTCGGCCAGGGAGCGGACGATGCGGCCCTTGGTCGCCTTGTTGAAGTGGCTCACCACCGAGCGCTTGGCCACCCCGTCCACCACCCGCTCGTGCAGCACCCGGACCGTCGCCGCGTCGGCCCCCGGGGTCCACATCGCCCCGTACGCGCCCGAGCGCAGGTCCAGAATGGGCCCCGCGAGCGGATCGAGCGCCTTCGGCAGGACCTTCTTCCAGTACGCGGTCAGCCCGCCCACCGACGGCAGCGTCACCCCGACCGGGCAGCGGTAGGCCGGGATCCGGTCGTCCAGGCGCACCACACCCCACAGCCCGGAGAAGACGACCGCCCGCTCGTCGAGCCACGACCGGGCCGCCGGCGCCAGCGACGGGGCGTCCAGAGCCTCGTACAGCACCCCGCTGTAGATCGAGGCCGCCGGCGCCGCCGGTGCCTCCAGCAGCGCCGCGTTCAGCGCGATCTCGGACGTCTGCCCCGCGCTCAGCCCCAGCGTGGCCAGGGACTCGGCCACCGACCGGGCGCTCGTCCGCTTGCACATCGCCACCAGCCGCGACAGCACCCGCTTGCGGGCCGGCGCCAGCGACGGCAGCCAGTGCCCGGACGGGTCGACGGGAGAACCGGAGGTGGCGGGGGTCTTGCCCTCGGACGGCGGCAGGAGGATCAGCACGCAGGAAGGTTAGTCCGGGTTGCGGTCGGCCAGCGCGTCGGCCACTGTCGGATAGACCGAGATGCGCGGGGTCAGCCCGACCGTCTCCAGCAGCCGCCCGAGGAATTCACTGGGCGCGGCCAGCCGCAGCCAGCCGCCGTCGGCCCGGGCCCGGTTGTGGCCGACGACCAGCGCGCTCAGCCCGGTCGAGTCGCAGAATCCGACCCCGGACAGGTCGACGATCACCATCGGGGCCGGCCGGTCGAGCACCTGGTCGAGTGTGGTGGTCAGGACGGTGTTGCTGTCGATGTCGAGATCTCCCCGCACGGTGATGACCACCGACTCGTCGGAGTTATCCACCACGGACACATGCACTGGTTCCTCCCCGCTTCCGGCCGCTGAGGGCGTAGCCGAGGTACTGCCCAATCAGCGCGTGAAAGTCACCTGGACGCGGGAACGGAACCGGCCGGAACGGCGACGGTCGTCTTCACCGTCGCTTGGTCGAGCTCGCCGATACGGACGGTGAACTTGATCTCGTACGTGCCCGGGAACGGGAAGGCGACGGCCCCGACCGCGTGGTGCCGGGGGATCAGGCCGAGCAGCGGCTGCGTGACCGGCTCGACGTCGTGGTCGAGCAGCCGGGAGGTGACGCTCCACTCGTCGGCCGGCAGCGGCGCCCCGGCCGGCGTGTAGACGAACGCGTGGATCGTGTTGTTGTCGCCGATCTCGACCGGGTAGATGTTGAACTGCAGCGTGTAGAGCGGTGAGGTCAGCGTCTGCGACACGCCCTCCTCGCGGACGGCGCCCTGGTCGACGGCCGCGCTGCGCCCCGGGTTGACCTGCACCAGCACCGAGCTCAGGCCGAGGATCACGACCGTGGCCAGCACCTCGACGCCGACCGTGCGGCGCAGCCCGGCCGCGCCGGGCGCGCGGTGCACCAGCCTGCGGGCGAACCACGCGAACGCCAGCGTCACCGCGAGCACGGCCACCTTGGCCAGCAGCAGCCGCCCGTACCCGGTCTGCCAGAGCGCGCCGGCCGAGCCCACCTGGACCACCGCCTGCACCACCCCGCCGGCCACCAGCCACACCACGGCCAGCGCGGCCCAGCGCGACCAGACCGGCAGCACCACGCCCAGCACCCGCGGATCGGTGCGGCGCAGCAGGAAGACGGTGAGCGTGACCAGCCCGCCCAGCCACACCGCCATGGCCGCGATGTGCACCACGTCGGACGCGACGATCACCCCGGCCAGCGGGGAGGCGGCCGCGTGCCCGGTCAGCGGCCACGTCGTCATCCCGGCCAGCGCCAGCAGCACGACGGCCAGTGAACGGAGCCGGCCCGCGCCGCCGCGCAGCACCGGCGGCAGCAGGCCCGCGATCACGGCCAGCACGCCGATCCGGGCCAGCAGGGTCACGCCGTACGAGCTGGACAGCACCTCGCCCAGCTCGCGGCCGGAGACGTCCCACAGGGCGGCGCCGCTGCTCGCCGGCGCCTGCGCCCACAGCGAGGCCAGCGTGGCCACCCCGATCAGCCCGAGCCCCGCGTACACGGCCTTGATCGCACCCGCCCGGGAGCGGCGCCGCGGCCACAGGACCGCCAGGAACAGGGCGGGCCCGGCGGCGAGCGTCAGACCGGCGTACCCCAGAAAGCGCGTGACCGGTGTGACCAGCGTGACCGACCGATGGGTCCCGGCCTGGCCGGGGTCGGCGGGCCGCGTCGAGGGCGCGCCGACCGAGAATGTCAGCGCGCCGCCCACCGGATGGCTGTCGGCCGAGATCACCCGGTAGCTGACCAGGTACGTGCCGAGCGGCTGGTCGGCCCGGCGCACGGGAATGCGCAGCGTGGAGCCGGTCGCCCGAGCCGCACCGGAGATCCGCTTGCCGTCGGGCGAGATCACCTGGATGCGCCCGCCGACCGGCGTGACCGCCTCGCTGAAGGTGACGACGATCTCGGTGGGGGAGGTCCCCACGATGCTGCCCGGCGCCGGAACGGCACCCAGCAGCGACGCGTGCGCCTGGGCGGGGGAGGTCGGCACTGCGAGCACACCGAGGGCCACCAGGAGCAGGAGGAGCACGCGCTTCACAGGTGGTAGTTCGGATAACGGGCCGAAATGGTTCAACCGCTTACCGGGCCGATGCCGCGGGTAGTCGGTATGGATACGCTCACGCCAGGTCCGCGTACCGCCAGGAAAGAGGAGACCGTCATGTCCGTCAACCCCCGCGCCGGGAAGCCCGCCGAGCCGCGCGATCTGATCGACGTGCCCAAGGTCGTCTCCCGCTACTACACCGAGCATCCGGACCCCGAGGTGGTGGGTGAGCGGGTCACGTTCGGCACCTCCGGGCACCGGGGCTCGTCGCTGCGGAACGCGTTCAACGAGGACCACATCGCGGCCACCAGCCAGGCGATCGTGGAGTACCGCAAGGCGCAGGGCACCGACGGGCCGCTGTTCGTGGGCCGCGACACGCACGCGCTCAGCGAGCCCGCGATGATCACCGCGATCGAGGTGTTCGCGGCCAACGACGTCACCACGCTGATCGACAGCCGCGACGGCTACACGCCGACGCCCGCGGTGTCGCACGCGATCCTCACCTACAACAGGGGCCGCACGTCCGGGCTGGCCGACGGCGTCGTGGTGACCCCGTCGCACAACCCGCCGGACGACGGCGGCTTCAAGTACAACCCGCCGAGCGGCGGCCCGGCCGACACCGACGCCACCAAGTGGATCCAGGACCGGGCCAACGCCCTGATCGCCGCCGGCCTGAAGGACGTGCGCCGGATTCCCGCGGCGAAGGCCCGCGACCAGGTCGGCACGTACGACTTCCTCGACTCGTACGTGGGTGACCTGGGCGCCGTCATCGACATGGAGGCGATCCGCGCGGCCGGCGTGCGGATCGGCGCCGACCCGCTCGGCGGGGCCAGCGTCGCCTACTGGGGCGCGATCGGCGAGCGGTACGGCCTGGACCTGACCGTGGTGAACCCGAACGTCGACCCGACCTTCGGCTTCATGACCCTCGACTGGGACGGCAAGATCCGGATGGACTGCTCGTCGCCGTACGCGATGGCGTCCCTGATCGCCCAGAAGGACCGCTTCCAGCTGGCCACCGGCAACGACGCCGACGCCGACCGGCACGGCATCGTCACCCCCGACGCGGGCCTGATGAACCCCAACCACTACCTGGCGGTGGCGATCAACTACCTGTTCGGCGCCCGCAAGGACTGGCCGTCGGGCGCCGCCATCGGCAAGACCCTGGTCTCCTCCTCGATGATCGACCGGGTCGCCGAGAGCCTGGGCCGCCGCCTCGACGAGGTGCCGGTGGGCTTCAAGTGGTTCGTGCCGGGCCTGCTCGACGGCTCGATCGGCTTCGGCGGCGAGGAGAGCGCCGGCGGCTCCTTCCTGCGCCGCGACGGCGGCCCGTGGAGCACCGACAAGGACGGCATCCTGCTCGACCTGCTCGCCTCCGAGATCGTCGCGGTCACCGGCCGGACGCCCAGCGAGCACTACCGCGACCTGACCGCCAAGTTCGGCGAGCCGGCCTACGCCCGCATCGACGCCCCGGCCACCCGGGAGGAGAAGGCCGTGCTGGCCAAACTCTCGCCCGAGCAGGTCACGGCCAAGGAGCTCGACGGCGAGCCGATCACGGCCGTGCTGACCACCGCGCCCGGCAACGGCGCCGCCATCGGCGGCCTCAAGGTGGCCACCGCGTCCGGCTGGTTCGCCGCGCGCCCCTCCGGCACCGAGGACGTCTACAAGATCTACGCCGAGTCGTTCAAGGGCCCCGACCACCTCGCGAAGATCCAGGAGGAGGCCCGCGCGGTCGTCAGCGGAGCGCTCAAGAGCTGATCTTCTCAGCAACGGCGTTTCGCGGCCGACAGGTAGGCGGTAGGGACCTGCCTATCCGGGAGCCGTAGACACGCATGACTGAGGCCGTGAAGCCCGCCGCGATCCGCGCGGGCGGCGGCGCCCTGGCGCCGCTGCTGGTCGCGGCGGTCGCCACGCTGGCGGTCGTCGCGTGGCTGGTCGTGCGCGACCCCTCGGACGTGGTCTACGGCTACCTCGGCGGCCCGATCGCGCTGGTCGCGGCCACCTTCTCGCTGCAGCGGCTCGGTTCGACGGTGGTGCTGCCCCGGGTGGTGCGCGCGTTCTGGCGCCAGCTCGGGCACGCCGCGTTCATCCTGCTGGTCGGCTCGTCCACGGCCCTGGCGCTGGCCAACAACAACGCGGGCATGTCCCTCTACGTCGCCGTGCCGCTGCTGACCGGCGTGCTCTGGGCGATGACCGCCTTCCTGCGGCTGCCGATGGGCGACCGCACGGCGCTGGGCTGGTCGCGGGTGCTGCTCGACGGCGCCACCGTGGCCGTCGCCGGCACGCTCGTGTTCTGGTACGTCGTGCTCAGCTACGCCTCACCCGGCGCCGACCTGGTCA
Source organism: Actinoplanes sp. NPDC048988 (assembly GCF_043197815.1). Taxonomy (NCBI): domain Bacteria; kingdom Bacillati; phylum Actinomycetota; class Actinomycetes; order Micromonosporales; family Micromonosporaceae; genus Actinoplanes; species Actinoplanes sp. NPDC048988. Next base: position 46,629 of record NZ_JBICTW010000013.1, on the reverse strand, counting down.
CCCGGGCCGCGGCCGGGGTGGTCGGCGTGGCCGGCCTGCTCTGCCTGGTGGTGATCGGCAAGGCGGCGGCCCGCCCCGACGCCCCGGTCGACGCGCTGTCGCTGCGGATCCTGACCATCGCCCCGATGGTGGCGGTCGCCCTGGCCGTGCTGCTGATCGCCGGCGACGACACGTCCCGGCTCGTGCTCTCGGTGCTGGGCAGCCCGCTGGTGGCGCTCTCCTTCGCCGCGGCCGCCTTCCGCCAGCGCCGGGTCATCGAGCGGACCGCCGTGCTCAAGGCGCGCGGCCGCCGGTCCGTCTACGAGCTGCTGCCGTTCGTGGCCGTGCTGGCCACCGCCGCCCTGGTCACCGCGGTGTCGGCCCAGGAGATGGCCGGGCGCGACCTGACCGTCATCGTCGGCGCCGTGCTGATCGCCGCCCTGGTCGTGCTCCGGCAGCTGCTGGGCCTGCGCGAGAACCGCCAGCTGCTGGCCGGCCTGAAGGAACAGCAGGCCCAGCTCGAGCGGCTGGCCATGACCGACCCGCTGAGCGGGCTGGCCAACCGCACCCGGTTCAGCGCCGTGCTGGCCGAACGCCTGGCCGCCCACCAGCCCGCGACGGCGCTGCTGATCGACATCGACGACTTCAAGACGATCAACGACTCGATGGGCCCGGCCATCGGCGACCAGCTGCTCTACCAGATCGCCCAGCGCCTGCGGGCCACCAGCGCCGACGGCGAGCTGCCGGCCCGGCTCGGCGGCGACGAGTTCGCCGTCCTGCTCGACGTGGAGGAGCCGTCGTCGGCCGAGGCCACCGCCGGGCGCATCCTGGCCGCCCTGGCCGAGCCGTTCCGGGTCGGCGAACACCAGCTGCTGGCCCACGCCAGCCTCGGCATCGCCATCGCCGGTCCCGGCGACACCGCGGACGAGGTACTGCGCAACGCCGACATCGCCATGTACGCGGCGAAGGAGGGCGGCAAGGCGGCCTGGACCCGCTTCGAGCCGAAGATGCGGGCCGACGTGGTCAGCCACGCCCGGCTCGGCAGCGAACTGCACAACGCCATCATCCGGCGTGAGCTGTACCTGCTGTACCAGCCCGTCTTCGACATCGTCACCGGCCGGCTGCACGGGGCCGAGGCGCTGGTGCGCTGGAAGCACCCGGTGCGCGGCTTCGTCTCGCCGGGCGACTTCATCCCGGTCGCCGAGCGCTCCGGGCTGATCGTGCCGCTCGGCTCGTGGGTGCTGCGCGAGGCGTGCGAGCAGCTGGCCCGCTGGCGCCGGGAGCACGGCGACGGGGCGATCAAGGCGATCAACGTGAACGTGGCGGTGCGCCAGCTGCGCGAGTCCGGCTTCGTGGACGAGGTGGCGGCGGTGCTCAGCGAGACCGGGCTGCTGCCGCAGAACCTGGTGCTGGAGGTGACCGAGTCGTCGGTGGCCGACGGCCGCCAGGTGCGCGAGACGCTGCACGCCCTGCACGAGATGGGGGTGCGGCTGGCGCTGGACGACTTCGGCACCGGCCAGTCGTCGCTGTCGCTGCTGCGGGCGTTCCCGGTGGACGTGCTGAAGCTCGACAAATCGTTCGTCGACGGCATCACGGACGGCGAGGACCGGGGCCGCCTGGCGGTGGCGGCGGCGGTGGCCCAGCTGGCGGAGTATCTGCAGCTGTCGGCGGTGGCCGAGGGCATCGAGTCGCTGGCGCAGCTCGAACGGCTGCGCGAGATGGGCTACCGGCTGGGCCAGGGTTTCTACATGGCGAAGCCGCTGCCGGCCGAGGACGCCGGCGCGCTCATGAGCGCGAACGCGCCGGCCCCGGTGATGTACGCCGCGTGACGCCCACGGCCCGCCCTCCCAAGGGGGCCCCCGTCCCGCACCAGTCTGACCGAAAAGCGCGAGATCGTGCGGGCGGGCTGTGGACGACCGCGGAACTGTGGAAAACCTAGGCCGAAACTTCCTTGCGGTCGTCGGTCGCCCACAGCGTGTGGAACGAGCCTTCCTTGTCGACGCGGTGGTACGTGTGCGCGCCGAAGAAGTCCCGCTGGCCCTGGATCAGGGCGGCCGGCAGGCGCTCGGCCCGCAGGCCGTCGTAGTAGGCCAGCGCCGACGAGAAGCCCGGCGCCGGGATGCCCTGCGCCGCCGCGGTGGCCACGACCCGGCGCCAGGCGTCCTGGGCGCCGCTCACGGCGTCCAGGAAGTACTGGTCGACGAGCAGCGTCGCCAGCGACGGCGACTTGTCGTACGCCTGCTTGATGAAGTCGAGGAACTTGGCCCGGATGATGCAGCCGGCCCGCCAGATCTTGGCCATCGCGCCCGGGTCGATCTCCCAGCCGTACTCCTTGCTGGCCGCCTGGATCTGCTGGAAGCCCTGCGCGTAGGCGACGATCTTGGAGGCGAACAGCGCCTGCTCGACGTCGGCCTGCAGGTCACCGGCGTGGGCGCCGGTGGTCGCGGACGGGCCGGGCAGGCCGGCGTCGGCCGCCGCCTGGCGCACGTCGGCGCCGCCGGACAGGGCCCGGGCGAAGACCGACTCGGCGATGCCGCTGACCGGCACACCCAGGTCAAGGGCCGCCTGTACGGTCCAGCGGCCGGTGCCCTTCTGCTCGGCCTGGTCGAGCACCACGTCGACGAACGGCTTGCCCGAGGCCGCGTCGACCTGCTTGAGCACCTCGGCCGTGATCTCGATCAGGTAGGAGCCCAGCCGGCCCTCGTTCCAGCCCTGGAAGACGTCGGCGATCTCGGCCGGCGTGTGCCCGCCGACGCGGCGCAGCAGGTCGTACGCCTCGGCGATGAGCTGCATGTCGGCGTACTCGATGCCGTTGTGCACCATCTTGACGAAGTGGCCGGCGCCGTCCGGGCCGACGTGCACGCAGCACGGCTCGCCGTCGACCTTGGCCGAGATGTCCTCCAGCAGCGGGCCGAGCGCCTCGTACGACTCCTTGGAACCGCCGGGCATGATGCTCGGGCCGTGCAGGGCGCCCTCCTCGCCGCCGGACACGCCGGTGCCGACGAAGTGCAGGCCACGCTCGCGCAGGGCCGCCTCCCGCCGGCGGGTGTCCAGGTAGTGGGCGTTGCCGGCGTCGATGAGCATGTCGCCCTCCTCGAGCAGAGGGGCGAACTCGTCGATCACGGCGTCGGTCGGCGCGCCGGCCTTCACCATGATCACCACGCGGCGCGGGCGCTCCAGGCTGGCCACGAAGTCCTCGGCGCTCTCGGACGCGATGAACGTGCCCTCGTGACCGAACTCCTCCACCAGTTCCTTGGTGCGGTTGTACGACCGGTTGTGCACCGCCACGGTGTGCCCGTGACGGGCGAAGTTGCGGGCCAGGTTGCGCCCCATAACCGCGAGGCCGGTGACCCCGATCTGAGCCTTCTCCGTCATCACTGACACCCTTCAGTCGCTCTAGCCACGCGCTCATTCTTACGGGTTAATTGCGACGGTGGTTCGACCGTGTTCCGCGGTTCTCATTTATTGGCGGCGCGGCACGTGGGCTGGACGCCGCCTGAGATCGGCGCGGCGGTAGGCTTCAGCGCATGTCGAGCGGGACCCACTGATCGATGAAGCGCGGCGAGATCTGGACCATCGGCAACCGGACGGATCTGCGCTACCGCGTGCTCGTGCTCTCCGCTGACACGTTCAACGACCGGAACAACGCCTCACCGTTCTGCGCGCCCATCGTCCGCCAGCGCGGTGTGACGGAGCTTCCGCCGTACGCGGTCGCCCTCACCGAGCAGGACCCGATCACCGGCGTCGTGGTCGTCAACCGGATGCGCCGCCTGCCCGCCGCCATCGGTGCGGAGCGTATCGGCATGGTCACCGGGCAGAGCATGGCCCGTCTCACCGAGGCCATGCGGTCGCTGTTCGAGCTCTGAACACCGTTCCTCGAGCTCGGAAAACCGTTCGGCCCACCCCATTCGTGTGACGGCGGGCGTTGTTCGCCGCAGGGAGGGCCCGCTCCGTATGAACGGCCGATGACGACCCCGGTCCGGCTGACGTATTCAGGAAGCCGGAGTCGTACGGGACGGGAGTGATCGGGTGGGACAGGCGTATGCCGCCGCGGTCGAGAGTTTGCGGCCCGCGGTGACCACCGACCCCGGCGAGGCCGGCCGGCTCACCGTCGAGCGCGCGGTCGGGCTGCTGGCCGGCCGCGCCCGGTGCCGCCTGGCCGAGGCCCACCGCCACCTGCTGCGGATGGGCGCCGAGCAGGGCCGCGACCTGATCGAGGTGGCGAGCGGGGTGATCCGCTCGCTCGACGTCTCCGACCCGGACACCGCGCCCATCTCCGGCCTGGAGACCGGCCGGCCCCCGGTTTCGCCGGCCGGCCCGGTCCGGCGGTTCGCGCCCTGGCTGGGCATGGTTCAGCGGGTCCTCGACGTGGTGCCCGGCATGGCCTGCTTCCTGACCCCCGAGCGCGATCCGTCCGGCCGGCTGGTCGATCTGGTCTGGGCGGCGGTCAGCCCCGAGGCGGTCGCGCCGAACGGCCTGCGCGGCAGCCAGCTGCTCGGCCTGCGCATCTCCGAGCATTTCCCCGAGGCCCTGGCGAGCGACCGCTGGCAGGCCTACCAGCAGGTGCTCGACGCCGGTGGCCCGGCCGTGCTGGGGCCGTTCCGGCACGGCGACGGGCTCTACACCGTGCGCGCCCACCGGCTCGGCGTGGGCCTGCTGCTGAACTGGACCCGGCACGACGAGCGGCCGGGCGGGGTGAGCGACCGGCTGGCCGGCACCGAGCTGCTGGGCAACCTCGGCTGGGGCGAGTGGGACCTGGTCAGCGGCGAGATCTACTGGTCGGAGCAGGTCTACCGGATCTACGAGCGCGACCCGCGGCTGGGCCCGCTGAGCCGGGAGGAGTCCGACGCGCTCGCGGTGCCCGAGGACGAGCCGCTGCGCGAGGCGGCCCGGGTCGCCTTCGAGCGCGGCGAACGGGTCGACGTGACCACCCGGGTGCGGATCGGCGGGCGGACCAAGTTCCTGCGTACGGTGGCCGACGCCAGCCGTGACGCCGACGGCCGGCCGCTGCGCATCTTCGGCATCGTGCAGGACATCACCGAGCGGGAGACCAGCGCCCAGCGCCTGGCCGACGTGGAACGCCAGCTCGACGAGCAGCGCCGGGACCTGGCGGCCGAGCACGAGCTGGCGGCCAAGCTCCAGCGCATCATCCTGCCCCTGCCGGACGGCCCGATCGAGCTGCCCGGCCTCAAGGTGGCCCTGCGCTACCTGCCGGCCGGCGAGGAGAGCCTGGTCGGCGGCGACTGGTACCACGCGGCCGAGCTGCGCGACGGCTCGGTGCTGCTCGCGGTCGGCGACGTCGCCGGGCACGGCACCCGCGCCGCCAAGACGATGGCCCAGCTCCGGCACGCGCTGCGGGCCCTGGCCGTGACCACCGGCGACCCCGGCGAGCTGCTGCGCCACCTGAACGCGCTCACCTGCGACCTCGAGCGGGAGACGCCCGAGCTGGCCGCCACCGCTGTCGTCGCCCGCTACGACCCGGCCCGCCGGGAGATCGTCTGGGCCCAGGCCGGCCACCCGCCGCCCCTGCTGAGCCGGGACGGCCGCACGGCGCCGCTGGAGAGGCCGGCCGGGCCGATGCTGGGCGTGCTCGACGACGCCCGCTACGAGACCGCCCGGCTCGACCTGCGCCTGGGCGACCTGCTGCTGCTCTACACCGACGGCCTGGTCGAGCACCGCCACCGCGGCCTCGACGACGGGCTGGCCACGGTGATCCGGACGGTCGACCAGGCCGTGCGGGCCAACCCCCGCCAGCCGCTGGGCGAGCTGCTGTCCCGGCTGCGCCAGGCCAACCCGGGCGACGACACCTGCATCCTGGCCGCCCGGCCGGTAAGCGGGGAAACCAAAGATCTTCGGCGCTACTTGTCGGGAGTCTGACCCACCGGGGCCGGATCCGGGAGATCATGTCGCCCGTGACGGGTCGTACGTTCGGGGTTCTCTCGCCCTTCGTCGGTGGCGACTACTACGGCGCGATCATCGCCGGGGTGAACGACGCCGCCGTGGCGGCCGGCGACCGGATCATGGCCATCCAGACGCTCGATCCCGGCTCGTACAGCGCCGACCGCAGCGGGCTGCCGGACTTCCGGCGGCCGGTGTCCTGGAAGCATCTGAACGGTCTCATCGTGCTGCCGGGGGCGCTGCACGCCTCGTACGCCAAAGGGGCCCGCCGGGCCGGTCTGCCCGTGGTGTCGGTGGGGCAGAAGCTCGACGAGTGCGCGGCCGTGCTGGCCGACAACCGCTCCGGCCTGCGCGACGCGGTCGGGCACCTGCTCGGGCACGGGCACGAGCGGATCGCCTACGCCGGTCACCTGGCCCACTTCGACCTGCGGGAACGCCTCGAGGGTTACCGTGAGGCCCTGCTCGCGCACGGCATCGAACCGGATCCGGAGCTGGTGTTCGACTCGGGCGACAACCACGAGAGCGGCGGCGAGGTGGTGGCCGACGTGCTGCTGCGCCGGGGCGTGCCGGTCAGCGCGGTCGTCTGCGGCACCGACCGCAACGCCATCGGCCTGATCGGCCGCCTGGCCGGCGCCGGATACCGGGTGCCGGGCGATGTGGCGGTGGTCGGTTTCGACGACATCGTCGACGCCACCTACATGCGGCCCAGCCTCTCCACGGTCCGCCAGCCGGTCGAGGATGTCGGCACGACGGCCCACCGGCTGGTCTGCGCGCCGGACGACACCGACAGCGCGTACGTCGCGACGACGTTCGTGCGGCGCGGCTCGTGCGGCTGCCCCGGCATCGGGCTGCCGGTCAGCGAGGAGCGGACCCGGTCGCTGTTCGGCGAGGTCCGCTACCTGCAGGAGACGTTGAACGTGCAGCACGAGCTCGGCATCGACCTGCTCGGCGCGCACGAGCGCGACCCCCGCGCGCTGGCCTGGCTGCAGCGCACCGCGCTGACCGCCGGCTGCCTCGGGCTGTGGAACCACTCGGCGGTGCCGGCCCGCGACACCGAGCTGAGCGTCGTGGGGGAGTACCCGGGGCGGCCGGGCTGGGCCGGCGAGCAGATGCGGGTCAGCGAGTTCCCGCCGGCCGGCCTGTTCGCGATGGCCGACGGCGCCGCCGGCGAGATCGTCTTCGTGGTGCCGGTGCGCAGCGGCCTGCGGGACTGGGGTGTGCTGGCCGCGATCGGCACGGTCCAGCAGAGCACCCCGGCCGGCCGGGAGATCATGAACCACTCGGGGGCGCTGCTGGCCACCGCCCTCGACCGGGGCGCGATGGTGGCGGCCCTGCGCGAGCAGGAGCAGAAGCTGCGCGACGCGGCCCTGCACGACGCGCTGACCGGCCTGCCCAACCGGGTGCTGCTGGCCGACCGGCTCGAGCAGGCCGGCCTGCGGTCGCAGCGCCGGCCCGACCACCGGTTCGCCGTGCTGCTGCTCGACCTGAACGGGTTCAAGGCGGTGAACGACTCGCTCGGCCACGCGGCCGGCGACGTGCTGCTCATCGAGGTGGCCCGCCGCCTGACCGGTCTGCTGCGCGAGTCGGACACGGTGGCCCGGCTCGGCGGCGACGAGTTCGTGGTGCTGCTCGACGGCCTGCGCGAGCCGGGCGCGGAACGTGTCGTCCGGGACGCCATCGCGACCAGGCTCTGCGAGCCCTACTGCATCGACGGCGAGCAGATCGAGGTCGGCGTGAGCATCGGCGTGGCCCTCTCGGGCGACGGCTCCACCGACCCCGACCGCCTGCTGCGCGAGGCCGACGCCGCCATGTACCGGGCCAAGCCGGTCAGCCGCAAGCGCTAGTCAGGGCAGACTCCAGGTCTGCTCGGCGGAGCCGGCGCACTCGGTGACCTTGGTGGCGGCGCCGGAGCGGCCCGGGTCGGTGAGGCACTTGCCGTTGGCGGCGATCAGAGACCCACCTTCGCCGGTACGCCACGACCCCGCCCCGTCGCAGGAGCCGACTCGCACGGTCCCGTCGCCGCCGGGGGTGGCGCACTTGCCGTCGACGTGCAGGGTGCCGTCGGTGGCCAGGGTGAAGGTCTGCGCGTCGCCGCCGGCGCAGCCGGCCACGTTGACCGGGCTGCCGTCGATGCCGAACAGTCCGCCCCGGGTCAGGCAGCGGCCGCTGGCGGCGGTGATCGCGCCGGTGCGGTCGACGGCCGGGGCCGTGGTCGGCGCCGACGTCGGCGCGGCCGGGGAGGTCGCCCCCGGCACCAGGGGCTGGAGGGACCCGCTCACCGCGATGCTGGGGGTGGCGCTCACGCTCGCGCTGGCACTCGCGCTGGCCGACGGGCTCGCGCTGGCCGAGGAGCTGGCGCTGGCCGAGGCGGCGGCCGCGCTCTTCGACGCGGCGGCCACCGAGGAGTCCGGGATCGGGGCCCGGGCCGGCATCGCGGGCAGGGCGGCGCCCGGCTGCGGAAGCTCGGGGCCGGAGCCGAGGCCGAAGACGAAGAACGCGGCCACGCCGGCGGCGAGCAGAGCGCCACCGGCGAAGATGGCCAGCCGCAGAATCGGGATGTCGGTCCGCCTCGGCGGCTTGCTCTCCTCTTCCGCGGGCTCCTCGACCGTGGGCTGCACAACGGTCGAGGCGTCGTCCCCGGGCTCGGGCCACTTCTCCGCGTCCTCGACGGCGGTGAACTCGGTGGTGTCCACGCTCGTCGAGACGTACGGGCGAACGAGTACAGGATCCTCGCGATCCGGCGTATCGGTCATCTTGCTCCCTCCGGCCGGATCAAGATACGCGACATTCGCCCGAATCGATCAACCGATACCGCACTTTAACCGTACGTATTCTCGTGTTTCCGGCGCGCGTCCGTCCACACTGTCCGGGCGCGCCGGACGAGCGCCGCGTTGTCCGCCGCCGGCGTGCCGTCGGGCAGCGTCAGGGTGTCCTCGAGCCCGATCCGGGTGGGCAGGCCCAGAGCCCCGGCGTGCGCGATGAGCGGCCAGCAGGCGTCGTTCTCGCCGTGCAGCAGCGCCTCGGGAACCCGCCGCAGGATGGCGTCGGCCGCCGCCACGGCCGCGTCGGCCGGCACGTCGATGATCTCGACGAGGATCCGCAGGAGCGGCAGCCCTTCGAGCGCGTCCACATCGGCCGGTGACCAGACACCCGCCTCGACACCGACCCCGGAGCCGTCGAGGAGACGTACGAGATCGGCGAAGCCCGGCTCGTGGACGTTCACCGAGGCGAAATCGGGCCGCACCCGCCACCCGGCGACCAGTTCGGCCCGCCGCCGCGGATCGCCGCCGGTCATCCAGATGCCCGTCGACACCCCGACCGGAAGCCCGGGGCAGGCCGCGCGGATCGCCGTGACGGCGGCGCCGATGTCGTCGCCGTGCAGGGACTCCCGCCCATCGGCGTCCCGCGGGTGCACGTGAACGGCCGCGGCTCCGGCCGCGGCCGCCTTCTCAGCGGCGTCGGCCAGCTCGTCCGGAGTGATCGGCGCCGGCGACGGGCGGCCACCGTTGAGGCAAGCTTTGATCCACACACCAGCCATGGTGCACGACGGCCGCTCACCGCCCGATGACGCCGGCCACCTCGGTGCGGGACGCGATGCCCAGCTTGCGCAGGATGCTGGAGACGTGCACGGCCGCCGTCTTGGGCGAGATGTAGAGGCGCCGGGCCAGCTCGGTGTTCGTCAGCCCGTCGCTGATCAGCACGGCCACCTCCCGCTCGCGCGGCGTCAGGGCGGCCGGACCGGTGACGGCCTCCGGCGCGTCGGCCGGGGCCAGGCCGAGCCGGGCCCGGACCTGGTCGAGCTGGGCCACCCGCCAGCCGCCCCACCCCCGCAGCAGGGACGCGGCCACCTCGACGTGCGCCGTCGCCTCGGCCCGCCGGTCCTGGGCCAGCAGGCAGCGCGCGGCGCCGGCCCGGATCGTGCCGCGCAGCGCCGGGCCCAGCGCCGGATCCTCGGTGATCGACTCGTAGCCGGCCAGGGCCTCGGCCAGCCGGCCGTGCACCTCGGCCAGCTGCGCCTCGACCAGTGTCCGGTAGGCGTCCCACACCTCGGCGTCGAGCAGCACGGCGGCCGTCCGGTCGAGCCGGTCCACCGGCAGGCCGAGCTCCAGCGCGGCCGAGACCAGGTCGTGGGCCTGCTCGCCGCTGCGCCAGTTCTGCTCGGCCAGATCGGCCATCAACTCCTTCAGGGCCGCCTCGGCCCTCGGCAGGTCGTGCCGGCGGCAGGCCAGGTGGAAGGCGAGGCCGGGGATCGTGGTCGGCGGGTTGTTCGGCAGCGTGGCCAGGTCGTCGATGATCTGGTCGACCCGGTCGAACTCGCCGGCCTCCAGGTAGAGCCCGGCCAGGAAGACACCGTGGAAGTCGGCCCAGCGGCCGCGGCGCTGGTAACCGCGATCCTGCTCGCGGCCCTCCTCGAGCGCGGCGATGGCCGCGCGCAGGTCACCGGCCCGGATGGCCAGCCGGGCCCGGCCCTGGAAGTACGTGGCCACCGACAGCGACTCCAGGCCGGCCCGCTCGGCGTCGACCCGCATCCGCTCCAGGATCTCGGCGTGCTCGGCAGGCGAGGTGGGCGGCGCGTCCTGGACCAGCTTGTTCAGGGCCCGGGCGGCCAGCACCCACTCGCCGGCCTTCTCGGCCTCGTCGACCAGGGCGGACAGGATCTCCCGGCCCTCGGCCGAGCTCTGTGCCCGCTCGGTCAGCGTCGAGCCCTTCTCCAGCAGCGCGGTCAGCCGTACGGCGGGCAGGTCGAACTCGGCCGCGAGAGCCAGCGCCCGGTCGCACCAGAGCAGCGCGTCCTCGAACTCGTCACGCAGGTACGACGACTGGGCGATGGCCGTCATCGCGCGGGCCTGGGCGGCGCCCGGCGGCAGCTGCGCGATCAGGGTCTCGATGTCGCCGGTCAGGGCCCGCATCTGGTCGTATTCGCGGGACTCCCAGGCGATGCGCACCAGCAGGTAGAGCGCCTCGGCCCGGTCGGTCGCGGCCGGGGCCAGGCCGTGCCAGCGCCGCCCGTAGCGCAGGGCGTCGTCCAGCAGCCCGGCCAGCCACGACGCCCGGGCCGCGCCGGCCAGCAGGTCGGTGTCGTCGGGCACCTCGTCCAGGCCCATCTCGGCCAGCTGCAGCGCCTGGTAGGCGGAGCCGATCGACAAATAGAGGGCGGTGCCGCCGCGGGCCGCCGCGATCATGTCGTCGTACCGCCCGGCGCCGCGCGCGTGGTGGGCCACCATGGCCGGGTCGGAGGTCCCGCCGCGCAGCAGCACGTCGAGCGCGGCCTCGTGCAGCCGGCGCCGCTGCCGGCCGAGCATCTGGTCGGCGATCGCCTCGCGGACCAGCGCGTGCCGGAACGCGAACTCGTCCTCACCGGACTCGACCAGCACGCCCCGGGTGACCAGGTCGCGCAGCACGGCGATGAGCTCGTCCTCGCCGGCGCCGGTCACGTCGGCGAGCAGGTCGAACGGGATGCGGTGGCCGAGCACGGTCGCCGCCTCGACGATCCGGTGGCTGAGCGGTTCCAGGTCGTCGACCTGGCGGCGCAGCACCTCGGCCAGGCTCCACGGCAGCGGCTGCTCGACGAGCGCCTCCACGGCGTACCCGGGAAGGGCTCGCAGCAGTTCCTCCAGGAAGAAGGGGTTGCCGCCGGTGCGGTGATGCAGCGCCGTGGCGGCCCGTAACGGCGCCGGCGCGCCGGTGACCGCGGCGAGCAGGGCCGCCGTCTGGGCCGGGGTCAGGCGATCCAGCCGCACGTGGGTGACCGCGTGCCGCCGTTCCAGCCGCGCCAGCAGTCCGGCCACCGGCTGCCGCCGGTCCACCTCGTCCGGCCGGTACGTACCGATCAGCAGCCGCGGGCCGCGCTGGTCGGCGATCCGCTCGAACAGGGCCGCGCTCTCCGAGTCGGCCCAGTGCAGGTCCTCGAAGACGATGACCGCCGGCGCGTCCCCGATCAGGTCGGCCAGGATGGCCAGCCCCGTGTGCAGCCGCTCGACCGGGCTCCGGCTGGCGTCGGCCAGCGCGGCCAGCTGCTCCTCGTCGACCTCGGGCCGACCGTCGATGGCGTCCAGGAGCACCTCGTACGGCCGGGACAGCGACCCCGGTTCGGCCTGTCCGACCAGCACCACCGTCTCGGGCGGAACCTGGGCCAGCACCTCGTGCACCAGCCGCGTCTTGCCGATGCCGGGCTCGCCGGCGATCACCGCGACCGCCGCGCCCTCGGACGCCGGCGGAGCGAGCCGCACCAGCCGGCGCAGCTCGCTCTCGCGCCCGATCATCACCGGGCTGGCACCGCCACGGAAGGTTCGCACGAGGCCAGGTTACCGGTGCTCCGTTCCGTGCCGCTCGGGCTGGATCGCCGGTTCGAGCACGTAGACGGGCATGTCGCGGTTCGGGGCCCGGCGGGCGTACTGGGCCCATCCGGGGTAGATCTTCAGGCCCTGCTCCCAGATGCGGTCGCGGCGGTCGCCGGTGGCCAGGACCGCGGTGACCTCGCGGGTCTCGTTGTCGACGACGACTGTCGCGTGTGGGTTCGCCCGCAGGTTGTAGTGCCATGCCGGGTGGCGGTCCTGGCCCCAGTTCGAGGCGATCACGGCCAGGCCCTCCGAGGTGGGCAGGCCGAGCAGCGGGAGGGTGCGCCGGGCGCCGCTGCGGGCGCCGGTCGTGGTGAGCATGACGACGGGCAGGCCGGTGACGAGGCTGGCGAAGGTGTGCCGGCCGTCGGTGAGCCGGAACAGGGGCCGGTCGATGCGATGCAGGAACCGGGCGAACGCCCACGAGGCGGGTGCGGTCGCGCACACGCGGCGCATCGCCTGGCGGGTCGCGCCGGCCCGCGCGTAGTTGTAGGTCATGGTGCGAGATCCCAACGGGGCATGGAGGCGGTCGGGGGGACCACCGCGTCCGCCGCAGAGTAGGACATCACCTCGGCGGTGGCGTGGCGGATGTAGGCGCACATGGACGCGCGGGCGGCCGGGTCGGTGATGGTGGCCTCGGCGGCGGCGTCGAAGCAGGCGACGAAGCGCTCGCCCAGATCGTCGTCGGCGCCCGAGTTGGCGTGCAGCCGCAGCAGGGCGAGATGGCCGCCGTAGGTGGTGGAGAACACCGGCGGGCCACCGAAGACCTCGCCCCAGTAGTGGGCCAGGCGCTGCACATGGTCGGGGTGCCGCCGGCGGGAGAACGGATGTTCCAGGACCGGGTCGGCCACGCAGCGGCGGTGGAAGTCACCGGCCAGGGCCAGCATCGCCGGGGCGCCCCCGGCGGCCTCGAAGAGGGACATCACCGCATTGTGCGCGCCCACCGCCCGTACGTCTGCCGGGTATGTCCGACGTATGGGGCGAAACGGCGAGGGTATCGCCAAGGCATGCACCGGTACGGAGATGAGGTGGCGGCGATCGCCCGGCCCCTGGTCGACGAGGGTGATCTGGACATCCTCATCGATCGGATCGGCTCGGCCCGGGTGGTGATGATCGGCGAGGCCAGCCACGGCACGCACGAGTACTACGAGTGGCGCTCCGCGCTCACCCGGCGGCTGATCGCCGAGCGCGGCTTCTCGTTCGTGGCGGTCGAGGGCGACTGGCCGGACTGCGAACGGGTCGACGCGACCGTGCGGGGCGGCAGCGCGCGGCCGGAGGAGGCGCTGAAAGGTTACGAGCGGTGGCCGACCTGGATGTGGGCGAACGAGGAGGTGGCCGACTTCGCGCTCTGGCTGCGCGCCTTCAACCTCAACAACGGGCGCGGCGCCGGCTTCCACGGGCTCGACGTCTACTCGCTGTGGGAGTCGATGCGCCAGATCCTCACCTGGCTGCGCGAGCACGACCCGGCCCAGGTCCCGGCCGCGCTGGCCGCCTACCGCTGCTTCGAGCCGTTCGCCGAGGACCCGCACGCGTACGCGTGGGCGACCCGGTTCGTCAACGCCTGCTGCGAGGACGACGTCGTCCGGATGCTCATCGACTTGCGCGGCCGCGACCTGGCGGTGTGGCAGAACGCCGAGGTGGTGGCGGGAGCCGAGCACTACTACCGGTCGATGATCGCCGGTGGCCCGGCCTCGTGGAACATCCGCGACCGGCACATGGACGCCACCCTGGCCCGCCTGCTCGACCACTACGGCGACGGCGCCCAGGCGGTCGTCTGGGCCCACAACACCCACGTCGGCGACGCCAACGCCACCGACCAGGCGGCACACGGCGAGGTGACGATCGGTTCCCTGGCCCGCGAGCGCTACGGCGCCGACCAGGTGGCGCTGGTCGGCTTCGGCAGCTACCGGGGCACGGTGATCGCCGGCCGCGACTGGGGCTCACCGATGGAGGTCATGCCGGTGCCGCCGGGCCGGTCCGGCTCGCTCGAGGAGATCCTGCACGCGGAGGCGCCCCCGCGGGCGCTGTTCGTCTTCCCGCCGATCGCGGATCGCCCCGACTTCCTCGTCGACCCGCTGTCGCATCGCGCGATCGGCGTCGTCTACCGCCCCGAACGCGACAACTGGGCCAACTACGTCCCGTCGGTGCTGGGTGACCGCTACGACGCCTTCCTCTGGTTCGACGAGACCTCGGCCGTACGCCCGTTGCACCCGTTCCACATCGACGCCCGCGAGCCGGAGACCTACCCCAGTGGTGTCTGATCCCTTGACGGACAGCCGTCGCAGCGTAATCTAAACCCATCGGTTGATAAACCGAAAGGTTTAGAGAGTGGGTAGAGCTGATCATGACCGCGGACCCGATCGACGGCGTCTTCGCCGCCCTGGCCGATCCGACGCGGCGGGCGATCCTGGCCCGGCTGGCGACCGGGGACGCCACGGCCGGTGAGGTGGCCGCCGGGTTCCCGATCAGCCCGCAGGCGATCTCCAAGCATCTGAACGTGCTGGAGGCGGCGGGCCTGATCGCGCGCACCCGCGAGGCCCAGTGGCGACGGTGCAGCATCGTGCCGGCGCCGCTGCGGGCGGTCGCGGAGTGGGCCGAGCAGTACCGGCGGCTGTGGGAGCAGCGCTACGACACCCTCGACACCTACCTGGAACACCTTCAGGAGGAATCGTGAGCATCACCGTCCAGACCCCCACCGACACCACGATCGTCATGTCCCGCTCGTTCACCGCCCCCCGCGAGCTCGTCTACGCCGCGCACACCCAGGCCGAGCACCTGCGGCACTGGTGGGGCCGCGGCAACCCGCTCGACGTCGAACTCGACTTCACGGTCGGTGGCAAGTGGCGCTTCGTCGAGCACGCCGACGGCCGGGAGCACCCGTTCCGCGGCGAGGTCCGCGAGATCGACCCGCCGAACGGCTTCACCTGGACCTTCGAGTACGAGCCGATGGCCGGCCACGTCGCCGTCGAGAAGTTCGTGTTCACCGAGTCCGGCGGCGTCACGACGGTCACCTGCACCAGCACGTTCAGCAGCCCAGACGACCGCGACGGCATGCTGAAGAGCGGCATGGAGGTGGGCGCCGAGGAGTCCTACCGGGCCCTCGACGCCCACCTCGAGAAGATCAAGCAGGGGTGAGTACGACCACCGGGATGATCCGGGTTGTCTTGGTCTGATAATCGGCCCAGCCCGGATCGTCGGCGGCCGCCTCGGCGAAGGCGCGGTCCCGGTCCGCCCCGGCCAGCGGGGTCGCCACGGCGTCGTAGGAGCGTGTGCCGTCCTCGACCCTGACCCGGGGGTCGGCCAGGACATTGTGGAACCAGTCCGGGTTCTTCGGCGCCCCGGCCGCGGAGGCGATGACCACAATGCCGCTTTCGTACGGACGGCAGGCCAGCGGCGTGGTGTGCTGAGCCCCGGTCCGGGCGCCGCGAGTGGTCAGCAGGATGAGCCCGGCCTGGCCCCGGCCGGCGCGGAACTCGTCGATGATCTGTTTGTTGTACGGGTTGGGCATGAGTCGCTTTCTGCTCGGTGTCGACGGACGTCTCATCACCGAACAGAAGGCGGCCCCCGGATCAAACGTCGGCCGGGTGCCCCACTAAGTCATGGCCCGAGGCCGACCCGGCAGTCACGAGAGTGACCTTAGCGGTCACACGCCGCCGGTCACCACCCGGATTCTCGTGGTGAAGGTGGTCGGCCAATCGAGATAGTCGGCCACGGCGGCGGTGGCTTCGGGCCGGCGTTCCGGCGGTACGGAATCGAGCAGCCGCCGCCCGGCATGCGAACCGATCCAGCCGATCAGCTGCTCGGCGTCGCGGAAGTGGCTCCTGATGTCGAGTTCGCTCACCTTCGTACGGGAGAAACCGGCCTGTGCCATCGCCGAGCGCAACGATTCCACCGAGCCGAACATGGCGTGGTGGCTGTGGTCCGGCGGCGGATCGTCGCCGATGCGGGCCAGGATGCGCATGACGTTGCGGTGGCGGGGGTCGGGCGCGGCGAACGAGCTGAAGGCGAGGCGGCCGCCGGGCTTGAGGAAACGGCGATAGGTGGCCAGGGCGCCCGGCGGATCGGGCAGGAAGAACAGCACCATGGCGGCGGTGACGACGTCGAGGGACCGGGCCGGGAAGTCCGGGTCCTGAGCGTCGCCGAGCCGCACGGTCACATTGCGCAGCGAGGCGGTGGCCGCGGCGGTGCGCGACACCATGCCGGGCGCGAGATCGATGCCCGTGACATGACCGGTCGGCCCGACGAGCCGGGCGGCCGGCAGCAGGGCGGCACCCCGGCCGCACCCGACATCGAGGACGCGGTCGCCGGGCCTCGGCGCGGCGGCCCGGACCACCGCTTCGGCCATCGGCTTGAAGAAGTCGACGCCGACGCTGTCGTACTCGCCGGAGACGCGGTCGAACACGTCGATGATGTTCATTGGGCCAGCATGGCAGCCGGGCGCATCCCCGGGGGAGACGGCACTTCGTCAGGTCTGGTGGGTGGGCGTTCCGGACGTGAGCCGGGTGGTGGATCGGGCCCAGCGGCCCGTCGTGATCAGAGCGAGGAGCAGAACGGCGACGCCCAGGCCGACGATGATCCACCAGCCGGCGTGGCTGGCCTCGGCGAAGCCGGCGGTACTGCCGGCCACCACCGCGCCGATCACGGCCACGCCCAGGGAGGTGCCCACCTGGCGGCTGGTCGAGGCGATGGCGGCGGCCACGCCGGCCTGCTCGCGGGGCATGCCGGAGACGGCGGTCTGGGTGATCGGGGAGTTGACCATGGCGAAGCCGAAGCCGAACACGACGTAGCAGGCGAACAGCAGCCAGACCGGGGTGTCCGGGGTCAGCTGGGTCAGCGGCAGGATGCCGGCGACGAAGGCGACGCCGGCCAGCGTCAGCGGCAGCCGGGTGCCGCGCGAGCCGACGATCCGGCCGGAGAGAGGGGAGAAGACGACGGTCATGGCCGCGAACGGCAGCGTGTACAGGCCGGCGTGCAGGGCCGACAGGCCCCGGGTGTCCTGCAGGTAGAGCGTGTTCAGGAACAGGAAGCCGGCCAGGGAGCCGAACGCCGACACCGCGATCAAGGTGGCCCCGCTGAACGGCACGCTCTTGAAGAAGCGCAGCTCGATCAGCGGTTCCGCGCGCCGCGGCTCGTAGAGCAGCAGTGCGGCCAGGGCGAGCGCGCCGAGCAGGAAGCAGCCGAGGATTTTCGGCGAGGTGAAGCCGGCGCCGGGACCCTCGATGATCCCGTAGGTGACCGAGGCGAGCAGCACGAACACGATGACCTGGCCGACCGGGTCGAGCCGGCGCGGGTGCGGCGCCCGCGATTCCGGCACGAACCGCCACGCCAGCAGGAAGGCGGCCACGCCGACCGGCACGTTGACCCAGAAGATCGCCCGCCAGTCGATCGCGTGCACCAGGAAGCCGCCGAGCACCGGCCCGACGGCCAGGCTGACCCCGACGACCGCGCCCCAGACGCCGATCGCCCGGGCCCGCTCCTTGGCGTCGGTGAACGTGTTCGTGATGATCGACATGGCGACCGGGTTGAGCATCGAGCCGCCGACGGCCTGCACCATCCGGAAGACGATCAGCCATCCGAGGCTGGGGGCGAGACTGCACAGCAGCGAGCCCGCGGTGAACAGGGCAAGCCCGGTCTGGAACACCCGCCGCCGCCCGATCCGGTCGGCCGTCGACCCGGCCAGCACGAGCAGACTGGCCAGGACCAGGGTGTACGCGTCGATCGTCCACTGGAGCCCCGACAGCGACGCGCCCAGATCGTCCTGCAGCGACGGCAGCGCGATGTTCACGATCGTGTTGTCCATGCCGACGATGAACAGACTGCAACAGCAGATGGCAAGAACCAGATAACGACGCGACACAAGATCGTTTATACGCGTACGCCCTCAGGCGTACCCACCGAAGCGCGCCCAGACCGCATCGTGGTCGTCGTCGAGAACCGTGCGCACCCGCCGGGCCAGCTCATCACCGGCGGGCGGCCGCGCCAGCGGGTAGACGGCCAGCTGAAGATCTCGCAGCCGCCGCAGAGCAGGCCACGCCGGCGAATCCCGAACGTCGAACCCGTACACCTCCACCAGCCGCCCATAGTCACCCGGGTCACGCCGAAACCGCTCCACCCCGTGGGCCGCCGGCACGAGATCGACCTCGGGCGGCCCCCATGCCACAGTGTCGAGATCGCACAGCACCGCCCCACGCCCCGGATCCCGAAGCAGATTGCCGGTGTGCGCATCCCCATGCACCGTCCCCACTCCTAATTCACCGAAGGTCGGGCCCGCTGCCAACTCGTCCGCAATTTCGCGGCATATAGCGGCCAGCCGACCGCGCAGATCCTCGGTTGTCAGGCCGAGCGCGGCTGGGGCCCAGTCCGGCGGCAACGGGCGGTTCACAGCGGCGTGAATCGTGCCGGGCAGATCCCACGGCGGTAACTCGATCGGCAAGCGGCAACGATGCAGCCGGCGCAACGGCTCCGCCAGGGCGGCGGCCGGGAAGCGTTCCGGCGGTGGGGGCGGCAGCAGGTGCCAGGCGGTGGCCGACCAGCCCTCGGCCCGCGCCGGTTCCGGGGTCCACAGCCGCACGGTGGGCGCGCCCGCTTCGGTGAGCGCGGCTGCCACCCGTACCAAATGGGAATCGGAAAGAGAGTCGGGGGACAGCCGGATCACCACTCGAGCGCGGGTAAAACGGATGACCGCGTGGATCGAATGTTGCAGCGGATCGGCCTCGGCGAGGTCCAAACCCCATTTCCGGCATATCGCGGCCAAGGGTGCTTTACGCAGGTGAACGCGGGGTTCAGATGACATGCGGGGAGCCCTTTCATGGACGTGAGGTAAACGGCAGGAATTCGATCTTCCGGCGATCGGAAAATTGCTGGCGTGCATTACCGTGGCCGTTGTGCCAGCAGTTCTCGAAGGGCTTCGGAAAACGGGAACCCCGGCCCGCCTGCGCCGCTGGGTGACCGTCATCGTGCTGACCGCGGCCGCCCTGCTCGTCAGCACCAGCCTGCTGATGGCCCGGGTCCAGGAGCAGGTTCGGGTCATCGGTGACGACGCCGCGCCGCAGGCCGCCACCGCCGCCGATCTGTACTTCGCGCTCAGCGACATGGACGCGCAGGTCGCCCGCCTGGTCCTCAGCAACGGCAAGGAGTCGCTGGCCAACAGCCAGACCGACGCGCTCGGCACCTACCGGGAGCGCGGGCGCCAGGTCGACGCCGACCTTCAGACGCTCATGGCCTCCTCGGTCGGCGTCCTCGACCTGATGGACGGCCTGTCCACCTACCGCGAGCGGGTCTGGCAGGCCCTGACCGCCGGTCCGGGTGCCGCCGGTTACTACACGCAGGCCACCAACGTGCTTCACCTCGACCTGCTCCCCGAAGCCGAGCGGCTCCGCACCCTCAGCGAACAGAGGCTCGACCGGGCGTACGCCGCCAAACAGACCACGCAGATGTGGGCCGTGGCCCTGGCCGCGCTTCTGGGTCTCGCCCTGATGGTTCTGCTTCTGGCCTTCCAGGTCTGGCTGGCCCGCCGGTTCCGCCGATTGTTCAACCCCGCCCTGATCGTCGCCACCCTGCTCACCGTGGCCCTGGCCGGGCCGGCCATCGCCGTCCTGGTCGTGCAGGAGCAGCGGCTCGGCGCGGCCCGCGACGACAGCCTGCGGCCGTTCCTGGCGCTCTCCTCGGCGCGGGCCGTCAGCTACGACGCCGCCGCCGACACCAGCCGCTACCTGATCAGCGACAAGCTCGCCTTCTACAAGCACGACTTCGACCGTAAGGCCGATTTCCTGGACGGCGAGGCGGGGCTGCGCGCCGTTGCGGCCGGGAGCGACGTCAGCCCGTACGACACCGATCAGGTCGTGACCCGATGGCGTGCCTACCGGCAAGCGCACGGGCGGATCCTCACCCTGGCCGACCAGGGCCGCGACGCGTCGGCGATCGGCTACCTGACCGGCATCCGCCGCGGTGACGCCGTGTTCGACTTCTCCTACTACGACGCCGCGGTCGCCGCGATCGCCGACGAGCGCCGGGACGCTTTCGACGACGCCCTGCGTACGACGTCACGGTTGCTCACCGGCTGGACCTGGATCCCGGTCGGCGTGCTCGGCCTGGTGATCCTGCTGGTGCCGTTCTCCGTCCGCCGGCGATTCGCCGAATACCGATGAGGGAGTGTCAGTGAGACTCCGCGCGCTGGCCCTGGCGTTGCTGCTGGCCGTGGGCGCCTGCGGCGCGCCGCGCACCGACGGCGACGCGGCGCCGATCGCCTGCGCCGAGGGCTCCGTCACCGCGCAGGGTTCGTCGGCGCAGGCCACCGCGATCAGCGCCTGGATCAAGAACTACCAGGTGAGCTGCCCGAAGGCTTCCCTGGTGTACGCCAGTACCGGCTCCGGGGCCGGCCTGCGCGCCTTCTACGGCGGCACCGGCACCTTCGTGGGCTCGGACTCCCCGGTCGCCGCCGCCGACGTGGCCAAGGCGACCGCCCGCTGCGCCTCCGGCCCCGTGGTCCACCTGCCCATGGTGATCGGCCCGATCGCGCTGGCCTTCACCGTGCCCGGCGTGGACGAACTGCGCCTGGCCCCGGCCACGATCGCCGCCCTCTTCACCGGCAAGATCAGGACCTGGGACGACCCACGGATCACAAAGGACAATCCCGGCCTGACCCTGCCCTCGACTCCCGTCCGCACGATCCACCGCGCCGACAGCTCCGGCACGACCGACAACTTCACAAGGTTCCTGGCGGCCACCGCCCGGGCCGACTGGCCCTTCCCGCCCGGCCCGGCCTGGCCCGCCCCCGGCGGCCTCGCCCAGCACGGCAGCAACCGCGTGGTGGCGGCCATCGAAAGCACCGACGGCGCGATCGGTTACGTCGAGTCCTCGTACGCCCGCTTCCACCACCTCCCGACCGCCCACGTCGGCAACGCCGCCGGCGTGTTCGTCCCGCTGACCGACGGGGCCGCCGCCCGCACGGTAGCCGCGGCCAAGGTCACCGGCGCCGGCCACGACCTCCAACTCCAGATCGACTACACCACCAAGGACCCCTCGGCCTACCCCCTGGTCCTGGTCACCTACGAGATCGTCTGCCGCTCGGGCACACCCGCCCTGGTCAAGAGCTTCTTGACGTACGCCGCCAGCCCCACCGGCCAGCAAACGGCGACAAGCCTGGGCTACGCGCCCCTACCGGACTCCTTACGCGACCGAGTATCAGCTGCCGTCAATTCCCTCTGACGTTCCCATGCGATTCTGTCCGCGTGGAACTCCTCCTGGAAACGCTTCGAGCCCGGGCCTACGATCCCGCCTGGCGTTTCGACGACGCTCCCGTTCCCGTCGAGTGGGCGACACGGCACTATGGGGAGATTTCCCGGGAGGGCCGCGCCTTCCGCAGTGACGGCATGGTCTTCTATGCGGCCGGCGCGGTCGAGGCGATCGAGTACTACCGGGACGCACCGCGGGGCCCGCTCCACCCGCCCGCCACAGCGGCCGATGTCGAGAACGCCGAACGGCAGATCGGGCGACCGCTGCCCGAACTGCTCAGGCGCCTGTACAGGGAAGTCGCCGACGGCGGGTTCGGCCCCGGTCCCCGCGGTTTCACCAGGATCGACGAGGTGGGCGCGCTCCATCGGCGGGATCGGGAGCACGGCCGGCCCGAGTCGTGGTTCGAGCTCGCTCCCGGCGGCTGCACCATGTACTGGTACACCGACTTCGCAAAGCCCGGCAACCCGGTCCTGCTGTACGACGCCGACGGCTGGGACCCGCACGACGGCGAGAGCCCCCGGGACGGCGTCCGCCAGGTCACTCCGTCGCTCCACGAGTGGCTCGGAACGTGGGCCGAGGGCGGCGACATCTGGGCCGCGGCCCGGAAACAGTGATGCCCGGCGAGTGTGACTCGCCGGGCATCGGGGCGGTGCCGGTCAGTTGCCGGTGTCGAGCAGCTGCTTGGCCTTCTCGGGCCAGGTGGCCACCGACGGCGCCGACCGCAGCCCGCCGGCCAGAATCGCGGCGCGCAAGGTGGTCGCGTCGGCGTCGGCGATTTGGCGGTACGTGGTGAAGCCACCCGCCGCGAGCGCGATCGCGATCTTCGGCCCCACACCGGGAATCTTCGTCAGGTCGTCCGGCTCAGCCACCGCAACCGCCACCGGCGCGACGGCAACTTCCTCGGCCTCGGAGACACCCGGCACAGCGGCAACGGTCTCGGCGACCGGGGAACTCGCCGGCTCGGCCACGGCCGCGACAGCAACCGGCGCGGGAACCGCCGCGACCTGCTCGCTCTCCGCCACACCGGGAACGGCCGCAACGGTGTCGACAGTGGACACCGGCACCTCGGCCGCCACAGGCTCCGCAACCGGCCGAGGCCGGGGCGCCCGGGTCCGCTTCGGCTTGACCATCGGCGCCGCTGCCTCCTCGGACACGGGCACCGCAGCGACCGGCTCAGTCCCGGCCCCGTCAGCGACCGCCTCGTTCTCCGAGACCGCGACGGCCGGCTCGGTCTCCGCGACGGTCGGCTCGGGTTGCCCGATGGCCGCAAGGGCCGGCTCGGGCTCGGCGTTGGCAGCGGCCGGCTCGGTCTCCGCAACGAGGGCAGCGTCCGACTTCGGCTCCGCGATGTCGGCGGCTACCGGCTCGGCGATGGCCGGCTCCGGCTCGGCTACGACCGCGCCGGCGGGCTCGGCGACCGGCTCGAGGTCGGTGACCGACTGCGGCCCCGCGACCACGGTCGGCTCGGCGCCGACGGGCTCGAGGTCGGCGGCCGGCTCGGCCTTGGAGGTGACCGGCTCGAGGTCGGTGACCGGCTGAAGGTCGGCGGCGGCGCCGGAGGCGGTGGCCGACTCAAAGGCGGCGGCCGGCTTAAGGGCTGTGGCCGGCTCGGAGGCGGCGACGGGCTCGAGCTTTTCGGTCTGTTCGGGCTCTACGGGCAAGTCCGTGGCGGCGGCCGAGTTGGTTTCGGTTTCGGGCTCGTCGGCCTGGTTCGGCTCGATCGCCGGGACGACCGGTTCCAGCTGGGTGGCGGCTTCCGGCTTGGTGGTCGTCGGCTCGTCATCGTCGGCGGACTCCGCCGGAGCGGGCTCGTCGTCAGCAGAAGACGAGGCGGGCTCGTCGGCGGAGGACGCGGCGGGCTCGTCGGCGGAGGACGCGGCGGGCTCGTCGGCGGAGGACGCGGCGGAAACGGGCGCGGTGACGGAAAGCGTGGTCGTGGCCGGCTCGGTCTGCGCGTCGTCAGGGGAAGGTGCGGCGACCTCGTCGGCGGGCGTCGCGGGAGTGGGCTCGTCAGTGGTGGCGGGCTCGGTGGGCACCGGCGAGGTGGAGGTCGGCGAGGTGGAGGCCGGCGAGGTGGGGACCGGTGAGGTGAGGACCGGTGAAGTGGGGACCGGTGAGGTGGCGATGGGGTCGGGGTCGGCCGTCGTGGTGGGGGACAGGGCTGAGGTGGGCTCCGGCGTGGTGGTGGCTTTGTGGTCCTCGGTGGCCGGAGTGGGGGTGGTGGCCACGGCCGCCGTGGGGGCGGAGGTGGGCTGGGCGGCGGCGACGGGCGTAAGCGCGGGCTTGCCGGTCTTGCGGGTCGGGCGCAGGAGCCAGCCGGCGGCGAAGCCGATCACGACCCCGGCAATTAGGTAGACGAATGCCATCAAGGGCCTCCGGACAACGAGGAATTCAGATTTAGCGCGCAGCTTTGCACATCCCGCCGTTTGGACACCATGAGGGTGGTACCGACGGGACGACAAAGCTCACCGGCCGTCAGTGATTCGTCACTAATGGATGAGAAATTAAAAGGGCGCCGCCGCGGGGGACGGTCCCGCGGCGGCGCCTGCCTGATCTCGGGAGATCAGGTGGAGGAGCAGGCTGCCCCGTTCAGCGTGAAGCCGGACGGTGCGGCACTGTTCCCAGTGTGTGTGGCCTGGAAGCCTATGGTGATCGAGGCCCCGGGGGCCAGAGCCCCGTTGTAGCTGGCGTTGCGGGCGGTGATCGGGCCCGAGGCCGGACTGTAGGTGGCGTTCCAGCCGGACGTGATGGTCTGGCCGGTGGGCAGGGTGAAACCGAGGCTCCACCCGTTGATCGCCGCGGTGCCGGTGTTGGCGATGGTGATCTGCTCGGTCAGGCCAGTGTTCCAGGAATTGACCGCCGCCGTGACCCGGCACGTCCCCGGCGGCGGGGTGCTCGGGGGCGGGGTGGTCGGCGGCGGGGTGGTGGTGGGCGGGGGAGTCGTCGGCGTGGTGGAGTCCAGGCCGAAGAACGTGATGGCTAGGCGGGCCATGCCGCTCAACGGCAGTGAGTGCCCCACCCCGGCCACGCTGATCCCCTCGACCGGGGCCTGGGCCGACGACGAGCCGTACCGGGTGCGGGTCCAGCCGGACTGCGGCGAGTCGGTCAGCGCCGGCGTCTGGCTGACGCCGTGCACGTTGGTCCACTGCTTGATGGCCTCGCCGAAGTTCGGATACCGCAGCGTCGCGTCGGTGGTGCCGTGCACCAGCTGCACGCGCGGGCGCCGGCCGCTGTATCCGGGGTAGGCCGCCCGTACGAGATCGCCCCACGCCTGTGGGGTCTGGGAGATCTGACCGTTGGCGCAGGCCGAGTTCCAGAGCGACCCGTCGGTTGTGGCGAAGCAGCCGAACGGCACGCCCATGTACGACGCGCCGGCCGCGAACACGTCCGGGTAGTCGCCGAGCAGCACGTTTGTCATCATGCCGCCCGACGAGGCCCCGGTGACGAACGTGCGGTTCGTGTCGGTGCCGTACCGCTGCTGCACGTAGCGGACCATCGACACGATGCCGGCCGGGTCGCTGTTGCCGTCGTGCCGCAGCGCGCCCGGGCTGGACACGTCGAAGCACTGGCCGCTGCGCGTCGCCGACGGGTAGATCACGATGAAGCCGTACTGGTCGGCCAGCGACGCGAACTCCGTACCGGAATAGAAGGCCGGGCCTGTTCCCGTGCAGTAGTGCACCGCGACCAGCAGCGCCGGCGTGGCCGGGAGCCGGTCCGGCACGTACAGATGCATCCGAAGGTTCGTGGGGTTGGTCCCGAAGCCGGTGACCTCCTGGAGCGACGCCGCCGAGGCCGGGGCGGCGGCGAGCGAAACACCGATGACGGCGGTCGCCATGAAAGCCATGAAAGACAGCAGACGCTTGATCATGACTGCCCCGCGCAGGTAGCGGTGGAGGGGCCGGTGCCGGTGCCCTGGAAGCCGAACTCGGTCGAGCCGCCGGCGGCGACCGACCCGTTGTAGGAGACGTTCGTGAAGGACGACCCGCTACGCGAGGCGTTCCACGTGTTGGTGACGGCGGCGCCCGACGGCAGCGTCACCGCGACGGTCCATCCCCGGAGCGCGGAACTTCCGGCGGCGATGCGGATGGTGGCCACGAAGCCTCCGTTCCACTGGTTGAGCGTGATGGCGGCCGTGCACCCGGACTCCGACGGCGGGGGAGTGGTGGTGGGCGGCGGAGTGGTGGTGGGCCCGCCGTTCAGCGCGTCCAGAACCGCCGTGTAGGCCGCCTTCTTGTTCCCACTGCCGTCGAAGAGGAGCGGGGTCCCACTGGCGCGCCACGAATCGGAGTCGCGGATGCCCCACACGGTGATCCCGTTGCACCGGGTCACGGCCAGGCAGGCCCGGGTGGCCGCGGCGAACGACGAGGCCTGGGCCGTGCCCGAGCCCTCGATGTCGAGCTCGGTGATCTGCACGTCGACGCCGAGGTCGGCGAAGCGCTGGAGGTTGGCCTGGTAGTCGGCCGGCAGCGGCGACTGCGCGTTGAAGTGGGACTGGAAGCCGACGCAGTCGATCGGCACGCCGCGCGTCTTGAAGTCCTGCACCATCGCGTAGACCGCGTTGCTCTTCGCGTTCTGCCCGTCGGTGTTGTAGTCGTTGTAGCAGAGCTTGGCCGCGGGGTCGGCCGCGCGCGCGGCGCGGAAGGCGACCTCGATCCAGTCGTTGCCGGTGCGCTGGAGGTTGGAGTCGCGGCGGGCGCCGTTGCCACCGTCGGCGAAGGCCTCGTTCACCACGTCCCACGAGTCGATCTGGCCCTTGTAGTGGGTGGCGACCTGGGTGACGTGGTTGACCATGGCGGTGCGCAGGGCGGTGCCGCTCAGGTTCTGCGCCCAGGGCGGCTGCTGCTGATGCCAGGCCAGCGCGTGACCGCGTACCTTCTTGCCCTGGGAGGTGGCGAGGTTGACGATCTGATCGGCGGAGCCGAAGGAGAACGTGCCCTGGGACGGCTCGGTGGCGTCCCATTTCATCTCGTTCTCCGGGGTGACCGAGGTGAACTCGGTGCTGAGGATGTTGGCGTAGGTGGTGTCGCTGAGTTTGTACGCGGCGACGGCCGTACCGAAGTAGCGGCCGGTGGCCGCCGCCGAGGCGCCGAGCGTGGTGGCCGCGTCGGCGGAGCCGGCGAGGAACACGCCGGCGGCGGGGATGACCAGCGCGAGGGCAAGGAAGCGGGATCTCATGCCGAAGCCTTTCCAAACGCATGAAGCGGCGGAGGCTTGCCCGACCTCGTTGCCGCAGCAGAAGACAGTGACCCGGATCGATCGAAACTTTAACGACTAGTTCCGGAAGATACAACGGCGGATTCCCGTAACTTTCGGCTCTCGTAGGCCGGGCGGTAGCGGTCGTCCAGCAGTGTCAGCAGGCTCAGCAGGACGACGAAGAAGAGGGTGGCGCCCACGTTGAGGTCGCCGCGGCCCAACAGCCACGCGGCCGCGAGGACGAGCCCGGCGTTGAGCACGAGTCGGGCGGCGAAGGCGCCGGCCATGGTGGCCGCCTTGAGCGAGGTGCCGGCGATCCCGAGCGTGACCGCGGCGTTCACCACGACGAAGGCGGCGACGCCGAGGAACAGTTCCAGGCCGGTCGAGCGCAGATCCGGCAGGAGTTCGCCGAAGATCACGCTGAGCAGGCCGATCAGGACGACCTTCTCCAGAGTGGCGGCGGAGAGCAGCCGCGGGGCGGTGCCGGGGCGGGGTGGCAGCGGGTCGGCGTGCACGTGCCACGACCAGTCCGGGCGCGGCAGGCGCGGCCGGGCCCAGATCCAGACGCCGATCGCGATGCCCACGGCGACCAGGGCGACCACCGCGGCGGCGACCGGATAGGCGGCCACGGTGTCGGTGACGTCGAGCTGGGCGATGTGGATCCACCACTCCTGCGGCAGCTTCACGAAGATCCAGATGGCGGCGGCCAGCAGGCACCACCAGCGGAAGCCGTATCGGGTGGGGTTCCAGCGAAGGCGGATCACCTCGTACGCGATGAAGAAGTACTCGAAGGTGTTGGGGAAGATCAGCAGGATGGCCCGCCAGCCGGTGAACTCGAACAGCACGACCCCGGCCAGCCGGTAGAAGTACAGGAACCGGGCGATCGACACGGCCGGCATGCTGGCCCAGTTGCGCAGCGTGGCCAGGTACGCGATGGCGAGGTAGTAGACGTCCATCGCCTTGTCGTAGTTCTGGTAGCCGGGCGGGTCGTACCCGAAGGTCTGGAAGATCGTCTGGTCGACGCCGTCGAGGATGAGCGCGGCCAGGATGGCCGGCAGCGGATAGCGCGGGATGAACAGCGGAACGATGAAGCGGGCAGCCACCACTGCCAGGAACACTGTCGTCGCCCCGGCGCTCATGGATAGACCGTCGTTGGGCCGGGCGCGCCGCGCCTCACCCGATCCGGATGATTGCGGTGCGCCGGAGGTCGGCGTCGATGGCGGCGGCCGTGGCGAGCAGCGGCGGCAGGAACCGGCGTCGCATGACGTCGACTGTCGCCCGGGCGGCCTGGACCGATACGTTCACCGCGCCGGCCACCGCTCCCGAGCGGTCGTGGATGGGGGCGGCGATCGCCCGCAGCCCCTCCTCGAGCTCCTGGTCGACGATCGAGTAGCCCTGGGCCCGTACCTTGTCGATCTCCGCGGCCAACGACGAGGCCGAGGAGATCGTTCGGTTTGTCAGCTTTTCCGGGCGGACACGGGCGAGATAGGCGTCTAAATTGGAGGATCCCGCCAGCAGTACCCGCCCCATCGACGTCGCGTACGCGGGAAAGCGGGTGCCCACGGTGATGGCGACCGCCATGATCCGCGAGGTGGGTACCCGTGCCACATAGACGATGTCATCACCGTCGAGAACGGAGAGTGACGACGACTCGTGCAGCTCGGCGGCCAGTCGCTCCAGGTGCGGGGCGGCCACGTCCGGCAGCGTCAGGCTCGACAGATAGGCGTACCCGAGGTCGAGTACCCGCGGCGTCAGCGAGAAGAGCCGCCCGTCCGTCCGTACGTATCCCAGATCGGCCAGGGTCAGCAGGAAGCGGCGCGCGGCGGCCCGGGTGAGGCCGCAGATCCTCGCCACCTCGCTCAGGGTGAGCTCGGGATGGTCGGCGTCGAAGGCGCGGATGACCGCGAGGCCGCGCTCGAGCGACTGGACGTGATGGGGTTCCCTCATAGATCGCTATCCAATTGATAAAGATCATTGACGTGACACGGGGCACATCCTAGCGTTCCTTATGAGAACGTTTGTTCGCAATGCGCACACCATAAACCGGAGGAACGTTATGCGGCGTGTCCTGATAGGTGTAGCTATAGCGACCCTCGTCGCCGGCGCAGGGGCATGTGGATCGTCTGAAGACAGCGGTGGTGACAGCGTCGACCAGGTCAAGGTCGGCGTCATCCCGATCGTCGACGTGGCCCCGATCTACCTGGGCCAGCAGAAGGGCTTCTTTGCCAACCGCAAGATCAACCTGACCATGGAGAGCGGCCAGGGCGGCGCCGCCATCGTGCCCGGTGTGGTCAGCGGCCAGTTCCAGTTCGGCTTCAGCAACTTCACCTCGCTGCTGCTCGCTCAGACCAAGAACGTGCCGATCAAGGCGGTCTCGGCCGGCGTCTCGTCCGTCGGCGAACAGGGCAAGGACTTCGGCGCCGTCGTGGTCAACGCGAACAGCCCGGTCAAGACCGCGGCCGACCTGGCCGGCAAGAAGATCTCGGTGAACACGCTGAAGAACATCGGCGACACCACCGTGCGCGAGTCGGTGCGCAAGGCCGGCGGCGACCCGTCGAAGATCAATTTCGTCGAGATGCCGTTCCCCAACGCGCCGGCGGCTCTCGCCGGCGGGCAGGTGGAGGCCTCCTGGCTCGTCGAGCCGCAACTCTCGCAGGCCAAGGCGGCCGGCGCGCGGATCGTCGCGTCCAACTTCGTCGACGCCGCGCCCAACCTGTCGGTGGCCGCCTACTTCACCTCGGCCAAGCTCGAGGGCGAGGACGCCGACCTGGTCAAGCGCTTCACCGAGGCGATCAACGAGTCCCTCACGTACGCCGACTCGCACCCCGACGAGGTGCGGGCGATCCTCGGCACGTACACCAAGATCGACGAGAAGACCCGGGCCGCGCTGATCCTCCCCAAGTGGCCGACCGAGATCAACAAGGACTCGGTGCAGACCCTGGCCGACCTCGGTGCCAAGGACGGCATCTTCGACGGCGCGACCCCCGACCTGTCGAAAATCTTGCCGTGAGATCCAAGGCCCTGCTCGGCCTGGCCGGCCTGGCCGGGCTGCTCCTGGTGGTCGAGCTGCTGCCGCGACTCGGCCTGGTGGACGACAGTTACCTGCCGCCCACCAGCGAGATCGCGGCGGCGCTGGCCGGCGAGCTCGGCACCACCGCGTTCTGGCAGGCCGTCGGCGACACCCTCACCGGGTGGGCCCTCGGCCTGCTGATCGCGGTCGTCGCGGGCGTGCTCATCGGCATCGTGGTCGGCGCGGTCCCGGTGCTGCGCGCGGCCACGGCGTCCACTATCGAGTTCCTGCGCCCGATCCCCTCGGTGGCGCTCATCCCGCTGGCGGTGCTGCTCTACGGCACCGACCTGGGCTCGGTGCTGCTGCTCGTCGTCTACGCCTCGTTCTGGCAGGTGCTGGTCCAGGTGCTGTACGGCGTGGCCGACGTCGACCCGATCGCCGACGAGACCGCGCGCAGCTTCCGCTTCAGCACCTGGGCCCGGATCCGCAACGTGCTCTGGCCGACCGCACTGCCGTACGTCTTCACCGGCATCCGGCTGGCCGCCTCGGTCGCGCTGGTCCTCGCGGTCACGGCCGAGCTGGTCATCGGCGCGCCCGGCCTCGGCAAGCTGATCGCGGTGGCCCAGACCTCGGGCGCGGTCCCGGACATGTACGCCCTGATCGCGGTCACCGGCCTGCTCGGCGTGGCCATCAACCTGGCCGCGCGGGTCTTCGAGCGCCGCTCCCTGTCCTGGCATCAGTCGGTCCGCGGGGAGGTCCCGGCGTGAAGCGTTTCCTCTATGTCGCCGGCCTGCCCCTTCTGCTGGCCCTGGGCTGGTTCTTCCTCAGCAAGGGCAGCGAGAACTTCTACGCGCCGCCGCTAAGGGACATTTTGCGCGCTTTTGTCGATACCTGGACGCCCGAGCGCCTGCGCGCCGACGTCTTGCCGAGCCTGGTGCGGCTTCTGTCCGGATATATCATCGCAGCGGCGGTCGGGGTGGCGCTGGGGGTCGCGATCGGACTCAACCGGCGGCTCCGAGCCACAGTGGAACCGGTGCTCGAATTCTTCCGCGCGATCCCGCCGCCCGTCCTCGTCCCGGTGATCATGCTGTTCGCGGGCATCGGCAACGGCATGAAGATCATTGTGATCGTCTTCGGCTGTGTCTGGCCCATCCTGCTCAACACGGTCGAGGGGGTCCGGGCAGTCGACTCGGTCCAGCTCGACACCGCAAAGGCTTATGGCGTACGCGGCCTCGCGTCGATCCGTACGGTAATCCTCCCCTCCGCCTCGCCGCAGATCGCGGCCGGGCTGCGGCAGGCGCTCTCCATCGCGATCATCCTGATGGTGATCAGCGAGATGTTCGCGGCCAGCAACGGCCTCGGCTTCACCATCGTCCAGTTCCAGCGCAGCTTCGCCATCCCCGAGATGTGGAGCGGCATCCTGCTGCTCGGCCTGCTCGGCTTCGCCCTGTCGCTGCTGTTCCGGCTCGCCGAGGGGCGTGCCCTCCGCTGGTACCACGGTCTGCGCGACGCGCAGCGCAAGTCATGAGGGATCGTCATGCTTGAAGTGCAGGGATTGCGCAAGGTCTACCACACCGGCGGCCGCGAGGCCGAGGCGCTGCGCGACCTGACGTTCACCGTCGAGAACGGCGACCTGGTCTGCCTGGTCGGCCCGTCCGGCTGCGGCAAGACCACACTGCTGCGCTGCATCGCCGGCCTGCTCACCCCGACCTCGGGCGCCGTCCGGCTCGACGGGCACGAGGTCAGCGGTCCACCGCCGGGTCTCGCGATGGTGTTCCAGGAGTACGGGCGGAGCCTGTTCCCCTGGATGACCGTGCGCGACAACGTGGCGCTGCCCCTGAAACAGAAACGGGTTCCCCGCCCGCGCCGCGACGAACTCGTCGGCCAGGCGCTGGAGGCCGTGGGCCTGGCCGGCACCGAATCGGCGTACCCGTGGCAGCTCTCCGGCGGCATGCAGCAGCGCGTGGCCATCGCCCGCGCGGTCGCCTACGAGCCGTCGACCCTGCTCATGGACGAGCCGTTCGCCGCCGTCGACGCGCAGACCCGGGCCGACCTGGAAGACCTCGTCCGCGCCCTCTGGCAGCGCCTGAAGGTGACGGTCCTGTTCATCACCCACGACATCGACGAGGCGGTCTACCTGGGCCGGCGCGTCATCATGCTCTCGTCGTCACCGACCGTCGTCCAGGACGAGATCACCGTCGACCTCCCGGCCGAACGGGACCAGCTGCACACCCGCGCCGACCCCCGCTTCACCGAGCTCCGCACCCACGTCTACGAGCAGATCCAGGCGGCGAAGCGGGGAAGGACGGAACCGGCGCAGGGCTAGGCCACCTGGCGCGGGAGGTCCATGCTGGGTGGTGACCCTTCGGGAGGCAGCATGGAGATCACCGGGATCTTTACCGCCATCATCATCGGTCTCATCATCGGAGCGCTGGGACGACTGGTCGTTCCGGGCAAGCAGAACATCCCTATCTGGCTCACGCTGGTCATCGGTGTCGTGGCCGCCCTGGTCGGCACGTTCATCGCGGCGCTGGTCGGCGTCGACGACACGCGGGGCATCGACTGGATCGAGCTGATCCTGCAGATCGCGCTGGCCGCCGGCGGCGTCGCTCTGGTGGCCGGCGTGCGGCGGCGGCCCTGACGATGTAAAGACCTCATCGGTGGCTCCGACTCATGGATGACACCTCGAGAAGGAGCACACCATGAAGTTCGTGATCGGTATGCACATCAACCCGGCCGTCCTCGACGCGCTGACCGACGAGGAGAAGGCGGCCATCGGTGACGGCCACGGCGCCCTGCTGGCCGAGCTCAAGGAGTCCGGCGAGCTGATCGTCACGCAGGCGCTGGCCGACCCGTCCCAGTCGGCCGTGGTGTCGGTCCGCGACGGCCGTACGGTCGTCACCGACGGCCCGTTCGTGGAGGCCAAGGAGTATCTGGGCGGCTTCTACCTGGTCGACTGCGAGAGCCGCGAGCGGGCCCTTCAGATCGCGGCCCGGATCCCCGACGCCGCCCTCACCGGCCTCGCGGTCGAGGTACGGCCGGTGATGTTCTACGACGGGGCGCTTGAGGCGTGACCCGCTCGGCGATCGAGGACCTGCTGCGTGAGCACACGCCGCAGGTCCTCGGCACGCTGGTCCGGCGCTACAGCTGCTTCGAGGACTGCGAGGACGCCGTACAGGAAGCGGTCCTGGCCGCCGCCGTGCAGTGGCCGTCCTCCGGGGTGCCGGCCAACCCACGCGGCTGGCTGACGACGGTCGCCGGCCGCCGGCTGATCGACCAGATGCGCAGCGACCACGCCCGCCGCTCCCGCGAGACGGCCGACTCCCTGGCCACCGTGCCCACCGACGTCCCCGGCACCGACGACACGCTGACGCTGCTGCTCCTGTGCTGCCATCCGGCGCTCACCCCCGGCTCGCAGATCGCGCTGACCCTGCGCGCGGCCGGCGGCCTGACCACGGCCGAGATCGCCCGCGCCTTCCTGGTGCCCGAGTCCACCATGGCCGTCCGGATCAGCCGCGCCAAACGCCTGATCAGGGACGCGGGAGGCCGGTTCAGCGAGCCGGCGCCGCTCACCGCCGTGCTCCACGTCCTCTACCTGATCTTCAACGAGGGCTACACCGCCGTCCACCGGGCCGACCTGGCCACCGAGGCGATCCGCCTGACCCGCGCCGTCCACACCCAGCGGCCCACCGGCAGCGAGGTGACCGGCCTGCTGGCCTTAATGCTGCTGACCCACTCCCGCCATGCGACCCGCACCACCCCGGCCGGCGACCTGGTCCCCCTGGACGAGCAGGACCGTACGGCCTGGAACCGCTCTTTGATCGCCGAAGGCCTGACCCTGGTGAGGGCGGCGCTGGCCGGCCCCACGCTCGGCCCGTACCTCCTGCAGGCCGCCATCGCCGCGACCCACGCCGACGCCGCCACCGCGGAGGAGACCGACTGGCGCCAGATCCACGCCCTGTATCTGATCCTGGAACGTATAGCCCCGAACCCGATGGTCACCCTCAACCGGGCCATCGCCTTGGCCGAGTTGAAGGGTCCCCAGGCCGGCCTGACTCTGCTGGCCACCCTGGACACCGACGACCGCCTGGCCCGGCATCATCGCCTGCTGTCCGTCCGCGCCCACCTCCGGGAAAAGGCCGGCGACCCAGCCGCCGCCCACGACCTCTACCGCCGAGCCGCCCGAGCCACCACAAGCCTCGCCGAACAGCGCTACCTCGAGTCCCGCGCCGTCCGATGCCGCACGCCCCTGTCGCCCAACTGAGCGTCCGGACAGCACCCTCTTTCGCGTTGTCGCCTACCGACGGGAAGGAGCTCGGCTCGTCGACATCTGCGCGATCTTCAACGCCGAAGGAGTCACCACGCCGGCGGGCGCGGCTGTGTGGTACCCCTCGCATGTCTCGCGCCTGCTCCGGACACGAGCGGCCCGGCAGCTTCTCACACCGTGCGCAGGTCCAGGGAGTGCCAGGTGATCTCGTCGTTGGCGGTGGTGGTGGACCACCAGAGCATGCCGGCTCGGAAGAAGGCGCCGTCGGCGTTGGGGGCCACGTCGACGGTGCGGCCGGTGGCCACGTCGTAGACGACCAGGGCGGCGGCGCCGGTCAGGTCGGTTTCGGCTGTGGGTTCGGCCAGGATCTCGAAGCGGTCCAGCACCGCCACGTCGGTGATGGCGGACTGGGCGGCGCCTCCGGCTATCCGGCGCCGGTCGGTGCCGTCGGGGCGGACCAGGTCGATGCGGGCGACCACGTCGCCGCCCAGGACCATGGCCCGGCACCAGACCGGGCCGCAGGTGAGCTGTTCGGTGCCGTTGCTGACGATCGGGTGGTCGCGGGTCGTGGTCAGGTTGCGCAGGCTCGGGGTGCCGGACGCGCTGCCGTCGTCGACCAGCCACGGCCAGGCGGACAGGGACCACTGTCCGGGCTCGAGCCGCACCCGGACCGGGCCGCCGGTCACCGGGACCGAGCGGATCTCGGTCTCCTTGGTGGAGTCGCCCTTGGCCGGGGCGGCCGTCCAGTGGACGCGGCCCTCGGCGACCACCAGGTCGTACTGGTTGCCGTAGAAGACCGCGTTTCCGGTGTCGGCCGTCAACAGGCGGGCCGTGTTTCCGGACAGGTTCGCCGTCCAGATCTTCACCGTGGTCGAACCGGCCGTCGACTCGGTCCAGAACAGCTGGTCGCCGCTGACCGTGAACGCCTCGAACTGCGGGTTGCCGTCGAGTGGCACGCGGCGCAGCTCGCGCACGCCGGAGCCGGAGCGCAGCAGCAGCCGGGCCTGGTCGCCGCCGGGGGTGGGCGCGGTGCCGACCGCCGTGGTCGCGTCCAGGTAGATCGACGGGTTGAACAGGGGGCCGTCGGGCAGGGCGGCCGGGAGGTCGGCGCGGGCGGCCGACGGCCAGGCGACCGACGCCGGCGACCGTGGCGGTGGCGGCGCGGGGGTGGTGGGGCCCGGCGTGCCGATCAGGAGGAAGGCGCCGGCGGCGAGGGCGATGGACAGAGCGAGCCCGGAGAGGCGGGTCATGCGTACGGCTGCTTCGGCTCGGGGACCTCTTCCCAGGTCTTCACCTCGAGGTAGGCCACGTCGACGTTGTTGACCGGGTCCTTGCCCTTCTGCGGCGTGTACGTGCCGACGAGCGCGACCCAGGTGTCGACGGGCACGTCGATCGGCGCCCGGCCGGTCAGGCCGATCTTGATGGGGCGGCCGTCGGCGGCGCAGCAGGACAGGACGATCCGGGCCAGCATCGGTTTGCCGTCGGGGGCGGCCGTGATGAAGCCGGTGAGCCGCACGTCCCGGTCCTTCATGCTCTGGCCGCCGTCGTACAGGGCCCGCGACGCGTAGTCGACCAGCCCGACGTCGACCGGGGAACCCTCGGGCAGCGGCGGATAGTCCGCGTTGTCGAGGGACTGCGCGGTGACGCTGCCGGCCTGCGAGGCCGCGTAGGAACCCAGAGCCGGAGGCGCGACCAGCAGCAGCCCGAGTACGGGCAGGATGAGCAGCCAGCCGACCCGCGGCTCGTGATGATCGTGCTCAGCTTCGGCGGACGGGGAACGGAACGAATACCAGAGGGTCATCACGGCCGCCGCCACCAGCAGCAGCCCCGCCCCGATCAGGAACGGGCGGAGGCCTTCCTTGACGTACCGCAAATAAAGATCGGTGAAGGACGCCCGCAGGATGGCCCCGCCGAACAGGAGCATCACGACGGCCTGGGTCAGTTTGCTCATAGCAGGATCGCCCCCACCCCGGTACCGATGCCGAGCGCCGCGACGAACGTCGCCGGCGCGAAACGGAACGTGAAGCGGCGGCCGAAGACGCCGGCCTGCATCGAGATCAGCTTGAGGTCGACCATCGGGCCGACCACCAGGAAGACCAGCCGCGAGGTCAGCGAGAACTGCGACAGCGACGCCGCCACGAACGCGTCGGCCTCGCTGCAGATCGACAGCAGGACGGCCAGCACGGCCAGCGCGATCACCGACAGCACCGCGTTGTCGGCCAGGCTCTGCAGCCACGCCGCCGGGACGATGACGTTGATGGTCGCCGCCGCGGCCGCGCCGAGGACCAGGAAGCCGCCCGCGTGCATGACGTCGTGCCGGCAGGCCGCCCAGAACGCCCGCGCCCGGGACAGGTCGTCGAGCTCGGGCCGGTGCGGCAGCTTGATCCACTCCTGCTTGCCGAGGCGGAGCCAGAGCCATCCCATGAGTACGGCGACGGCCAGGCTGGCCACGCCCCGGGCCACGGCCATCTCGGGCCGCCCCGGGAAGGCGATCACCGTGGCGGTCAGCACGATCGGGTTGATGGCCGGCGCCGCCAGCAGGAAGGCCAGCGCGGCGGCGGGCGTGACCCCGCGCCGGATCAGCGACCCGGCGATCGGCACGCTGCCGCACTCGCAGCCGGGCAGCGCCACCCCGGCCAGGCCGGCCGCCGGCACCGCGAGCGCCGGGTGTTTCGGCAGCGCCCGCGCCCAGAACGAGCGGGGCACGAAGACCGCGATCACCGCTGACAGCACGACGCCGAAGACGAGGAACGGCGCCGCCTGCACCAGCACCGACACGAAGACCGTGGTCCAGGTCTGCATCCGGGCGCCGTCGACGAGCCCGGCCAGCTGATCGCGGAAGAGGACCAGCAGCACGAGCAGCGCCGCCAGCACCTCCAGCGAGCCGATCTTCCGTTCCGGTCGCGACGCGCCGGCCGGCGGCGGTGAGGGCGCAGTCCAGTCGATGTCCTGCAGGCGGTTCAAGATCACTCCAATGCGGTCGGCCGCGGCCAACATACCGCACTCCGCACCGGCGTTAACCTGCGCATATGTCAATCAGTGCATGTGTTCAGAAGCCGATCGGCAGGCCCGCGTAGTTCTCGGCCAGCCCGCGCGCGCCGGCCTCGCTGGAGGCCACCCACCGCAGCTGCGACAGCTGGAGCTGAGCGTCGAACGGATCGTCGCCGGTGTGCAGCATCGTCGTCATCCACCAGGAGAAATGCGTGCAGCGCCAGACCCGCCGCAGGGCATCGTCCGAGTACGAGTCGGCCAGCGCGGCATCGCCTTCACGCAAAAGGGAGATCAACGCCCGCGACAGCAGCGTGACGTCGGCGATCGCCAGATTGAGCCCCTTGGCCCCGGTCGGTGGCACGATGTGGGCCGCGTCCCCGGCCAGAAACACCCGTCCGTGTCGCATCGGGGTCTGCACGTAGCTGCGCATCGGCAGCACGCTCTTGTCGGTGATCGGCCCCGGCGTCAGCTTCCAGCCGTCCTGCCCGTGCCCGAGCCGGGTCGCCAGTTCCGCCCAGACGCGGTCGTCCGGCCACGAGGACGGATCCGTGCCGTTCGGCACCTGAAGGTAGAGCCGGCTCACCGTCTCGGAACGCATCGAGTGCAGGGCGAACCCGTTCGGATGCCAGGCGTAGATCAGCTCATCGGTCGAGGGCGCCACATCGGCCAGGATTCCGAGCCAGGAGTACGGATACACGCGCTCGAAGGTCTGCGCGGGCACCGCCTGGCGGCTCGGCCCGAAGGACCCGTCGCAGCCCGCGACGGCGTCCGCGTCGAGCCGCTGCTCCTCCCCGTCGGCGTCCACGAAGGTCACGTGCGGCCGGTCCGACTCCACGTCGTGCAGCTGGACGTCGGTGACCTCGTAGAACACCGCGGCCGTACCGGCGGCGACCAGGTCCTTCTGCACCTCGGTCTGGCCGTAGACCCAGACACTGCGCCCGGTCAGGTCGACGAAGTCGAGGTGGTGCCGTTCGCCCGGCCACTGCAGGTAGATGCCCCGGTGCTCGTGCCCCTCGGCGCGCAGCCGGTCCCCGAGACCCATCGATTCCAGCAGCTCGACGCTGGAGCTCTCGAGGATGCCGGCGCGGATGCGCGAGGCCACGTACTCCTGGGAACGGGTCTCGAGCACCACCGCGTCGACGCCGCCGCGATGCAGGAGGTGGGCGAGGAGCAGTCCGGCCGGGCCGGCGCCGATGATGGCGACCTGGGTGCGCATGCGCTCAGCCAACGGCAGGCGGGCGAAAGCGGCAAGGCCCTATTTCCACTGGGCGGAAGCCAACGTCCGGCCGATGCCCCGCGCCGCCACCTGGAGCGCCGAGATCAACCGCGCCTGTTCCCGCCGCAGGTCCGGCACGACGATGCCCAGCGCCGCCACCACCTGGTCGGCCTGGCCGCGCACCGGCACGGCCACCGAGCACGCGCCCAGGCTCATCTCCTCGCCGGTCGTGGCGAAGCCCGTCGTCCGCACCCGTTGGAGCTGCTCGGCGAGCAGCGCCGGCTGCGTGATCGTGTAGGGCGTGATCCGGGTGAGACGCCCGAATGCTTCCGTCCGCACGTCCTCCGGGGCGTACGCCAGAAGCACCTTGCCCACCCCCGTGGCGTGCAACGGAAGCCGCGAGCCGATCTCGCTGACGACCGGGACCGACACGTGCCCGGCGAGCCGGTCGACGTAGAGCACCTCCCCGCCGTCGCGGACGGCGAGATGCACCGTGGCCAGCGTGGCGCCGTAGAGATCGTGCAGGAACGGCGAGGCGGCCTGGCGCAGGCCGGACTGCACGGGGGAGAGCAGACCGAGGTCCCACAGCCGGCGGCCGATCACGTACTGCCCGGTGGAGAGCCTGGTCAGCGCGCCCCACCGGGCCAGCTCGCCGACCAGCCGATGGGCGGTGGCCAGCGGCAGTCCGGCGCGGCGGGCCAGGTCGCTGAGCGTGAGGCTGCGATGGTCGGCGTCGAAGGCGCCCAGCAGATCGAGCACCCGGGAGGTGACAGTAGCGCCCATCGATACCCTGTCTTCCACTGAGCGGAAGGCAAGTATCGTCTCGGGGCCGCCGCCCGTCTAGCGTCCCCGGTGTGGAGACCCAGGCCGACATCAGCGCCGAGATAGCCGAGCTCCGCGGCCGCGGCGGGCCGCAACCGCAGCTCGACTACCCGCCGTACCGCAGCAGTGTGCTGCGGCACCCGACGAAGGACCGGGTCCTGGCCGATCCGGAGGGCGTCGAACTGTGGGCGCCCTGCTTCAGCAGCCGCGACGTCGCCGCCGACGAGGCCGACCTGACGATCCAGCGCGCGGGGGAGCCGCTGGGTGAGCGCATGGTGGTGACCGGCCGTGTCCTCGACGGGCAGGGCAATCCCGTACGTCATCAGCTCGTCGAGATCTGGCAGGCGAACGCCTCCGGCCGCTACTGGCACCAGCGTGATCAGCATCCGGCGCCGCTCGACCCGAACTTCGTCGGCGCCGGCCGCTGCCTGACCGACGCGAACGGCACCTACCGCTTCCAGACGATCAAGCCGGGGCCGTACCCGTGGCGCAACCACCTCAACGCCTGGCGGCCGGCGCACATCCACTTCTCGCTGTTCGGCACGGACTTCACGCAGCGCCTGGTCACCCAGATGTACTTCCCGAACGATCCGCTGTTCGACCTCGACCCGATCTACCAGTCGATCACCGACCCGAAGGCGCGCGAGGCCCTGCTGGCGTCCTACGACCACGAGCTGACCACGCCCGAGTACAGCCTCGGATACCGGTGGGACATCGTCCTGACCGGAACCCACCGCACCCCCCTGGAGGACCAGCCGTGACTTACGCTCCGGGGCAGACCGTCGGGCCGTTCTTCCATCTGGGTCTGCCGTACGCGGGTGACAACGAGCTTGTGCCGCCCGGCCGGCCGGACGCCGTACGCCTGCACGGCCGCGTCCTCGACGGGCAGGGCGACGGGGTCCCCGACGCCGTGATCGAGATCTGGCAGGCCGACCCGTCCGGCGCCGTCCCGAGGGAAGGCGGCTCGATCCGGCGCGACGGCTGGACGTTCACCGGCTGGGGCCGGGCCCAGACCGACCCGGACGGCCACTACTGGTTCTCGACGCTGGAGCCGCCGTCGTTCTTCGCGGTCACGGTGTTCGCCCGGGGCCTGCTGGACCGGCTGTTCACCCGCGCCTACGTACCGGCCGACGAGCTGGACGCGTTTCTCGAGGGGCTGCCGCCGGAAAGGCGGGATACGCTGATCACCACGCGCGAGGAGCGCGGCCTGCGCTTCGACATCCGACTGCAGGGCGAGGGTGAGACGGTGTTCCTGACCTTTCCCGGCCAGGCCCTATGAGCGACCTGCTCTGGCCCGGCGACGCGAGAGCCGACCCCCTCTGCACCGACGAGGCCGTCCTGTCCGCCCTGCTCCGGGTCGAGTCGGCCTGGCTGGCCGCCCTTCACCACCACGCCCCACCCGATCTCTCCACCCTCGTCGGACCGGCGGATCTGCCGGGCCTGGCGCGGGACGCGGAAGCGGGCGGCAACCCCGTCATTCCACTTGTCACGCTGCTCCGGTCCCGCTCCGACATCCGAGACATCCACGCCGGCCTGACCAGCCAGGACGTTCTGGACACGGCGATGGTGCTCGTCCTCACCGACGCCGCGGCCCGGATCCGCGCCGACCTGGCGGCGCAGGTCTCGCTGCTGACCGAGCTGGCCGACCGGCACCGCGGCACGGACATGGCCGGGCGCACGCTGACCCAGCACGCGGTCCCGATCACTTTCGGTCTCAAGGTCGCGGGCTGGCTGCAGGGCGTCCTCGACGCGCGGGACGCTCTGGACGCCGCCGAGCTGCCGATCCAGATCGGCGGCGCCGCGGGCAACCTGGCCGCGCCGACCGTCCTGGCCGGCGGCCCGGCGAAGGCCCGCGAGCTGGTCGCCGCCACCGCGGTCACGCTCGGGTTGCCGCCGCGCGAGCCGTGGCACACCAGCCGCGCCCCCGTCACCCGGTTCGGCGACGCGCTCGTGACCTGCACCGACGCCTGGGGGAAGATCGCCAACGACGTCCTGGTCGGCGCGCGGCCGGAGATCGGTGAGCTCACCGAGGCCCGGGGCGGCGGCTCGTCGGCCATGCCGAACAAACAGAACCCGGTCCTGTCGGTGCTGATCCGCCGGGCCGCCCTGGCCGCCCCGCCGCTGGCCTCGTCCCTGCACATCGCCGCCGCCACCGCGGTCGACGAACGCCCGGACGGCTCCTGGCACGTCGAGTGGTCCACCCTGCGGACCCTCGCCCGCCGCACCGTCGTGGCCGGCTCCCAGACCGCCGACCTGCTGGCCGGACTGCGAGTGGACGCCGTCCGAATGGCCACGATCCTGGCCGAGGCCCGTCCCGGCATCGACGCCGAGCAGCGAAAGTACGCCCCGGCGGGAGGGCCCTATCGGGGTGCGACCGACGAGATCATCGACGCCGTTCTGGCCCGAGCCGCGGAGAAGCCGTGCTGACATCCACCGTTCTCCTCGACGCGCCCGACCGGCCCCTGCTGCTGGTCGGACCCTCGCTCGGCACCTCGGTCCAGGCGCTCTGGGGGCGCTGCGCCCGGCTGATCAAGGGTCATCACGTCGTCGGCTGGGATCTTCCCGGGCATGGGCGCGGTGCTCCGGCGGCCGGCGCCTTCAGCATCGCCGACCTGGCGCGGGACGTTCTGGCCCTCGCCTGCGAGCTCCGGCCCGGATCACCGTTCCGGTACGCCGGCGACTCCGTGGGCGGGGCCGTCGGCCTTCAGCTGCTGCTCGACGCGCCGAAGCGGGTCGAGTCGGCCGCCCTGATCTGCACCGGCGCCAAGATCGGGGAGGCCGCGGGCTGGCGGCAGCGGGCCGAGACCGTACGGGCCGAGGGCACTCACGCCGTCGTCGCCGGCTCGCTTCAGCGCTGGTTCGCCCCGGCCTTCCCGCAACGGCAGCCCGCCGTCGCCGGTGCGCTGCTGGACGCGCTGCGCGCGGTCGACCGGGAGAGCTATGCGCTCACGTGCGAGGCGCTGGCCGCTTTCGACGTACGGCCGCGTCTGCCCGAGATCGTCGCGCCCGTGCTCGCGATCGCCGGAGCCGTTGACCAGCCGACCCCGCCGGAGGGGCTCGCGCAGATCGCGTCCGAGGTGCGCGACGGCCGTCTGGTCGTGCTCGAGGATGTCGCCCACCTCGCCCCGGCCGAGCAGCCGGAGCTGGTCGCCGGGCTGCTCGAGGAACACTTCGGCGGGCCGGCCACCCTCGAACGGGTGCGAGAAGCGGGCATGTCCGTACGCCGCCAGGTCCTCGGCGACGAGCACGTGGACCGTGCCGTGGCCGCGACGACCCCGTTCACCCGCGACTTTCAGGAGCTCATCACGGCGTACGCCTGGGGTGAGATCTGGACCCGTCCCGGCCTGGACCGCCGCAGCCGGTCGATGATCACCCTGACCGCGCTGGTCGCCCTGGGCCATCAGGAGGAACTGGCCATGCACCTGCGCGCCGCGCGGCGCAACGGGCTCACCGACGACGAGATCAAGGAAGTGTTGTTGCAGACCGCGATCTACTGCGGCGTCCCGGCCGCCAACACCGCATTCCGTATAGCGCAGAAAGTCCTGGCCGAATGACCGCGGAGATCATGCCGGCGCTCGAGGCGGTCGGGGCCGTCAAGGACGGCGACACCGTTCTGGTGGGTGGGTTCGGCATGGCCGGCATGCCGGTCGAACTGATCGACGCGCTCATCGAGCACGGCGCCTCCGGCCTCACGATCGTCAGCAACAACGCGGGAAACGGGGACACCGGGCTCGCCGCGTTGCTGGCCGCCGGTCGCGTACGCAAAGTGGTCTGTTCCTTTCCCCGGCAGTCCGATTCCTGGGTGTTCGACGGGCTGTACCGGGCCGGCAA
Source organism: Actinoplanes sp. NPDC048988 (assembly GCF_043197815.1). NCBI lineage: Bacteria > Bacillati > Actinomycetota > Actinomycetes > Micromonosporales > Micromonosporaceae > Actinoplanes > Actinoplanes sp. NPDC048988. The sequence goes on along the minus strand of NZ_JBICTW010000013.1, from coordinate 3,850 downwards.
AATCGAGCTCGAACTCGTGCCCCAGGGCAACCTGGCCGAGCGGATGCGGGCCGCCGGCGCCGGAATCGGCGCTTTCTACAGCCCGACCGCTGTGGGAACGCCGCTCGCCGAGGGCAAGGAAACACGCGTCATCGACGGCCGGGAGTACCTGTTGGAATATCCGATTCGCGGGGACGTGGCGTTGATCAAGGCTTACCGATCCGACCGGATCGGCAATCTCGTCTATCGCAAAACGGCCCGGAACTTCGGGCCCGTGATGGCGACCGCGGCCGCTGTGACCATCGCTCAGGTGGGTGAAGTGGTCGGCGCACTCGACCCGGAAGCCGTCGTCACCCCGGCCATCTACGTGAACCGGCTGGTCGTGGCATGAGCCTGACGCGGGAGGAAATGGCGGAGATCGTCGCCCGGGACATTCCCGACGGCTCGTACGTCAATCTCGGGATCGGGCAGCCGACCATGGTCGCCTCCTATCTGCGCCCGGGCAGCGGCGTCGTCCTGCACACCGAGAACGGCATGCTCAACATGGGCCCGGTCGCCACCGGGGACGACATCGACCCCGACCTGACCAATGCCGGCAAACAGCCGGTGACCGAGCTGCCCGGCGCGTCGTATTTCCACCACGCCGACTCGTTCGCGATGATGCGCGGCGGCCACCTCGACGTCTGCATCATGGGCGCGTTCCAGGTCTCGGCGACGGGCGACCTGGCCAACTGGTCGACCGGCGCGCCCGACGCCATTCCGGCGGTCGGCGGGGCGATGGACCTGGCGATCGGGGCCAAGCAGGTCTTCGTGATGATGACCCTGTTCGCCAAGGACGGCAAGCCGAAGCTGGTGCCCTCCTGTACGTATCCGCTGACCGGAAAGGCCTGCGTGAGCCGCGTCTACACCGACGTGGCGACGTTCGCCCTGTCGCCGGAGGGCGTCCACGTCGTGGAGACGTTCGGCACCACGGTCGAGGAGCTTTCGGCCCGGCTGGACGTTCCACTGAGCTGACGTCCCTTTCACAAGCCTGAGGTGACGCTGTGAAGGTGACTGACTTCTCGCCGTAAAAATTTGCGTGTCCTGCAAGATCTGGAAGATGCTGGGGACTTGATCGCGTCCCGCGGGCTCGTCCGGAGGTGCCAGGGTGAACAGGGTGGCTGCCCGACGCGCGGCGCGCGAGTTACTTCTCGTCGCCGTGCTGTTCCTCGCCTACAAGTTCGGCCGCATCCTGGTCGAGGGCCACGTCGACGAGGCGATGCGCAACGCCGCCTCGGTCTGGGACTTCGAACGGCTGCTGCATCTGCCCAGCGAGTCGGCGCTGCAGACAGCGCTGCTGCCGCATGACTTCTGGGTACGGGCGGCGAACTGCTTCTACGCGTACGTGCACTTCCCGGCCACCGCGATCACCCTGATCTGGATGTACGTCAGACGGCCCGAGATCTACCTGTGGATGCGGCGCACCCTGGCCACGCTGACGGCGTTCGCCCTGGTGGTGCACGCGCTCTACCCGCTGGCGCCGCCGCGCATGCTCACCTCGGCCGGCATGGTCGACACCGGACGTCTCTTCGGGCCCTCGGTGTACGGGTCCCCGAGCACCGACACGCTGAGCAACCAGTACGCGGCGATCCCCTCCCTGCACGTCGGCTGGGCCGTCGTGGTGGCCCTGGCCCTGGCCGGGGCCTTCGCCGGCCACCGCTGGCGCTGGGTCTGGCTGGCCCACCCGGTGATCACGCTGCTCGTCGTGGTGGTGACGGGCAACCACTACTGGGTGGACGCGGTCGCCGCCATGGGCCTGCTCGCCGTGGTCCTCGCCCTGGTGCCGCGCCCGGTCGTGGCGCAGCCCGCCCTCGAACCCGCCACGATGCCGGCGCCCGCTCTCGAAACCGCGCCCGTGCCGGCGGCCTTGGAAGCGCCGCCGGTCCCCGCCGTGTGGCCCCGGGCCGTGCCCGTTCAGCGCTCGTCCGACTCCGAGACGAACACCCGCCTGCCGTCGACGTAGGTCTGCGCCACCGCCGTCTCCGAGATCTCCCGGGGCTCGCCGGCGAACGGATCGCGGTTCAGGACGACCAGATCGGCGCGCATGCCGGGACGCAGGCTTCCGGTGTCGTCGAGGTGATTCACGTAGGCCGAGCCGCTCGTGTACGCGCTCAGCGCCGTACGCAAATCAAGGGCTTGATCTTCCAGGAACCTCTCCCGGTCCTCCTCGGGCAGCACGCGATTGACGGCGACGTGCAGGCCCTGAATCGGATCCGGGGTGCTGACCGGCCAGTCACTACCGCCGGCCAGCCGCGCGCCGGCCCGGTGCAGATCGCCGAACGGGTACTGCCATCCGGCCAGCTCGGGGTCGAGGAACGGGATCGTGAGCTCGTCCATCTGCGGCTCGTGAGCGGCCCAGTACGGCTGCATGTTGGCGGTGGCGCCGAGCGCGGCGAACCGGCGTACATCGTCCGGGTGTACTACCTGAAGATGGGCCAGATGCGGACGGGTGTCCCGCTGGCCGTTGGCCTTCCGGGCGGCCTCGACGGCGTCCAGGGCATTCCGTACGGCCTGGTCACCGAGGGCGTGGAAGTGCGTCTGGAAGCCGAGCGCGTCGAGCTCGGTCACGTAGCCCCGAAGCGCCTCCGGGTCGATGAAATCGATTCCTCGGTTGGAGGTAGTACACCCGCACGAGTCGCGATAGGGCGCGGTCATGGCGGCGGTGAAGTTCTCGGCGATGCCGTCCAGCATCAGCTTGATCGAGGAACAGCGCAGGCGGCCGACGGTGAGACGCTCCCGCTTGGCGACCAGCTCGGGGATCTGCTCGGCACCCCGGTCGCGGTCCCACCACAGGGCGCCGACGACGGTCGCGGTGAGCGCGCCGGTCCGGGCGGCTTGCTGGTACGCGTCGGAGATGTCGTCGTAGCCGTTGCTTGCCGCCACCATGGCGTCCTGCCAGGCCGTGATGCCGAGCGAATGGAGCAGGGCCTGAGCCCGCAGGAGACCGGCCAGCCGCTGTTCGGCGGTGGCGGCGGGGACGTCGACGAGGGACATGGCGCCCTCCTGGAGAGCGCCCACGGGGTCGCCGTTCCCGTCGCGGTCGATCCGGCCGGCGTCGGGGTCAGGGGTGTCGCGGGTGATGCCGGCGTACTCGAGGGCCCGGGTGTTGACCCAGGCGGCGTGGTGATCGCGGTTGAGCAGATAGACGGGACGGTCGGGGACGACGCGGTCGAGCAGGTGACGGTCGGGGATGCCGCTTTCGAAGCTCTCCATCGACCAGCCGCCGCCGACGATCCAGGCGGCATCGGGGTTGTCGTCCGCGTACTTCCGGATCCGGCGCAGGTACTCGTCGCGGTCGGTGGTGCCGGTGAGGTCGCACTGGCCGAGCTCGACGCCGCCCATGACGGCGTGGATGTGGGCGTCCTGGAAGCCGGGGATCAGGAGCCGGCCCCTCAGGTCGATCGTCTCGGTCCTGGGGCCGCGCAGGTCCCGGGCCGCCTGTTCGCCGAGCGCCGTGATGCGGCCGTCGCGCACCGCCAGGCCGGTGTCGAAGCCGTCGTCGGTGAAGACAGGACCATTGACGAAGACCAGGTCCGCGTACGCCATACGTGCTCCTCCTCGGGGTGTTTGGGGCATCCCATCACCCTCGGTCTCCTCCGTCAACGGCGTTGACATGGGCTCTGGCCTGGGGGGATGCACTCTTCCGGGCCCCGATTTGGCGTTGCGCCGTTCGAGGAGTAATGTTTTCCGAGCCGCCAGGGAGACGGGCGAGCGAGCGGGACCTTCACCAGGGCCCGGGCGCGGCCGTCCTGACGGAAATCATGAACTCAGCGGGGTTCGCTTTGCTGCGCCTTCGGGTCGGCGGTGCGGGTCGCGGTGGTGAATGGTGCCC
>NZ_JBICTW010000012.1:0-299967 GCF_043197815.1 Actinoplanes sp. NPDC048988 | reverse complement strand
CAAGGTTGAGGGCCGGGTGTGGCCGACCCAGACGTAAAGCGCTCCCCAGCCAGTCAGGGTCGGCCACACCCGGCCCTCAACCGTCCCAGCGCAAGAAAGCCCGCGCCCCCAAGCGGGACGCGGGCCTCAAAGAAGCAAACCCGATCAGAGAACGTCGGTCGACAGCTGCTTACGAAGCTTGGTCAGCGCCTTGGTCAGCAACCGCGACACGTGCATCTGCGAGATACCGACCTGCTCGGCGATCTGCGACTGGGTCAGGTTCCCGTAGAACCGGAGCGTGAGGATCTTCTGCTCCCGCTCGTCGAGCGTGGCCAGCGCCGGCCCCAGCGCCACCCGGGTCTCGGCCAGCTCGAATTCGCTGTCCTCGCCTCCCAGGGTGTCACCCAGTTCGGTGGATCCGTCGGCCGAGATCGGCGTGGACAGCGACGTCGCGTTGTACGCCCGCGCCCCTTCCAGGCCTTCCAGGACGTCTTCCTCGGTCACGTTCAGGTGGACCGCGATGTCGGCCACCGTCGGCGCGCGCCCCAGCGAGTGGGTCAGCGTGTTGTTCGCCTCGGTGATGGCCAGCCGCAGTTCCTGCAGGCGGCGCGGGACGCGCACCGACCACGTACGGTCGCGGAAGTGGCGCTTGATCTCGCCGATGATGGTCGGGATGGCATAGCCCGCGAAGTCGACGCCGCGGTCGGCGTCGAAGCGGTCGACCGCCTTGATCAGGCCGACCGTCGCCGTCTGGACCAGGTCGTCGGTGGGCTCGCCGCGGCCGCTGTAGCGCTGCGCGAGGTGACGGGCCAGCGGCAGCCAGGCCTCGATCGCCCGGTCGCGCAGGGCCGCGCGGGACGGGTGACCGACGGGCATCGCGGCCATCGCCGTGATCAGCTCGCTGGCGCCGTCCGCGTTGGTCTCCGAGACCTTGCCGGCGTCGGCGGTACGGGCCGAAGCGGTGATGACTGCCATGAACCGAGCTCCTCTCCTGGTGGCCGGCTGTCCGTGTACCGGCGCAGCGCAGCATTTCCCTCGATCACCATTCGGCCAAACTCATCTTTTCAGGTGACAACCGACGACGAACGGGTAGGACGGGTCGGCCGGATGGGGGATGAGCCGGCGTGAGTATGTTTGCTGAGCTGCAAGTACGGACCGGGGAGACTTCGAGGCGATGAGCAACGCGTCGGCGGCTGAGGTGTTCGCCGGCGGAGGTGAGGTCGGTCACGACCTAGCCGCCGTCGAGTGGGAGTCGACCCCACTGGGTTCACCGGAGCAATGGCCGCAGAGTCTGCGCACCGCGGTCAGCATCCTGCTGTCCTCGCGGTTTCCGATGTGGATGGCGTGGGGTCCGGAGCTGACCTTCTTCTGCAACGCCGCCTACCGGCGGGACACACTCGGCCGCAAGTACCCGTGGGCGCTGGGCCGCCCGGCGAGCGAGGTGTGGGCCGAGATCTGGGACGACATCGGCCCGCGCATCGAGACCGTGCTCTCCACCGGCCAGGCCACCTGGGACGAGGCGCTGCTGCTGTTCGTGGAGCGCTCCGGCTACCCGGAGGAGAGTTACCACACCTTCTCCTACAGCCCGTTGCGCGACGACGACGGCAACCTGGTCGGCATGCTGTGCGTGGTCAGCGAGGAGACCGAGCGGGTCCTCGGCGAGCGCCGGATGGCGACGCTGCGCGACCTCGGCTCGGATCCCAGCGCGATCCGCACCGAGCAGCAGATGCTCACTTTCGCCGCCGCCCAGCTCGACCGTAACCGGCAGGATCTGCCGTTCAGCCGGATCTATCTGTTCACCGAGGACGGCCCCCCACGGCTCGCGGCCACCACCGGCACGGTGCCCGAGGGGTTCCCGGACGGGTGGCCGCTCGAGGCGGTGACCCGTGGCGAATCCGAGCAGGTCGGCCAGGCTCTGCTCGTGCCGCTGCTGCAGCAGGGCGGTTCCCCGTACGGGTTCATGGTCGCCGGCCTCAACAAGTTCCGCGCCCTCGACGAGAACTACCGCGGTTTCCTCGAGCTCGCCGCCGGTCATGTCGCCGCCGGTATCGCCAGCGCCCGCAGCTACGAGGCTCAGCAGCGCCGGGCCGAGGAGCTGGCCGAGCTGGACCGGGCCAAGACCGCGTTCTTCTCCAACATCAGCCACGAGTTCCGTACGCCGTTGACGCTCATCATGGGCCCGGTGGAGGACCTGCTCGACCGGTCCGGCCCGGACGATCAGGTGCGGGCCGAGCTCGACGTCGTCCAGCGCAACGCGCTGCGCCTGGGCAAGCTGGTCAACACGCTGCTCGACTTCTCGCGTATCGAGGCCGGCCGGATGCAGGCCCGCTTCGAGCCGGTCGACCTGGCCGCGGCCACCGCCGAGCTGGCCAGCGTCTTCGAGTCGGCGGTCCAGCGGGCCGGTCTGACCTTCACGGTGGACACCCCGCCGCTGGCCCAGCCGGTCTACCTGGACCGCGGCATGTACGAGAAGGTGATCCTCAACCTGCTCAGCAACGCCTTGAAGTTCACCTTCACCGGCGGTATCCGCGTCGCCGTGCGCACCGAGGGCGGCGCGCCGGTCATCACCGTGTCCGACACCGGCGCCGGTGTGGCGGAGCAGGAGATCCCCCGGCTGTTCGAGCGTTTCCACCGGATCGAGAACGCGCAGTCGCGCTCCAACGAGGGCAGCGGCATCGGCCTGGCCCTGGTCAAGGAGCTGGTCGAGCAGCACGGCGGCACGATCACGGCCGACAGCGTCGTGGGTAAGGGCACCACGTTCACCATCCGGCTGCGGTTCGGCGCCGGGCACCTGCCGGCCGGCGCCCTCGTGCCCGCCAAGACCGGCAGCACCGTCTCGGCCAGCGCCGACCCGTACGTCCAGGAGGCCCTGCGCTGGCTGCCCGGCGCCGAGGCCGAGGAGACGCCCGCGAAACAGGTGGCCGGGGCCAGACTGCTGATCGCCGACGACAACGCCGACATGCGCGACTATCTGACCCGGCTGCTGCGCTCGGCCGGGCATTCGGTGGAGGCCGTCGGCGACGGGCAGGCCGCGCTGGAGGTGGCCCGGGTGCGCAACCCCGACCTGATCGTCAGCGACGTCATGATGCCCCGGCTGGACGGCCTTCAGCTGGTGGCGGCGTTGCGGGCCGATCCGCGGACGGCCGGCACGCCCGTGCTGCTGCTATCGGCCCGGGCCGGTCAGGAGGCCTCCATCGAGGGGCTGGAGGCGGGCGCCGACGACTATCTGGTCAAGCCGTTCTCCTCGGCGGAGCTGCTCGCCCGCGTACGGGCGAATGTCGAACTGGCCCGTCTGCGCAATCACCACGCCCGCTGGCGCACGGCCCTGATCGACTCGTTGCAGGAGGCGTTCTTCGTCTGTGACGAGGACGGCGCGATCATCGAGATCAACCCCACGTTCACCGACATTCTGGGGTACGGGCCGGAGGGGCTGCCCTATCGGCCGGTGCACCCGTGGTGGCCCGACCGGGAGTCGGACCCCGACGGCTACCAGCAGGTGGCCGAGGCGTTCGCCATGCTGGTGGATGAGCCGCGCGGCTCGTACACGATCCCGGTCTCGCACCGCGACGGGCACGTGCTGTGGGTGGCGGCCTCGTTCAACCAGGTCCGCGATCCCGATTCGGGCCGGCGCGTCATCGTCGGCACCTTCCGCGACGTCACCGCCGAGCACTACGCGGTGCAGCGGGAGAGCGCCCTGGCCGCGCTGAGCGTGCGCCTCACCCAGGCCGAGAGCCTGCCCGGGGCGCTGCGCGGCGTGCTCGAGGAGCTGCGCGACCTGTGGCAGGCGACCGGCGTGTACGCGGCCGTGTTCACCGGCGACGGCGTTCCGGCGGTGACCGCCACCGACGGCGAGCCCCGCTGGGACGAGCTCACCGACCAGCAACGGCAGATTCTTGCTTCGGTACGGGACAAAGCACCGCTCACACCGATCGCCGAGCGCGCCGGCGGCGCCGGCATCGCCCTGGAACACCCGAACGGCACGATGGCGCTGTGGGTGGATCTGGCCGAGAACCGGCCGTTCACCGAGCAGGATCAGACCCTGCTGGCGCTGCTCGCCGGCCACCTCGGCCAGGGCCTGCACCGCCTCCACCAGATCGACCAGCAGCGCGAGACCGCGCTCGCCCTGCAGCGGGCCATTCTCGGCCCGGCCCAGCTGCCGGCCGGTTTCGCCGTGCGGTACTCCCCCGCGACGCGGCCGCTGAAGGTCGGCGGCGACTGGTACGACACGGTCACCCTGCCCGACGAGCGGATCGGCATCGTGGTCGGCGACTGCGTCGGGCACGGCTTGCAGGCGGCCACGGTGATGGGCCAGCTGCGCAGCGCCTGCCGGGCCCTGCTGCTGCAGAACATCGATCCGGCCCAGACGCTGACCGCGCTCGACCGGTTCGCCGTGCAACTGCCCGGCGCCATGTGCGCCACCGTCTTCTGCGGGGTCCTCGACCCGGTCACCGGCGACCTGGCGTACGCCAGCGCGGGACACCCACCCGCTGTCGTCACCCACCCGGACGGCGTGATCGACCTGCTCGACCAGGGCCGGTCCCGCCCGCTGGGCGTGCGCACCCCGGCCGGCCGCCCCGAGGCCCATTACACCGTGCCCAGCCGGGCCACCCTGCTGCTCTACACCGACGGCCTGGTCGAGCGCCGCCGCCGGCCGCTGACCGCCGGCATCGAGCGGGTCGCCGGCACCGTCCAGCGGGGACGCGCCGCCTCGATCGAGGACCTGGCCACCGAGGTGATGGAGAGCATGGCCCCCGAAGGCGGATACGACGACGACGTGGCCCTGCTGCTCTACCGGCAGCCCGGCCCGCTGGAGCTGGACTTCGAGGCCGAGTCGACCCGGCTCGCCCCGGTGCGCTCGGCCCTGCGGGGCTGGCTGGCCCGGGCCGGCATCGACCCCACCACCACCCAGAACGTGCTGGTGGCGGCGGGCGAGGCGTGCGCCAACGCGATCGAGCACGGCCACCGGCACGGCCCGGGCGGCCGGATCCGCCTGATCGCCACGGCGACCGCCGACTACCTGCGGCTGACCGTCACCGACAGCGGCCGCTGGAAGACACCGCGGCCGGCCGAGAATCCGCACCGGGGCCGCGGCCTGGCCCTGATGCGGGCGCTGATGACCGAAGTGACAGTGACGACCGGCGCGACCGGCACCGTCGTCGGACTGCAAACGAGGATCCCGGGATGAGCACCGTATTGAGCTTCGCCACCGCCCAGGACCCGGACGGCAGCCTCGTCCTGTCCGCGGCCGGCGAGATCGACATGAGTAACGCCGCCGAGTTCTCCACGGCCCTGGACGGCGCCCTGGCCGAGGCGGGCGCGGCGCCGGTCGTCGTCGACCTCACCCAGGTCGGCTACATCGACAGCGCCGGCCTGGCCGTCGTCTTCCCGCACCTCGACCGGGTCCGGCTGGTCGCCTCGGCGCTGCTGGCCCCGGTGTTGACGGTGGTCGGCCTGGACGACGTCACGACCGTTCGGGTCTGACCGGGAGCCGGGCCCAGACCACCTTGCCGTTCGCGGTGAGCCGGCTGCCCCAGTCGTCGCTGACCGCGTCGACCAGCAGCATGCCCCGCCCGCCGAGACGCCGCGGGTCCGGGCCGAGCAGCCGCGGCAGCTCGCGGCTGCTGTCGAAGACCTCCACCAGCACGTCGCCGTTGCGGCTCAACGTCACCTCGCCGCCGTCGCCGGTGTGCTGGACGACGTTGTGCACCAGCTCGGTGATCACCAGCAGCGTGTCCTCGACCAGCTCGCCGGCCTGCCTCGCGGCCAGCCAGCCGTGCGCGGCGTGCCGCAGCGATGCGCTGTCGGTCCGATGATCGAACGGGAGCCGCATCGCGTGCATGACCGGCTTCTGTACCCGCCGTGCCCTCGCGCACACCCGGCGAGGCCGCCGGGCCGGGAAACGTCAGGCCGCGATGTGGAACATGTCGGTCACGCCGCAGATGTCGAGCACCTGGCGGACCGGGGGACGGACGTGGTGGATCTCGAGGCGGCTGCCGAGCCGATCGGCGTTGAAGTGGCAGAGCACGAGCGCGTGGATGCCGGCCGAGCCGAGGAACGTCACCTCGCCCATCTCGACGACCAGGCTGCGGGGCTGCTCACGCTGAAGCACGTCGTCGAGGAACTGCCGCACCTGGTTCGAGTTGTCCATGTCGATCTCGCCGGACAGCACGACCACGGTGTCGACGCCGTTGCCGCCGCGCCTCTCCATGACAAGCTGGTCCAGCTCGTCAGGGCTACATCGACCGTTCTCGGGGTAAAGGAAGGACACAACACACCCCTCTCGATGGCTCTTCCGATCAGAGAGATCGCTTCGTGCAGACCGTCGCGCATGACGGTGCCGAGAGGAGCGCCTGGCGAAAAGGCCGCAGAACCCGACGCAATACGGATAGGCCCCACCCTAAGCCGTACACCTCCCCGCAGCCATCACCTTGAGGCCAGTGACATGACTCGCGGCGTTCTGGGGAACAATGAGCGCGCACTCACTCAGGTTCGACCCAGAGAGGACTGTTCCTTGGCCGGAGGACTCGTAGCCCTGCTGGACGACGTGGCGGTGCTGGCCCGCGCCGCCGCCGCCTCCCTCGACGACGTCGGCGCCGCCGCGGCGAAAGCCGGCGCCAAGGCCGCGGGGGTCGTCATCGACGACGCCGCCGTCACCCCGCAATACGTGCGGGGCCTGGCCGCCGACCGTGAGCTGCCCATCATCAAGCGCATCGCGCTGGGGTCGCTGCGCAACAAGTTCCTGATCATCCTGCCCGCGATCCTGCTGCTCAGCCAGTTCGTGCCGTGGCTGCTCACCCCGATCCTCATGCTCGGCGGCGCCTACCTGTGCTTCGAGGGCGCGGAAAAGGTCTGGGCGAAGATCGCCCACCACGACGCGCACGGCGGCGACGAGACGGCCACGGACGAGAAGTCGCTGATCTCCGGCGCCGTGCGCACCGATCTGATCCTGTCCGCCGAGATCATGGTCATCACCCTCAACGAGGTCATCGACGAGCCGTTCTGGAGTCGCCTGGCCATCCTGGCCGTGGTCGCGCTGATCATGACCGTGCTGGTGTACGGCGCCGTCGGCCTCATCGTGAAGATGGACGACGCCGGCCTGCGCCTGTCGCAGCTGCCCGGCGCCATCGCCGGCTTCGGCCGGGGCCTGGTGAACGCGATGCCCAAGGTCCTCACCGCACTCACCGTGATCGGCACGGCCGCCATGCTCTGGGTCGGCGGCCACATCCTCCTGGTCGGCACCGACGAACTCGGCCTGCACTTCCTCTACGAGTGGGTGCACCACCTCGAGGAGGCCGCGCACGACGCCACCGGCGCCCTCGGCGGCGTCGTCGGCTGGCTCGCCAACACCGTGGCCAGCGCGATCCTCGGCCTGATCGTCGGCGCCGCGATCGTCGTGGTCGTGACCTTCACCCTGCACCGCCGTAAAACCCGGGGGCATGCATAACCCACGTACCGGTGGGGAACTAGCCTGGGCCGTCAGCGAAGTCGGCGGGGATGAGAGAGCGAGGCGGTGACTTTGCCCCGATGAGTACATTGACGGCCCACTTCGACCTGCCCCTGGACAACACGGCCCCGTCGTTCGCGCGCGCCGCGGTGGCCGCGGTGCTCGGCTCCTGGGGGCTCCGCGACAGCGACTGGCTCGACGCGGCCATGACGGTGCTCAGCGAACTGGTGAGCAACGCCGTCCGGCACGGCGGCGGCGAGGTCGTGGTCGACGTGGAGGCGTACGGACGGCAGGCGATCGTCTCGGTGGCCGACGGCTCGTCGGTCGTGCCGCGGCGGCGCGAGCCCGACGGCACCGGCGGGCTCGGCCTCGCCATCATCAACGCGCTCACCGCGCGCTGGTTCGTGGAGTCGTACGAGGGTGGCAAGAGAGTCCGGGCGGAACTACTGCCGTGTCCTGGCGAGGGAGTCACAGCGGGCGGCACCAGCCGTACGGAGACGGCATGATAATCACCGCCCACCGCGACACCGGCGGTCAGACCCGGCTCGAGCTCGACGGCGCCCTCGACATGGGCACCGCCGGCACATTGGACGACCAGGTCGCCCGGACCCTGGTCGACACGCGCCCGCACCGGCTGATCGTCGACGTCACCGGCGTCGACTTCTGCGACTCCTCCGGCATCCACGCCCTCGTCCGCGCCCGCGACACCGCCCACCGCCACGGCGCCGCCTTCGCCGTGCACAACCCGGTCGGCATCACCCGGCGCACCCTGGAGATCGCCGGGCTGCTCGGCCCGCTGACGACGCTCAGCTCCGGATGACGGCCGCCGTCGCCTCGATGACCTCGGGGATCTCCGCGAACGTGTCCACCGACGCGGTCACGTAACGCGGGTCGAACTCGTCGAGGCGGCGCACGCCACTCTGCAGGCAGGCGACGAACCGGATGCCCGCTCCCCCGGCGGCCACCGCGTCGCCCGGCGAGTCACCCACGTACACGCACTGCCCGGGCTCGAGCCCCGTCTCGGCGAGCAGTTCGTCGAACACCCGCGGATCCGGCTTGCGAAACCGCGTGTTGCCCTGGTGGTAGGCGGCGGTGACCCGGCCGGCCAGCACGTGGTCCGGCTCGAGCAGATGGCGTACCTCGGCCTCGGTCCGCGAGGTCAGCATCATGACCGTGCGCCCCCGCTCGACCAGCCGGTCCAGCGCGGCCAGATTCTCCGGCGGGATGACGTCCAGCCGCCCCTCGGCCAGATACCGCTGGTGCAGCACCGGGAACAGCTCCGCGAACCGCTCCAGATCCACCCCCGGCGACCGGTGCGGCATGGCGTCCAACAGCGTCTCACCCCACGTCGCCAGGTGCACCGCCCGCGCCATGGGCGGGCGCCCGAGACGCGCCAGAACCTCGTTCTCCAGCTCGAACGAGGCGGCCTCGGTCAGGCACAGGGTGTCGTCCACGTCCACGATCACTGCTTCGATCATCACACCTCGATGTGGGAGCCCATGATGACCGTGCGGTCGCGGGGCAGGCTGAAATACTCGGCGGCGTCGGCGGTGATGTACGACGTGGCCACGAACAGGCGTTTACGCCAGGTCGCCATCGTCGGCGTACGGCCGATCCGCAGCTCGATCTTCGACAGGAAGTACGAGGCCTGGTCGAGCTGGAGGTCACCCTCGGTCGTGCCCGGCTCCAGCAGGCGCAGCGCGGCCGGCACGTCCGGCGTCTCCATGTAGCCGAAGCGGGCGATCACATGCACGATGCCGTCGTCGGTGTACCCCAGGTCGTCGATGGTGATCCGGTTCTCCGGGGCCACCCGCGGGATCGTCTGCGTCTCCAGCGACATGATGATGACGTGCTCGTGGCGGACGTGGTTGTGCTCGACGTTCGCCCGCATGGCCAGCGGCGCGGTCAGCTTGCCCCGGTTCAGGAAGACCGCCGTACCGGGCACCGTCTGGGTCTTCGACCGGTTCTCGTGCAGGTCGGCGATGAACTCCTTGAGCGAGCCCTCCCGCCGGTTGCGCTCGGCCGTGACGATGCGCCGGCCCGCCTGCCAGGTGGTCATCAGCGTGAACGCGGTCAGCGCGATCAGCAGCGGCAGCCACGCGCCGTGCGCCAGCTTGGTGAGGTTGGCCCCGACGAACAGCAGGTCCACGGCCAGCAGGACGGCGGCGCCGGCCCCGATCAGCCACAGCGGCGCCGCCCGCCGGGTACCGGCCACATAGAAGAACAGCAGCGTGGTGATGGTGATGGTGCCGGTGGCGGCCATGCCGTACGCGTAAGCCAGCGCCGCCGAGCTGCGGAACGCGAAGACCAGGGTGAGCACCGTGACCATCAGCAGCCAGTTGATCCACGGCACGTAGATCTGCCCGACCGACGACTCCGACGTGTGCGCGATCCGCAGCCGCGGCAGGTAGCCGAGCTGCGCCGCCTGCGAGGCCACCGAATACGCCCCGGTGATCACCGCCTGCGAGGCGATGACCGTCGCCGCCGTGGCCAGCAGCACCAGCGGCAGCCGGCCCCACTCGGGCACCAGCAGGAAGAACGGGCTGCTGATGTTGGCCGGGTCCTCGAGCACCAGGGCGCCCTGCCCCAGGTAGCTGAGCGTGAGGGCGGGCAGCACCAGGAACAGCCAGCCCCGGGTGATGGCCTTCCGCCCGAAGTGGCCCATGTCCGCGTACAGGGCCTCGGCGCCGGTCACCGCGAGCACGATCGCGGCCAGCGCGAAGAAGGCGATGTGGAAGTGCCCGGCCAGGAAGCCCATGGCGTACGTGGGTGACAGCGCCTTGAGGATCGCGGGGTTCTCGACGACCCCGGCCACGCCGAACCCGCCGATCACGGTGAACCAGACGATCATGATGGGCCCGAAGACCCGGCCGACCGCGGCCGTACCCCGCCGCTGCACCAGAAACAGCACGACGATGATGACGGCGGTGATCGGCACGACCGCCTCCCCCAGCGACGGCTCGACCGTCTTGACACCCTCGACCGCCGACAACACCGAGATGGCCGGCGTGATCATGCTGTCGCCGAAGAACAGCGACGCGCCGAAGATGCCCAGCCCGGCCAGGATCACGGCCGCCTTGCGCCCCTGCTGAGCGGCACTGCGGCGGAGCAGCGCGATGAGGGCCAGAATGCCGCCCTCGCCGTCGTTGTCGACGCGCAGCGCCAACAGCACGTACGTGACGGTCACGATGATCATCACGGACCAGAAGATCAGCGACACCACGCCGTACACGTTGTCCGCACTGACCGGAACCGGGTGCGGATCCTCAGGATTGAAAACGGTCTGCAGCGTGTAGATCGGGCTCGTGCCGATGTCGCCGAACACCACTCCGAGCGCACCGATCACAATCGCGAGCCGTGCGCTGTCATGGGAAGTAGCGGACACGGAACGCTCCTCAGGACCGGTGATACCGAGCGCGACGATACCGGTCAGGACCGCCCGCCCACCTCGAATCGTGACACCCCTCGCACCGCGTATAGCATCCTAGGAACCTGGGTCAGTTTCTGCGAGCAACACTTACGTCGTGACCGACGATCATCCCCGGCCGCCCGGCTACCGCCGCGACCCGGCCGGCCGCTACACCGGCACCGGCGGGCGCCCGGTCACCGCGGCCGCCACTCTGGCCCGGATCCACGCCCTGAAGCTGCCACCCGCCTGGCACGACGTCTGGGTCGCGGCCGACCCGGAGGCGAAGGTCCAGGCCGTCGGCACCGACGCGGCCGGCCGCACCCAGTACCGCTACAGCAGGGCGTGGACCGAGGCCCGCGCCTCCGACAAGTTCGCCCACCTGCCGGACTTCGCCGGCGCCCTCCCCCGGCTCCGCGACCATGTCGGCGCCGAGCTGGGCGCGGGCCCGCGCGGCCGCCGCCGCCTCGACCGTGACCGGGTGCTCAGCATCGCCGCCCGCCTGCTGGACCTGGGCTTCTTCCGGGTCGGCTCGGAGCGTTACGCCCGCGACAACGAGACGTACGGCCTGACCACCCTCCACCGCGACCACGTCAAAGTCAGCCACGACGCGGTGCACTTCGACTACACAGCCAAGGAGCACAAACATCGCGTCGTCGAGGTGACCGACCCGGCCGTGGCCGCCTGGGTGCGCCACCTGATAGCCCGCGACGACATCGGCCCCGAGTTCCTGGCCTGGCAACGCCCCGACGGCGCCTGGCAGCCCGTACACAGCACACACGTCAACGCGTACATCCACACCCACACCGGCATTGACGCCACCGCCAAGCAGTTCCGCACCTGGGCCGGCACGGTCCTGGCCGCGGCCGCCCTGGGCGGGGCCCACCACGGCCAAAAGGCACAATCGACGACCTTGGCTGCCGTACGGGCCACCAGCACCCTGCTCGGCAACACCCCCGCCGTGGCACGCGCCTCCTACATCCACCCGGCCGTACTGACCGCCTTCACGCAGGGCCACACCATCGCCCCGGCGGTCACCGAAGCCGCCACCCGCCTGGGCGACAACCGCCTCTCGGTGGTGTGGCGGGACCCGGCCGTACAGACCGCGGCCGCCCACCTGATCAGCACCGGCACCCCGCCCCATCGGCCGGAGCCCTGACCACGTCACGATGGCCCCGAGCCAACGCCTGTGACGCTTTCGACCGGTATGTCCGAGGCGACTCGCGGACGATCAACCGCTCCGCCGGGTTCCACTCAGCGCGCCGCGCGGGCCAGGACTTGCCGCGACCGGACGCCTTCGGCCGAAACGGCGGAGCCTCCGGCCGACGCGCATGGGGCTTCATCCCCGACAGAGCCGGCCTCGTCAAGACCGCCACGCCCTCCCGGACACGACAGAGCCTCCGGCCGTCAAGCGCCGAACCTCGACCCGCACCTGGTTGGCCGGCCCCACCACCGAAACCGACGCTTGAGCCGGACTCGAAAGCCCCTGACTTCCAGCACCCGGAGAAGGCTCCCGGCCGCCTTTGGGAACCAGGCGGCGTGGTTGCCGTGCGCCGGGACAGCGACCCAACCGGCCCGGCAGCGAACCAACCCGGCGCGGCGGCCACTCGGCCGAGGTGGCGACTCAGCCGGCGCGGCCGCTCAGCCGGCGCTGCGATGCCTTGGGCCGATGGTGGTGGAGGGCCCGGCTGGTCGGGATGGGTTTTCCGGCGGGGTGGGAGCCGGACTCACCGGGTCGTCGTTCGGTGAGGGCGGGGAATCGTTCAAAGGGCCGAGGTCGTCGGGCGCCATGGCAAGGGTCTCGTGAGCCTCGGCGGGATGCCCCTGGGAGGAAGCTTCGTCCGAAAGGGGCCAGGCCGCGGGGTGGGCTTCGGGTTCTGGTGGTGGGGCCGGGGCTTCGGTGGTTTCCGGGCGGGGGCTCCAGGCGAAGGCCAGGGCGCTGCCGACCAGGCCGAGCAGCATGCCGACGATGAAGCCGCCCAGGTTCGAGGTCAGCCAGGAGCCCAGGCTCAGGGCCGCCGCGACCAGCGAGTAGAACAGGCGCTGGGCCGGGCTGACCAGCAGCAGGATGCCGCAGAGCAGCAGGATCATCGGGACCAGGAAGCCGGCCAGGCCCTGCATGCCGACGTGGACGACCACCGGCAGGGGGGCCTTCACCGAGATCAGGATCTCCGCGCCGGCCAGGGTGACGAGCAGGCCGCCCCAGAAGGGGCGGGCGTGCCGCCATCGGGAGAAGGACGACCGCCCGCCCATCGTCAGCAGCCGTCGCCGGTGAAGGCCATGCGCAGGTGCGGCAGGGTGAACCGGGCCGCCGTGGTGGCGTAGTTGTTCTGCCGCAGGTTCGCGATGGTCACGGTGTCGGCCTGCTGTCCGAAAACGCCCGCGCCGCCGGTGATCTTTCCGCCGTTGCGCCGGTCGTTCACCTTGTCGAAGGTGCTCGCGTCCTGGCCGATATCGATGTTCTTGAAGTCGGCCTCGCCGGAGATCTGGTCCGAGTCGACGACCAGGCTGTCGGCCTTGACCGGCGTACCGGCGTCGCCGGCGGTGATTTTCAAATGCATGCCGCCGAGGGAGACGCTCTGGCAGAGCTTGGTCAATTCCGCCTTGTCGATGGCCGAGACGATGACGACCACCTGGCCGCCGGTGTCACCGGCGTTGGGACTGTCCTCGATCATGTTGTCCAGCGCCGCGAACTGCTCGAATCCGGTGCCCTCGAGCTGGGTCGCGGTGACCGTGAAGGGCATTCCGGAGATCGAGAAGTTGGCGGCCAGGACGCCCTGCGCGGTCAGCGCCACCAGCCCGGCGGCCATCGCCGCGGTGATGCCGAACATGGCGCCGAAGCGCTTCCAGCTTGTTTCCCGCCGAGTTTTCACTGGCAACGTTCTCATGGGCAACTCCTAGATCGACAAATCGCGATTCAATATCGTCGAGCGTCAATGTCGATTTGGCCGAAGTTACTCCCGGGTAGCGGAGCGGTCAAGTCGTACGGCCGCGGATCGCAGGTCGTGCTTTGTTACGCCGAAGTTGCCTTGACGTCACGTCCGGCCGGGTCTATAAACCGACAAGTCGAGCGTCAACGTCGGTACCAGCGCTTATCCGGACTATGAGGAGAGAAGCCATGCGCGCGTACCGAACCATCTTCGTGATCACCGCGGTCGCGGCCTCCGTGGGCCTGGGCGCCACCCCGGCCCTGGCCGACGCCCCGGCCGTGCTGACCGTCGAGGCGGCCGGCGGCACCGCCGCCGCCGTCGGCGATGTGCTGACCGCCTCGGTCGCCACCGGCACCACCGCCGACTTCACCACCACGGCCGGCGGGAGCACCGGCATCAAGTGCGCACAGTCGGCCTTCACGGCCACTGTCGTGGACAACCCCGAGGCGCCGGGCGTCGCCAGCGAGTCGGTCACCTCGCACACGTTCGCCGGCTGTACCGCGAACATCTTCGGCGTCACCCGGGTGAACAGCGTGACGGTGAACAACACGCCGTTCGCCACCACTGTCGACAGCGCCACCGGCGCCGTCACCGTGAGCGGCACCGACGCCGCCCCGATCCAGACCACGCTGAGCCTGGGCACCATCCTCGGCTCGGTCACCTGCGTCTACCGCGCCACCGGCAACGCCATCACCGGCGTATCGGCCAACGACGACAACTCGATCACCTTCACCCAGCAGGCGTTCGCGAAGTTCTCCGGCCCGGTCACCTGCCCGGGCAGCGGCTTCTTCACCGCCCGCTACGCGCCGGTCCTGGACAGCTCCGTCGAGGGCACGCCGGCCGTCTTCACCAACTGAAAGTGATCAGCACGCTCGCCGGGCACCCGAAATGCGCCCGGCGGGCGGGCTGGTCAGCTCCACGAGACCGTGGCCCGGCTCCGCCACGCGTCCAGGGCACCGAGGTCACCGTCGACGGCGAGCTGGTCCGGGCCACCCCGGTTCCACAGCAACAGGTACAGGTCGGTGGCGGCCCCGGACAGGGTCAGGGTGGTGGCCGGTGCGGCGCCGTCGGCCACGTGCAATCCGCCGGCGTCCATCCGAAGGGTCCACGCCGCCTCGGCGTCGGTGGCCGTCAGCGCGATGGTGACCGGCGGCTCGCAGGCCATCCGTTCGGGTCCCCGGCCGAAGAACCCCCGCAACAGCTCCTCGACGCCGTCGACCGCGAACGCCGGCGCCCAGGCCGGTGTGGCCCCGTCCGCGGACTCGACGTCGGCGCGGTGCACGGCCGTCTCGTGCGCCTGCCGGCGCGCCCAGAAGGCCAGCGGCGACGGCGCCGGCATGAAGCTCCAGCAGGTGAGCTCGGGATCGGCGCCGGCCAGCGTGCCGACCAGGGCGCTGTGCCCGGACCGGAACCAGTCGATCAGCGCCTCGTCGCCGACGCGGGTGAAGAACCCCTCCTCGCCGCCGGGGCGCTCGAGGCGGTCCGCGACGTGGGCCGCGGCCCACCGGTGCACGCCGCCGAGGTGCAGCAGCACGTCCCGGACCTGCCACCCGGGGCAGGCCGGCACCACGGCGTCCAGCCCGGTCCGCCCGGCGGCCTCGGCCACGAGCTCGCCGTCGCGGCGGAGAGTGTCAAGATAGTCCTCGATGCGCATGCCATGATCATCTCAGCCGCCGTCCAGCGCCGCGTACACCGCTTCGATGCGGTCGCGGACGGGGCCGGGCTCGGTCACCTGCTCGCCGGCGCGGTCCCGGAGCTTCACGAAAGCGGCCATGTCGGCCCGGGCTGCCTCGAGGTCGCCCAGCTCGACGTGGATGGCGGCCCGCCGGGTCAGGGCACGGACCATCGCGCCCACGTTCTCGCCCTGGCACCGGCGCAGCTCGAGCTCACCGGAAGTGCCGTCCGGCCACGATGGCGGTGTCCAGCAGCCAGGCGTCGCGGCGCGCCACGGTGGCCGCCCGGTCGGCCGGGCCCTCCTCCGCGTCGAGCGCCTCCGAGGCGTACGACCGGAGAAGGTCGTGGAACTTCAGGCGCCCGTCGGGGCGCTGCTGGAGCAGGCTGAGGTCGACCAGGTCGTCGAGGGCGTCCTCGGTGGTCAGCAGCGGCTCCTCGGCCAGCACCGCCGCCAGCTCGGGCCCGGTCGACGCCCCCGGCACGAGGGCGAGCCGCCGGAACAGGCGGCGGGATCACCCTATTTCCCCTCGCGGGCCCGGCACCGGGTACCGGGCCCCCGAGCGGTCAGGGCTGAATCGGCAGGGTCTGCCCGGCCAGCAGCCGCTTGCCGGCCTCGATCTTGGCCGCGAACGGGTTCGGCAGATTCCACAGCTCGGCTAGCTTGGCCGCGTCCTGGCCGTCGTAGCCCCTGGCGAAGAAGACGTCGACCCGCTTGATCTCGTCCTTCTGCTCCTTGGCCGCCTCGACGTTGGCCGGCTTGGGCTTGACCGGCAGGTCCTGCCCGGCCAGCAGGCGCTTGCCGGCCTCGAGCTTGGCCGCCGGCGGGTCGCTCAGGTGCCAGATCGTGGCCAGCCTCTCGGCGTCGGCCCACACGTAGCCGGCGTCGAAGAACGCCGCGTACTGCTTGTCCTGCTCGGGCGAGGTGGCCGGGTCGGACGGCACGACGTCCTGGTGCGGCCCGACCGGCAGGGTCTCGCCCAGCAGCAGACGGCGGCCGGCCTCGGCCTTGACGGCCGACGTGTCGCGCAGCCGCCAGATCTTGGCCAGCTTCTCGGCGTCACCGAGGCCGTAGCCGGCAGCGGCGTACGCCTCCCAGCGCTTCTGCAGCTCCTCGTCGCTCGGCGCGGACGACGCCGAGACGGCCGGGGCGGCGGCGACCGGAATGGCGGCCGTCGTGGCCCCCGAACTGCCCGGCAGGAAGGCCGGCAGGTTCACCGCGCCGGCGATCAGGCCGGCGCCCAGCACGCCGCCCGCCGCGATCTGGGCGCCCCGCCGGCGGCGCTTGTAGCGGCCGGAGAGCTCGACCACGCGGGCGTAGACGGCGGCGGGGTCTCCGGTGTTGTTCTCGTGCTCCGCGAATACCTCACGCAGCTGGTCGGGGTGCTGCTCAGTCACGACTTCTCCTCGGCGGGAATGCGTTCGGTCAGCTCCGGCTCCAGCCGGAGCGCTTTCAGCGACTTCGTCGCGAGGCCCCGCACGGCCGGCCGGGAGCTGCCCAGCCAGTCGGCGATCTGGCCGTCGTCCAGCTGCTCGTAGTAGCGCAGCACCAGCACGGCCCGCTGCTTGCGGCCGAGGCCGGCCAGGCGCTGCCACAGATCGCCGGGGACGCTGCCCTGGACGTGCCGCAGCCGGCGGACCGCCCAGAAGCGCCGCCAGGACAGGTACTCGTCGAGCACCATGCGCCCGACGTACGCCTCCAGGTCTTCGGTCCCGCTGATCCGCCGCCAGCGGGCCTGGACCCGGGCCAGCACCTCCTGCACAATGTCCTGGGCGAGGTCGCGGTCGCCGGAGAGGACGACCGTGAAGCGCAGGAGACTGGGCAGCCGGGCCATCGCGAATTGCTCGAAGGTCACGCCACTAGGACGGGCCTCGCGGCGCCGCTGTGCAGTCCGCCCGGAAAGATTTTCGCTCAGCGCGCCGCCGCGCCGGGCAGGCGCACCTCGAAGCGGCAGCCGCCCGTGACGTTCTGGGCACGCACCTGGCCGCCGTGCGCCTCGACCAGACCGCGCACGATGGCCAGCCCGAGCCCGCCGCCCCCGGCGGTCTCCGGAGTGCGGGCCCGGGTGCCGCGGAAAGCGACGTCGAAGACCCGTGGCAGATCGTCCTCCGGGATGCCGCCGCAGCTGTCCGACACCGCGAACCAGACCACGCCGCCGTCCCGGCCGGCGTCGACGTGGATGACACCGTGGGCCGGGGTGTAGCGCACCGAGTTGGTGAGCAGGTTGTCGAGGATCCGGTTGAGCTCGGCCGCACCGGCGGTGACCACCGGCCACTCGTGCCCGGCCGCGACCACCCGGATCCCGCGGCTGCCGGCCAGCGGGGCGACCGCGGCCACCGCGTCCGAGACCACGTCGGCCAGCGGCAGGTCGGCCGGGGTGAGCCGCAGCGCGCCGGCGTGGATACGGGACAGCTCGAACAGATCGTCCACCAGGCCGCTCATCCGGTCGGTCTCGGCGCCGATGCGGCGGTGGTACTCGGCCACGGTCGCCGGGTCGGCCACCACCCCGTCCTGCAGCGCCTCGGTCATCGCGCGCAGCCCGGCCAGTGGGGTGCGCAGATCGTGCGACACCCAGGCCACCAGGTCGCGGCGGCCGGCCTCCATCCGCCGTTCCCGCTCGCGGGCCTGGGCCGCCCACACCGCGGCGGCGGCCAGCCGGCGCCCGAACACGGCGCCCAGGACCAGACTCACCACGGCCGACGCGGCCACGGTGACCAGGACGACCCGCATGTCGTGGGCGGAGAGGAACATGGCCCGGGCGACGGTGACGACCCCGGCGGCCACCGCGGCCACGGTGACGGCGAGCAGCACACACACGTGCACGGCGATCGACCGGCCGCGCAGCGCCCGCAGCGCGGCGGCGCCGAGCAGGCCGACGACCGCGCCCGCGGCCAGCGAGTAGAGGCCGATCAGCGCGATGTCACGCATGGCCCGGCTCGTACCGGTAGCCCACGCCCCAGACGGTCAGCAGCCGCTTCGGCGCCGCCGGATCCGCCTCGATCTTCTCGCGCAGCCTCCGCACGTGCACGGTCACCGTCGACTGGTCGCCGAACTGCCACCCCCACACCCGGTCGAGGAGCTCGGCCCGGGAGAAGGCGCGCGCCGGATGCCGCAGCAGGAACTCCAGCAGGTCGAACTCGCGCACGGTCAACGTGAGCGGGCGCCCGGCCAGTTCCGCCGTGCGCCGGCCGGTGTCGGCCACCAGGTCGCCGTCGCGCAGCAGCGCCGGGCGCGGCGGGGCCTGCGGCGCGGTGCGGCGCAGCACCGAACGCACCCGCAACACCAGCTCCCGCGGGCTGAAAGGCTTGGTCACGTAGTCGTCGGCGCCGACCTCCAGACCGAGCACCCGATCGCTCTCCTCGCCCAGCGCGGTCAGCATGACCACCGGCAGCCCCGGCTGCTCGCGGCGGAGCCGGCGGCACACGTCGAGCCCGTCGACGCCACCGAGCATGAGATCGAGCACCACCAGATCGGGACACTCGGCGTCGACGGCGGCCAGCGCGGCCAGCCCGTCGGCGACGAGCCGCACCCGGCAGCCGTCCTGCTCGAGGTAGCGGCGCACCACATCGCTGACGGTCGGGTCGTCATCGACGACGAGTACCTGATGGGTCACGTTCGGAGGCTACCCATGCGCACGCCCGCGACGCCCGGCCCGCAACCTTTCGATTCCCTTACGACCGGCGACGGTCACCACCAGTATCAGGAGCGTTCCCCAGAGGTACGGGCCGGGGAGCGGCCCGATCGCCAGCGGAACGGCGACCACGGCGACGGCGAGACCCACCACGCCGGTCAGGCGCGCGCCGGGCCGCCCGGCGGGTGGCACGAACCGGTCGATCAGCGCGCCGCCGGCCAGCACGAGCGGCAGGAACAGGGCGTCGTGCAGGACCAGCACGGCGGCCAGGAACACCAGAATCCCGAGCCGGTGCGGGTCCCGGGCGGCCCCGATCACCGCGTACGCCATGACCAGCGTCCCGGCCACCACCAGAAGGCGCCTCATCGGGCTCTCCGCACCGAGATCCTGGCCACCCACTTGGTCTGCAGCACACCGGGCCGGTTCGGCGCGATCAGCCGGGCCGGAAAGCCGTGGTCGGCGTCGAGGGCCTCCCGCCCGAGCCGCAGAGCGATCAGCGTCCGATCGTCGCCGAGGTGCGGCCCCGCCACGACCGAACTGCGATAGCGCCCGGACGCCTGCAACGACACGACCTCGGCCTCCACGCCGGCCACGTCCCGGCCCAGCAGACCGGCCAGGTCGCGCAGCCGCACACCCGACCAGGTCGCGGTCGCGCTCCAGCCCTCCACACAGGCGATCGGCAGCACGGCGCTGTGCTGCGGCATCGCCGCCAGATCGGCCAGGCTCAGCGCGACCTCGCGACCGAAACCGGCCACCACGAGGCGATAGGCCGGATCGAGCGCGGCCTCGCGAACCCCGGCCGCCGCCGCGGTCCGGTTGACCGCCAGCCCCTGCGGCCCGTCACCGCGCCGCCGCGGCGCCAGCACACTGACCGCGGCCAGCGGAGCGACGGTCTGCCCCACTGTGGCCACCGTGACGACACCGGCGGCCACCCCGACCGCCACCAGCACCTGCCGCCGCGCTACAGCGCCCTTTCCGCCGGCGGCTTCCCCCTCGCTCCCTTCTTTACTTTCTTCACTTTCTTCGTCTTTGCCGCCTTCGCCGGCCCTCCCCTTCTCCCGCGCTTCCTCGGCCGTCCTCTGACCGCCGGTTCCCTGATCGCGCGCTTCCTCGGCCGTCCTCTCATCGCCGGTTCCCTCATCCCGGGCTTCCTCGCCCGCCCTCTCACCGCCGGTTCCCTCATCCCGCGCTTGCTCGCCCGCCCTCTCTTGCTGGGGCGCGGAGATGTGCCGGCGGCGCAGCGCGGTGCGGGCCGCGGGCAGCTGGACGCCGATGTGTGTCAGAAGGGCGCCGACCGCCAGCCAGGCGATCCAGTAGTGGGCGGTGGTGAAGAAGAACGGCATCGGCGCGTACAGGTGAGCTGTGTTGAGCACGCCGCTCACCACCTGGAACAGCGCGGCGGCGACCAGCGCGGCCACGCTCGCGCGCTCGGCCGCGTGAGCGACACCGCGCACCGGCGGCCAGATGAACAACCGTGGGTAGACCGACCAGAGTTTCGCGCCGAGCAGCGGAACCGTGGCCAGGCCGGTCGCCACGTGCAGGCCCTGGGTGAACCGGTAGAGCCCGGCCGGCCGCGACGGCCACCAGAACCAGCCGGGCGGGTGCTGGATGAGGTGGCTCAGGACGCCGGTGACGAAACAGACGCCGAACGCGGCGCCGAGCGCCACCCCCAGCAAGCTCGTCAGGCGGGCCGACCTCGACGGTCCCGGCGAGGTGGGCCAGGTCAGAATCCGCGTCAGGCGGGAGTCATCGTCGCGAACCATCGGCCCGCCTCCGTCCACGTCGTCCGGATGACCAACGCCGCCGCCCGGGCCAGGGGCGCGAGGTCGTCGGCGGCCACTTGCGCCCAGCGCAGCGGCGCCGCCGGCCCGCCGCTCCCGTCCCGCAGGGTGGCCGTTCCCGCCCAGCTGCCGGCGCCCGGCGCCTCCAGTTCGGCGTGCAGCAGCCCGTGCGGCGCGAGCAGGTCACGGCAGCGCCCCAGCAGCGCGGCCGGATCGCCGCCGATGCCCACGTTGCCGTCGGCGAGCAGCAGGTGCTCCCACCGCCCATGGCCGGGCACCGCCGCGAAGACGTCCCGGCGCAGGGCCAGCGCACCCCGGGCCAGGGCCAGCCGTACGGCGGCCGCACTCACATCGATGCCCAGCGCCGGCCGTCCCCCGGCCAGCAGAGCCCGGGTGAGCCGGCCCGGCCCGCATCCCACATCGAGGGTGGCCCCGCCGCACCGATCGAGCAGCCCGCCGTCACCGGCTCGCACCGACCCGCACCACCCGGCGGCGTCGACCCGGTGTTCGCGCCCGTGAACGTCGCGCAGCGCAAGCGTCGCGTCCTCCCCGGCCGTGGCCCGTGCCAGCGCCCGCTCGTAGACCACGAGGGCCGACCGCTCCGCCGTCGCGCAGTCGGCCACCGTCGCGCTCATGCCGCCCCACCCACAACCGGCCCACCCGCGACCCGCGCGTCCACGCCCGGCCCACCCGCGACCCGCGCGTCCACGCCCGGCCCACCCGCGACCCGCGCGTCCACGCCCGGCCCGGCCGCGACCGGCCCACCCGCGACTCGCGCGTCCACGGCCCACGTGTCCACGGCCCGCCCACCCGCGCCCTGCGCGCCCAAGACCCGCCCACCCAGGACCGGGCCGGACGCGACCGGGCCGGACGCGAACCGCGAACCCGTGCCCATCCGCTCGGAACCGGCCGCCACGGGTGCGAGGATGCGGCGGACCGCGGTGGGGAAACACGCGGTGTCGGGGCAGGCGGCGGCCACCTCCAAGGCGTCGGCGGCGGTGTCGACGTCGCGTAAAGGCGGCAGGAGGTACGGCTGGACGCCGCGGGTTCGCAAGGCGGCCAGAGTCGAAGCGCCGGTGTCCGGTGTGGACATCGGAACGGCCGGCAACACCCGGGCGGCGTCCGTGTCCCGCAGGCCCAGGGCCCACCATCCGCCGTCGTGGGCCGGCCCGAGAACGGAACCGGTCCGGACCAGCGCCTCGGCCGCCGCGCACAGCAGATCCGCGGTGAGCTGCGGGGTGTCCATGCCGATCAGGAGCGTCGGCACGCCGGGCAAGGCGGTGTCGGTGAACGCGTACGCCAATCTCTGCCCCAGCCCCTCACCGCGCTGCGCCACCCGGCACCAACCCGACGGCACGGGGTAGCTGCCTTCGAGGACGGTGGTCCGCCGTACGGCCGGAACTTGATCGACGGTTTTCCAGGTGTCGGCAAGCGCCACCCCGGCCAGCACCGCCGCCTCGGCCGGCGTGCAGGGCGGGCAGAGGCGGGTCTTCACCCGGCCGGGGACGGGAGCCTTGGCCATGACCAGAATCTGGATCATCGGCTCAGCACCGCCCGCATGTCGTTGATCGCCTGTACCGTCCCGCGAACGGTCCCGGTCACCTTCGACCGGGTCCCGGCCGCACGGGGGTGATACGCGACGTCGAGCTCGCGTACCCGCCAACCCGCCCGGGCCGCGGCCAGCAGCAGCTCCAGCGGGTAGCCGCACCGGCGGTCCCGCACGTCCAGCGCGAGCAGCGCGTCACGGCGAGCGGCGCGGATCGGGGCGATGTCGTGCACCGGCAGGCCGGTGGCGCGGCGCACCCGACGGGCGACGACCGCGTTGCCGAGACGCGCGTGCACGGGCCAGGCCCGCACGCCGGTCGGACGACGGCGGCCACCGACGAGATCGGCGTCGCCGTCCCGCACCGGGCCGGCGAGCCGGGGCAACTCGGCCGGATCGAACGAGCCGTCCGCGTCGAGCACACAGACGACGCCGTCGTCCGGGTCCGAAGCCAGAACCCCGGCGTGCACGGCGGCGCCGTACCCACGCCGGTCGACCTCGATCACCCGCGCGCCGAGACGGCGGGCCACCTCCCGGGACCCGTCGGTCGAGCCGTTGTCGGCGAGAATCGGCCGGAACCCGGCCGGCATGCGGGACAGCAGCCACGGCAGGGCGGCGGCCTCGTTGAGGCAGGGCAACACCACATCGGTCATGAACGCCGAAGCTATGCCCGGTCGGCGCCCCCGGATCTTACGGAACGCGAACGTCACCGCCAGTCCTTACGAAGCGCTGACGGATCGGCTCGCACCGCCGCACCACCCGGCCAGCGAACCTATGGTCACCGCCATGGCCCACATCCTCGTGACCGGCGGCGCCGGATTCATCGGCTCGGCGGTCACCGCAGCCCTGACCACCGCGAACCACCAGGTTTCCGTACTCGACAGCTTTCATCCGGTGGCGCACACCAGCCCGCCGGAAGTACCGGACGGCGTCACACTGCACCGGGCCGACGTACGCGACCCGGCAGCCGTCCGCGAGGCGCTGCGCGGCGTCGACGCGGTGGTGCACCAGGCCGCGCTGGTCGGGCTCGGCGCCGGGCCCGGCGACCTCCCCGAATACGTGAGCTGCAACGACCTCGGAACGGCGGTGCTGCTGGCCGCGATGAACGAGGCCGGCATCCGGCGGCTGGTGCTCGCCAGCTCGATGGTGGTGTACGGGGAAGGGAACTACCGCTGCGAGCGGCACGGGGCGGTCCGGCCCGCCGCCCGGGAAGCGGCCGAACTGCTCGCGGGACGATTCGAACCGCCCTGCCCGGACTGCGGGTGCCCGCTGAAACCAGGACTGGTGGACGAACAGACGCCGGTGGATCCGCGCAACGTGTACGCGGCGACGAAGGTGGCGCAGGAACACCTGTGCGCGGCGTGGGCGCGGGAGTGTGGCGGTACGGTGGCGGCGCTGCGCTACCACAACGTGTACGGGCCGGGCATGCCGCGGGACACGCCGTACAGCGGGGTGGCGGCGATCTTCCGGTCGGCGCTGGAGCGGGGCGAGGCGCCGCAGGTGTACGAGGATGGGGGCCAGTTACGGGATTTCGTGCATGTGGACGACGTGGCGGCGGCCAATGTCGCGGCTCTGGACGCCGTGACCGCACTGGCGGGCACACGCGAGTTTTCCACAGTGCCGGCTTGTCCACAGCCCACCAGCACGATCATCGAAAATTCCGGGAGAATGGCGTCGGGGGCTTCCCCCTTGGGAGGGTGGGCTCCGTGGGGTGGTGGATTTCGGGCGTTCAACGTCGCCTCGGGGCGGCCGACCACCGTCGGTGAGATGGCCGGGGCGCTCGCGGACGCCTTCGGCGGCCCTCGCCCGCACGTGACCGGCCGGTTCCGGCTCGGCGACGTACGCCATGTTGTGGCCTCCCCCGCCCGCGCGGCGGCCGAGCTCGGCTTTCACGCCGTGGTGCCACCCGTCGACGGTCTGCGGGAGTTCGCGTGCGCGCCCCTGCGCGGCTGATCCGCCGCCGCAAGCCCGTCCCGAACGGCAGTCCCGACCAGAATGCGCCGTCGCACGGCGACCCCGACCGGAATTCACCGCACGGCGACCCCGACCGGAATTCGCCACACGGCGACCCCGACCGGAATTCGCCACACGGCGACCCCGACCGGAATTCGCCACACGGCGACCCCGATCAGAAGTCGCCGTCGCACGGCGGCCGGCGCCGCGAACCCTTGCCGGACAGCGACCCGGCACAGCTCTCACCCTCGCGCCGGCGCGAGCCTTTGCCGGACAGCGACCCGGATCAGAACCGCGGCGGCCGGCGCAACGTGTCGCCACGGTTGCTCAAGTTGTGGCCGTCTTCCCGGGCCGACCGGTGGGCGCTGGCCGCGGTGGCCGGGCTGGTCGCGCTGGCGGCGGCGACCGGCGCGGTCCTTGGGCTGGCCGGGCGGCCGGTGCACGCGTCGGCCGCTCCTCTCTTCGGCCATGTGCTCCCGCACGCCGGGCCGGGCACCCCGGCCGCGATCGCTGTCGCCCTGGCGGTGATCCGGTGGGGTCCGCGCCTCGCGGAGCGGGTGCCGTGGCGGACGCTGCTCGCGGCGACCTGGGCCGCCGCGACCGCGTGGACGTTCGCCCTGGCGCTGGTGGACGGCTGGGGGCGCGGTGTCGCGGGGCGGCTGACCACGCCGTACGAATATCTCGCCGAAGTGCCCGGCGTGACCGACGTTCCCGCCATGCTGCGGGGTTTCGAGGGCCGCATCCTGGACGGCGGCCCCGACCCGTGGACCACCCATGTGGCCGGGCATCCCCCGGGGGCGCTGCTCGCTTTCGTCGGCCTGGATCGGATCGGGCTGGGCGGCGGCGCCTGGGCGGCGGTGTTCTGCATAGTGGCCGGGGCCTTCGCGACTGCGGCGATCCTGGTTACCGTGCGGGCCTTGGGCGACGAGCGAGCGGCCCGGACCGCGGCCCCTTTTTTGGTTCTCTTCCCCGGGGCCGTCTGGGTCGGCGCCTCGGCCGACGGCCTCTTCGCGGGGGCGGCGGCGGGCGCGATCGCGCTGTTGACCGTCGGCTTGTCTCGTCCTTCGCCGTGGGCGGTCGCCACCGGCGGGGTGGGGCTGGCCGCCTGCGCGTACCTCTCCTACGGCCTGGTTCTGCTGGCGCTGCCCGCCCTCGCGGTGGTCGCGGTTCGCCGCACCCGGTGGCGGCTGCTGATCTGGGCCGTTCTGGGGGCGGCCGCGGTCGTGGCGGCGATGACGCTGCTGGGTTTCGCGTGGTGGCACGGCTATTCGCTGGTACGCCTGCGTTACTACCAGGGTCTGGCCTCCGACCGCCCGTACGCGTACTGGGTGTGGGCGAATCTGGCGGCGTTCGCTCTCTGCGCCGGCCCGGCCGCGGCCCCGATCCTGCGCCGTGCCGCCCGCGCTCCACTTGTCGCGGCGTGGGCGGCGGCCGCTCTTTTGGCGGACCTGTCCGGGATGAGCAAGGCCGAGGTCGAGCGGATCTGGCTGCCGTTCGCGGTCTGGCTTCCGGCCGCGGCAGCGCTGCTGCCGCGGCACGATCGACGGTGGTGGCTGGCCGCGCAGGCCGTCACCGCCCTGCTGGTCAACCACCTGGTGCTGACCGCCTGGTGAGATCTCAGGCCAGGCCGAGGCCGCGGCGGCCGATGTCGTTGAGGTCGCTGGGCTGGAAGCGGTCGGGCCATTCGCGCTCGTAGTGCTCGGCCGGGAAGTCCGAGGGGCTTTCGCCCTTGGCGAAGGCGTCGCGGACGTTGGCGGCGTACTTCTCGTTGCGCGGGCACCACGGCGCGGCCGGGATGTACATGACGTTGCCCCAGCCCTTCTGCGCCTCGACCGGGGCGACGCTGTGGATCATGTCGCAGTGCCACCAGACGGAGTCGCCGGCGCGGACGTCGGGGATGCCGGACAGGGCCTCCATGAGAGGGGCGTGCCATTTGTGGCCGGCCGGGAAGACCTGGTTGACGGTGACGCCGCACATGTCGTCGTCGGGAACGTCGGACAGCAGCGGGCGCAGCATCAGGTACGCCATCGCCTCGGGGATCGGGACGGTGTGCAGTACGCCCTGGTCGTGGTCCATGTCGGACAGGGCGGTCCAGCCCTGGAACGTGCGGAAGGCCGAGCACATCGTGGAGCCGGGGTACTGCGGTCCGTCGGTGCGATGGGCGGCGTCCCACGGGTCGTACTGCTCGACGCTGCCGTCGAACAGGTGCCGGAAGGCCTGCTGGTAGGCCTGGGTCATCCACAGGTCGAGGGTGCCCGGGTCGAGGTGTGTGCCGAGGCCGGCCGAGTCGGCGCCCTCCGGGCGGCGGCGGATCCGGTCGGGGTAGAGCGAGTCCCGGTTCGGGTCGAACCACTGCGTGCCGTCGGGCGCCGTGTGCTTCCACTGGCTGTTGAGGAAGGCCTGCACCGTGGCCATGCGCTCGCTCTGCCGGGCCTGCATCTGCGCGTGCGACCAGTAGATCGGGTAGATCTCGGGTTTGGAGCCGACGCTGCCGAAGAAGTCGTCGCCGGGACCGCGGTAGTTCTCGAAGAAGCGGTTGCCTTCGACGTAGTCGACGATGTCCTGGTCCCAGCGCAGCGCCTGCTCCCGCTCGAAGTGCCCGCGCACGACGAGACAACCGCGCTTCTTGAGCAGTTCCGTGGGGGCGGTGCCGGCCTCGATGTCGGCGTAGTCGACGACCGGCCAGATCTCCTCGCCGCGGCGGCGGGTCGCGACGATGTCGTCGATGGCGGCCTGCACGCGCTGTTCGACAACGGCGAAGACCTCGTCGACCGTACGGCCGGACGCCTCGATGCGAGCGCGCAGCGCGGCCTTGATCTCACGGGTGGCCGCGGCCAGGTCGGCGGGAGTCTCCTCCCAGTGCGGCAGAGCGGTGATGGCCGGCACGGCGCCTCCTTCTAGTCAGGTCTCCTTACTTGAATGACGGTACGTGTCGCTTTCATTCTGGGCAAGCCCCCTTACTAGAATCGGCACGTGGAGACCAGCGACGAGCACGTACTGCGTACGCTCATGCGCCACCGCCGCCTGACCCGCGCCGAGCTGGCCACCGAGATCGGCATCTCGAGGCCGACCGCCGGCGAGAGCGTGCGCCGCCTGGCCGCGCGCGGCCTGGTGGCCGACACCGGCGAACGCACCCCCGGCGGCCGGGGGCGAGGCCGGGTCGGGTCGTACTACGCGCTCTCCCCCACGATCGGCGTCGCCCTGGCGGTCACCATCGCCCCGGAGGGCGTCGTCGCCGAGTGCGTCGACGTCTACGGCGACGTCGTCGGCCGCGCCGCACGCCCGGCCGACCCCTCGAAAGTCGCCACCGCGATCTCCGCGGCCGCCCAGCAGGCGCGCGGCGAGGACGGCCCACCGATTCGCCTGGCCGTCGTCGGTGCCGCCGACCCGGTCGACCGGGCCACCGGCCGGCTGGTTCACCTGCCCGACGCGCCTTTCCTGGTCGGCGAGCTGGACCCGGTCGCGATCCTCGGCCGCTTCGTGGACGGCCCGATCATCGTCGACAACGACGTGAACTGGGCGGCCCTGGCCGAACGCGATCGCCACGGGGCCGGCGACTTCGCGTACCTCTACCTGGGTGAGGGCCTGGGCTGCGCCATCGTCAGCGACGGCGAGGTGCGCCGCGGCCACACCGGCCTGGCCGGCGAGATCGCCCACATGCTCACCGTCGGCCCGGACGGCCGCGCGATCCGTTTCATCGAGCTCTTCGGCGAGCTGGACCTGCGCCGCGAACGCTCCGACGGCACAGGAGCACGCGGCGACAAGACGGCGATCGACGTAGACCGGCTGCTGACGAGCGACGCCACCACGCGGGCAGCCCTCGGCTCCGCGGTCGGCGGTGTCGTCGCCGCCGTGATCGCCCTGGCCGATCCGCGCGAGGTGGTGATCGGCGGCCCGTGGGGGCCGGCGCTGGTGGCCGAGATCCGGGCCGCCACCGAGCGGATGCCCCGGCACGTACCGGTCCGCGCCGCCGCCCTGGACGACGAGCCGGTGCTGGCCGGTGTGCGCGCCGAGGCCATCGACCGCTTACGCGCCCTGGTGGCCGCCGGCGAGTGAGTGTGATCAGCGAGCGCCGTCCCCGGTGCGCTCCACGCGAGGAGCGGCGTCAGGGCGGCCGCCTGACGCCGCCCGACTACCGCTGCTCGACGATGGCGGCCGCGGCCGCCTCGCCCATGCGGATCGCGCCGTCGACGTGCTGGAAGCCCAGGCCGGCCACGTCGCTGCTCACGAAGGACAGCGGGCCGACCGGGGTGCGCAGGTGACGGCCGTAGCGGGTCAGCGAACCGATGTCGAAGCTCGTTCCGAAAGCGCCCGCCGTCCACTCGTCGGACTGCCACGGGCTCTCGTAGTACGCCACCGGCGACAAGGCCCCGGGGCCGTAGTACGCGGCCAGCGACGTCAGCACCTCCTCCCGGCGGGTGCCGGCGTCCAGGGCGAGCAGGGCGTCGGCGCGCACGTCGGAGACGAAGCCGACCAGGATGCCCCGGTCGTCGCCGGCCACGTCCTCGTTGCTGTTGTCGTACGCCTCGTGCACCAGCGCGTACGGGCTGAACGCCGTTCCCGACAGTCCCTCCTCGCGCCAGAACGGGGTCTCGTAC
This sequence comes from Actinoplanes sp. NPDC048988, assembly GCF_043197815.1. Taxonomy (NCBI): domain Bacteria; kingdom Bacillati; phylum Actinomycetota; class Actinomycetes; order Micromonosporales; family Micromonosporaceae; genus Actinoplanes; species Actinoplanes sp. NPDC048988. The sequence goes on along the minus strand of NZ_JBICTW010000012.1, from coordinate 271,030 downwards.
GTGATGTGCAGCTTGACGACCAGCCCGAAGGACTGATGCTGGCGCATCTGCGCCTGGACCGGCGGCAACGCCGGCGCGAAGCGGATCCGGTTGACCAGCGTCGGCGGCACCGCCAGGACGACGTGGCGCGCCCGGTAGCCGCCGGCCACGGCCGACGTGCCGTCCCACGAGATCTGGTCGACCGGCGTGGAGAGCCGAACCAGGCCCTCCAGACGCGCGGCCAGCCGCAGCGGCACCTCCTGCAGCCCGCCGTCGACGCGGCGGTCGAGGATGAAGTCGGCGTCGAGCAGGTGGGCGAAACCTCCCGCGCTGGCCGCCATCAGCACCGCCGACAGCGCCGAGAAAGTGTGCGCCGGCTTGGTCAGCATCGCCGGGCCGATGTAGAGGCCGATGTTGTCGCGCGCCTCCTGATCGCTGGTCTGCGACGAGAGCCAGTGGGCGAACGACATCTGGTCGAGTTCCACGGCCAGCGGGTGGTCCCACGGCACGAGCGGATCCATCTGCGCGGCCAGCCGGTCGAGTTCGGCGGCCACCCGTTTGATCTCCACCGCCGTTTCCGCCGGCACCGGGAACGCGTCACCGTGGAACGTCTTGCGGACGCCGTCACGGCCGATGTAGACCGACTCGCCCGAGCGGTACCGCGGATACGTCGTCAGTCCCAGCTCGTCGATCATCGCGAGCAGCGCCGTCTGGTCGGGCGAGACCCATTGACCCCCGATCTCCAGCCGTACGCCGTCGACGGTCTCCGTCAGCAGGCGCCCACCGACCCGGTCGCGCGCCTCGAGGACGACCACGTCGAGGCCGGCCTCCCGCAGGCGCACGGCCGCGGTCAGGCCGGTCACTCCGGCGCCGACCACCACCACATCCACGTCGTTCACGGTTCCACCCTCGGTTGCTGCTGTGTGATGCAGTGAATACCCCCGCCGCGCGCGAAGATCACACGCGCGTCGACCCCGACGACGTTCCGTCCCGGGTACGCGGCGGCGAGCACCTCGAGCGCGGCCGCGTCCCGCGGGTCGCCGAACGTGCCGGCCACCACCCCGCCGTTGCAGACGAGATGGTTGACGTAGCTGTGGTCGACCGGCCCGTCCCCGTCCGCCAGCCGTTCCGGCGCCGGCAGCTCGACCACCCGCCACTGGGCCGGCAGCGCGTCGCGGAGCGCCGCGCCGATCGCGTGGTCGGGGTGGTCCGGGGACGGCTGGACGTGCAACAGCACGGTCCCCGGCGACGGCACGGTGGCCACGATGTCGACGTGCCCGCGCGTGCCGAACTCCCCGTAATCCCTGGTCAGGCCCCTAGGCAGCCACACCACATCGCGTACGCCCAAGGTACGCCGAAGTTCTCTCTCGACGTCGTCCCGGCCCCAGCCGGGATTGCGGCCGGGGTCGAGCTGCACGGTCTCCGTCACGAGGACGGTCCCGGCGCCGTCGACGTGGAGGCCGCCGCCCTCGTTGACCATCGCCGAGTCGATCACCGTGGCGCCGGCCCATTCGGCGACCCGGCGGGCGATCCGCGCGTCCTTCGCCCAGCGGGCCCAGCTCTGCTGACCCCAGCCGTTGAACACCCAGTCGACAGCGCCCAGCCCTTGCGGGCCCACGACGAAGGTCGGCCCGATGTCGCGCATCCACGCGTCGTCGAGCGGCGCCTCGAGCAGTTCCACGTCCGAGCCGAGCCACTTGCGGGCGTGTGGCACCGCGCCGGGGTCGACCACCATGCGTACCGGCTCGAACTCGGCCACCGCGAGAGCCACGGACGCCCAGGCGCGCCGGGCCTCGTCGGCGTCCTCGCCCAGCGTGTATCCACTGGACGGCCACGCCATCCAGGTGCAGTCGTGCGGTTCGGTCTCGGCGGGCATCCGCCACGGCGCCGGCGTCACGCGAGACCTCCGTACGTCTCAGGTCGCCTGGTCGTGAAGAACGGGAAAAGGGTGAGCCAGTCGCGGCGCTGATCGAGGTCGAGGTCGGCGACGAGCACGGCTTCGGAGTCGCGAGGGGCCTGGGCGAGGATCCGGCCGTACGGGTCGGCGATGAAGGAGGAGCCGTAGAAGCTGATCCGGCCCTCGTCGCCGGTGCGGTTGGGCACGGCGATGAACAGCCCGTTGGCGATGGCGTGACCGACGATCACCTGCTGCCACAACGGCTGCGTGTCGAAGTGCGGGTGATCGGGTTCGGAGCCGATGGCGGTCGGGTACGCGAGCAGGTCGGCCCCGCCCAGCGCGTAGAGGCGCGCCACCTCGGGGAACCACTCGTCCCAGCAGGTCGGCAGCCCGAGACCGACATCGTCGAGGCGATGGACCGGGTACGCGTCCTCGGCCGGCCCGGGACGGAAATACTTGTCCTCCACGTACCCCTCGGTGACCGGGATGTGGGTTTTGCGGGTACGCCCGAGCACCCGGCCCTCGGGGCCGACGAGCACCGCGGTGTTGTAGCCGAGCGCGTCGGTCCCGTTCCTCTCGTACAGCGAGGCGTGGACCGGAATGCCGAACTTGCGGGCGGCTTCGGCCGCGAAGGACACCGTCGGCCCGGTCAGGAGGTCTTCCGCGGCGTCCGACGGTACGCCCGTGGGCTCCTCGAAGGCCGGATAGCGCGACAGCGTCAGCTCCGGCAGGAAGACGATCTGCGCACCGTCGGCCGCCGCCTGCCCGATGCCGCCGAGCAGCGCGTCCTTGAGCTCGCCGGCGTCCGCGCGCCACCGGTGCTGGACGAGGCCGATCCGCAGCGGCGGCCGGGCCGGCTCGTGCACCCGGGCGGGCGAGTCCCGCGGACCGGAGCTGATCAGGCGCATGTCTTCTTCCTCGCCGTCGGGGGACAAACGAATGTCGTTCGTTTTAGTATGGTGGTCGTTCGAGCGCTTGTCGAGGGGAGTTCCGTGGGGCGACCGGCCACGCCGAAACTGTCGGTCAGCAAGATCGCCACGACGGCGCTGAAGCTGGTGGACGCGCAGGGCGAGTTCACGATGGGCGAGGTCGCGGCCGCCCTGTCCGTACGCCCGTCGTCGCTCTACAACCACGTGGCCGGCAAAACCGAGATCGTCGAGGCCATGCGGGCCCGCGTCTTCGCCGAGGAACCCTTCACCCGGCGCGAGGCGGCCTGGGACGACGCCCTGCGCGCGCTGCTGCGCCACTACCGCGACGCCTTCGCCCGCCACCCCCGGCTGATCCCGATGCTCACCGCGCACACGGTCTCCTCCCCCGACGTCGTGCGCATGTACGACGACATCGCCACCGTGCTCAGCGACGCCGGCATCCCCACCGACCGCCTGCTCGACGTCATCACGGTGCTGGACAGCTTCGTCATCGGCTCGGCCCTCGACGTGGCCGCCCCCGACCAGGTCTGGGACAAGTCCAAGGCCCGCACCCCCGTCCTGCTCGCCGCCATCGAGGCCGCCGGCCAGGGCCGCCCCCGAGCCGACCGCGCCTTCGAACTGGGCCTCGACCTGCTGCTCACCGCCCTCCGAGATGACGATTGCGGCGGTCATGAAGCCCTCTGATCATCTCGGCGAGCCTCTCGCGGACGCGGTTCTGGCCGACGGCGTCGTCCACAAGACGGCCGGCCCGTGGACGCCCGCGGTGTTCGCCCTGCTCAAGCACCTGGAGCGGGTCGGCTTCGCCGGAGCACCGCGGGTGGTCGGCGACGGATACAGCTTCATCCCGGGCGAGTCTCCCCATCCGCACGCGTGGCCGGACGAGGCCGTCGGCGGCGTGGGAGCTCTGCTGCGCGGCCTGCACGACGCGACGGCAACGTTCACCCCGCCCGCCGGCGCCGTCTGGAAGCCGAACTGGCTACGCGACCTCGGCGGCGACGACATCGTGATCGGCCATTGCGACACGGGGGCGTGGAACATCGTCGGCCGGCACAGGCGGCCCGACGCGTTCATCGACTGGGAGTTCGCCGGCCCGGTGGATCGGCTGTGGGAGCTAGCCGAGACCGTGTGGCTGAACGCCCAGCTCGTCGACGACGACGTCGCCGAGACGCAGGGCCTGCCCGACGCCGCGACCCGCGCCCGCCACGCCCGGGCCATCGTCGACGGTTACGGCCTCCCCCGGTCCGCACGAGACGACCTGGTCGACCGCCTGGCCGACGTGGCGATCCACAGCGCACGCCACGAGGCGCTCGCCGAGGGCGTGACGATCGACAGCACCGCGGCCATCGCCGCCAACGGCTACCCCACCCTGTGGGCCATCACCTGGCGAGCCCGCAGCGCCTCATGGATCGCCCGCCACCGCCCCATGCTCCGCCAGGCGATCAGCGGATGAGCTCGCCTCCTCGGCAGGCGTAGGACTTTTCACCGCATCCCGCGCCGTCCAGACCGCGAACAAAGCCGATCACCGTGTGCGGCGCGCATTTCCGGACCCGGGTAGCACCGCTTCGAACCACTCGAAAGCGTGAAGATTATTCCGAACCAGCGACGCTCGCCCCTCGTATTCATCATTGAGCGGAGCGCGGTGGATTGATCCTTTTCTTATCCTGGTAAATCCTGCCTTGTGACCATAGAAGCGACAGGCGTAGCGTCGACGCAGAATTGAATTCCTTCTCACCTCACTCCCCATACAGGAGCCTCCAATGCCCAATTCCGCGCCACAGCCTTGCGATGCCCGAACCGCTAATTTCCGTCTCGGGACGCCGAACTTCGGGGCCAGTGCCAATTTCTCGTGGCCAATGGCTTCTTTCGGGACCACGATCGAAACGCCCAGCGGATTCAAGGTGACTCATTCGTTTCGCAGCACGAACCGCAGCGACGTACGAGATGTCGCGCTCGACTCGCTCCGGGCCGCCCTGGAGGCGGCGAACAGGATCGAAGCCATTGTGGCCACGCTCCGATCCGGCTATTCCACTCAGCTCAGCGGTTCACAGCAGAGGCAGATCGCCTTCTAATTGAACTTCCCGCCGAGCTGATCACTTCGGCCGGCCGCTAGCTTTCGCATCTCCGCCCGCCGGATAGGCCTTCCCCCTATCTGGCGGGCTAATCGCGTTCACCGTGACGCCGCAAAGCGTTCTCATCGTATAAGTACAGGTGGCTGGGTGAAACGACGACTCACTGAGGTGATCTCAGCGAGGAATCGATGGGTAGCGGTGCGCGATTCGCCCTTCACGCTGGTGTTTTTCGGCGCAGCGGCCAGTGGTGAAGACCTTCCCGTCGGGGATGACGTGGGACCAGCCGTCGGCGGCAGCGCGACGCAGGGTGTCGTGCAGGCCCGATGCGGTCACGGCCAGGACGCGGGCGGCTTCGTCGCGGCAGCGGTAGGCGGTGACCCTGGAGACGCCGATGCCTGCGGCGAGCACGGAGAGGTTATCGCCCTCGCCGCAATCGGCAAGTAGGTGAACAGATATCGCGCTCCTTGCTTCGTATAGTGCCTGGCCAGCGGCGGGATGCGGGACCGGCCGTAATCGGAAACAAGACTTTTCGATGAATGTGCCAAAGTTGTTTACTCGCGTGCAGAAGTGGGCCTACGGTGGCGGCCATCGATACTCGTCGAGGTCTGGACGGTGCTATGAGGAAGAAGCCGTTTGCCCTGCTCGCTGCCGTCACCCTGGTGGGACTGGTGCCCGCTCTGCCCGCCGCCGCGGCCGTGCCGCCGCAAGAAGCGGGTGTCACCCTTCGTACGTTCGACCTGCAGACCTCGCGTGACTCGATCTGCACGCTCAAGGCCGGGCAGACGCCCAACGTCGACAAGAAGATGCCGGCGATCAACTGGACCACCTCGGCCGACTTCGGGCTGGAGGACCGGTTCCAGTCCGAGGTGATCGGGAACGTCACCATCACCACCGCCGGGTCGTACGGGTTCCGGCTGACCAGCGACGACGGGTCCCGGCTGCTCATCGACGGGACCACCGTCGTCAACAACGACGGCGCGCACGGGCCCACCGCCGTCGAGGGGTCCGTCACCCTCACCACCGGGTATCACGGGCTGCACATCGACTTCTTCGAGCGCGACGGCGGCCAGCAACTGACCCTCGAGTGGCGGCCGCCCGGCGCCACCGCGTACACCCTGGTACCCGCCAGCGCCCTCAGCACCGACGCCGGTGTGGTGCGGGTGACCGCGCCCGGCAAGAAGGAGTGCGAGGGCGCCGGGGACAGCCCGGGCGACGGCCTGCCCCTGACCGGCGTGCACCCGGGCTACACGCTGACCAACCTGCGGCCCACCGGCTTCCAGCCGCAGGTCAGCGCCATGGACTGGTTCCCCGACGGCCGCCTCGCCATCGCCACCTGGGGTGGCAGTGACACCGTGGCGGGCGAGGTCTACGTGCTCAGCGGGGTCACCGGCACGACGTCGCCCAGCCAGGTGACGTACAAGAAGATCGCCTCCGGCCTGCGGGAACCGATGGGGCTGAAGATCGTCGACGGGAAGATCTATGTGTCGCAGAAGCACGAGCTGACCGAGCTCGACGACACCAACGGCGACGGCGTCATCGACCAGTACCGGCGGGTCGCCACCTGGCCGTTCGACGGGAACTTCCACGAGTTCGCGTTCGGGCTGCTGTACCAGGACGGGTTCTTCTATCTGAACCTGTCCGTGTCGATCAACCTGGGCGGCGCCACCACCGATCCGCAGGGCTCGCCCAACCGCGGGACCACGCTGAAGATCAACCGGTCGACCGGGGCCGTGCAGTACGTCGCCGGTGGGCTGCGCACGCCGAACGGCATCAACTTCGGGCCCGAGGGGGACATCTTCGTTCTGGACAACCAGGGCGGGTGGCTGCCCGCCTCGAAGCTCGTGCAGATCAAGCAGGACCGCTTCTTCAACCACTACACCAACCCGGACGGGCCGTTCGATCTCCAGCCGGTCACCCAGCCGGTGCTGTGGCTGCCGCAGAACGAGATCGCCAATTCGCCGAGTACGCCGGTCATGCTCAACTCGGGTCCGTACGCGGGTCAGATGCTGTTCGGCGACGTCACCTACGGTGGGCTTCAACGGGCGTACCTGGAGAAGGTCAACGGCCAGTACCAGGGCGCGGTCTTCCGGCTCACCCAGGGCCTGGAGATGGGTGTGCTGCGGCTGAGCGTCGGCCCGGACGGCGCGCTCTACGCGGGCGGGCTCGGCGCCGGCGGCAACTGGGGCCAGGAAGGCAAATTGACGTACGGGCTGCAGAAGCTCACGCCGAACAACGCGAGCGTCTTCGACATCAAGGCGATGCGGGCGGTCGCCGGCGGTTTCGAGCTCGAGTACACGCAGCCGGTCTCGGACGCGACCGCCGCCCAGCTGGCCGCCCGGTACCGCGCCGAGCAGTGGCGGTACGTGCCGACGCCGGACTACGGCGGCCCGAAGGTCGACGAGGAGGCGCTGCCGGTCACCTCGGCCACCCTGTCGGCCGACCGGCTCAAGGTGACGCTGAAACTGTCGGGGCTCAAGCCGGGCCGGGTCGTGCACGTCCGCTCGCCGCGGCCGTTCACCTCGGCGTCCAACGCCTCCCTGTGGAGCACCGAGGCCTGGTACACGCTGAACAGCCTGCCCGACGGCACCACGCTGAAGTCGGACCGGGTGGAGGCCGAGTGGTCGGGTCTGAGCGGCAGCACGTCGGTGGCCAAGGACCACACCGGCTACACCGGTTCGGGTTTCTCGGCCGGGCACGGCGCGGCCGGCTCGGCGACGACGTTCACGCTGAACGTGCCGTCGGCCGGGGCGTACCCGATCTCGCTGCGCTACAGCAACGGCCCGAACCCGGCCGCCGGGACCAAGACGATGAGCCTGTACGTCAACGGGACCCGGGTGAAGCAGGTCAGCCTGGCCGACACCGGCAACTGGGACACCTGGGCCGCTCTCAACGACACGGTGACGCTGCGGGCGGGCGCCAACACCGTCTCGTACCGGGTCGACACCGGGGACTCCGGGCACGTCAACCTGGACAGCCTGACCGTCGGCGCGAACGGTCCGGGCGGCACGAACAAGACGGGCACGATCACCGGGATCGGCGGCAAGTGCCTCGACGTGGACAACGCGACCATCACCGACGGGGCCAAGGTGCAACTGTGGACCTGCAACAGCTCGACCGCGCAGAGCTGGACGCGGGAGGGCGACACCCTGCGGGCGCTCGGCAAGTGCCTGGACGTCGACAACGGCGGCACCGCCAACGGCACCAAGGTGCGGCTGTGGACGTGCAACAACAGCGCCGCCCAGGTGTGGCAGGCCCAGGCCAACGGCTCGCTGCTGAACCCGCAGTCGGGCAAGGTGCTGGACGCGGCCGGCGGGGCGAGCGCGGACGGCACCGCCGTGCAGCTGTGGGAGTGGGCCGACGTCGCCCAGCAGCGCTGGACCCACAACGGCCCGAGCCGGGTCACGCTCTTCGACGGCGCGAGCCTGAACGCCTTCCGCAACGCCGACGGCAGCGCGCCGGCCTGGCCCGTCTCCGGCGGTTCGGCCGAGGTGCTGGGTGGAGACCTCAGGACCAAGCAGTCGTACGGGGATTTCAAGCTCCACGTCGAGTTCTGGCTGCCCAACCTCCCCGCTGACGTGACCGGTCAGCAGCGCGCCAACAGCGGCATCTACCTGCAGGACCGCTATGAGGTGCAGGTCCTCGACACGTACGGGAAAGCGGTCCTGGCCAACGACGACAGCGCCGCGATCTATCTGAAGCGCGCGGCCACCGCCAACGCCGGCACCGCGCCGGAGACCTGGCAGACGTACGACATCACGTTCCGGGCCGCCCGCTGGAACGGCACCACGAAGACCGAGGACGCCCGGGTCACCGTCGTCTGGAACGGCGTCACCGTGCAGAACAACGTGACCATCGACGGCCCCACCGGCAACGGCGCCGCCGAGAGCCCGGCCGCCCTGCCGATCCGCCTGCAGGACCACGGCGACCCGGGCGCCAACGTCCGCTACCGCAACATCTGGATCGAACCGGCCTAGGCTCGCGCCCTCGGCAGGACCACCGCGGCCAGCACCATGCGGTGGTCACTGCCGGGCAGGTCGTACGCCGCGTACCGGTCGATCCCGATCGTCCGGTCGGCCAGCACATGGTCGATGGTGATGGGCGGGATCGTCCGGTCCGCGTACGGGCCCCAGCTCGGCACCAGGCCCTTGCCCAGGGTCGCCGCCGCGTCCCGGTAGCCGCGGCCGAGCAGGTCGCGCAGCTCCTTGTGGTCGAGGGTGGAGTTGAAGTCACCGGCCAGGATGCGGTCCGGCCCGGGCTGGTCCCGCAGGTCCCGCCGCCATTCGTCGAGCACTTCCAGCGCGTGCGGCGCCGCCGGGTGGACCGACTCGACGACGACCGGCTTCGCACCGGGCGCCGTCACCGTGCCGTACGCCTGCTGGAAGCCCCCGTAGTTGAGGCGGGAGCCGACGCCGGTGAGCGGATACCGCGAGTAGAGCGCCGACCCGGTGGTCCCGTAGGGATCCTGGAGGCGTTGCGGCGCGATCGACGAGTACGGCAGCAGCCGCTCGAGTCCCGCCCGGGCCAGCGCCGCCTGCCCGGCCGCGGTGAACTCCTGCAGCGCCAGCACGCCGACGTCCTCGTCCCGGACCCGCCGCACGATGGCCTCCGGATCGGCCCGCCCGATCAGCATGTTCGCGCTCAGCACGGTCAGCGCCACCCCGTCCCGGGGCCCGCGATCCCGGTCCGGCACGATCCGTCCCACCACACACCCGGCGAGCAGCGCGGTCGCCACTCCCGCCACCACAGCGGCGCGCCACTGCTTGCGCGCGACAACCACGGCGAGCGGAATCAAAGACGCGATTGCGGCGTACGGGGTGAAGGGCAGCACCACCACCACGGCCCCCGGACTCCACCCACTGATCCGCAGCAGAGCCCAGACCAGCCCCGGCACCACCACCACCCACGCCAAGATCTTCACGCCGCACACGGTAGAGAGACCGGACAACCCTCCCAACCTGAAACAGGCTTCAGGTTGCCGAGGGCATGAGCTGCGATGATGGCCCGGTGCGGCTGTTGGTGGTGGAAGATGAGCGGGAACTGGCCGAGTCTCTGCGTCGCGGTCTGGTTGCCGAGGGTTACAGCGTCGATGTCGTTCACGACGGGAGCACGGGGCTCGAGTACGCCCTGAGCGAGGGCTACCAGGCGGTGATCCTCGACCTGATGCTGCCGCGGCTGAACGGCTTTCAGGTGTGCGCCCGGCTGCGGGAGTCGCGGGTCGGCACGCCGGTGCTGGTGCTCACGGCCAAGGACGGCGAGTACGACGAGGCCGAGGCCCTGGACACCGGGGCCGACGACTATCTGACGAAGCCGTTCTCGTACGTGGTCCTGCTGGCTCGCGTGCGAGCCCTGCTGCGCCGCGGTGGCGAACACCGGCCGGTGGTGCTGACCGTGGGCGACCTGGTCGTGGACCAGGCGCGACGCCTCTGTTCGCGCGGCCCGACCCCGATCCCGCTGACCGCCAAGCAGTTCGCGGTGCTGGCCTGCCTCGCCCGCCGGGCGAACGCCGTGGTCAGCAAGGCGGAGATTCTGGACGAGGTGTGGGACGCGGCCTACGACGGCGACCTGAACATCGTCGAGGTCTACATCCGCGCGCTGCGCCGCGGCATCGACGTGCCGTTCGGCCGGCAGAGCATCGAAACGGTCCGCGGGGCCGGCTACCGGCTGGTGGACACCGATGCGTAGGCGCCGGCTGCCGAAATTGAATTCGGTACGGGTACGGGCGGCGGCCGCCGCCGCGCTGGCGGCCGCGTTGTGCTTCGGGGGCGGGGCGCTCTGGCTGCGCCACGTCATCTACACCAACGCCATGGCGGCGTCCGTCGAGACCGCCCGGCAGACCGTCCGCGGCGTCGCCGCGACCTACGACACCGCCGCGGCGCGATCCCAGGCCGAGTCGGGAGCCCTCGTCGACCGGACGCCGAGTCCCACCGCGGGGATGAGCGAGGAGGAGGTGAGTGCCCTCATCAGCCGCATGCCCGACGGTGTGAAGAACGACTCCTACAAGTTCCCGTTCTTCACGGACTCGTACGCGGTCGTCGACACGGGCGGCAAGGTCCTGCTGGCCCAGGAACGCATGGCCTACTACATCCGGGAGAGCGGCCTGACCTTCCCCATCAGGCCGCCGGACATGCAGGACGGCTGGACCGGCCGGGTCAGCGTCCTGCTGAGCCCCTCCCGCAACGGCGAGCGGGGGCACAAGCTCGACGGGCAGACCGTCACGCTCGTCGCGATGAACGTCGAGGACACCAAGGGGTACGTGGTGGCCACCGTCTACGCGCTCGCCTCGCCGCTGCGCGCGCAGAACGCGGTCGCCGGCGTCGACCGCTGGCTGATTCCCGGAGTGCCCGCGTCGGCCCTGTTCGTCGCCGTGATCGCCTGGCTGGTGGCGGGCCGGGCGCTGCGCCCGGTGGAGCGGATGCGAGCCGAGCTGGCGCGCATCACCGCGGCCGACCGGACCAGCCGGGTGCCCGAGCCGCGCACCGGCGACGAGATCGCACGGCTCGCGGTGACCATGAACGCCACCCTGGACCGGCTCGCCGACGCGGCCGAGCGGCAGCGGCAGTTCGTCGCCGACGCCGCCCACGAGCTGCGCAGCCCCCTGGCCGGCCTGCGCAACACCGTCGAGGTCGCCCTCGAACACGGCGAGGCCGCCGACCTGAACACCGTCCGGTCCACCACCGAGCGGCTGCAGCACCTCACCGACGACCTGCTCCTGCTCGCCCGCCTGGAACGGACGGCCCCGCCCACCGGGAAACCGGTCGACCTGGCCGCGCTCGCCGAGGAACTGGCCGGCGAACGCGGCCACCGGACCCCGCCGGACGACAGGTTCATCGTGGTGGCGCCGGAGCCGGCCCTGGTGATCGGCCGCGAGCAGGAACTGACCAGGCTGCTGGGAAACCTGCTGGACAACGCCGCCCGGTACGCCCGCGACCGCGTCACCGTGACCGTCACGAAAGCCGAACCGGGCCTGGTGCGCGTCGAGGTCCTCGACGACGGCCCCGGCATCCCGGCGGCGGAACGGGAACGGGTCTTCGACCGGTTCACGCGCGTCGACGAAGCCCGCGATCGCCGCCACGGCGGCGCCGGGCTGGGCCTGGCCATCGCCCGTGACATCGCCGTGCGCCACGGCGGAAGCCTGTCCGTGGCCGACTCGTCGGCCGGGGCGCGCCTCGTCGTCGAGCTACCGCGGACCTGAACATTCTTCAGATTGCTTCAGCGGGGGTTCAGCCGCGGCGCCGGAGTCTCCCGGCATGCCCGCGACCGCTCCACGAGCAACCACCCGGACGCCGTACCTCCTGGCCACCGCCCTGTTCCTCGCCTACGCGTGCTGGTCGGTCCAGCGGCATCGGCAGCTGCGGACCAGCGGCTACGACCTCGGCATCTTCGAGCAGGCGGTACGCGGCTACGCCGGCCTCGGCGCACCCGTCTCGACGATCAAGGCGCCCGGCTTCAACCTCCTCGGCGACCACTTCCACCCGATCCTCGCCGTCCTCGCCCCGTTCTACCGGCTCGCCCCCAGCCCGATCACCCTGCTCATCGCCCAGGCCGCCCTGATCGCGGCGTCCTCGATACCGATCACCCGGCTCGCCACCCGCGTCGCCGGCCGCCTCGCCGGGATGAGCGCCGGACTGGCGTACGGCCTGTCCTGGGGTCTGCAGTCCGCGATCGACTTCGACTTCCACGAGGTCGCCTTCGCCGTTCCCCTGCTCGCGTTCGGCCTGACCGCGCTGCTCGAACGCCGTTTCGCCGCCGCCGCCGCGTGGACGCTGCCGCTCATCACGGTGAAGGAGGACCTGCCGGCCACGGTGGCCGTCATCGGCCTGCTCGTGGCCCTGCGCGGCCGGCGCCGTCTGGGCGCGGCGATGATCCTGGTCGCGGTCGGCGCGGGACTCCTGATCGTCGGCGTGCTGCTGCCCGCGCTCAACCCCGGCCACGTCTACGCGTACGCCGGGAGCACCGCCCCCGACGGCCAGAACCCGCTGCAGCGCCTGTTCCTGCCCGCCGTCAAACTGCGCACGCTGCTCGAGCTTGCGGCGCCGACGCTGTTCCTCTCGCTGCGATCGCCGCTGCTGCTCGCCGCCGTACCGACGCTGGCCTGGCGCTTCTGGTCGACGAACCCGTCCTACTGGGGCACCGGCTTCCAGTACAGCGCCGTCCTGATGCCCATCGTCTTCGTGGCCTTCCTCGACGCGCTGCCCACCATCGGCACCGGCCGCCCGGCCCGGACGGCCTGCGTCGCCGCCCTGGCCGCGACGATACTGATCCCCGCACCGATACGCGGCCTCCCGGACCACTGGAGAGTCAGCCCCCGAGCTCAGCAGGCGAAACTGGCACTCGCCCGAATACCGGACGGCGCCCACGTCGCCGCCGACAACAAACTCGCGCCGCAACTCACCGCCCGCCGCACCGTCTACCTGTTCCCCGCCTACCCGCAGCCCGACGTCCGCCCCGAGTGGGTGGCCGTCACCACCCCGCCGGACACCAGCATGGCCGCCCTCGTGACGATGACCGCCGCCCTCGACCGCCTGCCGGCCTACGGCTACCGAGAAGCACTCCGAACCAACGACGTCATCATCTTCCACCGCCAGTGACATGACTGCCCGCCGCGTAAACGGTTTCAGCGCGTCAGCGTTCCGCGGCGCCCAGGCGGGCCAGCGCGGCCACCCCGAGCAGCGTGCCGAAGCACAGGAAGGCCGCGACTTCGGCCTTCAGGTCGGCGCGGTACTCGCTCTCGCTGATCGGGACGAGCGCCCCGTGCACGTTGAGGAAGTAGCCACCGTCCACGACGGTCGGCTGCCCCGCCGGCCAGGGGTGCGGTCCGGTGGCCGTGACCACGATGGCCAGGGCGATCAGGGCCACCGCCAGCACGCCCGCGACGACCAGCAGCGGCCTGCGCCCGCCGGCTTTCCGCCGCCGGGTCAGATCACTCGCGATCAGCAGACCGATGCCGGCGAAGACGCCCAGGAACGCGACCCCGGCCGGAAGCGGCGGCAGACCCGGAACTGCGAGCCAGCCCACGGCCAGCAGGGACAGGCACGGTATGACCGTCGCCGCGACCGGCAGCAGCTCCCCCATGACGAACGCTCCCTTCCCTAAAGTTCTTATCCTCGGCTGACAGGCTGCACGTCGCCTCACCCACGCTGACCCACGTCCCGCGCGACGACGGCGAGATGGTCCGCCCGGCCGTCGACGGCACCTTGCGCGTGCTTCGCGCTTCCCACCGGGCCGGGGTACGGCGGGTGGTGCTGACCTCGGCGATCGGCGCCATCGCCTACGGGCACCCGCCGCGCGACACCCCGTTCACCGAACGGGACTGGACGAACCTCGACGCCGACCTCGCCCTGTGCCAAAGGTCGAGGACCCTGGCCGAACGCGCGGCCTGGGATTTCGTGGCCGGCGAGGGCCGCGGCCTCGAACTGGCCACGGTCAACCCGGCCGCCGTACTCGGCCCGGTCCTCGGCCCTGACCACTCCCCCTCGCTCGACGCCATCGCGAGCATGCTCGACGGCTCGGCCCCGGCCCTGCTGAAGTTCGCCACCGGCTATGTCGACGTCCGCGACGTCGCCGCCCTGCACCTGCTGGCCATGACCGCCCCGGCCGCCGCCGGGCGAGAGCTTCATCGCCACCGCCGTTCCCAGCCTGTGGCAGCGCGACATCGCCGCCATTCTGCGCGGCCGCCTCGGCGACCGCGCGGCCAAGGTACCCACCCGCGAGATGCCCCTGACGGTGGCCCGCGGCCTGGCCAAGGCCGACCCCCGGATGCGGGCCCTGCGCCTGATTCTGGGCCGCGACCTGGCCGCCACCTCGGCCAAGGCCGAACGCCTCCTCGGCTGGAAGCCCCGCCCCATCGAGGACACCGTCGTCGAGACCGCCGAAAGCCTGCTCGTCACTCGGCGGGAGCGGGGCTCACGCCGGTGACGGTCAGGTGCAGCAGGCGGGTGGCCTCGGCGGCCGGGTCGGGGTGGTGTTCGGTGGCCAGGGCTATCCCGGTGACCAGGTTGAGCAGGTCGGTGATGGTGACGCCGGGGGTCAGGGCGGACGCCGCGCGTGACACCAGCGGGGCGCCGGCCTCGGTCAGGCGGGCGGTGGCGCAATGGTCGTGGGGCTCGGACGGATCGGCGGTGTGGTCGCGGTTCAGGGCCTCGGCCAGGCCGCGGACGGTGGAGGCGAACGACGTGACGGCGGCCAGCCATTCCAGGAGGGCGGCGCGGGGGTCGGGATGGGCGGCGAGGCCGGCCGCCCGAGTGGCCAGGGTGTCGACCTGGCCGCGGAAGACGGCCTCCAGCAACGCGTGCCGGGTGGGGAAATGGCGGCGGACGGTGCCGGAGCCGACCCCGGCGGTACGGGCGATCTGCTCCAGGGAAGCGTCGGCGCCCTCGGTGGCGATCGCCTCGGTGGCGACGGCCAGCAGCAGCGCGTAGTTGCGGCGGGCGTCGGCGCGCATCGCGTCATCTCCAGGTTGATAAGTGGCGGACCCCGCCGTATGTTACTCCAGACGAAACGGCGAGCCCCGCCGTTTCGATGACGAGGAGTGCACATGTCTGTCCTGGTGGTGGGCGCCAACGGGCAGCAGGGAGGCGCGGTCACTCGCGCTCTGCTGGCAGCCGGCGTCGCCGTGCGAGGTCTGGTCCGCGATCCGGCCAAGGGCGTGCCCGGCACCGAGGTCGCCGTCGGTGATCTCGAGGACCGCGACTCGCTGGCCGAGGCGGTCCGTGGTGCCAGCGCCGTCTTCTCCATGCAGATGCCGCCGCTGAAGGACGGGACGTTCGACTTCGACGGCGAGCTGCGGCAGGCCGTCAACCTGATCGAGGCCGCACGGGCGGCCGGCGTGCGGCACTTCGTGCACTCGTCCGTGTCCGGCTCGCGGCGGCTGCCCGCGGAGGAGCGCTGGGCGCCGATGCGGCCGTACTACGCGGCCAAGGCCGGCGTCGAGGACCGGGTGAAGGAGGCCGGCTTCGAGTTCTGGACGCTGATCCGGCCCGGCTTCTTCATGGAGAACTTCCTGCCGTCGGCGGCCTACCTGCTGCCGCGCGGCCTCGAGGGCGGGATCGTCACGACCCTGAAGCCGGGCACGTGGCTCTCGCTCGTCGCGGTGGACGACATCGGCGCGGCCGTGGCGGCCGCCGTCACCGACCCGTACACCTGGAACGCCGTGGAATTGGAACTGGCCGGCGACCATCTCCCGCTCACCGCGATCGCCTGGGTGATGGGGATGACGGCACCCGACATGAGTGAGCAGGAGGCGCTGGCCGCGGGGATGCCGGCCTACGCCGTCCTGTCGAACCGGCTCATGAACGAGGTGCCGCAGCCCGCCCGCCCCGAGTTCGCGCGGGCGCTCGGCGTACCCCTCACGCCTTTCGCGCGATGGGCGTCAGAAAAGGGGGGAATACGCGGGTGATCTCGCGGGTTGGGGCGGTCGTGCGCCAAGTGACGGTGATGGTCATCGGTGGTGGTCAGGCCGGGCTGTCGGCCGCCTACCACCTGAAGCGGCGGGGCGTGGACTTCGTGGTCCTGGACGCGGCGCCGGCGCCCGGCGGGGCGTGGCTGAACCGGTGGGAGTCGCTGCGGATCGCGACCGTCAACGGCATCTTCGACCTTCCCGGGTTCCCCAAGCCACCGCTCGACCCCGCCGAGCCGAGCCGGGTGGCCGTGCCCCGGTACTTCGCCGCCTTCGAGAAGGCCGGCGATCTGCCGATTCTGCGGCCGGTGCGCGTGACCGCCGTACGGCCCGGGCCCGAAGAGACTTTGATCGTCGAATCGGATCACGGGCGGTGGAGCGCGCGGGCGATCATCAACGCGACCGGCACGTGGACCAATCCGGTGCGGCCGCACTATCCGGGGCAGGAGACCTTCGCCGGGATCCAACTGCATTCCCAGGAGTACGTCTCGGCCGACGCGTTCGCCGGTCTGCGGGTGGCCGTGGTCGGCGGTGGGATCTCGGCCGTACAGCAACTCGAAGAGATCTCCCGCGTCGCCACGACGTTCTGGTACACGCGCCGGGAACCGGTGTTCAAGAGTGTCGGCGAGTTCGACGGCAGCGGCATCATCGCCAAGGTGGTCGCGGACGTCGAAGCGGGCAACCCCACCGGGAGCGTCGTCTCCTACACGGATCTGGCCTGGACCCCGTACGCCCTGGCAGCCAAGGAACGCGGCGCGCTGGAACGCCGCCCGATGTTCACCGCGATCGAACCGCACGGCGTCCGCGACGCCGACGGCTCCTTCACCGAGGTCGGCGCGATCCTGTGGGCGACCGGCTTCAAGGCCGACCTCAGGCACCTCGAACCGCTGCACCTGCGCAACGAGCGCGGCGGCATCCAGCTGATCGGCACCCAGGTCGCGGCGGATCCGCGGATCCACCTGATCGGGTTCGGCCCCTCCCAGTCCACTGTCGGCGCCAACCGCGCCGGCCGCGAAGCGGTGAACACCCTTCTCCGAAAGGTGCTGGCCCATGTCTGACTTCGACCCTCGTACGCTCCTCGAAGAGAGCCGCCTCGGCGTGCTGGCCACGATCAAGGCGAACGGCCTGCCGCAGCTCTCCCCCGTCACCCCGTACTACGACCGCGACGCCGAGCGGATCTACGTGTCGATCACCGACAGCCGGGCCAAGACGGCCAACCTGCGCCGGGACCCGCGGGCGGCGCTGGAGGTCACCCGGGGCGACGGCCGGGCCTGGGCGACCGCCGAGGGCCCGGTGGAGCTGATCGGGCCGGGCGACGACCCGGACGGGCCGGAGGTGGAGGCGCTGGTGGACTACTACCGCAAGGCCGCGGGCGAGCACCCGGACTGGGCGGAGTACCGATCGGTGATGGTGTCCGACCGCCGCGTGCTGATGGTCCTCAAGGTCGCCCACGTCTACGGCCAGCAGCTGGGCTGACGCCTTCTCAGGGTCGCTCACGGCCGGCGGCTGGGCTGACGCTTCTCAGGGTCGCTCACGCCTGCGGCCGGCGGCTGGGCTGAGCGCTTTCGCGCGGTACATCGCGGCGTCGGCCTCGCGCAGCAGGCGGCCGCCCTCGCTGGGCGAGCCGGTGGCGAGGCCGACGCTGGCGCCGACCGTGACCTGCTGGGTAGCGGTGATCCAGATCGGCTCGGCAACGGCGTCCGCCACCCTTCCCTCGTCCGAAATATCGCCATGAACGAGAAGCGCGAACTCGTCGCCGCCGAGCCGGACCGCCAGCCCCTGCTCAGCGATCACGCTCAGCCGGTCAGCGACGGCGACAAGCACCTGATCGCCGGCGTGATGCCCGTACTCATCGTTGATCGGCTTGAACCCGTCCAGGTCGACCAGCAGCACGGTCACCGTCTCGTCCGCGGGGATCTCGTCGAGGCGCTGCTCCAGCAGGCTCCGGTTGGCCAGCCCGGTCAGCGCGTCGTGCGTGGCCCGGTGCCGCAGCTCGTCGTGCAGCCGCCGCGCCTCGGTGACGTCGCGGGCGTTGAAGACGATCGCCGCCACACTGGGATTGGGGGTCAGGTCGACCCCGACGACCTGGAGCCAGCGGTACGACCCGTCCGTGTGCCGCAGGCGCAACTCGGCGTCCGCGTCGGCACCGCGTTCGGCCGCGAGCCGGGCCACCAGCTCGGCCAGCCGGGGCCGGTCCTCCGGCAGCACCCGGTCGGCCAGCAGCGTACCGACCAGCTCGCCCGGGCCGGTACCGAGGATCTTCCGGGCGGCCGGGGTCGCGAAGCGGACCTGCCCGTCGGCACCCACCACCAGCGTGAGGTCCGACGAATGCTGCACGACCGACTGGAACCACTCGCGCATCCGCTCGTTGTCGGTGAACGCCGCCATCTGCCGGCTCAGCACCAGCACCGTGATCAGGACCGCCCCGACCGACACGCCCCACACCTGCGGATCGGCGCTCCGCGTGGTCAGCGCCGCCACCAGCAGCAGCTGAACCGCGACCACGGCCAGGTAGGGCAGCCGGCTGCCGTGCCGCGGTCCCACCGGTCCGGTCTCGGTGCGGCGCCGGTTCCGCAGCTCCTGCCAGCGCAGCGCCACCGGCATCAGCAGGCACGGCAACAGCTGCGACACGTAGATCACGCTCGGGTCGTCGGTCCCGGTCAGCAGGGTCACCGTGGACGCGGCGATCGCCGTGCCGGCCACACCGGCGGCGGCCAGCAGCCCGGGACCCTTGGCGAACGGCGCGGTCCCACTGAGCAGCAGCTTGAGCAGCCCGACACTGAGCAACAGCATGATCGCCGAAGCGACCGCCGCGCCCGCCACCTCGGCCCGGTTGCCCTCGGCGACCACGTCGGCGAGAACGAAATACCAGACGAAAACCGCGACAGCGGCCAGTACGGTCCCCGCGTCGAGCCACAACCGCAGACGTTGCCGCCCCGCCCCACCGAGCGGATGGCAGACCATGGCCACCATCGCGATCAGCATCCCGACCACGACGAACCCGGTCTGCACCGGACTCGGCCGATGCCCGGACAGGTGCATGACCGCCAACCCGGTCTGATACCCGTCCCCCACCGCACAGGCCACCCCGGTGGCGGTCACCGCCCGCCAGAACCGCCGCGCATGCCGCCGCCCGGCCGACGCCCGCGCCAGCCGCCACGCGGACACCGCGATCGCCACATCGAGCCCGCTCTGCACGGCCCACGAGACGGTGGCCCCACCGGGCCCGGCCAAAAACCACAGGACGACGACCACCCCGGCCACCGCCAGCCCGAGCAGCCCCGGATCCACCCGGAACCGCCGAGCCGTACCAGTGACGTCCATGGCCGTACCCATCGGCCAACCAAGCCGCAACGTAAGTGAAACCCAGCCCCGCCTCACGTCGCGAACGCGTCAGTCCGCTTCCGGGACTTCCCTTGACTTGCCGCTGGGTCGAGCGCCTTCTGGGAAGAAGACACGGTCCGCGCGGTGATGCGAGGTGAGCCCCGTGAGCACCAGTACCAAGGCCATCTTCTCGGCGGTCACGAGCGGACTGATCGCCTTCCTGTCGGCCCTGCTGACCGCCCTTCAGGGCGAGAACACCGGATTCGACACGGTGACGGCCGGCCAATGGGTCACCGCGACTCTGGCCTTCTTCGTCGGCACGGCGGGCACCGGAGCCGTGACCTATCAGGTGCGCAACCGGACGGCTCGGGGAGCCGTGGTGGCCGGCGAGGAGTCCGGGCCCGATCGATCCGGTCCCCCGGGAACGGAATTCCCGACCGAACCATGAGCGACATCCTCAAGGGCGTCCTCGGCGGCGGATGGGCTCTGCTGGTCGGCTGGATCATGCCGTCGGCAGTCACCGTCGTCGCGTTCCGTTTTCTGGTCGCCCCCTCCGTTCCGGCGGGCTGGCTCACTCAGGCCCTCCGGCTCGACGTGGAACGGCAAGGCCTGGCGCTGCTGGGCGCGGCGATCCTGCTGGGGCTGCTCCTGGCCGCCGTGCAGGTCCCGCTGTACCGGCTCGCCGAGGGATATGTCGGCTGGCACCCCCGGCCAGCATGGTCGCGCCGGGAGATGATCCGCCATCCGGTCTCCGCTCTGCTGGACCATTCGCACCGGCGGCAGCTCGACCGGAAGCACCTGCTCGTGGGCCGGCGGGACTTCGTCGAGCTCTCGCAGCTGGCCGAGAAACGAACGCTCCGCCCGGAACTCATGAAAAGGCTCGCGCAGGTCCGGGCCGACCCGCGCCTCAAGCCCTACGTCGAAGCGGGCTGGGAAGCGAATCTCGCGCATCTCGGCCTGCTGAAGGAGCGGGCGCGGCGATATCCGGTCGACGACGGGCAGGTGCTGCCGACGCGGCTCGGCAACGCCATCCGGCGGCTCGAGGAATACGGCTACGACCGCTACCGGCTCGACTCGCAATTACTGTGGTACGAACTGAACTCCTCGGCCCCCGCGGAGGCACGGAAGTTCGCCGACCAGGCGCGCACCACCCTCGACTTCCTGATCTGCCTGCTCTACGGCAACCTGATGGTGGCCGCCGCGGCGATCGCCGCGCTGGGCTGGGCCGGCCGCGAGAGGATCACGCTGGGCGTGGCGGCGGTCATCCTGATCGCGGCCGCCGCGCTCTGGTACCGGGTGGCCGTCGTCGTGACTGACGACTGGGCCGCTTCGGTACGAGCCCTGGTCAACCTGGGCCGCAAGCCGCTCGCCTCGTCGATGGGGCTGGACCTGCCCTCGAGCCTCGCCGACGAGCGCGACATGTGGGCCGCCGTGTCGCGGGTCGCGGCGCGCCCGTACGACGACCTCAGCGCCCAGCTCGACCCCTTCCGGGCCCCACCCGCCGACACGTCGCTCCACGTCGACTGGCGCCGCGACACCCCGTCGGCGACGGACGGCGACGGCCGGCTGACGCCCGGCTGACGCCCGGCACTCACTCGTGATGCTGACGGCGGAGCTCGAGGGTCACACCCGCGGCCAGGCGGTACGGGTTGGTCGCGACGAGGGCGCCGACCGCGCGGCGGAGGCGGCTGATCTCGGCGCGGACGGTGACCACGTGGGCGGTGTCGCCGTACAGCAAATGGCTCATCCTGCCCGCGGTCAGGCCGGCCGGGCCGCCGTCGTGCAGCAGGGCCAGGATGTCGGCGTGGCGGCGCGTCAGTGGTGTGCGCCAGGGTTCGGTCTCACCGCGTACCTCAAGAAGCGGTGGCGAACCGGTCAGGTCGAGCGTCGCGGTGATCGCGGCCCGCGGGCCGGCGGGCCGGACCAGCCAGCCTTCGGGCAGGCGTTCGGCCAGGCAGAGGCCCATTCCCGGTACGGCGACGGGTGCGCCCGCCGACGGAGCGCCGATCCGGTCCCGCGCGGACACCCCACTGGCGTGGGCCACCCAGCCGTGATCGTCGACGATGAGCAGGGGGCCGCGGGCGGTGCCGGTCACGTGCGCGGCCGAGCGCCGCAGCCGTTCGAGCCGGTCGGCGTGATGCCGCCACAGCCGCGCCTCGGCCAGCCGCACCCCGGTCTCGACGAGCACCCGGATCGCCGGGTGCAGGGTGAGGGCGGGCCCGCTGACGTCGACGATCCCGAGCAGCTCTCCGGTTCGCGGATCGTGCACGGGATGGGCCGAGCAGTACCAGGCATGCTGGGCCTGCTCGAAATGCTCGGCCGAGAACAGCTGAACCGGCGCCGCCTCGACAAGCGCGGTCCCGATGGCGTTGGTGCCGACGGCGGCCTCGGTCCAGAGCGCCCCTTCCCCGAACCCGAGCCGATCGGCCCGCCGGCGCAGCGGGGCGGGCCCGGCCCGCCACAGAATGGTGCCGTCGGCCCCGGTGACGACGAGCAGAAAAGCGGCGTCCCCGGCCATCCGCAGCAGATCACCGGCGACGGGCGCCAGCCCCGATCCGCGGCGCCGCCGCTCAACCTCCCCGGCCGGCACCGGATCGCGGGCGTTGGCCCGGCTGGGGTCGAGCCCGAACCCGAGCACACGCGACCAGGACCGCTCGACAAGCGCCCGCGGTCGATGCGGCGGCCGTCCCCCGGCCAGCACCGCGTCATGCACCCGCACCAGCTCACGGGCGTACCGCGACAGATCGGTGCCCGGCCGCACAGCGCTGTAGTCGCCCACGCCGCCTCCTCGCCGGTAGGCCCCTTTCGAGGCTCCCACGCCTGCCCGGACGAGGTCCAGATCAGCCAGGTTGTCGATGGTCCGGGCTGAACAACGAAGGGAATGGCCGGCTGGGGCGAGTGATGCAATGTGTTGCAACTCTGTTGCGCGGGGTGAGCGTGGCGGTTTCGTGTCCGTATGACGCAGACCCTCGGTATCTCGGCCAAGCAGCGCGTTGACGACTGGCTGGAGGCGTTCGAAAGGGCGCTTCGGGAACGCGATGTGCGAGGCGCGGCGGATCTCTTCGCCCCGGAGAGCTTTTGGCGTGACCTGGTGGCCTTCACCTGGAACATCACCACCGTCGAGGGGCGGGACGGGGTGGCCGACATGCTCGGCGAGACGCTGGCGGGGGCTGATCCGCGTGGGTTCGCGCTGACCGAGGAACCCACCGAGGCCGACGGCGTGATCGAGGCCTGGATCCGGTTCGAGACCGCCACCGGGCGCGGCACCGGTCATCTGCGGCTCAAGCCCGAGGGCGCCTGGACTCTGCTGACCACGCTGCGGGAGCTCAAGGGCTTCGAGGAACGTCAGGGTGAGCGGCGGCCCCTGGGCGCCGTGCACACGCTGCGCAAAGGGCGTGAGTACGGGACAGAGGCGGCGGAGCAGGACCCGTACGTCGTGGTGATCGGTGGTGGGCAGGGTGGGATCGCTCTCGGGGCGCGCCTGAAGCAGCTCGGCGTCCCGGCCGTGGTCGTCGACAAGCACGCGCGGCCCGGTGATCAGTGGCGTGGGCGGTACAAGAGCCTCTGTCTGCACGATCCCGTCTGGTACGACCATCTGCCGTATCTGCCGTTTCCGCCGAACTGGCCGGTCTTCTCGCCCAAGGACAAGATCGGCGACTGGCTGGAGATGTACACGCGGGTGATGGAGGTGCCGTACTGGTCGTCCTCCGCGGTCCGCTCGGCGAAGTACGACGCCGGCACCGGCCGGTGGAGCGTGATCGTGGACCGGGAGGGCGGAACGACGGAGCTCACGCCGGCCCACGTCGTCTTCGCCACCGGCATGTCCGGCAAGCCCAACCGGCCCGTCATTCCCGGGCAGGACGTCTTCCGCGGGGAGCAGCAGCACTCGAGCGAGCATCCGGGGCCGGAGGCCTACCGGGGCAAACGGGTCGTCGTGATCGGGTCGAACAATTCGGCGTTCGACATCTGCGGGGCGCTCTGGGAGCACGACGCCGACGTGACCATGGTGCAGCGGTCGTCGACGCACATCGTGAAGTCGGCCTCGCTCATGGACATCGGGCTCGGTGACCTCTATTCGGAGCGGGCCCTCGCGGCCGGGGTCACCACCGACAAGGCTGACATGATCTTCGCGTCGATTCCGTACCGGATCATGCATGAGTTTCAGATTCCGCTGTACGAGCGGATGGCCGAGCGGGACGCCGACTTCTACGCGCGGCTGGAGAAGGCGGGCTTCCGGCACGACTGGGGCGCGGACGGTTCCGGCCTGTTCATGAAGTACCTGCGACGGGGTTCCGGCTACTACATCGACGTGGGCGCGGCCGATCTGGTGGCCGACGGGCAGGTCAAGCTGGCGCGGGGGCAGGCCGTCCGGCTCACCGAGGACGCGGTGGTGCTGGACGACGGCACGGAACTGCCGGCGGATCTGGTCGTCTACGCCACCGGCTACGGGTCGATGAACGGCTGGGTGGCCGACCTCGTCGACGCCGAGACCGCCGACCGGGTCGGCAAGGTGTGGGGGCTGGGCTCGGACACCCCGAAGGACCCCGGACCGTGGGAGGGCGAGCAACGGAACATGTGGAAGCCCACCCGGCAGGAGAACCTGTGGTTCCACGGGGGCAACCTGCACCAGTCGCGGCACTACTCGCTCTATCTGGCGTTGCAGCTCAAGGCCCGTTACGAGGGCCTGCCGACGCCCGTGTACCGCCTCGCCGAGTCACACCACCGGAGCTGACGCGGGCAGGAAGCCGGCCACCGCGGCGAAGAAGGCGTCGGGGGCCAGGCTGTGGACGCGGTGGCCGACCGGGATCGTCGCCAGCCGGGCGTTCGGCAGGGCGGCGGTCACGGCGGCCAGCCGGCGCGGGGGGATGCAGCTGGTGGGCCCGCCCGAGACGACCAGGGCCGGCTGGGTCACGAGGGCGAGGCGGCTCCACCACCGCGGGTCGGCGCGGGCCACCTGCAGCAGGATCGCCGGCACGGGGCGGCCGGCCAGGAAGCGGCCCATCGGCGGCAGGCCGCCCCGGCGGGGCGGGGCCGCGAGGTCTTCGAGGACCAGGCGGGAGACGCGGTCCGGCGAGTGCTGGGCCAGGGCCAGGCAGGCGTACGCCCCCACGGAGTGCCCGACCGCGAGCGCGCCGGTCAGCGACAGCGCCCGCATGACGCCCAGCAGATCGTCGCGGAGAGCACCGAGCTCATAGGACCGGGTGCGGTCGCTCGTCGCGTGCCCGCGCAGGTCGACCGCCACGACCCGGTAGCCGAGCGGCACCAGCCGGGCCGTGAAGCGGTCCCAGGTGCTCGCGCTGCTGCCGGTGCCGTGGACCAGCAGCGCCGGCACGCCGGACGGGTCGCCCGCCGAGCGGTAGCCGAGCCGGACGCCGTTGATCTGGAGGGTGCCGAACGTCATCACACTGTTTACCAGAAATCCACCACGTAACAAGCACGTAACAAGAGATTGACTCGCCGCCGCGGGGCAGACATGTTGGCGTTAACAGGCCCGTGGCGAAGGAGTCCGGATGACGGTCATCGGCGTGGTCGCGCAGAACTCCATGTTGTACGGGCCGGCCAGCATGGTGCAGGCGATCGGCGACGCCGCCTTCGACGCCCGCTTGGCCGTATCGGTCGGTCACGTCGCCGACTACGGCGCCGAGGCGCGCGAGGTCGTGCGGCGCCTGGTCGACCAGGAGGTGGCCGGGCTGATCGTCGTCGCTCCGGTGGCCGCGGCGGCCCAGCTGCTGGCGGCCGTGCCGAGCGGCCTGCCGGTGGTGACGGTGGACGGCCTGCCCCAGTGGCGCACGGCGAACGTCGCCGTCGATCAGTACGCGGGCGGGCTGCTGGCCACCCGGCATCTGCTGGCGCACGGGCACCGTACGGTCTGGCACGTGGCCGGGCCCGAGCAGTGGCACGGCAGCCGGGCCCGGGAGGCGGGCTGGCGGGCCGCGCTGGCCGCCGCCGGTGTCGAGGCGCCGCCGGTCGTGCGGGCCGCGTGGACGGCCGAGTCGGGCTACCGGTGCGGGCGGGCGCTGGCCACCGACCCGCGGGTCACCGCGGTCTTCGCGGCCAGCGACGACATCGCCATCGGGCTGATCCGGGCCTTGGCCGAGCACGGCCGGTCCGTGCCGGACGACGTCAGCGTGGTCGGGTTCGACGACGTGCCCGAGGCCGGGTACACCCATCCGGGGCTGACCACCGTGCGGCAGGAGTTCGCCGAGGTCGGCCGGGAAAGCGTGCGCCTGTTGCTGGGCGCACGCCGTCCCGAGTCCGTACAGCTGCGGCCGACCCTGGTGCCGCGGGGCACCGTGCGGCACCGGGTCGAGGTCAGAAGCCGCGGGCGAGCCGGTAGTACGCCTGGTTCCAGCGGACCTCTTTGACGAACTCCCGGATCGTCGTGTCCGAGTCGATCACCAGCAGCTCGCAGGAGAGCATCTCGGCCAGGTCGCTCAGCTCCTCCACGCCGACGGCCGAGGTGAGCACCGTGTGGTGCGGTCCGCCCGCGGTCAGCCAGGCCTCGGCCGACGTGGACAGGTCGGGGGCCGGCTTCCACACCGCGCGGGCCACCGGCAGCTTCGGCAGGGCCTCGGTCGGCGGCACCACCTCGATGACGTTCGAGGTCAGCCGGAACCGCTCCCCCATGTCGGACATGCCGACGACCACGGCCGGGCCGGGGGCGGCGTCGAACACCATGCGCACGGGGTCCTCGCGGCCGCCGATGCCGAGCGGGTGGATCTCGAGGCGGGGCCGGGCGGCCGCGATCGACGGGCACACCTCGAGCATGTGGGCGCCGAGGATGCGCTCCTGGCCGGGCGTCAGGTCGTACGTGTAATCCTCCATGAAGGACGTGCCGCCCGGCGCCATCGCCTTGATCGTGTGCAGCAGCACCGAGGTCTTCCAGTCGCCCTCGCCGCCGAAGCCGTAACCGTCGGCCATCAGCCGCTGCACCGCGAGGCCGGGCAGCTGGCGCAGGCCGCCGAGGTCCTCGAAGTTGGTGGTGAACGCGCCGAAGCCGCCGGCGTCGAGGAACTGCCGCAGGCCGAGCTCGATCCGGGCCGCGTACCGCAGCGACTCGTGCCGTTCGCCGCCGTCGCGCAGCTCGGGCGCCACCTCGTACAACTCGTCGTACTCGCCGACCAGCTTGTCGACCTCGGTGTCCAGGGCGTCGTCGACGACCTTGACCAGATCATTGACGCCGTACGTGTTGACCGACACCCCGAAGCGCAACTGCGCCTCGACCTTGTCGCCCTCGGTGACCGCGACGTCCCGCATGTTGTCGCCGAAGCGGGCCAGCTTGAGCGACCGGATGGCCGCGTGCCCGCGGGCGGCCCGCACCCAGGCCGCGATGCGGTCGACGACGCGCGGGTTGCTGACGTGCCCGGCCACCGTCTTGCGGGCCACGCCGAGGCGGGCCTCGATGTAGCCGAACTCGCGGTCGCCGTGCGCGGCCTGGTTGAGGTTCATGAAGTCCATGTCGATCTCGGACCAGGGCAGCGCCACGTTCGCCTGGGTGTGCAGATGCAGCAGCGGGGTGCGCAGCGCGTCCAGCCCGGCGATCCACATCTTGGCCGGCGAGAACGTGTGCATCCAGGCGATCACGCCGATCACCCGCGGCGCGGCGTTGGCCTCCCGGATGACCGTGAGGATGTCCTCGGCGCTGGTGAGCACCGGCTTCCAGACCAGGCGGACGTCGAGGGAGGAGCCGAGCGTGCCGGCGATCTCCCGCGACTGCGAGGCAACCTGGTCGAGCGTTTCGGGACCGTAGAGCCCCTGGCTGCCGGTCAGGAACCAGATTTCTTGGTCACTCATGAGCGTCCTTCCGAAGAGCGCTGGCCGTAGACGTTCTGGTAGCGGTCGTACAGGCTGTCCACGGCGTCGCCGGGCAGTCGATCGATCGCTCCGAGCTGCCGGGCCAGAAGCATGGTGCGGGCGACGTCCTCGCACATGACGGCGGCCTTGACCGCCGCCTGGGCGCTGGCGCCGACGGTGAACGGGCCGTGCTGGCGCATCAGCACGGCCGGCGAGCGGCTGCCGCGCAGCGTCTCGACGATGCCGCGGCCGATGTCGTCGCTGCCGATCAGCGCAAACGGCCCGATCGGGATGTCGCCGCCGAACTCGTCGGCCATGGCGGTCAGCGAGCACGGGATCGGCTCGCCGCGAGCGGCCCACGCGGTGGCGTACGGGCTGTGGGTGTGCACGACGCCGTTGACCTCGGGCATGTGCCGGTAGACGTAGGCGTGCGACTCGGTGTCGCTGGACGGGCTGTGCTCGCCCTCGACCAGCTTGCCGTCGAGGTCGCAGACGACCATGGCGGCCGGGGTCAGATCGTCGTACGAGACCCCTGAAGGTTTGATGACCAGCAGGTCCTCCCCCGGCACCCGGGCCGAGACGTTGCCGGCGGTCCAGGTGACGAGGCCCCAGCGGGTGAGGTGCGCGTGCAGGTCACAGACTTCGGTCCGTACGGCGTCGAGGACGCTCATCCGAGCGCCTCGTTCCGCAGATCGCGCAGCCGGTGCAGCACCTTGTTCTCCCCACGGCCGAAGTAGTCGTGGAGAACCGAGTATTCGGCGAACAGCCGGTCGTACACGTCGGCGGCCGCCGGGTCGGGCTCGAAGACCGCCTTCTCGACGCGGCCCATCGTCGCCGCCGCGGTCGCCACGTCCGGGTATGCCCCGGCCGCCACCGCCGCGTGGATGGCCGAGCCGAGCGCGGGCGCCTGGTCGGAGGTGGCCACGCTGATCGGCCGGCGCAGCACGTCGGCGTAGATCTGCATGACCAGGGTGTTGCGCTTGAGCCCGCCCGCGGCCACGAACTCGGTGACCGGCACGCCGGCCTTCTCGAACGACTCGATGATCGTGCGGGTGCCGAAGGCGGTGGCCTCGATCAGCGCCTTGTAGATCTCGAACGGCCGGGTGGCCAGGGTCTGCCCCACGATCACCCCGGACAGGTGGTGGTCGACCAGCACCGAGCGGTTGCCGTTGTGCCAGTCGAGCGCGATCAGCCCGTGCCCGCCGGCCGGCTGCCCGGCCGCCTGCCGCGACAGGAAGTCGTGCACGCTCAGGCCGGCCGCGCGGGCCTGCTCGTGCACCTCGGGCGGCACGCCGTGCTCGACGAACCAGCCGAAGATGTCGCCGACGCCGCTCTGCCCGGCCTCGTAGCCGTAGAGGCCGGCCAGGATGCCGCCGTCGACCACGCCGCAGATGCCGGGCACCGGCGCGATCGTCTCGCCGTTCATGATGTGGCAGGTGGAGGTGCCCATCACGGCCAGCATCTGCCCGGGCGTGATGGCCTGGGCGGCGGGCGAGGTGACGTGCGCGTCCACGTTGCCCACGGCGACCGCGATGCCGGCCGGCAGCCCGGTCCAGGCCGCGGCTCGCTCGGTCAGGCCGCCGGCGCGCTCGCCCAGCGCGGACAGCGGATGGGCGAGCCGGGTCTCGGCGAAGTCGGCGAAGGCCGGGTTCAGGGCTTCCAGGTACGCCTTGTCGGGGTACTGGCCGCCCTGGAAGATCCCCTTGTAGCCGGCCGTGCAGGCGTTGCGGGTCTCGCGGCCGCACAGCTGCCAGATGATCCAGTCGGCCGCCTCGATCCAGCGCTCGGTCCGCGCGTAGACCTCCGGATCCTCCTCGAGGACCTGCAGGGCCTTGGCGAACTGCCACTCCGAGGAGATCCGGCCCCCGTAGCGCGCGATCCAGGGCTCACCCCGCTCGTGGGCCAGGTCGGTGATCCGGTCGGCCTGCGGCTGCGCCGCATGATGCTTCCAGAGCTTGGGGTACGCGTGTGGGCGTTCGGGGAGGACGTCGCGCAGCGGCGTCCCGTCGGCCAGCGTGGGCAGCACCGTGCAGGCGGTGAAGTCGGTCGCGATGCCGACGACGTCGGCCGGGTCGATGCCCGCGGCCTCCAGGGCCTCGGGCACGGCCGTACGCAGAACGTCGAGGTAGTCGTTGGGGTCTTGAAGCGCCCAGTCCGGGCGCAGCTGCTGCCCCGTGGCCGGCAGCGTGCGCTCGATGACGCCGTGCGTGTACTCGTGGACGGCCGCGCCGACCTCGGCCCCGTCGGAGACCCGCACCACCACGGCACGGCCGGACAGCGTCCCGAAGTCGACCCCGATGGTGTAGCTGGACATCACTTCGCCTTTCTGGTGACGAGGCGCTGCAGAACGATGAAGGCGAACAGCAGCACACCGATCGCCATCCGGGCCCACCAGGAGTTGAGGCTCGCGAAGTTCACGATCGTGTTGATCAGGCCGAGGACCAGGACGCCCAGGACCGTGCCGAGCACATAGCCGGAACCGCCGGTGAGCAGCACGCCGCCGATGACCACGGCCGCGATCGCGTCGAGCTCGGTGCCGGTGCCGTGTCCCGCGTACCCGGAAGTGGTCGTGATGCTGTAGATCAGGCCGCCGAGGGCGGCGCAGAACCCGCTGAGGGTGTAGACGCCGATCCGCGTACGGCCGACCGGAAGGCCCATCAGCAGCGCCGAGTCGGCGTTGCCGCCGATCGCGTAGACGTTGCGGCCGAACTTCGTCCAGGCCAGCACGACCGCCGCCACGGCCACGACGGCCAGCGCCACCAGGGCCATGCCGGAGATGTAGACGCCGGGCTCGAAGACGATGCGCGTCTCGGCGATGCTGGTCCAGAACTCGTTGGTGATCGGGATCGAGTTCTGGTTGATCAGCAGGGCGATGCCGCGGGCCAGGAACATGCCGGCCAGCGTGGCGATGAACGGCTCCACCTTGAAGAAGTGGATGACCGCGCCCATGCCGAGGCCGAGCACGCCGCCGATCAGCAGCACGACCGGGATCACGACGCCGGCCGGCCAGCCCGCCTGCAGCAGCGTGGCGGCCACGGTCGAGGTCATGGCGATCACCGCGCCCACCGACAGGTCGATGCCGCCGGTCAGGATCACGAAGGTCATGCCGACCGCGACGACCAGCAGGAAGGCGTTGTTGGTGAACAGGTTGAGGATCACCGAGGGGTGGGTGAAGTTCTCGTAGCTCACCGCGCCGAAGGTGTACATGACGATCAGCAGCGACAGGGTCGCCAGGACCGGGATGTACTGGGCGTTCGGCCGGTACGTCCGGCGCCGGCTGGCCGGGCCGCTCTTGTTGGTGGCCGGGGTGGTGCTGACGTCGATCATGCCGGGACCTCCGCCCGTGCGGCCGGCCTGGGAGTGGACCGGCGGAACAACATGGCCCGGAAGGTCGCCGACTGGGCGAGGCAGAGCACCACGACCACGACGGCCTTGAAGACCAGGGTCGCCTCGGGCGGGATGCCCACGGACTGGGCGGTCGTGTCGAGCGTGGCGATCAGCAGCGCGCCCAGCGTGGTGCCGGCCAGCGAGAACCGGCCGCCGGTCAGCGCGGTGCCGCCGATGACCACGGCCAGGATGGCGTCGAGCTCGATCAGGTTGCCGGCGTTGTTGCCGTCGGCGCTGGACACGTTCGAGCTGTAGATCAGCCCGGCGATGCCGGCGCAGGCGGCCGAGACGACGTACACCATCACGGTGAACCGGCGGGCCTGGATGCCCGCGAGCCGGCTGGCCACCGGGCTGCCGCCGACGGATTCCAGGAGCAGTCCCAGGGCCGTACGCCGGGTGAGCAGCACCGTGATCGCGAGGACCACCGCCGCGATCAGCACCGACACCGGCAGGCCGAGCACGTAGCCGGCGCCGATCACCTTGTACGGGCTCGACTGCACGTTGATGATCTGCCCCGACGTGATCAGCTGGGCCAGGCCGCGGCCGGCCACCATCAGGATCAGCGTCGCGATGATCGGCTGGATACCCAGCACCGCCACCAGGAAGCCGTTCCAGAGGCCGAGCACCAGCGACAACGCGATGG
Source organism: Actinoplanes sp. NPDC048988 (assembly GCF_043197815.1). Classification (NCBI taxonomy): domain Bacteria; kingdom Bacillati; phylum Actinomycetota; class Actinomycetes; order Micromonosporales; family Micromonosporaceae; genus Actinoplanes; species Actinoplanes sp. NPDC048988. Next base: position 239,613 of record NZ_JBICTW010000012.1, on the reverse strand, counting down.
CCGCGAGCACCGCGATCGCCACCCCGCCGACGCTGTTCTGGTTGCTCAGGTCGCCGATGATCAGGCAGGCCATGGCGCCGGAGACGGCCATCACCGACCCGACCGACAGGTCGATGCCGCCGGTCGAGATGACCAGCGTCATGCCGATCGCGACCAGGACCAGGGGCGCGCTGGCCCGCAGGATGTTGACCGGCGTCCCGAACAGGTGCCCGTCCTGGATCCGGATGTCGAAGAAACCGTCGGAGAAGATGAGCGCGCAGAGCAGCAGCACCACGAGCATGGCGACCGGCCACATGAGCCGGCTCTTCATCGCTTTTTTCATGAGGTAGCTCCGCTGGCGATGGTCCGCATGATGCGGTCGGCGTCGACGTCGCCGGTGTTGTCGAGCTCCTCGACCAGGCGCCGGTCCCGCAGCACCTCGATCTTGTGGCTGAGACGGAGCACTTCCTCGAGCTCGGCGCTGACGAACAGCACGGCCATGCCGCCGCTGGACAGCTCGGCGACCAGGCGCTGGATCTCGGCCTTGGCGCCGACGTCGATGCCGCGGGTCGGCTCGTCGATGATCAGAAGCTTGGGCTCGGTGATCAGCCAGCGGGCCAGGAGCACCTTCTGCTGGTTGCCGCCGCTCAGATTCCGTACCGGAATCTCGGGGTTGTCGGGTCTGATCTGCAGGGCCTTGATGTATTTGCCGACCAGTTCGTCCTGGCGGCGCTTGGCGATGGGCCGGGTCCAGCCCCGCGCGGCCTGCAGGGCCAGGATGATGTTCTCGCGGACGGTGAGCTCGCCGATCACGCCCTCGGTGCGGCGGTTCTCCGACGAGAAGGCGATGCCGTGCGCCATCGCGTTGCGCGGCGACCGCATCGACACCGGTTTGCCGTCGAGCTCAAGCTTGCCGCTGTCGGCCTTGTCGGCGCCGAAGAGGAGCCGGGCCAATTCGGTACGGCCGGAGCCCAGCAACCCGGCCAGCCCGACCACCTCGCCGGCGTGGATGGTGAGGTCGAACGGCGCGATGGCGCCCTCCCGGCCGAGGTTCTCGGCCCGCAGGACGGGCTCGCCGCGCTCGATCTGCTCGGCCGACTCGCGCGGGCGGCTCTCCAGCTGCTCGAGCGTGGCCAGTTCCTTGCCGATCATCTTGCGGACCAGCTCGACCTGGGGCAGCTCGGCCGTGCGGTACTCGCCGATCAGGGCGCCGTTGCGCAGCACCGTGATCCGGTCGGCCACCTCGTAGATCTGGTCGAGGAAGTGGGAGACGAACAGGATGGCCACCCCGGAGTCGCGCAGCCGCCGCATGATCGCGAAGAGCTGGGCCACCTCGGAGGCGTCCAGGCTGGAGGTCGGCTCGTCGAGGATGAGTACCTTGGCGTCGATGTCGACGGCGCGGGCGATCGCCACCATCTGCTGCACGGCCAGGGAGTACGTGTTCAGCGGGGCCGACACGTCGAGGTCGAGGTCCAGGCGCTTGAGCAGGCCGGCCGAGCGCTTGCGCATCTCGGACCACTGGATGCGGCCGAAGCGGCGCGGCTGGCGGCCGATGAAGATGTTCTCGGCGACCGAGAGGTTGGCGCAGAGGTTGACCTCTTGATAGACGGTGCTGATGCCGGCTTCCTGCGCCTGCAGCGGGCCGGTGAACAGCACGTCCCGGCCGCTGAGCTTGATGTCGCCGCCGTCGATCCCGTACACGCCGGTGAGCACCTTGATCAGGGTCGACTTGCCGGCGCCGTTCTCGCCCATGAGGGCGTGGATCTCGCCGGGCAACAGCCGGAAATCGACGCCGTCGAGCGCGACGACGCCGGGGAAGATCTTCTGGATTCCGGTCATCTCGAGGACCGCGGGTGGCTCACCCATTCATCCACTCCGTTCACGGGCTGCGGGTCACCCCGGTGGCGGCCGGGGTGACCCTGATCAGCGGTCCTTTAGTACTTGCGGTCCGGCAGGGCGGCCTTCGCCTGCTCGGGGGTGAAGGTCGTCTCCTTGGTGAGGATCCGGGTGGGGACCTCCTCCTTGTTCTTGACCTTCTTGACCAGCTCCATCAGTTGTGGGCCGAGCAGCGGGCTGCACTCCACGATGAAGTTGATCTTGTTCTCGGAGAGGGCCGTCATGCCGTCCTTGACCGCGTCGACGGTGATGATCTTGATGTCCTGACCGGGCTTCTTGCCGGCCGCCTCGATCGCCTCGATGGCGCCCAGGCCCATGTCGTCGTTGTGCGCGTAGAGCACGTCGATGTCCTTGACGGACTGCAGGAACGTCTCCATCGTCTGCTTGCCGCTGGTGCGCTCGAACTTGCCGGTCTGCGAGGCGACGATCTTGAACTTCGGGTCGGCCTTGATGACGTCCTCGAAGCCGGTCTTGCGGTCGATCGCGGGCGCCGCGCCCGGCGTACCCTGCAGCTCGACGATGTTGACCGGGTCCGTCTTGCCGTCGTACTCCTTGGTCAGCCACTCGCCGGCCTTCTTGCCCTCCTCGACGAAGTCGGAGCCGAGGAAGGTCTTGTACAGCGACGTGTCCTTGGAGTCGACCGCGCGGTCGGTCAGGATCACCGGGATGCCGGCGTCCTTGGCCTCCTTGAGCACCGGGTCCCAGCCCGACTCGACGACGGGCGAGAAGGCGATGACGTCGACCCGCTGGGTGATGAAGGAGCGGATCGCCTCGATCTGCTTCTCCTGCTTGCCCTGGGCGTCGGAGAACTTCAGGTCGATGCCCTCGGCGGCGGCCGCCTCCTGGATGGACTTGGTGTTGGCCGTACGCCAGCCGCTCTCCGCGCCGACCTGCGAGAAGCCGAGCGTGATCTTGTCATCGCCGCCGCCGCCCGAGCCGGAGCCACCGTCGTCGCCGCCACAACCGGCCAGGGTCGAGGCGAGCAGGAGCCCACCGACCATCGCCACGGAAATTTTCTTGAGCACAGGGCCCTCCAAATTGTTAACGTTCACGCATTCAGAGATGGTCGTCAGCGCGACCGTGAGACACCGAGCGGAGCATCGAGAGGAGAGTCGCGGCCCATCCGGGCACCGCGTTTCAGCAGTGTTACCGTTCTCAAACGCTCCGTCAAGGTTTCGCCATCGGTTTGTTACCGGGCGATTGCCTTGGGTGCTGAACGCGCGGTCGCCTATGGACAGCCGGGCAGAGCTTGTGCGATGTTCACGCTCACAAACCTGCCGCTCCTTGCCTTCGGAGGTTCGTTCTTGCCATCGTCCGACGGCGATCGGTCCCGGCCCCGGCTCACGGTCATGCGCGACGTCGCCAAACTGGCCGGCGTCTCGCACCAGACCGTGTCGCGGGTCCTGAACAACCACCCCAACGTGCGGCAGGAGACCCGGCTGCGCGTGCTCGAAGCCATGCAGTCGCTGAACTACCGCCGCAACCTAGCCGCCCGCACACTGGTCACCCGCCAGTCCGACACCCTCGGCATCATCGGCTTCGAGACCACCCTGTTCGGGCCGGCGTCGATGCTGTACGCCATCGAGAGCGCCGCCCGCGACGCCGGCTACCTGGTCAGCATCGCCTCGGTCCGCGACCTGGAACGCCGCCACGTGGTCGAGGCGGTCGACCGCCTCACCCAGCACGCCGTCGACGGCGTCATCGCCATCGCCCCGAAACTGACCGTCACCAGCGCCCTGGCCCAGGCCCCACCGTCGCTGCGCTGCGTGGCGGTCGGCACCGCCGGCCAGTCGGACGCGGCCCCCACGGTCGGCATCGACAACGCGGCCGGCGCCTGCCTGGCCACCCAGCACCTGCTGGACCTGGGCCACCGCACGGTCCACCACGTGGCCGGCCCCGCCGACTGGCCCGAGGCGCAGGAACGGGTGGAGGGCTGGCGAGGCACCCTGTACGCGGCCGGCGCGGTGGTCCCACCCGCCGCCCCCGGCTGGTGGGACGCCGAGTCGGGCTACGCCCGGGGCCGCACCCTGGCCGCCGACCCGACGGTGACGGCCATCTTCTGCGCCAACGACCGGATAGCCCTGGGCGTCCTGCGCGCCCTGCACGAGGCGGGCCGCCGAGTCCCCGAGGACGTGAGCATCGTCGGCTTCGACGACATGCCGGACGCGGGCTACTTCCTGCCCCCACTGACCACGGTGCGCCAGGACTTCCGCGAACTGGGCCGCCGAGCCCTGACCCTCCTCCTGGAACACATGTCCGGCGACTCCACCACCGACCGCGTGCTCGTGGCCCCCCACCTCGTGCCGCGGGCGAGCACCGGCCCTCCCCCGTCCCGCTAGCCTCGCCCGGCCAGGCGCCCCAGCTCGGCCGCTCGCCCGGCTCGGCCGCTCAACCGCTCGCCCCGCTTGCCCGGCTCGACCGCTTGCCCGGCCCGACCGCTCGCCCGGCCCGACCGCTCGCCCAGCCCGACCGCTCGCCCAGCCCGACCGCTCGCCCAGCCCGACTGCTCGCTCAACTCGACCACTTGTCTAGCTCGCCCATAACGGCCGCTCGCCCAGGCCGACCACTTGCCTAGCGTCGCCCAACACGGCCGCTCTCCCTGATCGGCCGCCAGCCCGGACCAGAAAATCGGCCAGCTCAGCCGTTTCTCAGACTGGCCGCGACCCGAAGCGGCCACCGCCTGGAGCGGCCACCGCCCGGGGCGGCCACCACCCGGGGCGGCCACCACCCGGGGCGGCCATCACCCGGGGCGGCCACCACCCGGGGCGGCTGCTAGCTGAGGTCGGCGGGGATGAGCGAGTAGATCGCCAGATCGACCCGGCCGGCGGGGACGATGCCGGCGTTGCGGGCGAGACCCTCGTACGTGAAACCGGCCTTTTCGGCGACCCGGATCGACGCCTCGTTGCCGGGCGCGATGCGCAGGACCACCCGCTCGAAGGCCGCCTCGGTCAGCACCCAGCGGGACAGCGCGGCGGTCGCCTCGGTCATCACCCCCCGCCCGCGGGCCGCGGGCGCCGCCCAGTAGCCGACCTCGGCCGTCCGATGCCGCCAGTCGGTCTTCTTCAGGTCGATCATTCCGGCCAGAACGCTGTCGCACTCGATCGCGCGGATCAGGCCACGCCCACTCGCCCGCACCTCGGGCGCCTTCTCGACCACGAAGGCCACCGCCTGCTCCCGCCCGTACGGTTGCGGAAGCGGCAGCCACCGCCGCGTACCCGAATCCGCCACAGCGGCCACGATCGCATCCACGTCACCCTCGCCCGGCGCCCGCAGAGTCAGCCGCGCCGTCCGCAGAACCACATCGGGAAACATCTCTTCCACCACCCGACGATCTTCACCCCTCGACCCCACGCCGTCATCCCGGCGCCCTGACCTCCGCGCCCCTGGCGGCTCGAACACTCGCTCGACGGTTACCACGGCCGCCTCGCCGCCCCTCCGTTCGACAAGGCGGGCGGTCCCGCACGCCCTCGACTGGGCCTGGCGCCTGCGGACCGGGCGCGGCGCCCTCGACTGGGCCTGGCGCCCGCGAACCGGGCGCGGCGCCCTCGGACCCGGCGCGGCGCCACGCACCAAGTGCGGCGCTGCAAACCAAACGCGACAATCCGGACCGGCCGCGAAAATGCGGACCGGCCGGTGGTCCAGGCCGGGCGCGGCGCTGCCAACCAAACGCGACAATCTGAACCGGACGCGACACTGCGAACCCGCCGGTGGTCCAGGCCGGGCGCGGAACCTCAGGATGCGGCGACGCTCGGCCGACGGGTCGGAGCACGGTGCTCGGGCAGCGTGAGCGGGGGCCACGTTTCCTCGGCGCGCCTTATCCCGGTGCGCGGGCATCCGCACGACATGCGGCGTTCTGCGCCTCGCCGCCGTCGCGTGCCGCGTTTTCGTGATGGGGGCTCGTCTTGACGGTGTGTGCTGCGTTTCGTTGACGGGTTCGGGCTGCGCGGCGCGACTATTCTTCCGGCAAGGACAAGATGTGGGGTGCGGGTGAGGGTGAAGCGCGGGCGGCCGCCGGGGATGATGGATGTCGCCCGGCTGGCGGGGGTGTCGCATCAGACCGTGTCGCGGGTGCTGAACGAGCATCCGAACGTCAGTGAGCCGACACGTCTCAAGGTGCGCGCCGCTATCGCTGAGCTCGGGTACCGGCCCGACCGTACGGCCCGGGCTCTGGTCACCGGCACGTCGGCGGTGATCGGGGTGGTCGCGCCGAACACGGCGCTGTTCGGGCCCGCGTCGATGTTGAACGCGTTCGAGCAGGCGGCGCAGGACAGCGGGTTCGCCGTGAACGTGGGCAACGTGCGTACTCTCGATGAACGCTCCATCGCCCGCGCCGTCGAGCGCCACATGGACCAGCGCGTGGCCGGACTGGTGGTGATCGCCCCGGTGACCAGCGCCGAGTCGGCGCTGGCGGCCCTGCCCGCGGACATTCCGCTGGTCACCATCGACGGCGATCCGAGCCGGGAGAGCACGCGGGTGACTGTCGACCAGGTGGCCGGCGGGCGCGCCGCCACGGAACACCTGCTGGCCGCGGGCCATTCGACCGTCTGGCACGTCTCCGGACCGCAGGACTGGTTCGACGCCAACGGCCGCGTCCGCGGCTGGGAGGAAGCACTGCGCGCGGCCGGCGTGGAACCGCCGCCGTTGCTGATCGGGGACTGGAGCGCCGAGTCCGGTTACCGCAACGGCAAGCTCCTGGCCCGTCTGCCCGAGGTGACCGCCGTCTTCACCGGCAACGACCACATGGCGCTCGGCCTGCTCCGCGCCCTCAACGAGCAGGGCCGCCGCGTTCCCGCCGAGATCAGCATCGTGGGCTTCGACGACGTACCGCAGGCCGCGTACTACACGCCCCCGCTGACCACGATCCGCCCCGACTTCGACGCCGTGGCCCGCGCCGGCATCGACATGCTCCTGGCCCAGATCGAGTCCGGCGCCCCACCGACGACGGCCCGCCGCGTCATAGCGCCCACCCTCGTCTCCCGCGCCAGCGTGGCCGAGCCGCCCTCCTGAGAACGGCATTCCCTTGCTGCCGTGCAGGCTGGTATCGATCACTGTGGTGTGTTAGCGTTCACACGTCTCGACGTGAATTCGGCGCCGTGGACATCGAGTGAGAGTAAGGCCTAGCGGAGCCGTCAAGGGGAGTACGGCTTCGCTAGGTCTGTCTCGGTCTATAGAGAACGTTCACTTTCGGTCGGGTGGGGCCTAGTGGTTGAGAGCCACCGACCCGGCGCCGGGTAGCGTGGCCAGCCGTGACTGAGCCGGAGATCGAGGTCAGCGAAGATCTGGTCCGTGCGCTGCTGCGAGAGCAGCACCCGGACCTGGCCGACCGGCCCCTCAGCGAAGTCGCGGGCGGCTGGGGTAACCAGATGTGGCGCCTCGGCGACGACCTGGCCGTCCGGGTGCAGCGGATGGACACGAGCCCCGGCCCGCAGCTCAAGGAGCGCCGCTGGCTGCCCGTGCTGGCCGCACGCCTGCCTCTTCCCATTCCCACTCCGGTGCGCGACGGTTCGCCCTCCGCGCGCTTGCCCAAGATGTGGACCGTCATGACCTGGGTCCCCGGCACTCCGCTGGACCAGACGGCGATCACCCGCGGCGACCACGCGGCCGACGTGCTTGCCGCGTTCCTCCAGGCGCTGCATGTGCCGGCTCCGCCGGAAGCGCCGGGCGCCTCGGACTTCGGCACCCACCCCAGGGACTCCCGGGACGGGTTCGAGCGCTTCCTCGGCGCGGTGGACCTCGACGCCTTCGGCTTCGCCGCGGGTGACATCCGGGCCGTGTGGGACGAGGCGGCGGCGACTCCCCCCTGGCCGGGACCACGAGTGTGGGTGCACGGCGACCTGCATCCCGCGAACGTCGTCGTCGCCGACGGCACGCTCGCGGGCGTCGTCGACTTCGGCGCGCTCTTCGCCGGCGATCCGGCGTGGGACATCGCGGCCGCGTGGTTGCTGCTGCCCGACGGGGGCGCCTCGCGGTTCTTCGACCGCTACCCGCCGGTGGACGAGGCGACCGTACGGCGTGCGCGTGGGCTGGCCGCCATGAAGTGCCTGTTTCTCATGCTGATGGGCCAGAACGGCGAGCGCGGCCGGCCCGGCGGGAAGCCGAACTGGGGACCGGCCGGCCGCTCGGCCCTGCAGCGGGTTCTGCGAAGTCAGGCGTAGCTGCGGAGCCGGCGCGCTCCTAGACGGGCACGACGCGCCACACCGTGTCTCGGCTGTCCTGCACGACCTGGGTGCCGCGCGCGGTGCCGCCGTTGAGGGCGCCCAGCAGTTTGCCGCTGTTGGCGTTGCGGAGCTTGTAGAGGCCGTCGCCGGCGGGAACCAAGATCCAGCGGTGGTCGGCCGTGCCGTTGTCGTCCCACTGCATGACACGCGCGTTGTCGGCGGTGGACATGTTCTCGACACCCAGGACCTTGCCGCTGTTGAGGTTGCGCAGCCGGATTCCGTCGCCGTCCGGGATCTGGATCCAGCGGTGGTCCGCCGTGCCGGTGTCGTCCCACGTCAGGGCGAGGCCGCCGTTGGCCACCGACATGTCCTTGATGCCGAGCACCAGGCCGGTGGCCGCGTTCACCAGCTTGTACGCCCGCGTGGTGCTCCAGTAGACGGCGTAGTTGAACCCGTGCGCGTCATAGAACGGGCCCAGGTTGACCGTGGCGCCGTTCGCGGTGGCGGTGAAGGCCAGGCCGCTCGTGCGGCGCACGGAGGCGACGTCGAGCGCGGGCGGCGCGGACAGCGCCGCGTTCCCGTAGTTGCCGGCCAGCACCACCGGCCCGTACGCCATGGCCTGGATGCCCGGGTTGTCGTTGGCGGGCCTGGTGATCAGGCGCATCGGCAGGCGCACGACGACGGTGTCGCCGGGAGCCCAGACCCTGGTGATCGTGGCGTAGGAACCGGGGGCGGCGGTGACCGCCACCGCTTGGCCGTTGACGGTGACGGCCGCGTCCGAGGTCCACGACGGGATCCGGACACGGATGCTCCAGGTGCCGCTCATCGTGCCGGCCAGCGTCAGCGTCGTGGTGTCGGCGGCCGGGAACGCCGTGGTCTGGGTGACCGTGAGGCCCCGCTCGGACCAGTTCAGCGTCGACGGCACGAACAGGTTCACCGTCAGGGTGGTGCCGTCGCGGAAGTAGATGGAGTCCATCAGCCGCGTGTTGACCTCGACGCCGGTGCCCTGACAGCACCAGAAGGTGCCGTAGTCGGTGCTCCACGTGCCGCCTCCCCAGGCGGGGCCGACGCCGCGGCGGCCGCCGGGGCGCAGCGGCGTGAAGTACGTGACGTGGCCGTGGGCGTCGGCCGGGTTCTGCGCGCCGATGACGTGGTTGAGCACGGCCTGCTCGTAGAAGTCGAAGTACGCGGCCCGGTTCGGGTCGGTCAGCCACAGCTCGCGGGTGAGCCGCAGCATGTTGACCGTGTTGCAGTGCTCGCACGTGTCGTTGGTCAGGTACGACGCGATCGCGTTGGGGGCGCGGAAGTGTTCGGCCTGGCTGTTGCCGCCGATGGCGTACGTGTGCGCGCCCACCGTGAAGTTCCAGGCGTTGGCCGCGATGTCGCGGTAGCGGGTGGTGCCCGTGGCCTTGTACTCGCGGGCGGCGCCGATCCACTTGGGCACCTGCGTGTTGGCGTGCAGCCCGGCCAGCTGGTCCACGCCGGAGGCCAGCGGGTTGAAGACGGCCGCGTGGTCGAAGCGCTGGGCCACGGTCAGCCAGCGGGCGTCGCCGGTCTGCTGGTACAGGTCGGTGAGCACGGCGTTCATGCCGCCGAACTCGGTACCGAGCATCGCCTGCATCTGGGACGACGACAATCTGGAGGTACGCGTGTCGACCCACCCGGCGAGCGCCAGCAGCACCGTGCGGGCCTGGGTGTTGCCGATGTAGCGCCACACGTCGAGCAAGCCGGCGAGGGTTTTGTGGACGCAGTAGTACGGCACGTTGCCGTTGCTGAGGGTCCGGGCCTCCAGCGCCGTGAAGTCCGACTCGGGGAAGCCGGACAGGTAGCCGTTCGCGGCCTGGCATTTCGCCAGCTCGGCCACCATGTAGTTCGCCTTGTCGCGGCAGGCCGTGTCGCCGAGCACCGCCCACGCCTGCGCCCACGCGGTCAGGAAGTGCCCCTGCACGTGGCTGCGGAACGGGAAGCTCGGCGCGTCCCAGCCGCCGTTGGCCGCGGCCCCGCCGGTGGACCGCCCGTGGTTGGCCCGGAAGACGTACAGCAGCCGGTCGACGTCGACGAAGCGCAGGTAGCTCAGCGTCCGGTTCTGGTTGTCCAGGAACCGGCCGGCGGTGAGCCGCACCTGGCCGAGCTCGAACGGCTGGGCCGCGACGCCGAGGTCGGGGCGGGTGGGCGGGAGCTCGGCGGCGAGGGCGGGCGTCGCGCGGGTGAGGACGGGGGCGAGCGCGGCGGCGAACAGCAGGCTCCGGCGGGTGACAGGCATGGGGATCTCCGACGTAGTTAACGTTAACAATGGGAGGCCCCCTCACCATACATCGATGAGCGTCAACCCGGAACGGCCAGCGCGATGATCAGAGCGGACGTCCACTCCGGGTCACGGAGCCGGTCTCCGTACAGCTCGCGCAGTCTGGTCATCCGGTAGCGGACCGTCTGCGGATGGATGAACAGCTCGGCGGCGACGTCCTCGCGGCGGCCCTGATGGCGCAGCCAGCTGCGCAGCGTCTCGACGAGCTTGGCGTCGGGGCCGGAGCCGAGCGGCGCCAGGACCTTCGACCGCAGGTCGGCCAGGGCCTGCGGGTCGGCCGTGAGCACCAGTTCGGCCAGGTGGTCCTCGGTGTCGACGACCGTCCGGGTGGTGGCCGGGCCGATCAGCTCCGAGGTGCGCACCGCCCGGTCGTACGACGCCTTGGCCCGCAGCCACGGCCGCGCCGGGCCGACCACCGCGCTCTGGCCGCGCAGCAGGCCCAGTACGGCGGCCCGCGCCGAGCCGTCCATGTCCGGCACCAGCAGCACCTCGCTGAGCTGCAACGTCCGGGGGTCGAGCAGGTCGACGACCGTGCGGGTGGCGTGCTCGGGGACGAGCACGGCGGTCAGCGTGCGCGGCGGCGACCAGTCGGCGCGCTCGGCGGCCGCGACGACCACGTGCTCCGGTTCGCCGGCCAGCAGGGCCTGGGCCAGCTGTTCGAGGTCGCGGATCCGGGCCCGGCCGGAGGAGGCCAGCTGGTCGGCGTGCCCGGCCACGCTGGCCGCGGAGAGCTCGTCGATGTAGGCGAAGACCAGCTCGGCGAAGTGGGCGATGGTCGCGGCCGGCTGCCCGCTGCTGACACTGATGGCGGCCAGCTCGTGCCACGAGACGCGGGCTCCCACCCGGTAGGCGCCCAGCAGCGCGTCCAGGCTGCGGCCGTTGCGGGCCTCACCCCTTCCCAGCGCGTACGCCCCCTCGAGCGCCGGGCCGAGCGGCGACTGCGGCTCGGGGCCGTCGGCCCGGGACACCAATTCGAGGAAGGTGCCCAGGGCGGCCCGTACGGCCCGCTCGATCTTGGGACCGAGATCACCGGCGAAGGGCACGGCGTACGCGGGAACTTCGGTCATGATGGCATCGATGGTCCGCAACGCCACGTCGGGCAGGCGCATCTTCAACGGGGCGACGACTTCCGGCGAGAGCCGGAAAGTTCGGACATCCGGGAGAGCGTCACTCATCGTTTAATCGCCTCGTCCCGTCTCCTGCGAACAAAAAACGCGGTGGTGTTCACTTCCTCCGGTCAGGAATCTACCTCCGGAACGCAGGAAGCTTGTTATGTGGCTGTGATGCGCAACATACGGGGCAGTGCCTGGCGGGTGGTCGAACTGATCACCACGCCGGTGGTGCCCGCCGACTATCTCGACGTGATCGCTCCGCTGCGGAACGCCAACGTGCTCCGCGCGAAGGTCGACGCCGTGCGCCCGGAGACGGCGAACAGCGTCACCCTGCTCCTGCGGCCCGGCCGCGGCTGGGTGCAGCACGAGCCGGGTCAGTACGTCCGAGTCGGGGTGGACGTCGACGGCGTACGGCTGTGGCGCTCGTACTCGATCACCAGTTCGCCCCGGCGCACCGACGGCCGGATCACCATCACCGTCAACGCGGTTCCCGAGGGCGTGGTCAGCAATCACCTCGTACGGAACGCGAAGCGGGGTTTGATCCTGCACCTCGACCCGCCCACCGGCGAGTTCCAGCTGTGCGCGCCCCGGCCGGCCAAGGCCCTGTTCGTCACCGCGGGCAGCGGCATCACCCCGGTCATGGGCATGCTGCGCAGCGCCCTGCACGAGCTCTCCGACGTCGTCGTCGTGCACTCGGCCGGCACCCGCGAGGCCGTGGTCTTCGGCTCCGAGCTGCGCGCGATGGCCGCCGACGGGCGGATCCGCCTGATCGAGCGGCACACCCGGGCCGACGGCCGCCTCAAGCCGGCCGACCTCGACGAGCTGGTGCCCGACCTGTTCGACCGGCGGGCCTGGGCCTGCGGGCCGAACGAGATGCTGGACGACCTCGAGACCCACTGGGCCGACGCCGAAGCCGGCCATCTGCTGCGCACCGAGCGTTTCCGGCCCACGCTGATCAGCGGGGACGGCGGCGGAACGGTCACCTTCACCCAGTCCGGCACGGTCGTCGAGACCGACGGATCGGAGCCGCTGCTCGACTCCGGTGAGGCCGCGGGCGTGCTCATGCCGTCCGGCTGCCGGATGGGCATCTGCTTCAGCTGCGTGCTGCCGCTGCGCGAAGGCGCCGTGCGCGACCTGCGCGACGGGCAGCTCACCGTCGCCGAGCCCGGCGACAGCATCCCCGTACAGACCTGCATCTCGGCCCCCGCGGGCCCCTGCACCATCGACGCCTGAGCAAAGAGGAACCTGCATGACGACGATCCAGCGCAAAGAGTCCAACCCGATCGCCCACCTGACGCCCGAGGACATCGAGCAGATCGGCGTCGAGCTCGACGCCATCCGCGACGAGGTCATGGGCAGCCGGGGCGAGAAGGACGCCGCGTACATCCGCCGGGTGATCGCCTGGCAGCGCGGCTTGGAACTCGGCAGCCGCGGGGTCCTGCTCTTCTCGCTGTTCCCGCCGGCCTGGCTGGTCGGCACGGCCGGCCTGTCGATCGCCAAGATCCTCGAGAACATGGAGATCGGCCACAACATCCTGCACGGCCAGTGGGACTGGATGCGCGACCCGAAGATCCACTCGACGAAGTGGGAGTGGGACCACGCCTCCCCGGCCGAGCAGTGGAAGCACTCGCACAACGAGCTGCACCACACGTACACGAACGTGGTCGGCCGCGACAACGATCTCGGCTACGGCATCATGCGCGTCGACGAGGACCAGAAGTGGCACCCGGCGCACCTGGGCCAGCCGTTCTACAACTTCATCAACGCCTGCTTCTTCGAGTACGGCATCGCCGCGTACGACCTCGAGCTCGGCAAGAACCTGGCCACCAAGGAGAGCCGGCGCGACCCCAAGTTCCGCGCCGGCCTCAAGGCGGTCCGCAAGAAGATCGGCAAGCAGGTCCTGAAGGACTACGTGGTGCACCCGGCCCTGTCCGGGCCGTCGTTCCTGCACACCATCGCCGCCAACGCCACGGCCAACCTGATCCGCAACCTGTGGAGCCACTCGGTCATCATGTGCGGCCACTTCCCGAACGGCGTCGAGACCTTCGAGAAGACGTCGATCGAGGGCGAGACCCGCGGCGAGTGGTACCTGCGGCAGATGCTCGGCTCGGCCAACATCAGCGGCAGCAAGGCCATGCACCTGATGACCGGCAACCTGTCCCACCAGATCGAGCACCACCTGTTCCCGGACATGCCGAGCAACCGCTACAAGGAGATCGCCCCCAAGATCCAGGACCTGTTCCAGAGGTACGGCCTGACCTACACGGCGGGCCCGCTCCCCAAGCAGGTGGCCTCGGCCTGGTACAAGGTCTTCCGGCTGTCGCTGCCCAACCGTGGCCAGGCGGCCGTGCGCCGCCCGGTGGAGAAGAAGGCCCCGGCCGAGGCCAACCGCTGGCGCCGGGCCAAGGCCCCCGCCGCTCTGTAGCTAGCCCGCGTACATCCCGCTGATCAACGACTGCCACGTCATGGGGCCGACGATCCCGTCGACCGCCATGGCGGGCTCGTCGTTGTCGTGCAGGAACTGCTGCCAATCGATCACCACGGTCTCGGTGACCGGCCCGAAGATCCCGTCCACCAGCGGCGCGTTGTTCGGGTCACCGGACTGGTTGCGGTACTGGAACTCCTCCTGCACGGACTTCACGGCATCGCCACGGTCACCGGACCGCACGGTCAGAACGAGCGCCTTCCAGGTGGCCGGCCCGACGATGCCGTCGACGGCCAGGCCCTTCGACTGCTGGAACGCCCGCACGGCGGAGTTCGTCTTGGGCCCGAAGTCCCCGTCCACGGTCACGGTGTGCCCGCGGGCCCGCAGGTGATATTGAAGGCTCGGTACGGGGTGAGCCTTGTCCCCCTGCCGCACCAGCGGCCACGGCTGCAACGCCATCGCGATCATCCCCTGAGCCGGCGGCCACACCCGGACCGCTCCGGCCCCGCCATCGTCACTCCCCCACGCGATCCACAGTGTCCTCGGTCGCCCTCCCGACATCGGTTAGGCACAAGCAGGTCGAACCATTCCCACCACCCGACCATCCCCCGCACGTCGCCGGGTGTGGCCCCCGGGCGAGCCCGGCCAGCGCATCCGCCAGATTCGTCGTGCTCGCGATGAAACGCGTCAGGGCCTCGGCGACGGTGATGTCACCGGCTCGGGCGAATTCGAGGGCCAGCGCGGACGCGACCTTGGCCCGCACGTAAGGCGTCGCGAGGGCGCTTGCGATGACGGGGTCGCCGGGACCCTCGCGAGGGAAGCCACGTGTATCGATCACTCGGTGCTCGTGAACGATCGCGAGGGCAGGGCGTCCAGTTCCCGCTGCCAATCGTCCGCGGCCGCCAGGATCTGGGCGGGCCGGACCCGCAACTCGACCGGATTGTTCTCGCGCGGCCAGGGCGCGGCGGCTTCGGCAGTGAAGGAGAAGCGGACGACGAGTTCGTCGCCGCATGCGGCTGCGGAAAGGCTGAGAACGGGCTCGATGAACGAAAGCGATAGCCCGACTCGACCGGCCGCCACCTGGCGGAGCCACGCGGTCAGGTCGTGTGCCTCTCCGATGAGAAGGCAGGGGTCCGTGAACGACCAGGTTCGGTCGCCGAGGTCGACGGTGCCATCGATGACCAGCCACTGGTCGTCCCACTCGCCGGCGTCGGCCGGGAACTGCCAGCGCACCGGTCTCAGGTCCACTCGGGTTCCGTCACTCGCTTCGATGAGCACAACGCCACGTTAGTGCCGCGGCCTCCGCGGAGTCGGATAGCTTGGATGATCATGATCAAAGGGCTGGCGCTGCGCTATCTGTGGTGGGCCGAGACCTGGTTCACGCTGGCCTGCCTCGTGATCCTCGGCTTCGCCGTCGCCGGGCTCGTCACGGGGGCCCGCGACGGGCCGGCCCTCGGCGCGACCCTGGTCACGCTGGCGTTGCTGCTGGGGTGGCGGCGGGCGGCGGTGGCGGGCTGGGTCGCCGGGTTCTGCGCGATGGCCGTGCTCGCCGTGCCGGGGCTGTGGTCGGGGGTCATGGCCGGGGCGCTGCAATTGGCGCTGACCAACCTCTTCATGCGCCGGGGCGGGAAGCTCGCCGTGGCCGCCGCCGTACTCACGTTCGCCGAGCTCTATGCGGTTCTCGCGGTCGCGCAGGCTCCTCCCGGGCTCACCGCGACCGTGACGCTGGCGGTCTGGACGCTGGGCGCGGCCGGGTCGGGGGCGGCTATCCGGTCGCGGCAGCAGTACATCGCGGCCATCGAGGAGCGGGCGCGGTGGGCGGTCGAGACGCGGGAGGCCGAGGCGCAGCGGCGGGTGGCCGAGGAGCGGCTGCGGATCGCCCGGGACCTGCACGACGTGGTCGGTCACCAGGTGGCCGTGATCAAGCTGCACACCGGGCTGGCCCGGCGGACGTTGCGGGCCGACGCCGACCGGGCCGAGGCGGCGCTGCGGGAGGCCGAGGCGGCGACCGGGACGGTGCTGCGGGAGATGGCCGGCATGCTGCGGGTGCTGCGGGAGACCGACGAGCCTCCGGCGGGGCTGGCCGGTGTCGAGGATCTGGTCGCCACCTTGCGGGCCGGCGGCATGGACATCGCCGTCGAGCGCGAGGGCGACCCCGGCCGGGTGCCGGATCTGGCCGGGATGACCGCCTACCGGGTCGTCCAGGAGCTGCTCACCAACGCCCGCAAGCACGGGCACGGGCCGGTCGAGCTGGCCGTCCGGATCGGGGGCGGAAGCCTGGTCGTCGAGGTGTCGAACCCGGTCGCGGCCACGGCGGCGGGCACGCCGGGCTACGGTCTGATCGGCATGCGGGAACGGGTGGCGGCGGCCGGCGGCCACCTGAGCGCCGACCGACGGGGGACCATGTTCCGGGCAACAGTGGAGCTGCCGCTATGAGCGTGCGGGTGCTCATCACCGACGACCAGGCCCTGATCCGGGCCGGGCTGCGCGGCATCCTCGAGTCGGAGCCGGGCATCGAGGTGGCCGGTGAGGCCGCCGACGGGGCGGCCGCGGTCGAGGCCGTCCGGGCCGGTGGGGTCGACGTCGTCCTCATGGACCTGCGGATGCCGGTCATGGACGGCCTCGAGGCGACCCGCCGGATCGCCGCCGAGCCGGGCGTCGCCGTGCTGGTGCTCACCACGTTCGAGAACGACGCCAACGTGCTCGACGCGGTGGCCGCGGGCGCCCGCGGATATCTCGGCAAGGACGCCGACCCGGAGACGGTCGTCGACGCCGTGCGCCTGGCCGCGCGCGGGCAGACGCTGCTCTCGCCGAAGGCGATGGCCGCCCTCGCGTCGCGGGCGCACCTGCCGTCCGTACCACCGCAGGCACCCGATCTGCCCGGCGCCGGGCTGACCGACCGGGAGCGCGAGGTGGTCCGGCTCGTCGCCACCGGCATGACCAACGACGACATCGCCGCGCGTTTCACCATCTCCCCGCTGACCGTGAAGACGCACGTCAACCGGGCCATGGCCAAGCTGGGCGTCCGGGACCGGGCCGCCCTCGTCGTGGCCGTGCTCGGCATACCGCGAGAAGAGTAGGTACTCCGGCGGCGGTACGCCGCGGTGTCTGCGGCGGGACGACGACACCGGGGGGTGCCGGCGGCCAGGCTTTCGGTATGGCACGTCTTCTCTATCGGCTCGGTGTCGCCAGTGCGCGCCGTCGCGGTCTCGTCCTGCTCGTGTGGGCGCTGGTGGCGGTCGCCGTCGGCGCCGGCGCCGCGACCGGCATGAAGTTCGGCGACGGCGGTTTCTCCATGCCCGGCTCCGAATCCAGCCGCGCCCTCGAGCGGATGGGCACGTACTTTCCCGGCACCGGCTCCTCCTCGGATCAGGACAGCCTTCAGTTGGTGCTGAGCACGCGCGACGGCTCGCCGCTGACCGTTGGCGCCGCGCGGACCGCGCTCGCGGAGGCGCGGAAGGTTCCCCACGTCTCCTCGGTGAGCAACCCCTTCGACCCCCAGCGGCCGTACGTCTCGGCCGACCGCACCACCGCGGTCGCGACCCTCACCTTCACCGGCCTCACCGACGACGACACCGAGGCCACGTACGACCGGGTCGTCGCCGTCGCCGAGCAGGCCCGTACCGCCGGCCTGAACGCCGAGGTCGGCGGCTCCATCGAGGCCATGGGGGCCGAGGTGGGCGGGGTCAGCGAGATCGTCGGCGTGCTGCTGTCGTTCGTCGTCCTGCTGGTCACCTACGGCTCCCTGGTCGCGGCCGGCGCCAACATCCTGGTCGCGCTCGTCGGTGTCCTGGTCGGCATCCTGGGCGTGCTGGCCTTCTCGGCGCTGCACCCGATCAGCTCCACCACGCCCACCCTGGCCGTCATGATCGGCCTGGCCGTCGGCATCGACTACAGCCTGTTCATCCTGGCCCGCGTCCGTAACGAACTGCGGGAGGGCCGCGGCCTGGAGGACGCCATCGGCCGGGCCGCGGGCACGGCCGGCTCCGCCGTCGTCTTCGCCGGCACCACTGTCATCATCGCCCTGGCCGGTCTGTCGGTCGTCCGCATCGGCTTCCTCACCGAGATGGGCCTGGCCGCCGCGGCCACCGTGGCGGTGGCCGTGCTGATGGCCCTCACCCTGCTTCCGGCGCTGGCGCGCTTCATGGGTACGAGGGTGCTGCCGCGCCGCGAGCGCGGGGGCGCCTCGCACGCGCAGGCCCGGGCCACCCGCCTCACCTTCCTGGACCGCTGGATCCGGGTGGTCGTCCGCCGGCCCGGCCTGATCGCGGTCACCGTGGTGGTGGGGCTGCTCGCCCTGTCCGTGCCCATCCTCTCCATGAAGACGGCCCTGACCACGCCCGGCGGGGAGGACCCGGCGAGCACCCAGCGCGCCGCCTACGACCTGATCGCCGAGAAGTTCGGGGCCGGCTCGCAGAGCCCGCTGATCGTGCTGCTCGAGGGCGACGGCGCCGGCGGCCAGGTCGCCGAGGTCACGGCCGCGCTGGGCAGGCTGCCGGACGTCGCCGCGGTCGATCCGGCCGGGGTCACGAAGTCCGGCGGCGCCGCGCTGCTGCGGGTCATCCCCGAGAGCGGCCCGATCGACGACAGCACGTACGAGCTGGTGCACAGCATCCGCGGGGTGACGTTCGCCGGCGTCCAGCTGTCGGTGACCGGCCAGACCGCCATCGACATCGACCTCAACCACGCGCTGCGCCAGGCCCTGATCGTCTACCTGGTGCTGGTGGTCGGGCTCTCGCTGCTCCTGCTGATCGTGTTGTTCCGCTCGCTGCTGGTGCCGCTGATGGCCACGCTCGGCTTCCTGCTGTCGCTGGGCACCGCCTTCGGCGTGACCGTGGCGGTCTTCCAGTGGGGCTGGCTCAGCGGCCTGTTCGCCGCGCCGGCCGGCAACCCGATCCTGAGCTTCGTGCCGATCCTCATCGTCGGCATCCTGTTCGGCCTGGCCATGGACTACCAGGTCTTCCTGGTCTCGCGCATCCACGAGGCCCACCGCAAGGGCCTGACCCCGGCCGAGTCGGTTCTGGACGGCTTCGGCCGTACGGCGGTGGTGGTGGCCGCCGCGGCCCTGATCATGACCTCGGTCTTCGGCTCCTTCGCCATCGCCCCGATGTCGATCATCGCCTCGATCGGCCTGGCCCTGACCGCCGGCGTGCTGGCCGACGCCTTCGTGGTCCGCATGATCCTGGTGCCGGCCCTGCTCGCCCTGCTCGGCGAGAGGGCCTGGTGGATGCCGCGCGGGCTGGACCGGATCCTGCCCCACATCGACGCCGAGGGCCAGTCGCTGACGGTCAGCGCGACAGCCGGCTCAGCAGCAGCGCCAGCCGTCGCTCATGGAGCTCACGCGGCAGGCGGCCACCGCGGGTGAGCGTGGCCAGGCCGTGCAGGGCGCTCCAGAGCAGCTCGGCGAGCAGGCCCTCGTCGTCGCCGGCGGCGATCGGGCGTACGGCCGCAAGCAGCTCGTCGAAGCAGTCGTGCAGGGCGCCGGGTGCTTCCGGGGTGGCGAACGGCAGGGTGCTGGCGCGGTTGAACATCGCGTCGTAGAGGGCCGGCCGCCGCTCGGCGAAGTCGAGGTAGGCGGCGCAGACGCCCGCGAGCCGGTCCCCGGACCGCTCGCGGGCGTCGCGCATGTGGGCCGCCATCTCGGTGAAGCCCTCGACGGCGACGGCGGCCATGATGGCCTCCTTGCCGGCGAAGTGGCTGTAGAGCACGGGCTGGCTGTACTCGACCCGCTCGGCCAGGCGCCGGGTGGTGACCGCCTCCCAGCCCTCGGCCTCGGCCAGTTCCCGGGCCGCCGTGATGATCAGTTGCTCGCGCTCGGCCCGCTCCCGCTGCCGCCGTGCCTGGGTCGTCATACCCACGATTCTAGCACCGCTAGGTTTTCTACCAACGCTCTGTTAGCGTCGGTAGGAGTTCTAGCGGCGCTAGCAATTCATGGAGGAACCATGCTCGCGTACGGCCTGGCCATTGCCCTCGACCTGTTCATCATCTTCATCGGTGCCCGGTTCCTGCTCCAGCCCGAGACAGCGGCGGCCGGCTACGGCGTGCCGTCGCCGCGCGGCGCCTACCTGAGCGTCAAAGGGGTGCGCGACCTGACGTACGGCGTCCTCGGCCTTTGCCTGCTCTTCTTCGCGGGCACCACGGCGGCGGCCTGGTTCATGCTCGTGGTCGCCATCGCCCCGTTCGGCGACACCGTGATCGTGCTGCGCAACGGCGGCACCCGCGCCACCGCCTTCGGCATCCACTTCGCCACGGCCATCGTGGTGCTGATCAGCGCGGCCCTGCTGTTCGCCGCCTAGCTCACGGCCAGAGCAGGTCGCGGGTCCAGCCCGAGGGCGTTCGGGCGTAGCGCAGGCGCGTGTGTTTGCGCTCCTTGTCGGCCTGCCAGAACTCCACCCGGTCCGGGGCGAGGGTGTAGAGCGTCCAGCCCGGATCGACGAAGTCCGGGTCGGTGTCGATCCGGTGGCGGGCCCCGGCCACGGCCTCGTCGAGGACGGCCCGGTCGGCGAGGACCTGGCTTTGACGGCCGAGCGAAGCCTCCGCGCGGGAGCCGGGCGGGCGGGCCAGGAAGTCGGCGGCGCTCCGTTCGGGCGGCGCGGGGTGCACGGGGCCGCGGACCCGGATCTGGCGGCCCTGCGGCGACCAGTAGAAAGTGAGCGCGGCGACCGGATCCCGGGCCAGCTCGCGGCCCTTGGGGCTGGCCGCGTGGGCGGCGAACTGCCAGCCGTCCTCGTCGACGTTCTTGAGGATGAGGACGCGGGCGCCGGCCCCGGCCGTGGACAGGGTCATGGCGTGCGGCTCGTGGACGCCCGCGTCGACGGCGGCCGTCAGCCACTCGATGAAGAGCTGGTCCGGCCGGGCCGGCGCCGCCGACGGGTCGAAGGACGGCAGCTCACCGGCGAAGACGGGCAGGGCCCGCAGGTAGTCCCTCATCGGCGGTGCCCCACGATCAGGCGCAGCGAGCCCTCGAACCGCGGTTGGGTACGGAGGTGGCCGTATCTCTCGTCCCACGCCCCCGATTCGAGGTCGGCGCGCAACGACTCGACGGCTCGCGTCGTGGCCGCCTCGTCGACGAACCCCCAGGCCGACTGGGCCGCCCGCACCCGGGGATCGAGGAATTCCGACGGGCGGGCGTAGAAGGCCTCGGTGAAACCGTCGGTGCAGTCGATGGGTACGGGCACCTCGCGCACCTCGGAGCGGGGCCCGATCGCGTGGGCGATGACGTCGACGGCGGGAAACCGGCGCCGCTCGGCGGCGATGAGCTCCGGCACGTAGGCGGCCAGCCAGAACCGGTCGAGGGCGGCAGCGTCGAAAGTCAGCACGAGCACCGGCCCACGGGCGACGCGGCGCAGCTCGGCCAGGCCGCGGGCCGGGTCGGGCCACTGGTGCACGGTGACGGTGGCCATCACCGCGTCGAACGCGCCGTCGTCGAACGGCAGGTTCTCGGCGACCGCGTCCAGCGCGGGAACAGCCGACGGTGGGCGCTGGGCGCGCATCCGGGCCGAGGGTTCGACCGCTGCCACGTACCGGTCGGTGGGCTCGTAGGAGCCGGCGCCGGCGCCGACATTGAGGACGGTCCGGGCGTCGCCCAGGGCCGCGTGCAGGGTCGCGGCGATCCGAGGGTCGGGGCGCCGCTGAAGCGCGTACCCCGAGCCCCGGGTTTCGTAGTCGACGTCGCCGCTCAAGATTTTCGTCATGACGGCGACGCTAAACCCGTACCCAAGGGTCCGGGTCAAGAGCGATTGAGCCAGCGCATCACCTCGAGCGCGTGCGCGGCCGGGTCGGGAATCGGGTGGAAGACGTGCTCCACGCGGTCGCCGGCGACGACCAGGGTGAGCCGCTCGTAGAGGGTCAGATCGCCGGCCGCGAGGGTGGGCAGGCCGAGAGCGGCGGCCAGGCCGAGGCGCGGGTCCGGGATCAGGGGGTACGGGAGACGGAGCCGGTGCACGAGCTCACGCTGGTAGCCCGTGGACTGCGCGGACAGGCCGTACACCCGGGCGGCGCCGGCGGCCAGGAGCTCGGCGTGGTGGTCGCGCAGCCAGATCGCCTGGTCGGTGCTCCCCCGCGCGCCGTGGATCTCCAGCAGGCCGCGCGGCAGGTCGACGCCGGGGCGGCCGGTCAGCGGATAGACGAAGATCACGCTGCGGCCGGGGCCGAGTGCGCGCAGGTCGACCAGGCGGCCGTCGCTGGCGAAGAAGGTGAGCGGTGGCAGCCGCCGGCCGGCCAGCTCGGCCACGCCCGGGCCGGGGGAAACCCCGCCGGTCACCACCTGGCGCGCGGCCTCGTCGATGCGGGCGTCGAGGGCGGCGCGCTGAGCGGTCAGCTCACTGATGCGTTTCTCCAGGTTGGTGACCGTGCTGCGGAAGGTCGCGAGGGCCGCCGCGCAGACGTCGTCGCCGTTGGCGATGGACTCGACGAACGGGCGGGTCTCCTCGACGGACAGGCCCAGCGCCATGAGCTCGCGGATCTGGGTGACCTGCCGCACCGCCACCGGCTCGTACTCCCGGTAGCCGTTGCTGAGGCGCCGGGGCACGACCAGACCGGCCGCCTCGTAGTAGCGCAGGGCCCGCACCGTCGTGCCGGTGCGGCGCGCCAGCTCACCGACTCGCACGCCGCCCCCGTCGGCGCGGCAGGCGCGGCCAGCGCTTGCCCAGCACCAGGTAGGCGGCGTACACGGCGGCGACCAGGGCCAGCGCCAGGCCGGGCCATCCCTCGTGGATGACCAGCGGCGGACCCGCCGACAGCAGCGCCAGCGCGAGGGCCAGCCGGTGTGAGCTGAGCCGCCGGGGACCTTGTGGCAACGCGATCCCCCTACCCGTCACAACTGTTCTGGCCCCAGAAGTATCCCAGCGGCCCCCATCGCGCCCGGCGGCACCGTCACCCCGGGTCGTTCACCACACGGTCTGGCCGGGCTCTGACCACGTCTCGGGCGGCGGGAGCGGCCCCAACCCGGTTATAATTCCCTGACCTCGCGGTTCGCGAGGACCAGATGGCCTCTCCGCGGTGCGAACCCTGCGGCCCGCGATGCCACGAGCCATCCCGGGAGCCTGGGCATGACATCCAGTACCGCCCGTTCCGCCACCGCCGTCAGTTCAGCCGCCGCCGGTTCCGCCGCCGGGCCGTCTGATTTCGACTGGGACACCGACGAGGCCGCCGAGACCGAGGCCGTGCGCCAGGCCGCGGCCGAGGCGCAGAGCGTCGCCACGACCGACACCGTGCGGGCCTACCTGCGCGAGATCGGCCGCGTTCCGCTGCTCACCGCGGAGCAGGAGGTGACCATCGCCAAGCGGATCGAGGCCGGGCTCTACGCGGCCGAGCTGCTGCGCGCGGCCGACGCCGACGGCACCGAGATGGACGGCGTGCACCGGCGCGACCTGCGGTGGATCGTCCGCGACGGCGACCGGGCCAAGAACCATCTGCTCGAGGCGAACCTGCGGCTGGTCGTGTCGCTGGCCAAGCGCTACACCGGGCGCGGCATGGCGTTCCTCGACCTCATCCAGGAGGGCAACGTCGGCCTGATCCGCGCGGTCGAGAAATTCGACTACGCGAAAGGCTTCAAGTTCTCCACGTACGCGACCTGGTGGATCCGCCAGGCCATCACCCGCTCGATGGCCGACCAGAGCCGCACCATCCGCATTCCGGTGCACATGGCCGAGATCATCAACAAGCTCGGCCACATCCAGCGCGACCTGCTCCACCGCAACGGCCGGGACGCCACGCCCGAGGAGCTGGCGGCCGAGATGGACATGCCGGTCGAGAAGATCCTCGAGATTCAGCAGTACGCCCGGGAGCCGATCTCGCTGGATCAGACGTTCGGCGCCGAGGGCGACTCCCAGATCGGCGACTTCATCGAGGACAGCGAGGCGGTCGTCGCCCTCGACGCGGTCAGCTTCGGCATGCTCCAGGACGAGATCGAGGCGGTGCTGGCCACGCTCACCGAGCGCGAGGCCGGCGTGGTGCGGCTGCGCTTCGGCATCCGCGACGGCAACCCGCGCACGCTCGACGAGATCGGCCAGGTGTACGGGGTGACCCGCGAGCGTATCCGCCAGATCGAGTCCAAGACGATGGCCAAGCTGCGCCACCCGGCCCGCTCTCGCCAGCTGTCCGACTACCTGTTCTGATCTTCCGGAGCCCTTGCGCGGTGCCCACACGGCGTCAATACTTAGCCTCGTGGCTAACTATTCGGCGCAGCTGGACGACGTCTTCGTCGCCCTGGCCGACCCGACCCGCCGCGGCGTCGTCCGCCGGCTCGGCGAGGGCCCGGCGACGGTCGGCGAGCTCGCCCGCTCGTACCCCATGGCCCTGCCCTCCTTCATGAAGCATGTGCGCACGCTCGAATCGGCCGGCCTGATCCACACCGCCAAGCAGGGCCGGGTCCGCACCTGCGCGCTCAACCGCGAACGCCTCGCCGTCGTCGAGGACTGGCTCGCCGAGCAGCGCGACGTCTGGGAGCGGCGCACCGACCGCCTCGAGCAGTTCCTTCAGGAGGACCGATCGTGAACCCCGACCTCGACCTCAGCCTGCAGCGCGTCATCCGCGCCCCGCGCGCCGCCGTCTGGAAGGCGTGGACCGACCCGGACCGCTTCGCGAAGTGGTGGATCCCCGCCCCCGCCGTGTGCCGCGTCGACCGCCTCGAACCCCACGCCGGCGGCGCCCTGCGAACCAGCGTGAGCGACGGCGGCTCGGCCTTCGCACCCCACATGGACGCGGCCTTCCTGGTGGTCGACGACCTGGAACGCCTCGTCTTCACCAACGCCGTCGACAGCGCCTGGCGCCCCGCCACCCCACAGCCGGTGGCCATGACCGCCGAGATCACCTTCGCCGACCATCCCGACGGCACCGACTACCGCGTCCTGGTCCGCCACGGCGACCCGGCCGCCCGCGCCCACCACGAAAAGCTGGGCTTCCTCGACGGCTGGGGCACCGTCACCGGCCAACTGGCCCGCGAGGCCGAACAGCTCAGCTAGTCCGTCACCCTGGCCGCTTTCGCCTAGCCCGGGCCGGCCGACCACTCTCGCAAGCGTTGCTCGATCTCGTTGCCGGCCGGGTCCGACGAGACGAAGGTGTCCAGGCCGAACCGCGTGGTCAGAGTCCTGACCTCGAGGTACAGCAGTTCCGGATCCGGGCTCGAGATCCACCAGTCGCACTGGCCCACCCAGTTCCACAACAGGATCCGCATGCCGCCGGCTTCGAAGCGCAGCACCGTGTGCCCGGGCCATCCCGCCGACGGCGGCCGCTCGTCGTAGCGGTGGCGAAGGAGCTGGATGGTCGGCGCGTCGAGCTCATCACTCTGCGCGCCGATCCCGTACGGCTGGTCCAGACAGTCCGTGTCCCAACGGCGCGCCGCGATGAACTCTTCGACGCCGGCCGCACGGCGCGGCCAGGACACGAGCGACCTCGGGAGTGATCCGTTCGCGCAGTCGCCGAAAAGGCTCAGGCATCGCCGTCGATCCTGGCGCCGACGTGGCAGCCAGCGGCAAAGTGCCGGTCACTGCCACGTTGGCAGGTGCTAGCATGTTGCTGTGACAGGCAATGATTTGCGCGAGCGCCGCCGGCTCGCCACCCAGGCGGAGATCGAGGCGGTGGCGCTCGAGCTGTTCAGTGAGCGCGGGTCGGAGCGGACCACCGTCGAGGACATCGCCGCCGCGGCCGGGGTGTCGCAGCGCACCTTCTTCCGGTATTTCCCGACCAAGGAAGATGCCGCGCTCGGGGTCAACCGCTCGTTCCAGGAGGCCTTCACCGCCGAACTCGCGCGGGGCAGGAACGTGTTCGAGGCCGTCGAAGCGACACTGGCCGCGGTGCGGACGCGCGACGGGGCCGTCGACCGGCTGTTGCGGGTGCGCTGTCTGCTCGCGCGCGACGACAACCTCAACCGGGCCGCTGTCGCCTTCGACAGCCAGGCCTGCCATGCCAACCAGGAGCTGATGGGCGGTGGCCTTCGGGCCCGGGTGGTCATGGAGACCGTCAGTGCGGCGCTGCGGGCCGCTCTCGACGACTGGGCGCTGCGGCGGCACGACGGCGAGGACGCCGATCTGCTCGAGATCTTCCGCGAGGCCTGTCGCTACACCAATTTGAGCACGGACTGACGGGACAACTGATGCTGTTCACTCCCCTGGAGCTCGGCTCCATCAAGCTGCGTAACCGCCTGGTGATGGCGCCACTGACCCGTATTCGCGCCGGGCAGGACGACGGCGTACCCAATGATCTGCTCGTCGAGTACTACCGGCAGCGGGCCTCCATGGGGCTCATCGTCACCGAGGGCACCTGGCCGGTGCGGGAGGGCCGCACCTGGATCGGCCAGCCCGGCATCGAGACGGCCGAGCAGGTCGCGGGCTGGCGCCGGGTCACCGACGCCGTGCACGAGGCCGGCGGCGCGATCGTCATGCAGATCATGCACGGCGGGCGCATCTCGCATCCGGCGGTCGGTGGCACCGGGCGTACCGTCGCACCCAGCGCTCTCGCCGCCTCCGGCGAGATCCGCGTTCCCGACGGCAAGGCCGACCTGCCCGTCCCCCATGCCCTGACCACCGGCGAGATCGCCGAGATCGTCGCCGGGTTCGCCGCCGCCGCCGGCAACGCCATCGCGGCCGGCATGGACGGCGTCGAGATCCACGGGGCCAACGGCTACCTGATCCACCAGTTCCTCTCCCCCGCGGCCAACGTCCGTACTGACGAGTACGCCGACCGGACCCGGTTCGCCGTCGAGGTCGTCACCGCGGTGGCCGCCGCCGTCGGCGCCGAGCGCACCGGCATCCGGCTGTCGCCCGAACACAACATCCAGGGCGCGCTGGAGACCGATCCGGCCGACGTCGCCGCCACGTACACCGCCTTGGCCGAAGCCCTCGCCCCGCTGGGCCTGGCCTTCGTCGACATCCTGCACGCGGACCCGGCCGGCGAGCTGGTGCAGAAGCTGCGCCACGCGATGGCCGCGCCGGCGATCGTGAACACCGGCTTCGGCACGCCGACCACCCGCGAGGAGGCGGCCCGCCTGCTCGCCGACGGGCTCGGCGACGCCGTGGCGGTCGGCCGGGCCGCCATCGCCAACCCGGACCTGGCCGTCCGCTGGCACCGCGACACCGACGAGAACACCCCGGACCCCGCCACCTTCTACGTCGGCGGCGCCACCGGATACACCGACTACCCCACGCTGGAGGAGCTGGCATGAAAGCGGCTGTCTACTACGAGAACGGCGGACCCGAGGTCCTGCGCTACGAGGAGGTGCCCGACCCGGCCCCGAAGCCGGGCGAGGTGCTGCTGCGCGTGCAGGCCGTGGGCGTGCAGGGCGGCGACCTGCTGCACCGGCAGGGCACCCCGCTGCCGGCCGCCCCGCACGTCGGCGGCTACCAGGCGGCCGGCACCATCGCCGCCGTCGGTGACGATGTGACCGGCGTGCGCGTGGGCCAGCGGGCGGTCGCCTTCATGATGGCCGGCTCGCACGCCGAGCTGGCCGCGGTGCCGCTGCCCAACGTGTACGTGGTGCCCGACGACATGGACCCGCGGGTCGCGGCCGGCATCCCGGTCGAGTTCGGCACCGCCGACGACTGCCTGTTCGAGTTCGGCCGGCTCCGCGCCGGCGAGACGGTCCTGATCCAGGCCGCCGCGGGTGGGGTCGGCCTGGCCGCCGTGCAGCTGGCCAAGGCGGCCGGCGCCACGGTCCTGGGCACCGCGTCCAGCGATGAGAAGCTGGCCCGCCTGGCCGGCTACGGCCTCGACCACGCCATCAACTACAAGGACCAGGACGTGGTCGAGCGGGTCCGGGAGCTGACCGGCGGCCGCGGCGTCGACCTGGTGGTCGACCCGGTCGGGGGCCGCACCCTGGAGGGCAGCATCAACGCCCTCGCCTACCGGGGCCGGATCAGCTGGGTCGGCCAGGCCAGCCGCGACACGTACTCGCCGCAGCTGGGCCCCCTGATGGGCAAGAGCGCTTCCCTGAACGGGGTCTACTTCGGTGCCGAGATGTCGTACAACCCGGCCCGGACCCGCGCCCTGATCGAGAAGCTGATCACCCGCGTGGCCTCCGGCGAGCTCAAGGTGGTCATCGACCGCGAGTTCCCGCTGTCCGAGGCGGCCGACGCCCACCGCTACATCGAGAGCCGCGCCGCCTTCGGCCGGGTCCTGCTCATTCCCTGATCGCTTGCCTGACCGGGAAGTCCGCCCGCAACCGCTCGAACGCGCGCGTGACCTCGTCCGGCACGTCGACGTGGGCGATGAAGTCGCGCCCCGAGGGACCGTAATCGGTCATCCGCGGGATCTCGCCCATCAGCAGCGTGACGTAGTGCTCCATGGACCACATGCCCGCCGGCGGGTCCACGTACGATAGCCGCCCATCGGCCTCTTCCACGAGAGTCCGGTGGGCGGCGTAGTTCACCAGCCGGATCGCCGGCGCGTGCCGGCGGAACCCGGCGTCCATCCGCTGCTGCATCGTCGCGTCCTGGATCAAAATCAGACTCGCGTGCCGTACGCCGGTGGCCCGCAACAGTCGCAGCGCGAAAGTGACGTTGTTTCCGCAGTTCGTCGACTCCTCCTCGAGGAAGTCCGCCGCCAGCCCGTGCCGCTCCCGGAGGTAGCCGTCGAACAGCGCGGCCTCCGTCCCGCCGTCCACACCCAGCGCCTCCCGCAGCGCCGCCGTCGTGTGCCCCTCGCCGCCGACGATCATGTAGTGGTCGGCGGCCCCCGCCCGCATGGCCTCGGCGAAGACCTCGGCGCCGGCCACGATGCTGCCACCGAACAGGATGGCCACATCGGCCGTTCCCGGAGTCAGCTCGGGTACGTCGCGGCGAGCGCAGAAGCGCACCAGGGTGTTGATGTCATCGGCCCAGCGCATGATCACCACCCTACTTTGCGCCGAGTGCAACGATGCACTTAATGTAATTGGGGTGACGGATCGGCGGGCGGCGCTCAAGGCACGGCATCGGCGGGCCATTCTCGACGCGGCCAAGGAGCTGATCTCCTCCGAGGACGGCAACTCTCGCCTCAGCGTCGACCTGCTGGCCGAGCGGGCCGACGTCTCGCGGCGCACGATCTTCAACCACTTCGCGTCCATCGACGACGTCGTGACGACCGTGTGCACCGAAGTCCTCGGTGTCGTCGTCGACAATGTGCTCGACCGGATCAGCACCGCCCCGGCCGCGTCGACCTTCGCCACCGTGTCCGCGGCGCTGCGATCCACCGACGTACCCTCGCTGATTGCTTTTCTCTATCGCGCCCTCGGCGGCTTCGGCGCCGGCGATCCCCGGCCCCAGCAGATCTTTCAGGCCACCTTCTCCCGTACGACCATCGACCTCGCCCGCCTGCTCGCCGAGCGGCACACCGATCTGGACGCGCTCGAGGCGGAGATCCTGGTCAGCTCGCTGATGCACGGCACCGAGGTGATCGCCCACCACTGGATCGCCGAAACCGGCGCCGTGGTCGGCGAGGACGCCCGTCTGCTGTGGAAACACCTGCTGGACCGGCTCATCGACAGCATCCGCACCGGTTACCCCACCTGATATCAGAGAGGCACTCCCCCGTGGCCGAGTTGCTTTACCGTCTGGGGCGCTTCAGCGCCAGGCGGGCCTGGACCGTCGTGATCGCCTGGGTGGTGATCCTGGGGCTGTCCGTCACCGCGTACTTCGCCTTCGGCGGCACCCTGTCGTCACAGGTCACCATCCCCGGCACCAAGACCGACCAGGTCACCCAGCAGCTGGCGCAGCGGTTCCCCAGCGCCAGCGGCGGCTCCGGCACCATCGTGTTCCACACCGCGAACGGTTCCGCCTTCACCGACGAGCAGAAGGCGGCCGTCGGCGCCCTGCTCAAGAGCACCGGCGAGCTGGACGGCGTCGCCTCGGCCACCGACCCGTTCGCCACCCAGGCCCAGGCCGCTCAGCAGGCCGCCCAGGTCACCGGCGGCCTGGAGAAGGTGAACGCCGGCCTGGCCCAGCTCGCCGCCGTCCCCGCGGCCGGGCCTGAGCAGGAGGCGGCCAAGGCTCAGCTGGAGGCGCAGGCCACCAAGCTGAAGCTGTCGCAGCAGCTGCTGGCCATGTCGGCCGGGATCCGGCTGGTCGCCGAGGACGGCAGCGCCGCCACCGCCCCCGTCGTCTTCGACAAGCCGCGCATGGAGGTCACCCAGGAGACCAAGGACGGCGTCGTCGACCACGTCTCGGCCGGCGTCCCGGCCGGGGTCGAGGCCGCCTTCTCCAACGACATCACCCAGGGCGTCCCCGAAGTCCTCGGTGTCGGCGAGGTGGTCGGCGTCGTCGTCGCCGCCATCGTCCTGCTGGTCATGCTCGGCTCGCTCCTCGCCGCCGCCCTGCCCCTGGTCGGCGCGCTGGTCGGCGTCGGGGTGGGCGTCACCGCGTCGCTCGCCCTGTCCGGCGCCGTCGACATGCTCTCGATCACCCCGGTGCTCGGCGTCATGCTCGGCCTGGCCGTCGGCATCGACTACAGCCTGTTCATCCTCAACCGGCATCGCCGCCAGCTGCTGGCGGGCGTGGACCTGCACGAGTCGATCGGCCTGGCCAACGGCACCTCGGGCAACGCGGTCGTCTTCGCCGGCGCCACCGTGCTGGTCGCCCTGCTCGCGCTCAACGTCACCGGCATCGGCTTCCTCGGCATGATGGGCACCGTCGGCGCCATCTGCGTCGCGGTCGCCGTCGTCGTCGCCGTGACGCTGACCCCGGCCCTGCTCTCCCTGCTCGGCCGGCGGGTGCTCGGCCGCCGAAAGCGCGCCGCCGCCGCCGTTCCCGGCAAGCCGATGAGCACGAGCCGCGCGCTGCTCACCGCCCTCGCCGGCCTGGCCGCCCTGATCGTCATCGCCATCCCGGCGCTCTCCATCCGCCTCGGACTGCCCGACGGTTCCTCCGAGGCGGAGGACTCGTCGCAATATCAGGCGTACAAGCTGACCGAGCAGAAGTTCGGCGCCGGGGTCAACGGCCCGCTGCTGGTCGTGGCCGAACTCCCGGCCGCGGTGACCGGCGACGCCGTACTGGCCGAACAGGTCCGCGTCGGCAACGCCCTGATGGGCGCGAGCGACGTCACCGCCGTCGCCCCGATCGGGCAGTCCAAGGACGGCGCGCTGCTGGCCTTCCAGGTGATCCCGGCCGACGGCCCGTCCAGCGAGTCGACCGAGCAGCTGGTCCGCGACCTGCGCGACCTGTCACCGCTGGACGGCGACGTCACCCTGGGCGTGGCCGGCAGCGCCAGCGGCAACATCGACATCTCGGAGCAGCTCTCCGACGTACTCCCGCTCTATCTGGGCGTCGTACTCGGCCTGTCCCTGATCATTTTGATCTTCGTCTTCCGCTCGCTGCTGGTGCCGCTCACCGCGACGCTCGGCTTCGTCCTGTCGCTGTTCGCCACCTTCGGCGCGATCACCGCGATCTTCCAGTGGGGCTGGCTGGGCGCGGTCTTCGGCGTCCACGATCCGGGCCCGATCCTGAGCTTCCTGCCGACCATCCTGATCGGCATCCTGTTCGGCCTGGCCATGGACTACCAGCTGTTCCTGGTCTCGGGCATGCGGGAGGCGTACGCGCACGGAGCCCCGGCCCGGCTCGCCGTCCGGCAGGGCGTGCACGCCGGCCGTACGGTGGTGACCGCCGCCGCCATCATCATGATCTCGGTCTTCGGCGGCTTCATCTTCTCGCACACCGCGATGATCAGGTCCCTCGGTTTCGGCCTGGCGTTCGGCGTGCTGGCCGACGCTTTCCTCGTACGCATGCTGGTCATCCCGGCCGTGATGCACCTGCTCGGCCGGTCGGCCTGGTGGATCCCGCGCTGGCTCGACCGGATCCTGCCCAACGTGGACGTGGAGGGCGCCGCCCTCGAACGCAGCCACCCCGCCACCCCGCACGAGGAGCGCGTGCCCTCGCCTACAGGTGCCTGACGATGGTCGCGCTTTACATATGTAAGTAGCCGCCATATAGTGCCGCCATGAGGGAGCCGACGTACTTCATCTTGGCGGCACTCCAGGACGAGCCACGCCACGGCTACGCGATCATCACGCGCGCCGCCGAACTGTCCGGCCAGCGCGTCACGCTGTCCACGGGCACGCTCTACCAGGCACTCGACCGCCTCAGCCGCGACGGCCTGATCGAGGTGGTCCGCGACGAGGTGGTGAACGGCCGAGCCCGCCGCCACTACGCGCTGACCCCCGACGGCCGCGCCGCCCTCGAGGCGGAAGCCACCCGCATGGCCGAGGCGGCCCGGATCGTCCTGCGGGTGAGGCCGGCATGACCCCGTACGAGGCGATGGTCCGCCTCTACCCCTCGGACCACCCCCGCGACGAGATGCTGGGCGTGCTCGAGGAAACCGGCCGCCCCTGGCATCGCGAGGCGCCCACACTCCTGCTCGGCGCCCTGCGCGCCCGCAGCGGCGGCGACCATCCGGCCCGCCTGCGCTGGCTCTACGCGACCCGCGCGGCCGCCCTGATGCTCCTGGTCGCCGGCGCGACAGCCCCGGTCCTCGACCTGCGCTACAGCGTGATACTCCTCAACGACCTCATGATCGCCACCTGGATCTGCGCCGGCCTGGCCGCCGCCGCGGTGATGCTGGGCGCCCGCCTGCCGGCGCTGGGCCTGTCCCTCTCAGCGCTCCTGCTCAGCGGCACCGACCAGACCAGCACGGCCGCGATAGCCGCCTACACCCTGGCCGCCGTCCTGCTGCTGCTCCCCGCACCCACCCTCCCGGTCCGCAACCCCCTCCCGATCCTGCTGGCCATCGCCTGGGCCGTCGACTACACCCTGCCCCCGTGGTCGCAGTCGGCCCTGATGCTGGCCCTGCTCCTCTGGACCCTGATCGACGAGCGCATCCTGCTGGCCGCGGGCCTGGCCCTCTCCGCCGGCCTGATCACAGCGACCGAGGAGATAGCCCAGGCCACCGACCCGCGAGGCCTTCTCATCGTGGCCGCCTGGCGCCTGGGCATCCCGGTCGCCCTGATAGCAGCCGGCGCCTTCCTGATCCATCGCCGAGTAAGCACCTGACCGCCCCGCCGTCCTCGGCCGCCTCCCACCTCGCCCCGCCGCTACCCGACCGGCACGCAGCCACCACCACCTGCCGTTGCGCGTGAGCCCGCCCCGCTCTCGCACGCCGGCTCCGGTCCGCCGCCTCGCACGCCGCCGGACCGGAGCTTGGCGCCGCTCTCCGCGTGCGGTCCCGACAGACCAACCGCTGTCCGCCGCCCCACACGCCGCCGGACCGGAGCCTGGCGCCGCCCTCCGCCTGCGGTCCCGACAGACCAACCGCTGTCCGCCGCCCCGCACGCCGCCGGGTTCCCAGCGCTGCACGGCCCACCGCCTTCGGGTGGCGCCCGATCAGTGCTCGACTTCAACCAGGCACCGTGGCGTGCCGCCGGCCGCTACCTGCGGCCGTCGGATGCCGCACGGCCAGCACCCGAGTAGCCGACGCTCGACCGCGAGCGTCGTGCGCCGCCGCGCTGAGGCCCCACTGCGACTGCCGCCGTCGTGTGCCGGCCGGCCAGCGCCCGGGCACGACCCGCCGCCATCACGGAGCCACCCCTCCAGGGGCGACCACAACCAACCTGCCACCACCGTCAGCCACCCCGCCCCATCCGCCACCATCGTCGGTGCCCGGCTACTGACGTCGCCATTGAGGGCTGCGAGACAGGCCACGGTGCGGGCGACGCTTCGCGCGGTCCGTGGGGCTCGTGCTCAGGGCGACGCTTCGCGCGGCCCGTGGGGCTCATGCTCAGGGCGACGCTCCCCCGCGCGGCGCGTCGGCGTGCCCAGCGCAGTGCGCTGGCAAGATTTCCTGGCGGGAGATCGTTGGTGAATCGCTGCGAGGCTATGACGGAGCGGAACCGGCTGCAGCCGGGACAATCTCCGCCGGCCGCACCTGGAGATCCTGTCCAGCTCATCCCTTCGGCTGCCGGGTAGCTGCGCGCGCTCATGCCGATGAGTGAGCTGTCCGACCGGGCCGGTCAGAAATCCTCCGGACGTATTCCGAGTGCCGACAACGTCTCGCGGCCCGCTTCCTCCGGCAGCCAGTCAACGGTGTAGCTCCCCTGATGTGCGTCGGCCTCTTCCCAGAGGAAGCTCCCCGCCACCATGTCACCGACCACGGTCCACGGCGGGTAATCCTCGTCGAGCGGTTCGCGATGCCCGTCCGCCCACACGACAATGAACCAGACCCACCACTGACGACGGCGGGAAAAGCTCAAAGGCGCCCAGAACGTGCCCACCTGCGTCGCCACATGGCCGGCCACTTCGCCGTTCCGCCGCAAAGCCGCCACCCCGCCCCGGAACGGGTCTAGATCGGGGAAAGGCTCGGGAGGTTTCAGCATTCATCCATGATCTCAGTCCGGCGCTGGGAACTTCCGGATCTGCCGCCGTCCGTGCGGCCACCGGAGCCGATGGCCAAAAAAACCGTGGTGGCTAAAGAGACCGTGGTGGCTAGCATGCCGTCGTGGCCAAACCGAACTATGGGAGCAGGACTCGCCTGCTGCCCCCGGTCCTCGGACTGCTCGTGGGTGGCGCCATGATGGCGATTTCCAGCCTGTACTGGTCTGAAAGTACAGGCTGGAAATTCGGTGCCTTTCTCTTGACCCTGATGTTCGGAGCGGGGCTCGTTGTCGAGGCCTTCCGCGACCTATGGCGGGTGCTGCAGCGGACTAAGAGATAGCCGTCCCGGCACGATCACGCCGGTGGCGGTCTCGCGAGGGGGCGGTCAGCGGCTGACCGGGGCTCGGCGGGACAGGACGTCGCGGACTCGGTGGAGCAGTTCTCGGCTGGTGAAAGGCTTTTCGACCATGACCACGCCGTCGGGGAGGGTGCCGTTGTCGGTGAGGACCGGTTCGGCGTAGCCGGACATGTAGAGCACGGGGACGCCCGGGCGGACGTCGGCGAAGCGTACGGCTACCTCGTTGCCCATCATCTTGGGCATGATCACGTCGGTCAGCAGGAGGTCGATGGCCTCGGGGTGGGTCTGCGCCAGGTGCAGGGCCTGGGCGCCTCCGTCGGCCGCCAGGACCCGGTAGCCGGCACGGGTCAGGATGCGGGCCGTGGTCTGGCGCAGGGCGTCCTCGTCCTCGACCATCAGGATGGTCTCGTGTGCCGGGGGTGAGGTGGTCTCGCCGGGCGGCTCCGTGGCGCTGTCGCCGGTGGGCACGGACCGGTCCGTGGCCGGCAGCATGATGGTGACCGTGGTGCCTATGTCGAGTTCCGAGTACAGGTGCACGTCGCCGCCGGCCGCCGTGGCGATGCCGTAGACCGTGGCCAGGCCCAGGCCCGTGCCGGCGCCGCGCGGCTTCGTCGTGTAGAACGGCTCGAAAGCGCGTTCCTGCACCTCGCGTGGCATGCCGCTGCCGGTGTCGCTCACCCGCAACCGGACGTACGGGCCGGGGCGCAAGTTGTAGTCGCCGGCGTCCTCCGGGCACAGGTCGGCGTTGCCGGTGTCGATGGACAGGGTGCCGCCGCCGGGCATGGCGTCGCGGGCGTTGACGGCCAGGTTGACCAGGATCTGCTCGAGCTGGCCGGGGTCCGCGTGGACCGTGCGCAGCCGGCGGTCCAGGTGGGTGATCAGGTGGATGTGCTCGCCCAGGGTGCGGCGCAGCATCTGCTCGACGTCGCCGACCACGTGGTTGAGGTTGAGCACCTGGGCCTGTGTCACGTCGCGGCGGCCGAACGCCAGCAGCTGCTTGGTCAGCTGGGCCGCCCGTTCGGCCGCGTGCCCGATCTGGCCCAGGTCGTCGCGGGCCGCGGCCAGGTCGGCCGGCGCCGGGTTGTCGGCCTGCAGCGTGTCGAGCAGCAGCTCCGTGTAGTTGCCGATGATGGCCAGGATGTTGTTGAAGTCGTGGGCCACGCCGCCGGCCAGCTGGCCCAGGCTCTCCAGGCGGCGGGTGTGCTGCAGGCGGCGTTCCGCGGCGTCGCGTTCGGCCTGGGTGATCAGGCGTTCCCGTTCGGCCTGGGCGGTCACCCGGTCGGTGACGTCGCGGATGGCGGCCGACACGATGAGGCCCTCGTCGGTCTCCAGCGCGGACAGGCTGATCTCGGCCGGGAACTCCGAGCCGTCCTTGCGTACGGCCGCCAGCGTCGCCCCTCCTCCCAGCTGCCTGGTCCGGGGCTCGGCGAAGTAGCGGGCGCGCTGCCCCGGATGGCCCGCGCGGACCCGCTCGGGGACCAGGATGTCGACGTTGCGCCCGAGCAGCTCTTCACGGGCGTACCCGAAAAGCTCCTCGGTCTGTGCGTTGACGAGGGTGATGGTGCCGTCCCGGTCGACGCCGACCATGGCGTCGGGCGCCGCCTCGAGCAGGCCCTGGAACATCCGCTCGGCCCGGCGGCGCTCGCTGATGTCACGGTAGATCCCGGCCACCCCGGTGACCTGGCCGGACGGGTCGCAGATGGCCGAGAGGGTCAGCGCGACGGTGACGATCCGGCCGTCCCGGTGCCGCCGCCGCACCTGGTCCTGTTCGACGCGCTCACCGGCGGCGGCCCGGGTCACCAGCGCCCGCTCGGTCTCGTCCTGCCCGTCCAGGAAGATCAGGGCGATGTCCTGGCCGATGGCCTCGGCCGCCCGATAGCCGTAGAGGCGCTCGGCGCCGGCGTTCCAGCTGGTGATCACGCCGTCGAGGGACCGGCCGATGACGGCGTTCGGCGACGACTCGACGATGACCGCCAGCCGCTGCCTCTCGGCCAGCACCATGGCTCGCTGGGCGAGGGCGGCCGCCTGGTCGGCGAGCTCGGTGAACAGGGCTATGTCGTCGTCGGCGAACAGGCTCCGGTGGCGGCTGAGCATCACCAGCGCGCCCTGCCCGCCCGGCGTGGTGATCGGCGTCGCGGTGACGTAGCGGGTGCCGGTGGCCTGGGCGAGCTCGACCGCGACGGCCGGCGGGCCGGTCCAGCCGGCGAGCGCGTCGAGGGTGAAGCCGGCGGCCAGCAGGTCGTCGAGGTCGCGGTCCTCGGCCTCCCGGGAGAGAAGGGCCCGATCGTCGTACGCCAGGACCTGCAACCGCCCGGGTGTCGTGGGCAGCAGCACGGCCGCCACGTCGGCCCCCAGCACCTGGCTCGCGCCGTGGCAGAAATGCCTCCACGTCTCGGTCGCCGGGGCGTCCGGCGGCACCGTCAGCAGCTGCTGGGTCATGGCGTACGCGGCGCCGGTCGACCAGATCCGGCGCAGCCGCCGGGGCGGCACGAAGGCCAGCAGGTAGAGCAGGCCGGCGGCCAGGGCCAGGACCCGCGAGTGTACGGCCGTGGACCGCCCGGCCGCGGAGGTCAGCACCGCGACGCCGAACAGGGCGGTGGCGGCCGCGGCGCTCCACAGCCGCACCCGGGCCGCGCCGCCCAGGGAGCGTGCCTGGGCGGCCAGCAGCACGCCGGCCAGGGCCTCCAGGCAGAAGAAGACGCCGGCGGCGAGCCAGATCTGCGCGCGGGGCGGGGTTCCGCCGGTGGCGACGACCAGCGGGGCCGCGCTGACCGCCCACGCTCCGGTCGCGGCGGCCAGCAGCCACGCCGGGACCGGCCGCAGCCGGGCCACGAGCCGCAGGGTGATGACGGGCTTGGCCAGCAGCGTGGCCACCAGCACGCCCCGCACCACGGGCGAGGCCGATCCGCCGAACGCCTCCACCAGGCCGAGCGCGAAAATCATCGCCACCGACGCGAACATCACCATCACGTCGCGCAGCAGAGGATCGCGCCGCCGCAGGTAGCGGTAGCCCATCCAGGCGAAGATCACCGCGTACGCGGAGGTCACCGCGAGCAGCATCTTCTCAGTCTAGGAAGCTCCGGGCGAGTTCGTGGGCGGCCTCGTGAACCCGGTTCCGGCCGGCGTCCTTGGCCGCGTACAGGGCGGCGTCGGCGCGGGCGGTCAGGCCTTCGGCGGTCTCCGTACCGTCCCAGACGGCGACGCCGGCCGAGAAGCTCTGCCCGCGCGGGGTGGCCAGGCGCATGCGGTCGACGATGTCGCGGGCCTGGGCGGCCGACGCGGCGGGCAGCATGACGACGAACTCCTCGCCGCCGAAGCGGGCCATGTGGTCGGCCGTGCGCAGCTGCTCCTGCCAGGCGGCGGCCGCCTCCTTGAGCAGGCGGTCGCCGGCCAGGTGGCCGTACGCGTCGTTGAACTGCTTGAAATGGTCGACGTCGATGATCGCCACGGCCAGCGGGTCACCGGTGCGCCGCACCCGCTCGATCGTGCGGGGCAGTTCGGTGTTCCAGGCGCGGCGGTTCGGCAGGCCGGTCAGCTCGTCGGTGACGGCCAGCTCGCGCACCTTCTCGGTCTGCACGTCGAGCTGGCTGATCAGCTGCGACATCCGGGCCACGACGAGCAGGAACAGCAGGACGCAGCCGAGCGCGATGGCCTGGGCGTCGATGGCGTCGTGCCGGGCGGCCTGGAACATCAGCAGGGCGGGCGCGATGAGCGAGACGAGGGTCAGCACGAGCAGCAGGCCACGGCTGGGACGGGCCGAGCGCGGCGCGACGGCCCGGGTCAGCCGGCGGACGCTCGGATGGACGGCGGCGGCCGCGAAGAGCAGGTAGCCGGCCAGGAACACGTCAGACATGATCTTGTGGGCCAGCGGACCGGCCTCCCAGACCATCTGGTTGACCACCGCCCAGGCGCCGTCGCCGGCCAGGAAGCACAGCAGGGCCGCACCCAGCAGCCGGAACGAGGTGTTGCGGGCCCCGCCGCTCAGCAGCAGCCGGGCGGTCATGGCCAGCAGGGCGATGTCGCCGACCGGATAGGCCACGCTGACGATGTGGCCGAGCAGCCCGATCGACGGGTCGGAGGCCGCCGGCTTGATCAGGAAGACCCAGGACAGCAGGCCGGCGCCGGTGGTCAGAATGGCCGCGTCGACCAGGGTCGACAGGTCGCGGTGGGCGGCGCGCCGCCGGATGAGCAGCAGCAGGCCGACCGCGACGGCCGGATAGAGCGACAGGTAGGCGGCGTCGGCCCAGGACGGAAAACCCGGATCCTCCCCGGTACGCGTGAGCAGGTACTCGACGAGGATGCCGCCGGCGTTCCCGGCCACCCCCACCGCGACCAGCCACCACATGACCGGAAGCCCCGGCCGATGGCGCCGCACCCCCACCACGATCATCACGGCGGCGAGCCAGCCGCAGGCCACCTGCCACAGCACCTGCGCCAGACCGCCGTCGGGCACCACGAGGAAGCCACCCAGCGCCACCACGGCGACTACCGCGGCCCACCCTCGACGAGATCTCACGTCGCCTGCATCGGCATCCGGGGCCCCGACATGACGGGTTCCACGCGCGGGTGTGATGAATGAACCGGGTTCCCGGTTAGCCGATCAGCGAGACCGGGCACGGATCGGCCCAACAGCCGCGGCGCCTCCCCGTGCCGCGGTCGGCTCGAGAACGAGGAGTGCCATGAGCGTCGAGAAGACCGCCAGCAGCACCGTCATCGACCCGGAGGTCCCCACCGCCGAGACCCCTCGCCGCCGGTTGCGCGAGACGATCGCCGCGGGCGCTTCCCAGGCGCCGGGCGCCGTACGGCGGAACAAGGTCCCCGCGGCGGGCGCCCTGGCCGCGGTCGGCGGCCTGATCGCGGTGCTCCTGGTCCGGCGCCGTGCCGCCCGCGCCAGGTCCCGCAGCCGCTGGGTTCCGGCCCGCTTCCAGCGCTGAGTCACAGCGCCAGGGCGGCGAACTCAGCGAGGAGCGGGTCGCGGCGCACGGACAACCAGGCCAGAGCGACCTGGTTGTCCGGGATGTCGGCGATCCGGGACCAGGTGACGTCCGGCCGGGTGTAGTAGGTGGCCGCCGACAGCGGCAGTACCACGATCCCCCGGCCGGCCGCCACGTTCTCCAGCTTCTCCTCGACCGCCCGCGCCGGCACCGGCGCGACGGCCGCCACCTGGCGCCACTCGGGAACCGCCTCCGGGCTCTGCAGGAGCGTCTCGCCGGCGAGGTCACCGATGGACACCGTCCCCTGGCCGGCCAGGCGGTGACCGGCGGGCAGCACCGCGACCCGGGGCTCGCTGGTCAGCGGGCGGACCGTGAGCCCACGCTGGTCGACCGGCAACCGGACGTAGCTGACGTCGGCACGGCCGTCGCGCAGGACCTCGACCTGATCGTTCCAGGTGGTGCGGACGACCTCGACTGTCAGACCGGGGTGGCTGTCGCGCAACCGCCGGACGGCCTCGGTGACGATGAGGCCGGGCATGAAGGCGACCACGAACCGGTCCGGCGCGACCACCCGCCGGCGCAGAGCCTCGGCCGCGGCCAGCAACGGCTCGGCCCCGTCCAGCAGGCGGCGGCCGGCATCGGTCAGTTCGGTCGAGCGCCGGTCGCGCCGGAACAGCTCCACCCGGAGTTCGGTCTCCAGGGCCCGGATCTGGCGGGACAGCACGGGCTGGGCGATGTGCAGCTCGGCCGCGGCCCGCCCGAAGTGCAGGTGGCGGGCGACGGCCACGAAGTAGCGAAGCTTCCGCAGGTCGACGTCGATGCCCTCAGGGTATTACAGGCGACGGAACAGGTCTTGGACCCCGATGCCCCGCCGGGCGCACCGTAAGAGCATGAACATTGCGAAACAGCGGGTGGTAGTCGTCGGCGGCACTTCGGGCATCGGGTACGCCACCGCGGCGGCCGCCGCCGAGCAGGGCGCCGACGTGGTCGTCGTCTCCCGCACCGAGCACCGCGTCCGCGACGCCGCCGAGCGCCTCGGCGCCACCGGGCTGACCGCCGACCTCAGCGCCCCTCCGGCCGGCCTCTTCGACGAGATCGGCCCGTTCGACCACCTCGTCTACACCGCCGGGGAGCAGCTCTCCCTCACCCCGATCGCCTCGATGCGGGTCGCGCAGGCCCGGCAGTTCTTCGGCCTGCGCTACTTCGGCGCGCTCGCCGCCGTCCAGGCCGCCCTCCCCCATCTGCGCGAGGGCGGCTCCATCACCCTGACCACCGGCACCGCCGCCGACCGCCCCCTGCCCGGCTGGGCGGTCGCGTCGAGCATCTGCGGCGCGATCGAGGCGCTGACCAGGGCCCTCGCCGTCGAGTTGGCTCCGCTGCGGGTCAACGCGGTCAAACCCGGCGTCACCCGCTCGCCGATGTGGGGTTCCGGCGAGAGCGTGGAGCAGCTGTACGCGGACACGGCCACCGCCGTCCCCCTGCGCCGGGTCGGCGAGGTCACCGACGTGGCCGACGCCTACCTCTACCTGATCGGCCAGCCCTTCACCACGGGCACGATCCTCACCGTCGACGGCGGTGCCCTGCTCGCCTGATCTCAGCGCCGTGTGCGGGCCGTGTCAGGGCCGTGCAAGGCGGGCGCGCCAGCCTGGGCGCATGAACGCACCAGTCACCATCGTCGGCGCCGGGCTCGGCGGGCTCACCCTGGCCAACGTCCTTCACGTCAACGGCATCGAGTCCATCGTGTACGAGGCGGAGCGCTCCGCCGACGCCCGCGCGCAGGGCGGCATGCTCGACATCCACGACTACAACGGGCAGCCCGCCCTCGAGGCGGCCGGCCTGATGACGGAGTTCCGGGCCGCCGTCCTGCCCGGCCGCGAGGCCTACCGGGGGCTGGCCACCGACGGCACGCTGCTGTTCGACAAGGCCGACGACGGCACCGGCGGGCGTCCCGAGGTGCAGCGTGGTGAGCTGCGGCGGATCCTGCTCGACGCCCTGCCGACCGGAACCGTGCGCTGGGGGCACAAGCTCGACGGCGTGCGCACGCTGGGCGGCGGCCGTCACGAGCTGAGCTTCGCCGGACGCGGCCGCGTCACCACGAGCCTGCTCGTCGGGGCCGACGGGGCCTGGTCGCGGGTGCGGTCCCTGCTCACCGCCGCCACCCCGGTCTATGCGGGCACTTCCTTCATAGAGACTTTCCTGTACGACGTGGAGAAGCGTCACCCGGAGCTCGCGCGGCTGGCCGGGCCCGGCACGACGATCGTCTCCGACTTCGCGGGCCGGCAGATCAACGTCCATCGGGAGGCCGGCGGCACCCTGCACGTGTACGCCGAGCTGACCGAGCCGCTGGAGTTCTTCGACGGCTTCGATCTCGCCCGCATCGCCCGCGAGTTCGACGGCTGGGCCCCCGAGCTGCTCGCGTTCATCACCGCGAGCGACACCCCGCCGCTCCACCGGCCGCACTACGCGCTACCGGCCGAGGGCCTCCGCTGGGACCACATGACCGGCGTGACCCTGATCGGCGACGCGGCCCACCTGGCGCCCCCGGACGGGGAGGGCGCCAACCTGGCCATGCAGGACGCGGCCGAGCTCGGCACCGCCCTCGCCACGCGGGACGGGGACGCTCTCCTCTCGTACGAGGAAACGCTCTTCCCCCGCAGCGCGGAGCACGCCGAGGCGGCCACCTACAAGCCGACCCGCGAGGACATGATCGAGTTCTTCGCCATGTAGAACCTCAGCGGTTGTAGCGCTCCCGGCGGACCGTGGGGCGCTTGCCGCGGATGGTGGCCCGCGACAGGGCCTTGATGACCCGGTCGGCCGCCGACTCCGGGACCTCGACCAGCGAGAACCGGTCGGTGATCTGGATGGCGCCGATGTCGCGGGCGGGCAGGCCGGACTCGCCGGCGATGGCGCCGACCAGGTCCTGCGGGCGCAGGCCGGAGCGGCGGCCGATGCCGACGAACAGGCGGGTCACGTCGTCGTCGTTGCTGCCGCGGGAGCGGCGGTCGGGCCGGGGGCCCCGGTTCTCCGGCTGTTCCCGGCGCGGCGGCAGCGGCGACGGGATCTCCTGCTCGTCGATGTCGCCGCCGGCCGCCTCGTGCAGCAGTTTCACCGCGGCCAGGGCGACCTGCTCGACGTCGTGCTCGTCGGTCAGCGAATCGATCACCACGCGGAAGCGGTCGAGGTCGTCGGCGTCCA
This sequence comes from Actinoplanes sp. NPDC048988, assembly GCF_043197815.1. NCBI lineage: Bacteria > Bacillati > Actinomycetota > Actinomycetes > Micromonosporales > Micromonosporaceae > Actinoplanes > Actinoplanes sp. NPDC048988. The sequence continues at coordinate 196,981 of NZ_JBICTW010000012.1, read as the reverse complement.
GGGCCTCCTGCAGCGAGGCCCGGGTCAGCTCGAGGCGCCGGGCCCGCAGGTCGGTCACCGTGGGCAGTTTCTCGAGCGGGATGCGGCGGCCGGTCAGCCGTTCGATCGCCTTGAGCATGCGCTGCTCGCGGGGCTCGGCCAGGCTGATCGCGACGCCCTCGCGCCCGGCCCGGCCGACCCGGCCGATGCGGTGGACGTACGCCTCGGGGGCGGCCGGCACGTTGAAGTTGATCACGTGGGTGAGTTGTTCGACGTCCAGGCCGCGGGCGGCCACGTCGGTCGCCACCAGCAATTCCGTACTGCCGCCGCGCAGCCGGCCCATGACCCGGTCGCGCTGGTCCTGGCTCATGCCGCCGTGCAGCGCCTCGGCCCGGTAGCCGCGGCCGTTCAGGGTCTCGGTGACCTGGTCGACCTCCTCGCGGGTGCGGCAGAAGACGATGGCCGCGGTGGGCGCCTCGACGTCGAGGATGCGGCCCAGGGCGGCCGCCTTGTAGGCGCGGGCCACGATGTACGCGCTCTGGCGCACCAGCGGCAACTCGCCCGGCGAGGGCTCCTCACGGCCCATCGTGACCCGGACCGGCTCGCGCAGGTGGCGGCGGGCGATGGCGTCGATGCGGGGCGGCATCGTCGCCGAGAACAGCACGGTCTGCCGCTCGGCGGGCGTCTCGGCCAGGATCGCCTCGATGTCCTCGGCGAAGCCCATGTCGAGCATCTCGTCGGCCTCGTCGAGGACCACGGTCCGTACGTCACCGAGGTGAAGCGTGCCCCGGTTGATGTGGTCGAGGACCCGGCCGGGGGTGCCCACGACGACGTCGACGCCGCGCGACAGGGCCTGGAGCTGACGGCCGATGGGCTGGCCGCCGTAGACCGGCAGCACCCGCACGCCGAGCTCACGGCCGTACCGGTGCACGGCCTGGGAGACCTGCTCGGCCAGCTCGCGGGTCGGCACCAGGGCCAGCGCCTGCGGGCCCTCGGTCTCGCCGCGGGTCAGCGACTGGAGCAGGGGCAACGCGAAGGCGGCGGTCTTGCCGGTGCCGGTGGCGGCCTGGCCGACCAGGTCCTCTCCGGCGATCAGGGGCGGGATGGCCCCGCGCTGAATCGGGGTGGGCTCCTCGTAGCCGAGGCTGACCAGCGCGCGCAGCAGCTCCGGCCGAAGCCCCAGCCCCGCGAAGCCTGCCTCGGGCTCGAACAGGTCTTCGTCCATGCCAGCCAGGATACGAGCCTCGGAAATCTCGATGCGCGGCGGCGCGACTCATCGGCGCTTCTCGATTAATGTTCGACCATGGCGCAGGACGATCTCGAGCAGTTCGGCTACCGGCAGGAGCTCAGCCGTTCGCTGAGCTTCACCGACCTGCTCATCTACGGGCTCATCTTCATGGTGCCGATCGCCCCGTTCGGGATCTTCGGCAGCGTGTACAGCGGCTCGGGCGGCATGGTCGCCCTGGCATACGTCATCGGCATGGTGGCGATGATGTTCACCGCCCTGTCGTACGCCCAGATGGTCCGTGCTTTTCCGATGGCCGGGTCGGTGTACAGCTACGCCGGGCGCGGCATCGCCCCGCCGGTCGGGTTCCTGGCCGGGTGGGTGATCCTGCTCGATTACGTACTCGTGCCCGGCCTGCTCTATCTCGTGGCCAGTGTGGCGATGCACTCGCTGGTCCCGGGCCTACCGGTCTGGCTCTGGCTGGTGGCGTTCGTCCTGCTCAACACCGTGGTCAACTATCTCGGCATCAAGATGACGGCCCGGGTCAACCGAATCATGCTGGTGGCCGAGCTGATCATCCTGGCCGTTTTTCTGGCCGTCGGCGTGGCGAACATCGACAAGTTCTCGTTCAGCCCGCTCTTCAACGCCGACACGTTCTCCTGGTCGGTGGTCTTCGGCGCGGTGTCCATCGCCGTGCTGTCGTTCCTGGGCTTCGACGGCATCTCGATGCTGGCCGAGGAGAGCCGCGAGGAGGCCCGCCAGATCGGCCGGGCCATGGTCGGCGCGCTGCTGCTGGCGGGCACCCTGTTCGTCGTGCAGACCTGGGTGGCCGCGTTGCTCGTACCGGACGCTCCGGGCCTGCTCGAGAACGGCGACCCCGAGGGCACGGCCTTCTACGACGCGGCCCGGGCGGCCGGGGGCGGCTGGCTGGCCACCCTGACCGCGCTGGCCACGGCCATCGCCTGGGGTTTCGCCAACTCGCTGGTCGCCCAGGCGGCGACGAGCCGATTGCTGTACGCGATGGCGCGCGACCGGCAGATGCCACGCTTCCTGGCCCGGATCAACGAGCGGCACCGGGTGCCGGCGAACGCCACCCTGCTCGTGGCGGCCGTCTCGCTGGCCCTGGGCCTGTACATGGCGAGCCGCGACGACGGGATCTCGCTGCTGTCGACGCTGGTGAACTTCGGCGCGATGACCGCTTTCCTGGCGCTGCACGTGGCCGTGGTGGTGCACTACGTCGTACGTCAAGGAAGCCGGGACTGGTGGCGGCACCTGATCGTGCCGGTGGCCGGTTTCCTCATCCTGCTCTACGTGGTGATCAACGCGGACATCGCCGCCCAGACCCTCGGCTTCGCCTGGCTGGCCATCGGCGTGATCGTGCTGATCGTGTTCTACGCGACCGGGCGGCGCCCGTCGCTCGCCGGCCTTTCCGAGGGAGATTCGTGACCGTCCGCTTCCACCCCACGCCCGAGCAGCTGTCCTACACCTTCGGCGGCCGCGAACCCGTGCTGCGCGTGGCGCCCGGCACCGTCGTCGAGCTCTACACCGAGGACTGCTTCGGCGGCCGTGTCCAGTCCGTCGACGACCTGCCGTCGGTGGTGTGCGAGTTCCCGTACCTGAACCCGGTGACAGGCCCCATCCACGTCGAGGGAGCCGAGCCCGGCGACACCCTCGCTGTGCACTTCGTGAGCATCACGCCGGCCCGCGACTGGGCCGTGTCGTCGACGTTCCCGCACTTCGGGGCCTTGACCGGCACCCACACCACGGCCACCCTGCACCCGCCGCTGGACGAGGTGGTGTGGCGCTACGACGTCGACGTGGCGGCCGGCACCGTCACCTACCATGCCCGGCGCGGCGACTACAGCGTGTCACTGCCGCTGGATCCGATGCACGGCACGGCCGGGGTGGCGCCCGCGGCCTTCGAGAGCCGGATGACCATCGTGCCCGACGTGCACGGCGGCAACCTGGACACGCCCGAGCTGAGGGCCGGGGTCACCGCCTACTTCGGGGTCAACGTGCCGGGCGCGCTGTTCGCCCTCGGTGACGGTCACTGCCGTCAGGGCGACGGCGAGGTCTGCGGTACGGGCGTGGAGGCGGCCATGAACACGGTGGTGATCCTCGACCTGGTCAAGGGGGTGGCGACCCCGACGCCGCGCTTCGAGACCGACGAGGCGCTGATGTCGGCCGGCTCGGCCCGGCCGCTGGAGGACGCGTACCGGATGAGCCAGCACGACCTGGTCACCTGGTCGGCCGAGCTGACCGGCCTCGACGTGCTCGACGCGTACCAGCTGATCAGCCAGGCCGGCGAGGCCCCGGTCGGCAACGTCTGCGACCCGAACTACACGATGCTGGCCAAGATCGACAAGAGATACCTGCGGGAGGTGACCGCGTACGAGGGGATCCACGCCCGCCTGCGTAGTCTGCGATCATGAGAAACGTCCTCGTCACCGGAGCCTCGCGCGGCATCGGCCGGGCCATCGCCATCGCCTTCGCGGCGAAGGGCGACCGGGTCGCCGTCCACTACGGCTCCGATCGCGACGCGGCCTCGGAGACACTCTCGCTCCTGACCGGGACGGGACACGCCCTCGCCGGAGGCGACCTGGCCGATCCCGCCCAAGCGCTCTCGGTGGTCTCCTCCGCCGCTGGTTCCCTGGGCGCGCTCGACGTCCTGGTCAACAACGCCGCCGTGGCGCCCGGCCCCGGCAACCGCCATGCGATAGCCACGACGTCGTACGAGGACTGGCAGCGCCTGTGGCGCGAAACGGTCGACGTGGACCTGCTGGGCGCGGCCAACGTGACGTACGGCTTCGCCCATCACCTCATCGACCGCGGCGCCCCCGGCAGCATCGTCAACGTGGGTTCCCGGGGCGCCTACCGCGGCGAACCGGACTACCCGGCGTACGGCGCGGCCAAGGCGGCCCTGCAGGCCTTCGGCCAGTCGATGGCGATCGCGCTGGCCCCGCACGACATCGCCGTGACGTCGGTGGCGCCCGGCTTCATCGCCACCGAGCGCCAGCAGGTGGGCGACGCCGTACGGCGGCAAAGCCCCTTCGGCCGTGTCGGCACCCCGGAGGAGGTCGCCGCCGCGGTGCTGCACCTGAGCTCCCCCGAGGCCCTGTGGTCCTCCGGCGCCGTCCTCGACCTCAACGGCGCCTCCTACCTGAGGTGATCGCCTTCGACGCGCTCGACGACGCCGAACTGGCCAGCCTCCTGCGGTCGGCGCCCGCCGGCGCGGCCGGGGTGGGCGGCGGCTCCTCGGTCATCGACGCCGACGGCGTGCCGGTCTTCGCCAAGCGGATCCCGATCACCGACCGGGAGCTGGCCCACCCGCACAGCACGGCGAACCTGTTCGACCTGCCGCTCGCCTGCCAGTACGGCATGCACCGCCTCCCCGGCCCCGGTTTCGGCGCCTGGCGCGAGCTGGCGGCCAACACCATCATGGGCTCCCCCACGCTGTATCACTGGCGAGTGCTGCCCGGCCGCCCACCCGTAGCCCCGGAGCACCGCGACATCGACGCCGTGGTCACCCAGTTCGGAGGCAGCCCGGCCGTACGCACCCGCTTCGAGGAACTGGCCGCGGCCACCCACAGCCTCGTACTGTTCTTCGAATACCTCCCCCACCCGGCGTCGGCGCTGCTGACCGATCCCGTTGCGGTTGAACGCCAGTTGTTCGAGATCGTGGCCGCCCTGCGCACCCACGACATGCTCCACATGGACGCCCACTTCGACAACATGCGAACCGACGGCACCCGCTTGCACCTCGTGGACTACGGCCTGGCCACGTCACCCCACTTCGAACTGTCCGAAGCCGAACGTGACTTCGTCACCCGCCACGCCGGCCACGACGCCGACTACGCCGCCATGCGCCTGGTGAACTGGCTGGCCACCACCGCCTGCGGCGTCCCGTCCGCGCCCGCCATCCGCAACGCCCACGTGCTCCGCTACGCGAACGGCGACATCCCCGCGACGGTGCCCGCACCCGTGGCCGGCATCCTCACCCGCCACGCCGCGGCCGCCGCCCGCATGAATTCCTTCTGCTACCGCTTGTACGACGGCGAGGATGTCGAATACGGGCGCCCCCGTTCGTAGCCCCGCCGCCCTCTGAACCGCCTCAGCCCGACCGGACGATGGCACTCCGGGGTTCTGCCGGGCCATCCTCCAGGTAGGTAGTTCGGGAATGCCGCGAAGGTGGGCCCACATGAATGTCTGCGATGACGTGGACTGGAATCCGGTCGAGGTCGGCCAGACCCATTCTCAGCTGGCGGCCGTGATCGCGGGTTTCCTCTTCGCCGGCATCGTTTTCCTCCTCGGAAGGCGTCGCCCACCGCAGAACGACTCATACCCGTACGTGCTGATGTTGCCGTCCTTTTTCGTGCTGCTCCTCGACAGCTTCTTCTTCTCGGTCATCTCGGGTGAACAGAGCTGCAATCGCGCCTGGACCGAAACGATGATCGCCGCCGGACTACTCGGCACCGGAAGCCTGGGCGTCTTCGGCGGCCTGTGCTGGTTGATCTACAACTCCAGGCGGGGAGAGCGCGAGCCGCTGAGGATCATGCTCGTGACGTGCCACATCATCGCCGTCGTGGTCTTGACGCACCTACAGGTGACGACAAGCTACTACTTGGACGACATCTTCCGGCCGGGCGACCCGCCGTTCTGGCTCAGCGCTACCACCTGGGTTGTCACCGGCGCCATCGCCTGCCTTCTGGTCTGCGCGTCTCTTGCCCGGCGGCTGCCGCGGAGAAAGTCTCCCCTGGTGCACGCGGCGGCCTATTGCTCCCTGTTCTACGGGGTCATCTGCTCGGTCGCCTTCGCGTTATTGGGCGGCCGGCCCAAATCATCGTGGGAACCCACTCCTGGGTGGATTGCCATGACCGCCGTACTCCTTGCCCTCACGACAGCCGGCATAGCCGTCGCTTCGCAGGTCGCCGCCTTGCCGACGCGAAAGGAAGCGCAGACCGCGACGCCCCCTTCAGCTCCGGGCGCGCCAATCACCGATCGGCGCGACGGCGTGGCCACCGGCACCGGTGCACCACCAGACGGCTGACTCGTGGTGGTCTTCGGCGTGGACGCCCAGGTGGTGCTCGGGGCATACCGGCCAGGCGGCCCAGATGGTGTGCATGATCGCGTCCTGGGTGTCCTCGGCCACCGCTACCAGCGCGGAGACCGGGTCGGCGCCCGAGCGGGGGAAGACGCCCTGCGCCGTGCCGGTGTGGCCGTCCCAGGAGGCGGCGTAGGCGTTCCCGGTGAGGTCGGGCTGGTCGGGGTGGACCTTGAGCCGGCAGGGGTGGGGCAGACCGGTCGCGGTCACGTCCTGGTTCACCAGGCGCATGGCGTCCTGGAGGCCGGCCAGCCATGCCGGCTCCTCCGCGAAGCCCGGCTCGTAATCGACGGCATCGAGCACCGCGAGGGCGAGCTCGGCCATCCGGGGGCGGCTCGCCTCGACGCAGTCGATGCTCAGCGACGCCAACTCGGTCGCGGCGGCGTCCCCCGGTGTCGACTCCAGCGCCGCGGCGGCCAAATCGAAGGCGTCCGTGCAGTCCACCGAGCCGGCGCGGGCCGCCACGTACACGGTTCGGCAGAGCCGGCGGAAAGCCGCGTAGTCATCCATGACTCCATGATCATGGATGGGCTTCCCCAGCGCCGTGGCATATTGGCGCGGTGAGGGACTGGTCTTATTACGGCGCGGCTCACCGCTATGACATCCACGGCGACCCCGACGCCGAACGGCGCTGCACGGAGACGACGCGCGCGCTGCGGTCGGCCGGCGACGAGGACGAGTTACGGCGCCGGGCCGGCGCCGGTGACAGGTGCGCCCTCATCACCCTGCTCGAGATCCTGGTCGACGCCGACCGCCTCGACGAGCTGCGCGTCATGCAGGAGGCGGGAGACGACCGCGCCGGTACGACACTCCTGGAAGCACTGATCAGGCAGGAACGCGAGGATGAGCTTCGCGCCGAGGTCGCCGACGGCCACGACGTCATGTGGCTGGTGGACTACCTCAGCGAGCGCGACCGGCCGGACGACGCCCTCGAAGCCTTACGGCACTGGGCCGACGCGAATCCCGACCTGGACCGCCTGGCCCACGCCCGACGCCTCGACGTGCTGCTCGCCCACGGCCGCGTAGCCGAGGTCCGCCGACTCGCCGAGTCGGGCGACCACACAGCCATCCGCCGCATGCGCAAGCTGCCGGGCCGGCCACCTGAGACGTGACCTCAGTCAGATGAATCGGCTGTTCGAGCCGGGAATGTCGCCTGTGTGATGGTCGCCTGGCGGAGCGGGTCGGGGATGTCCATACGCGTCATCCTTCAGCACGGCCGAGCCGGAGCGCTCCCCGCAGACATCGGCTTCCGGCCTCAGCAGGACGCGCCTTCCGGTGGTGGCGCACTCGCGACCGCCGTGCCGGATCGCGGACGGCGGTACTCCGACTACCGCGAATGCGGTATCGGTGTTGCGGGGCGGCCTACCGCGCCGCGGTGGAGATCAAGTCGAGGAGGGCGTCGTGGTGGCGGCCCGTGCTGAGCAGAGCGGTTCCGTCGCCGGCGAGCAATGGACGGCCCCGCAGGTCGGTGGCGCGGCCGCCGGCCTCCTCGAGGATGACGGGAAGGGGCGCCAGGTCCTCGTAGCCCATCTCCGGGCCGGCGATCACCATGGCGTCGACCAGACCGGTGAGCAGGCCGCTGATGCTGCCCAGATGTCCGGTGATCCGCGTCGCGCGGTGCAGGGTGAGCAGCAGCTCGGCCGGCCAGCCGGCCGGGTTCACCAGTTCCACCCGGGCCGTCGACAAGTCGGGGGTGTCGCGCAGCAGCGGCGCCGCGTCCCGGCCGTCGGTGCGGATGCGGCAGCCTCGGCCGCGGCCGGCGTAGATGAGCTGCCGGGCCACCGGCTGGTTGACCACGGCCAAGGCCGGGCCGTGCTCGTCCTCCAAGGCCAGGTTGGTGCCGAAGACGGGGATCCGGTACGCGAAGTAGCGTGTGCCGTCGATGGGATCGATGACCCACCGGCGGCCCGAGGTGCCCGATGTGGAGCCGTGCTCCTCGCCGTAGACGCCGTCCGCCGGGAACCGATCGGCCAGTTCGCCCCGGATGAACTCCTCCACGGCGAGGTCGGCTTCGGTCACCTCGGTCCCGTCGGCCTTGATCGCGGTCGAGAAGTCGGCCGCGAAGAACCGCTCGGCGGCCAGTCGGCCCGCGCGCGTGGACAGTCCGACGGCGTACTCCAGCAATGGGGTGCTGATCGAAGGTGCTGGCATCTCTGGAGAGTATGAGAAGAGGTCGAAGTCGCTCCCCCGCTGACCGGGGCGCAGCATGACCGGATGGCCGTGCGCGCTTGGACGGCCCTGTTTCCGCGGCTACAGCCCGACCTTTTTGACGCCGTAGGTGGCCTGTTTGGTGGTGAATCCTTCGAATTTCAGCTGCTTGATCAGCCCGGTACGGGAGAACGAGGAATGCGACAGGTAATCGGCGGCTTTCTTGGCGGCCTGTTCGTTCCAGTTGGCCTTCTGCGCGTCCACGCCGAAGGTGGCGTCCTTGGTGGAGAACCCTTCGAACTTGAGCTGCTTGATCAGCGCGGACCGGGAGAAGGCGGTGTACGAGAGATAGTCGGCCGCTTTCTCGACGGCGTTCTCCTGGGAGGCGGTCAGCTCTTTGGTGGGCTCCGCGGTCGGCTCGGCGACGGCCTCGACGGTGGCTTCGTTGCTGACCTCCACAGCGGGCTCGGTGGTCGGCGGGGCCGAAGATCCGAGGCTGCCCTTGTACGCACCGCACAGAGCCGTATCCCACAACGCCGGGTCGTAGGCACGGGCACCGGTGGTCATGTCGATGCACACCTGGAGCTGGTCGATCGCTTCGCGATTGCCAGCGGCGGTCGGATCCGTCGCCGTGGTGGTTACCGCAACGGGCGCGACGGCGGGCGTCTCGTCGCCTCCGCCGGCCGCGACCCCGATGATGACCAGGCCGGCCAGCACGCCACCGCCGATCAGGGTGGCCTTTCGGCCGCGGCTCATTCTCTTCTTCGGAACAAGGACGGAGGGCGTGGACATAAATGCATCTCCTTGCGCGGCTAAACGCTTTCGGGGCCGCCACCAGGCTAAATGCCGCCGACGCGGAATCAATCCGTCAGACGTGCGGGGACATAGGCTTCGCGACCCACTCGGCGATGACGTTGATGTCGCCTGACCGGCCGATGGGATGACCCGATCGGTCTTAAGTGGCCATTGCCAGGTGGTGCGATACGGGCGATGGCCCGGTGAGTGATCGGTCAATGGGCGGTGGGGCGGTAGACGAGCTCCAGGGTTCGGCCGTCGAGGGTGCGGCTCTCGAGCAGGTCGAGGTCGAAGTCGCCCGCGCCGGCGAGGATCGGGCTGGTTCCGGTGCGGCCGGAGATGACCGGGAAGACGGTCAGGTGGAGGCGGTCGACGAGGCCGGCGGCCATCAGGGCCCGGTTCAGCGACAGGCTGGCCTGGGACCGCAGCGGCACGTCCGACTCCTCCTTGAGGCGGGCCACGATGTCGACGGCGTCGCCCTTCGCGATGGTCGCGTCGGGCCAGCCGAGCGTGTCCGTCAACGTCGAGGAGATGACCGTCGCCGGTGACCGCATGGTTCGGATGTTCCACTCGTCCACGGCGTTCGGGTCGATGCCCGAGGACATGATCTGGGCCATCTCGCGGAACGTGGTCGCCCCGTAGACCATGCGCTGCCCGGTGTCGAAGATGGCGGCACGGCTCGCGAGCAGCTCGGGGCCCTGCTTGCTCCAGTAGCCGCCCCAGTCGGCCCCTTCGGCGTACGAGCCGTAGCCGTCGAGGGTGGAGAAGACGTCCCAGGTGTAGATGGCGGTCATGTCAGTTCCTTTCGCCTGTGATGAGCACTCTCACCACCTCCACGAACGGCGGCCGGCGTTTCCTACATCCTTGGCCGGTGCGGCTCGTTTCTGTCAGCCGTCCGCCGACGACAAGCGGTGGGCCAGCCAGCACACCGCCTGGGGGTAGCGGTGGTCGATGCCGCCGTGGCCGGCCGGGAACAGCTCGAAGTGGATGCGGTCGGGCGGTACGCCGATGCGGTCGAGGCCGGCCCGGAACGCCTCGGCGCCCAGGTCGAGGAACCATTCGTCGCGGGTTCCGGCGTCGATCCAGATGGCCCGCTGGGAGCGCAGGGCGTCCGCGTACCGGTCGATCATGCGGATCGGGTCCCAGGCCAGCCATTTCTCCCACAGCGCGGGGATCAGCTGGCCCGTGCGGGGGTCGAACGGTAGCTGCGGCGTGCCGTCCTCGGCCGGGGAGAACGCGGCGGCGCAGCCCAGCACGAGCACCAGCAGCGAGTCGTGGTCGGCCGTGAACGCCGTACGGCCGCGGAAGTCTGACCACCACGCCTGGATGTCGTGGTCGTAGTCGCGCAGCGCGCGGGTCGCCTTGGCGAACTCGTTCAGGTAGCAGTACTCGTACAGGGCGTCGCCCGCGTGGGTGGCCAGCGCGCCGAACAGGTCGGGGCGCAACATCGGGGTGATCATCGCGCCGAAGCCGCCCGACGACTTGCCGCTGATCGCGCGGGACTCGGGGGCCGGGATCGTCCGATAGCGGGCGTCGACCCAGGGGACGACCTCATCGCAGAGGTACGAGTGGTACGGGCCGGTGCCCGCCGAGTCGACGAACTGCGATCCGCCGTACGCCGTCCAGGCGTCCACGTACACGAGAACGCACCCGGGGGCCTCGCCCCGCGCGAACACCTGGTCGGCGGTCTCGATGAACGGCTGCCGGAACGGCGTACGGTTCGCCCACATGGCGACGTGCCCGGTGTAGCCCTGGATCACGTAGATCGCCGGGTAGCGCGACGTCCCCGACTCGTAACCGGGCGGCGTGTAGACCCACAGCGGCCGCTCGTGCGGATCGCCCAGCGGGTTCCCGCGCAGCAGCGCCGAGTCGATCGTCTCCCGATGCAACCGGCCGGACAGCTCGTGACTCCAAGGCAACATCACCCGAGTCAATCACGTACGGCGGTTCACGCCACCCCGGTTCACGCCACCCCGGCCATGGTCAGCAGGTCGGTCATCGTGAACGATCCGGCGTCGCGGGGGTCGCGGGTCGGCAGGTCCGGCGTCCAGCCTCCGGTCACGTTCCGGTACGAGTGCGGGTCCGCCGCGAGCAGCCCGAAGAACACCTCGGCCACGATCCGGCTGCCGACCTGGCCGAGCCGCTGCCCGTGGTGCTGGATCAGCGCCTCCTTGAGCACGTAGTACCAGAGCGGCGTGCTGTCGCGGAAACCGAGCGGGTGCAGCTCGGCCGTCTCGGCCGCGGTGAGCGGCGTGTAGTGGAACCGGGCGGCGATGGCCTGGCCGGAGGCGATGCCGTGCTGGAGGTGCCGTTCCAGGTTGCGCCCGGCCAGCGACTTGAGGTCGTCGTCCGGTTCGACCAGCCCGGGACCGACCGGCAGGTCGAACAGGGGCGAGGAGAGGTACGGGTCGATCCGCTTGTTCCGCTTGACCTTGTCGACGACCTCGCCGGTGTCCTGCTTGATCTCCTTGGTGCCGAAGTCGAAGAAGTTGTCCCACTCGACGAACCGGCGCGGCGCCCGGCGCCCGCCCCGCAGGTCGTTCGGGTCTCCTTCGCGCGGATCGACCCGGCGGTCGAAGATCGGCGCCCCGAACCCGGCGTTGAGCTGGTAGCCGGGCCGGACCTGGCTGTGCCCGAACCGGTAGGCGGCGACCTGGAACTCGCGCGGGATCTTCTCGGTCATCTCGTCCCGGTAGACCTTCGGCCCGTTGCTCTCGACGGCGGCGAAGACGACCGGGTCGAGGGTGGCGGCCAGGAACTGGTTGACCACGATCCACTGGTAGTGCCGCCGGACCGAGCACTGGGCCCACTCGAACAGCTTGCGCGGCCGCTCGGTGGGTTCGAGGAGGGCCAGGTCGTCCGCGCGGGTCTCGGCCAGGTGGTCGGTGACCTCGTTGTGGAAGCGCAGGAAGGCCAGGTGCAACTGCGAGATGATGACGTTCTCGTCGTTGCGGGGGTCGGCGATGATGGCTCGCTGCTGGCTGGTCCGGGGCAGGTCCCGCGGCGCGTCGAAGTCGATGAGAAACTTGATCGGCGCCGCGTGGTCCAGCTCGGACGCCCGGTCGTACAGATGCCGGTCCTCATCCGGCCCCCGCCCGTACACGCTGTCCAGATCGAAGAAGCGGCTGCGCAGGTTGGGGCTCTTGGTCTGCCCGCACCGGATCGGCATCGGGTCGAAGGTCAGGTCATGGTCGATGAACTGCCCGAGGAACGTGAACCCCACGGTCATGTCCGGGTTCGGGTTGTCGGGATTGCGGATGGGGTTGGCCGCGATCGGATCGGCGACGGTGATCCGCGGATCTTTCGCGTCCATCAGCCCGTCCCGCGCCCCCAGCAGCCGAACGTTGTGAATGACCGCGTCGGTGCACGGCGCGAAGGGTTCCAGCTCAGGAAACATCGTGGTGAAGTCGTCCGGCTCCGCCGCCCCGGTTTCCCGAAAGAGAGAGTCCTGCAGCATGTACGCGTCCTGGACCGACGGCCGTTCGATCAGATCCATGAGAACCCCTCCGAGAGGTCGAATCGGGCGAATGCCGTAAATCCCGCCCGGCTGAGGCCAGCGTAGGTCCGGCCGCCGGTCGCCGGAGTGCCGATCCCCGCCGAGTCGGAAAGGCGACTCACCAGCGTGCCCGTTCGGCGGCGCCGGCCCTCGACCTCCACGCCGAGGGCGTCGGCGGCATCATGACGACGTGACCGGACAGGATCTCCAGTTCTCTGGCGGGCCTGATGCCCTGACGTGGCTTCAAGGCTGGTACGCCACCCAATGCGATGGAGATTGGGAACACGAGTACGGATTGTCGATCGAGACGCTCGACAATCCCGGTTGGTTCCTCCAGGTCGATCTACAGGACACGGCGATGGACGGCCGGGCGTTCCCCCGGTACGAGGTCCACCGCAGCGAGCATGACTGGCTGATCGCCCGCGTGGTCGACATGCGTTTCGAGGTCGCCTGCGGACCGCTCAATCTCAGTGAAGCCATCCACCAGTTCCGGGCCTGGGTGGCTGAGCAAGCGCGCCCGCTACCGGACTAGGCCCGGCCGCCGGTCGACTCGTCAGTGGTAGACGACGTCGGTCAGGGACGGGTCGCCGTAGGCGGAGGCGTTCGTCAGATGACCGTCGTAGGGGCCGGCCTTCGTCACTGTCCGGCCGTCGCGGAACACCAACTGCAAACCGTGCTCGGGCTCCCAGGCGCACTCGCACTCGAGTGACACGTACACGTGCCGGTCGGTGTAGGTGTCGCGGGAGACCGTGGGCTCGCGGCCGAGCGTGATGTGGTCGAGGACGTCGGCCGGGCCGTCGATGTGTACGTCGACGGCGTCGGTGGTCTCGGCGACGTCCCGGTAGTAGGCGAAGATCGCTGGAGCGGCCGCCTCGAGCACCGAGCGGTCCAGCGTCAGGAACGCGCGTATCGCCTCGTGAAAGTCCTCCGGCGCCTCGTCGTCGCCGTAACCGTCCAGGATGATGGGCACCGGTGGCCCGCCGAGCAGGGGAATCTCGACGGGACCGGTCGTGTGCCATTCCTCGTTCGGGTCCTCGGTGATGTCCAGCATCGCCCGATAGTAGGACGTCAGCCGTAGGTGGCCTCGAACGAAGCTGTCACCTGTCCCCCGCCGACCGTGCCGGTGGCCTTCACCGTGGCCGTGCCGGGCGGGACTGTGGCGGAGCGGGTGTTGAAGGACTGGTAGGCGGACTGGCCGGGGGCTACGGCGGAGACCGTCTTCGAGCCGTACGGGGTGCTCAGCTCCAGAGTCAACGGGACGCTGTCGGTGTTGCGGGCCGTCACCTGCAAGTAGACGGCCGTGCCGATCTGCTGGGTGCGGGCCCGCACGTCGACGCTGAGGGCCGTGGCCGGTGAGAGCTCGCGGTCGGCGGCCGCCGCGCGGGCCACCACCGTGTCCCGCTCGGCCGGCGTGAAGACGCCGGCGGCCGCGAAGGCGTCGGCGGTCTGGGTGACGGTGGCTACGAACTGGGCGTGGGTGGTGAACGGGGCCCGGTCCCAGACCAGGTCCAGGAACGTCGGGCCGTCGGTGCCGGGTGAGATGACGCCGGTGACCGGGACGTCGTAGTTCGGCAGGCCGTCGTCGCGTTTGCGGTTGGGGACGCCGGTGTCGATGGAACCGAAGACGATCGACGGCTCGACGCGGCGGAAGTACGACGAGGCCGCCTGGCTGTCGCTGATGTAGTACGGGCGCAGGGAGTAGTCGCCCGCGGTGAACGTCGGGTCGCCGGCCGCCGTCACGGCGCCGGCGGTGATCGCGGCGCGGCCGTAGTCGCCGTCGCGCTTGAGGTGGCGGTAGAGGGTGAGCTCGCGCCATTGCGTACCGCTGCCCATGATCTGCAGCAGGATCGGGCCCCAGAAGATCGCCTGGGTGTCGGGGCGGTCGAGGGCGCGTTCGACGCGGATGCTGAACGGCATCGTGATGTCGACGATGTCGCCGGGCTTCCAGGTTCGGCTTATCGAGACGTACGAACCCGGCGTGGCCTGAAGGTTTTGAAGAACGCCGTTGACCGCGACCGTGAAGCCGCGCTCGGCCCACGCCGGAACGCGCAGTTTGAGGGTCAGCGGGCCGGTTCCGTCGATGGTGAGCCGCGTCCGATCCGTACGAGGGAACGAAGTCTCCTGTTTGACTTTGAAATCCCACGTCAAGGTGGAGGGCACGTAGAGGTTGACCCAGAGCGTGCCGCCGTCGGCCGATCTGAAGTAGACGGTCTCCTGATATTTCGTGTGGTTCTCCAGGCCCGTTCCGCCGCAGCAGGTGCCCGTGTTGCCGTAGCCGCGGACCGTGCCCGAGCCGAGCGGCTGGAAATAGGTGACTTGCGGATCGCCGGTCGACGTGGTGTCCGCGCGCGACCCGAGAATCATGTTGTAGAGGCCGCGCTCGTAGTAATCCAGGTAGGCCGGGTCGTGCTCGTGCAGGAACAGATTACGGGCCAACTTCATCAGGTTGTACGTCGTGCAGGTCTCGGCGCCGCTGGTGGGCACCGAGTTGGCGATGTTCCCGCGGTTCTGGAACAGCTCGAGGTTGTTGTTGGAACCCGGGTAATTGCCGCCGGCGCCGCCGTTGGCGAACGTGCGGTGCGGCACCACCATGCCGTAGAAGTTCTTGGCCGCGGTGAAGTAGTCCCGGCCGCCGCCCTGCTCGAAAACGCGCAGATAGCCGATGAACTGCGGCACGTGGGTGTTGGCGTGCAACCGCTCCGGGCGACGGCGGCCGGGCCGGTTCTGCGGGGTGACCACGAGAATGTCGCGGTTCTCCACAGCGGCGCCGAACAACGATTCCCGGTTGTCGAACGCCTTGGCCGTCTCGAGGTGCTTGGCGTCGCCGGTGATGGCCGCGATCTCCGGGAACACCTCGTTGGCCCCGCCGAATTCACCGCCGATGTAGAGGTCCCACATGTAATTGAGGTCGTCGCGGGTCAGCGGGCCCTGGTAATCGGGGTGGTTCTTGTCGCCGACGGTCAGCGCCAGATGGGCCCAGTCGGCCATTGTGGTGACCACCGCGAGGGCCTGGGCGTTGCCGGTGTTGTAGTACGCGTCGAGCAGGCCCCGCATGATCTTGTGCTGGGTGTACCAGGGCGCCCACGTGTTGGTCTGCGCGTTGCCGCCGTAGACGGCCCAGCGCGGCGGGCCGAGGCGCAGCACCGCGTCCTCGGGGATGGCGCCCAGGTAGCCCGGATGGGTGGGCACCCAGTCGGCCGGCCCCTCGGTCGAGGCGGCCACCACGCCCGCGTCCCGGCCGTTGGGCGACGAGTCCTTCAGCGCCGTGCCGCCGGCCTCCTCGAAGCGGTACCAGGCGATGTTCCCGCCGCCCGTGGTCGCGGTCCGCAGGGCCGTCACCTCGGCCGGGCCGAGCGCGCGGTCGAAGATGTGGAACTCGTCGATGGTGGCGTCGAGGAACGGGTCGCCGTACTGCGACCGGCCGATCCACCGGTTGCCCGGGTTGCCGAGGTTCGACGGGTTCAGCGTCATGTTCGGGTTGGTGCCGGCCGGCTGCCCGTCGACGTAGAGGGTGCCGACTCGCCCGGCCAGCGTCACCGCGACGTGCACCCACTGGCCGACCGGCAGCGCGGAGGTGCCGTTGATCTGCTGCTCGCCGCCGGAGCCGCCGACGGTGATGGCGAAGCGCGGCACGTTTCCGGTGACGCCGGCCCGCGGCGTCAGGAACATGTTGATCGCGGTGGACTGGCCGAAGTCGAACAGGCGGGTCCAGCTCGCGGTGGAGCCGAGGTTGATCCAGGTGGCGATGGTGAAGTCGGTGAGCTGGTTGATCGCCTCCTGGGGCAGGGTGCAGTACTGCGCCGGGGTGCCACCGCCCAGCCGCAGCCCGGTGCCGATCCGGCCCGGGACCCGGCCGATGGCGGCCGCCGGCTCCGCCGGCCCGCCACCGCCGCCGGTGGTCATCCGGGCCGTGATGGCGGCCTGGCAGGCGGCCAGCTCGCCGACCATCCAGTCCAGTTTGGTCTTGTAGACGGCCTCGCCCTGATCGGCGTACGCCTGAGCCAGCGCCGTCATGTAGTGCCCGGCCCAGTGGCCGCTGAGCAGCCCGCCGTCCTCCCAGCCGCCGGGCACCGCCACGCCGGCCGGGTTGGGGCGCCCGGCCTGGTCGTTGAAGAGCACCACGAAGCGGCGCTCGTCGTAGGCCCGCAGCCACGCCTTGGTGCGGTCACGCTTCTCCTGGAGCAGCCCGTCGCCCAGGCGCACGTCGCCGAGCGGGAACGGCCGTACGGGAGCGGTGGCGCCCGGCCCCTCGGCGGTCGCGGCCAAGGCGGGGGCGGTCGCGGCCCAGGCGGGGGCGGGGAACTCGAGGCCGGCGAACGCGGCGGTGCTCAGGGTGGAGACCTGCAGGAACTGACGACGGTTGAACGGTGCCATACAGCTGCCCTTCCGACCGAAATGAAAACGTTTTCGGCAATCGTGTCAGCGCTATACCACCATGTCAACGGGGGCGTTTTCGCACGTCTACCGAAAACGTTTCGGCGGGGGACCGTGACGCAGGACATGAAGCATTACGTGATATCTCATGTAGCTTGCGGATCATGGTTGAACTGCGGGAACGGCCCCGAACCGGGTGGGCAGCGGTGGCGCCGGTGGCCGCCGCCTCCTTCACGCTGGTGCTGTCCGAGTTCATCGCGGTGGCCGTGCTGCCGTCCCTCGCGGCCGATCTGCACGTGTCCGAGGGCGACGCCGGCCTCGCGGTGGTGCTGCCCGGCCTCGTCGCCGCGGTGGCCGCCCCGGCGGCGGTGCTGGCGGCCAACCGTACGGACCGAAGGCTTGTGCTTCTGGCCCTGACCGGCCTGCTGGCCGTCTCCAATCTGCTGGCCGGCCTCGCCCCCTCCTTCACGATGCTGCTGGTCGCGCGGGCCCTGCTCGGGGTGGCGGTGGGCGCCTTCTGGACCATCGGCGTGGCCGTGGCGCCCCGGCTCGTACCGGCCGGCCGGGGAACCGCGGCGACGGCTCTGGTCACCGCCGGCATCTCGGCCGCCACGGTGGTCAGCCTGCCCGCCGGTCACCTCGTGGCGCAGACCTGGGGCTGGCGGTGGGCGCTGCTCATCGTGGGCGCCCTGGCCGTGCTGATCACCATCTGGCAGGTGCTGGCACTACCCTCGATGCGCCCGGACCGAGCACTGGGCTGGAGCGCGCTGACGTCACTGTTCCGTTCCCGGCGCGACCGGACCGGCCTGCTCCTCGGTGCGCTGCTGTTCTTCGCGCACTTCGGGGCGTACACCTTCATCACGCCCTTCCTCACCGACCGGTCGGCCTTCTCCTCCGGCTCGGTGACCCTGCTGCTGCTCGGTTTCGGCGTCGCCGGGCTCGCCGGCAACTTCGGCGCCGGCGCCGCGGTGACCCGCAACCTGCCGCTGACCCTGGCCGCGGCCGCCGTGCTGCTCGGCGGCTCGGTCGCGCTGCTGACCGCCGTGACGTCGCTGCCGGCGCTGACCGTCGTGCTGGTGCTGGTCTGGGGCGCGAGCTGGGGTGCCGTCCCGCTCATCGTGCAGACCTACATGATGGGCGGTACGGCGGCGGAGGGCGGCCTGGCCCTCTTCGTCTCCACGACCCAGCTGTTCCTGGCGGCGGGCTCCGCCCTCGGCGGCCAGGTCGTCGACCGGTGGGGCCTGAGCCCGGACTACCTGCTGTTCGCCATTCCCGCGGTCGCCGCCGCCGTGGTCGCCCGGCTCTTCCTTAAAACTACCTGAAATAGTACTAAACCAATTTTACTAAAATATCGGTCGATCTTTACGGTGACCGCATGAAAATGACCCGCCGCGCCTTCCTCGGCGCCGCCGTGGCCGGAACCGCCGCCGTGGCCACCGGCGTCACCCTCGACGCGTTCGCCGCCGACACGCCTGGTGATGTCGTCGGAAAGATCACCGTCGGGTACCAGGGCTGGTTCACCGGCAAAGGCGACGGCGCTCCCCTGGACGGCTGGTGGCATTACGGGCAGGCCTGGCAGAACCCGCCGTCGCCCACCAACCAGGCCCTCAAGTCCTGGCCGGACATCCGCGACTACGACAAGACATACCCGACCGGCTACCCCGCCCTGGGCGACGGCCGGCCGGCCACCGTCTTCTCCTCGTACGACCAGCAGACCGTCGACACCCACTTCCGGTGGATGCGCGAGAACGACCTCGACACCGCGGCGCTCCAGCGCTTCAACCCGTTCGGCGGCGAAGGCCCCGTCCGCGACGCCATCACGGCCAAGGTCCGCGACGCGGCCGAACGGCACGGCCGCAAGTTCTACATCATGTACGACGTCACCAACTGGAAGGACATGCAGCAGCAGATCAAGGACGACTGGACGGCCACGATGAAGGCCTACACGGCCTCCCCCGCGTACGCCAGACAGAACGGCAAGCCCGTCGTCTGTGTCTGGGGCTTCGGGTTCAACGACGACGCCCACCCGTGGAGCGCCGCGGTCTGCCTGGACGTCGTCAACTGGTTCAAGGCCCAGGGCGTTTACCTGATCGGCGGCACCCCCACCCACTGGCGCCTGAGCGACGGCAAGGACGACTCACGGCTCGGCTTCCAGGACGTCTACCACGCCTTCGACATGATCTCGCCGTGGATGGTGGGCCGCATCGGCGACGCGGCGGGCTCCGACTGGTTCTACACCAACGTCACCGTCCCCGACGTGAAGGACTGCGCCGACCACGGCATCGACTACCAGCCCTGCGTGCTCCCCGGCGACCTCCAGGAACGCCAGCGCGAACACGGCGACTTCATGTGGCGCCAGTTCTACAACGTCATCCGGGCCGGCGCCCCGGCCCTCTACATCTCCATGTTCGACGAGTACAACGAGGGCAACCAGATCGCCAAAACAGCCGAGACCAAGGCCGACGTCCCCACCGGCAGCAACTTCCTCCCTCTGGACGAGGACGGCACTCCCTGCTCAGCCGACTACTACCTGCGGCTCAGCGGCGACGGCGGCCGCATGCTCAAGGGCCGGATAGCGCTGACGGCGACCCGCCCCACCCAGCCCGTCCTGTCCACGGCGGCGGCGGTGGCGCTCCGCTCACATGCCAACGGCCGCTACCTGACGGGCTCGCCCTTGACGGCCTCAGCCCCCACCGCCGCCGAGCGCTTCCTCATCGAAGACGCGGGCAACGGCTCCGTAGCCCTCAAATCCACCACAACCGGCAAGTACGTCTGCGCCGAAAACGCCGGCGGCAGCCCTCTGACAGTCAACCGCGACACGGTAGGCGACTGGGAACGCTTCACCCATGTCGCCAACCCGGACGGCTCCGCCAGCTTCCGAAGCACCGCCAACGGCCACTATGTCTGCGCCGACAACGCCGGCGCCGGCCCTCTGATAGCCAACCGCACCGCCATCGGCCCGTGGGAAAGCTTCGACCTCATCTGACCCCGGGCCGGCCCAGCCGGTGACGGATCAGACCGGGGCGATCGCGAGGTCGATGACCTGGTCGTCCTCGATGCCGAACACGAACGAGAAAGACAGCGGCCCGCCGGGGAAGTCGCCGTCCCCGGCGGCCACCAGCCGGTCGCCCGCGAACGAGATCGGCGTGAGCACGATCCTGGGACTGATCAGATGTCCCTGGATCCACTCGCGGATCTCCGTCTCGCCGGCCCAGGTCTTCCCGTCGTCGCGCACGGTGGCCCGGTCGCCGAAGACCGCGGCCAATGCGTTCGCGTCGTGGGCGTTGGTGGCCGCGACGAAGTTCTCGACAGCGGTGGGCAGCGTGATGTGGTTTAGGCGCGCCGGCGATGCGCTGCGGTGGAGCTGCTGGAGAGCGGCGGCACGGTGTCCACGAGGGCGGTGTGCGAACGCGCCGGGGTGCAGGCCCCGACGCTGTACCACCACTTCGGCAGCAAGCAGGGCCTGATCGACGCCGTGGCCAATCACGGCTTCACCCAGTACACGGCGGTCGAGGACTTCGGCGACCCCCTGCACGACCTGCGCGAAGGCTGGGACAGGCACGTACGGTTCGGGCTCGAGCACCCCTCGTTCTACGGGCTGCTCTACGGCCGCGCCGAGCCGGGAAAGCCCTGCGCCGTCACCGCTCCCGCACACGCCGCGCTGCGCGACCGGTTCACCGCCGCCGCCACCCAGGGCATGCTCAAGGTGCCGGCCGCCGACGCCGCCGAACAGCTGTTCGCCGCCAACATCGGCGTCACCCTAACCTTGATCAGCCAGCCCGAGCCCGACTTCATGCTTTCCGAACGCGTCCGCGAAGCTGCCCTGGCCGGAGTCCTCCACACTCCCACCACCGACACCCCCACCACCCGCGCAAGCGCCGCAATGACCTTGCGCGCCCTGGTAGGCAACGACCCAGCCGACCTCACCCCAGGCGAACGAGCCGTACTGGACGAACTACTGGACCGCCTAGCCCGTGTTTCGTAGTGCGTGGAGCCATTGGTTGACGGCGGCGATGGTGAGGGTGGCCTCGTAGCGGACGGCAAGTTTGTCGTACCTGGTAGCCATGGCGCGGTGTTGTTTGAGCCGCGCGCTACTCGGAGTTTGGTCGGCACAGCAACGAACGGGGGCTGTCACCGCGTTGCCCGGCAGTCACCACGACAGCCATCAGTTTGCGGCCCTGTTCGCAGGGCAGATGCGTCTTGGCGATCCAGCCGCCCCGGGACCGGCCGAGCCCGTGATCTGCCGGCTCTTTCCGCCGGCCCGGGTGGCTCCTTCTGTTCGTCGCCGTCGCGGCGGGCTCCAGCGGCGTGCTGATGGGCGCGACTGATAGTGGAGTCCACGCCGACGGTCCATCCGATCAGTCCGGCCGCGTCCGCTTGGGCCTGCAACGAGGCGAGGATCTGTGCCCAGACGCCGGCACGCTGCCACCGGCGGAACCATCGATACAGGGCTTGCCACGGCGAATACATCTCAGGCATGTCCCGCCAGCGCGAACCGGTCCGCACCCGCCACCGGATCCCGTCAATGACCACTCTCATGGTCCATGCCCGGCCCGGTCCTGCCACCCCGAATACCTCAGCGACGCGAACACATCCCCGACATACTCGGCCAGCTCATCACCAAGCCGTTGCACCTGCGCAGTGTCCGTCTCTCGACGACACCAACATCAACCTGTATCTGTCACCATCAGCCACTCGAAGGGTGACAAAGCCCTACTAGACGAGGTCACCCACGCGCAAGCCCGGGCAGACGAAGGCGAGGCGAGGCGAGGCGAGGATGCGTACAGCAAGCCTCGCCCCACAAACCCGCGCAACCGGCCTGGAATTGCCGCCCAATCCCCCCACCCAGCAGGCCCGCCCGACCGACGCACCCACCCGAACCCCCACGCGGCAGCGAACCCCACCCCGCACCCAGGCGCAAGGTGACCACCCACCCCACGTACCACCAAGCAGCCACCAACCCACGCCTGGCCGGCACCGAAACCCCACGCAAGGTTGAGGGCCGGGTGTGGCCGACCCAGACGTCAAGCGCTCCCCAGCCAGTCAGGGTCGGCCACACCCGGCCCTCAACCGTCCCAGCGCAACCAAGCCCCCCACCACACCCCCAGAAACAAAGCCTTTATGATCTTGCCGCGTGATCCATAAAAGACTGTCCATATTGGCATTAGTCGGGATGATCGCTACATCCTGGTTAATGGGTGCAACGCCCGCCCAAGCCGACGAAACCGAAGTAGCCCCCCAAGTGGAGCTGGTCCTGGACGTCAGCGGCTCCATGCGCGCCAAGGACATCGACGGCCAAACCAGGATCGCCGTAGCCAAGCGGGCCTTCGGCCAGGTAGTAGACGCCCTGCCCGAGACCACGCAGCTAGGCATCCGCGTGCTGGGCGCCACCTACCCCGGCGACGACAAGAAGAAAGGCTGCCTCGACACCCAGCAGATCGTCCCCGTAGGCCCCGTCGACCCCACCGTCGCCAAGGCTGCGATCGCCGCCCTCAAACCCACCGGCTACACCCCCATCGGCCTGGCCCTGCGCGCCGCCGCCAACGACCTCGGCACCGGTGAAGGCGCCCGGCGCATCGTTCTCATCACCGACGGCGAGGACACCTGCACCCCGCCCGACCCGTGCGCTGTTGCCCGCCAGCTCGCCGCCCAGGGCACCAAGCTGGTCGTCGACACCCTCGGTCTCACCCCCGACGAGAAGACCCGCAAGCAGCTTGTCTGCATCTCCACCGCGACCGGCGGCACCTACGCCTCGGCGCAGAGCGAGCAGGAACTGACCGACCGGGTTCAGCAGCTTGTCGATCGGGCCGCCGTGCCGCCGCCGGTGACGCCGGCCGTGGTCACCGGCACCGAGTCGTGTGACAAGGCGCCCGTGCTGTCCCCCGGTGTCTACAGCGACCGGGAGCGGATCGGCGAGCACCGTTACTACCGGGTTCCGTTGCGGGCCGGTGAGGAGCTGCGGGCCTCGGTCAGTGTGGCCCTCGACCGTCCCGTGAACCGGGACTACGGCGTACTCCTGAAAGCAGCGACCCCGAACGGCCGTGAGCTGGTACGGGGTCTGGACGCCGCCAGCGGGCGGGCCGATGTCATCTCGGCCGGGCTGCGCTGGTCGTTCGCCGAGGACGAGGAGACGGCCGCCGTCTGCCTGATCGTCAGCAACTCGTTCGCGTCCGCCACTTCGGCCGGCGCCCCCGGCATGCCGCTCGAGCTCAGCATCGACACCGTCGCCGCCTCGACCGCGCCGGACGCTCCCGGTCTGGGCCGCGGCTGGCTGCTTCTGCTGGTTCTGGCCGTGGCCGGACTGATCGCCGGCGTGCTGGCCGGCTGGCTGACCCGCTGGTGGGTCGCCACCTGGAGGGAGAACTGATGTCCATCATCCTCGCCGCGCTACTTCTGGCGCCCGGCAGCGCCGGCACCTCCTATTTGACGGCGACCCCGGTCGACGCCACGAAACCGGTCCAGGTCTCGGCGGTCACCGGCGACTACCTGTACTGGTCTTTCCCGGCCACCGCCGGGCAGCAGCCCGAGCTCAGCGCCAAGGTCACGCTGCCGCCGGCGGCCGACCGGCACGGCTACCAGGCGTGGACGATCGAGGTCTTCGACGGTCTGCGCCGCCGGCAGCCGTGTGTGGCCGGGGAGCAGAGCCCGGTCGTGGCCGGCAATGCCACCGAGGTCGCCCTGGGCTGCAAGCTGCGGCAGGTGCGTTCGTGGGCCGAGCCGTCGGATCAGGACCCTCTTCCCGGTACGTACTACGTGCGCCTGTCGTCGACGGCGCTGCCCGAGCAGGATCTGGGCCTGCCGGTGAAGGTGGATCTGACGCTCACCGCCGAGAACGGCGACACGGGCGCCGACCAGGGCAAACTGGCCGCTCCCCTGAACCCGGTCGACCAGCCCGGCCGGGTGGTGACCGAGGTGCCCACGCCGACGGCTTCGGCGGCGCCGAGTGAGGCGTCGGACTTCGTGCCCGAGTTCTCGTCGCGCTGGGTGTGGACGGCCGCCGGCGGTGTCCTGGCTGCGATCGCCGGCCTGGTCGGCTTCTCGTTCACCCGCCGGCGGCGCCGGGCCTGACCGTCCGCTCGCCCGGGCTACGGCCCGGGCGAGCTCGCCGGGTCGCGTGGGAGGGCTTCGCGCAGCTGGCGGCGGGACGTGACGCCGAGCTTGGCGAAGACCTTGCGCAGGTGCCATTCGACAGTGCGCGGGCTCAGGAACAGCCGCTCGCCCACTTCGGGGTTGGAGAAGCCGTCCCGGGCCAGCACCGCGATCTGCCTTTCCTGAGCGGTCAGTTCGTCATGGACGGAGCTTTCGCCGGTACGCTTGCGGACCGCCTCGCCCGTGCCCAGGAGCTCCCGCCGGGCGCGCTCCGCGAACGCCTCCAATCCCATCGCGGCGAACATCTCGTGTGCCGTGCGAAGGTGGTCGCGGGCCTCGCCCGGCTGCCGGTCGGCGCGCAGCCGTTCGCCGTACAGCAGCTCGGCCCGGGCCAGCTCGGCGCGCAGGCCGGTGCGCCCCAGGTGCTCGATGGCCGTACGGAAAAGGGCTGGAGCCTCCGCCGCGTCGCTCAGAAGGGCCCGGCACCGGGCCAGCGTGGCCTGCGCCCAGTCGGTGTCGCACGGCTCCGTGACCTCGGCCAGCCGGGCCAGCGCCTCTCTCGCGACGTCGAGCTCGCCCGCCCGTACGGCCGCCTCGACCAGCTCGGGCAGTGACCACTCGGCCACCCAGATCACGGTGGCGCCGGCGGCGACCCGGGCCGCCGCCATCGCCTCGGCGAACCGGCCCAGCCCGTTGTTCAGCACCGCCGCCGACCACTGGGAGATCGCCACGCCCAGCGCCTCGCCTTTCGCCTCGGCCCGGGCCACCGTCTGTGCGAGCAGTGCCGACGCCTGCGGTTCGCGGCCGCGCAGGGCGGTCAGGCGCAGCCGGACGAACGGGGAGAGGGGCAGGCCCAGCGCGCCGGCCACGGTCTCGGCCTCGGCGGCGAGCGAGGCGGCCCGCTCGAGGTCGCCGGTGAACGAGGTCGCCATGCCCGCGGCGGTCAGGTCCAACGGCAGGTGGGCCAGCGCGCCGGCGGCCCGGACGACCTCGACCTGACGGTCGGAGAGCGCGCACATGGCGGCGTCGTCCCAGATCGACGGTGGTACGGCGTTGGCCACCCACCCCCACAGCATGGCGTCGGCCACCGGCAGGCCGATCACCAGGGGCGTGGCCCGGCGCAGCAGCCGCACCGCCTCGGACCGGCGGCCGATCAGCAGTTCGGCGTAGCCGTCGAGGACCAGGTCGAGCGCGCGCGGCCCGCCCTCGCGCGGCGGCAGCAGCGCCGTGGACCGGGCGGTCGCCTCCAGCGTCGGCCGGTCGCCCGCCATCAGGGCCGCGCCCCAGGCCAGCAGGTACGTCTCACGGGCCAGGTCCAGGTCGTACGGCTCGAGCCGCTGGGCCGCGGTCAGCAAAGCTCGGGGCGCCTCGCGCGTACGGCCGGAGGAGAACGCGATGTGGCCACGGATCAGCTCGGCCCGGGCCCGCGGGAAATCGTCGTCGGCGTCGCGCCGGGCCAGGCCGGCGAAGCGGCTCGCGGCCTCGAAGTCGCCGGCGGCCAGGGTGGCCTCGGCCGCCGCCAGCGCCCGCCGGACACGCTGCCGGGGGTCGAGGGTGAGCTGCACCGCCCGCTGCCGGAAGGCGGCCGCCGCGGCCTGCCCGCCGCGCGCCTGGGCCCGGCCGGCCGACCGTTCGAGCTCGGCCGCCACCTCCTCGTCCGGGCCGGGCGCGGCCGCCGCCCGGTGCCAGGCCCGGCGGTCCGGGTCGGTCGTCTCGTCGGTGACCTCGGCCAGGGCCAGGTGCACGGCCCGGCGCAGCCTCGGCTCGCCCGCCTGATAGACGGCCGAGCGCACGAGCGGATGCCGGAAGGTGACCCGCTCGTCGATGGCGAGCAGCCCGTCGGTGCCCTCGGCCAGCGCCGCCGCCGGGTCGACGCCGAGCCGCTCGGCGGCCGCCCACAGCAGCACCGGATCGCCGAGCGGCTCGGCCGCCGCGATCAGCAGCAGGGTCCGGGCCGCCTCGGACAGGCCGCCGATCCGGTTGATGAAGCTCTGCTCGATGTGCCCGGGCAGCGACGCGCCGGATCGCAGCAGGCCCAGGCCGCCGGCGATCTGGGTGAGCGACAGCCCGCGCGGCAGCTCGACCAGGGCCAGCGGGTTGCCGCGGGTCTCGGCCACGATCCGGTCGCGGATGGACCGGTCGAGCCCGGCGTGGGTCAGCGAGCTCAGCAGGGCGTGGGCGTCGTCGTCGCGCAGGCCGGTGATCTCCAGCTCGGGCAGGCCGATCAGCGCCGGCTCGCGGTCGCGGCTGGCGAACAGCAGGGCCACCGACTCGGCCAGCAGCCGCCGGGCGACGAAGCTGAGCGTCTGGGCGGAGGCCCGGTCGAGCCACTGCGCGTCGTCGACGACGCAGAGCAGCGGGGTCTTCTCGGACGCCTCGGCGAGCAGACTGAGCACGGCCAGGCCGACCAGGAACCGGTCGGGCGGGGTGCCGGAGCGCAGGCCGAGCACCGTCTCGAGCGCGTGGCGCTGCACCTCGGGCAGCCGGGGCAGCAGGTCGAGCAGCGGGCCGCAGAGCTGGTGCAGGGCGGCGAAGGCCAGCTCCATCTCGGATTCGACGCCGGCCGCCCGCAACACCCGCATCCCGGCCCGGTCGCGGCGGGCGTATTCGAGCAGCGCGGTCTTGCCGACGCCGGCCCCGCCGCGCAGGACCAGGACGCGACTCTCCCCGGTCCGCACCGCGGCGATCAGCCGGTCGATCGTTTCGCATTCCTGGCGCCGTCCCAGCAGCTCCACCCGGATCATCCTCGCCGAGCTTCGCCGGGATGAGAATCGTGCGTAAGGCGGATCACACGCCGGACCCGGCCTGGGTCTCTTCCGCCACTGTGCCGCTCAGGTAGTGCCGCACGGCGGGCGCGGTCCAGTCCACCAGCTCGGCCCTTTCCATGGCCACGAGGGGCGGAAGCCGCAGCACGTAACGGCACAGGGCGAGACCGAGGATCTGCGAAGCGACGAGCCCGGCGCGGATCCGCGGCCGATCGGGCGAAAGCCGCTCGGCGACCGGCACGAGCTGCGCGGCGAAGATCTCCCGCATCCGGTCGGCCGCGGCGGGGTTGGTCACACCGGCCCGCAGAAGCGCCATCAGGGTCTCGTCGCCCTCCCAGCGCTCGAGGAAGTGGCCGACGAGGACGGTCGCCACTTGCTCGGGCGGTACGTCCTCGAGGGCCGGCAGGCGCAGATCGAACTCGGCCGCGGCCGCGAACAAGCGCTCCTTGTTGCCGTAGTACCGCATCACCATCGAAGGGTCGATGGCCGCGTCGGCCGCGATGGCCCGGATGGTGGCCCGCTCGTAGCCGTCGGCGGCGAATCGCTCGCGGGCCGCTTTCAGAATGGCCGCTCGCGTGCCGTCGGAGCGGCGAGGCTGTTCCGCACTCATGCCCACAACTGTAGGCCAACGCCTGTTGACTTACCCGCCCGACCGGCGCTACCTTTGCCAACATGTGTTGGCAAACAGATGTTGGCAGGTGAGACCATGCTTCCCGCGACCACTGATGTCCTGGTCGTCGGCGCCGGCCCGGTCGGGCTGGCCACCGCGACGGCCCTGGCCCTCAACGGAATCGACGTCACCGTCGTCGACCGGGCGTCGAGCGCCGCCCACACCAGCCGAGCCGCCGTCGTGCACGCCCGCACCCTCGAAGCCCTCGACCGCGTCGGCGCCGCGGCCCCACTGGTCGCGGCCGGTGTCCCGGCCCCGCGCTTCACCATCCGCGACCGCGACCGGGTACTGGTGCCGGTCGACTTCGACGGGCTCGCCACCCCGTTCCCGTACGCGTTGATGGTCCCCCAGTCAACGACGGAAGCCGTCCTGAACGACCGCCTGACCACCGCCGGCGGCACCGTCCTCCGCGGCCGGGAGGTGGTCGGCCTCGACGGCGCCACCGCCACGTTCGCCGGCGGCGCCCGGATCAGAGCGCGCCGGGTGGTGGCCGCCGACGGCATGAACAGCACCATCCGCCGCCTGGCCGGCATCGGCTTCGGCGGCCCGGCGCCCGCGGGCGAGTCCTTCACGCTGGCCGACATCAAGGTCGACGGCGGGCCCCCGCGCGACGAGGTCGTCCTCTACTTCTCGCGCGCCGGCATGCTGGTCTGGGCCCCGCTGCCCGACGGCACGGTCCGCATCGTGGCGGCCGTCGACGACGCACCCGAAGAACCGGGCGCCGAGTTCACCCAGGCGCTCCTCTCCGCCCGCGGCCCGGCCCGCGAGCCGGCGCGGGTGGCCGGGGTCGTGTGGGGCTCCCGCTTCCGGGTTCACCACCGGGTCGCCGACGCCTTCCGCGCCGGCCCGATCCTGCTGGCGGGCGACGCCGGGCACGTGCACAGCCCCGCCGGAGGCCAAGGCATGAACCTGGGCCTGCGCGACGCCCTGGCCCTGTCGGACGCCCTCGTCGACGGCTCGGACGCCGCCCTCGACCGCTACGCCGCCGGCCGCCGCCGCGAGGCCCGGCAGGTGGTCCGCTTCGCCGGCGGCCTGACCCGGCTGGCCACCGTCCCGGCCCCCGCCCGGCCGCTCCGCAACGCCGTCCTGTCGGCCCTCGCCGGCGTGCCGGCTTTCCGCTCCAGCCTGGCCCACCGCCTGGCCGGGCTGTCCGACCGCCCCTGACCACCCGTCACCCGCCACCCGGCCGGGTCAGAGAATGCTCCCATGCGTTCGGTGCTGCTCCGCTACCTGTATCACGACGGCGCTCCACAGGCGGCGTTCCCCATGCGGGTCGTCGAGGACGACGGCGACCGCGTGGTGGCCTGGCTCGCGCCGGACACCGAGATCATGTACTGGGCACTGCCCGGCGGCGCCGACCCGCGGAGCCTCCCGCTCGACGCGCGATTCTCGGCTCCGCTGACCACCGCGCGGCGCCGCTGGCGGGGAGGCGGAGTACTGCGCGCCGTCCCCCTCGACGAGCCGTTCCAGGTGGTGCATTTCTGGAACGAGAAGGGCGAATTCGCGGGCTGGTACATCAACCTGGAGGCCCCCAAGCGCCGCGCCGGCGACCGGATCGATTCCGTCGACTGGCACCTGGACCTCTGGATCAGCCCCGACCGCGAGCCCACCTGGAAGGACATCGACGAGGCGGAGGCCGCCCTGGCCGCCGGCCACATCACCCGCGACGAGCTGGCCACGGCCTGGCGCCAGGGCAACGACATCATCCACAACCTCGCCGACTGGCCCGCCCCGATCGGCGACTGGCGTTCCTTCACCCCACCGCCGCGGTGGAAACCGTTGCCGTTGCCATCGGACTGGGCGTCGTAGTAGCCGTCGCCGCGCCGCCCGACCGGCCCTATTGGCGCCGCCGGCTCCCATACTCGTCGAAGATCTTCGCCACGCCGTTGTGCTTGGCGCGCCGCTGAAGGAACTCGTCCAGCAGCCCGAACAGCGTGCCCACGGCGACCTCGTTGAGGGTGGGGTCCCGCGCCAGCTCCTCGCGGGCCGGTCCGGGCGACTGTTCCGGGAAGGCCAGGCGCATCACCAGCGCCTCCCAGACCAGGTTGTCACCGCCGTCCAAGCGAGTGATCAGCCACTCTCAGGAACGCCGGGCGATCGAGGTCTTGGCGGCGAACGACGCGGTGGGCGCAACGGCGGCGGCGGGCTTGGACGGGGTGTAGAGCCAGGCGGTGAACAGGTCGTCCAATTGCTGGCCGGAGACGCGTTCGGCCAAGGCGATGAACTGGGCGGTCGTGACGTTGCCGCCGGCGTGGGTGGTGGCCCACTGTTTGATCAGGCGGAAGAACGCCGGGTCGCCGATACGCTGGCGCAGGGCGTGCAGGGTCATGGCCCCCCGGTCGTACACGGCGCCGTCGAAAAGGTTGTCGGGGCCGGGGTCGCCGATGCGCAGGGTCCAGAACGGGTCGTCGGCCGGTGTGCCGGCGTACGTGGCGTCGAAGATCTGCTGGACGGTGTCGCGGCCTTCGTGTTCGCTCCACAGCCACTCGGCGTAGGTGGCGAAGCCCTCGTTGAGCCAGATGTCGCTCCAGTTCGTGAGGGCCAGGCTGTCGCCGTACCACTGGTGGGCCAGCTCGTGCACGACAACGCTGTCGCCGCGGACCGGATCGGTGAAGAACTCGCGGGCATACACGGGACGGGTCTGGTTCTCCAGGGCGAAGCCCAGACCGGCCACGTCGTCGACGATGCCTCCGGCGGATTTGAAGGGGTACGGGCCGAAGAGGCCGGACTCGAACTGGATGATCTCCGGCTCGCGGGCCAGGGAGCGGGCGGCCAGGTCGCCGGTGGTGGTGGGCTCGTCGGCGACGGTGCCGGCCGTCCACGGGCCGGCGCCGGGCGCGGTGCCGGGCGGCGGGCCGGTCGGGGTCCAGCCGTCGAACTGGTTGCCGTCGGGCTCGAAGGATGTGGTGCCCGGGCCGGTCGAGACCACGATGTCGTCGACGAAGACGCCGGGCGGGGAGTACGACGGGTCGTTCTCGTACGACAGGGAAAGCTCGACGCTCCTGCCGGCATACCGCGACAGGTCGATCGACCACTGCTCGTAGCCGTCGCTGACGCCCGTGGCGCCGTTCCAGGACGCGGTGCCGCTCCCCGAGCAGTTCAGATAGCGCACGAGGAACGGGTGGACGTCGGGCGCGTAGTCGCACAGGTTGCCGGTGCCGGTGCTGGTGTGCCCGTTGGCGTCGGGCAGCGTGGTCCAGTCGTCCCCGCCGGCGGTGCGCGCCTCGACGAAGAAGTAGTCCCAGTCGGTCTCGGTTTCGCGGCTGACCCAGAAGGTCACTTTGCCGCCGCCCGCGGGCACATCGACGGTGCGGGTGAGGCGTTTGTACGCGGGTTCGCCCACCCCGCTGATGGCCAGGTGCGAGCCGGTGCGGGCGGGCGGGCGGACGAACAGGTCCGGGTCGATCGCGTCGAAGAACGTCAGGCCGTTCTTGACGTACGAGGTGGTGCGGAACTCGCCGACATCAGCCGTGGCCAGATAGGACGCCATGGGCGCGCGCTCATCCCACAGCCAGGTGGTCCAGGCGCCATGGGTGGTGTGGCTGATCAGCTTGCCGTTGGACACCGCCTCGAGCCCTTTCGGGACGGTCACCCGCACGGTGTAGGCGGCCTTGTCGCGGGGGTGGTCGTTGACCGGGAACCAGGTGGAGGCCACGAACGGCTGACCGACGATGACCATGCCGTCGTCGGTGTGGAAGACGCCCCCGTCGCCCAGGCTCTCGTTGGTGATGAGGCCGGGCACACCGTCGTACCGGACGACCGCGGTGAAGGCGCGGCCCGCGCGCAGCCCGCGCGCCGGGGTGACGGTGAGTTCGTCGCCGCCGCGGGTCCACCGCGCCGTGCGGCCGTCGACGGTCACCGACCGTACGGAAAGACCGTGGAAGTCGAGGTTGAACCGCGACAGGTCCTGCGTGGCCCGCGCCGTGATGACGGCGGTCCCGGCCAGGCGATCGTCGCCCGGCGTGTAGCGCAGGTCGAGCCCGTAGTGCCGCACGTCGTAGCCACCGTTACCGGCGAGCGGGAAATACGGATCGCCGATGCCCGGCGCGCCGGGCCGGAACGTGGGCTGCGCCTGGGCAGGCGCACCGTAGAGCAGAAGAGCAAGCACGGCAGCAACGACAAGCGCGAATCTACGGGCCATTTCGTCACGCTAGGCCGCCACCGTGCGGCACCCATCCGCCGAACAGTCATCGACTTCAGCCGATCTTACGAGAGGGGCGCGTCGCATGACGCGACAGGCGGCCCGGGACCGGGTGCCGGTTCCGGCGATCACCAAGTTGCCGACCGCGGCCGCCCTGGTACTCGTTCACCTTCGATCAGATCGACGAGGCGTACGGGGTCTTCGGCAACGCCGCCGCCCACGCGGCCCTGAAGGTCGTCATCACGCCCGCGTGACACCGGCCGGATCGGCGGCCAGGTCCACGACGTGACGGCCGACGTTGACGGCGCGATCCGCGAACCGCTCGTAGTAGCGGCCGAGCAGCGCGCCGTCGATGGCGGCCTCCACGCCCAGCGGCCACTCGGGGCTGAGCATGACGCTGAACAGGCGGGTGTGCAGCCGGTCCATCTCGTCGTCGTCGCCGTCGAGCTGGGCCGCCAGCACGGCGTCGCGCCCGGCCAGCGCGGCCACGATCTTGCCGGCCAGTTCGTCGGCCACCCCGTTCATCGCCTGGAACAGACCGGCCAGTTCGGGCGTGACCGCCGGCGCCGGGTTGCGGCGCAGGGTCGCGCGGGCGACGTGCACGGCCAGCTCGCCCATCCGCTTCAGGTCGGCCGCCACGTTCACCGCGGTGATCACCATGCGCAGGCCGGCCGGGGCCGGACGGCGCCCGGCGACCAGGTCGTACGCCCGGTCCTCGGCCACGCGGTGCAGCACACCGATCTCGACGCCGCGGTCGACCGCCTGCTGGGCCAGGGTGGGGTCGGCGGCCAGCAGCGCGGCCCCGGCCTGCCGCATCGTCTCGCGGACGGCCCGGGCCATGATGACGAGGGTGCCGCTCACCCGGGCGAACTCGTCGTGAAGATCCTCGCGCACAGCCCGCTCCCGCCGGTTTCCGTTTCGCAGAGACTCTACGGTGGCGGTGGGGTCTCAGGCGACCTGCATGCGGGCGCTGAGGCCGCGCAGCTCCCCGCCGCCGGCCTGGCGGCGGGAGCGTTCCAGCAGCTCCTGCACGGTCTGGAACACCTCGGCCGAGCGGTGCACGTGCTGCGGGGCGACGCGCTCGGCGGTGAGCAGCAGCCGGATGGCCTCGCGATCCTTGCGCAGGGCGGCCAGCGCGCGGGCCGTGTCGGCGTAGTAGTAGACCTGGCGCAGGCCGATCGGCAGGGCGGCCGGCCTGACCTGGCGGGCGATCTCCAGGGCGTGGCCGGGGTCGCCGTCCTCACCCTCGATGCTGATCCGCCACAGCCCGACGTTCGTCGGCCCGAAGTAGAGGCCGAGCGTGGTGGTCTCGCCGGTGCGCCGGGCCAGCTCGGCCGCCTCGGCCGACCAGGCGCGGCTCTCGTCCAGCCGTTTGCCGCCCTGACTGGCCAGCGCGCACACCAGGTGCAGGCAGCCGAGCACCGCGGCCGCGCCGGGCCGGGCCAGATGGCCCCGCAATTCGCCGGCCGCGCGCTCGGCCAGGGTGAGGCCCCGCTGCCAGGAGCCGGCCACCGTGGCCGCGCTGGCCCGCGTGTAGGCCGCGTACCCCCGGAGAACCGGATCGCCGCAGGCGTCCGCGGCCTCCCGGCAGCGTTCGGCGGCCAGCCACGCGTCGGCCGGCAACTCGAGTACGCGCAGCACCGAGGACGCGGTGGAGGCGACGGTGCAGAGCAGCGCCAGGGCCCGGTTCGCGTCCGGCCCGGCCGTCTCCACGTGCAGGTCACGCAGCAGGCCGGGCAGGACCCGGGTGACACCGGCGTAGTCGCACGCCTGCAACAGCGACTCGGCCAGGTCGGCCGTCCGGGCCAGCAGCCCGATCGGCGGCGCCACCCCGTCGCTCGGCTCGGTCAGATCAACATCAATGAGGGCTTGCCGTACGGCCTGAGCCCCGGCCACCGCGGCCAGCACTTCCCGGTCGGCGGCCGGGACCGGCGCCCCCACCAGATCGCCCGGCGAGCATTCGAGGGCGGCCGCGATGCCGCCGAGGGTGATCCGGTTGTCGGCCGTCTGCAGCCCCCGCTCGATCCGGCTCCACGTGGCGTGCGAGACGCCGGCCCGGCTCGCCGCGTACCGGACGCTCCACCCGCGCCCGAGCCGCCGCGCCCGGATCCGCTCACCGACCTCGTCCATGCGCCGACCGTAGCCCGGCCCGCCGCGGGTGCGGTACATCCCCGTACCACCTTGTCCCGGCGCACAGGGCCGCGCATGATAGCGATGACTATCGATGAACGGAGAGTGGCATGCTCCGGAGAACCGCAATCGCCTCGATCGCCCTCGTCCTGCTGACGCCGGTGGCGGCCAGCGCTCATCAGCCCCGGAGCTGGGCCGGCGCGTGGACCGCCTCGGCGCAGGGCTCCTACCCCGACGGTTACGCGGTCGGCCAGCCCGACCTGACCACCGTCCTGCCCGGCAACCAGGCCGAGAACCAGACCCTGCGCCTGATCGTGGCGCCGAACTCGGCCGGCACGAGCTGGCGGGTACGGCTGACCAACGAGTACGGCACCAAGCCGGTCACCTTCCGCAACGCGTACGCCGGCCTGCAGTCCAGCGGCGCCAACCTCGCCCCCGGCACCAACCGGCCGCTGTCCTTCGACGGCCGGCGATCGGTCACCGTCCCGGCCGGACGGACGGTGCTGAGCGACCCGGTCGCGGTACGGGTGACCGACGCGCGGGCGCAGCGCCTCGCGGTGAGCGTGCACGTGGCCGGCGCGAGCGGACCCATGACGTGGCACGCGGCCTCGTTCACCACGTCGTACCTGACCGGCCCGAACGCCGGCGACCACACGGCCGACGTCGCCGACCTGGCTTTCCCGTACACGACGACGTCGTGGTTCTTCCTCTCCGAGGTGCTGGTCCAGAGCCGGGACACGGCCACGGTGGTGGCCTTCGGCGACTCCATCACCGACGGGTTCTTCTCCACCATCAACGGCAGCGACCGGTGGCCCGACGTCCTGCAACGCCGCCTCGAGCTGACACACAGCGACCTGCGCGTGGTGACCGAGGCGATCGGCGGCAACATGGTCACCCGCATCGGCCGTACGCCGGGAGGCTGCACCCCCTGCGACGGACCGCCCGCCCTGGACCGGCTCGACCGCGACGTGATCAACCGCCCCGGCGCCCGCGTCATGATCCTGCTCGAGGGCATCAACGACCTCGGCGGCGGAGGCGCCACGGCGGACCAGGTGATCGCCGGCTACAAAGAGATCATCCAGCGGGTGCACGCCCGCGGCATCAAGATCGTAGGCGCCACGCTGACCCCGTCCGCGGGCACCGAGTTCGGCCTCTACGGCACCCCGGAGACCGACGCCGAACGCCGAGCCGTCAACAACTTCATCCGAACGAGCGGCCAGTTCGACGGCGTGGCCGACTTCGCCGCGGTCACCGAGGACCCGGCCCGCCCCGGCCACCTGCTCCCCGCGTACGACACCAACAGCAGCGTCGGCGGCCCCGGCGACCACCTGCACCCCAACCGCGCCGGCTTCCTGGCCATGGCCGGCGCCATCGACGTGGCCCAGCTCGAACGCCTGGCCCGGGTCCCCGCCCTCAGGTGAGCGCCTTGACGTAGTACACCAGCGTCCACGTCCACTCCGGCCGGTGTTCGCGGCCGGTCTCGCGGTAGCCGAGGCCTTGGTAGAACGCCATGGCCTCGGGCTGGTTGGTCGCCGTGTCCAGGCGCGCCGACCGCAACCCGTCGCCGGCCGCACACCGTTCCAGCGCGCCCATCAGGGCCCGCCCGATCCCCCGCCGCCGCAGAGCCGGATGCACCCGCACCCGCAGGATCTCGGCGCCGCCCTCACCGTCCGGCCGGTAGCCGCCCATGCCGACGAGGTTCCCGTCCAGCTCCACGACCAGAAACTCGCCGCCCACCGTCAGGAAGCCCGCTTCGATGTCGGCCAGGTCGGAAAACGCGGCCGGCGGCCCGGCCGCCGGCGGCAACGGAACCGGCACGGCCGGATCCGCCGTCCGGCCGATGTTCGGCAGAGCGTTCAACGCCCACAGCACCCGGGCGTCCCCACCCCGAAACCTTCGCACCGTCACCACGTCGCCGACCTTGCCCTGGTCGAGGACACCGAGGCCACCGAATATGCCAACCACCGGCCGGCGTATCGGATCAATCGGTGTCGCTGAGAACGCGCAGTGCTCCTTCGGCGAGGACGTGTCCCGTCCTGACCGCGACGGTCAGATCGGGCGCGTTCAGCCAGTCGGGGTCGTGGCTCTCGTCCCACGCGACGATGTCCGCCGCCGCGTCGAGGGCCTGGCCGTCGCGGGTCCGCACCAGCGCATCGGCGAGCCGCAGGTAGGCGCCCGGTCGGGTGCCGTCGAGCTCGTACGCCATGCTGGTGATCTGATCGCCGATCCGGCGCCCGTGGTGGGGAAACAGGGCGGCCAGGCAGGCCAGCGCGAACCTCACCGCCGGCGGCTCGGTCTCCCAACGGGTGAGCAACGCCGGCACCAGCTCGTCAACGGCGAAGTGAACGTCCAGGCTCCAGGTCGCCGGCCGGGGCGGACGCCCCTCGGCGGCAGCGCGGTCGGCGTCGGCGAGCAGGCCGTCGGCCCACCGGTCAGCGGCGACCAGCAACCACACGCAGAGATCGAGCCGTTGCTTGGCGGGCAGCGCCCCAGAAGTGATCATGCGCGCGAGGAAAGGCAGCGCGGGCGGGGTGGCCGAGTAGCAGGTGCCCTGGTGCAGAAGGTCGTCTCCGAGCAGCTCGTCCAAGGTCTGGTCCCAGTCGCCGAAAGGGTCGGACAAAGCCCGCAGCAAGTCGGGGATGTCCTCGGCGCTGCCGTGGGCGTGGGAGAGCTCCGCCCAGGGGATCCCGTCGAGGCCGGACACGTCGATGGGCGTGTCCTCAGCGTGGTCGGGGATCAGGGAGAGAGGTGCGGCCGGCGGCGGCTCGACGACAACGATGGTGGGCGCCGGGGGCCGTGCGCCGGGGTTGGTGAGTACGATCGGCGCGGCGGGACCGTGGAGGATCCGCACCAGGCTCACGTCGCAGCGGCTGCCGCCCTCCGGATAGCCGCCGTACCGGCGGGCGATGTCGGCGGCGGCCCGCCCGACCGCGTCGATCATCCGATGTCCGGTCACGTCGACCGGATACGGCCCTTCGTCGACGGCGCTCACCCTCCATCCCCCGGTCGACGGCCGAGCGGCGACGTAGGCGAAACCGTGCAGCGACAGCGCTTGAGCCAACTCGCGGGCGCGCGTGTCGTCAGGCACGACGAAATCGTGGGTACCCGCCATCGCCGACCAGCCGGTCATGTCGTCGCCTCCGATTGCCGGAATCGCCTCGGCAAGGCTGCCATGACGACCGCGATCCCGGCCGGGCCACCCTAGCGGCCCCTCCCGCCCTCAGCCGCGACAGCCGCGACAGCCGCGACAGCCGCGACGACCATCACGACCAGATTCCAGCCGCCCACGCCGCCCACGCCGCCCACGCCGCCCACGCCGCCCACGCCGGATGATCCAATATTGTCCACAAAAGAGGCGAAAACTTCGCACTCCTCATAGCGGCGCGCGCTCGGGCTGGGAAGGCGTCGACGAGCTCTCGGGCTGCATCGAGCCCACCACCAGCCGGTTCGACTGGACCTGCGGGACGACATGGTCCTGGGAGAGGCGGCGTTCCAAAGACGCACATCCCAGCGAAGGCAGAGTTCTAGCGAAGGGCGGAGTCTCAGGGAAGGCGGAGTCCCAGCGAAGGCGGAGGCCCAGGGACGGCGGAAGCCCAGGGAAAACACGGCCCCGCCGCCGTGGAGGTGGGGGCGGGGCCGGTGGGGGTCAGCAGGTGTAGACGCGGAACTCCCAGAGGGAGTAGCCGTATGGAGTGGCTCGTTCGGTGCCGAACATGCGGATGTAGCGGGCGGTGCCGCTGAGGGCGTGTGTCGTCTGGCCGCCCGCTCCGGTGCCGGTCACCGTGACGGCCGGGGTCCACGTGGTGCCGTTTGCGGAGGTTTCGATGCGGTAGGAGCGGGCGTGGGCCGCCTCCCAGGTGAGTTCCGCGCGAGTCAGGGTGCGTGCGGTGCCCAGGTCGATCTGGACCCACTGCGGGTCGGTGAAGGCGGACGACCAGCGGGTTCCCGTGTCGCCGTCGACCACGTCGGTGGCGGGGAAGGCGGCCGACTCCGTCGAGGACGCGGTGGCCGGGCGGCCCTGGGAGGCCAGGGTGCCGGTGCCGCAGCCGGTCGGGGGCGGGTCGGTCGGGGGCGGGTCGGTGGGGGTGCCGCCGGCGTTGCCGCCCGACCAGTTCGCCGCGCCGCCGGCCACCGTGCGGCCGGGTGGCAGCGACAAGGTTCGGCCGTCGGAGAACGTGACGGTTTGTGCGGCGTTGGTGATGTTCGAGGCCACGTACGTCCTGGCCCCGTTTTTGACGAAGACCTTGGCCAAGGGGTGGTTGGCCGTGACCGTGGTGTCGACCTGGCCGAGCGCCGCCAGGTTGCGGATCCAGTGGAAGGTGTGCGCCTTGCTCTCGCCCTCCTCCGGGGTGTACGACGGGTCGGCCCGGAACCGTGACAGCGCGTCGTCGGGGTCGCCCAGGGCCAGGTACTGCCAGAGCATGTCGCGCCACAGGGTGGGTTCGCCGCCGTTGTTGCGGACCAGTTCGGCGTACGTGCCCCGGACCGCCGCCGGATGGTCGCCCAGGTAGAACTGGCCGCCGGTGATCGGGAGCATGTTGATGCCGACGATCATCTCGTGTTCGCCGGAGAACCAGGTCGCGTACGCGCCGCCCGAGCCCCACACGATGGCCGAGTAGTTGTGGCCCCAGTTCGCCGGGAAGTTCTCACCGCGTACGTCGAACCAGTATTCGTTTATCGCCGCGGCCTGGGTCGTGTAGATCCAGACGCCGGCGTCGCGGACCGCCGTGTTGCCTGTGGCCTGGCCCCACTGGATCAGCGCGTTGGCGAAGTTCTGCCCCTCCGACGAGGACTCCTGGTTGTTGCCGGCGCCGAACGAGCCATGCCCGGACGCCCAGTCGTGTCCCTCGTAGATGTCGAAGTCGCGCAGGTACGGGAAGCGGCTGTCGGCGCGGTCGTAGTTGTTGGCGTCACGGATCAGCAGGTCGACCATGCCGCCGTACCGGGCGTTGGAAGCCCAGGCCGGATCGAACTTGGCGAGGGTGGCCGCCGCCGCCACGAAGTAGCCGTAGTGGAAGTGATGGTCGTTGAGTTCCTGGTCGGAGCCGTACGAGGCCGGGTAGCCGATCAGCGTGCCCCAGTTGCGGTCGTAATAGAACACCCGTGACGTCTTGCCGGCCGTCGCGGTGAACCAGTCGGTGAGCCGCGTCCGGATGACGTTCAGCGCCGAGTCGCGCACGGCCGTCAGGTTCAGCTGGTCGGCGATCTCGGCGATTCTCGCGGCCCGGCCGAGACCCTTTCCCGTCCAGTACGTGTCGTCGCCGCGGAAGTCAGCCGGGTTGGTCAGCTCGTTCGTGAGATAGGTCGTGATCGTGGTGAGGTCGGCCCCCGCGGAGTCGCCGGCCGCGGGGATCTCCGGGAGCACCCCGGTATACGTCATCGACGTGCTGAACTGGCCGCCGGTGACGATGCGCATGGCACCCCGGGGTGAGACGTAGGTCGGTGCGAGCGGTGTCGAGCCGGTCAGGTACCGCCACTGATGGGGGTAGAGCGCGATCACCGTGCCGGTGCCGCCGCCCTCGCGGGCGGTGGTCGTCACGGCGTACGTCGAAGTGACCGCGCCGTTGTTCTGGTTGTAGGAGTACGAGAGGCGGCTGCCGGTGACGTGGTTGTGCGCGTACGGGGTGAAGCGGTCGGCCAGCGCGATCTTGTCGGCCGTGCTGGTCCCGCTCGTGGTGGGCAGGACGGCCACCGAGAGGTAGCCGCGACCGGCCAGGCTGGAGCGGATGGTGGTGCCGCTCAGCGACCAGGTGGCCCCGGTGGGCGCCCAGGCGACGTAGTCGTGGCCGCCGATCGAGAAGCCGATCCGGTTGCCGCTGTTCGACCAGGCGGTGGGCGGGCCGGTGATGGTCAGGACGGCGTCGCCGCCGGTCACCTGGTAGTACGACAGGGGCAGGCCGCGGCCGATGGTGGCCCGCAAGGTGCGGCCGCCGCCGCTGAGCAGGGTGCTGACCGTCCAGTCGCTCCAGCCGTCGACCAGGGCCTGGCCGGCGGTGAGGCCGTCGACGCCGACGCGCACGTGCTCCGCGTACGGGTAGTGGTATTCGCCGGTTCCGGTGGCGGAGCCACTGATCGCGGCGTCGGTCTGGTAGGACAGGCCCATCCCGCCGGCGCCGGGCTGGTAGGCGGCGGGGCCGGCGAACAGCGGCGCCGAGAACTGGCAGTCGAACCGTTTGAACAGCAGCGAGGACCACCAGTCGTTGGTGGGTACGGGGCCGGCGGGGGCGTTGCCGGTCACGTGCTGCCGGGGGTTGGTGGAGATCGAGCCGCAGCCGGTGGGCAGGCTGCGCCCGGCCGGGAGGGTTTCGGTGTAGCTGCCGGCGCCGACCGGGGCGGCCGACGCGCTTTCGGTGTGCGCGGCTTCAGTGAGCACGGCGACGCCGCCGGCCGTGACCAGAGCGAGCAGGGCGGCGAGCCCTCTGGGGGGACGAGGTCGTGTCATGGACGGGCCTCCTTGGGGATTCCCGGAGGCGCGAACGGGGGGAGAGAGCGCTCTCCGAGTTCCGGAAGGCTAACCGGGGCAGGGAAGTTCGTCAATGTCATGCATCCCGAGGGTGAACAATCGGGAGCCGCGATGGAAGATGGTGGACGATGCTCTCGTCGATGGAGGCCGTACGCCGGCTCATGGATCTGCGGCACCGCGGGCGGGCCGAGGACCTTCCGGCGGTGCTGGCCGAGGCCGCGCCCCTGCTCGGCGCCGAGGCGGCCGGCGTGCTGCTGGTCGACTACGGGCAGGTGGCGCTGCATCCGCTGCGCGGGACGGCGCCCGGCACGGCCACCACCGAGCCGGTGGAGGACACGGCCGCCGGGCGGGCCTTCACGACCGCCGAGCCGCAGTGGCTCGAAACCGACGACGGCGGCAAGCTGTGGCTGCCGCTGCTGCACGGCGCCGAACGGCTCGGCGTACTCGAATTCCAGGTCAAGGCCTATCCTCCGGCGTCCACCCGGCACGACCTCGAGGTGATCGCGGCGCTGGTGGCCGAGCTGATCGCCAGCCGGCGCTTCTACGGCGACGCGGTCGAGCACACCCGCCGCCGGCTGCCCATGCAACTGCCGGCCGAGATCATCTGGAACCAGCTGCCGCCGTTGACGTTCGCGGTCGACGGCACGATGGTCACGGCCGTGCTCGAACCCTGCTACGAGGTGGGCGGCGACGCGTTCGACTACGCGGCCAACGGCGACCTGCTGCACGTGGCGCTCTTCGACACGGTCGGGCACGGGATCAGCGCGAGCGCGCTCACGACGCTGACCTTGAACACGTACCGCAACGCCCGCCGGTCCGGGCTCTCCCTGATCGACACCTGCCGCTCGATCGACAAGTGGGTGCACGCGCAGTACCCGGGCGCGTTCGTCACGGCCCTGCTGTCCGAGCTGGACATACCGACCGGCACCTACCGCCGGATCAGCGCCGGTCACCCCGCGGAGATCTTCCTGCGCGACGGCCGTACGCTGCCGCAGCTACCCACCCCGAACACGCTGCCGCTGGGCCTCGGCCACATGCTGGGCCGCCCGCCCGAGGTCGTCGAGGAGCAGCTGCGCCCGGGCGACGCGCTGGTCTTCTACACCGACGGGATCACCGAGGCGCGGGACGCGTCGGGCGCCCTGTTCGGCGTCGAACGCCTCGGCGAGTTCATGCTGGAGGCGCTGGGCGAGGGCCGACCGGCGCCCGAGACGATGCGCCGCTTGATTCAGACCATCGTGTCGTACGAGGACGGCGAGCTCCGCGACGACGCCACGGCGGCCATGCTGCAATGGCGCCGCCACGACAAAGACCCTGGGTAAGGTGGACGCCCGGATGCCGGCGCCGTGGTCAAACCCTCGTCCAAAAGGATTCGGCGCCGGCATCCGTGCGCTGTGATCAGTATTCCGGCGCCCCCACCCCCAGCGGCAGAGCCACATGTCCCGATCCACCCCAACCAAGATCCGCCCCCACGGGCGAATCGGCCATTCCGCCCGGCCATCAGATCAGAAATTTCCGATTTGTCCGTGCGAAGCGGGAGCGGCACTTAGGATGCCGGTTCGGGCTCGGGTTCGGGGGCGTGGATCGGGCGCAGGCGGATCTGGGTGATGGCTCGCCCGGCGATCTGGGTCACCTCGGCGGTGTGGCCGTCGACGGTGACGATCTCGCCGGGGGCCGTGGGGATGTGGCCCAGCTGGGCCAGGACCAGGCCGGCGACTGTCGTGTAGTCGTTGTCGGTCAGCTTCTCGGTGTCCACGCCGATGTCGGGCAGGTCGTGGATCGGGAACGTGCCGGGCAGCAGCATGGCGCCGTCCGGCTCGCGGACCACCGACTGCACGTCACGGTCGGTCTCGTCGTAGATCTCACCCACGACCTCCTCGACCAAGTCCTCCATCGTCACGATGCCGTCGATGGCTCCGCGCTCGTCCACCACCAGGGCCAACTGCTGGCGGCGGCCGCGCATCTGCATCATCGCGTCCGAGACCTTCAGGCTCTCGGGCAGGAACTGGGCGTCGAACATGTGGTCGCGCACCGGGCCGGTCGCGTCGATCAGGTCACGCAGATGCACCACGCCCAGGACGTCGTCGAGGCCCATCGGGCCGGTCACCGGGGCCCGCGAGTGGCCGCCGGCCGCCAGCCGGGCCAGAGCCTCGCGGGCGGGCGTCTCGGCCGGGACCACCAGCACGTCGCGGCGGGGCACCAGGATCTCGCGCAGCACCCGGTCGGCGATCTCGAAGGCGCCGCTGATGATGGTCCGCTGCTCGGGGGTGAACTCCTGCTGCTGGGTCACCAGGTCGCGGATCTCCTCGGTGGTGACCTCCTCCCGGGCGGCGTTCGGGTCGTTGCCGGTCGCCCGTACCAGCAGATCGGTTGACTTGCCCAGCAGCCACACCACGGGGCGGGAGAGGGCCGAGAGCGTGTCGAGCGGGCGGGCCACCATCAGCGCCCAGCCCTCGGCCCGCTGCATCGCGATCCGCTTCGGGGCGAGTTCGCCCACCACCAGCGTGAAGAAGGTCAGCACGATGGTGACCAGCACGATCGAGACCGGCTCGGCGGCGCCGCCCAGGAAACTCAGCGGGCCGGTCAGCGGCTTGGCCAGCGACACCGCGGCCGAGGCCGAGGCCAGGAAGCCGGCCAGCGTGATGCCGATCTGAATGGTGGCCAGGAACCGGTTGGGGTCGCGGGCCAGCTTGGCCAGCGTCGCCCCGGTGCGCGACTGCCGTTCGAGGCGCTGCAACTGGCTGTCGCGCAAGGAGATGAGGGCCATCTCACTGCCCGAGAACGCCGCGTTCAGCAGAACCAGAATCACCACGAGGATGATTTGCCACCCGTAGCCGCCCATCCAGGGCTCACTCCTTTGCCATTTCGAATTAACAGGGGTTCCGACTGTAGCCGATGTT
Organism: Actinoplanes sp. NPDC048988; assembly: GCF_043197815.1. Lineage (NCBI taxonomy): Bacteria > Bacillati > Actinomycetota > Actinomycetes > Micromonosporales > Micromonosporaceae > Actinoplanes > Actinoplanes sp. NPDC048988. The sequence goes on along the minus strand of NZ_JBICTW010000012.1, from coordinate 153,708 downwards.
TCGGTAATGGTCGCCGATGGTAATTGGCGATCGACACCCCCGAGCAAGGAGCGACCGTGGAGATCTCCGGAATCATCACCGCCGTCATCATCGGCCTCATCGTCGGCGCGCTGGGACGGCTGGTGGTGCCCGGCAAGCAGAACATTCCGATCTGGCTGACGATCGTGATCGGCATCATCGCCGCCATCATCGGCACGTTCATCGCCGCCGCCATCGGCGTGGACGACACCCGCGGCATCGACTGGATCGAGCTGATCATCCAGGTCGTGCTGGCCGCGGTCGGCGTCAGCCTGGTGGCCGGCCTGCGCGGGCGGCGCTGAACCACACGACGGCATCCATCCCCGTGGGAGTGGCGGCGTCCAGCCGGACGCCGCCGCCACCGGCCCGGGCCAGCTTCGACACCAGCGCGAGGCCGAGGCCGGTGCCCCCGCGAGGCGCGCCGGGCGCGCGCCAGAACGGCTCCAGGGCCTTCTCCCGCTGGTCGGCGGGGAGCCCGGGGCCGGCGTCGATGACGTGCACCTCGACCCGATCGGGCGCCGTTCCGGCCGCGGCCAGCGTGATGACGCTGCCGTCCGGGGCGGCGTTCAGCGCGTTCGAGACCAGGTTGTCCAGGATCTGCTCGATCGCCCCCGGCATCGCCGTCGCCGGCAGCGGCCCCTCGACGTCGGCGCGCAGGGTGATTCCGCGTTCGGCCGCGAGGGGCTGCCAGATCCCGGCCCGTTCGGTCACCTCGGCGGCCACGTCGACCGCCTCCGGCGCCTCGTCCCGCCGATCGATCAGGGTGAGGTCGAGCAGCGTGTTCACCAGCTTGTCCAGGCGCTCGGTCTCGTTGAGCGCGGCCTCCAGGCTCTCCGTCCCGGCCGGCCCGACATCCGGTTCCAGGTTCTCCAGGCGCAGCCGCAGGGCGGCCAGGGGACCCTTGAGCTGGTGTGAGGCGTGGTCGGCGAACGCGCCCCGGGCCGACAGCACGCTGTGCAGGCGCTGCGCGGTCCGGTTGAACGTGGCGGCGAGCCGTCGCAGCTCCGGCGGTCCCCCGGTGATCCGTACCGGCGTGGGCCCGGTGTCGTCGGCCAGCTGGCGCGTGGCCTCCTCGAGGGCCTTCACCGGGCGGACGATCCAGCGGGCCAGGGCCAGGGCGATCGCGGCGCCGACGGCCAGCACGAGCAGGCAGGCGGCCGCGAGCAGGGCCCAGACCCGACGCACCTGCTCGTCGGCGGCGGCCGTGGGGACGGTCAGGCGCACCGAGCTCGAGGCGGGCAGGGACACCGAGACGGCCATCACCCGTACGCCGTCGACCTGGGCGAAACCGTGGTGGATCCCCTCGGGCACGGCGCCGGCTCCGGGCACCGTGCTGTACGTCAGCCGGCCGGCGGCGTCGAAGACCGCGATCCGCCCGTTCCAGCGGCGGGCCACGGCCGAGGCGATGTCCTCGACCTGGTCGCCGTCGTCCTCGCCGAGCTCGGCGTCGACGTAGGCGGCGACGATCTCGGCCTCGCGCTCCAGCTGCCGGAACGTCTGGTCCCGCTCGCTGCGCTGGTAGAGGTAGCCGAGCGGCACGGCCAGGCCGGTCAGGACGGCCAGGACCAGCGACAGGTACGTGACGACCAGGCGCCGGGTCACGGGACGACGAGCCGGAAGCCGACGCCGCGCCGGGTCTCGATCCAGGACGGGTCGCCGAGCTTGCGGCGCAGGGCCGCGATGTGGAAGTCGAGGGTCTTGCTGCGCGCGTCGGCCGTGGCCCAGATCCCTTCGAGCAGCTTCTGCCGCAGGATCATCGTGCCGGGCTTGGCCGCCAGCATCTCCAGCAGGTCGAACTCCTTGGGGGCGAGGGCCACCGGCTTGCCGTCCACGGTCACCTCCCGGGTCGTACGGTCGATGACCAGCGACCCGAGCACGCGCGTGTCGGGCTCGGCCGGCTGGGCCCGGGTGGCCCGGGACCGCCGGTCGACGGCCCGGATCCGGGCCACCAGCTCGCGCAGGCTGAACGGCTTGGACAGGTAGTCGTCGGCGCCGCCCTCCAGGCCCCGGACCAGGTCGGCCTCGGCGCGGCGGGCGGTCAGCATGATGATCGGCACGCCCTGGGACCGGCTCAGCGCCCAGCACACGTCGACGCCGTCGATGTCGGGCAGGCCCAGGTCGAGCAGCACCAGGTCGGCCGGCGGCGCGGCCAGCGCGGCCGAGCCGGTGGCCACGTGCTCGGCCTCGATGCCGAAGCGGGCCAGACCCTGCACCAGGGGAATCGCGATCGAGTCGTCGTCCTCGACCAGTAGCACCCGCATGCACCAATGATTATCACGCCGCGGTCCCTGGCGGAAAACTTACTGTTCCCTTTAAATGTCCTTCACTTATTCCCAGAATTGCCGCCGATCATGAACGCCGTGCGCAGGAAATCACCTTTATGGGCCAAACTGACGACCGCTTTCGGCATCGTGCTGGCGTTGACCGGGGGCGGCGGTCTCGTCGCGGTGAAATACTTCCTGAACCAGCTCACGTCGAACATTCAGACCACGTCCAGCGTGCTCGATTCCGCCGGCCTGGGAAACACCGCGGCCACGTCCGGCGAGTTGCCGGCCGGCGCGATGAACCTGCTCCTGCTCGGGCTCGACTCCCGGGCCGGCTGGGAGGAGGAGGGCAAGGCCTCGCGCTCGGACACGATCCTGATCCTGCACATCACCGCGTCGCACGACCGGGCGTACATGATCTCGGTCCCGCGTGACATGGTCGCGAAGATCCCGGCCGACGAGTCGCGGGGCTTCGGCGGCGCCACCACCAAGATCAACGCCGCTTACGCGTACGGGTCGGCGAACGGCGGTGGCTGGCAGGGCGGCGCCAAGCTGGCTACGAGCGCGGTGCACGAGCTGACCGGCATCGAGTTCGACGGCGTCACGGTGATCGACTTCGACGGCTTCCGCGGCATCATCGAGGCCATGGGCGGCGTGCACCTCTGCGTCGACAAGGACATGTGGTCCAGCCACTACCTGGTGAACAACGGCAAGGTCGAGTACGCGCACGGTGCCGACCCCAAGACCCCGCCGAGGAACGCCCTGTGGTTCCGCAAGGGGTGCCGCGACATGAAGCCGTGGGAGGCGCTGGAGTTCTCCCGGCTGCGCCACTCGGCCAACGGCGACTACGACCGGCAGCGCCACCAGCAGCAACTGCTGCGCGCCATGGCGCGCAAGGCCGGCAGCGCCGGCATCATGGGCAACCCGGCCAAGGTCTCCAAGGTCCTGGCCGCGGCGGGCAGGTCGCTGCGGATGGACACCCACGGCGTACCCGTGGAGACCTTCATCTTCGGCCTCAAAGGGCTGGCCGCCGGTGACCTGATCCCGATCAAGACCAACGGCGGCACGTTCGCCACCGGCGCCGGCGGTGGCGAGGGTGTCACCGAGGACACCCGCGGCCTGTTCGCGGCCACGTCGGCCGACCGGCTGCCCGAGTTCCTGCTCCGCCACCCCGAGATGCTGATCTCCGACGGGGCCTGACCGGCCGTACGGTATAAATCTCTGATGCGCCCGGCCCGCCCCCACCCGGCGCGGACCGTGTCGCTGGCCTTCGTGGCCGCGATCGCGGCCGGAGCCGTGCTGCTGATGCTTCCCGTCTCGCGGGCCGGCGACGGCTCGGCGCCGTTGCTGACCGCGCTGTTCACCTCGACCTCGGCCATCACCACGTCGGGCATGTCGACGGTCGACACCGCCACGTACTGGTCCGGCTTCGGCCACGTGCTGATCGCCCTGCTGACCCAGACCGGCGGCTTCGGCATCACCACCGGCGCGACCCTGCTCGGCCTGCTCGTGTCGCAGCGGCTGGGGCTGCGCGGCCGGATGATGGCCGGCGTCGAGACCAGCACCGGGCTGGCCCACGGCGACTTCCGGCGGGTGCTGATCCTGGCCGCGGCGGTGATGTTCGCCTGCGAGACCGTGATCGCCGGCATCGTCACGGCCCGGCTCTGGCTCACCTACGACGTGGCGTTCGGGCCGGCCCTGGCCGAGGGCGCCTTCAACGCCGTGCAGGCCTTCAACAACTGCGGCTTCTCGCTGCGCAGCGACGGGCTGACCGGTTTCGCCGGCGACTGGTGGATGTGCGTCCCGCTGACGCTGGGCGTCATCGCCGGTGGCATCGGCGTGCCGGTGCTGTACGAGATCGGCCGCCAGCGGCGCGGCCCGGCCGCCTGGTCGACGCACACCCGGCTGACCGTGTGGGGCTCGCTGGTGCTGCTGGCGGTGGGTTTCGCCGCGATCCTGGCCCTCGAGTGGCGCAACCCGGGCACGCTGGGACCGCTCGGGGTGCCCGGCAAGATCCTGGCCGCCTTCGTCCAGGGCACCATCCCCCGCTCCGGCGGCTTCAACACGGTCGACTACGGGGCCATGAACGAGGACACCTCGGCCATCGTGGTCGGCCTGATGTTCATCGGCGGTGGCAGCGCCAGCACCGCCGGCGGCATCAAGGTGACGACGTTCTTCCTGCTCGGGTACGTCATCTGGACCGAGGTCCGCGGCGAACGCGACGTGGTGATCGGCCGCCGCCGCATCGCCGAGGCGACCCAGCGCCAGGCCACCGCGGTCGCCCTGCTCGGGGTGGCCACGGTGGCCGTCGGCACGCTGACCCTGCTCGCGGTGACCGGCGGGGTGTCCTTCGACCGGGCGCTGTTCGAGGTCATGTCGGCCTTCAGCACGGCCGGGCTGACGAACGGCCTGACCGCCGAGCTGTCACCGGCACGCCAGCTGATCCTCAGTGTGATGATGTTCGTCGGCCGTGTCGGCACGATCGCCGTCGCCTCGGCGCTGGCCCTCAACACCCGCCACCGCAAGTACCGATACCCGGAGGAGCGACCGATCGTTGGCTGACAACCAGGTGGAGAACGTCGTCGTGATCGGCCTGGGCCGGTTCGGCGGCCAGGTGGCCGAGTCCCTGCTCAAGCTCGGCCACGAGGTGCTCGGCGTCGACGAGGACGCCGAGCTCGTCCAGCAGTGGTCCGACCAGCTCACCCACGTCGTGCAGGCCGACTCGACCGACGGCGACGCGATGGAGCAGGTCGGCATCAAGGAGTTCACCCGCGCCGTGGTCGGCATCGGCAGCGACATCGAGGCCAGCGTGCTGACCGTGCTGACGCTCAGCGAGCTGGGCCTGGGCGACATCTGGGCCAAGGCGGTCTCGGTCAAACACGGCAAGATCCTCCGCTCGGTCGGCGCCCACCACGTCATCTACCCCGAGGCCACGATGGGCGACCGGGTGGCCCACCTGATCGCCGGCCGGATGCTCGACGTCATCGAGTTCGACGACGGCTTCGCGGTCGCCCGCACCCGGATCCCCCGTGACGCCGCCGGGCGCACCCTGGCCGAGCTGGGCCTGCGCTCGAAGTACGGGGTCACGGTGATCGGCTTCAAGACCCACGGCGCCGAGCTTCTGTACGCCGAACCCGGCGCCGTCGTCCCCGACGGCGCCGAGCTGATCGTGGCCGGCCCGCTCGAGGAGGTTCAGCGCTTCACGGCCGACACCTAGCGCCCGTTTCGCACCTGGAGGATCCAGGTCACCCCGAAGCGGTCGGTGAGCATGCCGAAGCCCGGGCTGAACGGGGACGGCCCGTACTTCTCGACGATGACGGCACCGTCGGCGAGCCGGCCCCACAGGCCGCCGACCTCGTCGGGGTCTCGCCGGCGGCTACCGGCTGCGCGCCGGCACCCGAACTGCCGCCGCTGCTGTTCGACGACGAGCAGGCGGTCGCCCTCACCGTCGCCCTCCAGGTCGCCGCCACCACCTCGGACGACGCCCTGGCCGACGCGGCGGGCCGGGCCCTGACGACGATCTGGCAAGTCCTGCCGGCTCGTCCTCGACCTGCCGGCCGCCACGGTGGCCCTTCACACCCGCGACGGCGTCGTCGAGGAGGCCGGCCCCGGCCGCTGCCGCCTCACCACGGGCTCCTGGTCGTGGCCGGCCCTGGCCGCCACGATCGCCCGCTTCGACGCCGACTTCGAGGTGATCGGCCCGCCCGACCTGGCCGAGGCCTTCGCCCACCTGGCCGCCCGGTTCACCCGTCGGCCGGCGCCTCCTGCGGACGGCTTGCTCGACGAGCCGCGGCCGGGCCGGCCGCGGACGGTCACCGATGACCAGGTCGAGCAGGTGATCGCTCGGACACTCGAGTCGTCGGACTGTATCTCGACCCACCCGAACGGGCGGTAGATCCAGGCCCTCGACCGCACCGCACCGACGCTGCCGATGCCGCCCGGCGGGCCGGCCCGCGCGGCACACGACCACCAGCTGGCCCTACAGCGGCAGCCACTCCGAGTTTGTGGTGATCTCGGTGAGGACGTCGGGCAGGGGCTCGACGCCGAGGCCGGGGCCGGTCGGTACCGGCAGGTGGCCGTTGTCCAGGATGAAGGGGGGCGTCACGTCCGTACGGAAATAGCGGTCCGAAGCCGAAGTGTCGCCCGGCAGGGTGAAGCCGGGCAGGGCGGCCAGCGCGACGTTCGCGGCCCGGCCCAGGCCGGTCTCGAGCATGCCGCCGCACCAGACCGGGACGCCGTTGGCCGCGCAGACGTCGTGGATGCGGCGGGCCTCCAAGTATCCGCCGACCCGGCCCGGCTTGACGTTGACGATGGCGCACGCGCCCAACCGGATGGCGTCGGCCGCCGCGCGGGCCGACACGATCGACTCGTCCAGGCAGATCGGTGTCCTCAGCCGCCGGGACAGCTCCGCGTGGCCGAGCACGTCCTCCTCGTCGAGCGGCTGCTCGATGAGCAGGAGGCCGAACGGGTCGAGGGCCGCCAGCAACGGGGCGTCCCCCACGGTGTACGCCGTGTTGGCGTCGACCTGGAGCAGCACGCCGTCGCCGAAGCGTTCGCGGACCGCGCGGACCGGCGCCACGTCCCAGCCGGGCTGGATCTTCAGCTTGATCCGGACGTAGCCCTGCGCGAGGTAGCCGCCGACCGCGTCCAGCAGCGCCGGGATCGAGTCCATGATGCCCACCGACACCCCGCACGGCACCCGGTCGCGGGTCGCGCCCAGCTCGCGGGCGAAGCTGCGGCCCGAGCCGCGCAGTTCGGCGTCGAGCACCGCCGTCTCCAGCGCCGCCTTGGCCATCCGATGGCCTTTGAACTTCCGCAGGGCCGGCGCGACCGCCGTGGCCGCTCCCGGCGGCTGGGCGGCCAGCGCCGGCACCAGGTAGCGGCGCAGCACGTCGGCCGCCGCCGCCACGTATTCGCTGGAGTAGAGCGGGTCGCTCATCGCCACGCACTCCCCCCATCCCTCGGCCTCGTCGGTGACCGCCCGCAGGAGCAGGACGTCGCGTTCGGTCTCGGTGCCGAACGACGTGCGGAACGGCGCCACCAGGGGCATCCGGATCCGGCGCATCTCGATGCCGGTGAGTTTCATCGGTTCTCCCTGTCCAGCACGTACCAGCCGGCGCGGTCGAAACCCCGTACCGTCGCCCCGTCGTCGATCAGCGGCCCCAGCGTCTCGCGCACCGCGACCCGCCAGCGGCGGGCACACGCCGGGTCGGTCCGGCGCAGCGTTTCGATGTCGGCGGGAACGGCGATCAGCACCGTACGGCCGTCGGCCGTCCCCTCGACCGGCTCGTTTCCCGGCGTACGGCCGAGGGCCGTGACCGCACCCGACCGGCGCAGCGCGCCCACCTCGCATCCGGGCCGCCGTTCGCCCCGGGCCGCCCGGTCGACGTGCGGCGCCGCGAGGTTCCAGTGGAGCAGCAGCCGGTCCGTGTCGTCGTCGCCGTTGATGGCGTCGCCCATCGGGCCGTAGAAGTCGGGCAGGTACTGGGCCGGATCGGCGCCCAGCTTGACCACGTTGAAGTACGCGTTGCGGCTGACCAGCGGGTCGAACGTCCAGCTGATCCGGGTCACGCCGTGCCCGAGCGCCCAGGCCCGCTGATGCAGTTTCAGGGCGCGCCCCACGTCCCGGCCGCGGGCGGCCGGCACCACTCCGGCGACGTGGCTGTGCACCTCACGGCGTTCCGGCGCGGCGAAGAAGCCCACGCACGCCCCGACCATGCCGGTGCGGTCGTAGGCGCCGGCCACGTAGTTGCCGGCTTTGCTCATGGCGCGCAGCATCTCCCGGCTGACCGGCGCGTGGGCCGCGCCGGAATGCCAGATGCCGTCGAAGAGCCGGTACACGGCGTCCAGGTCCGCCAGTTCGGTGAGCAGCCGGATGCGCACACCGGCGCCGCCGGCGGCCAGATCGGCGGCCGAGGCGGGAGTCAGCAGGTCACTCATGGCAGCGGAGCGCCGTCTGGCACAGGGCGGCGACCAGGGCGGCCCGGCGCGGCAGTTCGGCGATGACGACGTGCTCGTCGGCCGCGTGGGCGCCACCGCCGACCGCGCCCAGCCCGTCCAGGGTGGGTACCCCGACGCCGGCGGTGAAGTTGCCGTCCGAGGCGCCGCCGACCGCGGCCCGCGCCGGCGGCGTCAGGCCCAGTCGACCGGCCGCCGCCACCGCCCGTGCGTAAAGGTCGCCGGAAGCCTCGGCCGCCAACGGCGGACGGTTGGGGCCGCCCTCGATCGTGAGGCGCGCCCCCGGCAGAACCGGCGTGAGCGCCCGTAGCGCCGCGTCCACGCGCAGCTGCTCGGCCGTGGTCCGGCAGCGGACGTCGATCGCGAACTCCCCCGCCGCCGGGACGGTGTTGGTCGTGGTGCCCGCGGTCATCCGGGTCGGCACCACCGTCGTACCGAGCGCGGGATCGGCCAGGGCTTGCACAGCAAGCACCTGATGGGCCATTTCCACTGTGGAGTTCACACCGGCCTCGGGGGCGAGCCCGGCGTGGGCGGCCCGGCCGGTTATCCGTACCCGATAGAGGGAAACGCCTTTGCGCTCGGTCTTGAGCGCGCCTCCGTCGGCCGAGCCCTCCAGCACCAGGGCGGCCACGCATCCGGCCGCCTCCTGCTCGATGAGCTCGCGCGAGGTCGGCGAGCCCAGCTCCTCGTCGCCGGTGACGAGCAGGGTGACGCCCGACCGCTCGGGCAGCGCGGCGATCGCGTGCAGAGCCTGCACGACGCCCGCCTTCATGTCGAAACACCCGGGGCCACGCAGGATCTCACCGCTTGTCTCGTACGGATGACGCGCCAGCGTCCCGACCGGCCAGACCGTGTCGTGGTGTCCCAGCACCAGGACCCGGGCCGGGCCGTCACCGAAACGCCAGCGCAGGTGGGTGCGGCCGTCCAGGACGATCCGCTCGGGCCACACGCCGAGCCGCCGGTGACCGATGCCGGCGAGGACGCCGGCGCAGCGGGCCACGGCGGCCCGGTCGTCCGAGGGCGACTCGCAGTTCACGAGCTCTTCGATGTCGGCCAGCATCAGGCCACCTTCGGGGTGGCGCGCACGCCCAGGTGCAGATAGCGCTCGCCGGTCGGCAGCCGGTAGAAGAAGGCCGGGATCCAGTTGACGCTCCCGGGCAGGCGCACGAGATACAGGTCGTCGTCGACCGCGACCATCGGCAGCTCGTGCACCGGCTCGGGGCTGAGCTCGGCGAGCGGACCCGTCGTGGTCATCCTGAGAAGGGGTCCCTGGAGTACCTCGAGCCGCGCGCTGGCCCGCTCATAGGTGCCCAGGTGCGGTGTGATGTCGGCGTCGACCGGCGGCTCGGGCGGGGTGAGCGGTCGCGGCATCGTCAGGCCGGCCACCTCGGCGAAGATCTCGCGGAACAGGTCCTCATAGAGGTCGCGGGCGCCCTCGCCGTTGGTCAGCAGGGTGACGGCGAGATCCTGCTCGGGCAGCAGCCGCAGGAACGCCGACTGGCCGATGGTGTTGCCGTCGTGCCCGATGAGCCGGTGCCCGTCCCAGCCGAACCGGATCCAGCCCAGCCCCCACGAGTCGCCCAGCGTGTGCTTCTCGGGCAGCTCGACCTGCTCGGCGGCCATCGCGGCGGCCCCGGCCTCGCTGATCAGCCGGGTGCCGTCCGGGGCCAGCCCGCCGGCCAGATGCAGCCGGGCGAAGGCCAGCAGGTCGGCCGCGGTCGAGGTGATCAGTCCGGCCGGCCCGAGCGCCCGCGGAAGCGTCCACACCGGAGCGACCGTAGGCCCGGGCAGGTGACCGGTGGCGGCCCGGTGCAGCAGCGCCTCCTCCGGCAGCGTGCCGGTGCGGCGCAGGCCGAGCGGCGTGCCGATGCGGTCGCGGACGGCCTGGTCCCAGGTGCCGCCGGTGAGCTTTTCGACGACCCGGCCGGCCAGGACGAAACCGGAGTTGCAGTACGACCAGGTGGCGCCCAGCGGGTGGTTCCGGGCCACGTCGCGCAGCCCGTCGACGTACTTCTCCAGGCAGTCGTCGCCGCGCCCGGTGTCGGTGAAGACGTCGCCGTCGAGGCCGCTGGTGTGCGTCAGCAGGTGGCGCATGGTGAGCTTGGCGTCGGCCAGCGGCAGCTCGGGCAGCACATCGACGATCGGGGCGTCCAGTTCCAGCCTGCCCTCGTCGACGAGCTGCTGGACCAGGGTGGCCGTCCAGACCTTGCTGATCGACCCGATCTGGAACACCGAGTCGGTGGTGGTCCCTACCCCGGTGTCCACGTTGAGCACTCCGTACGCGGCCTCGATCTGCTCGTCCCCCCGGGAGATGCCGAGGACCGCTCCCGGCACGCCGTGCCGCTCGGCCAGCACGGCCAGCCGCCGCTGCCAGTGGTCGCCGTCGATTCGGCGGATCCCGCGTACCCAGGTGGCGATCCGGGTGTTGAAGTCGATGCGCTGACTCGGCGGCCCCTCGAGGATGAACAGGTGCGAACCGCCCGGATAGAGCACCAGCTCGGCCGGGACGCCCCGCTCGCGCAGCGCGGTGTGCCACTGCTGGGCCTGGCCGACCGGGCAGCGCAGGTCGGCGTCGCCCTGCAGGATCAGGGTCGGGGTGGTGACCTGGGCGACCCGGGTCAGCGGCGACATGGCGGCGTACCGCGCGGGCTCCTCCCAGGGCCGCCCGCCGAGTTCGAGGGCGGCCAGCAGATGCCCGTCGTCCGAACTGCCGGCCATGCTGGTCAGATCGCTGACCACCCCGCCGGCCACCGCGGCCGCGAACCGCCCGTCGATGGCGGTGAGATAGCAGGTCATGTAGCCGCCGTAGCTGTAGCCGGCCACGGCCAGCCGTTGCGGATCGGCGGTCCCGTCGGCGACGAGCTGGTCGAGCGGCTCGAGGAAGTCGCGGGCGTCGGCCTCGCCCCAGGCGCCGAGGGCGGCGGTGAAGAACCGCTCGCCGTAGCCGTCGCTGCCCCGGGGGTTGAGCAGCAGCACGTTCCAGCCCCGCCCGGCCAGTTCCTGGTGGTAGAGGTGGACGTCGTCGGCGGCCCCGTTCCAGGCGTTGTGCGGCCCACCGTGAATGTCGAGCAGCAGCGGCCGCGGCCCGGTGGCCGCCGGATCCCGGATCAGCCAGCCGTGCACCACGGTGCCGTCGGAGATCGTGAACTCCCGCTCGACCCGGGGGAACAGCTCGACGTCGGTCTCGTTGTGCGTGGTACGCACGGTCTCCGTGCCCGAGACCACGTCGACGGTGACGATTTCCCCGTACGAGGTGGGTGTGGCCAGAACGACGGCGGCGGTGTCACCCACGACCGACATCCCGGAGACGACCCGCCCGGCGCCGGCCACGATCGGCCGGGGTTCCCCGCCATCCAGGGAAACGGCGTAGAGATGGGAGCAACCCCGGTCCCGTACGCAGAAAAGCACCGTCCGCCCGTCGGCGGCGAACCGCGGAACCGCGCCCGGATAGCCCGGCCCGCCGGCCATGACGTTCCGGTCGAGGCCCGCGGCGAGATCACGCACCGCCCCACCGTCGAGCGGCACATGAAGCAGCCGCGCGTGCCCGACGGGTTTCCCGGTGGTGCCGACGACAATGAGCGCGTCCCCCCGCGGCGTCCACACGGCCGGCCCGGCGAACCCGTCGGCCAGTCCCGCCTGCTCCGGCCGGGCCTTGGGATCGGTGACGTCCAGAACATGCACCGGAGCACGAAGCGTCAGATCGGCGTCCTTGCCGGTGGCGGCGGAGAACGCCAGCCGAGTCGAGTCGGGCGACCATTCGGGCTCGCCGGCGTGCCAGTCCCCCTCGGTCACTTGCCGGCAGTCACGCGCCCCCACATCGAGCACGAACAGATGCTTACGCCGGTCCCGCAGCAGCCCGGCCCCATCGGCCCGGTAGTCGAGCCGCTCGGTGACAACAGGCGCGTTCGCGCCCGCCCCGCCGATGGCCACCGGCGCGGCAAAGGCGATCTTCGTACCGTCCGGGCTCCACCGGGGCGCCCCCGCCCCCAACGGCAGATCGGTGACCGGCTCGGCCTCCCCACCGTCGGCGGGAAGCAGCCACACTTGCGCCGCCCCGTCCCCACCACGGAGAAACGCCAGCCACCGCCCATCCGGCGACCACGCGGGCGCCGTGTCGGCCGGCCCCCGGGTCAGCCGCCGCCCGGAACACCAGATGCCACGGGTGACCCGGTCCGCTTTCCGGTCGGCGCCCCGCAGCACATAGGCCACCCGGCTCCCGTCCGGACTGAGGGCGGGCTGCTCCGGCGTCTCCACGGCCACCAGATCCTCGATCAGCGCCCGACGTGTCACGGTCTACCCCCTAGGCTCGCGGCTCCCTGCGCGAAGCCTGCCCTTCCGGGAGGTCCGTGTCATTGTGCGCGACGACGAGACAGAGGCGCCCGACTCGTCCGTTACACCGAGGCGCGCGTGCCCGCACCTTCCGTCGAGGCGACGTCAAGAAGCCGTGGCCGCATGGGGAAATACTCGGATCGCAGTACCATACCTCTGCTTCTCCCACACCTCTTCAAGGGCCGCCGGAGTGGCTTTCTCGTCGCCGGCAAGCGTCGTGACGACCGTATCGAAGAGATCACCCATGACGTGGTCGGGAGTCTGCTCATTGGACGGCAGCACCAGCCTTCGCCGATCGTCCAGCACGACGAGCCAGTCGTTCTGCGAGAAATCGTGGACGCGCACTCCTCCGCTGAAGAATGCGGAGTATTCAGTCGCCGATGACTCCACCGCCTTCAGAACGCCGGAGGTTTGCCCCAGGCGATGCATATCATCGATGCGTGCGCGCCTGTTCTCGATGTACGTCTGGATCACGACGCTGAAGAAACCGGCCGCCGTGGCGTCGTCCAGGAAACGTTTGAGACCGGCTGACGTAAGCCGGCTGAGCATGAAATTCGCCGTGCACGACAGGTCGGCTTCCGCGGCTAGCCGACGCGCGAGCGACAGTTGTTTCGAATAATGTCCCTGACCCATGAAACTGTCATGACGAACACTATCTCCGTAGAAGCTCAGCTTGACATGCTCGAGCCTGCCGAACCACGCCGGGATACTCCCTTCGAGGCTGTCCCCGTTCGTGGTGAGAGCTTGGGCCAAGCCCAACTCATCGCCGCGTTCAACCAGCTCAGGCAGACCTTCGAACGTCGTCGGCTCTCCACCGGAGAAGGAGATCTTCTTGACTCCTAGATCGGCGAGGCGGGCCGGAACCTCCATCGGATCGAACGATGGATGCGAGAATCGCGGCCCACTTCTTGAAAGGCAGAATACACACGCGCGATTGCAGTGCAGGGTCAGACGCCAACAGACCACTTCGGACACATCGATGCGAGCCCTCATGTGAACTCCTACAACAAGGTGATCTTAGAAAATCTGGATGCGAACCACAACTTCCCTTGCCGATCACGCCGCAGCGCTTGGAACGTGACTTTCTGTCCGATCCTTCTTCCGAGCCCCTGAAGAAACCAGGTCAGGAAGAATACCGAGACGATCTCACCGGAGCCGAGCGCCAATGAGAGTCGCCGCGGCATGGAGTAGGCATCTACGGCATCGCCGACTATGGTGCCGACGATATCGATGTCCTCCCTCTCCAGATCGGGAATCACCGGAACCTGGGCCGGCCCGGCCTTCATGAGGTCGACCGGAAAATCGCGGATGTAGAAGTAAGGAAGACCGTCGCGCAAAATGGAGACCAAATCGGTTGCGCTTATCGGTACGTTCTGGCGCGGCAGCGTGAAGAGCGAGGCCAGTTCACCATCGGTCCGATACCGGGCGGCGGGAATCTGCTGAACCACCTGCGCAACAAGCCTGAATGGATCTGACAGACCTTCGATCAGAACATCCCAATCAGATCCTGGACCCTCCTTCCCAAGAAGCCGGGACCCGTACGCATACAGCTTGGCGCCGCTCTCCTCCGCCAGCGCAACGAACTCCCGGAAGCCCTTGTCGAGGTCTGGCCCGTCCGACGACAGAGGGCTGGAGTTCCAGGGTTGTGCCACGCAAACAGTCTCGCGGCTCCGAATGACACAGCCGGCATCCACGAGCCAGTCCGCAGCAGAGGCCGCGGATCGATGCGCGCCTGTGTGCCAGATTCGCCTCAGCCCGGACGACGTACGTTGATAGGCGGGGTACAGTATTGCGGAGTCGTCGGACTCTACATAGGCGCGCAACACATAGACAGTCCCTCCGTTGTCTTCAACGTAGTCGTAGCTCCGCATGGCTAGGAGCCGCCGCCGGGCAAGAGCTCCACACACTTGTCACGCATGAAGCCCTCAAAAACTTCGATCTTCGGATCACCACGTTCGGCCACGAAGGCCGATTTGATTTTGATCTGCCGCCATGAGTAGAAAATGCCGTTCTTCCATTCTCCGCCTCGCGTCAGCGCGTCCTCGAGCGTGGCGCCGAAAACAAGGCCGCCCATCTTGGCCCAGATGGCAGCGGAGGTACACATAGGGCACGGCTCGAGGGTGCTGTACAGATAACAACCTTCCAGGAGCCGGGAATCCATCTTTTCAGAAGCTCGGCGGATCGCCAGAATCTCCGCATGCGCAGTGGGATCGATCGACGTCTTGAGAGAGGTATGAGCTTCACCGACCACGTCACCATTCGGGTCGACCACCACGGATCCCAGTTTGTAATCACCCGCCGCGGATCCGCTGTTCGCCAGGACGATCGCCTGGTTCATGAAGTCTTCCATCGGGTGATTAATAGCCACCTCTTGCCGCCCTCTCCGAAGCTCTTTCGGCCACCAAGAACATTTCACTGTACTTCCAGAGGATTTCCTGGAACACTCGTCGCGAATTCTCATTCGGAAAGAATCGCCTCGTACCGAAGGCGCACACCACGCCCAACGGCTTGCCGTGGTCCGAGTGGATCGGGAGGGCGAGGACCCAACCGATCTTCGGATCGACCTTTCTGCTGATCCGCTCGTTATATCGATTCAGGTGATCCTCCGGGAGGACTTCGTACTTTAATGCATCCTGATTGTAGGCCTCACATATGACGAGCTCGTCCACGTCGGGGAAAACATAGTCCAACGTGTAGTTTTCCGGCATTTCTTCCACATTACAAAGAATCTCGCGATCTTTCCTGAGGATCGTCCGGCCCTCAAGCTGGTCACGGAGGAACACGTGAATGTTGAGAGGACCTGATCTCCTGGGGAAGAGTGCGGATTTCACTAACACTTGGGTGCTAATCTGCAGCATCTCCTCGCAAGCCGACTGAACCTCGATGCGAGACCTTTCTTGCATCCTGGCCTCCGCTATAAGGTGGCTACGTTCACCGGAAACGTCCACGGCGACGTCGTAGAGCACAAGGATGAGGGCGAGCGGGAAGAGGATCATCCACCAGCCGAGCTGCTCGGGCAATTTAGCCAGCGTAATCCCGTCGGACACTGCCGTGGAGATCAAGTTGACCATGAATCCCACGAGTATCGTGAGCAGCACCTTGGCGGTGAGCTTGGTACTGACCGGCGGGTTCAGCCAGCTTCGAGTATTCATGCATGCGGCTCCCGATGGACGAGCTGACAGCATAAGTCCACCGACGACGCGGAATCCATCATCCGCGTGAACATATATCTTGGTACCGAGAAGGGCGAAGGCGAATAGACCGAACTCGTCATATGACCAGTGTTCTGGCGACTATAAGGTCCGGACCCGCGCAGCTAGATAACCGCATTGCTGACGATGAAGGTCTCCTAAGGGAAGAGGCGCAGCTGGAGCATGACGCCGAAGCGGGAGTCGGGGTCGGTGAGGTCCAGGTCGCCCACCTCGGCCAGGCGGCGCAGGCGGTAGCGGAACGTGTTGGGGTGTACATGCAGGGCGGCTGCGGCGGCCACCGCGTCGCCGAAGGCGTTCAGCCAGGCGGACAAGGTTTCGACCAGGTCGGCGTTGTGTTCGGCGTCGTAGGCTCGCAGCCGGGCCAGTGGGCCCGTGGGGGTGTCGCCTCTGGTGGCTACCAGGTCGCGCATTTCCAGGACCATCGCCTTGGTGTAGACGTCGCTCAGGCGGGCCACCCGTTGGCCGCAGCCGGAGCGCAGCACCCGCAGCGCACGGTCGGCGCTTGCCCGGGCGGCGGCCAGCACCGCCACCGTGGGGGCGGACGGGCTCACTCCCACCAGGGCCGGCACCCGGTCGCCCACGCGGTCCAGGAACTCGGTGGCCACCCGTACCGCCCGTTCCTCGGTCACCGCCGGCAGCAAGCCGTAGGCCACGTCGCCCAGCAGGGCCACGGCGCTTCCCGCGTGGACCGCGCTCAAGTGCATGGCCAGCGCGTCCGTCAAGCGCTGGCGGTCGGCGGCCAGGGCGGACCGGTCGGCGGCCGTCTCGGGGGCGGCGGGGGCCAGGGCCAGCACCACCAACGGCTGGTCGGCCAAACCCAGGCGGGCCAGCGACTCCCGGGCGCCGGGGCCACCCTCCAGCGCGGTTCCCACCAGCTCGGTGCGCAGGCGGCGTTCGACGTCGGCGCCGGCCCGCAAGCGCAGCATGTGCAGGGCCACCAGCTTGGCCGCATCGCTGAAGGCGCGGGAGCGGTCGGGGGTCAGCGGCTCGCGGACGGCGGCCCAGATCGAGCCCAGGAATTCGTCGCCGGCCCGGACGGCCACGGCGGCTCGCGGGACCGAGAAGTCCCCGGGGCCGCTGGAGGGTGGGGTCACGTACACCGGTTCGGTGCTGCGGTGCAGGTCCCGGTGTACGCCGGCGCGGGTCAGCAGGCGGGCGAAACGTTCCGGCACCTGGCGGCCCAGGATGGTCTCCACCCGGGACTCGTCGGCCTCCTCCTGGCGGCCCGAGAAGGCCAGCACCCGGCTGTCCGGGTCTTCGATCGTGACCGGCGCGTCGACCAGGGCGGCCACCGCGTTGGCCAGCGCGAACAGGTCGCCCGAGGGCAGGCCGCCGAGGGTTTCCGGGCCGCCCACGTCGCCCTGGCTGAGCATCGAGCGCAGCAACGCGGCCAGCTGGGCCCAGGACGCTCCCCGGGTCAGGGCCAGCAGCGCCACCCCGGACTCGTCGGCGGCGGCGCGGACCTCGTCGGTGGCGGCGACCGGGGCCCGTACGATCAAAGCCGCGTGACCGCCCAGCGTGCGCAGCAGCGCGGCGATGTCGGACGGCGCGTGCAGGCCCACCCCGAGCACCAGCGCCGGCGTGGGCAGGTGCGGTTCGTCGAACGGGTCGTGGATGGCGATGCCGGCGATCGGCTCGGGTGCGCCGGCGTCGCCGTGCACCAGGTCGAGCAGCGTGGCGCCCAGGTCGTCGAGGACCCGGCCGAGGCTGGCGCGCGGCAGCTGGCTCATGCTGGCCACCCTAAGCGCGGGGGACGGCATCCAGCAGCTCCCGCGTGTACTCGTGCTTCGGCGCCTCCAGGAGCGAGACCGGGCCGTACTCGACGATCCGGCCGTGGCGCATCACCGCCACGATGTCGCTCACGTAGCGGACCACGGCCAGATTGTGCGAGATGAACAGCATCGTGAGGCCCATCCGCCGTTGCAGGTCGCGGACCATGTTGAGGACCGCGCCCTGAAGGGAGACGTCGAGGGCTGAGGTGATCTCGTCGGCCACGATGACCTCGGGGCGGCCGGCCAGGGCGCGGGCCAGCGCCACCCGCTGCCGTTGGCCGCCGGAGAGCTCGCCGGGGCGGACCCCGGCCCGCTCCGGCGGGATGCCGACCAGTTCGAGGAAGTGGGCCACGTCCGTACGGCCGTGGGCGACCTCGGCGATGGAGGCCCCGATGGTCATGCGCGGGTCCAGGGCCGAGTACGGGTCCTGGAAGACCATCTGCACCGGCCCGCCCCCGCGCGGGTGGGGGAGGATCCGGCCGGCGGTGAGCGGAACGAGCCCGACGGCGGCCCGGGCCAGCGTGGACTTGCCCGAGCCGGACTCGCCGACCAGGCCGACCACCTGGCCGGCCGGCACCATCAGGTCGACGCCGTCGACCGCGACCGTGCCGTGCCGGCGGGAGCCGAACCGGACGGTCACGTTCTCGAAGGTCAGCTCGCGCATCGCGGGGTGGCCCGGGCGCCGAAGTGCAGGTACTGCTCGCCGGTGGGCAGCCGGTAGAAGGCCGCCGGCAGCCAGTTGCCGGTCTCCGGGTCCTGACAGACGAACAGGTCGGGCTCCACCGCCACCATCGGGTAGTCGACCGGCTTCTCCTGCAGCACCTCGGCCATCGGCCCGGTCACGCTGATCCGCAGCACCCCTTCGGGCAGCACCTCCTGGCGGATGCTGGCCCGCTCGTAGACGCCGGCATGCGGGCTCACGGGCACGTCGACGGGCGTCTCCGGCGGGCCGAGCGGATGCGGCACGGGCACACCGGCGTACGACTCGAAGATCTCCCGGAACAGCTCCTCGTACAGCTTGGCCGCGTTGCCGCCGTTGGTCAGCAGCGTCACCGCGAGCCCGTGCGAGGGCAGGACGCGCAGGAACGCGGACTGCCCGATGGTGTTGCCGTCGTGGCCGATCAGCCGGTGCCCGCCCCAGTTCAGGCGTTCCCAGCCCAGGCCCCAGGAGTCGCCCAGCAGGTGCGTCTGCGGCAGGTCGACCTGATGCTCGGCCATCTCGGGAAGCGTGCCCGACACCGCGAACCGCAGCACGTCGCCCACTGTGGACACGATGGCACCGGCCGGTCCGGCCGAGCGCGGAATGCCCCAGACCGGGGCCAGCACCTGTTTGCCGTCGTCGGTCACGTGGCCGGCGGCGGCGCGGTGCATCAGCGCCTCCTCGGGCAGGGTCACGGTGTGCTCGAGCCCGAGCGGGGTGATGATCCGCTCGCGCAGGGCGGCGTCCCAGGTGCCGCCGGTGAGCTTTTCGACGACGCGGCCGGCCAGGGAGAAGCCCGAGTTGCAGTACGACCAGGTGGCCTCGAGCGGGTGGATCTGGGCCGCGCCGGCCAGCTCCGCCGCGTACTTCTCCAGGCAGTCGTCGCCGCGGCCGGTGTCGGTGAAGACGTCGCCGTCGATGCCGCTGGTGTGGGTCAGCAGGTGGCGCATGGTCACCTTGGGGTCGTGCAGCCGCAGCTCGGGCATCACCTCGACGAGCGGCGCGTCCAGCTGGATCTTGCCCTCCTGGACCAGCTGCATGACCAGGGTGGCGGTCCAGACCTTGGTGATCGAGCCGATCTGGAACAGCGAGTCGGTGGTCACCGGCACGCCGGTACGGAGGTTCAGGACCCCGTACGCGGCCTCGATCCGCTGTTCGCCGTGGGAGATGCCGAGGGTCGCGCCGGGCACGTGATGGCGCTCGGCGAGCTCGGCCAGGCGTTCGGTCCACTGTGTCACGATGCTGCTCCTTCCAGATGGGCTTCGGCGTGCCAGCAGGCTACGCGGCGGCCGTCCTCGTGAACGGTCAGCGCCGGGTCCTCGGTGCGGCACCGGCCGGTGGCGCGCGGGCAGCGCGGGGCGTAGGCGCACCCGGCCGGCAGCGCGTGCGGGTCCGGCGGGCGTCCCGGGATCACCGCGAGCGGACGGTCCCGGTCGGTGGTCATCGAGGGCACGGCCGCGACCAGAGCCCGGGTGTACGGATGACGGGCGTCCCGGGCCAGCGACGCGGTGGGCAGGTCCTCGACGATCCGGCCGGCGTACATGACCAGCACCCGGTCGCAGACCTGGCCCACCACGGTGACGTCGTGGCTGATGAACAGCAGGGCGGCGCCCTCGGCGGCCCGCACGTCGGCCAGCAGCTCGAGCACCCGCCGCTGCACGGTCACGTCGAGCGCGGTGGTCGGCTCGTCGGCGATGATGAGCCGCGGGCTGGCCATCACGCCCATCCCGATCATGGCCCGCTGCCGCATGCCGCCGGAGAGTTCGTGCGGCAGTTGCCGGGCGCGGCGCGCGGCGTCGGGGATCCGCACGGCGCCGAGCCGGTCGACGGCGCGGCGCCAGGCCGTACGCCGGTCGGCGCCCTGATGTTCGCGGACCACCTCGGCCAGTTGACGGCCCACCTTGTGGGTCGGATTGAGGGAGGTCATCGGATCCTGGAAGACCATGGCGAGCGAGGTGCCGAGCAGTTCGCGGTGGTCGCCGTGGCGCAGATCCGCGCCGAGGAATTCGAGCCGGTCGGCGTCCACCCGGCCCGGCGACTCGATCAGCCGGGCGATGGCCAACGCGGTCAGGCTCTTCCCCGAGCCCGACTCCCCCACGATGCCCACGGCCTCGCCGGGGCGCAGCGCGAGGCTCACCCCGCGGACCGGAGTCACATCGCCATAGCTGACCCGAAGGTTCTCGACGTGGAGCAGGGAGCCTTCCCCGACCGGCGCCGGCGTACCGGCGACCACACCGCGCGGTTTGTCCGGGTCCATGGCGGCGAAGCCGCGCGCCACCGCCTCGCCGGTCAGGTTGAACGCCATGGCGGCCACCACCACGGCCACCCCGGCGGCCAGGGCTCCCGCCGGATGAATGTAGATCTGAGCCAGCCCCTCCCCCAGCAGCCGCCCCCAGTCGTAGCCGGGCGCCTGAACGCCGAGCCCGAGGAACGACAGACTCGCGAAGGCCAGCAGCGCGCTCCCGGCCGCCATCGTCGCCGACACCACAAGCGGCTCGGCGATGTTCGGCAGCACGTGCCGCACCAGCACCCGGACGCGGCCCACCCCGGCGATCCGGGCCGCCGCGATGAAGTCGCGCCCCGAGACGGCCGCGGCCATCGTCTGTGTCAGCCGGGCGAACGCGGGCGCGGTCGCGAAGCCGATCGCCAGCACCGCCCCCTTCGCACCCACTCCGAAGATCACCGCGAAGAAGAGCGCCAGCAGCAGCGTCGGGAACGCCACCGCGATGTTGACGACCGCCGTGATCCACCGCCCGGCCCGGCGCCCGAGCAGCGTCGGCGCGGTGCCGAGCAGCAGACCCACGCCCACCCCGATCCCGGTCGCCAGCAGCGCCAGCCCCACCGACAGCCGGGTCGCGACCAGCACGCGGGCCAGGATGTCGCGGCCGAGCAGGTCGGTGCCGACCGGATGGGCGGCCGAGGGACCTTGCAGGATCTCAGTGGGGTGTACGGCGTCGGCCCGCTCCTGCCACAGCAGCGGCGCCATCAGGGCCAGTCCCAGGACCAGGACCAGCAGCACGGCGGCGGTGACACCGAGGGGCTTCTTGAGCAACGCCATCAGCTCTCCCGGATCGCCGAGCGGGGATCGAGCACGGCCAGCGCCACGTCCACCACCAGATTGATTCCGAGCACGCCGATCCCGTACACCAGCACCACGCCCTGGACCGTCGGGTAGTCCTTGGCCAGGATCGACTGGACGATCGTGCCGCCCAGCCCGGGCCAGGCGAAGATGTTCTCGATCAGCACCGTGCCGGCGACCAGCGTCCCGAGCAGGAGGCCGCCGACGGTCAGGGTGGCCGTGATCGCGTTCGGCAGCGCGTGCCGCAGGTAGATGGCCGCCGGTCGCAGGCGCTTGGCTCTCGCCGTACGGATGTAATCGGCCCGCAGCACGGAAAGCAGCTCCACCCGGATGATCCGGGCCAGCATGAAGGCCGGGCCGATGGCCAGGGCCAGGACCGGCAGCACGTACGAGGACGGCCCCGACCGCCCGGCCACCGGCGTCCATCCGAGCTGGACGCTGAACACGAACACCAGACCGACCGCCATCAGGAACTCGGGGATGGTCGCGACCACGACGCCGGCCGAGGTGAGGAACCAGTCGCGGTTCCGGTTGCCCCGGGCCAGGACGGCCATCAGCGTGCCGAGCGGCACCGAGATCACCACCGCCACCGCGAAGGCCAGCAACGCCATCTCGACGGTGGAGCCGAGCCGCGACGAGATCACCTCGTCCACCGGCAGCCCGGACGTCATGGACACGCCCAGGTCGCCGGTGACCAGGTGGCCCAGGTAGTGCGCGTACTGCAGCCACAGCGGGTCGTCGAGCCCCATCGCCGCACGCCGCTGCTCGATCAGCGAGAGCGGGGCGGTGGGGCCGAGCGACGCGCGGACCGGGTCGCCCGGCAGCACGTGGATCATCAGGAAGGCGGCGGTCACCAGCACCCACACCGACAGCACCAGCCGTCCCGCCCGGCGGGCCCCGAATCGCACCCAGGTGGCGTCCACGGGGTCAGCCCAGCATGCGGATCGACGCCGGATCGATGTCGCCCTCGGTCAGTTCGAGCGCGGCCCCGCGGGCGACGACCGGCACGTTGGAGTTGGCGTACGGCACCAGATCCAGGTTTTTGATCACCGCCTTCTCGGCCGCGTCCCACTGCGGGCAGCCGCTGTCGCCGGTCAGCTTCTGGGCGGCGGAGACGGCCTGGGCGTACGCCTGGTTGTCGAAGGCCGCGAAGTTGGCGCCCTCGGGCGGGGTCGGGCCGGACAGGAACGGCACCAGCTGGCTCGGCAGGGTCACGCCGATCGGGAACATCGCCACGTCCCAGGCGAGCTGCCCGGCCGCGATCTGGCCGACCTGGGTGGTGGTGACCGACTTCAGCTCGGCCTGGACGCCCGCGGCCCGCCACTGCTGCTGCAGCAGCTCGGCGGCGGCCTGCGCGCCCGGGCCGCCGGTGTTGCCCCAGGCGACGGTGAGCTTCAGGGCTCTGCCGGACAGCGCCGCCTTGCCCGCCGCCGCGTCGAAGCCGGGCACGTTGCCGGTCACGTTGTCGCCCTTGCACGGGGTGTTGGCCGGCACGACCAGGCCGGTCGGGGCGGCGCCGCGGCCGCTGGTGAAGACCTGCTGCATCTGCTTCAGGTCGAGCGACTGGACCAGCGCCGTGCGGACGGCCGGGTCGGCCGTGGACAGGCCCTTCTTCTGGTTGAACCAGATCTCGCCGGTGGGCGCCAGCACGTCGCGCTTGAGGAAGCCGTCGCCCTGCAGCCGCTGGCTGTCGGGCCCGGTGAAGCGGGACGCGTTGACCTCCCCCGACAGCACCAGGTTGG
The DNA here is from genome assembly GCF_043197815.1 of Actinoplanes sp. NPDC048988. Taxonomy (NCBI): domain Bacteria; kingdom Bacillati; phylum Actinomycetota; class Actinomycetes; order Micromonosporales; family Micromonosporaceae; genus Actinoplanes; species Actinoplanes sp. NPDC048988. Next base: position 130,634 of record NZ_JBICTW010000012.1, on the reverse strand, counting down.
CCGTGGTGGTCTCGTTGGTGATGACCCGGACGACCACCTTCGCCGGCAGGCCGACCGGGCCGGTCACGTCCTTGCGGCGGGTCAGCGTGTAGTGGTCGTCCGGCACGGCCTCGGCGACCGTGTACAGGCCGGTGCCGTCGGACGACTGCTTCAGCCGGGTGCGGTCGGCCATCCCCTTGGCGCAGACGATGGGCAGCGCGCCCAGGTTGCGCTCGAGGAAGGCGTCCGGGGTCGGCGAGGTCACGCTGACCGTGCCGGCCGTGTCGTCGGCGGTGGCCTTGGCGCCCGCCGGCACGTACAGGCCGATCCGGGTCGAGGAGTTCTTGGCGTCGCCCACGAAGGTGATGTTCGCGGCGACCGTGGCCGCCGTCAGCGGTGTCCCGTCGGCGCAGGTCACACCCTTGCGCAGGGTGAACGTGGCGGTCGTGCTGGTCGATTCCCACTTCTCGGCCAGCCCGGCCCGGGTCTTGCCGTCCGGCTCGAAGCCGAGCAGCGAGTCGTAGAGGAACCGGTCGACCTGCCCGGTGACCGACAGGGAGGTGAAATGCGGATCGAGGTTGCCGGGGTCACCCGCCACCGCCATCGTGAACGTCTTGCCGTCGACCGGCCGGCCCCCGCCCGCCCCGCCGCCGTCGTCACCGCAGGCGGCCAGGAGCACCACAGCTCCCGCCGCGGCCGCGCATCGCAAAGCCTTCATAGTGCCTCCACGTGCTGCGTGTGCCGAAAGACTGCCGATCACCCGCCCCGCTTGTCTTTGGCCCGGCCGACAACATGAAGACGATCGATTCGTCGCGCGGCACGACTCGTACTCCTCAAGTCGCCCGTCTCCCGGCCGATCAAGCAGCCCGTGATGAAACAGCGTGACCTGGCGGCGGAGCAGGTGGCCGGCCTGTTGCGGACCGCCCGGCGGTCGCTGGGCCTCAACTTCGCCTTCCTGAGCCGGATGGACGGGACCACCCAGCACCTCGAGGTGGTCGACACCCCGCTTCCCAAGTTCGTCCTCGACGGCCTCGAGCGGGCCCAGGACACGTCGTTCTGCCAGGCGATCCGGGACGGGCGGCTGCCCTCGGTCATGCCGAACGTCAAGGACTTCCCCGAGGCGATGAAACTGCCGGCGGCGCGGATGCCACGCATCCGCAGCTTCATCTCGGTGCCGGTGGTCCTCAGCGACGGCAGCGTGTACGGCACGTTCTGCGCCGGCGGTTTCACCGCCGACGACAAGCTCTCCGAGCGGGACGAGGCCCTGATGACGGTGCTGGCTCACGCCGCCGCGGTCATCATCGAGCCGGACATCACCAAGCGGCGCCGCAACGCCGAGCTGGAACAGCGCTTCCTGCCCCTGATCGACGCCGGCGGCCCGGCCGTCCTGTTGCAGCCGATCATCGATCTCGCCACCGGCCGCCGGGTGGGCGCCGAGGCGCTGAGCCGCTTCCCCCGCCAGTGGAACGCGGCTCCGGACACCTGCTTCGCCGACGCGGACCTGATCGGCGAGCGGGACCGGCTCGAGATCCAGGCGCTGCGCTCGGCCGCGGCCCACCTGGAGCGGGTCTCCGGTTACGTCGCGATGAACGTCTCCCCGGCCACCCTGCTGACCGGGCCGTGCCAGGAGACCCTGGCCGCGATGCCGCTGGCCCGCGTCGTGCTGGAGCTCTCCGAGCACGACCCGGTCGAGGACTACGACGCGCTGCACGCCGTACTGGCACCGCTGCGCGCGCTGGGCATGCGCCTGGCCATCGACGACGTCGGCGCCGGTTTCTCGTCGCTGCGCCACATCGTGGCGACCAGCCCCGACGTCATCAAGCTGGACCGCAGCATCGTCACCGGCCTGGGCGACGACCGAGTGCTGCCGGTGGTCGTCCGGTCGCTGACCGACCTGGCCGGCGCGGTGAACGCGGTCGTGGTCGCCGAGGGCGTGGAGACCGCCGCCGACGCCGCCACCCTGGCCACGCTCGGCGTCAGCCTGGGCCAGGGCTGGCACTTCGACAAGGCCGTCACCCCGGAGGAGCTCCGGGAGTTGTACGGCGTGATGGCCCCGGTCTGAATCCGGACCCATCCGCGAGAGCCACGGCACCGAATCGCTTTCTGGAAGATTCGATCCGCGGAGAGGCGACACCATGGCAGAGCGCGGCATCGGCCGCCGCCCGGAGCACCTGGCAGCGGTGCCCGGGCCGGAACCGCAACCGGACGCGGGCACCCTGCTGGCCGCGGTGGCCCGGGGCGACGAAAAGGCGTTCGACCGGCTGTACGAGCTGGTGGCGCCCCGCGTCTACGGGCTGATCCGGCGGGTGCTGCGAGACCCGGCGCAGGCCGAGGAGGTCGCGCAGGAAGTGCTCGTGGAGGTGTGGCGCTCGGCGGCCCGTTTCGACCCGGCCCAGGGGTCGGCGACCGCGTGGGTCTTCACGATCGCCCACCGCCGGGCGGTCGACCGGGTGCGGTCGGAGCAGGCGGCGGCGGACCGGACCCTCAAGGCCGGCGCGGCGGCGATCGACACGCCGTTCGACGAGGTGGCCGACGAGGTGGCGGTGCGGCTGGAACGGCGTCAGGTGCGTCACTGCCTGGACGGCCTGACCGAGCTGCAACGGCAGGTGGTCACCCTGGCCTACTACCACGGGCACAGCTATCCGCAGGTGGCGGAGCTGTTGGGGGCGCCTCTACCGACGGTCAAGACACGGATGCGGGATGGGCTGATCCGCCTGCGGGACTGCCTCACGACGGGAGCCGTGGCATGAGCGACCAGGTGCACACCCTCGTCGGGCCGTACGTGCTGGACGCGGTCGACGACCTCGAACGGGCCGCCTTCGAGCGGCACCTGCGCGACTGCGAGGCGTGCCGGGCCGAGGTCGGCGAACTGCGGGAGGCCGGCGCGCGGCTGGCCGACGGCGCCTGGTCGGTGCCGCCGCCCCGGCTGCGGGAGAGCGTGCGGGCCGAGATCCGCAACACCCGTCAGCTCGGCCCGCCGGCCCGGGTGCGTGCCGCCCGCCGCCGGTGGCCGGTCGTGGCCGCGGCGGCCGCGGTGCTCTTGGCGGCCGGTACCGGAACGGCGGTCTATCAGGTGCAGGACCAGCGGGTACGCGACGAGCGGGCGGCCGCCGTGGCCGCGCGGGCGAGCGAGGCGCGGGTCCGGGCCATCCTCACGGCGCCCGACCTGGTGGTCCGCGAGGAACCGCTGAACAGCGGGGGCCGGGTCACCGTGGCCACCTCGCGGCTCAACGACGCGGGCGTGATCATGCTGGCGGCCGGGGCGGCGCCGGCGGGCGGACGGGTCTACCAGCTCTGGACGATCCGCTCGGGACAGGACCCGGCCTCGGCCGGCGCGCTCGGCGTGGGCCAGTCGGCGACCGTACGCATCGTCGAGGGCCTGCCCGGCTCGTCCGCGGTGGGCGTGAGCGTCGAGCGGGCACCGAGTTCCGTCACCCCGACCACCCCGCTGGAGGCGCTCGTGAAATTAACCTGAGTTCCGACCAATCCGGCGCATGACCTGTTCCGAATCAAAGGTGTACGAACCCGATCCGGAGGAGTAAAACTCATGCGTGCACCGAAGCTCGTGGCCCTCACCGCGGCGACCCTGTTCACCATCTCGCTCGCGGCCTGCGGCAACGACGACTCCACCGACGGCGCCTCGGCCGCCGCGCCGACCATGACCAGCGCCGCGCCGGACATGACCAGCGCGGCGCCGAGCATGGCGGCCGACGTCAACTTCGGCAGCGGCTGCGCCGCCGTGCCGGCCGACCCGGCCAACAAGGGCAGCTTCCAGGCGATGGCGCAGGTGCCGGTCGCGACCGCGGCGTCCGGCAACCCGCTGCTGTCGACGCTGGTCTCGGCGGTCAAGCAGGCCGGGTTGGTCGACTCCCTCAACTCGGCCGACGGGGTCACCGTCTTCGCGCCCACCAACGACGCCTTCGGCAAGATCCCGTCGGCCGACCTGAAGAAGGTGCTGGCCGACAAGAAGACGCTGACCGACATCCTCACCTACCACGTGGTGCCCGGAAAGCTCACCCCGGCCGACCTGGCCGGCGACCACAAGACCCTCGAGGGCAAGGACCTGATGGTCGCCGGCTCCGGCACCGACTTCAAGGTGAACGGCGCGGCCTCGGTGATCTGCGGCAACGTGCAGACGGCCAACGCCAACGTCTACATCATCGACTCCGTCCTGATGCCGAAGAGCTGATGCGCGGCCACCTGCGCGGCGCCGCCGCCGGGGTGCTCGCCGCCGGGCTCGGGATCGCGGTCGCGGAACTGTTCGCGGCCGCGGCCCGGCCCGGGGCCGGGCCGCTCGTGGCGGTCGGCGGCGCGGTCATCGACGCGACACCCACGGCGGTGAAGGAATTCGCCGTACGCGAGCTCGGCACGAACGACAAGCCGGTGCTCCTCGGCGCGGTCGGGCTGGTCCTGGCCGGGCTGGCCGCCCTGACCGGCGTCCTCGGACTGCACCGCCGCGCCCTGGTGGCGGCCGGCGCGGCGGTGCTCGGGCTGGCCGGCGCGGCCGCGGCTCTGTCGCGGCCCGCCGGCACGCTCCCCGACGCCATACCGTCCCTGCTGGCGGCCACCATCGCCGGCGCCACCCTGTGGTGGCTGCTGCACTCGCGCCCCACCACAACGCCCGCACCCAGCGGCGACCGGCGCGCCTTTCTCCGGGGCGCGGCGCTCGTGGCGGGCGCGGCGGTGCTCGCCGAGGGCGGCGCTCTGGTCGTCCGGCGGACGACCGGCCGGGCCCGCACCGACCTTCGGCTCCCCGCCCCGGCGTCGGCGGCCAAGCCGTCGAACCCCGGCCTGGCCACCCCCACCGGCGACTTCTACCGCGTCGACACCGCGCTGACCGTGCCGCGGATCGACCCCGGCACCTGGTCGCTGCGCGTGCACGGCCTGGTCGACCGTGAGCTGCGGCTCTCCCTGGACGACCTGCTGCGCCGGCCGCTGATCGAGCGGGACATCACCCTCAACTGCGTCTCCAACGAGGTCGGAGGCCCCTACATCGGCACCGCGCGCTGGCTCGGCGTACCCCTGGGCCCTCTGCTGCGGGAAGCGGGCCTGCGGGATGGCGCCGACCAGATCGTGGCCCGCTCGGCCGAGGGCATGACCATCGGCACGCCGGTCGCCACCGCGCTCGACGGCCGCGACACCATGCTGGCGGTCGCCATGAACGGCTCGCCGCTGCCGCCCGAGCACGGCTTCCCGGTGCGCATGCTGACCCCCGGGTTGTACGGGTACGCCGGCGCCTGCAAGTGGGTGAGCGAGCTGGAGCTGACCACGTTCGCCGCGTTCGACGCCTACTGGGTCAAGCGCGGCTGGGCCCGGGCCGGCACGGTCCGCACCGCCTCCCGCATCGACAAGCCGCGCCCGTTCGCCCGCCTCGCCGCGGGCCCGGTCACCGTCGCCGGCGTGGCCTGGGCCCAGCGCCGGGGCATCTCGAAGGTCGAGGTCAGCGTCGACGGCGGCCCGTGGCGGCGGGCCGAGCTGCTACCGGTGCCCTCGGTCGACACGTGGGTGCAGTGGCGCTACAGCTGGCCGGCCACGGCCGGGCCGCACTCCCTGGCGGTCCGCGCCACCGACGGCGAGGGCGCGGTACAGACCGAGGACCGCGCCACCCCGTTCCCGAGCGGCGCCACCGGATGGCACACCATCACGGTCACCGTTTCCTAAGCGCGCTTGACGGCCACTGTCACGCGGTGGGTGGTGGCGAAGACCGTACCGGCCCAGCCCTGGTCCTGGCGGAAGGCCAGGCTGGTCGTCTCGGCGGCGGCGCGGTCGGCGAGCAGGGTGAAGGCGCCGCGGGAGAGCTCCCGGCGGTAGAAGGAGAGCACCGCCTGCGGGTCCGGCGCGCTCAGCACGAACGAGGCGCCGGACTCGGGGTCGGACAGGCTGGTCACCCGGCTGCCGGGCGGCAGCGGGAAGGCGGCCGGCACGTTCCTCGGCGCGACGGCCGCCGGGGCGCCGGCCTGCAGGTCGCGGCCGACGGTGCGGACGCCGGAGGCGGGGACCGGGGCGATCGCGGCCGGCTCGTCGCGGCGGGTGTCGGTGGCCGTGCCGCCGCAGGCGCCCAGGCCGGGAACGGCGAGCAGCGTGGCCAGAACAGTGACGATCCGCTTCGCGAACATAGCCCAGATTATCGCCTACCCGGTCCAGGCGCCGACCGGAACGCCTCGCTCTAGTCGGTCAGGTGGGCGCCGATCTCCGTTTCGCTGACTCGGGTGGGCTCGAGAACCCGGTGGAGGAATTCCCGCGTACGGGCCTCTCGGGGTTTGTTGAAGACCTCCGCCGGCGGGCCCTGTTCGACGATGACGCCGGCGTCCATGAAGACCACGCGGGAGGCCACCTCGCGGGCGAAGGCCATCTCGTGGGTGACCACCAGCATGGTCATGCCCTCGGCGGCCAGGCCGCGCATGACGGCCAGGACCTCGCCCACCAGTTCGGGGTCGAGGGCGCTGGTCGGCTCGTCGAACAGCATCAGCTTCGGGTCCATGGCCAGCGCCCGGGCGATCGCCACGCGCTGCTGCTGGCCGCCCGAGAGCTGGGCCGGGTAGGAACCGGCCTTGTCGGTCAGGCCGACCCGGTCGAGGTTGGCGGTGGCCACGCGGTTCGCTTCCGTACGCCCCCTCTTCAGCACCCGGCGCTGCGCGATCGTGACGTTCTCGCGGACGGTCAAGTGGCCGAACAGGTTGAACTGCTGGAAGACCATGCCGATGCCCCGGCGTACCTCGTCGATGTCGGTGTCGGGGTCGGTGACCTCGACACCGGCCACCCGGATGGAGCCGGCGGTCGGCTCCTCCAGCAGGTTGACGCAGCGCAGCAGCGTGGACTTGCCCGAACCGGACGGGCCGATCACGCAGACGACCTCGCCCGGCTCCACCTTCAGGTCGATGCCGCGGAGGACTTCCAGCTTGCCGAACGACTTGTGCAGGTCACTGATCTCGATGGTCGACATCGTCGCCTCACCTCTCCCTCGCGGCCCGGCGCTCCAGCGCGCGGACCACCTGTGACAGCGGCAGGGTGATCACCAGGTAGAGCAGCCCGGCCACGACCAGCGGCGTCGGGTTGACCTTGGTGTTGAGGGTGTCGCCCGCGAACTTGGTGAGCTCGATCGTCGCCGGGGTGACACCCAGGACGTACACCAGGGAAGTGTCCTTGGTCAGCAGGATGATCTCGTTGGTGAGCGGCGGGATGACGATCCGGAACGCCTGCGGCAGCACGATGGAGATCATCGCCCGGGTGTGCGACATGCCCAAGGTCCGTGCGGCTTCGAGCTGACCCTTCGGTACGGCCTGGATGCCGGCGCGGATGGTCTCGGCCATGTACGCGGCGGCGGTCAGGCCGAGGCCGACGGTCACCGACCCGTACACCCCGCCCGGAATCTCCCGATCGGGAAAGGCCAGAGGTACGCCGTAGCCGACCATGAAGAGCACGAGCAGAGCCGGCAGACCACGGAAAAGTTCGATGTACGCCGTGGCGGCCCACCGGTACGGCAGGATCGACGAGAGCCGCATCAGCGCCAGAACGAGCCCCATCGTCAGGCCGAAGACGAAGGCCAGCAACGTGTAGATGATCGTGTTGCGCAGCGCGACAGTGATCGCCTCGGGGAACATGCCGCGGGCGACGTCGCCCCGGAAGAACGCGTCGGACAGCCGACCCCAGTCGGCGGCGGTGATCACGACCAGAACGGCCGCGAGGAAGACGGCGTAGCCGGCGACGCGGACGAGCCGCTGTCGCCGGCGGCGGCTGAGTTTCATCAACTGGCCGGCTTCTCGCCGATCCATTCCTTGTAGATCTTGTCGTACGTCCCGTCCGACCGAGCCGCCGCAAGAGCGTCGTTCACGGCCTTCAGCAACTCGGCGTTGCCCTTCTTGACCGCGAAGCCGTACTGCTCACCGGTGTCGAAGCCGGCCGCGACGACCACCTTGCCCGGGTTGGCCTTGATGTACTCGTTCCAGACGGGAAGGTCGTTGACGGCGGCCGCGACCTGGTTGGTGGCCAGCGCCTGCTGCAAGGCGGCCAGGTCCTTGTAGGAGACCACCTCGATCTTGAGGTTCTTCTCCTTGACCTGCTTGTTGATGTACTCCTCACCGGTGGTGCCGCCCTGCACGCCGAGCCGCTTGCCGACAAGCTCCTCGAGCGTCTTGACCTCCTTACCGGTCTGCACGGCGAGCGCCTGCGTGGCGTCGAAGTACGGGTCGGAGAAGTCGATGACCTTCTTCCGCTCATCGGTGATCGTCATACCGGCCGCGGCCACATCACACTTGCCGGAGTTGAGGTCGGCGCCGGACTTGATGCCCTCGAACGGCGTGTCCACGATCTCCTGCTTCACCGACAGCTTCGTAGCCACGAGATCGATGAGCGCGACATCGAAGCCGACAACCTTGCCACTGTCGTCCTTCGACTGGAACGGCGCGTACGGAAGGTGCGTGCACGTGGTCAGCGCACCCGACTTCACCAGCGCGACGCCACTCTCAGTGGTACTCCCGGTGTCCTTCTTGGCGCAGCCACCGACCGCGATCATGGCCACGGCCACCAGCGCGACCGCCGCACGGGCATGTCCCAGCTTCTTCATAGGAGCCAGAGTAATTCATCTCGATCAATCGCGTCCCGCCCGCCCTCCACCCTGCTCAGCCCCACCCTGACAACGATGTCGCCGGCGGTGCACACCCCGTTTGCCCCGCTCCACAGCAGAGCCCCGACAGCCCGCTGACGTTTTCATGCGCTCCAGGCCACAGCCCGTAGCGACAGGACCCAAGGCGGCCCGGCTGACAACGATGTCGCCGCCCGGCAGGCAGTCGCCCAGCCAGGCCGCATGACCGCAAGGACTCACAGCGGTCGAGCTGACAACCATGTCGCGATCCCGCACGCGATCCCCACGGCGGTCGAGCTGACGACCATTTCGCGATCCCGCACGCGATCCCCACGGCGGTCGAGCTGACAACGATGTCGCCGTCCGGCCGGCAATCGCCCAAGCCAGGCCAGGCCGCATGACCGCAAGGATCCACGGCGGTCGAGCTGACGACGATGTCGCCGCCGGGGCCGACCGCTCCCTACACTCCATGTCCGGACGCAAGACAACTCCGCCCCGTTACGGCCCGCCCCGCCACGGCCCGCTGACAACGATGTCGCGGAATGCGGCTACGGAATCGTAGGCGGGAAGAGGTCGTGCCCGTCCCACGGATCGACCGGCTCGGCGTAAGAGGGCTCCGCCCGAGATTCGCCATTCGACTGGGCTTGCGGGCGCTCAACGCGAGTGGCTTCGGATCGCGAGGGCTCAACAGGGGTGGATCCGAGACGCGCGGACTCCACCCGGATGGATTCGAGGCGCGCGGACTCGGCCCGGGTGGGATCGAGGCGCGCGGACTCGGCCCGGGTGGGATCGAGGCGCGCGGACTCGGCCCGGGTGGGATCGAGGCGCGCGGACTCGACACGGGTGGGATCGAGCGCGGGGCGCTCAACGCGCGCCGGGTCGAGAGGCGGCGGCTCGGCGCTTCCGGGATGGGAGGGCAGCGGCTCGAGGTGCGTGGGGTTGCCGCGGCCGGGTGCGTGCTCGGTGCGCCGTAAAGCGATGGGCGACGGCTGAGCGGCACCCGGGCCGACGGGCTCGGCGCGGGCATAGGCCGCAGGCTCGGCGCCCATGAAGGCCCCGGGGTCGGCGCGGGTGAAGGCCGACGGCTCGGCGCGAGTAGAGGCGGGCTCGGGGCGGGGGAAAGCGGCAGGCTCTTCGCGGGAGGAAGCGGCCGCGGAGCGGGCCGGGGCGGTGGGTGGCTGTGTGGTGAGGCGGGCTCGTTCCTCGTTGAGGTGGGTGCGGGCGGACTCGAAGACCGGGCCGGTGAGGCCGGACAACGGGTTGCCCTGCCAGAGGGCGGCCGCTCGGGTGGCGTCGCCGCTGGCGGCCGCGGCTTTGAAGGCTGTGGCGTCGAGGGCGTTCTCGGCGGGGTTCACCACGTAGCCGGTGTCGGTCAGGGTGATCACGGACGGGCCCAGGGCTCGGCGCAAGCCGCCTATGAAACGGTAGACCGCGTCGGTGGCGTTCGGGGGTGGGTCGCCGTTCCAGAGGGCCGCGATGATCTGGGGTAGGGGGACCGGGCGGCCGGCGTTCAGGAGCAGGAGGGCCAGCAGCGCCTGTTGTTTCGGCGGTCCCAGGTCCACCGGAGCGGCGTCGCGGTAGGCGCGGACCGGGCCGAGGATCTCGAACCGTACGCCCATGTGCCGAGCCTATCGGTCCTCGGCTGGGGCGCCGAGGGCGGCGGCGTGTCCTCCCCGTACGTGTGCTCGCCGCACAGGACGATCAGACGCCGTTCGATCAGGGGATACGGCGCTCGGTGCGCTATGTTCGGCGGGTGGCTCCCGGAGAGGAGTTCCGGCTTGCGGAGGCGGTGGCCGACGTCTACGGCGACCTGCGGCTCGAGGCTGTGCTGCGGCGGCTGCTGCGGCACACGGCGCGGCTCACCGGGTCGGCCGCGGGCAGCGTCTCGCTGATCGACGCGGCCGGCGGTTTCTACACCAAGGCCGCCGAGTACGGGGCGTTCTGCCGCCTCGGCGACACGTTTCCGCTGGACGAGGGGGCGACCGGGCGGGCGTTCGGCCGCCGCCGGCCGGTGGTGATCCCCGAGTACGGGCAGTTGCGCTCCGGGCATCTGGTCTCGGCCGACCGGGTGCGGCGCGGCTCGGCGGCGGCCGTGCCGATCTGGTGGCGGGGCGAGGTGGTCGCGGTGAGCGTGACGTTCGCGCCGGCCTTCTCGCCCCGGAACGTGGACGATCTGGAGACGCTGACCCAGGCGGCGGCCGCGGCCCTCGTCCGTACGGCCAAGCTCGCAAGCCCCGGTCTTCCGCCGGCCGCCCCGGCGCCCCTCACCTCCCGTGAGCTGGGAGTTGTCGAGCTGATGCGGCAGGGCCTGACCTACCGCGAGATCGCGTCGCGGCTCGGGCTCTCCCCCAAGACGGTGGAGAAACACGTGGGCGCGGTCCTGCGCAAAACGGGCACCCGCAACCGTACGGCCGCCGTCGTCACCGCTTTGGAAAGCGGCTGGCTCGTGGGGGATTCACCCCATACCGCGACCGGGTGATCGGTGGCTTGACTGGGCTCATGCCCGTCGTGCCGATGAAAGAGATCCTCGATCGCGCGCTGGCCGGCCGTTACGGGGTCGGCGCCTTCAACATCGTCAACGATCTGAGCGTCGAGGCGGTGGTCGCGACCGCCGTCGAGGAGCGCGCGCCGGTCATCCTGCAGACCTCGGTCAAGACCGTTTCGATGTACGGGCGGAGGCAGCTCCACGACATCGTCCACGCGCTCGCCCGCGACGCCGACGTGCCGGTGACCCTGCACCTGGATCACTGCCCCGACCGTACGGTCATCTCGGACTGCCTGGCCGGAGGCTGGAACTCGGTGCTGTTCGACGCGCATGAACTCGACGTCGCGGAGAACCTGCGGCAGACCACGGAGGTGGTCGCCGAGGCGAGGCGCGCGGGCGCGCATGTCGAGGGCGAGATCGAGGGCATCCAGGGTGTCGAGGACGACATCGGCTCGGACGAGGCGTCCCGCATCCAGTCGCTGGAGGTGGCGGTCGACTTCATCAAACGTACGGGTGTCGACTGTTTCGCGCCGGCCATCGGCAACGCGCACGGCCAGTACAAGAAGGCGCCCACGTTGGACGCGCGGCGGGTCAGCGATCTGGTGGCGGCGACCGGGGTGCCGATGGCCCTGCACGGCGGTACCGGCCTGTCCGACGAGCAGTTCAAGGACCTGATCGCGCGCGGCTGCGCGAAGGTGAACATCTCGACGGCGCTCAAGGAGAGCTACATGCAGTCGAGTCTGGCGTTCCTGAGGGAGGCCGCCGAGCGGAGCAAGTGGGATCCGCCGGCACTGTTCCGGCATCAGCGGGCCGCGGTGATGGAGATGGCCCGGCGGCACATCCGCCTCTTCGGCAGCGCGGGGCGGGCCTGGTGACCGCCCTGATCTTCGACTGCGACGGGGTTCTGGCCGACACGGAGCGCCACGGGCATCTGCCGGCGTTCAACGCGACGTTCGAACAATTCGGCCTGCCGGCCCATTGGAGCGAACAGGAGTACGCCGAGAAGTTACGGATCGGCGGCGGCAAGGAACGGATGGCGAGCCTGTTCGACGATCCGGCGTTCGCAGCGGCGGTGGGCGACTCCGACCGTACGGAAAAGCTGGTGACCTGGCATAAAGCCAAGACCGCGGCCTTCAGGAAATTGGTGGCGGAGGGCCGTATACCGCCCCGCCCAGGAATAGCGCGCGTCATCCGGGCGGCCCAGGCGGAGGGCTGGACGGTGGCGGTGGCGTCGACGTCGGCCGAGGAGTCGGTACGGGCGGTCCTGGAGAACGCGATCGGCCCCCACACGGTGCCGGTCTTCGCCGGCGACGTGGTGCCGGCGAAGAAGCCGGACCCGGCGATCTACCAGCTGACGATCGACCGGCTGAACCTGTCGCCGGCCGACACCTTGGTCGTCGAGGATTCCCGGAACGGTTTGCTGGCCGCGACGGGCGCCGGACTCGGCTGCCTGGTGACGGTGAACGGCTACACCCGCGACGAGGACTTCACGGAGGCCACGCTGGTGGTCTCGGAGCTGGGCGACCCCGGCCGCCCCCCGATCGAGGTGCTGGCCAACCGGTCCGCCGCCCACATCGGCGACTTCATCACCCTCGACGACCTGCGCGCCTGCCTTCCCGGAGGAACCCCATGACCATCGAACGCACCGAGTGGGTGGTCCGAACAATCGCCGAAACGGCCCTGGAGAACGAGAAATACTTCGGCGACTTGGATTCGGTGGTAGGCGACGGCGACTTCGGCTACTCCTTGGCCCGAGGCTTCGAAAAGCTCCAGGAAACCTGGACCGACCTGGACCGTTCCTCCTCGGGAGCTTTCCTCAAACGCACCGGAATGACATTGGCTTCTCGCATAGGCGGCACTTCGGGCCCGATCTGGGGTACCGCTTTCCTCCGAGCCGGCGCAGCCGCGGCCGACGCGGACGTGACCGCCGATCTGGTGGTCGCGATGCTGCGGGCGGCCATCGAGGGGATCAAGGCGCGCGGGCAGTCCGACGTCGGCGACAAGACGCTGTTGGACGCCTTGGTGCCGTTGACGGATCGTCTCGCTCTCTCCTTGAGCGAGGGCGCCGCGGCCGAGGAGGCGGTCCGCGCCGCGGCGGCCGCCGCCCGGGAGGCCGCGGACGCCACGAGCGGCATGGTCGCCAAGCGGGGACGCGCTGCGTACACCGGCGAACGCAGCAGAGGCTCGGTCGACGCCGGCGCCATGGCGGTGGCGGTCATCGCCGAACGGATCAGCGAGACCTGGAAGCAAGGAGCGGCGTCGTGAAGAAGTTCGTGAACGATCCGAAGAGCTACGTCCCGGAAATGCTCGAGGGTGTGGCCCTGGCCAACCCGAACACCCTCAAGTACATCCCCGCCTACAACCTGATCATGCGCGCCGACGCCCCGTCGGAGTCGAAGGTCTCGATCGTCCAGGGCTCCGGCTCCGGACACGAGCCGGCCCACGTGATGGCGGTGGGCAAGGGAATGCTCGACGCCGCCTGCCCCGGCGACGTCTTCGCCGCCCCGCCGATGGACTACGTCTACGAGACGGCGAAGCTACTGGCCTCCCCCAAGGGCGTCCTCCTCCTGGTGAACAACTACACCGGCGACCGCATGGCCTTCGACATGGGCAAGGAGATGGCCGAGGCCGACGGCGTACGCTGCGAAATCCTCACGATCAACGACGACGTAGCCGTCCAGGACTCCCTCTACACAGTCGGCCGCCGAGGCGTAGCCGGCAATTTCTTCGTCATCAAAGCGGTAGGCGCCGCCGCCGAACAGGGCGCCTCCATAGACGACCTCCTCCGCATAGGCCGCAAGGTCAACGACGTCACCCGCACCATGGGCGTGGCCCTGACCGCCTGCACCCCACCGGCCAAGGGTTCGCCCTTGTTCGAGCTCGGCCCCGACGAAATCGAGTTCGGCGTAGGCATCCACGGCGAACCGGGCCGCGAACGCCGCAAGCTGGCCACAGCCGACCAGATAGTCGACGACATGCTCAACGCCGTGGTACCCGACCTCCCCTACGAATCCGGCGACCGCGTAGCCCTCATGATCAATGGCCTGGGCGGCACCCCCATCAGCGAGCTCTACATCCTCTACCGCCGAGCCCACCAGCGCCTGGCCGACCAGGGCCTCACCATCGGCCGAAGCTACGTCAACGAATACTGCACCTCCTTGGACATGGCCGGCGCCTCCCTGACGCTGGTACGCCTGGACGACGAGATCGAACCCCTCCTGGCGGCCCCCGCCGAAGCCGCCGTCCGAGTCTTCTGACCCTCCGGTGATCTAGCTGTCGTGCGTCGAGTCGCTGCGCAGGTAGGCCAGGACGGCGAGGACCCGCCGGTTGGTGTCGTCGGTGGGCGGCAGGTCGAGTTTGGCGAGGATGTTGCCGACGTGCTTGCCGACCGCCGGATCGGAGAGAACCAGCGTGCGGGCGATGGCGGCGTTGGATTGCCCCTCGGCGATCAGCGCAAGCACCTCGCGTTCCCGTGATGAGAGTTGAACGATCGGATCGCGATGGCGGCGCAGCAGTTGCCGCACCACCTGGGGGTCGACGACCGTGCCGCCACCGACCACCCGCCGCACGGCGGCGACGAACTCCTCGACGTCGACGACCCGATCCTTGAGCAGGTAGCCCACGCCTCGCCCACCATGCGAGTCGAGCAGGTCGGCCGCATACCCCTGCTGCACGAACTGACTGAGCGCCACGACGGCCAGCCCCGGATACTCGCGCCGTAGCTGCACCGCCGCCCGCAGGCCCTCGTCGGTGAAGGACGGTGGCATCCGGATGTCGGTCAGCACGAGGTCGGGCCGGTGTTCCCGAACGGCGGCGCGGAGCGCAACCGCGTCGCCGACAGCCGCCACGACGTCAAAGCCGAACCGGCCCATCAGCCCGGTAAGCCCCTCCCGCAGGAGCACGCCGTCCTCGGCCAGGACTACTCGAATCGGTCGCTCGGTCGACAAGGGATCTCCACCCGAATCAGGGTCGGCCCGCCCGGCGGGCTCGACAACAGCATGCGTCCGTCCGCGACCGCCACCCGGTCGGCCAGGCCGGTCAACCCGGTGCCGAGAGCCGGATCGGCCCCACCCCGGCCGTCGTCAAGGATCTCGACGATCAGGTCGCCGTCCTCCTCGGCGGCCGTCACACCGGCGGTCGTGGCCCGGCTGTGCTTGAACACGTTGGTGAGCGCCTCCGCCGCCGCGAAATAGGCCACCGACTCGACGCCGGGCGGCGGTCGCGCCGGCAGATCGACGCGGACCCGTACCGGTAGAGGAGCCTGATCGGCCAGTTCCCGCAACGCTCCCGGCAGGCCGAGCTCGGTCAGGGTCTGTGGCCTGATGCCGTGGATGAGCTCGCGAAGCTCGGCCATGAGCAACTTGGCCTGCTCATGCGCGCCCGCGACGGCCTGAGCGGCGGGCGAGTCGCCCGGCAGATCGACGCGGGCCAGCCCGAGCTGCAAGGTCAGGCTGACCAGCCGCTGCTGGGCGCCGTCATGCAGATCGCGCTCGATGCGACGGCGCTCGGCCTCGAAAGCGTCGACGAGCCGCACTCGTGACCGCTCCACAGCGGTCAGCTCGGCCCGCAGATCGGTACCGGTGGTCGCGGACAACAAGAGCCTCGCCGCCGCGGCGTGCGCCCCGGCGGTGGCAGCGAGCAGATAGGGCACGGCGGGCAGCAACGTGATACCGAACAGTGCCCACGGCAGAGCGTCGCTGACCGTCGTCACGGTGCCGACGCCGAGCGAGACCGCGCTGTGGCCGTCGACGAGGAACGGGCCGGCCACCGCCACCGCGACGACCACCAGCAGGATCAGCACCGCGCCGTACCAGACCGGCACGGCGCCGACCAGCAGGATCGCGTAACAGAGGGCGCGCCAGGTGGCGGCCTCGGTGTAGCGGACGCGCAACCAGCCGACCGGGTCCGACCCCGGCGCCGGACGATGAGACGACCGCACGGGCCTGGTGTCGACCAAGCCCAGCCGTCGCCGTTCGAGAGCGGCAGTCGGCACCGCCACCAGCGGACCGAGCCCCACGACCAGCAGACCACCACCCAGTAGTAAAAAGGCCAACGAGGCGAGCGGCGGATCGTCCCACGTCACGACCCGCCGCAGCAGGATCGCCCACGGCAGGCCCAGCAGCACCATCGGAACCGCCACGAGGGCCGCCACCGGGCCGGTGGTCAGCATGTAGGCAACGGCTCGCCAGGGCCACCCGGACGCCAGGAATCGGCGGCGGGTGACCGCTTCCAGCGCGGTGTGTGGCGTCGACATCTGGCTCACGCTAGTTGTCGGCGCGCCGCCGCGCGGTATGGCTAGGCATACTCTTTTCCGGTGCCTAGCCGTAGTGCCCGGCATGCCCGCCCGATGATCCAGTGAGCACATGCGACTCACGCCTCTGATCCCACTGCTCCTGCTGGCATCGCTCACCGGATGCGCCGACCTGGGCGCGATCGACGAAACGAACGAGGACCGGCACGAGTTCGCCCTGGACGGCCAACGACTGATCATCGATAACGACGGCGGCGACCTGCGGCTCGTCGCCGGCACGGGCGACGCTGTCGTGGTGCAGCGGTCGCTGACCGGCAAAGCCACAGTCGACGGTAACGCCGCCTGGTCGCTCAGCGACGACACTCTCCAGCTGCGCGTCACGTGCAGCGGCTTCGTCCCCGACTGCGGCGGCCGGCACGTCGTGGCCGTGCCGCCCGGGGTCGCCGTCACCGTGACCAGCGACTCCCCCGTCCGGGCGGTCGGTCTCGACGCCGCCCTCACCGCGACGGTGTCCGACTCGTGGGTCCGCGTCGAGAGTCCGTCCGGTCCTCTCCGGCTTGACGCCGGGCTGAACGCCGAGGTCATCGGCGCCCGTTCGGCCGACGTCGTGGTGTCGTCCCGCGACGGCCGGGTGCGCCTGAGCTTCACCACCGCACCCCAGCACGTGTCAGCCAGGGCCGGCGGGTCGGTCGACGTCGTCCTGCCCGCCGGCCCGGAGACCTATCGGGTCGCCGGGCCCGGCCGTCCGGGTCTGCGCAGCGACCCCGCCAGCAAGCGCGCCGTCGAGGTGGCTGCCGGCAGCGACGGCACGGCTCAGGTTCGGAAGGCACACTGATGTTCGAGCTGATCGATGTCACGAAGGTGTACCGGGGCGGCAAGCGCGCCGTCGACGGGGTGACCATGAGCCTCGGTCCTGGTGTGCTCGGCCTGCTGGGCCCGAACGGCGCCGGCAAGTCGTCGCTGATGCGGGTGGCCGCCACCGTCACGAGGCCGACCAGCGGGCGGGTCCTGTTCGAGGGCACTGACGTGGTCGCCAGGCCCGATGTGCTCCGCCGCCGCCTCGGCTACCTTCCGCAGGACTTCGGCGTCTACCCGCACCTGACCGCGCGGGAGTTCCTGTCCTACCTGGCAGCGGTCAAGGGCTTGTCCGCCCGGGTGGCCCGCGCCCGTATCGACGAGCTGCTGACACTGATGCATCTCACCGAGGCGGCCAAGCGCCCGCTCGGCGGTTACTCGGGCGGCATGCTGCGCCGGGTGGGCATAGCGCAGACGCTGCTGACCGACCCACGGGTGCTGATCATCGACGAGCCCACCGCCGGTCTCGACCCGGAGGAGCGCGTCCGGTTCCGTAACCTGCTCAGCGAGCTCGCGGCCGACCGGCTCGTGCTGCTGTCCACCCATATCGTCTCCGATATCGAGTCGGTGGCCGGTGACATCGCCATCGTGGCCCACGGACGCGTCCTCCGCCGGGGCAGTCCGGGCGATCTGGTGCAGACCGTGGCCGGCCAAGTGTGGGAGTTGATCGTCCCGCCGTCGGCACTTGCCGCGGTCCAGGCCCGGCACACGGTCAGCCGAATGGTGCGTACGGCCGAGGGTGTGCGGCTCCGGCTGCTCTCCCCCGATCCGCCGGCGCCCGATGCCGTGTCGATCCGGCCCGACCTCGAGGATGCCTACCTGGCCGTGATCGGCGACGTCCGCGAGGTGGTCCGATGAGGCCGGGGACGTGGGCCGCGCTGGCTGTCGCCGACTTCCGTGAGCGGGCGCGACGCCCGGCCTACGCCATCGTTCTTCTCGCGGCCGTCGGGCTCGGCTATCTCGCCGTGCCGGCCGCCGGCGACCACTGGACGATCGTCAACGCCGGCTCCTACCGCGGGGTCTACAACAGCGCGTACGTCGGTACTGTCACCGCGCTGGCCGGAGCACTGTGGCTTTCCGCCGGGGGCTTCTACGTCATACGTACGGCCGTCGCCCGTGACCGGCAGACCGGTGTGGGCGAGCTGTTGGCCGCTACCCCGATGCGTACCGTCGACTATCTGATCGGCAAGTTCCTCAGCAACTTCCTGGTGCTCGCCTCGATGGCCGCCGCACTGGCCGTCGCCGCGCTGGCCATGCAGTTGGCGCGTGGCGAGTCCCGCGCCGTCGACGTGGTCGCCCTGCTGACACCGTTCCTGCTCTGCACCCTGCCCGTGCTGGCGGTGTGCGCGGCGGCGGCGATCGTCTTCGAGACCACGCCTGTGCTGCGTGGCGGTCTGGGCAACATCATCTGGCTCTTCGTGTCTCTGGTCGCCGTCATCGCAGGTCAATCGGGGAACGCTCCCCTGGGCGGCCTGGGCGTCAACGCCTTCGCCGAGTCCCTGCGCGGCGACCTGGCCGCTCAGGGGTTCAAAGTCACCGACCTGGCGCTCGGTTTGATGTACCTGGACAGTCCACCCCGCCCGGTCCCCTGGTCCGGTGTTGACTTCACGGCGGCTTTCGCCGCCCAGCGTCTTCTGCTGGTGACTCTGGCTGCTGCCGTCGCTCTGCTGCCGGCCTTCTGGTTCGACCGCTTCGACCGGGCTCGCCGCCACACCGGCACACCCCGGTTCACCATGACGCCGCCGGATCACGGAGCAGCACTGACCGCCGGGATCGCACCACCTGACGTGACACAGCCGCCCGCTACCACCGTGCAGGTTCCGGGCATCACCCGGCTGGCCCAGCTCGAAGGCGGTCCGGCTCGGCGTGGATGGGGCTTCGGGCGGGTGGTCGTCGGTGAGGTACGCATTCTCATCGGCGGTGTATCGAAGTGGTGGTGGCTCGCGACGCTGGCGCTCGTCGTGGCCGGTATTGCCGCGCCGGCAGCGTCGTCGGGGCTTCTCGCGGCGGCATGGATCTGGCCGGTGCTGATCTGGTCACGGCTCGGCTGCCAAGCCCGCGAGCATGGCGCCGAGGGGTTGCTCGATGCCTGCCCCGGGCCGGTGGTCCGCGTGCTGGCGCAATGGTTGAGCGGTGTCGCGCTGACAGCCGTGGTGGGGATCGGTCCGGGTCTCGCCATGGCGGTGGACGGTCGCCTCGCGGAGTGGCTGGCCGGGGCGCTCTTCATCCCGGCGCTGGCCTTGGCCCTGGGCGTCATCAGCCGGACGCAACGCTTCTTCCAAGCCGTCTACCCACTGCTCTGGTACCTGGTGATCAACGATGTCGGGGGTCTCGACTACATGGGACTCCTGCCCGACGGACCTCGCCCCGGCACGGTCGTGACCGCGACGACGCTCCTGCTGGTGTCGGCGCTTACCGCTGTCGGTGTCCGGCAGCGCCTCCGCTGAACGGCATGCCGCGGCGTTAGCTGCCCCGCACCGATCCGATCAGTTTGGCTCCAGCGCGGCCGAGCGGGAGGACGCCACCTTCCGCGTCTCTGACCCGGCAGGAGGCACCGCCAGCAGCCGCCGGGCGCGCTCGGCACAGCGCACCGACGGCCGCACCCGTGTCCGCGCCTGTACCCACGGCGCTCTGCGTGGTGTCAGAAGCCGGGGAAGACGGCGCGCAGGTCGTCGAGGGTGATGTTGCCGGTCACCTTCACGGCAGTGGGGGTGTGTGGTGGGGTCAGGCGGCCTACGAGTAGGCGCATGGCGGCCTCCAGCGGGCCCTCGAACGTTGCCGTTGCGGGGGTCTCGTCAGTGGTGAAGTGGGCGCCGTCGTTCAGGACGATGCGGTACGGGGTTGTGCTGATCTCGATGACGGCGGGGGTGGTTACCGCGTCGGTCTTCGCGATGAAGCCCAGGAAGAAGCTCAGGCCGCCGGCCAGGTGCTCGGCCAGCAGGGCGGCCGGGGCGTCGGCCAGGGCGGCCGTGGGGTCGGCGGCCACGCGGACGTCCCAGTCGTGGTGGACGACTTCGGTGAGGCGCATGGCGGCGAAGGAGGCGAGCGGAATGGGCTGCGGCAGGAAGCCGAGGTTGATCGTCAGCTTGTCGTGCTGTTCCGGCGTCAGGGCCTCGAAGGCGGCTACCAACGTGGCGTTCGACTCGATCGCGCCGGTGGCCTGGGCTTCGGGGGTCAGGGCGTTCCACCGGTCCCACACGCTCTGGTTGAAGCCGGGGCCGGGGGCCTCGGCCTCGCCGGTGGCGCCTCGGAGGACGGCCAGGTTGATCTCGGCGCCGCTGCCCAGGTGCGACAGCACCTCGGCGACGGTCCAGTTGGAGGCGCCGGACGGGCCCTCGATCTGGGCGGGCGTGAAAGCGGCGACGGCCGCCGCGAGGTCGTCGTGCTCGGTGCGGAGGGCTGCGATGGTGCGGGCAGCAAGAGAAGTCATGAACGAAGCCTAAATCGGCCCCACCTGGAAGAGAGTGCGACCGTTGGCGGTGATGGCCATGGAACCGTTGGCCCTCAGGAGCAGGAGCGCCCCGGGGTTGCCGGCGGTGCCGCTGCTCCACACGGTGCTGTTCGCGGCGTCGTACAGGACCAGGTGTCCGTCGTTCTGCATGACCAGCTTGACGCCGGTTGTCGTGTTGGTTCGCCAGACCGGACGGCCCTGGTCGCGGAGCACCAGATCGCCGCCGGGGGTCACGGTGAGGGCCAAACGGTTCGTGGACCAGCTCTGGCCGGAGGTGAGAACGCTGGTGCTCGTGATCGTCCGCTCCGTCCAGGCCGGGAGGGCGGGCCGCCGTGTGGTGGGCGCGGTGGAAGGCGACGTGGGTGGCGAACCGGGCGATGGGGACAACCGGGCGGAGGACGCTGGTGGTGGTGACAACCGGACCGCGGAGGAAGCGGAGGGGGACGCCGGCGCCGGGGCCACGGAGACCGGGACCGATGGGTAGCCGGCCGGTTCGATCGGGGACGGCACGGGCTGGGTGGTGACGCCCAGAGTGCGGTCGTCGTCGTGACCGAGCTGGAAACCCGCGTACACCGACACGCCGAGGCTGAGAACGATGGCTGACGCCAAAAGGACCACCGTCCCGTTGACGCTCCGGTCGTGGCGATTCATGAGATCCTTTCGCGTCCGGGCGCTCAGGAGCGTACGTCGCCGTGTGGCACGCCCACTCCGCCGTTCGGACGATGCCGATCGTGTGACCTGGTTGCATAGGAGCCGGGTATCGGGCAGCGTGGCCGCATAGACGTCGCCGACAGGGCGACACGACCTCCGGACGTAGCCACATGGGATCGGGCGCAGCCGCAGGGCAAGGCCACACGGGAGAAGACCCAGCCGCAGGGCACAGCCGCACAGGAGAAGACCCAGCCGCCGGGCACAGCCACACAGGAGAAGACCCAGCCGCAGGGCACAGCCGCACAGGAGAAGACCCAGCCGCCGGGCACAGCCACACGGGACAAGACCCAGCCGCCGGGCACAGCCACACAGGAGAAGACCCAGCCGCCGGGCACAGCCGCACGGGAGCGGGTGCGGGGCGTGGCCGCATAAGGTCGGGGGCGGCGGCCGGGTATCGCGGGTGTTTTCACGAAGCCGCCTTCTATGACTCCGACCAGGCTTTTCTTGACGTCGTCGTTCCGTTTCTGGCCGGGGGGCTCGAAGCCGGTGAGCCGGTTGTCGCGGCGTTTGCGAGCCATAACCAGGCGCTGGTCGCCGACGTCTTCGGCGGCGGGATCAGATATGTCGACGCCGAGCTTCAGTTCGCGCGGCCGGCCTCCGCCATCGACCGCTACCAGCGGATGCTCAGGGAATACGCGAATGCCGGGTCCGCGCAGGTTCGCGTCGCCGGTGAGGTGCCGCATCCGGGGACCGGGGTGCCGTGGGAATGGTGGGCTCGGTACGAGGCGGCCGTCAACCGGGCGTTCGACGACTTTCCCGTCTGGGGTCTCTGCCCGTACGACACGCGCATCGCTCCGGCCGAGGTGATGGCTGACGTGCGGAGCACACATCCGTTCCTCGTCGAGGGCTCGGCGCATGAGGAAAATCCCGGCTTCGTCGTTCCTGAAACGTTTCTGGGCGGGCGCCGGTCGGCCTGGCGTGACCCGTTGGAGGGCACCGCGCCGGTGGCGACGTTCCGCGACCCGTTTCCCGCGCAGGTGCGGGCCGCGATCGCCCGGGCCGGCCGGGCGACGGCGCTGGCCGAGAACGACGTCCGCGGGCTCGTGCTGGGTGCCTCCGAGGCGGTGTCCAACGCGATCCACCACGGGACGCCACCGATGACGGTCCGGCTGTGGAGCTCACCGCAACGGATGCTCGTCACCGTGGCCGACGCCGGGAACGGGCCCGACGCGCCGTTCGCCGGCCTCTTCCCCACCTCGGCCGCCGCCTCCCGCGGCGGGCTGGGCCTGTGGCTCGCCTTCCAGTCCTGCAGCCTCGTCACCTTCGGTCAGAGTCCCGACGGGTTCACCATCCGCCTCGTCGCCGGACAGGCCCGGCCGTAGCCGGCCGACGCCGGCCTGGCCACCCTCGAAGCCGCCGCCCCCGGGCCTTGGCGCGCCGCCGCACGTTCCTATTGCCCTGGGAGCGCTCCCATGTAACGATGCCTATCACTGGATTGAATGGAGTGACCAGTGTCAGCATTGAAGAGGAAGCTCGCCCTCGTCTGTCTGGTCGCGGCCGGCCTCACGGCCGTGCCCGCCGCCGCGCCCGCTGTCGCCGCGGCCGGCGGGACCGGCACCGGCTACCTGCACACCAGCGGAAACAAGATCGTGGACAGTACGGGCGCCACCGTCCGGCTGACCGGTATCAACTGGTTCGGCATGGAGACCGACAACAAGACCTTCCACGGTCTGTGGTCGAGCAACCCGTGGCGTTCCCAGCTCGACACCATGGCCCGCCTCGGCTACAACACGCTGCGGGTGCCGTTCTCCGACGACGCGCTCAAGAGCGGCGCCACCGCGAGCGGCGTCAACGACTTCGTGAACCCCGACCTGGTCGGGCTGTCGCCGCTGCAGATCCTCGACAAGGTCGTCGACTACGCCGGCGGCAAGGGCATGCGGATCATCCTCGACCGGCACCGGCCGACCGCCGCCGGGCAGACCGCCCTCTGGTACACCTCGGCCGTTCCCGAGTCGACCTGGATCGCCAACTGGCAGGCGCTGGCCCGCCGCTACGCCGGGAACACCACCGTCATCGGCGCCGACCTGCACAACGAGCCGCACGCCGAGGGCACCAACCCGGCCGCCACCGGTTCCTGCTGGGGTTGTGGCGACCCGGCCCGCGACTGGCGGCTCGCCGCCGAACGGGCGGGCAACGCCATTCTGTCCGTACAACCCAATTGGCTCATTTTCGTGGAGGGTGTGAGCTGTCCGAGCGGTGGCCTCTCGAACGTCTGGGACAACGACCCCAGCAATGACGAGGACTGCGGCTGGTGGGGCGGCAATCTTTCCAAGGCCGGGCAATTTCCCGTACGTCTCGACGTCGCCAACCGCCTGGTCTACTCGCCGCACGAATACGCGACTTCCGTCTTCCACCAGAAGTGGTTCGACGATCCGTCCTATCCCGCCAACATGCCGGCGATCTGGGACCGGTACTGGGGTTATCTGTACAAGCAGAACATCGCCCCCATCATGATCGGCGAATTCGGCAGTACCCTGCAGAGCGACGTCGACAAGGTGTGGCTGCAGCGTCTGCTCGCCTACACCGGCACCGGCGCCGACGGGATGTCGTTCACCTACTGGTCGTGGAACCCGAACTCGGGGGACACCGGCGGTATCGCCAACGACGACTGGACGACCATCAACACCGCCAAGCAGGCGATCATCCAGCCGTACCTGATCGCGCCCGTGGGCGGCGGCGGTGACGGCGGCCCGACCACGCCGCCGCCGGTGCCGGCCGGGGCCTGCACGGCCACCTACAAGCAGGACAACGCGTGGCCGGGCGGCTTCCAGGGCTCCCTGACGATCAAGAACACCGGCACCGCGGCGGTCAACCCGTGGACGGCGACCTGGGCGTGGCCGGCCGGCGTGACCCTGGGCAGCGGCTGGAACGCCACCGTCACCCAGTCCGGCACCACCGTCACCGCGGCCGCTCCCGGCAGCAGCCCGGCCCTGGCCGCCGGGGCCTCCGTGACGATCGGCTTCGTCGCCAACGGAACCGCCACGCCGCCGAGCACGGTCAAGCTGGGAACCGCGGCCTGCGGATGACGGCCGCGTTTAAAGGGGCGCGAGACTCCGGGGGTGCCGCCTAATATCGGGCGGATGGACCCCCGGAGTCTCACCCAGGCCGAAGCCGAGCAGCGGGCCGCGCTGATCGCCGTCGAGCGGTACGACATCGCGATCGACTTCACCGAGCTGCCCACCGGACCCGGCGTGACCTGCGTGTCCACGGTGACCTTCACCTGTCGTGAGCCCGGCGCGTCCACCTTCGCCGACTGCGTCGCACCGGTCCTCTCGGCGACCCTGAACGGCAAGCCGCTGCCCGAGGCGGAGGAGGGCCGGATCCTCCTGTCCGATCTGGCCCAGCGCAACACGCTGCGCGTCGAGACCCGGCAGACCGACACGGCCGACGGGCCCGGTGTGCACAAGTCGGTCGACCCGGCCGACGGCGAGGTCTACGTCTGGACCACCTTCGCCCCGGACGAGGCCCGCCACCTGTTCGCCTGCTTCGACCAGCCCGACCTCAAGGCGCCGCACGCCTTCACCGTGACCGCTCCCGATCAGTGGATCGTCGGCTCCAACACCGGCGACCCCGAGATTCACGAGCTTGCGGGGGTACGCGTGTGGGCCTTCCCCGACACTCCGCCGCTGGCCACGTACAACACTGTCGTCAACGCCGGCCCGCTGCACGAGATACGGCGGGAGGCCGGTGGCCACGACCTCGGGTTGTTCTGCCGGCGCTCGCTCGCCGCGGTGCTCGACCGGGACGCGGATGAGATCTTCACCGTCACCGAGCAGGGTCTGGCCTTCTTCGCCGACGTCTTCGGCATGCCGTTCCCCCAGCGCAAGTACGACCAGATGTTCATGCCCGACTTCGGCGGCGCCATGGAGAACTGGGGCTGCGTCACCTGGGAGGACTCGTTCCTGCGGCGCTCCGAGCCGACCCCGGCCGAGCGGGAGACGCTGGCCGTCGTGCTGCTGCACGAACTGTCGCACATGTGGTTCGGCAACATCGTCACCATGCGCTGGTGGGACGACCTGTGGCTGAACGAGGCGTTCGCCGAGTTCGCCTGCTACTGGGCGGCCGAGCGCGCCACCCGCCACACCGACGCCCGGGTGGGCATGCTGGCCAGCGACAAGCTCATCGCGTACCTGGCCGACCAGGGCCCGATGTCGCATCCGATCCGCCAGCCGATGCGCGACGTGGCCGAGGCCGCGTCCATCTTCGACGCCATCACGTACCCCAAGGGCGCCGCGGTCCTCTACCAGCTCATGGTCTACGTGGGCGAGGAGCGGTTCGTGGCGGGCATGAAAAGCTACTTCGCCCGGTACGCGTGGGGCAGCACCACCCTGCAAGATTTGATGGACGCCCTGGCCGAGGCGTCCGGTCGCGACCTCGACGCGTGGCGGGCCGGATGGCTCGAGACGGCCGGCACCGACCGTTTCACCTTCGACGGCCGGACGCTGACCGGGACGGGCCCGGCCGGTCCCCCGCGTCCTCAGGTACTGGCCGTCGGGGCGTACGACCGGGGTCCGGCGGGTTTGACCCGGACCGCTCTGGCCCGGGTCGACGTGCGGGGCGGAAGCACCCCGGTGACGCTGCCCGAGGGAGCGGACCTCTACCTGGTGAACGACGAGGACCTGACGTTCGCCACCACCCGCCCGTCGGCCACCGACCGGCCGACCTTGATCGACGACGCCGGCGCGCTGCCGACGCCGGTGTCGCGCGGCGTCGCCGTGGCCACCGTCTGGGACATGCTGACGAACGCCGAGGCGACCCCGGCCGAGACGGTCCGCTGCGTCGCGTCCGTGCTGGCCGTCGAAACGGCCGACACGGTGGTCGAGCCGTACCTGCGCCTGGCCGGCGACGCCGCCGAGTACTGGGCCGGCGACACCGACCGCCCGGCGCTGATGGCCGAGTTCTTCGCGCTCTGCGCCCGCCTGGCCGAGCAGCCGGCCCGCCGCCAGGTGGCCCTGCGCGGCCTGGCCCGCTCGGCCCCCGACCTCGACGCGGTGGCCATGCTGCAGTCCGGCGCCGACGTCGACCTGTCGTGGCGCCTGCTGATCCGCAAGGCCGAGCTGGGCGGCGACACCCGGGCCGAGGTGGACGACCTGCTCAAGCGCGACCCCGACCCGGACGCCTCGCACCGCGCCCTGGCCGTGCGGGCGGCCCGCCCCGACGCCGCCGAGAAGTCCGCGATGTGGCAGATGCTGGCCGTCGACCGGGCCGTCCCGCTCAGCGCCGTGCGCACGGTGACCACCGCTTTCTGGCGGCCCGGCCAGAACCATCTGCTGTCCGGCTTCGGCCCGAGCTACCTGTCCCTGCTGCCCACCTTCGACCGCGGCGGCATGGTTCCGTCCATGGTCTACTCGGGACGCCTGCTCCCCCGCTTCGCCATCGACGCCGACTTCCTGACCCGAGCCGACCAGACCGCCGCCGGCGTATCCCCGGTGGTACGCCAGACGGTCCTGGAGGTCACCGACGAACTGCGCCGCATGCTCCGCACCCGGCGCTGACATCACAGAGTGTGGTCTGAGTCCTCCCCGGCTTGGCCGCGCCAGTAATCGAGGTTGTCGAGGGTGTTCAGGGTGCCGGGGTGGTCGGGTCCGAGCACGCGCACTTGGTCGTTCAGGAGCTGTTGGAAGGCGGTGGCGGCGCCGACCGCGTCCCCGGCGCGGCCGCGCCAGGTGGCGAGGTTGCTGCGGGTGACCAGGGTGTCGGGGTGGTCGGGTCCTTGCACGCGCAGCTGGTCGCCGAGCAACTCCTCGGTGGCGGTGGCGGCACCCGCCGGGTCCCCGGCCTCGCCGCGCCAGGTGGCCAGGTTGCCCCGAGTGGCCAGGGTGCCGGGATGGTCGGGTCCGAGCACGCGCAGCTGGTCGCCGAGCAACTCCTCGGTCGCGGTGGCGGCGCCGGCCGGGTCCCCGGCGCGGCCGCGCCAGGTGGCGAGGTTGCTGCGGGTGTCCAGAGTGTCGGGGTGGTCGGGTCCCTGCACGCGCAGCTGGTCCTCGAGTAGGTGTCGGAAGGCGGCGACGGCGCCGGCGGTGTCCCCGGTCCAGCCGCGCCAAGAGGCAAGATTCTTGCGGGTGTGCAGGGTGGCCGGATGGTCGGGTCCGAGCACCCACAGTTGATCGTCGAGCAACTCCTCGGTGGCAGTGGCGGCGCCGGCCGCGTCCCCGGCCTCGCCGCGCCAGTGGGCGAGGTTGCCCCGAGTGGCCAGGGTGTCGGGGTGGTCCGGTCCGAGCACGCGCAGCTGGTCCTCGAGCAACTCCTCGGCGGCGGTGGCGGCGCCGGCCGGGTCGCCGGCCTTGCCGCGCCAATGGGCGAGGTTGTTGCGGATGGTCAGAGTGTGGCGGTGGTCGGGTCCGACCACCCGCAGCAGGTCGTTCAGTAGCTGGTGGAAGGCGGAGGCGGCACCAGCGGCGTCGCCGGCCTCGCCGCGCCAGTGGGCGAGATTGCTACGGGTGGTCAGGGTGTCGAGGTGGTCAGGTCCGAGTACCCGCAGCAGGTCGTCACGAAGTTGCTCAAAGGCTTTCATCGCGGCAGCCGGGTTCCCCGATTCGCCGAGGCTGCGGTTGACTCGATTGACGACCGGGTGAGGGCTGGGTTGAACCAGGCTGTCGCCGGCGTGGTGGCGCACGGTTGTGGTGTTGCTGCGCAGGCGTTGAGCGTGGGCGGTGTCGCGTTCCACGTCCGGCCAGATTTCGGTGAGGGCGTCGGCGGCTGCCCAGGCGGTGTCGGCCAGGGTGTCTTGAGTACAGGTGTCGCGGGTGGCGCGTTGGACCAGGGCGTGCACGGTCACCGCTTCGGCAGTGGCGGTGATGAGGTTGAGCCGGTGCAGGACTTGCAGGCCGGAGCGCACCGTCCTCTCGTCGACGAGGGGTGAGGTGCGGCCGCACCGGTAGCTCAGCCAGTTGCCGGCCGCGGTGGTGGTGAACACCGAGGTGGGGATGCCGGCGGGATCGAGCACGCTGGCCAGCTCCAGTAGTGGGCGGGCCAGGCCGGCCGGGCGGGTGGCGTCGGCGGCGTCGATGGACAGGGCGAGGGTGGCGGCGACGGTGCGCTGGTAGTCATCCGGCAGCCCGGTCGACCCGCTCGGATCGGGGACCAGGTCGTCGAGGCGGGCGCGGCTGTCGGCGAAACGCCGCCGGTATTCCGAACAGGTCACCCGTTCGTCGCGCAGGAACGCGGCGGCCTGGGCCAGGGCGAGGGGCAGGCGGCCGAGATCGGCGGCGACGCCGGCCGGGTCATCGGCCAGGCGGGTGTCGCCGAGCCTGGCTCGGAGGTAATGGACGGCCTCCTCGTGGGAGAAGGTGCCGACCGCGATCAGCCGACGTTCGGGGCCGTCGAGTCCGGCGCCGCGCAACCGGGTCGTGACCACGGTACGACCGGAGCGTCGGCCGGGCGGCCACAGCTGCTGCAGGTCGGCCGTGGCGGTCAGGTCGTCGAGCACGACCAGCCACCGCCGGTCCGTGCTGGCCAGCCAGGCATGGAAACGAGCCGCGTCCTGCTCGATGTCGGCACCGGTCACACCGCGCAGCGCCAAGTCGGCCGCGGCCTGGGCGTATCCGGTGATGATCGATTGCCGGGAACCGGCCGCTACCCATAGCAGCAGATCAATCTGGTTGCCGCTCCACAATCGCTCGGCGAGATGAATCGCCAGCTGGGTCTTGCCGACCCCGCCCAGACCGGACAACAGCCGGGTGCCCGCCCCAGCCGCTGGGGAGGTGTGGAGTTCGCCGGCCGTCGACCGGCCCTGAAAGGAGGCGGCCGGTTGCGGGACGATCCCGACCCGGACCGGCCACTCGACTGGCTCTTGACCGGAGAAGAAGTTGTTCTGGGTGTTGCCGTCACCGACCTGCACGCCCTTCGCGTCCCGGGCGTCCACCTCGGCCCGCATCGGCGGAGGCGATGGTTCGGAATCAGGAGAAGGTGTTGTGCTGGGTGTTGTGGTCACCGACCTGCACACCCTTCGCCTCGCGCGCGTCCACCAGGAACTTGCCGGCCGCCGAGCCGTCCGGATCGACCAGTGCCAGCAACCGCCGCGCCACGGTCAGGACCTCTTCGTCCTCGACAGCGCCGGACGCGTCCAGTTCGTCGCCGATCAGGGCCTCCCACACGTCCGGCTCGGTCTCGTCGGCCTCCAACGCCTGCCGCGCGTCGCCGCGCAACCACGGCCGCAGCACGCGTTTCAACCCGGAGTAGGCATCCTTCACCGCCGCCGACGCGGTGTCTTTCATCCCCGCCGTCGCCCCGGCGGCCAGCGCCGCCGCAATCACCTCACCCGCCGGCATCTCCACTCCTTCCCATCGACACTACCCATTCTCACCGGCGACGGCCGCTTGATCGCAACAGGCAGGCGCCTACCCGACGCAGCCGCACGGTAGGGCGAGACCGAAGACTGAGCGTCCCCCGCGAGAAGAGAAGCGGAGATCCAGGCCGACGCGCTCGGCCTGTCCGAGACGAAGGACCACTGTGGGGCCGCCGGCGCGCCCCGAGAAAAGGCGGAATCCTCTGATCGGCGGTAATTGGGTCCGGTCCGGTCAGCGCCGCGGCGCTGACCGGGCCGACTAGTTGCGCACTTCGCCCACGCCGGACACGCGTGTCGCCGAGCCGACAGTTCGGGGGTCGGCGCGTTCGCATGCTTTGCGTCTGCGTTTGGGAGGCGATACGCGTGCGTACACTCAGGACGTTTCTAGTTCTCGCCCTCGCCGTCACGGGGTTGTCCGTGGCCGGGGCCGAGCCGGCCGCCGCTGACGCGTGTGCGCCGCTGATCAATCCGATCGCTTGTGAGAACAGCAAAGCGGGCACGCCGAAGAGCACCTGGGACATTTCCGGGTACGGCAGTTCGGCCCTGCAGGGCTTCCCGACGCAGATCAGCGTCAACGTGGGCGAGACCGTGCAGTTCAAGATCGACTCGTCGGCCGCCTCGTACCGGGTCGACATCTACCGGATGGGCTATTACGGCGGGAACGGCGCGCGGCTCATCACGTCGGTCAATCCGGTCGGGGCGCAGAGCCAGCCGGGCTGCATGAGCCAGGCCGCGACCGGGCTCGTCGACTGCGGGAACTGGGCGGTCTCGGCCTCCTGGCCGGTGCCGGCGAACGCCGTCTCCGGCATCTACTTCGCCCGGCTCGTCCGGACCGACGGCACCTCCGGGGCCAGCCACATCCACTTCGTGGTGCGTGACGACGCGAGCCACTCCGGGATCGTCTTCCAGACCTCGGACTCGACCTGGCAGGCGTACAACCAATATGGGGGTAACAGCCTTTACGTCGGCTCGCCGGTGGGGCGTGCCTACAAGGTGAGCTACAACCGGCCGATCACCACGCGCGGGACCGGGGCCGAGGACTACGTCTACAACGCCGAATATCCGATGGTGCGCTGGCTCGAGGCCAACGGGTACGACGTCAGCTACATCGCCGGGGTCGACGCCGACCGCAACGGGGCGCTGCTCCGGAACCACCAGGCGTTCCTGTCGGTCGGTCATGACGAGTACTGGTCGGGGCAGCAGCGGGCCAACGTGGAGGCCGCCCGCGACGCCGGGGTCAACCTCGCGTTCCTCAGCGGCAACGAGGTGTTCTGGAAGACGCGCTGGGAGAACTCGTACCGGACCATGGTCACCTACAAGGAGACCCACGCCAACGGGAAGATCGACCCGGATCCGGCCTGGACCGGCTCGTGGCGTGACCCGCGGTTCAGCCCGCCGGCCGACGGCGGCCGGCCCGAGAACGGGCTGACCGGCACGATCTTCAAGGTGAACGCGGGCACGGTGAACCTTCAGGTGCCGGCCGCGGACGGCAAGATGCGGCTCTGGCGCGGCACGACCGTGGCCACGCAGGCGGCCGGCGCGACCGCGACGCTGGGCACCGGGACCGTCGGCTACGAGTGGGACGAGGACGCCGACAACGGCGCGAGGCCGCGCGGGCTGATCAAGCTGTCCACGACCACGGCGTCGGGCCTGGACGTGTTGCAGGACTACGGTTCGACGTACGCGACGGGCAGCGCCACCCACAATCTGACGCTCTACCGCGCGCCCAGCGGCGCCCTGGTCTTCGGCGCCGGCACCGTGCAGTGGTCGTGGGGCCTGGACAGCAACCACGACCGGGGTTCGGGCGCGGCCAGCACACCGATGAGGCAGGCCACGGTCAACCTGCTGGCCGACATGGGCGTGCAGCCCGGCACCCCGCAGCCGGGGCTGACCGTGGCCACCGCCTCGACCGACACCGTCGGGCCGGCGGCGGTCGTGACCGCGCCCGCCGCCGGGGCGACCGTGCCGGTGGGTTCGCCGACCGTCGTCTCGGGCACCGCCACCGACACCGGCGGCGGGGTGGTCGGCGGCGTCGAGATCTCCACCGACAACGGCGCGACCTGGCATCCGGCGTCCGGGCGAGCCACCTGGTCCTACACGTGGCGGCCGGGCACGACCGGGGCGGCCACGATCCGGGTCCGGGCCACCGACGACAGCGGCAACGTCGGTGCCGACGCGACCCGCGCGGTGACCGTCGGCTCGCGGACCTGCCCGTGCGGCATCTGGAACGCCACCGTCACCCCGGCCACCCCGGCCGATCCGGACAGCACCGGCACCGAGATCGGCACCCGGTTCCGCACCGACGTGGCCGGGCAGGTGACGGCGATCCGGTTCTACAAGAGCAGCGCCAACACCGGCACCCATGTGGGGCGGCTCTGGTCCAACACGGGCACGCAGCTGGCGCAGGTCACCTTCACCGGCGAGTCCGCGTCGGGCTGGCAGCAGGCGAACCTGTCGGCGCCGGTGACGCTGACGCCGAACACGACGTACGTGGTCTCGTACTACGCGCCGAACGGCCACTACGCCGCCGACACCGACTACTTCGCGTCGCAGGCGTACGACAACGCGCCGCTGCACGCCCTGCGGGACGGCGCCGACGGGGTCAACGGCGTCTACCGCTTCGGCACCGGCTTCCCGACGCTGGCCTGGCGCAGCGCGAACTACTACGTGGACGTGGCCTTCACCCCGGGCACCGCCGCGCCCGACACCACCCCGCCGGCCGTGACCAGCCGCAGCCCCGAGCCCAACGCGACCGGCGTGGCCACGTCCATCAGGCCGAGCGCCACCTTCAACGAGCCCGTGTCCGGCGCCGTGATGGCGATCGCGGGCGTCAGCGGCGCCACCACCTACAGCGATGGCGTGGCGACGTTCACCCCGTCCACAAGCCTCGCCCCGAATACGACATATACGATTTCGATCAGCGGGGCGCGCGACACGGCGGGCAACACGATGAGTTCGACAAGCTGGTCGTTCACCACCGGCGCCGCGCCTACGACCACCACGTACTCGGTCTGGCCGGCCACGGCGGTTCCCGGAACCCCGGCCGATCCGGAGACCTCGGCCGTCGAGCTCGGCCTGCGCTTCCGCTCCGACGTCGCCGGCCAGGTCACCGGCGTCCGCTTCTACAAGGGCAGTGGCAACACCGGCACGCACCTGGGCCGGCTCTGGTCGAACAGCGGCACCCAGCTGGCGACCGTCACCTTCGCCGGCGAGTCGGCGTCCGGCTGGCAGACCGCCACCTTCTCGTCGCCGGTGACGATCACTACGAACACCACGTACGTCGTCTCCTACTACGCGCCGGTGGGCCGCTACGCCGCCGACACCGGCTACTTCGCGAACAACGGCGCCGACAACGGCCCGCTGCACGCCCTGGCGAACGGCGTCGACGGTGCCAACGGCCTGTACCGGTACGGCACGGGCGGGGGCTTCCCCACCAACACCTGGCAGTCGGCCAACTACTGGGTCGACGTCGTATTCGCCGCCTCCTGAAGGGGAGCACGTCGAGAAAACTGGCGATGGTCCTGGCAGTTCCAGCGTCGGCGTTCCTGTCAGCCGGTGCGTTCCGTCGACGGCCCACGCGCTACGTGAGCAGCGCAACCCCCCGATCGAAGGCCATGACGGCATTGTGCCGCCTATTGTGTCTGCCATGGCCGACCAGAGGATCGAACTCGCCTTTCGCAATCTGCTCGAGGTCTTCGGAGAGCGTGACCCCGAGAAGAGGGCCACGGCCATTCGGGAGATTTACGCCGAGGACGTGACCTTCGCCGACCCGGACGAGGTGGTCGTGGGGTGGGACGCGCTGGACCGGAAGGCGCAGGGGCTGCTCGACAAGGCGCCCGGGTTCGTCTTCGCGGCGGTCGGTGAGGTCCGGGTCGTGCAGGATCTGACCATGCTCGCCTGGCAGTTCGGGCCCGAAGGGGCGGCGCCCGCGGTCAGCGGGGTCGACATCTGCCTCGTGGCCGACGGGCGCATCACGAGCCTTTACACGATGCTGGACGCTTAGTCGTTCAGCAGGGCACGGACGGCGGTCTCGTACAGCCAGGCCGCCGCCTCGCCGGGGGTCCACGTCGCGTCCCGCAGGACGCGCGGCCAGGCGTACAGGCCGAAGAAGTACCAGAGCACGTCGGTGGCCCGCTCCCGGTCGACGCGCAGGACGCCGAGCTCGTCCAGGCGCTCGGCGGCCTTGGCCAGGGCCGAGCGGAAGGACTCGACGGCCTCCTCCCGCAGGCGCTGGGCCACGGGCTCGTGCGACGCGGTGTCGATCAGCAGGGCGATCACGGTGTCGTGCCGGCGGTAGGCCGCGCCGGTGCCCTCGGCGATGGCCAGCACCACCTCCTCGCCGGTCTCGGCCCGGGCGACCCGGTCGAGGCTCTCGGCGACCGCCGCGTCCCGCATGCCCCGGCGCACCAGTTGTTCCAGGAGTACGGGCTTGCCGCCGACGCTGGTGTAGACCGTGGCCACCGCGACGCCGGCCGCGGCCGCGATGTCGTTGACGGTCGCGCCCGCGTACCCGTCCTCGGCGAAGCAGCGCCGGGCCGCGCCCAGAATCAGTTCCCGCGTCTCGGCCGCCGCCTGCGCGCGCCGGGTGCCTCGTGCCGTGGTCATGGGGCCCTTTCCTCGCCGCTCATGGTAGCTGTTCCCTCGATCACAAGAACGTCATTCTGATGAACGCAACAATATGCTGATGAGCATGAAGGTTCTCTTCTCAGCCGTGCCTTCCCAGGGGCACTTCTATCCACTGCTCTCCCTCGCCCGCGCGTTCGCCCGCCGCGGTGACCAGGTCGCCGTCCTGTCCGCCGCGGCGCTGGCGGACGACGTGGCGGCCGAGGGATTCGAGCACCTCCAGGCCGGCCCCGCCCCCGACGCCCTCTTCCTGGAGGCCGCCCGCCGCACCGGAACCGACGCGGCCGCCGGCACCTCGCCGGCCGCGGTGGCCGAGTTCTTCGCCGGCGCGCGCCTGGACCTGGGCGGGGACGCCGCCCTCGAACTGGCCCGCGCCTGGCAGCCCGACCTGATCGTCAACGAGATGTTCGACCTGGTCGGCGTGTTCGTCGCGGCGGGCCTGGACGTGCCGCTGGCCACGGTCTCGACCGGACCGGGCGTCCCGCCGGAATTCCTGGGCGCCATCGCCGCCAACGCCGCGCCGCGCTTCGACGCGCGCGGTTTCACCGCGCCGACGGCGCTGCCGGCCGGCCGCTGGCTCCTCGAGACCTGCCCGCCCGACCTGGGCGCCTCCCGGACGCCGACCACGGCCGAGCGGTGGACCCTGCGCCCCGAACCCCACCAGGGCCCGGCCACCGCCGGACCGGTTCCGGCCCCGACGCCCGGCCGGCCCCGCGTGCTGGTCACGCTCGGATCGCACTTCGCCGCGCCGGACGTCGTCGGCAAACTGCTGGACGACCTCACCGGCGGCGACGACCCGCTGGCGGTCGACTTCCTCGCGACGACGCTGCCCGGAACGGACGCGTCGGCGGTTCCGCACAAGTCTCCGCACGCGACCGTCCTGCCCTTCCAGCCGCTGGCCCAGCTGCTCCCGGGGGTCTCGGCGGCGCTGATCCACGGCGGCGCGGGAACCACCCTCGGCAGCCTCGCCGCGGGCGTGCCGCTGGTGGTGTGGCCGCAGGGCGCCGACCAGCCGGTGCAGGCCGCCGCCGTGAACCAGGCCGGCTGCGGCATCGGCCTGGCCCCCGGCCCGGTCGACCCGGAGACACTGCGCGAAGCCGTCCGCAAGGTGGTGACGGACCCGGCCTACGCCGCCGGAGCCGCCCGCATCCAGGGGCAGATCGCCGACATGACAGCGCCCGAGCAGGTGGCGGCCGACCTGACAGCACGGTTGACGTAACCCACCTTCCTCATCCTGACCGCGCTCGCAGCCCAGCCGCTGCACGGGTACGGGATCGTCCAATCCGTCGCCGAGCTCTCCGAGGGCGAGGTGAAACTGCGTCCCGGCACGCTGTACGGAGCCCTCGACCGGCTCGACCAGCAGGGCCTGATCGCCGTCGACCGGGAAGAGGCGGTCAACGACCGCCTGCGCCGCTACTACCGCCTGAGCGACAGCGGCGCGGCGGCCCTGACCGCCCAGGCCGACCGCCTGCGCCGCCGCTCGGCCGCCGTCGACCGCCAGCTCGCCCTGCGCCCGCGCCCGGCCGGCGGTGCGGCGTGACGTACAAGGCTCTGCTGGTCGCGTATCCGGCCTGCCTCCGCCGCAAGCACGGCCCCGAACTGATCGAGACGATGCTGGAGATGGCCGGCCCCGGCGGCGCCCCCGCCCGGGCCGACCGGCGCCGCCTGGTCCTCGACGGCCTGCGCGAGCGCTTCCGCCCACCGGTCCACCGTCCGCTGGCCCGGGCCGCTGTCGTCGTGTCGCTGCTGATCGGGGCCGCGCTGGGCGCTGCCGCCGGCTCCGGGCTGGCCACCCTGGCCTACGCCCCGCGGCCTCAGCCGACCACGCTGGGCTTCACCACGGGCCCCACGTCGGACCACTACCTGTGGGGCGAGAACCACCTTTTCCCAAGCGCGGACGCCAAATCGCTCGCCCCCGGCGCGAACGCCGGGTCACTCGCTCCCGGTGCGAACGCCGAGCTGGACGCCGGATCACTCGCCCCTGGAGCGAACGCCGGATCGCTCACCCCCGGTGCGGACGCCGGGCAGGACGCCGGATCGCTCGCCCTCGGTGCGAACGCCGGATCGCAGGCCGGCGGATCGGGCGCTCGGCAGGCCGCCGAGCGGAGCCGGGGAGCGGCTGGCCGCCGAGGGGTGGGCGACCGGGCCGCTCGTCGACGGGGACGGCTCGGACGGCGTTCTGGCCAACGTCCACTTCGCGGCCGAGGCCAACGGCGTTCATCTCGACGTCTAAGTAGCCGGCTCGGGAAACACGCTGCGGCGGCCGGCTCGCGAAGCGCCCCGCGGCAACCAGCTCGGTCTCAGCCGAGTCGGGAAGCGGGCTGCGGCGGCCGGCTCGGCTGGAAACGCGCCGTGGTGGGCGGCTCGGGAAGCGGGCTGCGGTGGGCGGCGGGGTGGAGCGCGACGCGGGTCATCCGTGAGGGGTGATGCGGCGGTGGGGGTGGCGGCATTGCATTGAGGGGACGAAGCTGTCGACGACGTGGGGGCGGGAGTGCGGATTCGTCCGAAGCGTCTCGACGCTGCGATCGGTGGGCTCTTCGTGGCCGGGGGGCCTGCTTCGTTGTGGCGTCGGTGCCCGCGTACGCCGATGCGGTCGGGGCCGACGCCGATGCTCTGACGTACTTCGTGGGGTCGATCTTTTTTACCGGGGCCTCGTTTCTTCAGTTGCTTCAGGCTCAGACGCCCGCTGGTGACGGTGGGCCGTTGCGGCTCGTGTTCTGGGGGCCCCGGCCCCATGACCGGAACTGGCTGGCGGCGGCCGTTCAGTTTCCGGGGACGCTTCTTTTCAACGTCAGCACTCTGGTCGCGCTGGCCCATAATCTCTCCGTTCAGCAGCAGGATCGGCACGTCTGGCGGCCCGACGTGTTCGGATCGACGCTGTTTCTCGTCGCCAGTGTGTTCGGGGTGCTCGCCGTCGCCGGTGTTCCCCGGTGGCGGCGGGCCTGGTGGATCGCCTGGCTCACCATGGCCGGCTCGGTTCTTTTCATGGGCGCGGCGCTGGCCGCCTTCGTACTGCCCAGCACCGGCGATGTGATCGACCTGCGCGCCGATCTCGCCGGGACCCTGCTCGGCGCCCTCTGTTTCCTGGTCGGGGCCGCACTGTTGATTCCGTTCCCAAGGAGAGCACATGACCGGCATGAGCGACGCCGACCTGTACGGCAACCAGTTCGCCACGCACGAGGTGCCGACCCGGACGTTTCCGGTGGAGGGGATGACGGCGCAGGACGCCTTCCGTCTCGTCGCCGAGGATCTGGCCCTGGAAGGTGACCCGGCCCGGAATCTGGCCACCTTTGTGACCACCTGGATGGAGCCGGAGGCGCAGCGGATCATCGCCGAGAACCTGCACCGCAACTTCATCGACCACGCCGAGTATCCGCGGACGGCCGAGATCGAGCAGCGGTGCATCCGGATGCTGGCCGACCTGTTCCACGCCCCGGGCGCGACCACCGGAGCGCGGACCCAGGGGTCGTCCGAGGCGATCATGCTGGGTGGGCTGTCGCTGAAGTGGAACTGGCGTAAACGGCGGGGCGCCGCCACCGCCGTACCCAATCTGGTCTTCGGTGGTGACGTGCATGTCGTGTGGGAGAAGTTCTGCCGGTACTTCGACGTCGAGCCGCGGATCGTGCCGCTGCGGCCGGGCAAGTACACGATCGGGCCCGACGATGTGGAACCGTTCGTCGACGAGAACACCATCGGGGTCGCGGCCGTCCTCGGCACGACGTTCACCGGGCACAAGGACGACATCGCCGGCATCAACGAGCTCCTGCTGCGGATCAAGAGCGAGCGCGGGCTCGACGTGCCACTTCATGTGGACGGGGCGAGCGGCGGTTTCGTGTGGCCGTTCCTGTACCCGGACACCGCCTGGGATTTCCGGCTCGAGCAGGTCCGCTCGATAAACGTGTCGGGGCACAAGTTCGGGCTGGTCTACCCGGGCATCGGATGGCTGATCTTCCGGGAGAGCGCCGACCTGGCCGACGAGCTGGTCTTCAAGGAGAACTACCTCGGCAAGACCGACTCGACCTTCACCCTGAACTTCTCCACCGGCTCGGCCATGGTGCTGGCCCAGTATTACAACCTGGTGCGCTACGGCCGGACCGGCTACGCGTACATCATGAAGAACATGCAGGCCAACGCCCGGGTGCTGGGCGAGAAGCTGGCCGCGATGGGCCTGTTCGAGCTGATCGGGCCGGACGAGGAGCAGCTGCCGCTGGTGGCGTTCCGGCTGGCCGCCGACAACGGGTTCGACGAGTTCGACGTGGCCTGGCAGCTGGCCGCCGAGCGGGGCTGGATGGTGCCCGCCTACACGCTGCCGCCGAACGCGCAGCGCGTGACGATCATGCGCGCTCTGGTCAAGGAGACGATGAGCCGCGAGCATGTCGACACGCTGGCCCGCGACATCGAGGAGGCGTGCGCGACGCTGGCCAAGAAGGGCGGCGCGCACGAGCTCGAACGGCACAGGATGGTGCAGGGGCCGGGGCACTGAGCTCCGGCCGGTCAGGTGGAGACGCCGGCGTAGGTGAGCCAGCGCTCGCGCGGTGACAGGCGCAGGCGGATCTTGCTGGGGTCGAGGCAGCCGAGCAGGGGCAGGCGCTCGCGGACGCGGTACTGGGCCGCCTCGGTGGCGTCGGTCAGCAGGCGCTGCACGGCGGCGTGGTCGCGGTGTTCCTCCGAGAGCATCACGACCAGTTTGGCCCGGCCCCGTACGACGTCACCCCGGCACAGGCGCGACTGGGCGTAGGCGACCTCGCACCGCCGGGTGTGCGGGCGCAGCGCGGCCTGGACCTCGGAGAGCAGGGCCGGGGTGTCGACCGTGCGGTGC
The DNA here is from genome assembly GCF_043197815.1 of Actinoplanes sp. NPDC048988. NCBI lineage: Bacteria > Bacillati > Actinomycetota > Actinomycetes > Micromonosporales > Micromonosporaceae > Actinoplanes > Actinoplanes sp. NPDC048988. Next base: position 91,592 of record NZ_JBICTW010000012.1, on the reverse strand, counting down.
GGCAGCTGCCACCACAGCCAGATCGGGTAGGGGACGCGGCCCGTGATGGTGGCGCCGGTCTGCTGGCTCGACGGCGGGTAGGTGCAGCGCATGGCCGGGCTGACCGCGACCTTCCAGTCGTCGATCAGACTGTCGCCGGTCTCCTCGGCCGCCGGCGGGTGGCCGGTGCAGGCGCTCAGCCGGGGCAGCGCGTCGAGCCAGCCGCCCGACCACTGCGGCATCAGGCGGGGCGCGCCGGCCGCGACCGGCAGCATCAGGTTGATGAAGGTGGTCTTGCGCATGCTCGAGATGGAGGCGGCCAGCACACCGATCCCCCGGGCCCGCAGCGCGGCCACCGCGGCCGCCGTCGTGCCGGTGCGGGAGGGGCCGACCACGCTGGCGATGACCGCGCGGCGCGGGGTCAGCGCGGCGGCGTCCGGGAAGAGGCGGTTGCGGGCCTGGCGGTAGCGCTCGCGGTCGAATCCGCGGATCGTGAACCACTCACCCCGTACCCGGTTGAACCGCTGGTCGCTCAGTTTCAGGCCGAAGCCGTACTCCTCGGCCAGCGCCGCCAGCTCGGTCTCGAAGTCGAGCCGGGTGCCGGACAGCGCCGGGTCGACCCCGACCGAGAACCGCAGGCAGGGGCCGATCGCGTCGCGCAGCCGCTCGATCGAGCCGTCGCCGCGCTCGGCCTTGCTGGTCTGCGGCACCGGGGCGACCGGGGTGTGCAGGTGCAGCACCGGGGCGTCGCGTTCGGCGGCCAGGCCGGTCAGCTTCTCGATGATCAGCGCCTGCATCAGGGCCTCGCGGTAGGTCGGTGACCAGTGCGTGGTGCCCAGCGTGATGATGACCTCGACCTTGCGGGTGGACTGGTTGAGGAACCCGGGGTTCGGCACGGCGTAGCCCGAGTACGAGTACGTGTCCCGCTGGCCGGCGCCCTCCTCGAGGCCGATCTGGACCCGGCCGCTGAACGCGGTCATGGCCGACGGCCAGGTCGACGTGGACACCGACAGGCCGGCCGCCGAGAAGTGGCAGAAGTCGGTGGGCCAGCCGTTCGGGTCCTCCTTGTCCGGTTCGATGGCCGGCGCCGGCACCGACCCGTTGGCGGCCCGGTGGGTGAGGGTGAACTGCACCGAGGAGAAGTGGGTGCCGGCCGCCTCGGCCGCGATCCGGGCCAGTTCCGACGACTTGGTGGAGCTCGCGGGCTGGGTCATCTCACACCTCGCCGCGCGCGTCGAAGAAGTCGTCCGGCTCGACCGGATGGCGGGTGGAGCGGCGGGCGTCGCGCAGCCAGCGCGGCACCTTCGTCGAGCGGGGCACCGAGCTGCCCCGGTGGATCCGCCGGGCGTAGAACTCGCACAGGCAGCAGACCAGGATGCCGAGCAGGACGGCCAGGGCGAGCTGGAACATCCGGGTCATCTCCCGGTCGGACTGCACCGTGCCGACCACGATGGCCAGCGCGGTGGTCACCACCACCGAGGCGGCGGCCAGGGTCCGCTGGAACCGGTGCAGCTGACCCAGCACCGATTTCGTGCTCGGCAGGTCGAGCCGGGCCAACAACAGGCCGGGCACCAGCAGCAGGACCGCGACCACGGCGTCGGCCTGCTCGGGCACGAACTGCTCGGACACCTCGGCCGAGTACAGCCACGCTGTCCCGCCCGACAGCAGCGTCCCGATGCCCAGGACGACCAGGGCCAGCCCGGCCACCATGCGGGTGATGCTCTCGATCAGGGCCGGCGCCTCGTCGGCCAGGGCCATGTAGGCGAACACGCGCACCGGCTCGGTCGACTGCGGGCTGAGCTCCACCGAGGGCCGCCGCCAGTGCGCGTGGGCGCCGTGCTCGCGCGGATCGTTGTCGGTGATGACGTCCCGGCCCACCTGGGACGCGCGCAGGCCGGCCGCGATGTTCAGCAGAGCCGGCCCGGCCAGCAGGCTCTTGGCCAGATGTTGCAGGCCGTCGGCGGCGTAGTGGGCGCAGAACGCGGCCAGCACGTCGAGCGAGCAGTCGCCGCGTGACAGCGCCTCGAGCACCTGGGCCGAGGTCAGCCGGGCCGGCGGCGGCACCGAGCCCGGGCCGACCGGGATCGGCAGCCGGGCCAGGTAGGCCTCGTAGCCGGTCAGGTCGACCAGGCGCCGGCGGCCCAGCTCGGCCAGCCGCGAGGCGATGCTCTGCATCTCCAGTTCGAGCAGCTTGTGGTGGTCGCCGAGCCGGGCCGCGCGCCGGGCCACCGACTCCAGGTCCTGGGCCAGCACCTCGACGAACTCCTCGTCGACGTCACTGGACATCAGGAACCGGCGCACGCTGATCTCCTGCCGGACCTCCAAGGTCAGGTGGTACGCCTTGACCGAGCGCGGGATCTCGGTCTGGTACTCCACCACGAACTCGCGGTTGACCGGCAGCACGTTCTTGGCCAGTGTCTGCAGCGGGGCCGGCCGGTGCTGCGCCGGCAGCAGCGGCGCCTCCCAGGTCAGGAACCGGCGCGGGCGGTCCAGGCCGAGCTGAGCGACCAGGATGTCCTGCCGTACGGCCAATTGCAGCAGCCGCGCGAACGGCACCTGTTCCTCGCCGGGGAAGAGCACGTCAAGACCGGCGAGCGCCAGGTCCCGTACGGAATGAGAGCCGCCCTCACGCGCGACCGGCGCCGCCAGCTCCGCGTGGTCGACCGGCGTGCGCAGCCGGGGCCCGGCCGGCGAACCCACCATGATCAGCTCGGTGATCGCCGTCTCGATCAGCCACCGCGAGCGCTGATGGGTGTGCCGCAGCTGGTGGATGGGGCTGGCCGGCGCCGACACGTCCTCATGCGCGTTGATCAGCATGAACAGCAGCTTCACGAAGGCGGCCGCGGTGACCCGGTTGGCGTCGCGGTGCGACAGCCGCGGCACGACCTCACCGTTCGACTCGCGGATGACCACCGGCGCCAGGTCGCGCCGGCTGTACCGGGACACCGGCACCCACAGCGACGACCCCTCGCCCGGCACCATCAGGGTGTCGCGCAGCCGCCCCGAGATGAGGTCGAGGTCGACGTCGACGCTGATGGTCCGGCTCATGTGCCCGCGGTCCATCAGCGTCAGATGCTCGGACAGCCGGGGCAGATGGTCGAGCCGGAACGACAGGTCCATCAGGGCCAGCCCGAGCGCCGCCTCCCGGCTCGGAAAGGTCACCGGCGCGGTCGGCACCGGCAGCGCCCGGATCATCGTGCGCAGATGATCGAGCGGCCCGTCCCCGGCCCGCCCCCGCAGTTGGACGCTCATGTCCCTCCCTCATCGTCATCTTGGTCGCGCCGGGCGGATCGACGGCTGATCTGTCGCCATGACGACTGGATTCCGCCGGTTCGCCTGCGGTACGCCGGACCTCCGCCCGACGATCACGGGGTGCCGACCCCGATCGCTCCCATGCTGGCCACGCCGGGGCCGGTCCCGACGGGCGAGGGCTGGGCGGCGGAGATCAAACACGACGGGATGCGGGCCTGCGTGACGGCGAACGGCGACCGGTGGCGCGTGCACAGCCGCACCGGCCGGGACGTGACGGGAAACTTCCCCGAGCTGGCCGCGCTGCCGGAGCTGCTGGGCGGGCGGCGGGCCGCGCTCGACGGCGAACTGGTGTGCCTGGACGCGGCCGGTGTCACCGATTTCTCCCGGCTCCAGCAGCGGATCGGCGTGCGCGATCCCGGCCCCCGGCTGCTCCGGGCGGCGCCGGTCACCCTGTACCTGTTCGACCTGCTGGTGCTCGGCGACGAGGAGCTGCTGGAGACGCCGTACAGCAATCGCCGGGGTCTGCTCGAGGAGCTCGACCTGCGGGGCGCCGGAGTCCAGACGCCGCCCTCCTTCCCCGGAGCCACGGCCGAGGTGTACGCGGCCGCCCGGGAACACGGGCTGGAAGGCGTCGTCTGTAAGCGGCTGGCCTCGCCGTACACGCCGGGTCTGCGCAGCAAGACGTGGGTCAAGACGGTCATCCCGCACACTGCGGACGTGGTGGTGTGCGGATGGCTGCCCGGCCGGGGCCGGCTGCGCGACACGATCGGCGCCCTGATCGTGGGCGCCTACGACCGGTCCGGGCGCCTGCACCTGGTCGGCCGCGTCGGCAGTGGACTGTCCGGCGCCGCACGACAGCAGCTCGAGCGCCGGCTCACCCCGCTGCGCCGGGTCCGCCCACCCGCGAGCCACGCCGAGCTGACGGCGATGGCCGAGGCCACCTGGGTCGAACCCGAGGTGGTGGCCCGCATCGCGTACCGCTCGTGGACGGGCGGAACCCAGCTGCGCCACCCGGTCTACCGGGGAGTGCTCGACGACCACGACCCGTCGTGCGCTCAACTTCCCGACTGAGGGCTCACGGCTGTACGGGCAGGATCGCGCAGGTGGAGAGGGCGGGGAGGCCGGACAGGCGGTGGGTGAGCCAGTCGACGGCGGTGCCCTGGTCGGTCAGCAGGGGGCCGAAGTGGTTCAGCAGGGCGCTGCCCGACTCGAGCTGGGCGATCGGGGCGTAGACGACATTGCCGCCGAGGCGGCACCAGTCGGCGGCCATGGTGCGGGCCTGGCCGTGCGGCACGAGGTTGTCCCGGACGCCGGTGGCGACCCGGACGACGCCCGTGGGCTTGCGGGTGCCGATGCGCTGGTCGTCGATGAAGGCGCGCAGGACGGGCTCGGCTGCGGTGACCTCGGCCAGGGACTGGCCGGACGTGGTCCACGACGAGCTCTTCCGGCCGGCGTAGCCGAAGATGCCGTCCCCGACACACATCGTCGACATGGACTTCAGCGCGGCCCGGCCGGCGTCGCTCAGGTACTTGTCGACCAGCGGCCGCAGGGCCGGCTCCGACTGCACGAAACCGTTCACCGACCAGCCCAGGGCGGCCGCGAGCTCACTGCCGTCGATGGCCGCCGTGACCGCGGCCAGGTCGGCCGGCGGAGCACCCGAGTAGGTGGCCTTCAGGCGGACGTCCGGCGCGTACGCCGACTGGAGCTCCGCCGCCGAGGCGACCGCACCGCCGCCCTGGCTGTATCCGTAGAGGCCGACGAGGGACGCCGCCGTGAGCGAGGTGTTCGGGAGCGCCCGGGCCGCGCGGGCCGCGTCCAGCACGGCGTGCCCCTGGTCGACGCGGTTGACGTACGTGTGCACCCGGTCGGGCGTGCCCAGCCCCGGATAGTCGGTCTGCACGACGGCGATGCCCTTGGCCAGGAGCCGGTACAGGGCCAGCACCTCGTACCCGATGGAAATGGTCGTCTGCCCCTGCTCCTGCCCCAGGATCAGGCCCCGTTGCAGGGCCAGGGAGGTGGAGCACTGGTCGCCCTGCCCCATCGTGCCGGGCGCGAGGACCACCAGCGGCCGGGCGCCCGGCCCGCGCCAGGCCGTGGCCGGTTCGACGTAGGCGCCGGTCACGGCGACGGGCCGGCCGGACGCGTCGGTCGACTTGTACATGATCCGGGTCGCGCTGCCGGGCAGGGTTCCACTGATCCCCGGCAGCGACAGGGCGAGCGGCAGCGGCTCGGTGCGAACGAGCGCGCCGTCGGCCGCCGGCAGCGTCGCCGGCGGCGTGTAGAAGGCGGGAATCGTGACGGCGGCGGCCCGCGCGGGCGTGGGCACGGCGATCGAGACGGTGAGCAGAACGGCGGCGGTGAGGGTGCATTTGAGCATGTCCGGCCTCCACGGGGCTCTGGTTACCGGAAGGTAACTAGAGCACCCGAGACAAACCAGGAGGCGGAACTCTCACTTGCTTTCCCGTACGGCGGTGGTCAGCAGCCGTTTCGTGCGGCGCTGACGGCCACGTCGTCGTACCACAAGGTGTCGGCGCCCTCGCCGTAGCTTTCCCAGCCCAGGCGCAGGTCGGTCAGGGCCGGGCGCCAGGTGCGGTTGAGCCACTGGCTGTCGATGTCGTGGGTCGGTACGCCGTCCTCCCGGAGGCCGGGGACCGAAGTGCCGTTCAGCCAGGTCTCGATGGTGCCGTTGGCGCCGTCCACCTTGTACTCGACGCAGTTCCAGGTGTTCACCGGCAGCGGGGCGGAGAGGGCGACGCCGGCCGGGCTCTGCTCGGGCAGGGTGGCGTCGTCGGAGGCGCGGTTGAACTGCAGCGCGCCGTTCTGGCCGCCGAAGCGCAGGTCGCGGCCGCCGTCCGCCGAGTCCCGCATGGCCACGGCGGTGACGTGCGAGGCCGGGAGGGCGGTGGTGTGCCGCACCCAGAAGCGCACGTACCAGGCTGTTCCGGCGCCGGCGAGGAGCTGGGTGTTGCGGACGAAGACGTGGTTGCAGTAGCCGGCGGCGCCGTTCACGCGCAGGGACGCCGAGCCGCTGTGCGCGACCGCGCGGTCGATGGCGGCGGTGCCCGCGCCGGAGCAGTCCGGGTAGGTGACGGCCCAGTCCCCCGACGGGACGCTGCCGGCCTGGTTCTCGAACCCGTCGCCGGGGCCGGTCGAGGTCGGCGGCGGCGAGGTGGGCGGTGGGGTGGTGGGCGGCGGGGTGGTCGGCGGCGGGGTGGTCGGCGGTGGCGTGGTGGTCTCCTCGTTACAGGAGACGCCGTTGAAGGTGAAGGCGGTGGGTGCGGTGTTGGTTCCGGAGTACGAGGCCTGGAAGCCGAACCGGGCCGACGCGCCCGTCGCCAGCGGGCCGTTCCAGCCGGCGCTGGTCGCGGTGACGACCGGGCCGGACTGGGAGACCGTGGCGTTCCAGCCGTTGGTGATCCGCTGGTCGCCGGCGAAGGTCCAGGACAGGGTCCACGACGTGACCGGCGCCCCGCCGTTGGTGACCTGGACGTCGGCCGTGAATCCGGTGGACCACTGGTTGGCGGTCCATCCCACCGTGCACGCGGGCGCCGCCGACGCGGCCGGCGCCCGTACCACCACCAAGCCCGCCGCGGCCAGAACCACCGCCATCGCGATCCGAGTCCTCACGACTACCTCCTCAACATTGGGAGCGCTCCCATACATTGATGACTGTAGTTGTGTCGAGTGGTTCGGGGAAGCGTCAGGGCAGCAGGGCGTCGAGGTTCGGCGGCGCGGTCAGCAGGCCGTCGGTCTGAGCCAGGCCGGCCAGGGTCTCGACCGAGGCGCGGTTCACCTCGGACGGCCAGCGGGGCAGGACCAGGGCGGCCCGGGCCTCGGGCGGGATCTTGGTGTAGTCGCCCAGGGCCGCGCGCACCTCGTCCGGGTGCTCGTCGGCGTACGCCAACGACTCCTTCATCGCCTCGGTGAACCGCCGGACCAGGTCGGGATCGCGGGCCAGGAGCTCCTGCGAGGTGAAGTACATGGCCACGGTGAGGTCGGGCGCGACGTCGACATAACTGGAGGCGATCCGGCGGGCGCCCGCGGCCAGCGCCGCCTGCTGGAACGGCTCCACCACGAAGATGGCGTCGACCTGCCCGCTCTGCAGGGCCGGCAACTGGTCGGGGAAGGCCAGCTCGGCGAAGCCGACCTTCGCGGCGTCGCCGCCGGCCTTGCGGACCGAGGCGCGCACGCTCGTCTCGACGATGTTCTTCAAGGTGTTGGCGGCGACCTTGCGGCCGGCGAGGTCCTTGGCCGTACGGATCGGGCTGTCGGCCTTGACGAACAGCCCGGCGAAGTCCTTCCCGTCCACGCCGGTGGAGTTGTTGCCGTTCGAGATGGCCTTGATCGGCACCTTGCGGCTCTGGGCGAGCAGCAGCGAGATCGTGTTGCTGAAGCCGAACTGGAACTCGCCGCTGAGCACGGCCGGCACGATGGCCGAGCCGCCCTGGGCGGTGGTCAGGGTGAGGTCGATGTCGCGCTTGCTGAAGAAGCCCTTGGCCTTGCCCAGATAGATGGGCGCGACGTCGACGATGGCGATGACGCCCGCGTTGACCTTGTCCGGCCCGGCCGAGGCGTCGTCGGGATCGTCGCCGGAGCCGCCGCACGCGGTGACCACGAGGACCGTCGCGACCAGTGCCGCGAGAAGAGGTGAGCGTCGCATCGGAACTCCGTCCAGCCGGCTCCCTGGCAACTTAGATCGACGCGTACCGATCGGTCAACGCAGATGGCGCAACGCCCGGTGAATGTGGCCGCCCGTCTCGGCCAGCGCCCGGCCGGCCGCCTCGGCGGTGACCCCGGCGATCAGCGTCACCACGGCCACCTTCGCGTCGCCGCCGGCCTCGCCCAGCGCCCGCCGGCACGCCTCCGCGTCGGCGCCGGTCGCCTCGGCCAGGATGCGCAGCTGCCGGTCGCGCAGCTTGGCGTTGCTGGCCAGCATGTCGGTCATCAGATTGGAGTACGTGCGCCCGAGCCGGACCATCGTCGCGGTGGAGAAGGCGTTCAGGACCAGCTTCTGCGCGGTGCCGGCCTTCATCCGGGTCGAGCCGGTCAGCACCTCGGGCCCGGTGTCCGGCGCGATGTGCACGTCCACGCCGGAGGCGAGCGGCGAGGCCGGGTTGGCCGACACCAGCACGGTGTGCGCCCCGCAGGCGCGCGCGGCGGCCAGGGCGGCCCGGACGTACGGCGTACGGCCGCTGGCCGTGACCCCGACGACCAGATCACCCGGCACGATCTCGCCGGCCGTGGCCGCCCCCGCGATCTCGTCGTCCTCGGCGTCCTCGGCCGGCCGGGTCAGCGCGTGCGCCCCGCCGGCGATGTGCGCCACGACCCGGCCCGGCTCCAGCCCGAAGGTGGGGATCAGCTCGGCCGCGTCCAGCACGGCCATCCGCCCCGAGGTGCCGGCCCCGACATAGTGCACCCGGCCGCCGCCGGCGAGCGCGGTCACGGCCAGCTCGACCGCCGCCGCCAGCTCGGGCAGCACCTCGGCCACCGCGGCCGGCACCCGCTGGTCCTCGTCGTTGATCAGCGTCAGCAGGTCGAGGGTGGCCATCTGGTCGATCGCGGCGCTGTGCGGGTTGCGCTGCTCGGTGCGCGACAGCGGCACCTCGTCCACCGGCCTCACCCGCGGCTCCGCTCGGCGCCGATCCGCCGGCCCCGCACCGCCGCGTAGGTGGCGTCGAGCGCGGTGCGGGTCTCGGCGTACGTGCGCTGGGCGACGCCGACGAAGACGCAGTCGATGACGGTGAGCTGGGCCAGGCGGCTGGCCATGGCGCCGGAACGGAACGTGGTCTCGCGGGCCGCGGTGGTCAGCACCAGATCGGCGGCCCGGGTGATGGGCGACTTGGGAAAATTGGTGAGCGCGACCGTCCGGGCGCCGCGCCGGCCGGCCTCGGTGAACGCGTCGATGGTGTCGGAGGTCGTGCCGGTGTGCGAGATGCCGAACGCCACGTCCCGCTCGTCGAGCAGGGCGGCGCTGGTCAGGGCCAGGTGGGTGTCGCTCCAGGCGTAGGCGACCCGCCCGATCCGGTACAGCTTCTGCTGGAAGTCGGTGGCCACGAAGGCGCTCGCCCCGACACCGTAGATGTCCACCCGCCGTGCCCCGGCGACCAGGTCGACCACCTGCTCCAGCACGGCGATGTCGATCTGCGAGGCGGTCTCCTCGACCGCGCGGGCGTCGGCGAAGGCGATCTTCTTGACCACCTGGGCCAGATCGTCGCTCGCGCTGATGTCGCTGCCGACCGGCTCCCCGCCGGGAACCGAGCGACCGGCCTCGGCGGCCAAAGTCAGCCGCAGCTGCGAATAGCCGGCGAAGCCCATGGCCCGGCAGAACCGGATCACGGTGGTCTCGCTGGCGCCGGCCCGCACGGCCAGATCGGTGATGGTGAGCCCGGCCGCGGTGGCCGCCTCGTCGATCACCACCCGGGCCACCCGCTGCTCGGCCGGGGACAGCGACGGCAGCAGCCCGCGCGCCCGGACGATCGTTTCCGCTCCTGATGGCATCGTCAGTCTCTCCACGGGCGAGGTACGGTCAGCGGACTATGAGCGCGACGACGGTCGCCGGCCTCGACGCGGGCGCCACGACGACAAGATGCGTGATAGCCACCCTCGACGGCACGGTGGTGGGCCGCGGCACGTCCGGCGGCGCCAACCGGAACAGCAGCCACGGCGAGATCGGCGCGACGTTGGCGGCGGCGCTCACCGGGGCGCTGGCCACAGTCGACCGCTCGGCGGTACGGATCGGCGTGCTGGGCGGGGCCGGCTCGGCGGGCGCCGGCCGGGAGGCGTTCCGGGCCGCCGCCCGCCGGGCTTGGCACAGTGCCGGCCTGACCGGCGAGGTGGTCACGGTGACCGACCTCGAGGTGGCGTACGCGGCGGGCACCACCGCCCCCGACGGCGTGCTCCTGCTCGCGGGCACGGGCGCCCTGGCCGCCCGCTTCACGAACGGGATCCTCGCCCACCGCTGCGACGGTTACGGCTGGCTCCTGGGCGACGAGGGCTCCGCGGTGTGGATCGGCGTACGGGCTTTGCGGGCCGCCCTGGCCGCCCTGGACGGCCGAGGCGAGGTGACCGCGATGGTGGAGGCCGCCGAGGCCCACTTCGGGGTGGGAACAACACAGAACGCCAGCGCCGAGCGGCGGGCGCAAGCCCTGGTGGCCGCGGGATTCGCCGCCGCCCCGGCGCGGCTCGGTGTGCTGGCGCCGGCGGTCGGTGCGGCGGCGGAGGCCGGGGATGCCGTGGCGGCGCGGATCTGCGCCGAGGCGGCGAATCGGCTGTTGCACACCTACGACAGCGTCGGGCCGCCACCCGGCGCTGTCGTGGTGCTGGCCGGGTCCGTGCTGCTCGGGCCCGGACCGGTCGGTCGCGCGGTGCGGGCCGGCCTGACGGCCCGTGGTGTCACACGGCCCCGGCCGGCGCTCGACGGCGCCGGCGGGGCCGCGGCCCTGGCCCTCGGACGGCTCACCGGCGCCCCCGTGCCCCCGGTGGTGCACGCCCGCCTGACCAGCAGCCTTCACGACCCGGACCGCGCGCCGAGCGAACCAGACCCGGTGGGCGAGGAGGGGCGCGGGTAGAGCAGGTAGGGGCGGCGCTGTTTCTCGAAGGCGGCCAACTCCGCCGCCCAGGCGCCGGTCACCTCGGCCGGGGTGGCGCCGGCGTCGATCATGGTGCGGAGGCGGGCGGAGCCGGTCAGCAGGTCGATCCAGTGCCGGGTGCCGTCCAGGCGCCAGCTGAAGGCCGGCTCCTTGCGGGCCTCGACCAACATGGCCACCGCCGTACGGATGGGGTCGAACCCGGCTCTGCCGGTTACCTTCACCTCGACGCCGGCGCACAGGACGTTCGTGAACTTGTTGAAGGTCGGGGTGAAGTACGCCTCGCGGAACTCCACGCCGGGCAGGCCGTGCGCGGCCACCCGGTCGCCCCAGCGGTGGTCGAAGCCGGGGCCGCCGATCAGTTCGAACGGGCGGGTCGTGCCGCGGCCCTCGGACAGGGCCGACACCCCCTCGACCATGCCGGTGCCGGGGTAGACCTCCGCCGTGTCCGGCGTCGGCATGTTCGGGCTCGGCAGGACCCACGGGACGTCGGTGTCGCTCGCGTGCAGGCCACCGTGCCAGCCCGTGCAGGTGATCACCTCGAGGTTCACCGCGCCGGACAGGAACTCGCCGTTGTAGAAGCGGGCCAGTTCGCCGACCGTCAGGCCGTGCTGCTGGACGATCTTCAGGCGGCCCACCCCGGACGTGTAGCCGTCGGTCATCATCGGGCCGTGGGCGCGCCCGCCGATCGGGTTCGGCCGGTCCAGCACCACGTAGCGCAGGCCGAGCCGGGCGGCCGCGGCCATCGAGTCGTACAGCGTGTAGATGTAGGTGTAGAAGCGGGCGCCGACGTCCTGGATGTCGAAGACGACCGTTCGCACCGCCGAGGCGGTGAACATCGACATCCACTTCTCGAGCGAGGCCAGGTACGCGTCGTAGACCGTCAAGCCGGTGCGCGCGTCGACGCCGGTACCCTCGCTGCCACCGGCCTGCGCCGAGCCGCGGAAACCGTGTTCGGGCCCGAAGACGCCCCCGATGGTCACGCCGTCCTCGTGCATCCGGTCGACCAGATGCCGGTAGTCGCGGTCCACTCCGGTCGGGTTGGAGACGACGCCGACGCGCGAGCCCTTCAGCCTGTCCCAGCCGGAGGCGGCCAGCCGGTCCATGCCGGTCCGCACCCGCGCCCGTGTCCCGGCCGGTGGAGAAGCATCGGCCGCGGCCGGAACCGACACCGCCGCCAGCCCGGCCACGGTGAAGACCGACCGGCGCCTCACCGGACGCTCCAGGTCAGCCCGTGCCCGAACGGGTAGGCGCCGGGAATCTCGACCGGCAGTTTGCCGCGCGGCGGCACCACCCCGAGCAGCACCTTGGCCAGCGACTCCATGGAGACCACCGAATAGCTGTACGTGGCCAGGGACGTACGCGCCTCGGGCAGCGCGGCGACGTCGTACGGATCGCGGACCGGTACCAGAACGACCGGCTTGCCCGTCGCCACCAGGGCCCGGACCAGGGCCTGCTGCCGCCCGCCCGGATCGGCCGTGGTGGTGTCCCAGGCCCGGCTGGTCAGCACCACCGTCAGATCGTGCGTCCCCGCCGCCGCCACCGCCTCGGCGATCTTCGCGTCGTTCGGGACGCCCGTGACCAGACCGGTGCCGCCCAGCGCCGTGGCGAGCACCCCGATGTTGTTCGTCGCGCTGGAGTTCCACCCGGTCACCAGCACCGACGTGCCGCGCGTGAACGGCAGCACCCCGTCGTCGTTGCGGATCGCCGTGATCGTGCGGTCGGTGACGCTCCGCGCGACCCTCAGGTGCCCGGCCGATCCGACGATCCGCGCGGCGGCGGCCGGGTCGACCGGTTGCCACGACAGCAGGCCGCGCTTCTGCTTGAGCTTGAGGATCCGGCGTACGGACTCGTCGATCCGGGCCTCGGTCAGCTCACCCGACGCCACCGCCGCGAGCACCGCGTCGTAGGCCACCGGCATGTTCGGCGGCATCAGCAGCATGTCCACGCCGGCCTTCAGGGCCAGCACCGGCACCCGCTCGTCGCCGTACTTCTGCCGTACCCCGGCCATCTCCAGCGAGTCGGTGACCACCACGCCCCGGTAGCCCAGCTCGCCCCGGAGCAGCCCGGTGATGATCGGCTTGGACAGGGTGGCCGGGTCGCCGGCGGGGTCGAGCGCCGGCACCACGATGTGCGCGCTCATGATCGCGTCGGCGCCGGCGGCGATGGCGGCCTTGAACGGCGGCGCGTCGATCCTCTCCCACTCGGCCCGGGTGTGGGTGATCACCGGCAGGCCGGTGTGGCTGTCGGTGGCCGTGTCGCCGTGTCCCGGGAAGTGCTTGGCCGCGGCCGACGTGTTCGCGCCCGTCTGGAGTCCGGCGATCTGGCTCACGGTGAGCGCCGCCGCCAGCCTCGGATCGCTGCTGAACGAGCGCACCCCGATCACCGGGTTGGCCGGGTTGACGTTCACGTCGGCGTCCGGGGCCCAGGCCTGGGTGATGCCGACGGCGCGCAGCTCGGCCCCGGTGACCTGCCCGGTACGGTAGGCGTCGATCGGGTTGCGCCCGGCCCCCAGGGCCATCCCGCCCGGGAACTGGGTGGCCGGCGCCGGCATCCGGGTGACCACGCCGTGTTCCTGGTCGGTCGAGATGGACAGCGGCACCCCGGTGGCCGCCGCCTGGAGCCCGTTGCTGAGCGTGGCGATCTGGCTCGGGTTCTGCAGGCTGTTCGTCCAGGCGAAGTAGATGACCCCGCCGAGGTGGTATTTGGCGACGACCTCGGCCGGCGTGCTCACCCCGTACAGCCGCTGGTTCTCGGCTGACGGCGTCGACGCGTCGCCGCCGTAGACGTACGTGGTGAAGAGCTGCCCGACCTTCTCCGGCAGCGTCATCCGGGCCAGCGCGGCCTCGACCGGTGAGGCCGTCGGCACCCCGGCGGCCGGCACCCCGAGGGCGGCAACGGCGAGAAAAGCGACCGTACGCGTTCGCATGTTGTCGGAAGGTAGCCGGGTCACGGAGCGATGGCAATAACCTTCGCCCCTCTTGCAAGTCACGAAGGAAACCTCCATCCTCGACGAATCGACGTATTGAGGAGCGTTGATGATTACAGCTCTCGTCGCACCCCTTCTGCTGGTGGCGTGCCTGGTCACACCGGCCGACATCCACTTCCGGCACGACGTGCTGCGCCCCGGCACGGCACGCCAGGCCGGCCTGTCGCCCGGCCCGATCGCCGCCCTGCCCGGCATCGCCGAGTCGTATTTGCGACCCACGGCCGACCACCCCGATCACCCCACGTACGCGGGCGCCACCGTGCTCGCCGCGCACCACGGGGTCGTGGTGTCACGCTTCGCGGTCGGTGACGCGGTCCGCTACACCGCGGGCCCCTCCGAGCTTCCCCCCCAGCAGCGCGTCCCCGCCCGTACCGACACGCTCTGGGACCTGGCTTCGATCTCCAAGCTCTTCACCACGATCGTCGTGCTCCAGCAGGCCGAGGCGGGCCGGGTCGATCTGGACGCGCCGGTCGCGAACTACGTCCCGGAGTTCGCGGCCGGCGGCAAAGAGGCAGTGACCATCAAGCAATTGCTGACGCACACCTCGGGCCTGCCCGCCTTTCTGCCGTTCTATTCGCTGTACAAGACTCCCGAGGAACGTTTCGCGGCCGCGCTGGCCACGCCGATCACCCCCGGCCGGAAATACGTCTACTCGGACATCGGGCTCATCGCGCTCGGCGTTCTGGTCGAGCGGGTCACCGGCAAGACCCTCGACCGGGCCGTACGGGACGGCGTGACCGGCCCGCTGCGGATGCGCGACACCGGATACAACCCGGGGCCGGAGCTTCGCCCGCGTATCGCGGCCACCGAATACCAGCCGTACGTCGATCGGGGTCTGGTCTGGGGTGAGGTGCACGACGAGAACGCGTGGTCGCTGGGCGGCGTGGCCGGGCACGCGGGTGTCTTCTCCACCGCGGACGATCTCGCGATTCTGTGTCAGACCCTGCTCAACGGCGGCAGTTACCGGGGAAAGCGGATCCTCTCCACCGCAATGGTCCGGCGGGCGCTGGTCAACTACAACGCCGACCTGCTCGAGCAGAATCCGGAAAGCGCGCGCGGGCTCGGCTTCGAGCTGTCCAAGTACTGGTACATGGACGGCATGACCTCGCCGGTCACGTTCGGGCACACCGGATTCACCGGTACGTCGATCGTCATCGACCCGCTCGACCAGTCGTTCCTCATTCTGCTCAGCAACCGCGTCCACCCGGACCGCGCCTGGGGAAGCAACAATGTCGCCCGGCGCGCTCTCGCCCGCACCTTCGCCGGCGCCCATCCCGTCAAAGGCCACGGCTGGCGTACGGAATTACGCGACAACGCCACCATGACGCTTACCGCCCCTCTGCGGCAGCCGGCGGGCGAGCGGGCCCGAGCCTCCTTCCATTTGTGGTACGACACGGAGCCGAACCGCGACATCCTGACCGTCGAGTCGTCGGCGGACGGCGTGGCCTGGACGCCTCTGCCCTTCAGCCTGAGCGGCGACGGCACGCTCAGCGGTTTCGGCGGCCGCCGCTGGTGGCCGGCCGGCGCCGCCATTCCGGCCGGCACGACTCAGGTGCGTTTCACCTACCGCACCGACGCCAATTCGCAGGGCCGCGGCGTCCGGCTCGACCGGCTCCGCGTTCACGAGCCCGGCACGATTCTCGTCGACGGCCGCACTCCCCTGATCGCCGACGGCTGGACCTCGTCACCGACCGCATAGGAGCCGAGCATGGAACACACGATCAGCCGGCGTGGGCTTCTCCAGGGCGCGGCGGGCGTCACCGCCGCGAGCGCGCTCGCCGGGTGCGCGATGGGCGGCGACGACTCCGAGGGCGACGCCAAGGGTTCGGTGAGCGCGGGCAACCCGCTCGGCGTGAAGGAGGACGCCCCGCTCGAGGTGGTCATCTTCAACGGCGGCTTCGGCGAGGACTACGCCAAGGCCCACGAGGCCATGTACAAGCAGCGCTACCCCCAGGCGGAGATCAAGCACTCGGCCACCCAGCAGATCGCCGAGACGCTTCAGCCCCGTTTCGTGGCCGGCGATCCGCCCGACGTCGTCAACAACTCGGGCGGCAGCCAGATCGACTTCAACGGCCTGGTCTCGCAGGGCGCCCTGGCCGACCTCGGCGAGCTGCTGGACGCGCCGAGCCTCGACGTCCCGGACAAGAAAGTGCGGGACACCCTGCTTCCCGGCATCGTCGACGTCGGTTCGTACGACGGGAAGTTCCTGTCGTTGAATTACGCCTATTCCGCGTACGGCATCTGGTATTCGCAGAAGCTGTTCGACGCCCACGGCTGGACGTATCCGAAGACCTGGGACGAGATGATCGCCCTGTGCCAGCAGATCAAGGCGGCCGGCATCGCGCCCTGGACCTATCCGGGTAAACACGCGCGTTACCTGAGCTGGCCGATCATCGCGGCCGCCGGGAAGATGGGCGGCCTCGAGGTCATCAAGGCCATCGACAACCTCGAGCCGAACGCCTGGAAACACGAGGCGGTCAAGACCGCGGCCGAGGCGTACTACCAACTCGCCGTCGACGGATTCCTCGAACCCGGCGCCGAGGGCATGGACCACGTCCAGTCGCAGACCGAATGGTGCCGGGGCAAGGCCGCCTTCCTCTCCTGCGGATCGTGGCTCGAGAACGAGCAGAAAGCCGTCACCCCGCCCGATTTCCGGATGGCGGTCGCGCCTACGCCGAGCCTCACCACGAGCGACAAGATGCCGTACGAGGCGTTCCGCGGCACCGGCAGCGAACCGTTCGTCGTGCCGTCCAAGGGCAAGAACGTGCGCGGCGGCCTCGAATACCTGCGCGTCATGCTCTCGAAGAAGGGCGCCTCCGATTTCACCCGCAAGGTCAGCAGCCTCACGGCGGTTCAGGGCTCCAGCGCCGGCATCGAACTCGGCCCGGGCCTGACCTCGGTCCAGAAACTGATCGACGCGTCCCAGGGCACCGCGTTCACATGGCTCTACTCGTCGTATTACCGCAAGCTCGAACGGGAACGGGTCGACGCGGCCAGCGCCGAACTGTTCGCCAAGCGCATCACGGCCGCCCAGTGGTGCGACAAAATCCAGAAATCGGCCGACGAGTTCGCCCAGGACCCCGCGATCAAGAAGTACAAGCGGTCCTGACGTGCCCGGCAAACGCCTGTTCATCGCCGTCTTCCTGCTACCACCCCTGCTGCTGTACGGGATTTTCGTCGTCTCGCCGTACGCGCAGGCGTTTCCGATCGCGGGAACGAACTGGAGCGGGCTCTCCCCCACGTACGACTTCGTCGGGCTCGACAATTTCCGGCGGCTGCTGAACGACGGCTATTTCTGGAACGCGCTGCGGCACAACGGATTGCTGCTCGTGCTGCTGCCGGTGGCGACGATCCTGCTCGGCCTCTTCTTCGCCTCGATGATCAGCGTGGGCGGGCGGGCCGACCGGGTGGGCGTCCACGGCGTACGGGGGGCGGGTTTCTACCGGGTCGTCTACTTCTTTCCGCAGGTGCTGTCGGTGGCGATCGTCGGCGTCCTCTGGAAGGAGATGTACGCCCCGCACACCGGCCTGATCAACGGCTTCCTCCGCGCGGCCGGCCTGGACGGCCTGGCGGTGGCCTGGCTGGGCGACCCGCGGTTCTCCTTCTGGTGCGTGATGGCCGTGATGATCTGGATGAACGTGGGTTTCTACGTGGTCCTGTTCAGCGCGGCCATGCAATCCCTACCCCGCGACCTGTACGAGGCCGCCCTGCTCGACGGCGCCGGCCGGCTCACCACGCTGGTGCGGCTGACCGTGCCGCTGGTGTGGGACACGATCCAGGTCGCCTGGGTGTACCTGGCCGTCATCGCCATCGACGGCTTCGCCATCGTGCAGATCGTCACCGACGGCGGCCCGTCGTCCTCGTCGGACGTGGTGGGGTTGCGGCTCTACACGACGGCGTTCGCCGACGGCCAGTTCGGCTACGCGTCGGCCATCGGGGTCGCGATGTTCTTCCTGACCCTCACCGTGGCGGCGATGTTCCTGCGGGTGACCCGGCGGGAACGGGTGGAGTTGTAGATGGCCGTGCTGACCCGCCCGCGGGCGCCCGTTCAGTCGCCCGCCCGGCCTCGCTCCTCGCCGCCCGTGCTGTTGTCCCACCTGTTCCTCGCCGGCTGGGCGTTGCTGACCACGCTGCCGCTGCTGTGGGCGGTGGTGAGCTCGTTCAAGAGCGACGACGAGATCCTCACCAGCCCGTGGAGCCTGCCGTCGAGGCCGCGCTGGGAGAACTGGGCGCGGGCCTGGAACGAGGCCCACATCGGCCGCTACTTCCTGAACAGCGCGATCGTGGTGACCGGCGCCCTCATCCTGACCATGCTGTTCGGCGCCATGGCGGCGTACGTGCTGGCCCGCTACAAATTCCGGGGCGGCCGGGTCGTCTACTACGCCTTCGTGGGCGGCATGATGTTCCCGGTCTTCCTGGCGCTGGTGCCGCTGTTCTTCGTCGTACGAGATCTGGGAATGCTCGGCACGTTGCCCGGCCTCACACTGGTGTACGCCGCGTACTCCCTGCCGTTCACGGTCTTCTTCCTGACCGCGTTCTTCCGCACCCTGCCGACCGCGGTAGCCGAGGCGGCGATGGTCGACGGGTGCGGCCACTTCGGCCTGTTCTTCCGCGTCATGTTGCCGATGGCCCGCCCCGGCCTGGTCAGCGTCGGCATCTTCAACTTCCTGTTCCAGTGGAACCAGTACGTCCTGCCCATAGTCCTGATGCAGGGCGAGGGCGCCGACCAGAACTGGGTGCTGGCCCAGGGCTTGACCGCGCTGGCCGTCAACGAGGGCTACCAGGGCGACTTCAGCGGCCTGTTCGCCGGCATGACCATAGCCATGCTCCCCGTCCTGGCCGGCTACCTCCTCTTCCACCGCCAGGTCCAGAGCGGCCTGGCCGCCGGCCAGCTCCGCTGAGAACGGCGGCGCTCGCGCGGTTCCGAGGTGGCCGGCCGGTCGGTGCCCAGAACGAACGTGGTCTGCCCGATTGCCACGGCGAGGTGCTTCACGCGCCCGGTGTCCGGTTGCCTTCCTCCCACCACAGCACGCCTACGACGGCGCGATATCCGCCCTCGTCACGGCCGTCCGAGCACATCTCGGACAGGCGACGCCGTAGCACGGCACCGATGCGGCCGGTCCGGGTGCATGATGTTCCTGGGTCTTCCCGGCCGCGTTCCCCCGCAGCCTGCCCACCGCCGTGGCCGAAGCGGCGCCGCCTTCCCGCCCAGGTGCCGGGGCGCCGGTCGCCCAGACACCTCGACTACAACGGGTCGCGCTTGGCGTCGCATGACATCGTTGGCTCTGGAGTCCGTGGCGGTACAGGCCTCAGCCAGGAGATCGCATGAATCGTCGAAGCCCTTTCTTCAGGATTGCAGCATTGGTGATGGCAGGGCTGTCCGGATTCCTTGCGATAATCTTCTCCCCGTTGATTTTGTCAAGGCTTAACCGCCTTGATCGAGGGCACTGGGAGACGCTCAGCAACGTCGGGCAGGCCTACGGTGGGATATCGGCCATCCTGACCGCACTGGCGTTGATCGGAGTCGTCGCTTCGCTCTTCCTGCAACGGCATCAGGCCGAAATAGCTCGGACCCAGGCGATCCGAGCCTTCCAGCTTCAAATGCTTGCCCTGTGTCTCGACCGTCCGGAAACGTACTACCCGCTCATGGGGCATGAAGTCTTCGGTACGGCCGAGGACGTGCGGCGGCAGATCTTTGGCACCTACTTCTTGAACTATGTGCATGCCGGCTACTCAGTAGGGTTCTTCGAAGATAAATACCTGGCCGCCGACGTTTTCCCTCGATTCTTCAAGTTTGACACGGGCCGCGAGTATTGGGAGGCGATGCGGCCTGTCTGGGTTGCCCGTTATATAACCAAAAGGTCGCGGAAGTTTGTCGCCATGCTGGACGCGAGCTATGGCCAAGCCGTTCTGGCAGGACCTCCGGTCATCGCCGGAGCGCCGACCGCCACAGCCGTTGAAGCCAAGAAGGGATCCTCCCGCCCGGCGTCTGTCTTACTCGCCGGCGGATTGGTTGCTGGAGCACTCATAGGAGGCTGGCTAGCTCGCCGAAACACCTAGCCTTGTCACGCACCGGGACCCTGGCTTGGCTCCGCTGAACTGTCCCCCACGCCGGCCATCCGTCTTCCGAGGCCGGCGAGGGACAGCTATCTGTATCGACAGACTGCGATGTGTTGCACGCTCGGCGGCAGCGTCTACCCCCAGGAGTGCTCATGCGAAGAACCCTGACCCTCGCCGCCATCGCGTCCCTGCTGGTCACCGGGGTGGCCGGGGTGCCCGCCCAGGCCGTCGCGGCGCCGTCCGAGGTGGCCAAGGCGCCCGACTCGGTGGCGTACCTCGTCGACACCTACGGTGTCACGCAGGCCGAGGCCGTACGCCGGTTGAAGGTGCAGGCCGCGTCCCGGGACCTCGGCCGGCAGCTGCGCCAAGATCTCCCGGACCGGTACGCCGGTATGTGGCTGGACCAGAAGAACGGCGGTGAACTCGTCGTCGGCCTGACCGCCGGGGACAAGTCCGACGTGGCCGCGAAGCTGCCGAGTTTCGTCCGGCTCCGCACACAACCGGCCACGTACTCGATGGCCCAGTTGGAGGCGATGAAGGCGCGGATCGAGCCCTCCCTCGGTGACGGCGAGGCCGCCGTGATCGACGTGCACCGCAACCGGCTGGCCGTCTGGACGCCGGGGACCGCGACCGTGACACGGATGAGTTCGCTGACCCGGCTGACGGCGGCCGAACCCGGCGTCGTGGTCGCCCGCCGGCAGCAGGGCCGGCTCGCGACCGAGGACAAGGCGGAGGCGACCACGGCCCCGACGGCCAAGGCGGGGCCGCCCTGCCACGTGCTGATCTGCGGCCCGGCCCCGATGCGCGGCGGATACCGGCTCGACGTGCCCCGCGACGACGGCACCACCGGTCCGTGCACCGCCGGTTTCAACATCCGGGGCAGCAACGGCTGGCAGTACATCATCACGGCCGGGCACTGCTTCCGCGGAAGCAACCACACGCACATCGACAAGACCTCGCACAACGGCATCGCCGTCGGCTACGAGGACACCGTGCTCACCAACTCCAGCTATCCCAAGGACTACGCGATCTCGCCCTACCAGACCAAACCCGACCAGGTCGACTACTGGGGCGGCACGCCGCGCAACCTGGTCCGGCACCAGTGCGCCTCGTCCCACGTGTCCTGCGTCAGCAAGGACTGGCCGGTCTGGGACCAGTGGAACTACGAGGACATCCTGCTCGGCTTCATCGCGTGCCGCACCGGTTCGGCCGACACCGCGAGCGGCGGCGGCGGGTGGCTCACCGGCACCTACTGCGGAGAGGTGACCGACTTCAACGGCGGCATCGTGACGAACCACTGCGGCCGCAAGGGCGACAGTGGCGGCCCGCTCTTCAGCCAGTTCGACAACAGCGCGTACGGCATCCTGCACGACGGCACCGACGTGAAGGGCCCGTGCTACGGCGCGAACGGCACCAACGAGGAGTGGAGCGACTTCACCGCGCTCTCGGTCGCCCTCGACGACGCCTGGCTGCAGAACTGGCTCAACGGCGGCGGCGACATCGACTACGAGCTGATCACCTCCGCCAACGGCTGACCCCACCACCGGCCGCCGCCCGAGTGTCCTTCCGACGGCGGCCGGTGCGCCCGGCGGGTCAGCGGCGGGCGTCGGTGTAGTACCGCATCGCCGTGCCGAGGAATTCGACCATCCGCGGGTGGTAGGAGGTGTGCCAGGTGCGCATGCTCTCGTCCTCGGCGTAGAGCAGGGCCATCCCGAGGTAGGCGTCCGGGCTCGGGTGGTAGAACCGGCTGACGACGGCGTGGTGCCGGTCGATCAGCTCCTGTACCGCCTCGTCGCCCGGCTGGGCGCCCGCCTTGATGGCGGCGGCGATCTCGCCGTACAGGTCGTGCCAGTCGCGGTGGACCTGCTCCTTGTCGACATGGGCCCAGCCGGCGGTCGCGGCGAGGCTGGCGGCCTGCTCGTCGGCGAGCGCGCGGCGGCAGCGGTCGGCATCCTCGGCGGCGAAAGTGGAACTACTCATCTGCGGTGTCATGCCCTGTCGTGAGGGGGGTACGGATCCGCCGCCCGGCCGGTGGGCACGAACGGCATCGGACCTTCCCACACCAGCCCGGACCCGGTAAATCGATTTTGTGATCGAACCTCATGAGTTCTTCACAGGAATCGGGGTCGGTTGTTCTAAGTGGTTCGGTACATTCCCCGGCATGACTCTCGACGCGCTGTTCCGGCCGGTGGCCGAGACCGCGAAAAGCCACGGCCGGTGATCACCCGAAGAGCCGCGATCGGTGTCGCGGCGCTCCTGATGGCCGGATGCGTCAGGCATGACGAGAAGACGACCCGGCCACAGCAGCAGCCGAGTTCGGCCCCCGCGTCGCCCTCGGCCCCCGCGTCGCCCTCGGTCGCCGCGTCCCGCCCGGCGGAACGTCACGCGCGGCTCCTCGAGCTGGAGCGAGCGTACGGCGCACGGCTCGGGGTATTCGCGGTGTCGGCCGGCAGCGGTGTCACAGTCGAGCACCGGGCGGACGACAGGTTCCCGTTCTGCTCGGCGTTCAAAGGCCTGGCCGCCGCCGCCGTCCTGCACGCCACACCACTGGCCGGGCTGGGCAAGCGCGTCCGGTTCACCCAGGCCGATGTGGATCCGAACCGGAAAAACGCGGTCAAGACCCGGGACCGGGTGGCCACCGGGATGACGCTCGGCGAGCTGTGCGACGCGGCGATCCGCTTCAGCGACGGCACGGCGGGAAACCTCCTGCTGCGCCAGATCGGCGGCCCGGCCCAGCTGACGGCCTACCTGCGGACGCTGGGCGACACGGTGACACGATCCGTGCGGACCGAACCGGGCCTCCACCGCGACTGGAAACCCGGCGACCAGCGCGACACCACCTCCGCCCGGGCCATCGGCACGGACTACCAGAAGATCATCGTGGGCGGCGCCCTCCCCGGCGAGGCCCGCGCCTACCTTCGTGACCTGATGGAACGCGCCGACCGGAACCTCAACAGCAAGAAACGGATCCGGGCGGCCGTGCCGCGCGGCTGGACCGTGGCCGACAAGACCGGCACCGGCAGCTTCTACGGCATCGCGAACGACATCGGCCTCGTGTGGCCCGCACCGTCCGCCGATCCCGTCCTCGTCTCCATCATGTCGAGCCGCGCCGACCGCAACGCCGTGCCCGACAACGATCTCGTCGCCGAAGCGGCACGCTACGCACTGGAAAGAATCACCTGAGCGCGATCGTCGCCAGCACCACGTTGACCACACGCCGTTTATGGCCGGTGCGCATCTACAAGATCGGCGCAACGAAGTTCGGGACGGCCACGGTTGCCGGCAAGTGCTAGCGTCGGCCGCCGCATGCCTCCGACGTACGAGGAGTTCCTGGTGCACGTGACCGCCGAAGATCGATTGCAGATCCAGGAGGTGATCGCACTGCACGGTCACCTGTGCGACGCCGGCGCCTACGACCGCTTCGACCTGGTGTTCACCCCGGATCTGGTGGTCGATACGAGCGATCTCGGCCTCGCGCCGGTGCACCCGAGTGATGAGCACGAGTCTCGGCTCGCCATGTACATCGCGGTCGCGCACCGCCGGGGGCCTGGAAACATCCTGGGCATGCATGTCACCAACGTCGTGGTGCGGGAGGACGGCGACGGAGCCCGAGCGTGGTCGAAGGGTTTGACCGTCGACGTGGAGGGCTCGGTTGCCAGCTTCGTCTATGCGGATGAGCTGGTGCGGACCCCTCACGGATGGCGCATCCGACACCGGAAGGTCTCGCCTCGCCGCGAGCCCGGCCGCGGGCCCGAACTGCCTCTCCCCCGCTGACTGCTGCGTATGAGGCGCGCGCCCGGCTACCGGACTCGAACCGGCTCATACCTCGCGGTCGGCAGCACGGAAGTGCTGGCACGGAATTTCCCACCCGCCTTTGCCCGGCGCGCCGCACCAGGTTAGCGGCCGGCCATCGCCGATGCACGCGAGCTTTCTGGGCGTGCGCTCTCACCGCCGCAAATTCGCACTCCGGCTTGCCCGGTGGCGTCACGTAGGGTCGGTGCCTCGGGGTCGGCCCGCGGCCACCGCCAAACCGGCCACGACCATGCCGGCGAGCCCCACCCACAAGCCCCATCCCAGACCGACGTCGAGACCATCACTTCGATACGGCACCAGGTGATCACGCTTCATCCAGTCCGCCGCGATATCGGCGCCCGGTTCGGACTCGGGCTTCCCGTCCACGTCCAGCTCGATTGTCATAGTGGTCTCTGTCTCGGGGTCGTTCATCGGTTCGATGTCGCTGCGTTGAACAAGGGTCAGGAACACCGACACCGTCACCGCCGCCAGGACGGCCAGCCATACCGGCAACGGGACCCGTCCCCGAACGAACCGCCAGACCAGCCAAACGGCGACCGCCGCCACGGCGATCACGATGGCCGCGCTCCACCGGGACGACATCTGCCATGCCGTTCCGGCGAACGTCGCCACCCGCGTACCGCTGTCGTCGCTCACCCGAACGCGGACCAGCCACCACGGCAGCCACCCGCTCGCCACCACGAGAAGGCCGGATCCCGCTGCCACCGGTTCCTGCCACCTGATGGTCATGCAAGAAATGTAGGCACCTCCTCGCACTACGGCAGGCATACAGCGCGGCACCAGCTCTCCGGCCCTCCGGTTTGCCGCGATCCGGCCGTGCGGCCGTGCCGCCCACGCCGCTCTTCGCTGGCTCGTCAGGCGAAGGTGTGGCCGGGTGCCCGAGCGGCGCACACCATGCTCGGCGCGCCGGGCTCGCCGTGCTCGATCTCGTATCCGCACTCGCCGCAGCCCCGGTCGGGATGGTGCTCCCGCCAGTCGTGACCGCACTCGGCACACACGCCGTAGAAGGCGTGAGCCGCGCGTTGCCGCATGAGGTCCCGGTAGCGCTCAGCCACCCGGTTCGTCCAGGTCATTCAGCCAAAGTAACCGAGCTCTCTTTGTCGACGCCGTCGACGAAGCTCAGTATCGCGGCCGCCAGCTTCTCGGGGGCTTCGAGGGCTACGTAATGGCCGACACCCGCCAGTTGGACGTCGCTGATCTCCGTGGATGCCGCCTGAGACATGGTGTCGCGGGTGAAAGGGCCGCCTCCGGCGCCGACGGCGAGTACGGGCTGGTGAAGGCCGGGCGACTCGGCGAGGCTTCTGATCTCGGGGCCTTCCCGCAGCATCGACCGGTAGAGGCCGGCGGCGCCGCGCCAGCCGTCGGATCGGGCGTAGCCGCGAGCGAACTCCTCGATGTCGGTGTCGGTGATCGCCTGGGGTACGGCGGTCATCGACGGGAATGCGTACCGGCCGAGGAACTCTTTCTCTCGTCCCGTGAGCAGTAGCTCGGGGGCGTCCGGGGCTGCGAGGACGCCGATGTGCCAGGCGCCTCCGTGGGTTACGTCGGCCAGCGCTTCCAAGCCGAATCCGGGTAGGCCCATCTCGATCGCGGTGAGGCTTCGCACCTGCTCGGGGTGCGTGGTGGCCAGGCGGAAGACGGTCGCTCCGCTGATGTCCTGCCCGGTGAGGTGGACCGGTCCGACGTCGAGGTGAGCGATCAGGTGGTGCAGGTCGGCGGCTGAGGTCGCGCTGTCGTAGGCGCCCGGCCCGGTGCCGGAGTCGCCGAAGCCGCGCAGGTCGACTGCGAAGACGCGGTGGGTGGCGGCCAGCCGGGGGATCAGCTTGTGGAAGGCCCACCAGCTTTCCGGGAAGCCGTGGACCAGCAGGATCGGTGAGCCGCCGGCGCCGGCACTGACGTAGTGGAGGCTGGTGCCGTTGACGTCGGCTCGGTGATGCGTGATGTCTTGGGGCGAACGGGCGGAAGTCATGCGTCTCCTCAAAAGGACAGCCAGGGTGTCCATCTCGACGATAGACACCCTGGCTGTCCTTGTCCAGGGGTGGTGCCGTAGCCTTCCCGCATGTCCCGTTCTGGCGCTGATCTTGCGTTGTTGCTGCTGGGAGGCTTCCGGGGCCTCGTCGACGCGGCCACCGAAGAACTGGCCCGCCGGGGTTACGAGGACGTGCGGCCCGTCCACGACTTCGCCATGCGGGCCATCGCGGCCGGCGCCGACAGCACCTCCGACCTGGCCCGAAGCCTCTCGGTCGCCAAACAATCGGCGGCCAAGACCGTCGCCGTTCTCCTGGAACGCGGGTACGTCAGTCGCGAACCCGATCCCGGCGACGCCCGCCGCAAACGCCTCCAGGTCACTCCGCTCGGATTCGACGTCATGCGTGAAGGAGAAGCAATCTTCGACGAGTTGCGTCTCCGGTGGGAACGACAGCTGGGCACCGCCGAGTTCGCGCAGTTCGAGGGGCAGCTGGCGGCACTGGTGAGCGCGGCTCCCATCCGCTTCGACACCGCGGGATGGTTCGGCTAATCGAGCTTGAGGTCCGGGTGGCGGCCGGCGACGGTGCGCATACGCCAGCGGTGGGGGAAGACGGCCAGCAGGGCGCCGTCGCGTACCCGGGTCATGACCTCGACGTTCGACTCGGAGCGGAGGATTTCGCGGCCGGCCGCGTCGGTGCGGGCGGCCACCTCGTACGGCAAATGGTCCAGTTGGACCTTGACCCCGAATTCGGCCTCCAGGCGGTGGGTGGCCACCTCGAACTGCATCGGGCCGACCGCGGCCAGCACCGGGGCCTGGTCGCCTCGCTGCTCCGAGCGCAGCACCTGCACGACGCCCTCGCCGTCCAGTTGCTCGATGCCCCGGCGGAAGCGCTTGAAGGCGGTGGTGTCGTTCGTCCGTACGACCGCGAAATGCTCCGGGGGGAACGACGGCAGCTGCGGGTAGCGCACCGCGCCGCCCGTGTAGAGGGTGTCGCCGATGCCGAGCGCTGTCGCGTTCACCAGGCCGACCACGTCGCCCGGGAAGGCCTCGTCGATGGTCTCCCGGCCCCGGCCGAAGATCTGCTGGGCGTACTTGGTGGCGAACGGCTTACCGGTGTCGGCGTGCGTGACCACCATGCCGCGTTCGAACTTGCCCGAGCAGACCCGCATGAAGGCCACCTGGTCGCGGTGGGCGCGGTTCATGTTGGCCTGCATCTTGAACACGAAGCCGGAGAACGTGCCGTCGACCGGCTGCTCGCCGCCGTCCGCGGTGGGGCGGGCCGACGGCGGCGGGGCCAGCTCGACCAGGATGTCCAGCAGCTGCCGTACGCCCAGGTTGGCCACCGCCGCCCCGAACAGCACCGGCGTCGAGGTCGCGGCCAGGAACGTCTTCTGGTCGTGGTCGGCCTCGGTCATCGCCAGCAGTTCGAGCTCCTCGGCGGCGGTGGCCCAGTCGGCGCCGAACCGCTCGGCCGCCTCCTCGGCGCTCATCTCCTCCTCGATGGCCAGCTCGGCGCCGCCCGGTGATCGCTGCATCCGGATGAAGACGCCGGTCCGGCGGTCGATCACGCCCTGGAAGTGCCCGGCGATGCCGACCGGCCAGGTCAGCGGGGTCGGCTTGAGCCCGATCCGCTGCTCGATCTCGTCCATCAGGGCGAGGGCGTCGTTGCCGGGCCGGTCCCACTTGTTGATGAAGGTCATCACCGGGATGCCGCGCTGGCGGCACACCTCGAACAGCTTCAGCGTCTGCGGCTCCAGGCCCTTGGCCGCGTCGAGCAGCATGACCGCGCTGTCGACGGCGGTCAGTACGCGGTACGTGTCCTCGGAGAAGTCGGCGTGCCCGGGCGTGTCGAGCAGGTTGATCACGACGTCGCGGTACGAGAACTGGAGGGCGGCCGAGGTGACCGAGATGCCGCGCTGCTGCTCCATCTCCATCCAGTCGGAGACGACGCCCTTGCGGTCGCCCTTGCCGTGCACCGCGCCGGCCGACCCGATCACCCGCGCGTGCAGGGCCAGGGCCTCGGTCATGGTCGACTTGCCGGCGTCCGGGTGTGAGATCACGGCGAACGTACGCCTCCGGCCCGCCTCCACGGCGACTGCCGACGACGCCAGCGCGTTCTGACTCACGATCCGCTCCCTACCACCCGGTGGACAACCTGACGACGTTATCTCAACAACAGCCGTTCGGCGCGGTCCCCCGGCGTGATCGCTCTCACCTCTTGCTTGATAAACGCCGTTGGACGCTTCCCGCAACAGCCTGGTCATGCCGTTGCTCGGCCTCCTGGTCGAACAACCGGCGCACGCCTACGACCTCACCGCCCGCCTGCAATCGCGGTATACGCACCTGCGCGTCACCCGCAGCACCGTCACCACGCTGTTGAAAAGCATGGAACGGGCGGGCACGGTCGCTCCCCGCGCGCCGGCCCAGGTGGAGGGCCGCCCACCGCGCACGGCGTACGAGCTGACCGGCGCGGGCGTCGCCGACCTCAGCCGCCGAGTCGAAGCGGGCCTGCGTGACGCGCGGCCCGCCTCCATCGACTTCGTCCTGGCCGTCTCCTACGCCGGCCTCCTGGCGGCCTGCCAGGTGGCCGCGATCCTCCAGACCCGGCTGGACCGCCTGGTCGAGGAGGCCGTGCGTTACGAGAGGGCGGACGGGATTCCCGAGGTGTACATGCTGGAGACGGATTACTGGCGGGCCGTCCTCACCGCCGAGATGGAGTGGATCAGACGGCTGACCGCGCGGATCCGTTCGCACGACATCCTCTGGCCGAGCGAAGGGAACGCCTCGTGAAGTTCGGCATCTACCCCGGCGGACGGGCGGGAACCACGTGTTCCCATCCGGCCGACCAACCTGCAGGTGACGCTCGAACCCAATTTCCCGGTCCCGCTGATCGACGGCAGCTCGCCGGGGGTGCTCGACGCGCTGACGCGGGGTATCCCCCACGCCCGGGCCGTTCTGGACAGCCGCGGCCGCGATGACGTCCGGATCGGGTTCTCGGTGGCCGTGACCGTTGTCTTCCGCTCGCCCACGTCTCGGCGAACACCCCGATCCACATCGTCGAGAACGGATCGCCCAGCGGGCCACCCCGCACGGAAGACAGCCAGTCGCAATCGCTGTCCGACATGGTCGGCACGATTCTGGAGCTCGAGACCTCGGCGAACATCGCGCTGTACGACTTGTTCAGTCTCCGCGACGCCGGCAGCCGCTCGCCGGAGCCGCGCCTTCACCGTGTACCGGGACCTGATCAGGGGTGCCGGATTGTCCGCTACCCGGCAGTGACGCCGCCGGCGGCGGTGAACGATCGGGGGCATGGCCGGTTCGTTGTCGGTGGGTGTCGTCGGTGGGGGCGTCGGCGGGTTGTCGGCCGCGCTGAGCCTGCTCCGGGCGGGGCTGGACGTGCACGTCTACGAGCAGGCCGGCCGGCTGTCCGAAGTGGGGGCGGGGGTTCAGGTCAGCCCGAACGCGTCCCGGGTGCTGCACGGGCTGGGGCTGGCCGATGCGCTGGCCGCCACGGGCGTACGGCCGCTGGCCTGGCATCAGCGGCGGTGGGACGACGGGCGGACGCTGCTGCGGGCCCCGCTGGCCGAGGCGTCCTTTCCGCACTATCAGATGCACCGGGCCGACCTGCTCGCCGCGCTGGCCGCCGCCCTGCCGGCCGAGCGGATCCACCTCGGGCGGCGTCTCAGCGGCATCGTTCAGGACGACGACGGGGTGGACGCGGCCTTCGGCGACGGCGAGCGGACCCGGTTCGATGTGCTGGTAGGGGCGGACGGCATCCACTCGACGGTGGCCCGGCTGCTGTTCGGGCCGGGCGAGGCCCGGTTCACCGGCTGCGTCGCGTACCGGGCGGTCGTTCCGGCCGAGCGCCTGCGCCACCTCGGCCTGGAGGTGACCGCGCAGATCTGGATGGGCCCGGGCCGGCATTTCGTGCACTACTTCATCAGCGGCCGGCGGTCGGTCAACTTCGTGGCGGTGGTCGAGCAGGACCGCTGGACGCGCGAGTCGTGGACCGACCGGGCCGGCGTGGCCGACGCGTGCGAGGCCTTCGCCGGGTGGCATCCGCAGGTCCTCCAGATCATCGGGGCGGCCGGCGCGATGTACGTGTGGGCGCTGTTCGACCGGCCGCCCCGGCCGGCCTGGTCGCGCGGGCGGGTCACCCTGCTCGGCGACGCCGCCCACGCGATGCTGCCGTTCATGGCGCAGGGCGCGGCGCAGGCCGTCGAGGACGGCGCCGCCCTGGCCGCCTTGCTGCGGGAGACGCCGGACGTGGCCGGGGCTCTCACGGCGTACGAGCGAATCCGCCTGCCCCGGACGTCGCGCCTGCAGGAGATGTCGGCCGGCAACAAGACCCGGTTCCACCTGCCGGACGGGCCGGCTCAGCGCGAGCGGGACAGCCAGATGGCGGCCGGCTCCCGGTCATGGTCGTTCAACGCCCTGGACTGGCTGTACGAGCACGATGCCTCGGCGGCGCCCCGTCGGTAGGCTCCCCAAGGGTGAGCGGGACCAGAGCGCACCTTCTCGCCGTGGCCGAGCGGCTCTTCGCCGAGCACGGCGTCTTCTCGATCTCCAACCGGCAGATCAGCGAGGCCGCGGGCCAGGGCAACACGGCCGCCGTCGGCTACCATTTCGGGTCGAAAGCCGATTTGGTACGGGCGATAGTGCGCCACCATTCGACGCCGACCGAACAGATCCGCGCCGCCCTGCTGGCCCGCTTCGCCGGGAGCACCGTCCTGCGCGAGCGGGTCGCGTGCCTGGTCCTGCCGTACACCCGGCATCTCGCCTCTCTCGGGACCCCCAGCTGGTACGGCCGTTTCGCCGCCCAGCTGATGACCGAGCCGAAGCTGCGGGAGCTGGCGGCGGCCGAGGTCGGCGAGGCCCCGGCCCTGCGCGCCGCCACCGACGCGGTGCACGCCTGCCTGCCCGGGCTGCCCGACCGGGTCCGCCGCGAACGCGACGACATGGCGCACACCCTGATCGTCCATTTCTGTGCGCAGCGTGAACGTTCCATGACCCCGGAGTGGCCGGCGGCCGCGAGCGGTCTGATCGATGCGGTCGAAGGGCTCTATCAGGCCCCGTACACCTCCCAAGAAGTCAATCAGTTGGTTTAATCTTGGGCCCCGGCTGGTCTCCACACCGGACGGTCTCCGCGAAAGGGCCCCGCATGTTCCCCTCCTCCCCCCACCGCTACTCCCCCGAGGAGCTGGAGTGGCTGCGCTCCCGCTACCGGCAGGAGCGGGATCGCCGCATCCGCGACGAGGGCAACGCCCAGTACCGGCGGGCGGCCGGCGAGATCGCCACCGACCCGTACACCGAGCGGACCGAGCGGGCGCCCCTGCGGGACCGGGTCGAGGCGCTGGTCATCGGCGGCGGCTTCGGCGGCCTGCTGGCCGGCGCCCGGCTGCGCCAGGCCGGGGTCCGCGACCTGCGGATGATCGACGAGGGCGGCGACTTCGGCGGCACCTGGTACTGGAACCGCTACCCCGGCGTCCAGTGCGACATCGAGTCCACCGTCTACCTGCCGCTGCTGGAGGAGGTCGGCTACGTCCCCAAGTGGCGCTACGCCCCCGGCGACGAGATCCGCGGCCACGCCGTCGCCATCGCCAAGCAGTTCGAGTTGTACGCCGACGCGCTGTTCCACACCAGGGTCACCGAGCTGCGCTGGGACGACGAGGCCGCCGAGTGGACGGTGACCACCGACCGCGGCGACGAGTTCCGCACGCGTTACGTGGTGATCTCCTCCGGCACCCTCACCCAGCCGAAACTGCCCGGCATCCCCGGCGTCGACGAGTTCGCCGGCCACGTCATGCACACCAGCCGCTGGGACGCCTCGTACGACCTGACCGGCAAGCGGGTGGCAGTGGTCGGCACGGGCGCCAGTGGCATCCAGGTGATACCCCAGATCGCCGAAAAAGCGTCCCGGTTGTACGTCTTCCAGCGCACCCCGTCGTCGGTGGACGTCCGTGACAACCGCCCGATCGACCCGGCCTGGGCGGAAACGCTGAAGCCCGGCTGGCAGCGGGAACGGATGGAGAACTTCCTGACCCTGGTCACCGGCGGCCACGTCGCCGAAGACCTGATCAACGACGGCTGGACGGCGACCGCCGCCCTGCAACGCCAGATGCTCACCGGCACGGTCGACCCGACCATCTCGGCCGAGGACCGCGCGTTCCTCGACGAGCGGGCCGACTTCCGCAAGATGGACGAGATCCGGGCCCGGGTGTCCGAGGTGGTCGAGGACGCCGACACCGCGGAGAAGCTGAAGCCCTGGTACCGCTACATGTGCAAGCGCCCCACGTTCAGCGACAACTACCTGCCCACCTTCAACCGCCCGAACGTCACCCTGATCGACACGGCCGACTCCGGCGGCATCACGGCGATGACCCCGTCGGCGGTAGTGGTCGGCGAGCAGTCGTACGAGGTGGACTGCGTCATCTTCGCCACCGGCTTCGAGACGGGCATCTCGGGCGTGCTTTCGGGGACCCTTCCCGTGTACGGCCGGGGCGGCCTGCCCCTGCTCGGCCACTGGCGCAACGGCCCCCGTACCCTGCACGGCTTCGCCAGCCACGGCTTCCCCAACCTGTTCCACATGGGCTCCCTGCAGAACGCGGCCGCCGTGAACTTCACCCACGTCCTGCAGGAACAGGCCACCCACATCGGCGAAATGGTGGCCGAGGCGTCCCGCCGGGGAGCCCACCGCATCGAGCCCACCGCCGAGGCGGAACAGGCGTGGGTGGCCACCATCCGCGAAACGGCCCCGAACAACTTCGACTTCCAGTCCGAGTGCACCCCCGGCTACTACAACGGCGAGGGCAAGCCGCGCCCGGTGAACAACTCGTTCGGCCCCGGCCCGGTCGTCTTCCACGACCTCCTGCGCGCCTGGCGCACCTCCGGCGGCATGGACGAGGTCATGCATCAGTCCTGAGATCGCCGTTCACCCGGCAGTGCCCCGCCGTCTCCGCCATCACCTCAGCGCCGCCGGCGGCCCACCCGCAGCACTCGGAGGGGCGGCGGTCAGAAGTCGCGGGCCGCGTCGAACCACGCGGCGGCGTCCGCGCTGAGGTCACCGGCCGGGGTGGCCGTGGTCAGCAGCTGGACGGCCACCTGCGCGTCCTCCCGTTCGGTCGTCTCCATCCGGGGCAGCCGGTTGAGCGCCCCGACGAAGGCGCGCACCGCCTCCTCGACCGCGGCCGCCGTGCCCGCCACCGCGATCGTCGCCTCGGCCGCACGGAACGCCTTGACCGCGGCCCGCGCGGACCGGGCCGGCCACGCGGCGAACGGCAGCCCGTACTCGGTGGCGAACCATTCCGGCTTACGCAGCCGCGAGACGTTGGAGTCGCGCCACTGGCGGTCGGGGCGGCGCAGCCGGGACCGCAGTTGTCTCCCGACGTTCTCGTCGACGTTCCAGGCGATCAGATGCTCCAAGCCGGGCCAGGTCTCCAACGGCGGCAGGCCCGCGAGATCGGGCACGAAGCGCAGTTGCAGCGCGGTCAGGCCGGGCAGGGCGGCCAGCGCGTCCAGGCCGGTGAGGCTGCCGGCGAGCTCCAGGCTGCGCAGGCCGGCGAACTGCCGCAGGCTGGAGCAGTCGAACGGCTGCCGCAGCGGCGGCACGGACACCGCGAGCGAGGTCGCGCCGGCCAGCGCCGGCATGTCCGGCAACCGGTACGGTGTCGCCGGCGCGGCCGCGACGTCCGGCTGGAAGCCCAGCGGCGGGCACGTCGCGCCGGCGGCGAGTCGGGGCGTCAGCAGGCTGAGGTCGCCGGCGGCGGAGAACCGTCCGGTGGCCGGTAGGACCAGGCGCAGGGGCGCCCGGCGCACGGTGACGCCCAGCCCACCGATGTCGGCCCGGCTCGCGTCCAGGTCGTGCGCGGTGTGGGGGGTCCAGGAGAAGCCCTCGATCGGCCGGCGGGCCGCCCAGTCCACCCAGCCGGTGTCGTCGCCCTCATAGGCGATCCAGCGCGGCCACGGTGAACCGGCAGGGGTGTGGAAGTCATCGAAGACGGCCCAGTTCAGCCGATCGTCCGGGGCAACCGTCAGGTCCGGCCGCGCGTCGCCGGGCACCCGTGGGCCGATCGAGCAGCTTCCGACGCCGAGCTTCCGCTCGAGGCGATGGCTGTCCGGGCCGGTCAGCGAGATGAGTTCCATCGCCTCATGATCACAGAGCTACGGCAGTTGCCAGGGCGGCGCCTGGATCACCGGTGATGCCTCGACGAGAACGTTGTTTCGGCCAGGTGGTGAAGCCGTCGTCGGGCCACCTGGGGACCACGTGGAAATGAAGGTGCGGCACCGACTGCTCGGAGCCCGGGCCGCTGGCGTTCAGCACGTTGACCCCGGTTGCGCCCAAGCCCACGGCCATGGCACGAGCGACCTTCTGGACGAGAGCCGTCACGCGCACCAGCGCTCGAGGGCTCACGTCATGAAGGCCCACGGCGTGCTCGGTAGGGATGACCAATGTGTGTCCCGGAGCCAGCGCCCCCTCCGGGAGCGTCAGGAAGGCGGCAGCTCCGTCCTCGCGGGCCACCCATCTGGCGGGGGCGCGCCCCTCCACGAGATCACAGAACACGCAGTGCACACCGGCCAGTATGTCGGCTGGACGCTTCCGTGTCAGTGCGTGGCCGGCCCGACCAGGGCCACCGGCAGCGCCTCAAGACCGAACACAATGGACGCGCGGCGCATCGGCAGGCTCGCCGGGTCGAGGGCTGGGCGCATCTCGGGGAAACGCCGGACCAGCGCCGGGTAGGCGATGCGCAGCTCCATCCGGGCCAGTTCGGCGCCGACGCAGCGGTGCAGGCCATGACCGAACGCCAGGTGGGAGCGGCTGGTGGCCCGGCCGGCGTCGATGACGTCCATTCCGGGTCCGAGTACGCCGTCGCGGTCGGCGCCGATGAGCGAGCACATGACGATGTCGCCCTCCTTGATCGAGGCGCCGTCCAGTTCGAGGTCGCGCACGGCGAAACGCGGGAAGCCGACCTGCACCACGGTCAGGTAGCGCAGCAGTTCCTCGACCAGCGCGTCGGCCGGCTCGCCGGCGCGTAACGGCGCGGCCAGCCCGGGCTGCGTCATCAGGACCAGGGCGCCCAGCGCGAGCATGCTGGCGCTGGTCTCGAGGCCGCCGGTGAGCACGCCGTCGGCCAGGCCGGCCAGTTCCTGGTCGCTGAGCTCGTCGCCGTGGGCCGCGATGAGCGATCCGATCAGGCCGTCGCCCGGGCGGCGGCGCTGGTCGGCGACCAGGTCGCGCAGGTAGGCGCGGGACTCGTTTATCGCGTCGAGCGGCGCGTACGCCCCGTCGCCCAGGTCGAAGCGGGCCGCGCTGAACTTCTGGACCAGGTCCCGGTCCTCGTACGGGACGCCGAGCAGCTCACAGATGGTCAGCGCCGGCACCGGCAGGGCGAACTCCTGCCACAGGTCGACCGGTCCGCCGGTGGCCGCCATGGCGTCGAGCCGGTCGTCGACGATCGCCTCGATGCGCGGCCGCAGCCGGGCCAGCCGGTGCATGGTGAACTCCGGCATGACCATCCGCCGCAGCCTGGTGTGCATCGGCGGGTCGGTCATGCCGAGCCCGCCCGGCTGCTCCCCCGCGGTCAGCCCGACCTTGGCCGCGAACTTGCCGAAGTCGTTGCTGAAGGCGCCGCCGTCACCGAGCACCGCCCGCACCTGCTCATGGCCGGTCACCAGCCAGGCCCGGATGCCCAGCGGCAAAGGAAGCCGGCTCACGGGAGGCTTTTCTGTCAATTGAGGTACGGGGTCGAGCCCGTCCCGATAGAGCGGGAACAGTGAGCTGTCCGGCAGCATCGCCAGCGTTCCCTCGAGATTCATGGCGCGGGGCTTGCTGCCGCCGAATCGACGGGCCATCCAGCCCAGCAAGCGCAGGCGGGTTTGCACGTCGCCCTCCAGACAGCCGTTGTTCTCCCCCGTGGGAACGGCTGTTCTGATAGTCGTCGCGGGATCTTGTCAACGCAGTGAGGGGCGTCACGACCGCGCTTTCAGCAGGGTGATGCGGGAGGCGCCGAGCTCGGTGACGTACAGGAAACCGGTCGTCGGATCCTGAGTCAGGTCGAGGGGCTGGCTGAATCCGGTGAAACCGGTGATCCCGGTGGTCCGATTCGACAGGGCGCCCGCCGGGCTGACGTCGAAGGTCTCGATGTCCTGACCGGAGGAGTAGCGCACGACCAGCAATTTGCCGTCGAGAACGCCGCCGCGGTATTCGATGGCGCCGTTGGCCGAGGCGTGCAGACCGGCGTCGGTGATCCCGGCCAGATGCAGATTCGGGTCGGGCCGCGTGCCCACCGGATAGGCGCCGACCTGGAACGGATCGGTGCCGGAGGTGGGATTGCCGCAGGCCAGCACCCATTCGCACCGGACCGGATTGGGGTGGCCGTAATAGCGTCCCGGGAGAACGTCGAAGACGTAGTCGGTCTCGGCCGTCGGCACATTCGACAGCGCGGGAACGGCCGGTCCCGTGTAGCCGCGCCGCGCGCACGAGGCGGGCAGGGTGGCCGGGGTCGCCGGGGTGTTCCCGCCGGCCGCCGAGCCGTTCGTCGGCGCGTACAGATGCCCGTTGCGGTGCCAGACCAGGTCGTACGCATTCCTGACACCCGTGGCGTAAATGGTCAGAGGAGCGTTCGCGGCGTACGGATCGTACGTGCCGCCCTCCTCGGTCTTGACGTTCAGCGTCCCGGTGAGTTTGGCCGGATCCAGGCGCAGGACGGCCGCGCTGAGAAGGCGCTCGGGACGGTTGCCCCAGGTCGAATCGGCGGCGCCCATGGCGTTGTTGGCGCCCTGGCTCACGTAAAGGGCGCCGTCCGGGCCGAACGCCAGCGAATTGGTCTCGTGGTCTTTCACCGACCTCGGGAGATTGACGACCATCGGTGTGTACGTGGTCAGGTCGGCCCCGCTGAGCCGTCCTATCCGCCCGGACCAGTCGGGAACGTTGAGCGGCCCCACGTATTCGTCATTGTCGGTGACCCAGAGGATCGGCGCGGCCGCCGTGGACGCGGGGTCGAAGGCCATGCCGATGACGGTCCGGGTCGTACCGGCGTTGTCCCGCACCGTATTGATGACTGTCGGGCTTCCGAGGGTGCCGCCGGTGGTGATGGGGAAACGGAAGACGCGGCCGTCGAGCGTACCGGCGTAAAGGCGGCCGTCGGGGCCCTTGACCACCGTGGTGAAAGGCGCGCCGGTGGCCACGCCGACGGTTTTGTCGAAGGCGGCCGGGCCGCCGGTCGGGCCGCCGGTGCCGGTGGTGAAGACGATGGAATACGGGGCGAACGGCTTTCCGGTGACGTCGGTGACGCCGCTGGTGACGGTGAACCGGTAGGCGGTCGAAGGCGCGAGCGGGGCCGTCGGCGAAAGGTTGATGACGTCCCCGCCGCCGCTGGTGATGACCGTGGCCGCGACGGCGGCGCCGTCGGTGAGCCGGGTCAGCGTGACGGTCGAGGCGGTCAGGGAGGCGGCTCTGACACCGCCGTTGGGCAGCACCAGATCCTCGACGACGCTGGCGGTCACGGGAACGTTCGTGGCGCCGTTGGCCGGGGTGCCGGCCCGAACGGCCGGGATGGTCTCGGCCGCGGCGACGGCGGCGATGTCCGCGTACGCGAACTTGGTGTTGACCCCGCCGGCCGGGCTGATCGTCAGGGCACCGTCGGTCACCCGAACGGTCCGGGTGGCGGTCGCGAACTTGGTGGTGGCGGTGGGCCCGAAGGCGGCGATCGCGTTCTGGTCCTCGATGGACACCCAATGCGTGCTGTCGACGGCGGTGCCCGCGTCCCCGACGGCCACGGTGACGGCGTAGAGCCCGGCCGGGACGGCGGCCTCCCACGAGCCGGTCCCGCCGGAGAGCTGCGCGTGCATGAAGGTGGCGAGCCGCGGATCGGCCTGCCCGGCGGCCGGGTTCCGGTTACGGCCGTTGCCGGTGAGGTCGACCGGCGTACGCGTCCCGATCCGCACCCAGCCGTAGCCGCGGGCGGTGGTGAAGGCACCGCCCGAGTCGCGCACATAGCCGGCCGCGGGCGCGGTGGCGGCGTCGGAGAAGTCCACCTTCAGGGAGAAGTCCCGGGCGATGTCCACATAGTTCAGCTTCGTGTTGACGCCACCGACGGCGTCGACGGTGAGCCGCCCATCGGTGACCGCCACGGCCACGGTCGCCGCCCGGAACTCGGCCCCGGCGGTGGACACGAAACCGTCGACGGCCGGAACCCCCTCGACGCGGACGGTGTGCCGGCTGTCGTACGGCGCCTGGTCGCCCACCGAAACGGTGACCTGATAGGTGCCGTCGGCCACGGCGTACTCCCAGGCGCCCTCGGTCAGAACCCCGTTGGCGCCGCCCACATCCCCGTACTGCATGTGCACGATCGTGTTGAGCCGAGAATCGACGCCGGCCCGCCCCCGGTCCCGCGTGTTACGCGCGAGGTCGAGGGCTTCGGCGGTCCCCCGCCGCACCCAGCCGTAGCCACGCCCGGCGTCGAACCCGGCCCCGGTGTCCGCGACGTACCCCGCCGGCGCCGCGGACCCGGCCGGCTGAAAGTTGACCCGCCCCACCGTAGCCGCAACGGCGGGCGCCCCCGGAACCACAATCCCGGCCATCACAAGAACCGCGGCAACCGTCCACGACCGACCACGCATGAAAGCCAACGTCGCACACGGATCCGCTCCCACAGCAGTCGGAAATCAGCGCCCCCACCGTTTTCCGCCCAGCCGAACATAGCGACGAACCCCGCTATCCGCCGACAGAACTGACCGGAACCGCCCCGGCTCGCGTTCTTTACAGCGTTCACCGGAGGCTTCCTGGTTACCCGTTCACTTCCGAGCCGCGGCGCTGCCACCAGGCGGTGAAGATCTGGTGCCGCCGCCTCTCACGCTCTTCGCGCCGGTCGGCGGCGACGGGCGCCGCTTCGGGTTCGGCGCCGAACGGTGGATGTGGTGGCCCGGGCCGGAAGGGGAGGTCGACTCCGCCGGGGTGCCCGGGCCGCCGGGTTGGCGCGTTGGAGACTCGGCGGTGTTCAGCCGAAAAGGGCGCCGGGGATGTCGGCGTAGAAGAGGGCGGGGTCGGCGGAGAGGGAGGCCTTGACGTTGGCGGTGGGCTTGTCGGCGATCACCTCGAGCTTGCCGGCCTCCAAGCCGTCCAGGGCCTGGGCGATGACCTCGTGGGGCGGGAGCTTGGGGATGTCGTAGCCGGCCATCATGTCGGTGTCGGCGATGGCCAGGGCGAGGGCGGTGACCTGGGTCTTCTGGTCGGCCAGCTCGAGGCGGATGCCGTTGGTGAGGGACCACTCGGCGGCCTTCGAGGCGGCGTAGCCGTTGCTCGACGGGGCGAACGCGTACCAGCTCAGGGCCGAGATGACGTTGAGGATGGCGCCGCCGGCGAGGCGGGGGGCGAAGGCGCGGGTGACGTTGAGGGTGCCCCAGAAGTTGGTGTCGAACTCGCGGCGGATGTTGTCGGTCGACGGGGCGAGCAGTGGGGCGTCGGTGGAGATGCCGGCGTTGTTGATCAGGATGTCGAGGTCGCCCACCTCGGCCGCCGCGGCGTCGATCGAGGCCTGGTCGGTGATGTCCAGGCGCAGCGGGATGGCGCCGGGGATCTCGATGCTGTCGGGGCGGCGGGCGGCGGCGTAGACGGTGGCGGCGCCGCGGGCTACGAGCGCCTCGGCGAAGGCCTTGCCGAGACCGCGGTTGGCGCCGGTGACGAGGACTTTGGCTCCGTTGATCTGCATGCCTTCACGGTAAAACCTCACGCTGACGTCAGAGGCAAGTATTGCGAGATGGGTCACTCGTCGCCGCTGCGGAGCCGGTCCAGTTCGTCGAGGTACATCGCCTGCATGCGGCCGAAATGGCGGACCAGGAGCAGGAGCTCGTCGACGCTGTAGCCCTCGATGAGCCGTTCGGCCCGGCCGGCGAACCGCTCGTACGGCCGCTCCAACTCGGCCGCCCGCTCGGGCCGCAGGGTGACGATAACCCGTCGCCGGTCGGCCGGGTCGCGTTCGGCCGTGACGTAGCCGGCCTGCTGGAGCCGGCGGAGCATGCTGGTGACGGCGCCGGTGGTGAGGTTGGTGCGCTCGGCGACCTGCCCGGCGGTGGCGGAACCGGCGTCGGCCAGGAAATCCAGGCACTCCAGGTCGCTCACGGTCAGGCCGAGCCGGTCGGCGATGGCGTACCGGAACACCATCGACAGCCGTGAGGTCTCCCGTCCGGCGCGCATGAGGTCGGCGATCGCGGACGCACGGGCCGGCTTGTGGGACATGCCCGCAATCATGCCTCCGGTACGGTCACCCGGTGCAGCCGCGGTAGCACGCGGGTCAGCACCCAGTGCGGCGCGGCCGCGCCCCCGGTCAGCCGGCGCATCAGCTTGGCCGCGGTGTCGACGGCGCGGAAGGCGTACGGCACCATCTCGTCCTGATACGCGGTGATCGCGTCCTCCACCGGCGTGCCGTTCGCGCGGGCCTCGACGAGTTTCTGGCCGAGCAGGGCGGCGTCGCGCAGAGCGGTGTTGCCGCCGTGCGCGCCGAAGGGCGGCATGACGTGGACGGCGTCGCCCATCATCGTGGCCCGCGGCACCGCCCATCGGGTCGGGCGGCGGCCGGTGGCGAACGGGTTGAGCACCGTGGCGTCGAGCTCGGCCGTGTCGACCAGCCGCCGGATGAGCGGGTGGAAATCGGCGCTCTTGTGCGCGGCCAGGTCCCGCAGCGCGAGCAGGTTGCCGCGGAGGCCGAGGGGGACCTCGTCTTGGCCGAGCAGCAGACCCCACATGACGTAGTCGTCGCCGATCGGCGCATAGCTGCCGGGGGCCATCCGCGCGAACGCCTCCCGGGGGTCCTCGCCGAACCGCATGGAGGTGAAGAAGAAGGCGCGGCCGGGCTGGTCGGCGATGGCCAGCACCCCGCTGGTCCGTAGCGCGCCCGGAATGACGTCGCGGCCGTCGAACCGCAGGGGCGACCGGCCGTAGACGCCGGCCATCGGGGTGTTCGCCGGGCCCGCGTCCGGCATGAGCTGCTCCCGCAGGGCCGAGCCGACGCCGTCCGCGCCGACGACGACCGACGCCGCGACGGCCCCGCCGTCGGCGAAGCGCAGCCGCAACCCGGCCGGGCCGCCGTCGTCCACCGCGACGGCGGCCTTGCCGTAGTGGATCCGCCCCTCCAGCCCGGACATCAGGATCGAGCGCAGGGTCAGCCGGTCGACCTGGCGGGTCGCGTGCGCCTCCTGCTTGAAGGTGATGACGAAGGCGTCGCGCAGCCCGCTGTCGGTGAAGCGCAGGTGCCCTCCGGGCTCGTCGCCGGTGGCCAGGGCCAGGCGGTACAGCGGGCGCGGCAGACTCTCCCGCAGCGCCTCCAGCCCGTACCGGTCAAGAATGATCCGGTAGCCCTGCTGCCGGACGAAAGGCCCCGGGTCGCGCTCGTAGACGTGCACGTCGATGCCCGCGCGCGTCAGGTATTGGGCGAGGCAGAGGCCGGAGAGCCCGGCACCGGAGATCGCCACGGTGAAGTCGGTCGATATGCCCATCCGGTTATCTTAGTGACTAAGATGATTTGGGCAAGGCCGTCGTCAGGACGCGGGGCCGTACAGGCGGGCGATGTCGGGCGAGTCGAGCCAGCCGCTGTACGCCGGGGCCTGCGGCCATCCCTCAGGCGAGTCCTGCCAGCCCTCCCGGCGGCCGTACG
Organism: Actinoplanes sp. NPDC048988; assembly: GCF_043197815.1. NCBI lineage: Bacteria > Bacillati > Actinomycetota > Actinomycetes > Micromonosporales > Micromonosporaceae > Actinoplanes > Actinoplanes sp. NPDC048988. The sequence continues at coordinate 50,297 of NZ_JBICTW010000012.1, read as the reverse complement.
GCAGCACGTCGACCAGGGCGAACGTGTGGGTGAGCTGCTCGACGCCGCGGCCCGACGTGTGCCAGGTGCGGTAGACGGCGTCCCCGTCGCGCAGGAAGACGTTCACCGCGAAGCCGCCGCCGGCCGGGGCGTCGACGTCGGCGCCGAAGGGGCTGTCCGCGGTGGAGTACCAGGTCATCTTGTTGCCGACGCGGTCGGCGTACGCAAGCGCCTCCTCGATCGGGCCCTGAGTGACGATCACGAATCGCGCGTCGTAGTTGTCGAGGAAGCCCAGCCGGGTGAAGACCGAGGTGAAACTCGTGCAGCCACCGCACTGCCACTCGGCGCCCGGATGCCACATGTGGTTGTAGACGATCAGCTGCGACTTTCCGTCGAAGACGTCGGCCAGCCGGACCGGACCGTCCGCCCCGGCCAGGGTGTACTCGGGCATCCGCACCATCGGCAACCGCCGCCTCTGCGCGGCGATCGCGTCGAGTTCGCGGGTGGCCGCCTTCTCGCGGGCGCGCAGCGCGTCCAGTTCCGCACGCCAGGCCGCGTGCTCGACGACAGGAGGCTTCGTCATGGTCAGGTTCCCTTCGAAGAGTTTTCGGTACCTGTCAGACCTGACGGGCCGCCCGAACTCATCGGTGAGCTGTACGGCGGCGCAGCGCCGCGACGACGGCCGCCCCGGCCAGCACGAGGACGATCCCCCAGCCGGCGATCGTGGCCGCGGCGGCGCCGGTGATCGGTAGTCCACCGCCGCCACCGCCGCCGGGGATTTCCGTCACCCTGATCTCGGCGAGGTTGTTGCGCAGGTCGCGGTCGACGCTCTCGCCGTCGGTGAACAGGTCGACCTGGACGAGCCCCTTGTCGTCGTGGACGGCCTCCGCCATCCGTACAGTGAAGGCGAATTTGACCTGTTGCCCCGGCCGCAGCGTCAGCGAGCGCAGGTTGCACGAGTACTCGTCCGGAAGGACGGCGGCCGACGGCGGCGCCGCGTACTCGCCGGCCAGCGAGGTGCAGCGCTCGTCGGCGGTGACGACGGACATCGGTGCGGGCAGGCTCACCCGTACGAAGGCCGCGTTGTTCAGGAAGGGCGGGTAGCGCAACGTTCCGGGGCCCTGATTGACGAACCCGACCGCGATGGTGTGGTTCCCGGCCGTGCCCGGAACGGTCGCGCCGAGCGCCACCACGTCGGTGCGCCGGCCGCCGGTGACGGTCACTGTGGTGGACGAGCCGTTGTCGTCCTTGTCGGTGTCGGCCTGGGGCACCCCGGCGGCGGACACGGAGACCTCCTCGAGCTCGAGGTCGGGCCCGGTGCCCGGCCGCTCGCCCTCGCCGCCCTGCCAGTCCTCCCATTCGGCGGCGGTCAGCCACTGCACCCCGAGCGACGTCTGGCTGCCCGCCACGGCGTCCTTGGGCACGCTGAGCGTGAAAGGCTCGGAGATTCGGTACGTGGCACCCGGGGTCAACCTGGTGTCGAAGGTGCAGACCATGGCGTACCCGTAAACGCAGTTGCCGAAGTTGGTGCCGGCCAGAGCCTCGTCGTCACCGTGGAAAAGGGCGGTCAGCCCGTCGACCGGCGTGGGGCCGCTGTTGCGCACCCGGGGCCGCAGCGTCACGGACCCGCCGGGCGCGACGGTCATGGGCTCGTCGTCGACGGCCGTCAGATCGACACCCTCACCGATGCGGATCGTGGCGGTCTCGGTGGTCGCGGCCCCACCGTCGACGGACGTCGCGACGGACAGGGTGCCGCTGTCGCCGGCCGCCGCGCCCGCCTTGGGAGTGAGGCTGAGCCACAACGGGGAAAGTGTCGAATAGCCGTAGACGCCATCCTCGCCGGGACGCTCGTAGACCCGGTGCGGACCGGGCACCACGCACCGCAGGACAGCCCCGGTGTCGCAATCCGGCCCGACCTCGACCTCGGCCACATTCACCTGGGACGTGTCGAAGGTCAGGGTGACGCTGTCGGCCCAGCCCGCCTCGTCGGCGAACAGGAGCACGGGCAGCCCCTCCTCGACGGTGCCCCCGCCGGCCGCCAGCGTGAGGTTCCGAAGCTGAACCTCACCCTCGACATCGGCCGGGGCCGCCCCGGCCGGCCCGGGAAGCAGCGCCAGCGCCACGGCGACAAGCATGGTCAGGGCAGCAAGACGGCGTGGCCGGATCATCCCCCATGCCTACCAAAAGCCGCAAAGCACCACATGCCGTATGCGGCAATCGGCCCGGCGTTCCGGCGGCACGCCACCGGACCATCAGCCTTTCCATCGCGGCGAATGCACGATTGCGCCGGCCGCGAATTGCGGGTAAATATCCGCTGAAACGGGCGGGTGGGCTGCCGGTGGCATAATTCCCTCGTTCAGAGCGACGCTGGATGGGAGCGGCTTCCTTGGACGTAAGAATGTGGATCAATAGCGATGAAAACGGATCCGCGGCGGCGTTGTTCACCTGGCTCCAGGACGACGAAGTCTCCCGAGAAAGCAAGATCGGCATCGTCCGGGGCGACGCCGCGCACGAGATGTCGGCCGGCTCATTCGAATTGATCACGGCCTTGGTCAGCAACGGGATCGCTCTGGTCAATCTGCTGGTCGCCGTCGCGGCTTGGCGCAACACCCGCCAGACGCCGACATCGGTGCACATCGAGCACGAAGGCACCGTGGTGGTCATCGAGGGTGGCTCGCCCGAACAGGTGGCCGAGCTGGCGGCCCGGCTCGAGAAACCGCCGGGCGCCGCCGGAACCGGGGAGGCCCATGAGTGATGACAGTGTCCTGCCCGACCTCGGCGGCTCGCGGGCCATCCTGGTCGGCGTCGACGCGTACCAGAAACTCGAAGCACTGCCCTCGGTCAGGGAAAATTTGACCCGGCTGGCGTCGCTGTTCCAAGATCCGAGCCGATGGGGACTGCCCGCGTCGAACTGCGTCGAGATCCGCAATCCAGCCGCGAGCGCGGCGGTGTACGACGCGCTGGAGGAAGCGGCGGCCGAGGTGACGGACACCCTGGTCTTCTACTACGCCGGTCACGGGCTGATCGACGCCGACGCGACGGACGACGAGCTCTATCTCGCGCTGCCCGACTCCCGGCCCGACTCCGCCTACCGGACGGGCATGCCGTACAGCTGGATCCGCCGCGAGATTCTCAAGGCGCGGAAGGCCCGCCGCAAAGTCGTCATCCTCGACTGCTGCTACAGCGGGCGCGCCCTGGCCCGGATGGGCTCGCAAACCGGCGACGACGCCATCCGGCGCCTCCTCGACATCGACGGCACCTGCGTGTTGACCGCCTCGGCGCGCACCCGGACGGCCCTCGCCCCACCCGACGAAGATCTCACCGCCTTCACCGGCGTGCTGGTCGAGGCTCTGACCACCGGCATCCCGGATGGTCCGGAACTGCTCGACGTCGAGACCCTTTACCGGTACGCCTGGCAGCGCCTGCTGGCCAAGGAACGCCCGCGTCCGCAGAAGGCGGAAACAGGGCTGGGTGGCCGCATCGCCCTGAGCCGCAATCCGGCTCACCGCGCCTTCCTGGTCCACGAGGTCGCGCGCCTGACATCCGAACGCGATGCGGCGCTCGCCCGCAGCGCCCGCCTCAAAGCCAATCTGGACGATGATCAGAGCGAGCTGGTCAAGAATTTACGTGCGGAAATCACCGCAAACCAGACAGAGCTGAGTGAGCTTCGCAAGGAGCTGGCCGCAAAGCAAGGCTTCGCGGACCAGCTTGAGGACCACGTGGATCGGCTGCGCTCCGAGGCCGCCACTTTACGAGAGAGCCTCGAGTCCGCCCGATCAGACGCCCGCGACCTCGGCAGACAGGCAGACCTGCGCATCGCGGCCATGGCCCGTGACGTACGCGCCGCGCAGGACGCCCGGGCCGTTGCGGAACGGGAGCAGCGGACGGCGGAGGCCGACCGTACGGCGGCCCGATCCGCCCTACTGCAGGTGACCGGCGAACTCGACCGCGCCCGAGCCGGCGAAGCTCGTACCGAGGCTCTCGTCAAGCAACTCCGCGCGGAGATCCTCGACTCCAAGCGGCAGGTGAGGACAGCCACGACGCCGGACCCGCCGAAGCCGGAAAGCGGCTCGGTCACGCCGCCGACGGTTCACGTCGGCGGCCGGTTCGCCGGGCTGGCCGCGTTCTTCTCACGAAAGGGCCGGCGTGCGGTGGCCTGGCTCCTGCTGTTGATCTTTGTGTTCTCGAACGTCATGTACGTGCTCATCGCCTGGAAGGGTTTCCTCAAGCCGTAAGCAGTCGGATTGCCGCTTAACGAGGAGAGGTCCCACACGTAAAGTGACGGGGATGGAACTGGGAATGGCACTGCCGACATCAGGTTCGCTGGCCTCCAAGACCAACATCCTCCGGGTGGCGCGGGAGGCGGAACAGCTCGGGTACGCGGCACTGTGGACGTACGAACGTCTGCTGCGGCCGCTGGCGCCCCTCATGCCCGGCGCGGACGGGAAGCTGCAACGCATCCCCGAGGACTACCGGCTCACGTACGAACCGATCGAGACGCTGTCGTTCGTGGCCGCGGTGACCGAGCGGATCAAGCTGGGCACCAGTATCGTCGACGCCCTGTTCCATCCGCCCGTGGTGCTGGCCCGGCGGTTCGCCACCCTCGACCAGTTCAGTGAGGGCCGGGTCATCGCCGGTCTCGGCCAGGGCTGGATGCCGCAGGAGTTCGCCACCGCCAACGTGCCCCTCAAACGGCGCGGCGCCGGCCTGGACGAGGTCGTCGAGGCCATGCGCGCGTGCTGGGGACCCGACCCGGTCGAATACGCGGGACGCTTCTACGAGATCGAGGCGTCCGAGGTGAACCCCAAACCGGTCCAGCCCCACCTGCCCATCATCATCGGCGCCGCCACCCCCGCCGGCCAGGCCCGGGCGGCACGGATCGCCGACGGCGTCAACCCCAACGCGTTCTCGTACGAACAACTCACCGAGGCCGCCCGCACGTTCCGCGACACCGCCCGCGAGAACGGCCGCGACCCGGCCACCCTGACCGTCACCGCCCGAGCCAACGTCCCGATCACCGCCGACCCCTTGGGCGACGCCCGCCCGTTCCTCGGCGGCTCCCCCACCGAGATCGCCGAAGACCTCAAACGCCTCGAGGGCACCGGCGTCGACCACGTCCTGTTCTACAACCTGGCCCCGGACGGCATCGACAGCCACCTCCGCCTGATCGCCGAACTGAAGTCCCTCGCCGGCTGAAACCGCCCCGTCAGCGATTCCCGTCGATCGTCCGTCTCTCCCGTGGCCGCCCGGCCGCTCATGCGCAATCATGAGGCGTGGGCATACCCCGGCGGGTCAGCGTCACGGCCAAGTGGACGATCTGCGGGGTCGCCGTGGCGGTGTCCCTGGCCGCCTTCCTGCTGAGTCTCGGATTCGGCCCCGCCAATGTGCGCGCCGCCACCGACGCGCTCGCCAGCGCGGGTTCGGCCGTCGTGGGCTTCCTGTCGTTGGTCGTGGCGATCTATTTCGGAGTGCGGGCGCAGACGTCCGCGGCGGCGCCGGCCGACCGCTTGACCGCCGCCGCCGACGTGCTTCGTCATCGGGTCCGCCGGCAGTGGGAGCAGGAAATCGCCACCCGGCGGCTCGAGCATCCCCGGCCACTGCGCCTGCGCTGGATACTCACCGAGCGGCCGGCTGGCGAGACGGCCGCCGTGGTGACCGACGGGCAACTGCTGGAGCCGGCCGACCGGGTACCGGCGGCCGGAATGGTGCGGCAGTTCCGCGCGCTGACCACCCGGCAACTGCTGATTCTCGGCGCGCCGGGCTCAGGCAAGACCACCCTGGCCCTGCTGTTCACCATGGCGGCGCTGGAGCCGGGCGAAAAGGTCCCGGTGCTGCTGCCGTTGGCCGGATGGCGCCCCGACAGACAAGACCTTCGCGGCTGGGCGGCCGAGTGGATCAGCGACACGTATCCGGAGCTGGCCAACGAGCAGAAGTACGGTCCGGACGCCGCCCGGGCGCTGGTCGACCATGACCGTGTACTCCTCGTGCTCGACGGCCTGGACGAAATGCCGCGGGCGCTGCGCGCGGCGGCGGCGCGCAAGCTCGGCGACGTGGCCACCCGCAACGGCTTGAACACTGTGGTGTCCTGCCGGGCGGCCCAGTACGAGGAGATCGAGGCCGAGGTCGGCCGTCTGCCGATGGCCGCCGAGGTCACAATCAGCCCGGTGACGGTCGAGGACGCCATCGAGTTCCTGACCGGCGCCGAGCCGGCCGGCAGCCGCCGGTGGGAGAAGGTCACCCGAATCATGCGGGCCTCGCCGGGCGGCTGGCTCTCCGAGGCGCTGTCGACCCCATTGATGATCGCCTTGGCGCGAGCGGTCTACGGTCCCAGCGCGAGCGACCCGGACGAGCTGACGCATCTGACGTCGCGGGCCGAGGCCGAAAGCCACCTGCTCGACCAGTTCGTCGTCGGCGCCTACGGCGGCCGGGAGAAGGCCCGCGGCCCGGAGCGGTGGCTGGCGACCCTGGCCCGCCATCTGGAACATCGCCTGTTCAGCCCGACCCTGGCCTGGTGGGACCTGCCACGGGCCGTACCGACGGCGGTGATCGTCGGCACGGTGACCTTCGTGATCGGCTTGGTGGGGGCGGTCAGCTGTGCCCTGATCAAGCCGTTCCCGGTTGACGCGGTCGACAACGCCGAGTTGGGTGCCGCCCTCGGCCTGGGTGCGGGCATCGTCTCGGGCCTCGGCGCGGGCCGCAGCCGGGTCCGGCGCGACGTGGACGACATGGCACGGCTTCGCCGCGCCGGCCACGTGCTGGCGACCACAGCCCGCGACGCTCTGGCCGCCGTCGTGCTTGTCACCACCGTCGCCGAGGTCGCCCGGCGCGTCGAGAGCGGCGTGTCCGTCAACCCAGTCGGGATGGTCGCTGACACGATCGACGCCTTCGACCTCGGCGGCTCGGTCGACCCGCTCACGGCAATCGAGGACGCGATCTTCGTCGCGGCCCTGGCGAGCGCGTTCAGCTTGATTAACACCGTGCTGAGCACCTGGCGCAAGGCACTGCCGACCCGGCCCTCATGGAATCTGCGCACCCTGCCGCACAGCTGCTGTCCGGGATCGTCACCGGGCTCGCCCTGGCGGTTCCCGTCGGTGCGCTGGTCGGACTGTTCATCGGTGTCGACGAGCTTGCCACCGATACCAACCCGTGGGTCACCGTCGTGGTCACCGGCGGCCCGCTCGCCCTGTGGACCCTCTTGGCCATCACCGTGGGTATCGGCGTTCCGATCGGCATCGGGCGATGGCTTACCACCCCGTTGGACGATCAGGCGCCGGTCTCACCACGCTCGGTGCTGCGCAGCGACCGCGTCACCTGCCTGACCGTCGCCTTGGCGGCCGGAGTCTCGGCGGGAGCCGGACTCGCGATCGTGCACCGGGTAGATCCCGAACTGCTGGTCTTCTCGGGCCATTGGGGCGGACCGTCCACAGGCCCGGCCGGGTTCGGCGGGCTGGCCGTCTTCGGCTCGGTTCTGCTGGGCGCCGGATCGCCGTGGACGTCGTACACAGTGGCCCGGGCATGGCTGGCGGTCTGGGGACGCCTGCCGTGGCGGCTGATGGGATTCCTCGACGGCGCGCACCAGCGCGGCATCCTGCGGCAGGTGGGACCGGTCTACCAGTTCCGCCACGACCTGGTGCAACGTCACCTGGCCGGTGAACCGAAAGTCCGCCATCGGATGCGGCCCGCTCGGGAGGCACGCGAATTCCAGGACCTCGAGACTCAATCGAGTTCTGAGCGCGCACGGGTCTGGCGCTCACGGGCCGGCACGGCGGTGGCCTGCGTTGTCGTGCCCCTGGTCATCGGCACACTGACCGTGCCGGTGGTTCGCGAACAGGTCACCGGATATATCGAGCGCACGCACAGCACGCAGGCCTACAAGCTCGATCTCGCGGCCGACAGGATCGAGGCGATCGCCCCCGACGACGCCCTGCGACTGCGCATCGCCGGGGCCGAGATCGATCCCGATCCCAGCGCGAAGAACGAACTGGGCACCGTCCTGCAAACGCCGGCCGGTGTACCCCGCATGCGTTCGCCCGGTGTGACGAAGGTCGGACATTGGGCGATCACGAGCGGCGCGGGGCAACCGGCGCGGGCCTGGGACTTGAGCGCCGTCCGGCCTACTTCCATCGTCCTGTCCGCGGGGCCGGCGACCGAGGCAGCGGTCGACGACCGCTTCGCGGTGCTGGCGGTCGACGGTGGTGGCGGCTACCTGATGGTCGACTTCGAAAAAGCGCTGCCGTCCGCGACCGTTCTGTCGGCCGACGTCGAGAAGGTCACCCTTTTACAATCCTTTTGGATGGTCTACAAAGGTGCCGACGGGTTCACCTACGTGTCCGACCTTCGCCGCCCCCGAGCCGCGCCTGTCAAGATCGGGCTGACGGACGACAACAAAACGCTGCCGAACGTCACCGGCGAATGGATCGTCTATCAGCGACCCGGCGGCGACATGGAGGTTCAACGGCTCGACGGGTCCGGTCCGCCACAGCACATAGGCGAGTTCAGCTGGTTGCAGGATCACCCGTTGCGGTCAGCCGGACTGGTGGAGTCCCTGAGCAACGACGTTCCCACGGTTCGGATTCTCAGATCAGGCCGGGACATCGCTCTGGGGGCGCTCGCCACCGACGACGCGAAGCTCGGCTCCGCATGGTTCGCCATCTCCCAGGCCGGCGGCATGGCGGCGCTCTACGAGCAGGGGGCGCGACAGCGCGACATCCCTCTCGGCGACGACGTTGAAGATCTCGTCGAATTGCCGGATGAATCGCTTGCGGTGGTGCACCACTCGGGACTGGTGGATCGGTGGCTGATCGACGAACACACCGCCCGGCCGGCCGAAGAGGAGTTTCTGGCCGGCGTCGACGAGGTAGTGGCCGGCGAAAGTGACCATGTGGTCGCCGCTGTCCGGACCGATGGCAGCATCGCGCTGGTCGACATACGGCCGGATCCGCCCAAGGTCCATGACGTAGGGGCCGTCGGCACCGGCTCCGAGCCCTGGATCGCCCTGACCCGGCAATGGGCTTTCATGGCCGCTGACCATGAGGCACCGACGACGATCCTATGGGACATCGCGAGCGACCCACGAGAGGTCGCCGAGCTTGCCGGCAACCCGATCTCCGGGGAAGCCAGCGAATTCATCGAATCGGATCAGATCGACGCGACGCAATCCTGGGTGTTGCTGGAGCAGCAGGTGAAGGACGACTTCACGGTCGATCTGTGGCATCTCCGCGGAAGGCCGAGGGTCACCTCCCTGGGCGCCCTGTACGACGGTAAGTGGGCCTCGATCACGGGACGCCACGTCGTCTACGCCGACGACCGAGCGGCGACCATCGTGTACGACCTGCCGGACCGGGGCGACACCCCGCAGGAGCGGTCCCGACGGTACTACGTCTCCGCGGTCACTCTCGCGGACGGTGGCGGGTGGGGCCTCATGGAACACGGCACTGCGTCCTGGGACGATTCGGGAACCATGATGTCCGCCCAGCCATTCGAACCACAGCCGCGGCTCCCCGAGAGAGAACCCCGGGATGTGGCCTGCGAGCTGGTCAAGACGCCGCTCAGCCAGAAGCGATGGCAGGAGATCGCGCCGGCCGACGTGCCCTATCGGGAAATATGCCGAAGGAAGCTCAGCTAGGCCGCGAGCCGAGCAGGGTCTCGTGCAGAGCTGTGGGGGTCAGAGGGCTCAGTGGGCGGGCGGCCAGCCAGGCGGCGCCGGCGGCGGGGTCGTGGGCGGTTCGGGGGGTCAGGCCCCGGGACTGCAGGACCTTGAGGACGCCGTCGCGGACGGGGGTGTCGCCGGTCAGGAGGCCGCCGCCCAGGACTACCGGCCCGTCCGCGGCCAGGTTGTCGAGGGTGGCCACCAAGTGGGTCACGGCTTCGTCCACTATGGCCTTCGCGTGAGGGTCGCCTGTGCGGGCCGCGGCGCAGACCAAGGGGGCCAGGTCGCCGATCTCGTTCCAGGGCAGGGACTGGGCCCAGTAGACCATCTCGTCGGCGGTGCCCACGCCGGCTTGGGTGGCGATCCGGGTGGCGAACGGGGCCGACCACGTGCGTACGGCCGTGCGGATCGCTTGCAGGCCGAGCCAGCGGCCTGAGCCCTCGTCGCCCAGCAGCCAGCCCAGGCCGTCCGATGTTCGTTCCACCGCGTCGGCTCGCACCGAGGCCGCGATCGCTCCGGTGCCCGCTATCAGGACCGCGCCGGCCGGGGCGGGGGTGCCCGAGGCGAACGCCGTCACCACGTCGCCGACGAGCGTGACCGGGGCCCGCACGCCCAACGCGGCCAGCGACGGCGCGAACTGGGTGGCCGTGGCCGGGCCGGCGATGCCCAACGTGGCCGCGACCACCGACTCCGGCGGGTGGTCGCCCAAGGCCGCGAGCACCGCGGCGGCCACGGCCGCGGCGGCGTGGGCGGGGCCGGCCGTCAGCGGGTTGCCGGGGCCGGCCAGGCCGCGGCCGACGACGGAGCCGGTGGTGGTGGCGACCACCGCGCGCGACGACGTGCCGCCCGCGTCGACTCCGACCACCAAATTCATGAGCCTGATAGAAGCACAGACAAAAGTTGTTGACTAGTTCACTCTTCGGTCGTAATTTTCATCGGCAACAGCAAACGATGAAAAGGATGACCGACGTGACCGGTGAGAGCGGAGGCCTGCTCGGCCGCCTGCGGATCGAGGGGCCCGGCATGCCGGAGGCTCTGGCCCGGATCGCCGAGGCGATTCTGGCCGACCCGGAGGCGGCCGCCAACGCGAGCATCGTCGACCTGGCCGAGCGGTCCGGCACGTCGACCGCGACGGTCACCCGGTTCAGCCGCACGCTGGGCTTCAAGGGCTACGCCAACCTGCGCGTGGCCGTCGCGACCGAGACCGGCCGGGCCGAGCAGGCCCGGTGGGAGACCGACATCAGCGGCGACATCGCGCCCAGCGATCCGCTGACCGACGTGCTGGGTGTCGTCACCGCCGCCGACACCCGGGCCATCCACGACACCGCCGCCGCGCTCGACATGGCCGCCATCGACCGGGTCGCGGCCGCGATCGCCGGCGCGAAACGGGTCGAGCTGTTCGGCCTGGGCAGCAGCGGCACCTCGGCGCGGGAGATGGCGTTCCGCCTCGAGCGCATCCGGGTGCCGGTGTGGCACCGGCTCGACAGCCACACCGCGCTCACCAACGCCGCCCTGCTGCTCCCGGGTGACGTGGCGATCGGCCTGTCCCACTCGGGCCGCACCCGGGAGGTCATCGAGACCCTGGCCGAGGCCGCCGACCACGGCGCGCTCACGGTCGCGGTCACCAGTTACAGCCGGTCCCCGCTGGCCGAGGTGGCCGACGTCGTCTTCACCACGGCGGTGCAGGAGACCACGTTCCGGCTGGCGGCGCTCGCGGCTCTGCACTCGCAGCTGCTCGTGCTCGACATGATCTACGTCGCCGTCGCCCAGCGCACGTACGAGCGTACGGCCGAGGCCCTGGAATTGACCGTTCGCGCGGTCGACGCCCATCGGCTCCCCGAGAAGAACCCCACCCGCAATCGCGGGAGAAGCAAGCCCTGACCCCTGAGGAGTCACCATGCGGTCCCACCGCTATATCGCGGCCGTCGCCCTGAGCGCCGCCGCCCTTCTGACAGTGAGCGCCTGCAGCAGCGACGGGAACGGCGGTGACAGCGGCGGTGGTACGCCGGGGGCCGTGCCCACGGCCCGCGGCGAGGGCAAGACCCTCACGGTCTGGGTCATGGTCGACGACTACACCGACGAGACCCTGAACGCCATCAACGCGAAGTTCACCGAGGCCACCGGGGCCAAGGTCGATCTCCAGGTGCAGCAGTGGGAGGGCATCACCACCAAGATCAGTACGGCTCTGTCCACGTCGGGCACGCCGGATGTGCTCGACCTCGGCAACACCCAGGTGCCCGGCTTCGCCGCCAACGGTGGCCTGCTCGACCTGACGAAGTACAAGGACGATCTGAAGCAGGGCCGCACCTGGCTGGCCGGTCTGGAGGAGCCAGCGACGGTCGACGGCGCGCTGTACGCCGTGCCCGGCTTCGCCGGCGCCCGCGCGGTCATCTACAACAAGAAGACGTGGGCCGCCGCCGGCGTCACGGCCGCGCCCACCTCGTACACCGAACTCACCGCCGCCCTCGACAAGGTGAAGGCCAAGAACCCGGCCGCCGACTTCTCCCCCTTCTACCTGCCCGGCCAGTACTGGTACGCGGGCCTGCAGTTCCTGTGGGACGCCGGCGGCGACATCGCGACCGACGAGGGCGGCGACTGGAAGGGCGGCTTCTCCACGCCGGCCGGCCAGAAGGGCCTGACCGAGTTCAAGACCTTCCAGAACGCGTACTCCACCGAAGCCTCCCGCACTCTCGACACCGACAAGCCCGACCAGGTCCAGCTGTTCGCCGACGGCAAGACCTCGGCCATCCTGGCCTCCGGCGGCGCGGTCGGCCTGATCCAGAAGGCCAACCCGGCCATCAAGGCCGACGACCTCGGCACCTTCCCGCTGCCCGGCGTCTCGGGCAAGAACCAGCCGGTGATGCTGGGCGGATCGGTCTGGGGCATCGCCACCAAGAGCGACGACCAGGACCTGGCACTGCAGTGGGCGAAGATCGCCGGCAGCCCGGAGACGCAGGACAAGTGGGTCTTCGGCAAGGACGGCTGGATCCCGAACAGCACCGAGGCGATCAAGGCGGCCGAGCCGGCCCTGAAGGAGCAGCAGAGGGCCTTCTTCACCGCGGCCCTGGTGTCCAAGGCGACCCCGGCCGCCGCGCAGTGGCCCACCCTCGAGGGCGACAAGAGCGTCAACCAGGTCTTCTCGGCGGTCGCCTCCGGCGCCAAGACGCCGGAGGTGGCCGGTAAGGAATTCGACGCCCACCTCGGCGAGACTCTCGCCGGCGGTAAGTGACCACCGTGATCACCGACGCGGCCGGCGCCCCGCCGGTCGCGCCGGCCCCTCCCTCGCCGGCGAACGGCCGCAAACGGCGCGACCTCGCCCCACTGTTCCTGCTGAGCCCGGCCGGGCTGGTGCTGGCCGTCGTGACGCTGGCCCCGATCGGGTTCCTGGTCTTCACCTCGTTCACCGACTACAACCAGCGGAGCCTGTTCACCGGCGCCTACCGTTCGGTCGGCCTCGACCAGTACACGGATCTGCTCAGCAGCGGCGCCTTCTGGGCCGCGCTGGTCCGCACGGTGCTGTTCACGGCGGCCATGGTGGCCGGCAGCGTGCTGATCGGCATGGGCGTCTCCCACCTGCTGACCCGCCTGGGGCGCCGGATGCGCTACACCGTCACGGTGGTGCTCATCGTCGCCTGGGCCATGCCGAACGTGGCGTCGTCGCTGGTGTGGAACTGGCTCTTCCAGCCCGGCTACGGCGTCGTCAACTGGGGTCTCGACCAGCTGCGGGTCTTCGGCGACACCACGAGCGCCGACTGGACGCAGGACCCCGCACGGGCGTACGCCGTCATCTGGCTTCTGATCGTCTGGCAGGCCGTGCCGTTCATCGCGCTGACCCTGAACGCGGCCGAGACGCAGGTCCCGCGCGAATATCTGGAGGCGGCCCGGATGGACGGCGCCACCGAGCTCACCGTCTACCGCCTGATCACCCTCACCCATCTACGGCCGACGCTGCTGCTGGTCACCATCCTGTCGGTGATCTGGGACTACAACGTGTTCAACCAGATCTGGCTGATCTCCCGCGGCGGGCCGGGCGACGCCACGTCGACGCTCGGCGTCTACACGTACAAGACGGCGTTCGTCGGCTTCCACATCGGACAGGGCGCGGCCATCTCGGTCGTCACCACGCTGCTGCTGCTCGGCCTGACCGCCCTCTACATCCGCCGGCTGCTCCGATCCGGGGAGGACCTGTGAAACGCGCCGCCAACACGATCGCGATCGTCTTCTGCCTGGTCTGGGCGTTCCCGGTCTACTGGATGGTCAACACCGCCTTCAAGCCGCGCCCGGAGGTGATGACGCCGACGCCGCACTTCGTGCCGGAGCACCCGACCCTCGACAACTTCGTCAACGCGGTCACCCAGGAGCACTTCCTGACCAACCTGCGCAACAGCGTCATCGTGGTGGTGGCGACGGTGCTGGTCTCCATCGTGCTGGGCATCTTCGCGGCGGCGGCGCTGTCCCGGTTCCGGTTCCGGGGGCGGCGGCTGCTCATGGTGGTGATCCTCGCCGTGCAGATGCTGCCCGGGACGGCCCTGCTCATCCCGATGTTCGTCATGTTCAACCAATTGGACCTTCTGGGCACGTACGTGGCCCTGGTGCTCGCCTACGTGGCGACCGTCCTGCCGTTCTCGATCTGGGTGATGCGCGGCTTCTTCGTCACCATCCCGGCCGAGATCGAGGAGGCGGCCCGGATGGACGGCGCGAGCACCTGGCGTGTCCTCACCAGCGTCCTGTTCCCGCTGGTGGCGCCGGGCGTCATCTCGACCGGCATCTTCGCGTTCATCGCGGCCTGGAACGACTACCTGTTCGCGTACACGTTCATGCAGGACCAGAGCCGCTACACCCTGCCGGTCTGGCTGGCCTCGTTCACCAACCCGCACACCGGCACCGACTTCGGCGGCCAGATGGCGGCCTCCGTGCTGTTCTCCGTGCCCGTCGTCGTGTTCTTCCTGATCATCCAGCGCAATCTGGTGGCCGGCATGTCGGCCGGCGCCGTGAAGGGCTAGACCTTGCTGATCCCGGCTCCGCTCTCGTTCGTCCCCGGTCAGGGTTCGCTCACCCTCGACCACAGCTCCACCATCTCCGCTTCCGCCGAATTGCCCGAAGTTCTCACCTGGTTGCGGCAGGCGCTGCGGCTGCCCCTGCGGGAAACGGCGACCGGCACCATCGCGCTTGACCTCGATGATGATCTCGCCGCGGAGGAGTTCCGGTTGGACGTCACCTCGTCCGGCGTCACGATCACCGGTGGCGGCGCGGCGGGGGTGTTCTACGGCGGCCAGACTCTCCTCCAGTTGCTGCCGCCTTCGGTCTACCGGCGATCTCCGCAGGGTCAGATATGGATAATTCCGGCATGCCGGGTGCACGACAAGCCCCGTTTCGCCTGGCGAGGGGCGATGCTTGATGTCGTACGCCATTTCATGCCCAAGCACGACGTCATGCGCTTCATCGACCTGATGGCGATGCACCGGCTCAACACCCTGCACTGGCACCTCACCGACGACCAGGGCTGGCGCCTGGAGATCAAACGCTATCCCCGGCTCACCGAGGTCGGCGCGTGGCGGCGGGAAAGCCAGGTCGGCGCGGGCAAGGACGCCCCCGGCGACGGCCGTCCGCACGGCGGGTTCTACACGCAGGAGGACGTACGCGAGATCGTCGCCTACGCCGCGGAACGGTTCATCACCGTCGTCCCCGAGGTGGAGTCTCCCGGGCACGTGCAGGCCGCCCTGGCCGCGTACCCCCACTTGGGGGTCGACGGCGAGCCGCTGGAGGTCTGGACGCGCTGGGGCATCAGCGACAACATCCTCAACGCCTCGGAGTCCACCGTGGACTTCTTCCGGGGCGTGCTCGACGAGGTGCTCGAGCTGTTTCCGTCACGGTACATCGGCGTGGGCGGCGACGAATGCCCGAAGGACCAGTGGCGGGCCGACCCGCGCACCCAGCAGCGCATGGCCGAGCTGGGTGTGACCACCGAGGAGGGCTTGCAGGCCTGGTTCATCGGCCGCCTCGGCGAACACCTGAACGCGGCCGGCCGCCGCCTGTTCGGCTGGGACGAGATTCTGGAGGGCGACCTGGCGCCGGGCGCGGCCATCGCCTCCTGGCGGGGCCTGACCGGGGCACTGGCGGCGGCCCGGCGCGGGTACGACGTGGTCGCCTGCCCCGACGACATGGCCTACCTGGACTACCGCCAGTCGGAGTCGCCCGACGAGCCCATCCCGGTGTCGATCCCGCTGACCCTGCGCGACGTGTACGCCCTCGAACCGGTGCCCCCGGGCCTGACCGAGGACGAGGCGAGGCATGTTCTCGGCGGCCAGGCCAACATCTGGACGGAGCACGCGGACTCCCCCCGCACGGTCGACTACCTGGTCTTCCCCCGCCTGTGCGCGATAGCGGAGGCGCTGTGGGGCCCACCCGGCCGGGACTTCGACGACTTCGAACGCCGCCTGCGGCACCACCTGCTCCGCTTGGACGCCCTCGGCGTCGAATACCGCCGGGCCGACGGACCACTCCCCTGGCAGCGCCGCCCCGGCGTACCCGGCCGCCCCGACACCCGCGACCAGCGGGCCGCGCACATCGCCCGCCTGGTCGCCACCATCAGCGTCCCGTGAAGAGTCCCCGTACCCGCCCCGGGCCTTTCACGCGCCGTCAACACGCCGCGCATCATGCCGGCGCGGGCCTGCCCATCACCGTGCTCGACCAGAAATACCTTGTCACGCTGCCGCGGCTGCCCAGTCGGCCCGGCGAGGACCGCGGTCCGGTCGCCGGGCTGAGCGCCGCTGAAGCGCGTCGCGGGTACCCCGGGCGAGGTGGTTGATGTGGTCGTAGGCCGAGCCTCGCCGCCCGGCGGCGGGCCGCCCGAGGGCGACCACGACACCGTCACGTCCAGTAGAGGATGCGGGCGGCGGTCAGGCGGGCGGCGATTTCCGCGTGGAACCACGAGCGGAGCTCGGCCATCGTCTCGGGTGGGTAGACGTATTTCAGCGCGCCGAACTTGCCGTGCTTGCGGCTGCGGGACTCCTCGTCCATCTCCAGCTTCGTTCGTGGGTACCAGCTCAGCAGCACCTCTTTGCTGCCGGGGGTGAACCTGTGGGTGATGAGCTCCGCCGTCAGATCCAGGCCGGGCACGTCGCCGACGGCGGCGGCGATCCCGTCGAGCAGGTCGCCGTAGTGCGCGCGCCAGTCGGGGACGGCGATGATCGGGGCGATGGTGACTCCCACCGGATAGCCGTCCAGGGCGAGCCGGCGCAGGGCGGCCAGCCGGTCCTCCAGGCGGCTCGTCCCGCCCTCGACGCGGGTGGTGACCGGGCGGCAGTTGACGCTCAGCCGCACCCTCGTACGGCCGCGGTGGGCCAGGCCCACGAAGCCGCCGACGTCGTCGAACTTGGTGGTCCAGCGCAGCTGGACCGGCGCGTCCCAGGCCCCGAAATGCTCGACGGCGCGGCGCCAGCTGCCGGTCAGGTGTTCCAGGGCCAGCGGGTCGGTGTAGCAGGACGCCTCGAACGTGGTTCCCTCGTCGCGCCGGGCCTCGCGGCGGCTGGTGATCGTGCCCCGGCCCACGTAGTCGCCGAGGCCGGCCAGGATGTCGTCGAGGTCGGCGTAGACCCGGGTGACCGGCGGGCCGGAGAGCGAGCCGGCCAGATAGCAGTACTGGCAGTGTGCGGGGCAGCCCTCGGCCAGGTCGAACCGCCAGTCCGCGCTGGGTGCGATCGGCTGGAGTTTGCGGCGCGACGGCGGGCTCACCACGATCGCCATGGTGGCTTTGGCCCGGGCGTACGTCTCGCGGTCGCTGTCCCCGCGCAGCCCGGTCAGCCGGTTGCCGTTCAGCCGTTCGACCTCGAGACCGTGCGCCTCGACCAGCTCCATGATCCGCCGGCCGTGCGGATGGTCGTACGCGGCGGGCGTGGCCACCACTCGCTTCGGCGTCCACCGCCTCGATGGTCGCGCGGGCGGCGCGACGTCACCGAGGTCATGGGTGGCGACCGCCTCGCCGCTGGCGCTGTGCGGCGCCGCCGGCGTTTCCGGGGCCAGGGTCCGGGTCAGGTCGACCGAGTCGAAGGACACCGCCCGTACGTACCCTGGCCTGGGCCTTTGAAGCACGCGAGGCAGGTCGCCCGTCCCGTCCCGATTCCCCCGTGCGCTTGCGCGCCGTCGGGTCAGGGCGGGCGACCTGCTTCCCCCGTACTGGATCTATGGTCGTGGCTGGACCTTGTACGAAGCGTGCGAGACTTGTCGCTCACCTTGTGAATGTCTTGAATCCCCAGCGGAGGGCAGTTGACGGCGGAGTTCGGCGTGCTCGGCGTGGTGGAGGCCCGGATCACCGGGCAGCCGGTCGGGCTGGGGCACGCCCGGCAGCGCAGCGTGCTGGCCGCGCTGCTGGTCGAGGTGGGCCGCCCGGTCACGGTGGACCAGCTGATCGACCGGGTCTGGGGTGCCGAGGCGCCGCAGCGGGCCGCCGGCGCGCTCTACAGCTATCTGTCGCGGCTGCGGACGGCCCTCGCCGACGCCGGCGTCGGGATCGAGAGACGGCCGGGTGGGTACGCCCTGACGGCCGACCCGGAAGCAGTCGATCTGCACCGGTTCCGCCGGCTTGTCGCGCTGGCCCGCGGCGCCGAGTCCGACCGGTCGGCCGCCGAGCAGATCACGAAGGCGCTCGAGCTGTGGCGGGGCGAGCCGTTCGCCGGCCTCGACACGCCCTGGCTGTCGGCGACGCGGGAGCTGCTGCTCGGCGAGCGGTTCGCGGCCGAGCTCGACCACCACGACGTCCTGCTGCGGCTCGGGCGGCACGGCGAGCTGCTGCCGTCGCTGACCGCGGCCGTGGCCGAGCATCCGCTCGACGAGCGCCTGGCCGAGCAGTTCATGCTGACCCTCTACCGGTGCGGGCGGCAGGCCGACGCCGACGAGCAGTACCGCCGGATCCGCCACAGCCTGGCCGAGGAGCTGGGCAGCGACCCCGGTCCGGGGCTGCGCCGGCTCCACGAGCGCATCCTCGCCGCCGATCCCACCCTCGGCGTCGCCGTCTCCCCGGTCCAGGTCTCCGCGCCCCGGTCGGTGCCCGCTCAGCTGCCGGCCGACGTGCGCGCCTTCACCGGCCGGGACAGCGAGCTCGCCGCCCTGGACCGCACGCTGGCCCAGGGTGACGAGCCGCCGCTGACCGTGGTGCTGCTGTCCGGCACGGCCGGGGTGGGCAAGTCCGCCCTGGCCGTCCGCTGGGCCCACCGGGTCCGGGAGGCGTTCGGAGACGGGCAGCTCTACGTGAACCTGCGCGGCTACGACTGCGAGCAGCCGGTCGCCGTCGGCGACGCGCTGGCCGGCTTTCTCACGGCTTTGGGGGTACGGGGTTCCGAGATCCCGCCGGGCGTCGACGAGCGGGCCGGCCGGTACCGCTCGGAGCTGACCGGCCGCCGGATGCTCGTGCTGCTCGACAACGCCTCCTCGGTCGAGCAGGTACGGCCGCTGCTGCCCGGCAGCGGGTCGTGCCTGGTGCTGGTCACCAGCCGGGACGCGCTGCCGGGGATGGTGGCGATCCACGGCGCCGAGCGGATCAACCTGGACCTGCTGCCGCTCGCCGACGCGGTCGGGTTGCTGCGCCGCCTGATCGGCGACCGGGTCGACCGCGAGGCGCCGGTCGCCGAGCGCCTGGCCGCGGCCTGCGCCCGGCTGCCGCTGGCCCTGCGGATCGCGGCCGAGCTGGCCGCCGCCCGGGCCGACGTCTCGCTGGAGGAGCTGGTCGGCGAGCTCAGCGACCACCGGATGCGGCTCGACCTGCTCGACGCGGGCGATCCCCGGGCCGAGGTCCGGGCCGTGTTCTCCTGGTCGTACCAGAACCTGCCGGCCGACGCGGCCCGAGTGTTCCGGCTGCTCGGCCTGCATCCGGGCGAGACCGCGCAGGTCGAGGCGGTGGCCGCGCTGACCGGCGCCGCGGTGGGCGAGGCCCGGCGGCTGCTCGGCGTGCTCGTCCGGGCCAGCCTGGTGCAGGCCGCCCGGGGCGGGCGGTACGGCATGCACGACCTGCTGCGGGCGTACGCGGCCGAGCTCGCCGCCGAGCACGACCCGGCGCCCGAGCGCGAGGCCGCGCTGACCCGGCTGTTCGACCACTACCTGGCCGGTTCCGTGGCGGCGATGGCCACGCTGTACCCGGCCGTTCCGGGCGCCGCCGGTGACTCCGAGGCGGCCCGGGGCTGGATCGAGGCCGAGCGGCCCAACCTGGCCGCCGTCTGCGCGTACGCGGCCGCCCACGGCCGCCACCGGCTCGCCGTCGACCTCGCGGGCACGCTGTTTCGCTACCTCGACGCGGGCGGGCCGGTCGCCGAGGCGGTCGCCGTCACCTCGTGCGCCGTGTCGGCCGCCCTGGCCCTCGGCGACCACGCCGCGCAGGCCCGGGCGCTGTCCGATCTGGGCCGGCTGCACCGGCGGCAGGGCCGCCTGACCGAGTCGGCCGGCACGTACCAGCGGGCCTTGGCCCTCTACGCCGAGTTGGACGATCCCGCGGCCGAGGCCGTGGTGCTGCGCAACCTGGGCAGCGTGCACTGGCGACGGGGCGACTACCAGCGGGCGGCCGACCACTACGAGCGGGCCTGGACGCTCTACCAGCGGCTCGGCGACGACGCCGGGCAGGCCGACGCGTCGGTCCGGCTCGGCCTGGTCGACGCCCGGCTCGGCGACGACGCCCAGGCCACCAAGCGGTTCCAGTCGGCCCTCGAGCTGGCCGCCCGCACCGGCGACCGGTTCAGCGAGGCGTACGTCCTGTCGCTGCTGGCCCGGCTCTCCGGCGACCCGGCCGAGCTGGACCGGGCCGCCGCCCAGCTCGAGCAGAGCCTGGCCGTGGCCCGGCAGAACGAGGACCGGACGGCCGAGGCGTACGTGCTGACCGACCTGGCCGCGGTGTACGCCCGCGGCGACCGGCACGCCGAGGCCGCGGCCCACCTGCGCCGGGCCCTGGTGCTGCACCGGCGGATCGGCGACCGGGCCAGCGAGGCCGAGGCGCTCAACGACCTCGGCCAGGCGCTGCGGGCCACCGGCGACATCGCCGAGGCGCGCGCCCACCACGAGCAGGCGCTGATCCTGGCCCGGGAGATCGGCGACCGGTACGAGCAGGAGCGGGCCGGCGCGGGCCTGCCCGACGGGCCCTGATCAGACCCGGATCACGCCCTCGACCCACAGCACGGTGACCGGGCGGCCCCGGGCCCGCGCGTAGGTGACGATGTCGGCGGTGCCGCCCAGCCCGCGGGCCGGTTCACCGTCCCACACGGCGAACAGGTGGTCGCAGCGGTCGACCAGGGCCTGCCCGGCGGCGAGGTACGCCTGGTCGCTGGGCTCCGGGTAGGGCAACGTGGTCACCTTCGCCGCCGCGCGGCACAGCTCCCGCAGGCGGGCCCGGCTGTCGTCGGTGATCAGGGAGGTCGCGTAGCCCTCGCACGGCAGCACCGCCTCCAGGGTGCCGCCGGCCGCCAGGACGTGGGCCGCGAACAGCTGGTCGGCCCCGTCGGCCAGGCTCGACACCCCGTACGGGAAAGAGCCTGTGGGAAGCACCCGGCGCCAATGCCGCAGCGCGCGCTCGGCGATGGCCGGAGGGAGGTGCCGATGGCCTGTCACACCGAACCGCACATGGGCCTCCGTCTCGCCCCACCGATGAACGCAGGAGAACGATACGGCCTCCCGCCTTTGCTCAGGGGTCCGGTGCCAGGCAGAATCTGTCGCCGCAGCACGTGCCGATCACCGGAGGACCCCCCATGACCTTCGATGGGTTTATCTCGTACAGCCACTCCGGTGACGGACGGCTGGCTCCGGCTGTCCAACGTGGCCTGCACCGCCTGGCCAAGCCGTGGCATCGGCGGCGCGCACTGTGGATCTTCCGCGACCAGACCGGCCTGGCGGTGACGCCGGGCCTGTGGTCCTCCATCCAGACCGCCCTCGACGGCTCCGAGCACTTCGTGCTGATGGCCTCGCCCGAGGCGGCCCGGTCGCCCTGGGTGAACAAGGAGATCGAGCACTGGATCGCCACCAAGTCGGCCGACCGGATCCTGCCCGTGGTCACCGACGGCGAGTGGGCGTGGGACGAACAGCGCGGTGACTTCACCGAGGAGTCGACGGCCGTGCCGCCGGCGCTGCGGAAGGTGTTCACCGAGGAGCCGTTCTTCCTCGACCTGCGCTGGGCGCGCGGCACCGAGCACCTGAGCCTGCGGCACTCCCGTTTCCGGGACGCGATCGCCCAGCTCGCCGCCCCGATGCACGGGATCAGCAAGGACGAGCTCGAGGGCGAGGACGTGCGGCAGCACCGCCGGGCCCGGCGGCTGCTCTCCGGGGCCGCGGTGACCCTGGTCGTGCTGGCCGTGCTGGCCTCGGTCACCGGGCTGTCGGCGGTCCGCAACGGCGAGCGGGCGCGGGCGGCGGCGGCCGAGTCGCTGCGCCAGCAGCAGCTCGCCGGCGACCAGCGCACCCTGGCCGAGCGGTCGGCGGCCGAGGCCCGGCGCCAGCAGGGCCTGGCCCAGGAGCAGCAGAGCCGGGCGGCCCGGGCCGGCGCCGCGGCCGAGGCGTCCGAGCGGATGGCCCGGGAGCAGCAGGAGCTGGCCGACGAGGCGGCCGCCCTGGCCAAGCGCCAGCGGCAACTGGCCGACCGCGCGGCCGTACGGACCGAGCAGCAGCAGCGGCTGGCGGCGCAGGCGTCCGAGCTGGCCCAGCAGCTCCAGCAGGAGGCGCTGGGACTCAAACAGGAGGCGCGGCGGCAGGCCGCGATCGCGGCCGAGCAGCAGCGGCTGGCCCGGCAGGCGGCCGGCGAGGCCAAGGCGCAGCAGGTCAAGGCCGAGCAGCAGCAGCGCATCGCGGTCAGCCGGCGGCTGATGAACCAGGCCACCACGATGATCACCGACGACCCGCGGACGGCTCTGATGCTGGGCGCGGCGGCGCAGAAGCTCAACCCGGACACGGCGACCCGCCGGCAGCTCACCGGCGTGGTCACGGCCACCAGCTGGGCGGGCGCGCTCGGCGGGGCGGTGGCCTCGGCGTACGGACCGGACGGGGTCCTGGCCTCTCTCGACGCCGACGGCCGGGTCGCGCTGTGGAAGGTGACCGATCCGCGCCGGCCGGTCAAGATCGCCAAGCTGCCGGAGACCGCGGCCGGCCGCGTCCTGGCGCTCAGCCCGGACGGGCGCACCCTGGCCGTGGTGAGCCCGGGCGGCCAGGCGGTCCTGTGGGACGTCACCAAACGGTCCGCACCGGTACGGCTGACCGCGCTGCCCACCAGCCGCACGACCACCGCGTTCGCGTTCAGCGGCGACGGGAACCGGCTGGTCACCGGGGACGACGGCGGCGGCACGGCGGTCTGGGACACCACCGACCGGGCCAAGCCCACGCTGCTGTCGGAGCCCACCAGCCGCGACACCTACCCGGTGCTGCACCTCGCCCTCAGCCCCGACGGGCGCCTCCTGATCGTCGACAAGGCGCGGTTCGTCCCCGTGTTCGACCTGAGCGAGCCGGTCGACCCGGCGTCGCTCCCCGGCTTCCTCAGCTTCGGCGCGTCACCGATGGCGTTCAGCCCGGACGGCGCCACCCTGGCCGTCGGCGGCGAGGGCGCGGTGGCCCTGTGGAACATGAAGAACCGGACCCCTCGGGTGGCCGCCCGGGCGGCGGTCACACCGGACGATCCCGCCGACGGCGGCCCGCCGCCGGGCTTCCCCGACATGCCGGACGAGGACGACGACCCGTTCGACTCCCGGACCGGCCTGAGTGGACAGGTCACCTCGCTCGCCTTCAGCGCCGACGGCAGCCTGCTGGCCGCCGGCGACGAGACCGGCACGGCGGCCCTGTGGGACCAGTCCCCCACGGGCAGCCCCGGCATCATGGCCACGGTGAAGGCGCACGGCCCGATCACGACGCTGTCGATCGCCCCGAACTCCGGCACCCTCGTCACCGCCGACGGCACCGCCACGGCGACCCTGTGGCGGGTGAGCGCGTCCGGCGCGCCGAACCGGCTGGCCACCCTGGCCGTCCCGGGCGGCAGCGCCGAGGGCACGGTCTTCGGCCCGGACGGGCGGTCGCTCGTCGCGGCCGGCTCCAACGGTACGGCGAGCACGTGGAACACGGCCAACCCGGGCCGGCCCGTGCGCGGCGCCGACCGGACCCTGCACGGCGAGGCCGTCCGGTCGGTGGCGTTCGGCCCCGACCGCCGTACGGCCGCGACGGTCACCGCGAAGAGCGGCACCCTGCGGGTGGGCGCCACCACGCTCACCACCCTGCCCGGCGAGGTGCGGGGAACGAACGCGATGGCGTTCAGCCCGGACGGGCGCACCCTGGCCGTGGTCGCCGACTCCACCACGCTGATGGTGTGGGACGTGGCCGACCGGTCCCGCCCGGTCCTGCGGGCCCGGCTCACCGGCAGCTTCGGCACGGCCGTGGCGTTCAGCCCCGACGGGCGCGCGCTGGCCACCGCGGGCGACGAGGACCCGGTCATCACGCTGTGGAGCCTGCCCGCCCACGCGGCGCCGGCCCGGGTGGGCACGCTGACCGGGCACAGCGACGTCGTCGAGTCGATCGCCTTCAGCCCCGACGGGCGCACCCTGGCCAGCGGCGGCTTCGACCGCACCACGCTGCTGTGGGACGTCGCCGACCGGTCCCGCCCGCAGCGGCTGGCCAGCCTGCCCAGCCAGGGCCGGTGGGTACGGTCGGTGGCCTTCAGCCCCGACGGGCGCACCCTGGCCACCGGCGACGCGGGATATACGGCGACGCTGTGGGACACCGCCGTCCCGGCCGCGCCGATCCGGCTCGCCACGGTCCGCACCAGCAAGGGCGCCGAGGTGCGCGAGGTGACCTTCGGCGGTGACGGCCGCACGCTGGCGGTCACCGCCCAGTCGGTCCGCGAGCCGGCGACCGTGACGCTGTGGGGCTACGCCAAGCTCAACGGGCTGCGCGCCGACCCGGCCGAGTACGCGTGCGCGATCACCGGCCGGGGCCTGAACGCGTCCGAGTGGGGCCGTTTCGTGCCGGAGCTGAAATACCGGCGCACCTGCGAGTGACGGGGCGAATACGCCGCATCTGCGCACTGGAGTTGGCCGCCGCGGTTGACCAAAGTACCGGTCATGCCGACCACCCAGGCCGACGCGACCCGGCGGCCCCCCATGGAGCTGCTGTTGCGGGATCTCCCGGAGCCCCACCGGGAGATCCTCGTCGCGACGTACTTCCGCCGCCGCACGCCCGAGGAGGCGGCGAAGGCCCTCGGGCTGCCTCAGGCCGAGGTCAGGGCCCGGCTGTACGAGGCCATGCGGACCCTGTCGGCGGTGGTGTCTAGTAACCGCCGGCCGGATCGAAGCCCAGGCCGTGGATGATGCCGGACAGCACCAGGGCGGCGCCCATGGCCGTGCCGATGAGAACGGCCCCGAAGATCAGCAGGATCAGCACGGTCTTGCTCATACCGCCCAGACCCTCGGCCAGCACCTGCCCGACGGTGGGCTTGGGCCAGGTCAGCGGCGGGTAGACGTGGGCCTTTTCCAGCAGCTCCGGCTGCGGCACGGCGGGTTCGTGCGCCGGCTCGACCGGGGTGACGATGACGCCGGTGGTGCGCTGCGGCCGTTCGGTCGCCTTGGATCCCTGGAGCAACATGATCGAACTCCTTTGCCTCTTAGCCGAAGCATGATCCTCAGCGAAGCCCGCGGTCACGGCCGATTGGCCAGTCTTTTCCCCCTAATTCCGGTCATATCCGGATTACGGCGAAGCGGACCTGGCCCTACGCTGACGACGTGCTCACTTGCCGGACGGCACGTGTCCTGACAGCCTTGCTGGCCCTGGGAATCACCCTTCTCTGGGCGCCGGCGACCATGTCGGCGGCCACTTCCGATGACTCCTATTACGCGGCCGCCCAGGACCAAACCGGCGAAGCTCTGAAGAGCGCGCTGCACACGATCGTCTCGAGCGGGACGACCAGGCTGTCGTACGACGCCGTGTGGAACGCCCTCAAGGTCACCGACCAGGACCCGGCGAACCCGGCCAACGTGATCCTGCTGTACTCCGGGGCCAGCCGGGCCAAGACCCTCAACGGCGGCCACGCCGGCAACTGGAACCGCGAACACGTCTGGGCCAAGTCCCACGGCGACTTCGGCACCGCCACCGGCCCCGGCACCGACCTGCACCACCTGCGCCCCGAGGACGTGACGGTGAACGCCCTGCGCGACAACAAGGACTTCGACACCGGCGGCAGCGCGGCCACCGGCGCCCCCGGCAACTACACCGACGCCGACTCCTGGGAGCCCCGCAACGCCGTCAAGGGCGACGTGGCCCGCATGATCTTCTACATGGCCGTCCGCTACGAGGGCGACGACGCCTGGCCCGACCTCGAGGTCGACAACGCCACCACCGGCGGCCGCGCCCCGCGCCTGGGCAAGCTCTCAGCCCTGCTCCAGTGGAACACCCAGGACCCGCCGGACGCCACCGAGCGCCACCGCAACCAGATCATCCACACCACGTACCAGCACAACCGAAACCCATTCATCGACCACCCCGAGTGGGCCGCCGCGGTCTTCGGATAACGCGTCCCCGCTTGGCGACGCTGCTGGCCGGCACTGACGATTCGACGCGGTGGCGGCCGATAGCCGAGTTCCTGGAGGAATACGGGTGGGAGCCGCGCACCGGCGCAAGACACTGCTCGAAAAGGAGCCCACCGACACCGGCGACGAGCACTGGGACGTGTTCCTAGCCGCGCTGACCGAACATCTGGCCGCCCAGGACGGGCACGCGCCTCCGCCATGGTCCGAGTCGCGCGCGCTGCGCCGCTTCTGGTCCCCCTCCAACACCCGTTCCGCGAGAGTCGACGCCCCCGCCGCGTTCCGGCGCCGGGGAGTGTTCGTCGCCGCTCAAGAGCTGAAGGTGGCATGAGCACCGACGACGATCCATTACTCGACCGGCACGCCATCGAGGACGCCTTCCGAAGCGCCTCGTATCCTTGATCACCCCGGGCTCCGGGTGTCGGCTGCCTCACCTGAGCACCTGCTCGCCATGAAAGTGCTGGCCGCGCGGCGTCGTGACGCAGAAGACATTCGCTTCCTGGTCGATCACCTCAAACTTCACAACGCGGACGCCGTGGTGGCGTTGTGTGCGCAAGTCTTCCCCGAAGAGCCCGTTCCCGACCGTGCGCGAATGATCTCGGAGCGATCCGGTGCCGGGCGGCTCGGGCGGGGGCGTTCGTATGATGGCGGGCATGACTGATCAAGCGACACCCGAGCAGCTGCGCCAGGAACTCCAGGACATCGACGCGGAGCTTGCTGAGCTGCGCCGGGTCGCCGGGGACGCGCAGGGGCGGCGGGGCGAGGACGGCGACAACTCCGAGGGGTTCCAGGAGCCGGAGGACATCGCCACCGAGCTGACCGGCATCAACGAGACCGAGGCGGTCATCGACGTTCTGGTGCAGCGCCGCGAGCGCGTCGAGGCGCAGCTCAAGAAGCTGGGCTGATTCAGGCGCCGGCCTCGTGCCGGCGCCGGTACTCGTCGTTCTGTCGAAGAGCCTCCTCGAGCTGGTCCTCGAGGATGATGATGCGGCAGGCGGCCTCCAGGGCGGTGCCGCTCTCGACCATTTCGCGGGCCCGCACGGCCAGGCGCAACTGGTAGCGGGAGTACCGGCGGTGGCCGCCGGCCGACCGCAACGGGGTGAACAGTTTCGCCTCGCCGAGGCGGCGCAGGAAGTCCTGCGAGGCGCCGGTGATCTCCGCGGCGCGGCCCATTGTGTAGGCCGGGTAGTCCTCGTCTCCGAACATGTCGTCGGGTTGGGCCATGCAACTCCTCTTCTCCATGACGAGGGCCCCGGCGGAACGCCGGGGCCCAGGGTTACGGGTTCAAACACCATTTCCGGCAGGTTCGCCGGTTTGTCGTATCCGCACCTGTGGGGTGCGAGGATCGCATATGCGTGACCGGAGACCACCTCTCGTTCGATGGAAACTGCGGTGACCGCCCAGAACCGAACTGCGTCCTGACGGCGGACGATCCAACGGTGTTCGACCCTCCCTTTCCTCTGAATCCTTCACTTGCCGTGCTGTCGTGCTGCCCGCCGGCGCCGGAGCCCTACGCGATTCCCTGGCCCCGACACGTGCGACGAGCTCTTCCTCGTGCGGCGTCGGCCGCTTATGCCGAGCGAGCCCACGACATGGGTCCGGGCCCTGCTTGACGCTCGGTCATTTCGTCGGCGTCTCTCACGATCTCTTCGTTCAACACCAGGAACATTAACCGGTCCCGCCGAGAAAATCTAGTCAGCCGATCATAGATTTTCTCGGCGTGTCGCCCACGTTCCGGAAGTGGAGCGCAGCCGCCACCACGAATCTCCCTCCGGCGAAGGCCGTCAGACGTGCCGGATGCGGCGATGCGAAGTCCGGGCGGCCGGGTGCGCATCCGGCCGCGGCCAGGCACGGTGCGGCGGAGGGGTTCGCGTCGAGAAGGGCGAGACGGCGCCGAGCACGGCGCCGTGGCTCACAGCCAGCCGGCGCGGCGGAGGAGGCGGTAAAGGATGCCCGCGCTCAGCAGCATGAGCAGCATCAAGGTGGGGTAGCTGTAGCGCCAGCCCAGCTCGGGCATGTGGGTGAAGTTCATGCCGTAGACACCGGCGATGGCGGTCGGCAGCGCGGCGATGGCCGCCCACGAGGCGATTTTGCGCATGTCGTTGTTCTGGTCGACCGTCAGCTGGGTCAGGCGGGCCTGGAGCAGGGCGTTCAGCACGTCGTCGAAGGCCAGCACCTGTTCCACGGCGGCCGTGTGGTGGTCGGCCACGTCGCCGAAGTAGCGGCGGATCTCCTTGGGCAGGTCGGCGAACTGTTTGCCGGCCAGCGCGGCCAGCGGGCGCTGCAACGGCAGCACGGCCGACTTGAACTTCATCATCTGGCGTTTGAGCTGATAGATCTGCTCGATCGTGACCGGGGTGCGCGCGTCGAACACGGCCGCCTCGGTCAGGTCGAGGTCGGTCTGCACGGCGGCCGCGATGTCGGCGTAGCCGTCCACCAGCCGGTCCAGGACGGCGTGCACGACCGCCCACGGGCCGCCCTGGGCCAGCGCCCGCGGGTCGGCGCTCAGGTCGGCCCGCAGCGAGCTGAGCTCCATGACCCGGCCCTGCCGCACGGTGATGACGAAACGCGGGCCGACGAACAGCCGGACGAAACCGGTGCTGACGATCTCGCTGGTGGCGGTGATCCGTTCGTGTTCCACGTACTGGGCGGCCCGGACGACGAGGAACAGCACATCCTCGTACCGCTCAATTTTGACCCTCTGCTCCCGATGCAGGATGTCCTCGACCGCCAGCGGGTGGAGCCCGAACACCTCGGCCACGTGGGTGAGGGCGGCCTCGGTCGGCTCGTGCAGCCCCAGCCACACGAAGGCGCCGTCCCGCTCGCGGGCCCGCTCGTAGAGCTGCGCGAGGTCGGCCGCCGGGCCGGGGCTCTCGACCTCGACCCCGTCCACGAACAGGCTGCAACCCACGATCGCCGTGTGATCGGCCCGCCCTCGCCAGGCCGGCCGCGGCGGCTGCCAGACGCGCCGGCCCTCCACGAAGCTACTTCGCTTCCCCGAGCAGGTCGTCCCGCACCCGGCGGCGCAGGACCTTGCCGATCTGACTGTACGGGAGCTCGCCCACCACTTCGATCCGGCGCGGCGCCTTGTATCCGGACAGCCGCTCGCGCGCCCACTTCAGCATGGCGGCCGGGTCCACGGTCGCGCCTTCGGCGGCGACGACAACGGCGACGACCTCTTCCCCCGTACGCTCCGACGGCAGCCCGACGACAGCGACCTCCGCCACGTCGGGATGGTCGCGAACCACGTCCTCGACCTCCGACGGGTAGACGTTGAAACCACCCGTGATGATCAGCTCCTTGACCCGGTCCACGATCGACAGGTAGCCGTCGTCGCTCATCACCGCGACGTCGCCGGTGCGGATCCAGCCGTCCGGCAGCAGCACCGCCTCGGTCTCCTCGGGCAGGTTCCAATAGCCGGAGAAGACCTGCGGGCCCTTCAGCAGCAGCTCGCCCGGCTCCCCGGCCGGCATGTCGCGGGTGACGTCGTCGCGGTCGGCGATCCGGACGTACGTCGAGGGAAACGGCAAGCCGATCGAGCCGGCCCGGCGCCGCTCGGACATCGGGTTGCCGACCGTGATCGGTGAGGTCTCCGTCATCCCGTACCCCTCGATGAGAAGCCCGCCGGTCATGGCCTCCCAGGTCCGTACGGTCTCGGCCGGCAACGGCATGGCCCCGCTGAAGGAGAACCTGATCGAGCTCAGGTCGGCGCCGCGTTCGCGGGCGGCCGCGGCCAGCCGGTCGTACATCGGGGGAACGCCCGGGAAGAACGTCGGCGGGCGCCGCTTCACCGCGTCGAGCACCATGCCCGGGTCGAAGCGGGGCAGCAGGACGATCGTCGCCGCGATCCGCACGGCGGTGGTCAGGCAGAGGGTCAGGCCGTACGCGTGGAACAGCGGCAGAATCGCGGGGAACGTCTCCCCGCCGTCACGCAGCCCCGGCACCCACACACGGCTCTGCTCGGCGTTGGCCACCAGGTTCCGGTGGGTGAGGATCGCGCCCTTGGGGGTGCCGCTGGTGCCGCCCGTGTACTGCAGGAGCGCGGTGTCGTCGACGCCCGGCCCGGGAACGGAGGCGTCGATCGGCGGCGCCGCGTCGACCAGCGCTTCCCACAGCAGCGTGCCGCCGGGCACCGTCCCGCGCATCTCGTCGCGCGTCCTGCGGGCGGCCGGCAGCGGAAGCTTGAGGGCGAGCCGCTTGAGCAGGGGCAGCGCGGCGGTCAGGTCGACGCCGACGATCGTGGTGATCGAGGTGCGTTCGGCGGTGGCGGCCACCGTCGCGGCGACCTTCTCCCAGCAGATGGCGACCGTGGCGCCGTGGTCGGCCAGCTGGTGGGCGAGCTCGTCGGCGGTGTACAGCGGATTGTGCTCGACGACGACGGCGCCGAGGCGCAGCACCGCGTAGAAGGCGACCACATGCTGCGGGCAGTTGGGCAGGATCAGCGCGACCCGGTCCCCCGGCCCCACGCCGAGGCCGCGCAACGCCTCCGCGGCCCGGGCGACCTGGTCACCGAGTTGGGCGTACGTGGTGGTGGCACCGAGGAAGTCGAGCGCGATCCGGTCCGGGAAGCGCTCGACCGCGCCGTCCAGGTTCGCGGTCAGCGCCCGCTCGGGCTCGGCGATGTCGGCCGGAACGCCTTCCGGATAGGCCGCCAGCCAGGGCCGCTCGTCCGCCATGCCGGCCTCCTTACCTACGGTTGCGTAACCTCACCGAGGCTACCCTTCCCCACTCAGCAAGATCACCTGGGCGATCGACCTTGACACCCGTCGATGTACGGCGTGAAGTGTTACCGGGAGGTAACACGCCATGCTCGGTTTTCGCGCCGCCGTCGCCCTCGCCCTGCTGATTCCCCTGGCCGGCCCACCCTCACCCGCTCTCGCCTCGGCCACGGTCGCCGCTTGCACCGCGCCCACGCCGAGCACGACGCAGCCCGGATATCTCGTGGCCGACCCCGACTGCGAGCTCGACGGGACGCCGTTCGCCGCGCTGCCCGGTGCGCAGGTGCGCACCGGCGTCATCGGCGGCGCCGCCTATCGGATCGAGGTACCGCGCAAGTGGAACGGCGGGCTCGTCGTCTGGGCCCACGGCTATCGGGGCACCGGCACCACGGTCTACGTCAACAGTCCCGACCTGCGCGCCCACTATGTGTCCCGCGGCTACGCGTGGGCGGCCTCCAGCTACGCCACCAACGGCTACGACGTCGGCCAGGGTGTCCGGGACTCGGTCGCCCTGATCGACGTGTTCCACAAGGTCACCGGCTCCCGCGCCCGGCAGGTGATCATGTCCGGCGCGTCGATGGGCGGCCACATCACCGCGGTGGCGATCGAGGAGCGCCCGCGGGCTTTCGCCGGCGCCATGCCGTACTGCGGGGTGCTCGGCGACACCGCCCTGTACGACTACTTCCTCGACGCGAACGTCACGGCGGCCGCCCTCACCGGCGCCGACATCGAGTTCCCGCTCCAGCCCGGCGCCGACTACCAGCAGGTGTGGCGCTCGCAGGTGGGCCAGATCGTGCCGAAGCTGGGCCTGCCCACCGGTTCCACACCGGCCGGCCGCACCTGGTCGGCCGTCCTGGAACGTTCCAGCGGGGGCGATCGCCCCGGCTTCGACAGCGCGTTCGCGTACTGGAACTCCGCCCGTTCCCTCCCGCCGCTGAACGACCTGCCCTTCCTTTTCGGCCTTTATCCGGGTTTGCAGGGCGGCACCGGCGGCATCGCCCCCGGCAACGTCACCGACAACCGCCGCACCTTCTACCGCAGCACCGACCGCCTGTGGCCCACCACCGAGGAGCTGCGCCTCAACCGCGACGTCCTCCGCGTCCGCCGCACCGCGACCGCCGACCCCGGCCTGGCCGGCATCCCCCGCGTCGACGGCAACCCCCGAGTGCCGGTCCTCTCCCTGCACGACATAGGCGACCTTTTCGTGCCTTTCAAAATGGAGCAGGTGTACGCCGCCCGAGCCGCCCACAACGGCAAGTCACGGCTGTTCGTCTCCCGAGCGATCCGAGGCGTCGGCCACTGCGACTTCACCGCCCCGGAACTGACCGAGGGCTTCGACGACCTGACCACTTGGCTGCACACCGGCCACCGCCCCGCAGGCGACGCCATCCTCAACCGCCGAGCCGTGGCCGCCCCCACCTTCGGCTGCCGCTGGACCCGAGGCACCCACCCCGGCTTCGTAGCCCCGGCCTGCCCCTAGCCCCGCTCGCACCCAGCCCCACTTGCCGTCGGCCCGCTCGCCGTCAGCCCCGCTCGCACCCAGTCCACTTTGCCGTCAGCCCGACTCGCACCTAGCCCCGCTTGCCGTCAGCCCCGCTCGCCGTCAGCCCAACTCACACCCAGCCCCGCTCGCCGTCAGCCCAACTCACACCCAGCCCCGCTCGCCGTCAGCCCGCCTGCCCTCAGGCCAGCCTGCCCCTAGTCCCGTCTGTCATCAGGCCAACCCGCCCTCAGGCCCGCGAGGGCAACAGGCGAGCGGAAGCGGGCGTGCGCGAGTGGGCGAGCGGGAGGGCGCGGCAGGGCGCGGGCCCGCGCGGGCGGGCCAGCGCGGTTGGGCGAGCGGGCGCCAACGAGGGCGGGGTGGGCGAGCAGGCGCCAGCGAGGGCGGGATGGGCGAGCAGGCGCCAGCCGAGGGCGGGATGGGCGCGGGCGCCTTCGACGGCACGATCTGGCAGGTCGCTGGGGTGCCAGCTCGCGAACGTGGTCGACGGTCGACCTCTACCGCTCCCCGGCAGCCCATCTGGCCCACCGGCCCGCCTCTGGTCGGTGCCGGACCGAAGGCAGCCATCCCGCCTTCGCAGCCCGCCGCCCAACCGCAAGCCGCAGTCCTCCGCCCAACCGCAAGCCGCAGTCTCCGCTCAGCCGCAAGCCGCCGCCCGCCACCCGACCGGAGCCCTCCGCCCAGCCGTAAGCCGACCGGAGCCCTCCGCCCAGCCGCAAGCTGCGGCCGCGGCCTCAACGAGTTGCTGCGGCCGCTACCCGCTGCCGCGCCTTACCGGTGCCCTTGCTGCCGCGGGGCTTCGGACTGCTGCCACCGGTGGTTCGGGCTGGTCAGTCGCTGCTGCTGCTGTCTCCGAAGCCGCTGTCGCCGGTGGTCGTGGTGGTGGTGGCGTCTGTGCTGTGTGGAGCGCTGAACCAACCTCCGGAGCCGGAGCGGCGGCGGGTGGGGCCGATCCCGCGGCGGTAGCCGTCGTCGAAGCCCCGGCGTACGCCGATGACCAGGGCGGCGACCAGCACGACGATCACGGCGACGGACGCGGCCGCGAGAAGGATGTCCATGTCCGTAGTGTGACCGATGGGTGCTGTCGTTCCCCCGCCCGTGGGCCGGGCTCGGCGGCCGTTTCCGCGGTTCGCGAAAGCGGCGGTAAGGATCGGGGCTTCAGCCGACATGTACCGGTCGAGGAGGGACCGATGGGCGACGCTCCACCCGAACAGAGATTCACCGAGCTCTACCGGACCAGTCACGGGCGGGTTCTGCGGTTCGTCGCGCGCCGGGTCGACGACGACGCCGAGGCCGAGGATCTGACCGCTGAGGTGTTCCGGATCGCGTGGGACAAGACCACGGGCGGCGACGTTCTCACGCCGGCCTGGCTTTTCGTGACGGCCCGGCATGTGCTGAGCAATCACCATCGGTCGGTACGGCGGGGCGACTCGGCCTACCGCAAGGCGGCCGTCACCGGGCCACGGGCCGACGAGCGGACCGCCGATCTGGTCGCCGAGGTGCTGGAACGGCTGCCGGAGGCGCATCGGGACGTCCTGGTCCACCGGTACTGGGACGATCTGACCGCCGGCGAGATCGCCGCGCTCACCGGGCTGTCGGCGTCGGCGGTGTGGGTGCGGCTCCATCGGGCCCGGCAGGCTTTCAAGAGGTCGTACGGAGCGGAGGTCCGTCATGCCCAGCGTTAAGCGACTGATGCGGGACGCCAACCCGGTGCCCGGCGACCGCCCCGGGACCGAGGCGCGGGCCGAGGCGCGGCTGGCCGAACTGCTGGGTGGTCCGGCGCGGACGGCCGCTCCCCGGCGCCGGATCCTGGTCGGGGTGGCCGCCGCCGCAGTCGTGCTGGCCGGGGCGGTGACCGTGGGCGCGGTGGTGCTCCGGGACGCGGCGCCGCCCTCGTCGCCGGCGTCGGACCAGCCGTTCTATCCGACCGCCGGCGAGCTGGAGGGCAGTGCCGAGGCCATCGTCCGGGGGACGGTCGGCGCGACCCGCGCCAGTGCGGGCGAGACCGTGGCCACCTTCGCGGTGAGCCGGGTGGCCACGGGCACCCCGCGACCGGGCTCGTCGATCCGGGTCGTCTTCTCCGCCTCCGGACCGGAACAGGCCGACGGCATCCGCCAAGGCGGCGAGTACGTCCTGCTCCTCCAGGCCCGCGACGCCACCTCGTGGAACCTGGTCAACACCACCCAGGGCTACTACACCGTCGACCGGGGCCGGCTCGTTCCCACCGCCGGCAACCCGGTCACCCTCGGGCCGCCGACAACGACGGCGCTGGGGCTCTCCTGAGCATCCGGAGCGTCAGCGCCGGAATCATCACCGCGGCCGCGACGAGATGAAGCGCGACCAGGGTGGCCACGGTGGCCGCGTCCGCGCCGGAGAGGAAGGGCGGGATCAGCGAGATCGCGGTCAGCGCGCCCGCCGTCCACCCGAACCGCTCGGCCGGGCGCGTGCTCCAGCGGCGGAAGGCGTAGGCGAGCGCTACGCCCACGAGGGAGAAGAAGCCGGTGACGACGGCGATCCCGGACAGCGGGATGGTCTCGCCATCGTTCGGGACCTCGAAGTCCACCCCGAGAGCCTGGGCGAGCGCGGCGGTGAGTGTGGTGGCCAGTACGGCGGCGAGTGTGGCGACGAAGGGCATCGGTGTCACTCCGTGCCGTCGGCGGGCAGGTGGGCGGGCAGGCCGAAGCGCGGGAAGCGGTCGGCGTGGAACGTGTAGATCTCGGTGATCGCGCCGGCCGTGAGGCGCAGGACGTCCATGGTCAGGGGCAGGTACGCGCCCTCCGCCGGGCGCCAGTGGTAGTAGGCGATCGCGGGCTGGCGGTTGGCCGAGGTGGGTACGGCGCGCAGGCCGGTCATGCCCTCGTAGCCGCTCTCCTTCCAGTACCTCACCACCGTGTCGCGGCCGGCGTACAGGCCCGGGGTGGGTGGCATGGCGCTGCGGACGTCGTCGCGCACCATCGACGCGAGGACCGGGATGTTCGCGGTCACGCTGGCCTCGGTGTACCGGCGTACGAGATCAAGCGTCTCGGGGTTCTCCTCGCCGCCGGTCCAGTCCTGCCGTTCGGCCGGCAGATGCTCCCGCATGCCGGCCCGGGCGCGCTGAAGCGCGCTGTTCACCGAGTTGACCGAGTCGCCCAGAAGGTCGGCGACGTCCTTGGCCGGCCAGCCGAGCACGTCCCGCAGGATCAGCACGGCCCGCGGGCGCGGGGCCAGATGCTGGACCGCGATCAGGTACGCCAGTTCGACCGTCTCCCGCGCCACGGCTCGCACCTCGGGCGCGTCGGCGTCGCCGGCCGGCAGCTCGTCGAGCAGCCGGTCCGGGTAGGGCTGCAACCACAGCACCTCGCCGCCGGCGGCCGGTTCCGGGCGGACCTTGGCCAGCAGGTCGAGGCAGGCGTTGGTGGCGATCCGGTACAGCCAGGCCCGTACGGTCGACCGCCCCTCGAAGGTCTCCCGCCGGCGCCAGGCCCGCAGGAACGTCTCCTGCACGGTGTCCTCGGCGTCCTCGAACGATCCGAGCATCCGATAGCAGTGCACGTGCAGTTCCCGTCGGTGCCGTTCGGCCAGCCCCGAGAAGGCCGGCTCCTCCAGCCGCGTCTCCGCGCTCATCACGTCATCCTTCCGCCTCAGCGTGTCCAGTCGTAGGTATGACGGCCGTGGCGGCGGGAACTCATCACAGCTGCTTGTGGAGGATCAGCAAGTGGCAGGGCACGGCCAGCAACGGTGACAGCTCCGGATGGTCGCCGGCCAGCGATTCCGTGCCCACCTGGCGGTAGCCGATCCGGGTGTACCAGCCGCGCAGGAACTCCTTGACCGGATGTTCCCCGTCCAGCGGCACCAGCAGTTCCAGCCGCATCGCCGGCGCCCCGGCCGCCCGCGCGTGCTCCTCGGCGTACCGCACCAGTTCCCGGCCCACGCCGCGGCCGCGCTCGGCCGGGTCGGCCGCCAGCATGCCCAGCTGGAAGAGCCCGGGCGCGAACGGCTGAACCCGTACGGAACCCAGAATGTGATCCCCCCGCCGCGCGACCGCGAGTTTCCCGCCGAGCCCGGCCATCTCCGCCGCCGACGTTCGCCGCATGCCCTCGCGCCAGAGGCCCTTCTCCCCTTCGGCGTACGCGTCGTTGACGATCCGGGCCAGCCGTTCGGCGGTCGCGGCATCGGGTTCCGCCTCCAGCATCGCGATCTCCATGCCACTAGCATGCGGCCATGTCCACCACCGCGGGCGCCGGGCTGAGCCGGCTGAACACGATCTACCGGGCCGGCGTTCTCGGGCGCCGGCCGCGCGTACCGGCCGACTTCGCCGAGCTCGAGCGCCGGGCCCGGCGCGTCAGCAGCGCTGTGGCCTGGGCTTATGTGGCCGGCGGGGCGGGTGCGGGGCGGACCATGCGCCGCAACCGGGAGGCGTTCGACGGCTGGGCGATCGTGCCGCGGATGGCCTCGGGCGCCGTCGACCGCGACCTGTCGGTGGAGTTGCTCGGGCGGCGGCACCCCACGCCGGTGCTGCTGGCGCCGGTGGGCGCCGGGGCGCTGATGGGCGCGGACAGCGATCTGCACATCGCGCGGGCCGCGGCCGCGACCGGCACCACGTACATCCTCTCCAACCAGGGCTGTAACCCGATGGAGGACTGCGCGGCGGCGATGGGCGACGCCTCGCGCTGGTTCCAGCTGTACTGGAGCAAGGACGAGGACCTGGTCGACAGCCTCATCGGCCGGGCCGAGGCGGCCGGGGCGGGGGCGCTGGTCGTCACGCTCGACACGACGGTGCTCGGCTGGCGGCCGCAGGACCTCAATCTCGGGTCGCTGCCGTTCAGCCGAGGGCAGGGCATCGCGCAGTACACGTCCGACCCGCGGTTCCGGCAGATCGTCGCCGAGCGGCTCGGCCGGCCGGCGGCGCGGCCCCAGGTGACCCTGGGCGCGATCCGGACGCTGCTGGCGATGTCGCGCAACCATCCGGGGCGGTTCCTGGCCAACCTCCGCTCGCCGGTGCCGCGGGCGTCGGTCGAGACGTTCCTCGACATCTACTCCAACCCGGGGCTGAGCTGGGACCACCTGGCCACGCTGCGCGAGCGCACCCGGCTGCCGGTGGTGCTCAAGGGCATCCTGCACCCGGACGACGCCCGCCGCGCCCTCGACCTGGGGGCCGACGCGATAGTCGTCTCCAACCACGGCGGCCGCCAGGTCGACAACGCCGTGGCCTCCCTCGACGCGCTGATCACCATCCGCGACGCGGTCGGTCCCGATCCGGTGCTGCTGCTCGACAGCGGCGTCCGCGGCGGGGCCGACGTGTTCACCGCGCTCGCCCTGGGGGCGAACGCCGTCCTGCTCGGCCGCCCCTACATGTACGGGCTGGCCCTCGACGGCGGCCGTGGCGTCGAGGACGTCATCCGCAACGTGATCGCCGAGCTCGACCTGACCATGGCCCTGGCCGGCACGCCGGACATCGCCTCGATCACCGGAGATCTGCTGACCAACACTCAAGTACGGTGATCGGCGCCCGACCCGGCAGTCCGTGCCACCGGCTACCGGCCGGCCCAGGGCTTTCACCTCGCCGGGCCGATGCCGGGCGAGGACGTGTCCCTGCTGTTCGAGAGGGCC
This sequence comes from Actinoplanes sp. NPDC048988, assembly GCF_043197815.1. Taxonomy (NCBI): domain Bacteria; kingdom Bacillati; phylum Actinomycetota; class Actinomycetes; order Micromonosporales; family Micromonosporaceae; genus Actinoplanes; species Actinoplanes sp. NPDC048988. Next base: position 12,335 of record NZ_JBICTW010000012.1, on the reverse strand, counting down.
ACCAGCTACATTGCCTGAACGATGGCTCTGATCGACCTCGGTGACACCGCGGCGCCCGCCCCGCCGGCGGCCGCGCCGGTGAACCTGCCACGGCTGCGCCGGACGGCGCTGGCCGGGCTCACCGTGGCCGGGCTGCTGGCGGTGGGCGCCTCGGCGGCGCCGGCGCCGGCGCCGGTGCGGACCGCCTGGACGGCGACGTTCCGGCCGAGCGACACCATGGCGATCGACGGCCGTACGGTCTACCTCAACCGCGACAGCGACGCCGGGCCGACCGTGGTCACCGCCTACGACCTGGCCACTGGGCGGCAACGGTGGTCCACCCCGGCCGGCGACGGTCCGGCCGACCGGGGCGTGCGAACGGCCGGCGACGTCGTGCTGGTCTCCACCGAAACGCCGGGACCGGGCACGATCGCGCTCGACGCGGCCACCGGCGCCGAACTCTGGCGGGCGAACGGCGACGCCCGGCCGTCGGCGGCGAGCGGCGACGTGCTGCTGGCCGGGACGGGCCGGCTGCGCCTGGTGAGGTTGCGCGACGGTCGCGAGGTGTGGCGGCACCCGCTCTCGCCGGCCGATCAGTGGACCATGCTGACCGAGGGCGGCCGGCCCTCGACGATCGTCACGGTCTCCGCCCAGGGCGACGCCACCGTCTACCGCTACGCGGACGGCGAGGTGCTGCACCGCGGCCGGATCCCGTGGAACGGGGTGTACTCGGCCGGGCTCACCCCCGCCGGCCCCTACCTGGTGGTGGTGCGGACGGCCTCGGCCCAGACCGTGGCCACCGTCTACCGCCCGGCCGACCTGCGGCCGCTGTGGCGGACCGGCGAGCTGATCGGTTCGGTGACGGGCTGCGGGGTGCTGATCTGCGCGGCCGGTGTACGCGGGGTGGCCGCCCACGACGCGGCCACCGGCCGCGAGGTCTGGCGGCGGGACGACATGACGTACGTCTGGGACCTCGGCGGCGGCCGCCTGCTGCTCTCGGCGGCCGACCCGGCCCGGACGGCGCTGGCCGACACCGCCACCGGCCGGGCCGTCGGCCGCCCGCTCGACGGGCAGCCCGTGACCGACAAGGCCGGTTCGATCCTCCTGCTACGGGCGACCGGCACGCCGGTTGCCCGCACGGCGGTGACCCGGGTCGACCTGGCCACCGGCCGGACCGTCCCGCTCGGCACCATCGGCTCGTCCCCGGCGCCGGACTGCCGGGGAGCGCCCGGCCACCTGCTCTGCGCCCGCGACGACACATTGACGGTTACCCTCGTCACAGGGAGGTAGGCGACCGATGGTCGACATCCTCGACGTGGGGCCGATCCCGCAGGAGGACTCGGGGCCGCTGGCCGGGCAGGGCTGGGGTTACACCGGCATCTTCGCCACCGCGAACGGTGGCGGTTTCCTGACCGAGCAGTTCCCCGACGCGTACAAGGTGATCTGGGACTTCGCCGGCCAGACGGCGACCTCGCGGCACATCCCGCACGTCTCGTTCACCGGCATCGTGCATCCGGGCCTGATGGGTACCGCCCCGTCGGCCGCCCTGCTGGCGAAATGGAACCAGCGGGAGGGCGCCCTGATCGCGACCGACCCGAACCGGGTGCCGCCGCTGGCCTTGCCGCCGGAGCCGCGCGACGCCGTACTGGGAAGCCTCCCGCAAAGTGACTACGCGCGGGTGGCGGCCGAGGCCGCGCGGACCGCACCACGACGGCGAGCAGCGCTACCTCGACTCGCACCTGTCCTACCAGCGGGCCTGCCTGCACGCGATCGACTATCTGACCGCCTTCGGCTACACCCCCGAGCAGGCCTACATGATCCTGGGCGCCGCCCCCATCGAGGGCCGGCTCTCCGGCGTCGTCGACATCCCCAACGCGTGCGCCACGGTCTACCTGCCGACGGCCATCTTCGACTTCGACATCCGCCCCTCCGCCGCCGGCCCCACCCGCGTCAACCCGGGCCCGGGCGTACCCCGCTCGTGACCTCGAACGCGGGCACGGCCTCGGCCGTGGGGATGGAGAAGAACAGCGCCGAGAACTACGTCCCGGCGACGTTGACGGAGTACGGCCATCTGGTCGAGACGTTCGCGGTCGTTGAAATCCTCCGTCAGGTGACCTGGCCGGCATCAGAGCGCTGCGCGCCCGCATCGGTGGGCGCCTCGCCGCCGCGGTGGTGTTCTACACCGGGGCGTTGAGCTTCCGATTCGACGACTACACGTTCGTGCTCCCCCTGGACGCGCTCTGGTCGAGCGCGTCATAGTCGGCACCTGGGTTGCACCCGGGGGATGCTTGGGAGAGTGCCTATGCCGGCCGATGCGTTCGGCGTGAAGAGTCGTCTTGCCGGCCGCCTCGCCGGCGTTGTGCTCGCCGCCACTGTTCTGGCCGCGGGGATCTCCGGTCCCGCGGCCGCTGACCGGCTTGTGGCGGAGCCCGTCCGGGTGATGCCGCTCGGGGATTCGATCACCTGGGGTAGTGGGAGCGCCGACTCGCGGGTCGGCAACCGGACCGGGGCCGCGACGGCCAGCGGGTACCGGGTCGATCTGCGGAAGCGGCTCACTGCGGCCGGGATGGACGTCGACTTCGTCGGGTCGCGGCAGGCCGGGCCGTCCGGGACCGACCGCGACAACGAGGGGCACCCGGGGTGGCGGATCGACCAGATCGCGGCCGAGGTGGACGGCTGGCTCGACACCTACCGGCCCGACGTCGTTCTGCTGCACATCGGGACCAACGACATCGCTCAGAACCGGCCGGTCGACGTCTCCGCCGCCGGGTTGTCCGCGCTGATCGATCAGATCCGGGCCGGGCGGCCGGGCGCCGACATCTTCGTGCAGCGGCTCGTCCAGGGGCACGCCGAGCCCGTCAAGAGCCGGATCGCCGCCTACAACCGGATGATCCCGGGCATCGTGGCCGGCAAGGACGCCAAGGTGCACCTGGTCGACCAGTCGTCGGTCGGTGGTCTGTCGCTGTTCGACAACCTGCACCCCAACGACGACGGCTACGCCAAAATGGCCTACAACCTCTACCGCGCCATGGCCCGGGTCTACTCCGGCGGCGGCGCCTGGCCCGCCGGCCGCAACCCGTACACGGCGACCGCCCGGACCCTGTGCTTCCAGATCAACCGGACCGTGGCCGGGCGGCGGACCTGGCACCCCGACTGCCGTACCTGGACCCTGCGCACCGTCTGGCAGCGGCCCGGCACCACCGTCCGGACCTACCGGGTCAAGGTCAAGGGGCATTACGTGACGCGTACGCGGGTGGTGGCCACGTGGCTGTCCGACGACCCGTACCTCACGAGTGTTCGTGCCGGCGGCGTTCGCTGATCTCCCAGCTCATCACGTAGGAGCGGATCGTCCGGGCCGCCTGCTCGGGCGTGGTGAAGGTGACCACGACGTGCCGGCCGGGGTCGCCGTGCGGGGCCTCCCGGACGGTCAGGATCGTGCCGTCCAGGGCCAGCCGGTGGTCGCCGGGCAGGTTCATGGCGGCCCGCAGCCGGTCGCCGGGGGTCAGCGGGGCCGGCTCGTCGATCCAGCAGCGCAGTCCGCCCTCGCTGATGTCGAGCAGGGCGGCCTGCATCTCGTGGCCGTCGCCGGTCAGGCGCACGGCGGCGCCGCCACCACCGCGGACGTACTCCCGGCGGTTGCTGTGCCGCGCGGGGCCGGCCGGGGCCAGGGCCCAGTGGTACGGGGCCTCGCCGTCGACCGCGACCAGGCGGCTGGGGAGAACGATGCGGGTGCTCGGTGACGCCCAGAAGACGTCGAACTCCGCCGCCTGGCCGGCGACCTCGAGCGGGGCGGCGACGGTGAAGGTGTCGCCGCCGGTCGCGACCAGGCGGGAACGGACGTTCGCGCCCTCGCCCAGGGCCAGGTACATCGGGGTGCCGACGGCGGGCAGCTCAGCGAGGGCGGTGGAGGAGGCCGAAGCGATCATGTGCATCCGGATCGGCCGCGGGTGCGGGTACCTGAGCGGTTCGGTTGCGGATCAGGTGTGATCCGTCAGGCCCACCGTGATCTTCCATTCCTTCAGGTCGCGGTCCTTGGTCACCCCGTGTCTGGTGTACGGGTCCTGCTCGACCAGGGCCTGCGCGGCCTCGAGGTCGGGCGCGGACAGGACGATGACGCCGCCGCTGAGGTCGGCCAGCGGCCCGGCCAGCAGGAGGGCACCCGAAGCCTGGAGCTTGGCGAGGTGTTCCAGGTGCTCCGGGCGGCGCGAAGCGCGCTCCGGGGTGTCGTGGTATCCGTACGTGAGAATGAAGTGGCTCATGGCTCTTTCCTTTCGGGGAGGCCGTAGACCCGGCGGGCCGTACGGGAGAAGACGTCCGCCTGTTCGGTGCCGGTGCGGTGGGCGAGGGCCTGTTTCCAGGCGCCGGTCAGCTCGGCGGCGGTGGTCCACAGGGTTTCGACGGGCAGGTTCGTGCCGAACATCGCCCGCTCCGACCCGAATAGGGACAGCACCTCGTCGGTCACCAGCCGCAGCAGCGACGGGTCGACGCGGTGCACGAAGGTGCCCTGCCCGGTCAGCTTGACCACCACGTTCGGCAGCGCGGCCAGCTCGCGCAGGCCGGCCCGCCACTCGGCGAGGACCGCCGGATCCGTGTGGTCGGTCAGCATGCCGGCGTGGACCAGCACGAACGTCACGTCCGGGTGGTCGGCGACGAGGGCCGCCGCGTCGTGCATCTGCCCGGCGAAGACCTGCAGCTCGAACAGCCAGCCCAGGTCCTTCAGGGCCGCGATGTTCGAGCGGAACACCGGGTCCTTCATCCGGTCGGGCGCGTCGGCGAAGCGGAACTCGGGGCGCTCGTGCCAGTGCAGCTGGAGGCGGGTGCCGACGACGAGCGGGCTGATCGACTGCTGCGTCCGCATGACCTCGACCGCGTCCTCGGCGAACAGGTCGGCGCAGCCGACCACGGCCATCGGCCAGCCGGACCGCTCGTGCACCCCGGCGATCCAGTGGATCTCGTCGACGACCCGGTCCATCGGCCAGTTCGGCTGGACGTACACCGACGAGCTGATGCCGGCCGAGATGGCGTCGTTGCGGTACTCCTCGATGAGGTAGTCGCGCCGGATCGGCTCGTACGGGCCGAAGATCCTGGGGACCATCGGCCCGGACAGCCATGGCATGTCGGCCTGTCGCCACACGTGGTGGTGCGAGTCGACGATGTCACCCGTGTACATAGGCAAACCCTTCTCGTACGGCGGTGAGCGCGGTCCCGAGGTCCCGGACCCCGGTCAGCGAGTCGAGGTCGGCCCGCACCGCCGCCATGGCGCGGGTCAGCGGCCGGTACGCGGGGTCGCAGGCCAGCGGCGACCACCAGCAGAGCCGGTGCGCGAGCCGGGACAGCCGGCCGACCGCGTCGGTCATGGCCGCGCAGTCGCCGCGTTCGAGCCCGTCGGAGAGGACGAGCACGAGCGCGCCCCGGGCCATGGTCACGTAGTGCGCGTTGCCGAGGAACGTCAGCAGGCTCTCGCCGATCTGGGTGCCGCCCTCGGCGTCCAGCACCACCCCGGCCAGGGCGCCGAGCGCGGCGTCGAGCGACGGGACCCGCAGCGCCCCGGTCACCCGGGTCAGCCGGGTGCCGAAGGTGAAGACCTCGGCCCGGGCGCAGGTGGCGACGACCGCGTGCGCGAACCGGAGGTAGTCGGCGCTGTACTGCTTCATCGACCCGGACACGTCGACCAGCACCAGCACGCGGCGCTGCCGGCGGGGCCGGGAAAGCCAGTGCAGCCGGACGACCTCGCCGTAGGTACGCCGGGAGTCCTGACAGGTGGAGCGCAGGTCGACCCGCCGGCGGCGGCCGCCGGGCCGGCTGCGCCGCGACCTGGTGGTGGGCACCGCCCGGGGCAGCGAATCGCGGATCTGCCGCAGCAGGTCGAGCGGGCCGGGCTCGGTGGCCGGGAACCGGACCGTCGTCTCGGGGCTGATCCGGCCGGCCGCGAGTCCTTCGCTGCCGCCCTGCTCGAGGACGAGGTCGCCGGCCTCGCGGGAGCCCGGGACACCGGTCGACTCCTCGCCGGTGTCCGGCGCCGCCGCCACGATCAGCTCCGAGGAGGCGAACACCTCGTCGTAGATCCGCAACTCGGCCTCGGAGGTCACCAGGGTGGCGGCCCCGGCCCAGTAGAAGTGAGACGGCATCAGCTCCACGGCGGCGAAGAAGTCCCGCTGCTTGTCGACCGGCACGGCGAGCCCGCGCGCCCGCAGCTCGCGGACGAAGGCGAACAGGACGTCAACGGGGGTCATCGGGGAAGACCTCACCGGCGTGCGCGGTGATCAGGGCGACGTCCTCCTCGTTCTTCAGCACGAGCCCGAGCGACGCGCGCAGGGCGTCACCGGGTGACGCGCCCTCGGCGGTCAGCGCGAGGGAGCCTTGAGCCCACGCGATCGACTCGGCGATGCCGGGCCGCTTCAGCGGGCCCAGCGACCGGATGACGTTCACCGAGTGGACCAGCCGGGCCGCCGCCCGCGCGCTGAGCCCGGGCGCCTGGGCCTCGACGATCGTGCGTTCGCGGTCCGGGTCCGGGAACGGGATCCAGTGGTAGAGGCAGCGCCTTTTGAGCGCGTCGTGCAGTTCCCGCGTCCGGTTGGAGGTGAGCACGACGAGCGGCGGAACGGCGGCGGTGATGGTGCCGATCTCCGGGATGGTGATCTGGAAGCCGTCGAGGAATTCCAGGAGGAACGCCTCGAATTCGCTGTCGGCCCGGTCGATTTCGTCGATCAGGAGCACGGCGCCCGTACGGCTGCGCAGCGCGCGCAGAAGGGGGCGTTCGAGCAGGAACTCGCTCGCGTACAGATCGGCCACCGGCGTGCCCCGGACCTCGGCCGCGCGCAGGCTCAGCAACTGTTTCGGATAGTCCCATTCGTAGAGCACCTGTGCGACGTCGATGCCCTCGTAGCATTGCAACCGGATCAGTTCCCGCCCGAGCGCGCCGGCCAGCACGTGCGAGATCTGCGTCTTGCCGACCCCCGGCTCCCCTTCCAGGAGCAAAGGCTTTTGCAGAGCGATGGCCAGCCGTACGGCGGTGAGCAGCCCCTCGTCGGCGAAATACTTCCGCTCCGCCAACTGCCGGCTGAGAGCGTCGCGATCCGGCGTCATGCGCGCAGCGCGTCGAGCCCGCGCAGGATCGACTCCGGGGTGAACGGCATCGTGGTCAGCCGTACCCCGCAGGCGTCGAAGATGGCGTTCGCGATCGCCGGGATCGGGGCGTTGGCCGTCATCTCGCCGATGCCCTTCGCGCCGAACGGCCCGTTCGACGCCGGACGCTCCAGAATGACGCTTGTCTGTACGGGTATCTCGCCCGGCCCGGGCATCAGATACTCGGTGAAATCGATCGGCCCGTGGTCGCGCGACGCCGGGTAATACGGCTCGGTCGACTCGAAGATGGCGTGCGAAACACCCATCCAGGCGCCACCCTCGACCTGTTGGGTGGCCATGGCCGGATTGAGGGCACGGCCGATCTCGTACGCGTTGTGCAGGCTCAGCACCGTCACCACGCCGGTCTCGTCGTCCACCTCGACCTCGGCCACGCTGCACGCGTGGGCCTGGCACGAGTCCGGGTCCATCTCGCCGGTCTCGGGCACCGGATAGTTGCGCTCCTTGAGGAACATCCCCCGCCCCGAGATCGACCTGCCCTGCTTGAAGTGGGCGGCCAGCGCGACGTCCGAGATGTGGATCTTGGTTCCGGGGCTGCCCTTGAGCCGGACGAAGCCGGTGCCGTCGGTCTCCAGGTCGCCCGCGTCGACCTCGAGCTCGTCGGCCGCCACCCGCAGCATCACGTCGCGGGCTTCGCGAGCGGCCATGATGACGGCGTTGCCGACGCGGTGGGTGCCGCGGCTGGCGAAGGTACCCATGCAGTGCGGGCCGGTGTCGGTGTCGGCGGTGTCGATGATGATGTTCTCCATCGGCATGCCCAGGGTCTCGGCCGCGCACTGGGCCACCACGGTCTTGAGCCCCTGCCCGAGGTCGACCGACGACAGGCTCACCACGAAACCGCCCATGGTGGTGGCGTGGATGAGCGCCTGGGACGGGTCGCCGCCGAGGTTCATGCCGGTCGGGTAATTGACGGAGGCGTATCCCCGCCCGTACCGAAGCGTCATTTCCTATGCCTCTCTCGGGGTTGACGAGGACAGTGCCCGGAACTCGTCGGGAAGCTCGTGGCCGACCAGCGCCGCCGCCCGCTGAATGACCTCGATCAGGGCGGTTCCCTCGGCCACCTTGCGATGGGCCTTCAGGTCGCCGTCGCGATAGGCGTTGATGAGCCGGAACTGCAGCGGGTCGATGTCGAGGGCCAGGGCCAGCCGGTCCATCTGCGATTCGAGCGCGAAATCGGCGATGGTGACCCCGAACCCGCGCATGGCGCTCGACGGCGTCCGGTTCGTGTAGACGCAGTGGCAGTCGGCGTAGACGTTCGGAATCGTGTACGGGCCGGGCAGGTGGGCGCACGCTTTCGTCGTCCCGTACGGCGAATGCCGTGAATAGGCGCCGGCGTCGACGTAGAGCATCACCTTGCGGGCGAGGATGCGGCCGTCGTTCATGACGCCGTCCTTGATGTAGATGCGCTCGGCCGCGCGCGGCGACGAGACCTGCATCTCCTCCTCGCGGGTGTAGACGAATTTGACCGGCCGGTTGGTGAGCATGGCCGCGATGCAGGCCAGCGGCTCGACCATGACGTCGACCTTGCCGCCGAATCCGCCGCCGACCGTGCCGCCCTTGACCTGGAGGTCGGTGAACGGCCGGTCGAGAATCAGCGCCGTGTTGTCGAGCGTGAAGAAAGCGGCCTGCGTATTGCTGTGAATGAGCAGCCGCCCGCTGCTCTGCGGCACGACGATGCAGCCGGTGGTCTCGGTCGGCGCGTGTTCGATCGGGGCCGAGCTGTAGCGCCATTCGAATACGCGGTCGGCCTGCGCGAACCCCTGCTCCACGTCGCCGAAACGCAGCCGGCGCGCGTGGTGGCCCTCGTACACGAAATAGTTCGTACCGGCCCGCTTGATGACCGGCGCGCCCTCGGCGAGGGCTTCCTCGACGTCGAGCACGGCCGGCAGCTCGGTGTAGGTCACCTTCACGCGGCGGGCGCCCTCGAGCGCGGCCGCCTCGGAGTCGGCCACCACGGCCACGATCGGCTCGCCCTTGTAGAGCACCCGGTCCTCGGCCAGGACCGGCTCGTCGTTGGGCTCGATGCCGATCAGCCGCAGCACGACGTACCAGTTCGAGGGCACGTCGGCGTGCGTGATGACCCTCAGCACCCCCGGAACCCGCAACGCCTCGGAACAGTCGACGCTGTCGATCCGGGCGTGGTGGTGGGCCGAGCGATGGATCTTGACGTGGGCGAGGTCGGGGAAGGTCCGATCCTCGAAGAATTCGGTACGGCCGGTGACGTGCCCGAGAGCGTCGGAGCGCTGCACCGTCTTGCCGATGACGGTGAAGTCGCCCCGGCGCTCGTCCTTGAAGTAGTCGGTGTCGATCGGGTTGACCCGCGGCATCAGAGCCTCGCCCGCTCGGCCGCGTCCAGGACGGCGCTGATGATCGGCTCGTAGCCGGTGCACCGGCACACGTTCCCGCTGATCGCCTCGGCCACCTCGTCCCGCGTCGGGTTCGGGTTGCGGTCGAGCAGCGCCTCGGCCGACATGATCATGCCGGGCGTGCAGAACCCGCACTGGGTGGCGAAGCCGTCGAGGAACGCCTGCTGCACGTGGCTGAGCTTGGCCCCGTCGGCCAGCCCCTCGACGGTGGCGACGTCCGCCCCGTCGACGGTCACGGCGGGCACCAGGCAGGACACCACCGGTTCGCCGTCGAGCAGGACCGTGCACGAGCCGCAGGCGCCCTGGGCGCAGCCCCGCTTGGCGCCGGTCAGTCCCAGTTGCTCGCGCAGCGCCAGCAGAAGGGTCGTCTCCGGTCTGGCCATGAACGCCTTGCCGATCCCGTTGACCTTGAGATTTACGATCTTCACCGGCTGCCTCGTTCTCCTCAGCGGCCGAGCAGCGCTCGGCGCAGGTGGACAGGGAAGACACGCTTGCGATACCAGGCCGAGGCGTACGCGTCGTCGGCCGGCGTCAGATGAGCGAGCTCGGCCCGCGCGGCCGCCTCGACCGTCTCCTCGGTCAGCGGCCGGCCCCGCAGAACCGCCTCGGCCGCGTGGGCCCGGACCACCCGATCGCTGACGCCGCCGAGCGCGATGGTCACCTCGCCGCTCGCTTCGTGGATCGTCGCCGCGACGGTGACCAGTGAGGCCGAGTTCCAGCGGCGGCGGGCCGCCTTGAGGTACTTGAAGGTCCCTTCTTCCGGGATGCGCACGGTGATGGCGGTGACGAGGCCCGGCCTGGTGAGCGGCAGCTCGCTCGCCCCCTCCCCGGCCAGCACGGCGCGGGCGCCCAGGGCGACCAGGGCGACGGCGAGGTCGCCGTGCGGCTGCCGGGCGAACAGGTTGCCGCCGACGGTGGCCAGGGTCCGCACCGGCACCGAGGCGATCGAGCGGACCACCGGGTTCAGAAAGGCCAGCCGCGGGTCGTGCTCGATCTGGGCCAGGGTCGTCATGGCGCCGATGGTCACGGTGTCGCCGCCGACGTGGACGCCGGTCAGGCCCGCCCGGCGCAGGCTCACCAGTTCGGTGGGTGGTGAAGCGTAGTCGTTGAGCCGCGGCATCAAGCTCGTGCCGCCGCCGATGATCGTCGCGCCCGCCGCGACCAGACTCACAGCCGCGGGCACGTCCTCGGGGACATGAACCTCAGTCAACATGCGAGATCCTTTTATCGATATCGATAATCCAACGTAACGATGACTGACTATGCTGGTCAAGAGAGTGCGCGACCTTGGGGAGGACGAGTTGGCGTCAAGGCCGACTTTGAGCGAGAGCATCCGGGACGGCCTGGTCGAGCTGATCGTCTCGGGCAAGCTCAAGTCCGGCGAACGCCTCATCGAAACCAGGATCGCCGCCGACTTCGGCACCAGCCAGGCCCCCGTCCGCGAGGCCCTGCGCGAGCTCGAAGGCCTGGGCCTCGTCGAGAGCCGGCCCCGGCGCGGCCGGCATGTGCTCCCCTTCGTCGAGCAGACCATCCGGGAGGCGTACGTCGTCCGCGCGGCCCTGGAGGAGACGGCGACCCGCCTGGCCATGCTGAACGGGAAGCTGCCCCTGCAGGACATGCGCGCCGACGTCGACGAGATGTACCGCTGCGCGCGGGCCGCCGACATTCGCGGCATCGGCCTGGCCAGCGCCCGCTTCCACCGCCGGGTCGTGCTGGCCGGCCGCAACTTCCTGCTCGAGCGGGCCTGGGAGGGCCTGCAGATCGAGGCCCGCACGGCCATCACCCTGGTCGTGGCCAACCCCGACCTCACCCACGTGGCCGACGAACACGCCACCCTGCTGGAGGTTTTGGAGTCGGGCGACGTGGAGGCCGCCTGCCTGCACGCCCGCTCCCACCAGTGGGCATACGCCGACCTCCCGCACGACATGCACGGCGCCGCCCGCGCGCTGCGCTTCCCCGTGGCGGATTGAGGACGGCTCAGGCCGCCCAGTCGCGCGGAGTCAGGAAGCGCTCGCGCATCCGGGCCTCTCCCCCGCCGCCGCCCGGCCGCTCGGCGTAATGTCCGGCCGAGGCCGAGGAGATGCGCGACCGGATCAGGCAGGTTCGGCGCGGCCTACCCGAGCCGGTTACCGCCGGCTTACGGACGCCGTTCACGCTTGCCTCGCCCGATCCGAAGTGAGCGGGGTGGTACCGGCTGGCGGGTAGTGGAGTTTGCAGGCTGGCGGTGATGCCGGGGCGGGCGGCGAGGACGACCGTGAGAGGTGACAGAGTCCTCCGAAACAGGGAGCGGTCCGATGACCGAGCATGTTCTTCCCACGGACGCTCGCGTGGCGTGGCGTGATGTGCCGGTGGCCCAGCGGGTGCTCAGCGTGCTGACCGCGGCGCTGCTCGGGGTCGACGCCTTCGTGCACCTGCACGACGCCGGGCGGTACGACCAGTTCCGGACGTCGGTGCTCAGCGAGGGCACGCTCTTCGAGGTCCAGGCCATCGTCGCCGTTCTGGTCGCCATCGCCCTGCTCCTGCGTCTGGGCGTGCTCACCTGGGCCGTCTCGCTGCTCGTGGCGGGCAGCGCCGCCGTCGCGGTGACGCTCTACACGTACGTCAATGTGGGTGCGCTCGGGCCCGTACCCAATCTTTACGAGAACACCTGGCATGGGCCGGGCAAGGTCGGTTCGGCGGTGGCCGAGACCATCGCCGCCCTGCTCGCCGTCGCCGGTCTGGTCCTGGCCGTCCGCGCCCGCCGGCGGCACAGCTAGGCCGTGTTTCGTAGCGGCGTCGATGTTGAGGCGTGTTGGTGATCGATAACAGAAGAGGTCTCCGGTAGTTGGTTCAGCGACCAAGCTAGAA
>NZ_JBICTW010000011.1:0-303179 GCF_043197815.1 Actinoplanes sp. NPDC048988 | reverse complement strand
GTTCGGGGTAGGACGTCGCAATCCACACCGAACCCGAAGGCCCTCACCTATTTCAAGATCTCCCCGTCACCAACGTCCGTGGTCAGAACAACTAGATCAGTGGGCTGCGGCGTTCGAGGAGCACCACGTCGCGCCAGCGGTCGCCGTGGCGGCCCAGGCGCTCGCGGACGCCGACCGTGCGGAAGCCGGCCGCGTGGTGCAGCGCCAGGCTGGCCGTGTTCTCGGGGAAGACGCCGGACTGGATGGTCCAGACGCCGGCCCGTTCGGTGGAGTCGATGAGCGCGCCCAGCAGGGCCCGGCCGACGCCCCGGCCGCGCGCCGCCGGATCGACGTAGATGGAGTGCTCGACCACCCCGGCGTACACCGGGCGGCTCGAGACGGCGGAGACGGCGACCCAGCCCAGGATCGTCTCGCCGACGGCGACGAACCGGTGCGCGGCGAGCCGGGCCGCGTCGAACTCGGCCCAGCCGGGGGCGGTCCGCTCGAAGCTGGCGTCGCCGCCGTCCAGCCCGGTCTGGTAGATGGCCAGCACGGCCCCGGCGTCAGCGGCCCGCATCGGCCGCAAGGAGACTTCGCTCATCCGTCAGGAGTCTAGACAGGCTGCTCAGGTACGTTGGCCGGGTGACGCCGCAACTTCGTGGCCGGGAAAAGGAGCTCGAGCGGCTCACGGCCGTCCTCGACCTCGTCGCGGCGGGTGAGGGCCAGGCGCTGGTCCTGCGCGGCCCGGCCGGCATCGGCAAGACCACGCTGGTCGCCCACGTCGCGGGCGAGGCGCGCGGACGGGGCTGGCGGGTGCTGCGCGCGGCCGGCGTGCAGGCCGAGGTCAATTTGCCGTACGGCGGACTCGAGCGCCTGCTGCGGCCGGTGGTGACCGCCTCCCGGCGCCGGTCGATCGACGAGATGCTGCTGGACGGCGAGACCGACGAGGCCGACCTGCGCCCGTACCGGGTGGCCCTGGCCGTGCTGGAACGCCTCGACGACGGCGAGGCGCGGCCGACGCTGATGATGGTCGACGACGCCCAGTGGCTCGACGAGGCGACCTGGCAGGTGCTCAGCTACGTCGGCCGCCGCCTCGGCGACGACGCCTTCCTGCTGCTGATGAGCATGCGCGACGGCGAGGAGACGACGCGGCGGCTCACCGGCTCGGGGCTGCCGGAGACGCCGGTCGGCCCGGTGAGCGACGAGGTGGCCCGCGAGATCGTCGCCGCCGTGGCCCCCGGGCTGCCCACGGTGCTGGTGCTGCGCGTGGTCGAGGAGGCCGGCGGCAACCCGCTCGGCCTGCACGAGCTGGCCACGGCGGCCGCCTCGGCCGGGGAGCGGGCCCTGCCGAGCGGCCTCTCCCTTCCCCAGCGGCTCGACGACACCTTCTCGGCCGCGATCGCCGACCTGCCCGCACCGAGCCGGCACGTCCTGCGCGTGGCGGCCCTGCACGACACCGACGACGCCGAGGAGATCCTGGGCGCCGCCGGCCTCACCGCGGCGGCCGTGCGGCCGGCGATCGACGCCCGGCTGGCCGAGCTCGGCGACACGGCCCTGCGGCTGCGTCATCCGCTCATCCGGTCGGCCGTGGTGCGCTCGATCCCAGCCGCCGACCGCCGGGCCATCCACGCCGCGCTGGCCCTGGCGGTCCGCGACGAGGACCGGCGCACCTGGCATCTCGCCGCCGCCGTGACCGGCCGGGACGAGCCGCTCGGGGACGCGATGGCCGACCTGGCGTTCCGGCTGCGGCAGCGCGGCGCTTCGCACACCGCCCTGTCGGCCTGGGAACGCGCGGCCGAGCTGACCGCCGACTCCGGCCGGCGGGCCTACCGCCTGGTCAAGGCCATCGACTGCGGCTACGACTCGGGGGACCTGGCCGCCATCAACCGGCTGGCGCCGCTGGTCGACGAGAGCCGGCTCACCCCGCACGAGATGCTGGCCATCGTGGCCCGGCGCAACGCCGTCGACGGCTACGGCGAGATGGGCGACGCCCAGTTGCTCACCTTCATCCGTACGGCCGAGCAGTGGCTCGCCGCCGGTGACGTCGACGGCGCCTTCGACCTGATCAACATGGTCGTCTTCCGGTTGTACTTCAGCCATCTGGCGCCCGGCACGCGCCAGGCCGCCCTCGCCTTCGTGGAGCACAGCGGCCGCGGCCTGGACGACCCGCACGTGCTCGCCTTCGTCGGCCTCACCGCGCCCCTGGACAACGGCCGCGCGGTCCTCGAGGCCCTGCCGCACCAGCTCACCCAGCCGATCGACACCCAGTTCCAGATGATCCTGGGCGCCACCAGCCTCGCCGTCGGCTCGCTGAGCCTGGCCCGGCAGTTCCTCGGCACCGCGGCGGCCCGCTGCCGCACGCAGCAACGGGTCGGCCTGCTGGCCCAGACCCTGGTCACCCAGGCCTGGGCGAGCGCTTTCGGGCACGACGCGTACGCCGCCGGTGGCGCCGCCGCCGAGGCGGTGCGCCTGGGTGACGAGACGGGATGGCCGCACTGGACCGCGGCCGCCCGCATGGCCCAGGGCATGGTGGCGGCGCTGCGCGGCGAGGACGCGATCGCCACCCAGGTGGCCGACGGCGCCGAGAAGGCACTGCTGGGTGCCGGACTGCACGGGATGCTCTGTCTGGTCCAGCTGATCCGGGGCACCTCCGCGCTCGCCGCCGGCAACGCCACGGCGGCCTTCGACCACCTGAGCCGGGCGCTCGACCCGGCCGACATGGCGTACCACCCGACCATCCGGTTCTGGGCGGTGGGCACGCTCGCCGAGGCGGCGGTCATGGCCGGCCGTACCGGCGAGCTCGCCCCCATGCTGGACCAGCTCGACGCCGAGGAGAAGCTGTGCGGCTCGCCGGCGCTCGCGGCGGGACTGGTCTACGCCCGCGCGGCCGTGCGGCTCGAGCACTCCGTGGACGACTACTCGCCGGAGGAGACCGCGACCGCCCTCGCCGCCCACCCGTTCGACAAGGCGCGCGCCGACCACGCGTACGGCGTCCGGCTGCGCCGCGACCGGCAGTACGGCAAGGCCCGGCCGTACCTGCGCTCGGCCATCACGATCTTCGAGGCGCTGGGCGCCGAGGCGTGGGCCGCCCGCTCACGCCGGGACTGCGAGCGGCCGGCGAGACCGTACGGCCGGCCGGCAACGCCCGCGACAGCCTCAGCCCGCAGGAGCTGCAGATCGCCACGCTGGCCGCGCAGGGACTGACCAACAAGGAGATCGGCCGCCAGCTGTTCCTGTCTCCCCGCACCGTCGGCACCCATCTCTACCGGCTCTTCCCGAAACTCGGCATCACGGCCCGAGCCGAACTGGCGGCCGCGCTCAGCCCGCACTGAGCACCTCGCGCAGCTGGGCCCGCTTGGAGACCCCCAGCTTCGGGAAGATGCGGTACAGCGACGCGCCGATGGTCCGGGGCGAGACGACGAGCAATTCGGCGATCTCCTTGTTGGTCAGCCCGCGCGCGGCCAGGGTGGCGATCCGGGCCTCCTGCGGGCTCAGGCTGGCCCGCGCGTCCTTCGCCGGCCGGACCACCTCACCGGCGGCCCGCAACTCGGCGGTGGCCTCGGCGGCCCAGGGCCGGGCCCGCGCGTCCGCGAGGACCTGCCGCGCCTCGGTCAGCTGGTCCCGGGCGTCCTCGGCGCGCTTGCGGCGGCGCAGCCACCGGCCGTGGAGCAGCCGGGTGCGGGCCAGCTCGAGCGGCGTGCCGGCGTCCTCGCCCTCGGCCAGCGCCCGCTCGAAATGCGCCTCCGCACCGTCGTCGTCGCCGCACAGCAGCGCCCGGCTCCGCTCGACGAGCATGGCCAGATGCCCGGACGCGGTGGTGTCCGCCGCCGTCGCCTCGACGATCCGGGCCGCCGCCTCGTGCTCGCCACAGTGGACGGCGGCCTCGGTGAGGTCGGCGATCGACCAGGCGGCGCGGGCGCGGTGCCGCCGGACCCGGCTCAGCTCCGTCCAGGCGTCGGCGTACCGGCGCTCGGTGAGCGCGAGAAGGCCGCTCGCCCAGCGCATCTCGGCCGCCGAGATGGCGATCGGGTCGTCGTGCCAGAGCGCGGCGTGCCGCTCGAGGGTGTTCCGCGCGTCCGGCCCGCGGCCCAGCCAGACCTGGGCCCGCGCCACCGTGCCGGCGGCGATGCCCATCACCTGGGTCGCGCCCACCCGCTCGGCGATCCGCAGCGCCTGCTCGGCGTCGGCCAGGCCCGCGGCCAGCTCACCGCAGGCGATGCGCAGCGCGGCCAGCCCGCGCAGGGACTGACACTCGTCGGCGTCCGAGCCGACCCGGCGGAACAGGTCGCGGCTCAGCGCCCAGGCGGTGTGCGCGGTCGCCAGGTCCTGCACCGACTCGGCCGCGATACCCAGCGAGAGCAGGGCGAGCGGATCGCCGGCGGCCTCGGCGACCAGCCAGGGCAGGCGCTCCCGGTGCTGGGCGGCGCCGTGCGCGGGGGCGAGCATGGCCAGCGCGATCGCCCGCAGCGGGCTGGACGAGGCGGTGCCGCGCAGCCGAGCCTCGATCCGCCGGCACTGGTGCGGCGGCAGGTGACGGGCGCGGCAGTGCACGGCCGCGCCCCACAGCACCCGTATCCGGTCGTCGCCGTCGAGCCGCTCGGCCAGCGCCTCGAACTCGCCGATGCCGCGCCCCGGCAGCCCCGCCGTCAGGTCGAGCAGGAGCTGGTTGGTGGCCAGGTCGGCGATGGTGCGGGAGTCGGCGGCCAGCGGCATCGCCTCGCCGAGCAGGGCGCGCGACCGCTCGGGCAGCCCGGCTGCGCGGGCGGCGCCGGCGGCCAGGGCGAGCCGCCGGATCCGGTCCGCGGCCGCCGGCGAGGCGGCGGCGGCACGGCGGAAGGCGACGGCCGCGGCGGCCTGCGCGCCGCCGGTCAGCGCCCGGCGGCCGGCCCGTTCCAGGTCGGCCGCCTCGGACTCGGTGCGGCCGCTCGAGGCGGCCGACCGGTGCCGCGCGGCGATACCCGGGTCGGACGCGACCTGGGAGAGCGCGAGGTGAACTCGGCGCCGCTCGGCCCCGTCACCGTCCGCGACGACGGCGGCGCCTTCGAGGCGGCGGTGGTCGAGGGCGGCCCACTCCTCGGTCGCGATGCCGAGGTGGCCGGCCGCGGTCATCACCTCGGACAGCGGCATGTCCCGCCCGGCCTCGGCCAGCAGCGCCAGCCTCCGGCCGGCCGGGCGGGCGTTCGCCGGCCCGGCGGCGGGCCGGATCCGCTCGGCCGGCAGGCTCCGCAGGGCGGGCGGCTGGCCTTCCGGATGCACCGTCGCGATCAGGGCGACGGGCAGATCCGCCAGGCGCCGGGCCACGAAGCACAGCACGTCGAGGGTGGGCCGATCGAGCCACTGACAGTCCTCGGCGACGAGAACGAGCCGCTCGCCCCGCGCCTCCAGCAGGCTCCGCGCCGCCAGCCCGACCAGGAGCCGGTCCGCCCCGGCGTCCCCGCCCAGGGCCGCCTCCAGGGCGCGCCGCCGCCCGACCGGAAGCCCGCCGCCGGCCAGCACGGGCTCGAGCAGATCGCCGAGGCCGGCGTAGGCGGGCGCGTGCGTGCCCGGCACCCCGCGGCACGCGAGCCGCCGGTAGCCGGCGGACTCGGCCGCGCCGGCCACGGCGCCGGCCGACGCCACGCGGTCCGCACTCGTCTCGGCCTCGATCACCACTACCTGGTTCATGGTCATGACCCCCCTTCTTCATCCTGATGACGTACGCCCCCACGCCCGCGTAAGTCATCCGACGTCATCTCGCCCGCTCGTGACCGGGCGCACAGCCGTTCGGCGCCGGCCGGCCGCAAGATGGGCCCATGATCGGGCGTGACGAAGAGCTGGCCGAGCTGTCCACACTGCTGGACACGGGTGGGGCCGTGTTCCTGTCCGGCGAGGCCGGCATCGGCAAGACCGCGATCCAGGAGGCCGTGGCCGGCCTGGCGCGCGACCGTGGCGTCACGGTGTTGCGCTGCGCCGGTGTCCTCGACGACCTGCCGGTGGACTTCGCCGACCTGCACGAGCTGCTGCTGCCGGTCCTGGACCGGGTCGTCGGCCTTCCGGCGCACCACCGGAACGCGGTGCGGGCCGCGTTCGGCGAGACCGGCGAACCGGTGGACGCGGCCCGGCTCAAGCCCGCCGTGCTGGCCCTGCTGGGGCTCGCACCGGTGGCCGTCCTGGTCGACGACTGGCAGTGGCTCGACCCGTCCACCCGGGACGTGCTGAGCTTCGTGGCGGCCGGGCTCTCCGACGGCCCGGTCTTCCTGGCCGCGACCCTGCGGGCGAGCGCCGGGGTGACCGTGCCCGCGCGCCGGCGGCGCAGGGAATTGAGGCCGCTCACCGATGGCGCGGCGAACGCCCTGCTGGACACCCTCCCGGTGACGGCGAGCCGGGCCGCTCTGCTCGCCCGGGCCGGCGGCAACCCGCTGGCCCTGATCGAGCTCGCGGGCGGCGCGCGGATGACCGAACGTCTGGAGTGGTCGTTCCTGCGCGAGACGCACACTCACCAGCCCGGAAGCCGGACGCTGCTGTTGTGCGCGGCCGCCGACGCCGGGCTGACCGTCGCCGAGCTGATGGGCGCCGGGGCCGAGCTGGGGTTCGACGACACCGACCTGGCCGCCGTCGAACAGGCCGGGCTGCTCACTGCCGGGCGCGACCGGCTGGTCTTCCGGCACCCGCTGGTGCGGTCGGCCGCGTACGACGGCGCCACCCTCGCCGACCGCCTCGCCGCCCACCGAGCCCTGGCCCGGGCCAGCACCGACCCCGACCGGGCCGCCTGGCACCGGGCCGCCGGAACGGCCGGCGCCGACGACGAGGCCGCCGCCGACCTGGCCGGCGTCGGCCGGCGAGCCGCCGGGCGCGGCGCACCCCGCGACGCGGTCACCGCCATGCGCCGGGCGGCCGAGCTCAGCACCTTCCCGGGGCGGCGCGCCGGCTACCTCGCCGAGGCGGCCGAGGTGGCGCGCCAGGCCGGACTCGGCGCGCTCTGCGCCCAGCTGGTCGAACAGGCGCGCAGCGCCGGCCCGGCCCCCGACGCGCTCATCCGGCTCGCCCAGACCGAGGCCGGCAACAGCAGCGCCTGCGGCCAGGGCTCGCGCAGCGCGCTGGGCCTGCTCGTCCTGGTCCACGAGGCCGCCCGCGCCCACCCCGGACGCCCCGAGGAGCCCCTGCGCCTGCTCTGGGCCGTGGCCGGGCTGTCCTTCCACTTCCCGCAGCTCGCCGTCGTCCGGGAGGCGGCCGTGGCGGAACTACGGCGGCTGCCGCTCGACCCGGCCGACCCGGTCCGGGCCGTCGCGCTCGCCCTGCTCGACCCCGTGGGCCAGGCCGCCGGCGTCCGCCCCCGCCTGGCCGAGATGCTGCCGCTGGTCGCCGAGGACTCCAAACTGCTGCTGACGTACGGCTGGGCGGCCTCAGTTCTGCACGACCTGCCCCACGCCGTGGCCGGCCACGAGGCGGCCCTGGCCCACCTGCGCCGCCGGGGCCGCTGCGGCGACGAGGCTCGCGAGCTGGCGTTCCTGGCCACGGTCCGGGTCGTCACGGGCGACCTGGGACGGGCCCGGTCCGACGCCCTGACCGCGATCCGGATGAGCGCGGCCCTCGGCATGCCGATGGCCGAGGCCGAGGCGCAGGCCGCCCTGGCCCTGGTGCACGCCTGGTCCGGCGACACCGACGCGGTGTCCGCCGCGATCGATCTGGGCCGGGAACGCACGGTCACGCCGTGGCGTTCGACCGTGGCCCGGCTCAGCTGGGCGGCGGGCCTGTCCGCGCTCGGCGGCCGCCGCTACCGCGAGGCGTGGACTGCCCTGCGCGGCACCGCCGCCGACCCCACCACCGCGGCCTGGGCGATCGCCGACATAGCCGACGCGGCCGCCCTGAGCGCCAAGACGGACGTCACCCTCACCACCGGAACGGACCCCGCCGTCAACGCCAAGACGGACGCCGCCCGGGAACTGCTCGCGCAGGTGCCGCCGACGGACTCCGGCCACCTCGGCGCGGTGACGCGGCGGGCCCACGCGCTGCTGGCCACCACGCCGGAGGACGCGGCCCGCCACTTCGAGGCCTCCCTGGAGTGCGCCGAGCGGGCCGGTTCCCCGCTGGAGCTGGCCCGCACCCGCCTGGCGTACGGCCGCTGGCTGCGCCGCACCCGCCAGGTCGCCCGTTCCCGGGCCGAGCTCACCGCGGCCCTGACCGCCTTCACCGCGGCCGGCGCGCGGGCCTGGGCCGGCCAGGCCGCCGACGAGCTCCGGGCCGCCGGCCACCACACCGCCGGCCCGCTGATCGAACCCCACCCCGCCGACGGCGACCGGCCGGCCGCCCCGGCCGCGACCGGCGGCGCGGTGACCGCACTGCTGACCGCCCAGGAACGCCGGGTGGCCGAGCTGGCCGCGACCGGCCTGACCAACAAGGAGATCGCCAACCGCCTCTACCTGTCGCACCGCACCGTCGGCTCGCACATGCACCGCCTGCTGCACAAGCTCGGCCTCACCTACCGCACGCAGCTCCCCGACGCCCTGGCCCGCCCGCGGGCCGAGCGCTCCCCGGAGCGAGCGACCGCGTAGCCAGTAAGCCATCAGGCCGGCGTCGCCTCCTCGGCCGCGCCCCGCAGGCCTTCCACAGCGCCCAGGGGGATCGCTCGCCGCCGGTGGACGCCCGTTCGGGCTCGGACAGCAACGCCCACAGGATCGGGTTGAAGCACAGCAAGGACAGCACAAGGAAGGCCAGGATCGGCAGGACGCCGGCCCAGGGAGATCCGCGCCGGGCGGGCAGGCTCAGCAAGACCGGCCGCACGGACCTCGGGGTGATGAGGCGGGGCGGCCGGCAGGAGCGTGGCCGCGTCGAAGGTGTGCCGGCTGATCGCACGGGTGCGCCAGCCGCGGCCGGACGTGGCGGGTGATCAGGCGAAGAGGTCAGGCGAGCCGGGGCAGAAACCTGAGGACCGAAGACTGTGGCACCCGGAGATGGTTGCACCTGTGATGCCCATTCGATAGACAGTTGTGGTTCTTGGACGGGGCTGTGCCAAAGGCTGGGGGTCAAGGTGGCGGAAGACTGGGTTCCCGCGGGCGTCGACGTGAGCCGGCCGTCGGCGGCGCGGGTTTATGACTATTTTCTGGGCGGGGCGCACAACTTCGCCGTGGATCGGCAGCTGGCCGAGCAGATCGAGGCGATGACGCCGAACATCGCGGAGACGATGCGGTCGAACCGGGTTTTCCTGCGCCGGGCCGTGCGGTTCCTGGTGGCGCGGGGAGTGCGGCAGTTCCTCGACATCGGGTCGGGCATCCCCACCGCCGGCAACGTGCATGAGATCGCCCTCGAGGCGGCCGCGGATTCCAAGATCGTGTACGTGGATGTGGATCCCGTCGCGGTGGAGCACAGCCGGGCCATCCTGGCCGGTACGCCCAACACCGCCGTGATCCTGGCCGACGCGCGTGACGTCGAGCGGATCCTCGCCGAGGCCGGCAAGCTCCTCGACTTCGACGAGCCGGTCGCCGTCCTGCTGGCCGGGGTCGTGCACTTCATCCCGGACGCTGACGACCCGGCCGCCACCGTGAAGGCGCTGCGCGACGCGGTGCCGCCGGGCAGCTGGCTGCTCATCTCGCACGCCACCGCCGACGGGCAGCCGGCCGAGGTCATCGAGGCGCAGCGGCTCTCGGGACGGACCGCCACCGAGATCACGCTGCGGCCGGCGGCCGAGATCGAGGCGTACTTCGACGGGTTCGAGCTGGCCGAGCCGGGCCTGGTCTTCATTCCGCTCTGGCGGCCCGACCCGCAGGAGCCGGCGGACGAGCACCCGGAGCGCGTCGGCGCGTACGCGGGAGTCGGAAAGAAGAAATGAGCTTCGTCGAGCTGTGGCGCCGGCAGCTCGTCGCGGCCGGATTCGTGCCGCTGGACGCCGGGCAGCTGGACGAGCTGCTGTCCGGGCTCGCCGGGCGCCTGCGGGCGGGCGACAGCGGGGAGGTGGTGGGCGCGGCGCTGGTCGAGGCTCATCTCACCGACCCGGCGATGCTGGCCGCCACCGTCGAGGTGATCGATGACCCGCGGGTCGCGGCGCAGGTGGCGGCCGGCTACGCACAGGCGATCCGGGCCGCCACCATGGCCGATCAGGAGGAGCTCAACCAGGCGGTGCTGCGCGCGTTGCGGGCGAGCGAGGCGCGCCTGCGGGCCGTGTTCGACAACGCCGCCATCGGCATCGGCGTCAGCGCCATGGACGGCCGGATCGTGCAGGTCAACCAGGCCTTCGCCGATCTGCTCGGCTACACCCGGGAACAGATGTGCCACCTGCTCGTGCCGGGGCTGACGCATCCCGAGGACCCGCGCGACATGTGGCGCATGTACGAGGGGGTCATCAACGGCGACGTCGACCACGTCCGGATGGAGAAGGCGTACTACCGCAAGGACGGCGGTGAGATCTGGACCGACCTGACCGTCTCGCTGATCCGCGACGACGAGGGGCGGCCCGAGTTCACCATCGCGATGGTGCAGGACATCACCGACCGGCGGCGGCTCAAGAAAAGGCTCGAACATCAGGCCACCCACGACCCTCTGACGGGCCTTCCCAACCGTACGAAAATCGCCTCCGATCTGGTCCGGATCTTCCGCGACAAGGCGAGTGTCGGCGTCTGCTACCTGGATCTCGACGGTTTCAAGAGAATCAACGACACGCTGGGCCACCAGGTGGGCGACGAACTGCTGGCGGCCGTCGCGAAACGCCTCGAGCGCAGCACGAACCACGTCGCCGGCCGGATGGGCGGCGACGAATTCGTCGTCCTGGTCGAGGACCCCGCGGACATGCGCAAGCTCGCGGGAAGCCTTTTGCGGGAGCTTTCCCGGCCGTACGTCATCCGCAAGCACCGCCTGCGCATTTCGGCCAGCATCGGCGTCGTCGAGAGCGAGGTCGCCGCGACCAGCCCGCAGGAGCTGATGAAGGCCGCGGACCTGACCCTGTACGCGGCCAAGTCGGACGGCCGGGGCCGTTTCGTCATGTACGACTCGGAGCGCGACGCCCGCCAGGCCGCGCGGTACGCCCTGGCCGCGGAGATGCCGGACGCCCTCGACCGCCGCGAGTTCACACTGGTCTACCAGCCGCTGGTCTCGCTCCAGGACCGGGAATTGCGGGGCGTCGAGGCTCTGGTGCGCTGGGATCATCCGCGGCTCGGGCGGATCGGCCCGGACGCTTTCATCCCGCTCGCGGAAGAGACCGGCGTCATTCTGCCGCTGGGCCGCTGGGTGCTCGAGGAAGCCTGCGCGCAGGCCGCGGAATGGGCCAAGGAGTTCCCCGGCCGGCGGGTGGCCATGAGCGTCAACATGACCGTCTCCCAGGCGCACGATCCGGGGCTGCTGGCCGATGTGGACGGCATTCTCCTGCGTACGGGATGGGACCCGGCTCTTCTGGTTCTGGAATTGACCGAGAGTGCGGTCATGGACCCGGAGGGAACGGCGTCGCTGCACGGCCTGGCCGAGCGGGGAATCCGCATCGCGATCGACGACTTCGGCACCGGCTATTCGAATCTGGCCTATCTTCGGCGACTGCCTGTGCACGTGCTCAAATTGGCCGGGCCGTTCGTCGAAGGGCTGCGCGAGGACGGGGAGAGCGACAGCGTGGACGAGCGGATCGTCGAGACGATCATCAGGCTCGCCCACGCCATCGGCATCAGCGTCACGGCCGAGGCCGTCGAGACGGCGCCGCAGGAGGCCACGCTGCGCCGGCTCGGCTGCGACACCGGTCAGGGCTGGCTGTTCTCGCGGCCGCTCTCCTCCTCGGGGGTCACCGAGCTGCTGGTGAACAGCCTCTCCTCGTCGAGCGCGGACGTCTGAACGACCAGCACGTCGCAGACCGCGTTGCGGACGACGCCGGCCGGCACCGAGCCCAGCAGCGCGCCCTGGGAGGCGCCGAGCCCTCGGTTGCCGACCACGATCAGGTTGGCCGGGTTGTTGCCGACGGTGTCCAGCAGGGCCTGGGCCGGATCTCCCTCGACCAGGCGCTGTTCGATGTAGCGGGCGCGTTCCCGGGTCAGCCCGGTGACCGATTTGCTCAGCGCCTCGCGCGCGACCTCGGCGCCGTAGAGGTCCCGGTGCACGCCTTCCGCGGCGGGGGCCGACGTGCCGGTCCGGTAGGCCGTCACCACGATCAGCCGCGCCTGGGCGGCCTGGGCCACCTCGGCCGCCCGGTCCACGGCGTACAGGCTGGTCGCCGTGCCGTCCGAACCGACGACCACCCGGTCGTACACCGTGATGCTCCGCTTGCCGCCCAGCGGCACGATCGGCGACTCGTCCACCTCGTTGGGCGGGTTGACCCAGAGCATCGCTATCGCGCCGAGGCCGAGCAGCACACCGGCCAGGGTGATCGCGTTCGAGCCCTTGCCACCCAGCCAGTGCTCGAAGATCCAGCCGAAGGTGATCGTCTGGATCAGCATCGGCACCACGATCATCATGTTGAGGATGCCCATGTAGACGCCGGTCCGCTTGGCCGGGACCATGCTGGCGACCATCAGGTACGGCACGCCGACCGCGCTCGCCCAGAAGATGCCGACGCCGATCATCGGGATCAGCGTGACCCACTGGTTGTCGATGCGGGCCAGCCAGACCAGCGACAGCGCGGCCAGCCCGAGCGCGATCGCGTGCACCCGCTTGGCTCCGATCCGCTGCGCGAATCCGACCAGGAACAGCGCCGAGATCATCGTGACGAAGTTGTAGGCGCCGTTGGCCAGGCCGCTCCAGGCGATCGCGTCGTCCCAGGCCTTGCCGCCGGTCTCCGGGTTGGAGTTGAACACGGTCTCGCCCAGGCTCACGGCGAGGAACTGCCAGTAGATGAACATGGCGTACCACTGGAACGCGAAGACCACGCCGATCTTGTGCATGGCCACGGGCATCGACCGGACGGCGTCGGCGATCTCCCGGACCGCCGGTCCCAGGCCCTTCGGGGCCGCGCGCATCTCGGCCAGCTCGTGGTCCGGGGGCTTGAGTTCCTTCGTACGGATCATGGCCGTCAACACGGTCAGCAGGATGCAGAACGTGCCGATCATGAAGCAGGCGAACATCCAGTACGGCACCCCGTTGCCGGCCGTGCCCTGCAGCGGCTCCACCTTCTGCAGCAGGAACAGCGACAGGTTGGCCAGCACCGCGCCGGCGCCGGTGAACATGCTCTGCGTCAGGAAGCCGCGGGCCAGCTGTGATTTCGGCAGCCGGTCGGAGATGAACGCCCGGTACGGCTCCATCGAGGTGTTGTTGCCGGCGTCGAGCAGCCAGAAGCAGATCACGCCGAGCCAGAGGACGCCGACGAACGGGAACAGGAACAGGATGATCGAGCACAGGATCGCGCCGGACACGATGAACGGCCGTCGCCGTCCCCACCGCGGATGCCAGGTGCGGTCGCTGATCGCGCCGATCAGCGGCTGGATGACCAGGCCGGTGACCGGTCCGGCCAGGTTGAGGATCGGCAGCTGTTCGGGGCTCGCCCCGATCAGGAGGAACAGCGGGTTCACCGCCGACTGGGTGAGCCCGAAGCTGAACTGCACCCCGAAGAATCCGAGGTTCATCATCAGCAGGGCGGGACCCGTCATCAGTGGCCGTCGCTCCTCCGACGGTGCCTGCTCGACGGTGTCCGACGTCGTAGTGGTCATGAGCTCACCTCTTCGACCGAGCTTTTCCGGGTGTGATCCACATCACACTCCTTGGCCGAAGCTAAACCGGGTGTGCATGGGTCGCAACTCGGAGTGCCGATGCGTTCGGCTGGGGCGGGAATCGACGGCCGCCGTTGACCCTCCGCCGGGCGTGGACTTGTAATGGCGTCGGAGGTGACGGTGATGAGCGCATGGAAGACCGTCGTCGTCGGCGTCGACGGATCACCCGGCAGCCGCAAGGCGCTGACCTGGGCCGCCGCCGAGGCCGCCGATCACGGCGCCGACCTGGTCGTGGTCAACGTCTGGGAGCACACGCTGCTGCCGCCGGCCGGCAGTGTCAGCGTCTCCGAGCGGTACGTGCCCGAGCCCACCCAGCGCACCTCGGACGACCTCGTCCAGGTCATCCGGGAGGAACTCGGCGCCGAGCCGCCGATCCTCGTCCGCCCGCACGTCAAGCAGGGACGCGCGGCCAAGGTCCTGATCGACGAGTCGGCCGGGGCCGACCTGCTCGTCGTCGGGCACCGCGGCCACGGCGGCTTCGCCGGGCTGGTGCTCGGCTCGGTCAGCCAGCACGTCGCCTCGTACGCGAAATGCCCGGTGACGGTGGTCCGCTGAGCGGTGTATCTTCCTTCCACTTTCACGGGGAGGAAGATCGATCGTGTCCACTGCGTCGCGGGCCGCTCTGTCGGTCGCCATGCTGGTCGGGTTCTATGTGCTGGGCCTGATCCAGCTCGCGGCGGCCGGTTTCCTGCTGTACGAGATCTGGGGCCACCTGCACGGCTACGGCGCGGCCAAGCTGAGCTGGCTGGTGATCATCGGGGTCGGCGCGGTCGTCGTGGGTCTCGGCAAGGCGCTGTTCGCCAAGCCGGGCGATCCCGAGGGCCTGCTGGTCACCCCGCGGCAGGCACCCGACCTGTGGCGTCTCGTGCACGACATGGCGACCGCGGCCGGCACCCGCGCGCCCGACGAGATCCGGCTCATCCCCGAGGTCAACGCGGCCGTCACCGAGGACGCCCGGCTGCTCGGGCTGGTCTCCGGCGTGCGGCGGCTCTACCTGGGCATCCCTCTGCTCCAGGCCTTCACCGTCGATCAGCTGCGCTCGGTCGTCGCGCACGAGCTCGGCCACTACTCCGGATCCCACACGCGCCTGGCCGCCATCACCTACCGCGGCCGGACCGCCCTGCACGAGACGCTGCGCCGCCTCGGCCCGTTCAACGTGTTCGGGTGGGTCTTCAAGGCCTACGGCCGCCTGTACCTTCTGGTCAGCAACGCCGTGACCCGGCGGCAGGAGCTGGAGGCCGACCAGGTCTCGGTGCGCGTGGCCGGCGTCGGCGCCGCGACCTCCACCATGCGGGAACTGCCAGTGGTCGGCGCCGCCTGGAACTTCTACTTCAACAACTACATTTCGTACGGCTGGGAGCTCGGTTACGCCCCGGACGACGTGTTCGGCGGGTTCCGCCACCTGTACGCGGCTCGCACCCAGGAGCTGGCCAAGCTGCGCGACGAGGAACCCGAGAGCCACACGTCGCGCTGGGACACCCACCCGTCGGCGGGGGAGCGGATCGCCGCCATGCGGGCGCTCCCGCCCGTACAGCACCCGGCCGACGACCGTCCCGCCGGCGATCTCGTCCCGCAGCTCACCGAGGCCGGTCTGGCGCTGCAGCGCGAGGTCGTCGACTTCGGCCCGCGGACCGTGCTGCCGTGGCCCGACTTCACCGCGGCCTCGATGACCCTGGTCACGCAGCACCGCGCCGACCGGGTGTTCCGCTCGCTGTCCCGGCTCTCCGGGATTCCCGAGGCCGGGCTGCCCGAGCTGTTCGAGCTGGTCGCCCAGGGCCGCCTGCGCGAACTGGCGGCCGAGTTCCTGCCCGAGTCGCCCGACCCGGTCACCGAGTTCGCCGACATCATGGACACGCTGATCACCCTGGCCGCCGTCCGCAGCGGCCAGGCGCGCTGGGAACACTCGTGGTCCTCGCCGGCCCGGATCGTGCACACCTCGGGCGTGCCGGTCGACTACTCCGAGATCGCCAAGCTGGCCGTGTCGCCGGAGACGCTCGGCGAGGCCCGGGCCCGGATGGCCCAGCTCGGCATCCACGTCGAGGCCGCCCGCGTCGTCGAGCCCCGGGCCACCGGCGCCGGCTCCGACGTGATCGGCGCGATGGCCAACGTCCGCGCCGGCGACCAGGAGACCGACCTGATCCTGCTCAACCAGGGCCTCGTGCTGGTGCCGGCCCCGAAGAGCACCGACGAGGGCGAGGGCCGGATCGCCCGGATGCTGTCCTCGCACGACCCGGCCGAGCTGGCCCGGACATACCGCTACGTGCCCTTCGAGGAGGTCACCAGCGCCAGGATCGTCAAGGCGGTGCCGCTCAACGCCGAGCTCACCTTGCACGGCGGGGCGACGCTGGTCTTGAAGGAACGCTGGTCGGGCGACACGATCGGGGACAGCCGCGACACCCTGACCGAGATCCTGCGCCGTTTCAGCTGAAGGTTCGTCAGTTCCGAAGGGGGAGACCGCATGCGTACGGCCCTGACCGAGTTGCTCGGCGTCGAGCACCCGATCGTCGGCTTCAACCGGTCACCGGCGGTGGTCGCGGCGGTCACCAACGCCGGCGGCTTCGGGGTGCTGGCCGCCTCGGCGTACTCACCGGCCGAGCTGGACGCCCAGCTGAGCTGGATCGAGGAGCGGGTGGGCGGGAAGCCGTACGGCGTCGATCTGCTCGTGCCTTCCAAGTTCGTCGCCGGAGACCCGGGCTCTCTCGTCGCAAGCCTGCGCGCCCAAATCCCTCCATCGCATTTGACTTTTGTTCAGTCTTTGTTGGACAAGTACGACATTCCCGTTTCGTCGTCCGTGGTCGACCACAGCGAGGTCGCCGCGGCGATCACGCCGGACGGGGCGCCGGCGCTGCTCGACGTGGCGTTCGAACACCCGATCGCGCTGATCGCCAACGCGCTCGGCACGCCGCCGCCGTCGCTCGTGGCGCGGGCCAAGGAGGCCGGCGTCGTGGTCGCCTCGCTGGTCGGCAAGGCCGAGCACGCGCAACGGCAGATCGCGGCCGGTGTCGACGTGCTCGTCGCGCAGGGCACCGAGGCCGGCGGGCACACCGGCACGATCGCCACCATGGTCCTCACCCCCGAGATCGTCGACATCGCCGGCGACCGCCCGGTCCTGGCCGCCGGCGGCATCGCCGACGGACGGCAGATGGCGGCGGCGCTCGCGCTCGGCGCCGCCGGCGTGTGGTGCGGCTCGGTGTGGCTCTCCAGCGAAGAGGACATCGCGGTCCAGGCCATCAAGGACAAGTTCCTCGGCGCGACCAGCGCCGACACGGTGCGCTCACCCACCCGTACCGGAAAACCGGCCCGTCAGCTGCGCACCGCCTGGCACGACGAGTGGGAGGCGCCCGGCAGCCCGCAGCCGCTGCCGTTGCCCCTGCAGCTCATGCTGGTCGAGGAGGCCTGGCAGCACATCGACGCGGCCGCCCAGGACGGCCACGAGGGCGCGCTCAAACTGGAGTCGTTCTTCGTGGGCCAGGTCGTCGGCTCGTTCCGGGACATCCGGCCCGCCGGGGAGATCACCCGGCGGATGGCCGAGGACTGCCAGCGCCGCATCGCCGAGCTCGGAGGTCTCATTGCCCCTGCCTGACAGCACCCCGGTCATCGTCGGCGCCGGCCAGGTCTCGGAACGCTTCGGCGCGCCCGGCTACCGCGGCCGGTCACCGGCCGACCTGGCCGCCGACGCCGCCCGCGAGGCCCTCGACGACGCCGCCGTCGCCGCCTCCGAGATCGACACCATTGCGGGGGTACGGCAGTTCGAGATCTCTCTGCCGTTCTCGCAGGCCCCGCTCGGCCGGTCGGACAACTTCCCGCGGTCGGTGGCGGCCCGCCTCGGCGCCGCGCCCTACCGGGCGGTGCTCGAGGTCGGCGGCGGCCAGAGCCCGCAGCACCTGGTCAACGAGTTCGCGGCGGCCATCGCGGCCGGCGACGCGCGGGTCGTGCTCCTGACCGGCGCCGAGGCCATCTCCACCGTCGAGCGCCTGGCCCGCTCCGACGACCGGCCCGACTTCACCGAGCACGCGCCCGGATCGCTCGAGGACCGCGGATTCGGGCTCGACGGGATAGTGGACCTCTCGCATTTCCCGTACGGGCTGACCGACACGCCCGCGTACTACGCGCTCTTCGAGAACGCCCGCCGTGCCCGCCTGGGCCTGTCGCGTTCCGCGTACGCGGCCGCCATGGGGGAGCTCTTCGAGCCGTTCACCCGCATCGCGGCGGGCAACCCGCACGCGGCGGCGCCGACCGTGCGGAGCGCGGCCGAACTGGTCACCGTCTCCGAGGCGAACCGGCCCATCGCCGACCCGTACACGCGGTACCTGGTGGCCCGCGAGAAGGTCAACCAGGGCGCGGCGGTGCTGCTCATGTCGCTGGCGGCGGCGCGGCGTCTCGGCGTACCCAAAGAGAAGTGGGTCTTCGTGGCCGGCCACGCCGACCTGCGGGAACGCGACCTGCTGGCCCGCGCCGACCTGTCGGCCAGCCCGGCCGCGGTGACGGCGACCAGGCACGCCCTCGACCTGGCCGGCATCGACATGGACGGCCTGGGCAGCATGGACCTCTACAGCTGCTTCCCGGTGCCGGTCTTCGCCATCACCGACGCGTTCGGCCTGTCGCCGGACGACCCGCGCGGCCTGACGGTGACCGGCGGCCTGCCGTTCTTCGGCGGGGCGGGCAACAACTACTCGATGCACGCGATCGCGTCGACGGTGTCCCGGTGCCGCGCCGAACAGGGAAGCCACGGTTTCGTGGGCGCCAACGGCGGCATGATGAGCAAATACTCGACCGGCGTCTACACGGCCACGCCGGTGGCGTGGAGGCCCTCCGACAGCCAGAAACTGCAGGCGGAACTCGACGCCCGCCCGGCCCCCGGCGAGGCCACGTCCGCGTCCGGCCCGGCGGTGATCGAGACGTACACGGTCAAACACGACCGGACCGGCGACCGGACCGGCATCGTCATCGGCCGCCTGGAATCCGACGGCCGCCGTTTCCTGGCCCACGGCGACGACATCCTCGACCTGCTCACCGAGGGCGAGCCGATCGGAACCCGGGTGATCGCGCGCACCGGCGACGACGGCAACCGCGTCACCGTGTGACAGCTCATCGCTTCGGCCGCGACCGGAAGGGGCGGAAGAAGTCGCGGAGCTCCCGCGGTCGAGACCGCCCGCGCGGCCACCGGACGGTGCCCTCGGCGACTGACGTGCTGAGACTGGCGCGTGCTCGGCGACGTGGACCGCGAACGACTCCAAGCCGGCTTCCGCCCGGCGCTGATCCACCGCTCCGGGTCTTCGCGCGGCCACGGCGTGTCTCGATCCAGCTGGTGTATACGTCAGCGACGACTCCGCTTAGGGTCGTTCCATGGTGGTGGGCGAGGCCGCACTTCTCAAGACGGCCGGGTCGATCGTGACACCGGTCCTCAGAGGGTGGATGAGCCGTGCTCGTGACAAGAGGGAACGCGCGAGCGACCTCAGCGATTTGATCAACACCGGAATTACCGATGATCTAGGGCGCCGCCGGGCCGATCGACGCACGGCCGAGATCGTCGACACGGTGTACGAGCGCCTACGGCCGCTGGTGGAGGGAAGATTCGCGGCGCTCGACGACGCCGAAACCGTAGCCGCCCTCGAAGCCGTGACCGACACGTTCGCTCGTGCTGATTTCTCTGATCGGGCCGTCTTCGATGACAATGTGGACCCGAGCGCGCTGGCGGCCAGGCTGCGCCGGGAACTCCATGCGGTCCCCGGCCGAGCCGGCCTCAGCGAGCTGGCAACTCGGCTCTACGCCGTCGTCCTTGACGAGAGCTGCGTCTGTGTGACTCAGCTGATCCTTCAGCTGCGGCCCTTTCCGGCCCGCGCCAGTGTGGAAATCTTGCAGCGCCTCGCGACGGTCTCGGAGATGCTGACACAGGCGCTGGACCGGCTGCCGTCACCCACTCTCGACGCGCCGGCCGGAACCGATCTCGACTCGCAATTCCGGGTGCGCTACCTGAACCACCTGGTAGCCGCGTTGAGCAACCTCGAAATATATGGCGTCGACATTCATCGTTATCGTCTGGAGACGCAGCTCACGGTCGCCTACATCAGTCTGACTGTCAGCGGTGACGCGGCTCGCCTGTCCCGTAGTCAGCAGCGATGGATCCCCGGTCCGTCGCACGGCGACCAGTATTCCGATGAGAGCGATGCTGTTCGGGTCGAACAGGCGCTGAGCCTTGCCCGCCGGATGCTCGTGCGCGGGGAGGCCGGCTCCGGCAAGACCACTCTGCTCCAGTGGATCGCGGTCAACGCCGCCCGCAGCGCCTTTGCGGCCGAGCTGAAATCCTGGAACGGCAACGTTCCGTTCCTGATCCGCCTGCGCCACTATGCCGATGGCCCCCTGCCGCGTCCCGAGCAATTCTTGGACGGTGTCGCCGACGCCCTCGTCGGCCTGATGCCGGCCAGCTGGGTGCACCGTCAGCTGGCTGAGGGGGCGATCGTCTGTGTCGACGGCGTCGACGAAGTGTCCGAAGCCCAGCGTCGGCGGGTACGCGAATGGCTGCGCGGCCTACTGACGGCGTACCCCACCTTGCAGGTCGTCGTCACCTCTCGGCCCGGAGCCGCCGCCGAGCGATGGCTGCGGCCCGAGGGCTTCGTCGCCGCCAATCTCGACCGCATGGACGGGGCCGATATCCGGGCGCTTATCCGGCATTGGCACCTCGCCGCGCAGCGGAGCGCCGATCTTCCATGCCCGTCTGACGATGTGCCACTTTTCGAGCAACGACTCCTCGCTCAGTTGGACGGCAACGCCCACCTGCAAGCTCTGGCGGCCAACCCGTTGTTGTGCGCCCTGCTCTGCGCGCTCAATCTCGACCGCAACAGCCATCTGCCCCGCAACCGGATGGACATCTATCAGGCCGCCGTCGACATGTTGCTTCAGCGACGCGACGTTCAGCGCGGTGTCCGCGTCGGTCTTACCGACTTGACCAGCCGCGACCTGATCCAGTTGCTCCAGCAAGTGGCATGGTGGATGGTCTTGAACGGCCGCGCCGAGGCCACCCGGAGCCAGGTTCTCCAACAGCTCGAGCAGCGCCTGGCCGGAATGCGGCAGATCAAGGCCTCGGGCGAGCAGGTGCTGGACCATCTCCTGCAACGTAGCGGCATTCTGAGAGAGCCGGTACCGGGACGCGTCGACCTGATCCACCGAAGCTTTCAGGAGTATCTGGCAGCGCGGGAGGCGGCGGAGCAAGGTCACGCCGGCCTTCTGGTCAGTCACGGTCATCTCGACTCGTGGCGGGAGACGATCGTGCTGGCGGCGGGACACTCCAACGCCCTGGTGCGGCAAGAGCTGCTTGAGGGCCTGATGGATCGCGCCGCCACGGATTCGCGACGCGGACGAAAGCTGCGGATTCTTGCGGCAGCCTGCCTCGAAACGGCGACAGTCGTCGAGCCGCCGGAGCTGCTTGAGAGGGTTCGCGGGGAACTCCGAAGGCTGCTCCCGCCGCGTTCGCTGGCCGAGACCAGCTCTCTCGCCGGCATCGGCGAGCCGCTGCTCGACGAGCTCACACCGGGAACCGGTGAGTTGACGGATGCCCAGGCCGCGGCGGTTGTTCGTTGCGCCGCGCTCATCGGCGGGCCGAAAGCACTGGAGTTGCTGACGGCCTTCTCGACCGACCCGCGGACCGCGGTGCAGCGTGAGCTGGTCGCAGCCTGGGAGTATTTCGACCCTGACGAGTACGCCGTCCGCGTTCTGGCCCATGCCCCCCTCGACAATGGGCACGTCGACGTGCGGAGCGCCCGGGTCCTGGCCCCATTGTCCAAGCTGCGAAACCTGACCAGCTCGTCGATCAGACTCGACGAGACGCTCGAGATCTCGCAGCTTGCTGGTGTGCCTCACTTGCACAACCTCCAGCTGTGGGAGGGACTCCGAGGAGATCTCGCGCAGCTGGCCGAACACCGGTCACTGATCAGCCTGGACCTGGGTTTCGGCAATCGCCGAGCGGACCTGTCCGTACTGGAATCCCTCACCAGCTTGACCGCGCTCTGGCTGCGAGACCTGTCGAACGATCAGGACCTGAGCCCGATCGCACGGCTGAAAGGCCTCATGAACCTCTGGCTACTCGGTGCACCCGTTGGCGACTTGGATTTCCTGGACGACTGTCAGGCGTTGAGGTTCTTGTTCATCGAGGGCGAAGCAGCTCCTGACCTGCCCGTCATCGCTGCGCTTCCCCGGCTGGAACACCTGGTACTTTCCCGCGTGAGCGAGCCTGAGGGTGGCATCGGGGCCTTGGTTCAATCGCTGCCCAGACTCACAGAATTGGCCTTCTGGGGGTGTTCGTGGGTGGAGGACCTCACCGCGATCGGCCGGATGACACAGCTTCAAAAACTTGACATTCGGTACACGCCTATCGGCGATCTCCGCCCACTGATCACCTTGCGAAATCTTGATACCATCTATATCGGCCATTACGGATTCGACGAGCGAAATACGCACCCGATCGATGTGAAGCCGCTGGCCGAGCTGCCCAGCTTGCGTGAGCTGGCCATCCTCGAGCCAACTCCAGGCCTCGATCTCACCCCATTGCAGGGCCGAGACCTGACGGTGCACCTTTTCCCGGGCGTACTCGACGAAAAGATGGCGTCGCTCAAAGGTATAAAGTTTGAGACCTGGCCTTAGCAAAGGTCAGAAGGTGCGGTCGATGGTCGTCGCGCCGACTTCCCGTGACCTGGATCAGGCGTTCTCGGCGGCGGTCAGGAAAGGCTGGACCTGGGCGGTCGGAGTGAGCAGGACGACGGCGGACCCGTCGGTGAAGTCCAGGCGCAGCCGGCCGTCCTTCTCGCCGGCCGAGACGAGCTTCGCCCGGGGGCACTCCCAGCGCGGGCTCAGCGGGCCGGAAGCCCGGCGGAACAGGCCCGAGCGCTGGGACAGGACGATCAGGCGCTGGTCGGTCAGGGCCAGGACCCGGGGGTCGGCGACCGTACGGATGTGCTCGTCCAGCCCGGCCGCCAGGCTGCGCGGCGCGCCGTTGACCCCGCGGCGGGCGCCCGGCCGCTGCGAGGTGGGCCGCCGAAACCGCCACGGCGACATCTCGGCCCGGCTCATACCGGCCCCCGCCTGCCCGTCCGACCGGCTGACCCAGGCGGCGGCCCGGAAAGCCTCGCCCGGCTGAAGGTGCTCCCGAACCCCGGCCTCCACCTGCGCGTCACGTTCAGCACCCGACTTCACGACCCCACTCCCTCCTCGTACACCTCGTGATCAGTCGACCACGAAGTCGCGGGCAGGCTTACACCGGGTCTCCGCCCCCAGCCACGGTCAAACCAGGCCAGGATCGCGCCGCCCGTGGGGCATCCACGGGGCCGCCACTGTTCGACCCGGTCACCGTCCTTCAGGACGCGCAGGCTCGGAATGCTCGACCGGCGGCCTACGGAGACGGCGGTTGTGAGTGGGTCTCATCCGAGCTGGTGGAAAGGTTGCGCAGTGGCTTTCGGTCGGGGTCGATGGTGGCTGGTGGGATGAAGCCGGGGTGGCCGTCGGGTCCCATGCGGATCTGCCACCCCGCGGTCGGGTGGTGCAGCAGCCGGTGGTGGTGGCGGCACAACAGAACCAGATTGGTCAGGTGGCCAGGCCCAGGAGGTGACGTGGCGGTCGTCTGTTGAGCGGAGCGGACGATCGCAGTCGCGGAAGTCGCCGCCACCGTCGCAAGTCTCAGGCTCCGGGTGCAGCGCGGCGGGAGGCGCGGGCCAGGCGGCGGGCTGTGGTGGCGGACCCACCCATCGGTTCGGCCTCACGCCTCCGCGCTTTCGAATGTCCTGACCACTGATTCACTAATGGTTTGTTCCACGACAACTGAGCGATACCCCGCCGTCCGGAAGGAATTGTTGATCTATCCGTGCAGTCCGGGATCACAGCATCGGAAGACGATTGACAGGGGCATGCACACTGCGAGCATGGATCCGCTCCCTCGCATTGGCGTCCGCAGGCCAACTCTGGGCTGCTGGCAATGGCTCGTCTGCCGACCCTACGTGTATTCGCTCAAGATTCGGCCGGCCGCCACCCTTGGCGACGTGCTCGAGTCAAGGCAGTAAAAATGATCAGCATCATCGGCTTGGCGCTATCAGTGCTAGCGATCATCGTTTCGGGTTGGGCGGCGTTTCGGCAGCTGGCAATAGCGCGGGGAACGAGTAACCTTCAGGCCACCTCCAATGTCCTGATCGCCCAATTCGGCGATCGAGCATTCCAGGATGACCAGCGTTACGTTTTTGCCCGTCTTCGCGACGAACACGAGCCCGATTTGGGTATCGACGGACTTCCCGAGCCCGCCAACGTCAAGGCGTGGAACGTGGGTTTTCTATACGAAAATCTCGGCATCATGCTTGCGTTCGGGTTCGTGGACCGACGGATCATATTGAGCATCGGTAATTATCGAATCAGGCAGGCGTGGGAAGTCCTTGCGCCTTACATCGAGGCAGAACGAGATATTCGGGGCGCTCCATTCCTCCCGTTTTTCGAGAATGCCTATGTTCTTGCCTGCGAGACTCAGCCGGACGATATCCACAACAAGCTCAGATTGCGAACTGCGACAACTATGGGCATGTCGGGCCGGTCGTAACGGAGGTGCCGACCGTTAAACACTGCCGTTGCCACTTATGCCTCAGCACCACAATGGCTTCCGTAAGTCTTGATCGAACATCCGCTCATCGGCTAGAGCCGGATGTTTCCAGACGAAGAGATCACTTTTGTGGTCGATCCTTTGATGTGTCAGCGGCGGCTGAGCCGCCAACACGATACCAAATTTACGATCTTCTTAATTAGTGAGACTTGGGGTTGATCAGGCAGGTCGGGCCGCCGTCTTTCCAGCCGATGACGTGGTGGGCGTCGGTCCATCGTGGTGGTCGGTCGCAGGAGGGGAAGGTGCAGCCTCGGTCGCGCAGGTGCAGGGCGCGGCGCAGTGGTCCGGTGGTCAGGCGCCGGCTGCGGCCGAGGTCGAGGACCTGGCTTTCGCCGTCGAGTACGGCGGAAGCGTACCGATAGCCGGCCTGTTGGCAGCCTTGGGCGAACGGCCGATCATGGAGGCCGTGCGAGGCACGTATGACGAAGTCGCGAATGCCGCCTACATCTATCTCCATCCGCGGGCGGCTGCCGGTTCGGTGGCGAAGACGTATCCGTGCGATCCCCTCGAGGTCGACGGGATGATCAACCCTGCTGCGCGCGGCCGAGGACATCACCCGCCGATAGCCGGCTCGCCTACGAGTCGAAGGAGAAGCCCATCAGGCTGGCGGTCTTCAGGATCAGGCCGTCGCGCCCGGCGTTGCGGTCCGAGGCGGATATGGCTCGGCGGATCACCTGGACGGCCGGGTACGTCAGGGGCTCGGGTGGGATGGGCATCGGGCGCTTGGTGGCCATCTTCAGGTGGGTACGCGGGGTGTCGGCGCCCGCGAGCAGGTCGAGCATGACCGTGGCGGCGAAGCGGGTCGCGGCCACGCCCAGGCCGGTGAAGCCGCCGGCGTAGGCGACCTTGCCGTTCATCGCCACGCCCTGGAAGGCGGCCAGCTGGGTGGACATGTCGATCATGCCGCCCCAGGTGTGGGTGAATCTGATGTCGTGGAGCTGGGGGAACGTACGCAGGAAATGGTCTGCTAAGCGGTTGAAGGTTTCCGGGCGCTGGTCGAATTCGGGGCGGATGCCGCGGCCCCGGTGGTAGACGGCGTCGTAGCCGCCCCACAGGATGCGATTGTCGGCGGTCTTGCGGTAGTAGTGGAACTGCCTCGACGTGTCGGAGATGCCGAAGCGGCCGTGCCAGCCGATCTCGTCGAGCTGGGCGGCGGTGAGCGGTTCCGTCATCAGGACGTAGTCGTAGACGGGCAGGGTCAGCAGGCGGTTGCGCCGCAGCAGGGACGGGAAGCCGTTGGTGGCCAGCACGGCCTGGCGGCAGCGGACCGTGCCCATGCCGGTGGCGGCCTGGACGGTGCCGCGCCGCTCGGTCAGGCGTTTGACCGGCGTGTGCTCGAAGACCCGTACACCTAATGCTTTGACCGCGGCCTTCAGACCCCAGGCCAGTTTGGCCGGGTGCACGAGCGCGTTGCCCGACTTGTGGAAGACGCCGGCGCGGTAGAGCGGGGAGCGCACCGGCAGCTCGTCGGCGCCGAGGAAGCCCGGCTGCGCGCGCAGCTCGTCCACCTGGTGGGGCTCGGTGGCGACCGACAGGGCGCCCTCCTGTTCGTACTCGGCGTCGATGCCGTGCCTGGTCAGGGAGTCGCGGAAGCCGCTGAAGTTCTCCGCCGCGAGGGTGTCCAGCACGTCCAGGTCGTCGGCGAAGTAGCGCCGGCCGTTGGCCGGGCCGTGGGTGAGGCTGGCCTCGACGAAACCGCCGTTGCGGCCGCTCGCGGCCCAGCCGATCTCGGCCGCCTCGACCAGGACGACGTCGCGGGTGGGGTCCTGCTCCTTGGCTTGCAGGGCGGTCCAGAGGCCGCAATAACCGCCGCCGACGATCAGCAGGTCGGTGTCGACGGCGCCGACGAGCGCGGGCTCGGGGGCCGGCCGGCCCGGGTCCTCGAGCCAGTACGGGGTGCGGGCCGCGCCGGCCAGGGCCGTGCGGAGGCGCCGCGGGTCGGTGCGGATGTCGAGGTCGTAAGCCGGCCTGGTCATGAACCCAGGGAACCGCCGGGCTAATCTTAAGTCAATGCGTTGACATAAGGAGTGGGTACGCGGTGACGACCACCCGAACCGGAACGGCCCGAGTGCGGCGGCGCCCCACCCGCAGCGGGGTGGTGCTCGAACCGGACCTGATCATCGACGCGGCGTTGCGGCTCATCGAGGCCCCGGGCGGCAACGCGCTCACCGTGCGCCGCCTCGGCGTCGAGCTGAGCGCCGACCCGAGCGCGATCTACCGCTATTTCCGCGACCTCGACGCGCTGCTCATCGCCATCGCCGACCGGCTCATCGGGGAGACGCTGTCCGGGTTCGAGCCCGGACCCGACTGGGCCGCGTCGCTGCGCGAGCTGGGGGAGCGGGTGCACGACTCGATGCTGCGCCACCCCCGCCTGGCCCAGCTGCGGGCGGTCCGCTTCACCGCCGGCCCGAACGAGCTGCGCGCCGACGACCTCGGCATCGGCCTGCTGCGGCAAGCCGGCTTCCCGGCCGCCGAGGCCGTCCGCCACTACTCCGACTTCATCGACGCGGTCCTCTCCCTGGCCGCGATGGACGCGGCCGAGCTCGCCCCGAGCCAGGAGCAGACCGACAAAGAGGCTTTGGCCCAGACGTACGCCTCCTTCAGCGCCGCCGACTACCCCCACCTGGCCGCCGTGCGCGATCATCTCCCGCAGGTGACCTCGTCCCCGTTTCCGGGGGTCCTCGACAAACTGATCTACGCGCTCAAGGGGATGGCAACGGCGCAGCGGTCCTGACCCGCCCACCGCCGCGGGCTGTCATGATCCGCGCCATTGTGCGCTGATGAAAGCTTTGGCAGCCTCTACGGGTGCGACGCCGACTACCACTCTCGCTCGAAGTCACCTTCTCCCTGCTCTCCGGGGTGGGCTCGTTCGTCGTCGTGGCGATCATCGGTACCTACCTGCGGGCCCATGTGCCGACCGTGCACGCGCCGTTGCTCGGGGTCGTCCTGCTGGCGATCGTCCTGGTCCTGGCCCGCACGGTCGGGATCATGTACGCGCTGCCGGTCGGCGTGGCCGCCGTGCAGGCGTTCGACTGGTTCTTCCTGCCGCCGCTGCGCGACCTCAACGACACCTCGCTGATCGTGCTGGCCCTGTTCATCAGCACCGCGACGATCGTCTCCACGGTCGCCACCGTGGCCAGCCGCCGCGCCGTCGAGAGCGAGCGGGCCCGCGGTGACCTGGCCGGGGAGCAGGCCGCGCTGCGCCGGGTCGCCACGCTGGTGGCCGCGCAGGCCAAGCCGTCCGAGGTGTTCACCGCGATCGCCGACGAGCTGGCCGGCCTGATCGGCGCCGAGGGCACGTTCGTGGCCCGGCACGA
The DNA here is from genome assembly GCF_043197815.1 of Actinoplanes sp. NPDC048988. NCBI lineage: Bacteria > Bacillati > Actinomycetota > Actinomycetes > Micromonosporales > Micromonosporaceae > Actinoplanes > Actinoplanes sp. NPDC048988. The sequence goes on along the minus strand of NZ_JBICTW010000011.1, from coordinate 275,604 downwards.
CGACGACGCGGTCACCGTCGTGGCGTCGTACGGGCTGCTCCGCGACGAGATGCCGGTGGATCGCCGGCTCGAGCTGAGCCTGGACACCTCGGTGCTGATGCGCACCGCCATCGAGAGTGGCGAGCCCATCAAGCGCTCCGGTGAGCCGTTCCTCACCGGGCCGTTCAAGGACATCATCGGCCGGCTCGGCCTGGGCGCCGCGATCGCCACGCCGGTCACGGTCGGCGGCCGGCAGTGGGGCGTGATCGTCGCCGCCACCACCCAGCCCGACTTCGCGCCCGGCACCGAGTCCCGCATCTGCGACTTCATGGAGCTGGCGGCCACCGCCATCGCCAACACGCAGGCCGAGCAGCGGCTGCGCGAGCTCGCCGAGACGCAGGCCTCGCTGCGCCGGCTCGCCCTGCTCATCGCCCGGGGCGAGGCACCCGAGCGGGTCTTCACCGCCGTCACCGGCGAGGTGCTGCGGCACTTCGGCGGCGGGCACGCCCGGCTCGTGCGCTACGAGCTCGACGGTACCGTCACGCTGCTGGCCGGTGATCCGTGGGACGGCGACGCGCTGGCCGCCACGGTCCGCGAGACCGGCCGGGCCGCCCGGGTCGACGACACGCTGGTCGGCGTGCCGATCCACGTCAACGGCCGGCTGTGGGGCATGTTCGTGGTCGGCCGGGGCGAGGAGGAGCTGCCGGCCGACACCGAGGACCGGATGACCGAGTACACCGACCTGGTCGCGACCGCGGTGGCCGACGCGCAGAGCCGGGCCGACCTGCAGAGCTCGCGGGCCCGGATCGTGGCCGCGGCCGACGAGGCCCGGCGGCGCATCGAACGCGACCTGCATGACGGGGCCCAGCAGCGGCTGGTGGCGCTGGCCCTGCGGCTGCGGGGGCTCGGGATGGGCGTCGAGGGGGAGACCCGGCGCGAGGTCACCGATGTCGCCGGTGACCTGATGACCGTGATCGACGAGCTGCGGGAGCTGTCCCGGGGCATCCACCCGGCCGTGCTCTCCGACTCCGGCCTGCGGCCGGCGCTGCGGGCTCTCGCGCGCCGTTCGCCGCTTCCGGTGGAGGTGGACGTACGCCTGGACGACCGCCTGCCGTCGGCGGTCGAGGTGGGCGCCTACTACGTGGTGTCCGAGATGGTGACCAACGCGGCCAAGCACTCCGGCGCGTCGGTGGTCGAGGTGACCGTCGACGTCGACGGCGAGGTGCTGCGGCTGGTGGTCCGCGACGACGGCGCCGGGGGAGCGGATCCCACGCGCGGCACCGGTCTGCTGGGGCTCAAGGACCGCATCGAGGCTCTGGGCGGCACGTTCGACGTGCGCAGCCCCGCGGGCGGCGGCACGACCGTGACCTGCCGGGTGCCGTTGACTACGCGGCAACCCGATGGGTCGTGACCGGCGCGGCGGCCCGGCGCTTGCGGCTCGTGATGGCAATCACGGGGGCGGCCTGGACGGCGCTGTCGAGCACGATGGCACCGTTGCACAGCATGGCCCATCCGAGGTCGGCGTGATGCATGATGACCTGCGCGGTCTCGGCGCCGGGCTGGTCGACGGCGGGGCACTTCGGCTGGTGTTCGCACATGACTACAGCCTCGTCATCAGGCCCGCTCCGCACATCTCCGTTAGCCCGACTCGTGCTTACCGGCTCCCCGGTACCGGCTAGCCGGTAAGTCACCGGAGATAATGCGCCCATGAGCGGGATGAGGGTGGTACTGGCGGAGGACGACGTCCTGCTGCGCGAGGGTCTGGCGAGCCTGCTGGACCGGTCCGGCCTCGAGGTGCTGGGTCAGGCCGGCGACGCGGTCGAGCTGATGACGCTGGTCCGTCAGCACAAGCCCGGCCTGGTGGTGGTCGACGTGCGGATGCCGCCGACGAACACGACCGAGGGGCTGAAGGCGGCCAAGCAGATCCGCGAGGAACTGCCCGACACCGGCATCCTGGTGCTGTCCGCCTACGCCGACGTCGAGCAGGCCATGGAGCTGCTGGCCAGCGGCCGCCGCATCGGCTACCTGCTGAAGAGCCGCATCACCGACGTGGCCGAGTTCCTGGCCGCGCTCGAGCGCATCGCCGGCGGCGGTTCGGTCATCGACCCCGGCCTGGTCGAGGAACTGGTCAGCTCGCGGCGCCGCGACGACCCGCTGGCCGTGCTGAGCACCCGCGAGCGCGAGGTGCTGGCCCAGATGGCCGAGGGCCAGTCGAACGCCGGCATCGCCCGGCGGCTGTTCATCACCGAGGGCACCGTCGAGAAACACGTGCGCAGCGTGCTGGCGAAGCTGCAACTGCCGGAGACGGACGACCACCACCGGCGGGTGCTGGCCGTCCTGGCCTTTCTAGAGGCGCGCTAGGAGCCCCTCGACCCCGGCCGCGGAGAGCTCGAGCTTCGACAGGAAGCCGATGGCCGGGCTCTCGTCGATCAGGTCGACGTAGTCGTCGCCGGAATGCGTGGAGATCATGATCACCGGGGTCGGCGCGAGCCGCCGGGCGAGGTCGAAGCCGCTCTCGCCGCCCAGGTTGATGTCGACCAGGGCCACGTCCGGCCCGAGTTCGCCGGCGCGGCCCACGGCGTCGGCGATGTGCGAGGCCGTGCCCGCGACGACCAGCCCCTCGCGCTCCAGGAGGTCGCGCGCGGCGGCTAAGAAGTGCTCGTTGTCATCGACGAGCAGGCAACGCAGTGTCACCCCCCTAGAGTGGCATCCCCGGACATCCCGCGCATTCCTGCTAGCGGTAGTCCGGGGATGCGACTCTCATTTATTTCGTGAACGCCTCGAACTCGGCCACGCGCACGTTCAGCGCCTGCGGGCTGGCCGTGGCGCAGTCGGTGTTCGCGCGGGGATCGGCGTCCTGCTCACCGGCGTAGTCGGGCGCGCCGGTGCACTGGTTGGTCACCACTTCGAGCCGCAGGTGCGTGGCCGTGGTGGGCCGGATGCCGAACGACTTGATGATCAGCTCCGGGGCCCGGGGCCGCGGCGAACCGGACGGGAACGCGTCCGGCCGGCTGGTGAACACGGTGCGGAACTCGGCCGCGTTCGCGCAGGTGACGGTGGCCGAGGCGGTGCAGGCCTGAACCCGGAACTGGCGCAGCGCGCTGTACCGGTTCTGCACCGCGCCGTCCGGATCGGTGGTGATCTGCGGCCGCAGCAGGGCGCTCACCTGCACCCGGCGTATCGTCTGGGCCCGGTCGCCGGCCAGGTCGACGGTGACCTGACGGCCGGCGACCGGCGCGCCGAGCGAGGCCCAGTTGGTGGCCTCGTCGTCGTCGGTGAGCCGGGCCAGGTTGATGCCGTCGCCGGTGGCCGTGGCGCCGGCGGCGCCCGAGGCGAGGTTCAGCGGCATGCGCACGGTGAGCGTGCGCTTCTGTCCCCAGCGGTACGGGGACTCGCCCACCCGGGCCAGGCCGTGACCGGGTGCCTGGGCGACGAACCGGTACGAACCCGGCACGATGCTGACCGTGTCCGGCAGCGCGGTGGCCGGGTCGGTGTCGGCGATCGGCATCGCCCGCGCCTGGTAGTCACCGGCGAACAGCTTGGCGCCCGTTACCGGACGGCCACGCTCGTCGACCGGGCGGAAGGTGACTGTCGCCTCCTTGGCGTACGGGGAGGTGAAGTCGGGCCGCGGGTCGGCGTCGGTGGCGCCGTTGCTCAGCGCGTTCTGGCCGAGGCCGCGGCGGGCGAAGGCGTTCCACAGCAGGTCCTGGTTCCGGCCGCCGAAGCGCACCAGGTCGGCGCCGAGCAGGGCGTCACGGGCGTCGACCATGCTGTTGGCGCTGTTGGCCATCAGCAGGAACGAGTCGAACACCAGCTGGATCCAGCGCCGGTTGCCCGGGCAGGACGTCACCGGCGTACGGCCGTTGGCGCAGGACTTCTGCAACGCGGGCGAGCCCGACCCGTACCGCTGCATGAAGGCCTTGCGGATGTCGAAGTTGGTGGCGCTCCACAGCTCGCCGGACGCGTGCACCTGGAGGCCGACCAGGTCGTAGTCGACGCTGGCGTAGGTGAGCTGCGGGTTGCGGCTCATGTTGTAGTTACGGATGCCGGCGTTGGCGTCGCTGGTCACGTACTCGCCGACCGTGTACGTCTTCTGGTAGCCGTGCTCGTACAGGTACTCGATGGCCAGCTGGTCGGACCAGCTCTCGCTCATGCCCTGCGGCGACGAGAGGCCGCCGTCCGGGCCGGCGATCATGCGGTTGGTGACGGCGTGCCCGTACTCGTGGGCGATGACCGACATGTCGTAGTCACCGTCGACGCAGGGGGCGTAGAACGTGCCCGCGATCGGCTGCCACAGGTACATGTTGGTGATCGGCGCCTCGCCGTCGGGCGGGGTGATCTGGTTGGCGTTGTTGCGGGCGGCGAAGGTGGGCGGGCCGCCGCTGATGCCGCCGGCCTGCGCGTTGCCCTGCTCGTAGTCGTCCGGCAGGCCGCCCGGGCGCGGGTTGTCGTCCTGCATGTTCCAGGTGGCCTCGGTGAAGCCCAGGTGGTAAGTCCAGTCGTGCATGCGGTTGTGCATCGCGAACAGGTTGGCCCGGGCCGCGTCGATGTCGTTCTTCTCGGGCGACTCGAACGTCGAGGGCGCGCACCGCTCGCGCTGCCACTGGTTGGTCCACGCGTAGTCGTACTTCCGGTTTGGCCGGGGCGTCGCCGTCTCGGTGCCGACCGTGAACGGGTCGCTGGAGTTCCAGTTCTCCACCGCGATGGCGTTGTTGCCCCGGGTGGTGAAGGTGGGCTCGCCGGTGGCCGGGTCGACGTCCCAGCCGAGCGGAGAGGCCGGGGTGCCGACCACCTCGTCGCAGCGGGGCCCGGGGGCGAAGCACCACGTGCGGCGGGTGTCGCGCGACGAGTAGCTGGTCGGCGGGTTGGCCGGGAAGACCTCCCACTCGGGGTGGTCGCTGTCGGCGTCGACGATGTCGTCGCGCACCAGCACCTTGCCGTCGCGGGCGTCGACGTACGTCGTGTAGGCGACCGGGTCGGCGCCGCGCAGGTCGTCGCCGAGGGTGATCTGATAGGCGGCGCGGGCGCCGCGGTCGGCGGTGGGCACGGCGACCAGCTTGCTCGCCAGGATGGTGGCACCGGGCAGGCCGGCCTCGGCCTTGGCGGCGGCCGCGGCCTGGTCGGCGCCGAGGGTGGCCGGTTCGGGCGCCGCCGCGTCGCGGGCCAGCGACGAGCTGACGTACCAGACCTTGCCGTCGCGCACGCCCACCGAGAGCAGGCCGTCGCGGCCGGCGACCAGGTCGCCGAAGCGCTGCCGGAAGACGACCGCCGCGCCCTCCCCGATCGGAGCGGAGGTCAGCAGCTCGAGGGAGCCGGCGCCGGCGGCGGTCAGGCCGAGGACGTCGCGGTTGCCGGCGACGTAGGCGCGGGCGGCGGCCACCGGGTCGGCCGCGAGCCCCTCGTCGAGCGGCTCGGTGGCGGCGGTCAGGCTGGCCGGGGTGCCGAAGTCGTTCCAGCGGACGTGGTCGTCAGCTGTCTTGGCTCGCTGGGTGGATGTGGGTGCGAGGTGGCCGGAGCGGTAGTCCCTGCTTCCGTCCTCGCTGGGTGCCTTCGCTGCGGCCGGGCTCGGGGGCGCGGCCTGGCTGCCGGATCCGGCGACCAGGACGAGCGCGGCCGCCAGCAGCCCGGCGGTGGTTCCCGCCGACGCACGGGATGGAGCGCGCACGGTACCTCCTTTGTGGAACGGCTGATGAAGCCATCCGACCGCACGCTCCGCCACCGCGACATGGGCCAAACATCTAAATACGTCTATCAAAGGTCAGACTTCTCAGCTCGCCCGCGGCCCGGCCGAAATACACGACTGTGAGAGTGGGCAGGCGGCTGGGGCTGCGGCTGGAGGCGATCGTGGCGCTGGTTGCCGTGGTCGTGCTGCACCCGTTCGGCCTGGTCGGGGTCGCGCCGCTGGGGCTGACCGTGCTGCCGGTCCTGCTGTTCGGCGTCACCCAGCTCCCGGGCCTGCGGGACCGCCGCCTGGCCGCGTACCTGGACATCCTGATCACCGGCTGGGTCGTCTACGCGATCGGCTGGGGACCCGTCCTGCCGCTGGCCTTCGGCATGGTCTTCAGCATGCACATCCGCGCGTTCGGCGGCCGGTTGTGGCGGCCGGTCGCGGTCGTCGCGTTCCTCAGCATCGCCGTCGGGCAGGCGGGCATCGCCCTGGGCTGGATCTTCTGCTACCTCCCGCCGGTCCAGGCCCAGGTGACCGGATCGTTCGGCGCGCTGCTGACTGTGCTGTTCATCCGGATTCTGGGCACGACGGCCGAGGAGCGTGAGCGGACCGAGGCGCTGTACCAGGCCCTCGTCCAGGACTCCTCCGACGTCTACTGCGTCGTCGGCCCGTCGGGCGAGCTCGGCTACATCTCGCCGGCCGTGCGCAACCTCACCGGGTACGACGCCGAGACGTACGCCCGAATGGGGTGGCAGACCCTGCTCGAGGCCGGCGACGTGGCGATGTGGGTGGCCGCGCTCGAGCGCTGCGTGGCCGAGCCGGACGTGCCGCAGACCGTCCGGGTCCGGCTGCGCCACGCCGACGGCGGGTTGCGGTGGGTCGAGTCGTCGCTGCGCGACCTGACCGGCAACCCGGCCGTCCGGGGCATCGTGGCCAACCTGCGCGACGTGACCGAGCGCGTCGAGATGCAGGAACGGCTCACCTACGAGGCCACCTACGACCAGCTGACCGGGCTGCACAACCGCGCCGCCTTCCTGCGCGGGCTCGCCGCGACGCCGCTGGACGGCGACGTGGCCGTGCTCTTCGTCGACCTGGACGGTTTCAAGGCGGTGAACGACACCCATGGGCACATGTACGGCGACGCGCTGCTCACCTCGGTGGCGGCGGCGCTGCGGTCCTGTGTCCGCGACGAGGACCTGCTGGGCCGGCTCGGCGGCGACGAGTTCGGGGTGGTGCTGACCTCGGGCTGTCCCCTGGAGGTGGCGGCGCGGATCCTGGCCGCTCTCGACCGGCCGGTGACGGTCGAGGGTGTACAGCTGCGGGCGCGCGCCAGCGTGGGGGTGGCGGTCGCCGGCGAGGGCTGCCGGCAGGCCGGCGAGCTGCTGCACCGGGCCGACCTGGCCATGTACGAGGCGAAGCGGTCCGGCACCCACGGGGTACGGGTGTATGAGCTCGAGGCGGCCGGGCACTAGGGTGCTCCATCGTGAAGCGTCTAACTCTCATTCAGTCGACCTTGATCGCCCTTCCGCTCGCGCTGCTGACCGCCTGCGGCTCTGACTCCGACTCGTCCGGCACGACGGACACGGCGGCCGCCCCGGCCACCTCGTCGGCCGCGCCCGCCACCTCGCCGGCCGCCCCGGCCGCGCCCGCCACCTCGTCCGCCGCGGCCGCCGCGCCCGCGTCGGGGGACAAGGCCCTCTGCGAGCAGGCGAACAAGGCCAAGGTGGCCTTCGGCACGTCGCTCGCCACGGCCGCCGGCGCCTCGGGCAGCTACGACCCGGCCGCGCTGAAGAAGGCCACTGCCACCTTCGCGGCCGACCTCGGCAAGATCGCCGCGGGCGGTGCCGGCGACAGCGCCGTGACCAAGTACCTCAAGGAGCTGTCGGCCGAGTTCGGCAAGGCGGCCAAGAGCGCCGACCCCGAGAAGGTGCTCGACAGCGGAGCCATCGACAAGGCGGGCGAGGGCTTCGACGCGGCCTGCGCCAAGGTGGGCGTCAAGGCCAGCTGACCTGCGCGTTTGTCCTGGCCGGACGGCTGCGTGAGGCGGCCCGTCCGGTGGTGCCCGGCCCCGGCGCGGCCGTGGTCTCGTAACTGGCCAGGACTTTGTGATCACCCGCGGAAGGCCTCAGATGACAGCGACCACGGCCCCCGCGGGTTCCCGCAACCGGTACATCGACACGCTGCGCGCCGTCGCCATCGTGCGGGTGATCGTCTACCACGCCTTCGGCTGGGCGTGGCTGAGCTTCGTGCTGCCCGCCATGGGTGTGATGTTCGCGATCGCGGGCTCGCTCATGGCGGCCTCGCTGGCCAAGGCGGCCGCGCGCCAGGCGGTCTGGTCGCGGATCCGCCGGCTGCTGCCCGCGTTGTGGGTGTTCGGGGCCATCGCCGTGCCCGTCATGCTCTGGCACGGCTGGAAGGTGACCGACCCGGATCACCCCTTGCACAAGTTGCAGCTGATCTTCTGGGTCTTCCCGCTCGAGGACCCGCCCGGCAGCAGCTGGGGTGAGCCGTTCTGGGAAGTTCTCTGGTACCTGCGGGCGTACCTCCTGTTCGTCCTGGTCTCGCCCCTGTTGTGGCTGCTGTACAAGCGACTGTCGTGGGCCGTGGTCCTGGCGCCGCTGGCCGCCCTGGGTGTGCTCGTCCACACCGGTTTCCGCCTGCCCGACCAGATCGACGGCGTCATGTGGGACTTCGTGACGTACGCGGCGTGCTGGATCGCCGGCTTCGCCCACCGCGACGGGCGCCTGGCCCGGCTGCCGCTGACCGTGCTGGTGCCGGCCATCGCGGCGCTCGGCGCCTACGGCGGCTACTACCTGTTCACGCACCCGACCGAGTACGGCTACGACCTGAACTCGGTGCCGATCGCCCGCACCTTCTGGTCGCTGGCGTTCGTTCTGATCGCGCTGCGGGTGAAGCCGTCGATGGCCTTCCTCGACAAGGTGCCGGCGCTGGCCGAGGGCATCCGGGTGGTCAACGCCCGGGCCATCACCATCTACCTGTGGCACTACCCGCTGATCACGGTGGCCGCGATGGTCCTCGAGCACTTCGGAGTCCCGTGGGCCACCCCGTCGTACATCGGCTGGATGCTGGTCATCGAGACGGCCCTGGTCCTCGCCGCCGTGCTCGTGTTCGGCTGGGTCGAGGACGTCTCGGCCCACCGCAAGGCCTCGCTGTGGCCGCGGGCCGCGCGCGTCCTGGCCCCGGTGGTGGGCCCGGTAATGGCCGCGATGCCCAGTGGCCCCATCATGATCAACGGCACGCCGATCGGCACGCCGATCACCCCGTCGGCCCATGGTCAGGGTCACCGCGCCACGCCGAAAACTTGATCTGTTCCAGAAAAGTGCACTACTGTTCGTCGCATGGCGGACGGCTTCGAAGCACGGCTTCGGGCGGTCTCGCTGCGTGTCACGCGTCCCCGTCTGGCGGTGCTGGCCGCGCTGCGCGACCACCCACACGTCGACACCGACACGGTGATCTCGCTCGTTCGAGCGGATCTGCCCACGGTGTCGCACCAGGCGGTGTATGACGTACTGCGTGTGCTCACCGACGCCGGTCTGGTGCGCCGCATCCAGCCTCGCGGCGCCACGGCCCGCTACGAGACGCGGGTGGGTGACAACCACCACCACGTCGTCTGCCGGTCCTGCGGCGCGATCGCCGATGTGGCGTGCGCCGTCGGCCATGCCCCCTGTCTCACCGCGTCCGACGATCACGGCTTCGTGGTCGACGAGGCGGAAGTCGTCTACTGGGGCAGCTGCCCCGACTGTTCGGAAGGAAACTGATGAGCGACACCTTCGACCCGAAGTCCGGCGGTTGCCCGGTCGCGCACGACTCCGTCACCGCCCACGGCAGTGAGAGCGAGAACCCGGCGATCGACTCGCCGACCCCGAAGACCGGTGGGCGCCCGCGCACCAACCGCGACTGGTGGCCCAACCAGCTCGACCTGAGCGTGCTGCACGCCCACTCGTCCAAGGCCAACCCGCTCGGCCCCGCCTTCGAGTACGCCAAGGAGTTCGCCAAGCTCGACGTCGAGGCCCTCAAGCGCGACATCGCCGAGACCCTGCACTCGTCGCAGGACTGGTGGCCGGCCGACTTCGGCCACTACGGCGGCCTCATGATCCGGATGAGCTGGCACGCCGCGGGCACCTACCGCATCCAGGACGGCCGTGGCGGCGCCGGCGACGGCGGCCAGCGGTTCGCCCCGCTCAACAGCTGGCCCGACAACGCCAACCTCGACAAGGCCCGCCGCCTGCTCTGGCCGGTCAAGCAGAAGTACGGCCAGAAGATCTCCTGGGCCGACCTGCTGGTCCTGGCCGGCAACGTGGCCCTGGAGGACATGGGCTTCCAGACCTTCGGCTTCGGCTTCGGCCGCGTCGACACCTGGGAGCCCGAGGAGATCTTCTGGGGTCCCGAGGACACCTGGCTCGGCGACGAGCGCTACGCCTCCGAGAAGACGATGGCCGAGGGCGTCGGCGCCACCGAGATGGGCCTGATCTACGTCAACCCCGAGGGCCCCAAGGGCAGCGCCGACCCGCTGGCCGCGGCGCACTTCATCCGCGAGACCTTCGCCCGGATGGCGATGAACGACGAGGAGACCGTCGCGCTGATCGCCGGCGGCCACACCTTCGGCAAGACCCACGGCGCCGGTGTCGCCGACGGCCACGTCGGCCCCGAGCCCGAGGGCGCCCCGATCGAGGCCCAGGGCCTCGGCTGGCTGAGCACCTACGGCAGCGGCAAGGGCAAGGACCAGATCACCTCCGGCCTCGAGGTCACCTGGACCGACAAGCCGACCGAGTGGAGCAACCGCTTCTTCGAGATCCTCTTCGGGTACGAGTGGGAGCTGACCACCAGCCCCGGCGGCGCCAAGCAGTACGTGGCCAAGACGACCGACGAGATCATCCCGGACCCGTTCGACCCGTCGAAGAAGCACCGCCCGACGATGCTGACCACCGACCTGTCGCTGCGCGTCGACCCGGCGTACGAGAAGATCTCGCGCCGTTTCCTGGAGAACCCCGAGGAGTTCCGCCTCGCGTTCGCCAAGGCCTGGTACAAGCTGCTGCACCGTGACATGGGCCCGGTCGCCCGCTTCCTCGGCCCGTGGGTCCCCGAGGCCCAGCTCTGGCAGGACCCGGTCCCGGCCGTCGAGGGCGCCCTGGTCGGCGAGGCCGACATCGCGGCTCTCAAGCAGAAGGTCCTCGACTCGGGCCTGTCGGTCGCCGAGCTCGTGCAGCTCGCGTGGGCCTCGGCCGCCAGCTTCCGCTCCACCGACAAGCGCGGTGGCGCCAACGGCGCCCGCATCCGCCTCGAGCCGCAGCGCAGCTGGGAGGTCAACCAGCCGGTCGCGCCCGCGCTGGCCAAGATCGAGGCGATCGCGCAGGAGTTCAACGCGGCCGGCGGCGCCCAGATCTCGGTGGCCGACCTGATCGTGCTGGCCGGCTCGGCCGCGGTGGAGAAGGCGGCGGCCGACGCCGGCGTCAAGGTCACCGTGCCGTTCCACCCGGGCCGCACCGACGCCACCCAGGAGCAGACCGACGTCGAGTCGTTCAAGGTCCTGGAGCCCCGCGCCGACGGTTTCCGCAACTACCTGCGCCCCGGTGAGAAGACCCAGCCCGAGATCCTGCTGGTCGACCGCGCGTACATGCTGAACCTGACCGCGCCCGAGATGACCGTCCTGGTCGGCGGCCTGCGCGCCCTCGGCAACAACTTCGGTGGCGCCCAGCACGGCGTGCTGACCGACAAGCCGGGCGTGCTGACCAACGACTTCTTCGCCAACCTGCTCTCCCCGGGCACCAAGTGGAAGGCGGCGGAGAGCGGCGAGCACGTCTACGAGATCCGCGACCTGGCCACCGACCAGGTGAAGTGGACCGCCACCGCGGTCGACCTCATCTTCGGCTCCAACTCGCAGCTGCGGGCCCTGGCCGAGGTGTACGCCAGCGCCGACGCCACCGAGAAGTTCGTCAACGATTTCGTCGCGGCCTGGACCAAGGTCATGGAGCTCGACCGCTACGACCTCGTCTGACCCTTTCGCGAAGAGCCCGGCCGGTTTCCCGGCCGGGCTTTTTTCGATACTGCCGCGTGTCCGGGCTGTGACGCGCTGACGCGATCTTTACAGGGGTGAGACGCGCCGCCCTCAGCTGGCTGATCCATCCCGTCACAGTGCTCGGGCTGGGCCTGCTGCTGTTCAACGACCACTACCTCAAGGCCGCGCATCCGAGCTGGCTCACCGGCAAGCTCAGCGACGCGGCCGGCCTGGTCATGGCGCCGGCGCTGCTGGCCGTGCTCCTCACCCCGTTGGTCAAGGACCGGCTGGCCGGGCCGATCGCGACGGTCACCGTCGGTGTGGGTTTCGCCCTGGTCAAGGCTTGGCCGTACGCGGCGGCGACCGCCTCGGGCGCATGGTCGCTGCTCCGGGCCACCGAGTTCCGGTCCGACCCCACCGATCTGATCACGCTCCCGTTCCTCGGGGTGGCCTACTGGGCGTTCCGCCACTGCTTCGCGGCGGCCGGCGGGCGGTGGTGGCGGGCGGCCCGGATCGGGGTGCTGCTGCCGGTGGCGCTGGTGGGCGTGGTGGCCACGAGCGCGCCGGAGAGCCCGTCGGCGGACGCGGCCGAGTCGGCCGGCGGAGTCCTGTACGCGGGGGTGAACGAGTCCACGTACCGCGCGGCCGACTGGTCGGCCAGCCGCGACGGCGGGCACACCTGGCTGCCCTCGGCCGCGCCGCCCGGATACCGGCCGGACGTGACCCAGCCGAGGCGCTCGGCCTGCTCGACGGCCCAGCCGAAGACCTGCTACCGGCTGGTGGCGGACGAGCTGGCGGTCCAGATGACGACGGACGGAGTCACCTGGACCGGCGACTGGCGGCTGACCGATCGGGAACAGGAAGCGCTCTACCGGGGCTACGGCGACCTCTACGACCGCGACAGCCAGCTGAGCGGCCGGTCGATAGTGGTGCGGGACCTGCCCTCCGGCGGGCACGTCGTGGTGGTGGCGAACCGGCGCGACGGCTTCGCGGTGCGCGACGCGGGCGGCACGTGGACGCGGATCGGCTTCCCCGCGACGGCGCGGTCGGCCGCGGTGCCGGCGCCCGGTTTGACGGACATCACCGACTCGTACCGCACCGAGGACGTGCTCTTCGCCGTCGCTCTCGGCCTGCTGTTCGCCGGTCTGGCCGCCACCGGCGCCGCCGTCGCGGCCAACGCGCGGGCCGGCGGGAGTGCGGGCTGGGCGTGGTTCCTGGCGCCGCAGCTGGCGTTCGGGCCGTTCCTGTTGTTGCTGGCGGAGACCGGCCGTACCGACCCGTCGTCCCTGCTCTCCGCCTTTCCGTTCGTGGCGGTGGTGGTGATCGCGTTCGTGGGGCTGCTCTGCGTCCTGGTGGTCACGGCGATCGCCGTGAACCGCGCCGCCGGCGCGGGCCGCCGGCTCCTGCGTACGGCCGCCGTGTTCCTGATCGCGGCCGCCGTCCAGGCCGGCGTCGCCGTGGCCTGGCTCCGCCACGGCGCCGAGCACGGCCTGACCCTGGCCCTGGTGTCCCTCGCCGTCTGGTCCGCCGGCTGGGCCGTTGTTCAGAGGCGGAACCGGCCGACCACCTCCTGAAGCTCCGACGACACCCGGGACAGGTTGTCGACGGTCATGGTGGCCCTGGTGAGCGCGGCGGTCGTCGACTGGGCCGCGTTGGCCACGCCGGTGATGTTGGCGGCGATGTCGGTCGTACCGCCGGACGCGTCGCCCACGCTGCGGGTCATCTCGCCCGTGGTGGCCGTCTGCTCCTCGACCGCCGACGCGATGGTCACCTGATAGTCGTTGATCTTGGCGATGATCCGGCTGATCTCCCCGATCGCGTCGACCGCGCTGGACGTGTCGGCCTGGATCGCCTCGACCCGCCGGGAGATGTCCTCGGTCGCCTTCGCCGTCTCCTGGGCCAGATCCTTGACCTCGCCCGCGACGACCGCGAAGCCCTTGCCGGTCTCGCCGGCCCGGGCCGCCTCGATGGTGGCGTTCAGGGCCAGCAGGTTGGTCTGCTCGGCGATCGCGGTGATCGTCTTGACCACGTTGCCGATCTCGGCCGAGCTCTCGCCCAGCTTCGACACGGTGCGGTTGGTGGCCTCGGCCACCCCGACGGCCTGCGCGGCGACCTGGACGGCGTCGTTGGCGTTCTGGCTGATCTCGCGGATGGAGGCGCCCATCTCCTCGGAGCCGGCGGCGACGGTGGAGACGTTCACCGACACCTGGTCGGCGGCGGACGACACCATGCCGGCCTGGGCCGCCGCCTCACGGGCGTGGGTGGAGATCTCCTGGTTGGCGTCCGACAGGTCGGCGCCGGCCGCGGCCAGCGTGGCAGCGGTCGCGGTGACCTCGTGGAGCGTGTGCCGCAGCCCCTCGCGGGCCTCGTTGACGGCGACCGCCATGTCGCCGATCTCGTCCCGGCCGTACACGGTCGCCGACGTGGTCAGGTCGTTGGCGGCGAGCGCCCGCAGCGCGTTGCCGACGGACGTGACCTGGCGCTTGATCGACGACGAGATGACGTACGCCAGCAGCAGCGCCAGCACCAGCCCGACCGCGATCGCCACGATGACCCAGGTCCGGGCCGAGGAGTAGGCGGCCGAGGCCTTCTCGGCCCGCGCGCTCGCTTCCGCCTTCTCCAGCGCCCGCAGCTGGTCGACGGTGTCGTTCACCGTCGTCTCCGCCTTGTCGAAGGCGGCGCCGATGTCGGTCGGCATGGTGAAACCCGCGGGCGGGCTCTCCCGGTAGAGAAGCACGTTGCGCAGATCCCGGTACGTCCCGAAGCCTTCCTTCAGGGTGGCCACGGCGGCCTGCCGGGTGGCCGAGCCGGCCGCCGCGGCCGCGTAGGCCTCGAGCGCCGTGTCGATATCGGCGTCCGCGGCCTTCGTCAGCTTGATCGCATCGGCCTTGCTGGCCGCGTCGGTCCCGAGGTTGTGCAAAAGCATCGCGCGGTACATGTCCGACATGCCGCCCTGGACGCCGAGGAGGTTCGCCATGCTCTCGACATGCTTCGACTTCATCGCCGTGAGCTCGTCGTTCAGCGTGCCCATCCGGTTGATCCCGATGACGCCGACCCCGAGCGCGGCCACGGCCAGAACCGCGACCAGCACCCCGATCTTGCGGTTGATCTTCAGGTTGGCGAACCATCGGGTGACCGCGTTACCGGCCGGGTGGGCTGTGCTCGTCGTCATGGGTGCCTCGTGTCGTCCGTCTGCCTCTGCTGCTTACCTCACAAATCGGTCAGGGACGGATATCCGTGAGCTCCAGCCCGTTTTTTGAGCGAGACGAAATTCAGCCGCCCACCGGATAGTTGGCGCGCAGGACGTCGCGGGGATCGTGGCGGCGCTTCACCGCGCGGAGCCGTTCGAGCGTGTCCGGGTCGAACGCGCCGGCCGCCGAGTCCGACGGCGACAGCGCGAAGTAGGGCTTGCGCCCGGCCAGGTTCCACGGCCGGTGGACGGCGTCGAAGTCCTCGTCGCCGGGTCGCAGCACCCGGCCCTTCACGAAATCCATGCGTACACCCTCGCCCCGTTCACCGCGGTTTCCTCCCGGCCGCCTGCTGATAAGTTTCGCGCATGGCCGAGTGGATCTATTTTCTTCATCCGCCCCGCGAGAATTTCGCCGCCACCATGACCGACGAGGAAAAAGCCGTCTGGGCGGCCCACTTCCAACGCCTGCAGCAACTCCTGGCCGACGGCGTGCTCATCATGGCCGGACCCACCCTGGGCCCGGTGAACACCGGCGTCGCCGTCATCGAGGCCCCCGACGAGGCCACCGCCCGGCGGATCATGGACGAGGACCCGGCGATCACGAGCGGCCACGCCCGGGGCGAGCTGCGCCCGTTCCGGGTCTCCCTGCTCCGGGGCCGCGAGTGAACCCGGCCCAGTTCTACACGGGCCTGGTGGTGGACGCGTACGCCAAGCTGAAGTCCGCCCACTTCGACGCCGCCCCCTACGCCGGGTTCATCAGCCGCACCGGGGAGCCGGCCCTGGAACTGGGCTGCGGCGACGGTGAGCCGCTGCTGTCCCTGGTAGCCCAGGGTTTCGCGGTCTCCGGCGTCGACTCCTCGGCCGACATGCTGGCCCGCTGTCGGGCCAACGCGGCCGCCCGGGGCGTGGAGGTCACCCTCCACCATCAGCCGATGGAGTCCCTGTCGCTCCCCGGCCGGTACCGCTCGATCTTCCTGGCCGGCCCCACCTTCAACCTGCTGCCGGACGACGAGACGGCGTTGCGCGCGCTGAAGGCCATCCGCGCCCACCTGACCGACGACGGCGCCGCGTTGATTCCGCTGTGGATCCCGGACCCTTCCACCGACCTGGGCGTGCCCCGCGAGGCCGAGGGTGACGACGGCTCGCTGCTTCGCTACACCCCGCTGTCCGAGACGTACGACCCGGTGGCCCGAACCCGCGTCACGACGAGCCGCTACGAACGCCTCACCGCCACCGGATCCGAAACGGCCGGCCGCGAGTGGATCCTGCACTGGCACACTCCGGCCCAGTTCCGCGCCCTGTGTGCCGAGGCCGCCCTGACCGTCACCGCCCTGCTGGACGACAACGGCGACCCGGCACCTTCCGGCGCCACCGACTTCACCGCCGTCGTCCGCCCCTGACGGCGGGCGTCAGCCGGGCTGTTCGGACGCGGCTCGCCACTCGCGGTCGAGGACGGCGTAGATGGCCAGGTCGCCCCACTCACCCTTGAAGCGGGACTCCTCGACGAGGTGCGCCTCCTGCCGCATGCCCAGGCGACGGCAGACGCGGGCCGAGGCCTCGTTGCGCGGGTCGAGCTGAGCCCACACCCGGTGCAGGCCCAGCTCGTCGAAGCCGAGGCGGACCAGCGCGCGGGCGGCCTCCGTGGCGTAGCCGTGCCCCTGATGACCGGGGTGGAAGACCCAGCCGATCTCGCCCTGCCGGTCCTCGAGGCGCCCCGAGCGCAGCCGTACGTCCCCGATGACACGACCGTCAAGCTCGACGCCGAGCAGAATGCGATCCCCGTCCTTCTCGATGCGCGTGGCGTCCGCCCGCTCCGCGACGAAGGACTCCACGTCGCCGGGCGCCATGGGCTCACCCTCCAGGTAGCGCGAGACGTCGGCCCGGCTCCGGTAGGCCAGCACATCCGCCTCGTCGCCGTGCCGCAGCGGGCGCAGCAGCAGGCGTTCGGTCATCAGTCGCACGGTGGCGAGCCTACGGAGGCTGCCGCTGACCTCGCTACGCAGTTCCGCGTCCTGGCGGTGCGGCGATGTTCAGCTCGGCGGCGGCTCGGCGGGTGCGTGTGGCCTGGAAGGGCAGGGACATACGGTCGAACGCGGTGGCGGCGCGGGTCAGCAAGGGGGCCGCGGCGGCGTGGTCGCCCGCGGCGGCCAGGGAGTGGGCCTCGGCGCGGTCGCAGTGCGGTGAGATCGCGGCGAAGTAGCCGGCGGCCGAGCGGGCGGTGGGCAGGAAGTCGCGCAGCGCCTCGTGGTCGGCCAGGGCCTCGTACGACTCGACCAGGGCCAGGGCTTCGTGCGGGATCTCCTCGGGTCCGGGCCGGCGCCGCCGGGTGACGAGCGACAGCGCCAGGTCGCGGGCGGCGGCCGGGTCGCCCAGCTCGACCAGCAATCGGGCCCGGGCCGCCTCGGGGTTGCCCGGCCGGAGCAGGTCGGGGGTGACGGTGGCGGCCACCGCCCGGGCCCGGTCCGGTTCACCCCGGCGGGCCAGGGCCAGGGCCGCGACCAGCGGGCCGGAGCGGATGTAGGGGCAGCTCATCTCGGCCTCGGGGCCTTGGCGCAGCGCCAGGTGCTCCCGCAGGTACGGGTCGATCTCGGCCCACCGGCCCAGGTGCTCGAGGCAGGTCATCACCACAGCGGTGCCGTGGAGACGATCGTGCGGGGACAGGTCACGGGCGCCCGTGTACGCCAGGAGCGCGTGCTCCAAGGCGGTCACGTGGTCGCCGCGGACGTCGGTGATGAGCAGGCAGGCGACGAGATGGGCCAGGGCGCGGTCCCGGTCGCTGCCGTCGTTCCCGGTCTGTTCCAGGATGTTCAGCACGGCGTCGGGGTAGCGGCCCTCCTGGAAGTGGACGGCGGCCAGGCCGAGCAGGGCGACGCCGCGCAGCGGGGGCGAGCCGAGCCGGCCGGCCAGCGCGCACGCCGCCTCGGCGGCCCGGCGGCGGTGGGCGACGGGCACAGGGTCGGGCCGGCCGGTCCACGACCACCGTGAGCCGCACAGCGCCCGCAGGGCGAGCAGCCGGGCCTTGACCGACGGATCGCTGACGGCGGCGAGGCCCTCGTCGATCACCCGGTCGCCCAGGGCCGGGTCGGCCGGCACCCGGAACCCGCCCCAGCGGGCCACCACCATCTGGGCGGTCTTCAGGCAGAGCGCGGCCCGCCGGTCGCCGTGGGTCAGCGCGATCGCCTCGCGCCAGGCGCGGACGGCGTCGTCGCCCGCGTAGGCGGTTTCGTGGTCGTCGCCGATCGCTTCCAGCGCCTCGGCCGGATCGGTGGCGTACCGCAGCGCCCGCCGGTGCAGGTCGAGCGCTTTGTCCACGGCGTAGCGGCGGCGCGCGCCGACACCGGCGGCGATGAGCGAGCGGAAGGCTTTCGCCCGTACCCAATCGTTGGTCCCGGCCTTGTTTTGGCCGGCGTTGTCGGCGGCGGCCGCGTAGTGGAAGGCGATGAGCTCGATGACCTCGTCGACGCGCTCGCGGGAGACCTCCTCGAGCCAGGCCGCCACGTCGGCGTGCCCGGTCGCCCGCTGCGCGGTGGGCAGCGCGGCGTAGGCGACGTCACGCAGCAGGGCGTGCGTGAAGGCGTACTCCTCTCGCCCCGGTCCGGTCCGGGCCAGCACGAGACCGCGTGCTTCGAGGGAGGCCAGCGCCTCGGGGTCGTGCCGGTCGCGCAGCGGCTCCGTCCAGAAGGTCCGGCCGGCGACGGCGGCGGCCCGCAGGAGGCGTTTCTCGGCCGGTGGCAGCGCGTCGACCCGGGCCGACAGCAGGGCGTGCAGGGTGTCGGGCAGGGCCGTGCCGGAACCGCCCTCGGCCAGGTGGGCGGCGAGCTGCCCGAGGAAGTACGGGTTGCCCTCGGCGCGGGCCAGGATCTCGTCGCGGCGGCCGGGATCGTGCGGCAGGCGGGTGACCAGGTCGCGGGCGGCCTCGTCGGTCAGCGCGGTGAGCGACACGACGGAGGCGCCGGCCGTACCGGCGACCGCGGGGTCGCGTTCGAACAGCTCCGGCCGGGCGGTGGCGAGCAGGACGACCGGCCCGGCCGAGCGGGCCAGCAGCCGCGTCACCATGGCCAGCATGGGCGCGCCCGCCCAGTGCAGATCCTCGATGACCAGCACGAGCGGGCCGCGGGCGGCGAGCGCGGAGACGAAACGCGGCCAGGCCCGGCCGAGTTCGTCGGCCACCGTCCGCGGGTCGGCCGTGTCGAGCGGGTTGCCGGGCAGGCGGATGGCGGCCCCGGCGGCCAGGGCGTGAACGGTGGGCGGATCCAGGTGCCGGGCCGCGCCGCGGAGCCGCTCGGCGGCGACCGGGCCGGGCGTGCTGAGCGGAATGTCGCACGCGTCGCGCAGGATCTCGCCGAGCGGCCAGTAGGTGATGCCGTCACCGGCGGCCAGACATCGCCCGCGCAGCACCCGCATGCCGGGCCGGGCCGCCCCGGCTTCCAGGACGACCTCGCGCACCAGGCGGCTCTTGCCGATGCCGGCCGGGCCGGCCACCGTGACCAGGCGTGGCCGGCGGCTGGTGACCGCCTCGTCGATCAGCCCGAGGACCGCGGTCAGCTCACCGGCGCGGCCGACCATCGGCGGCTCGCCGGTGTGCTGCTGCTCGACGGCCCACGACGCGGCCAGCAGGCGGCTGCCCCCGAAACGGAAGGCGCCACGCCGGGCGGCCCGCCGGGTACGCCCGGTGGCGTGGAGCGTGCGCGGGGGAGCCGCCTCGCGCAGCCGGGCCGCCCCGTCGAGAACCGTCCCCCCGATGTCGCCGAGGGCCTCGGACGGCGGATCCGGTGCGATGATCTCCCCGGTGTCGGCGCCGATCCGCAGCGGCGCGGCCGAGCGCTGCAACATCTCGAAGCCCGCCCACAGCGCCCGCGAGGCGTGATCCTCCCGCGCGGCCGGATAGCCGAAGATCGCGATGATTCCGCCGCCGACCCGGGGCTGGACCGTGCCACCCCACCGCCCGGCGATCTCGCCGAGCAGACCGGTCCACGTCGCGACATCCCGCCGCGCCTGTTCGGGGTCGTCGGCTTCACTTCGGAGGGCGGGGTGGCCCCGGAAGTCGGCGTCGAGCACTGTGACCAGCTTGCGTTCCTCGCCGTCGCCGGCCGGGGCGGGCGCGGCCAGCAGCGCGCGGTGGGCGCGCCGCAGCGCGGCACCCGGGGCGACGCCGAGCTCGTCGCGCAGCAGCGCCTCGATCCGCGCGTACCAGCGCAGGGCGCGATGGCGCTCCTCGAGGGCGATCAGCCGCGCGTACGCCTCCTCGTGCAGCGGGTCGGCCTCGACGAGTTGTTCCAGCGCGGCCACGGCCCCGCGCCGGTCCCCGCGAGCCAGTAACCCGTCGGCCCGGGACAGCAGCAGCGGGGCCATGAGGTCGCGCAGCTGGTCGCGACGCGTGGACGCCCAGGCGTCGAATCTGTTCTCGGGCAGCAGCTCACCGCCGTACAGCAGAAGGGCCTGGTCGATGTCGCCTCGCCGGGCCGCCTCCTCGAAGGCGTCGGCGTCGACCCAGAGCGGCGAGCCGTGCAGGCTGAGCATCTCGCCGCGCAGGAGCAGATGCTCGCCGCCCAGAGCCCGCCGGCCGAAATGCAGCGCTTTGTTCAGGCGTGAGGGCGCGGACGGCCACAGCAGATCGACGGCCCGCTCGCGGTGCAGCCGGTGGCCGGGAGTCACCGCCAGCAGCTTGACCAGGCAGAGGGCGGCGCTGCGATGCCACTGCGCGACGGTCTCGCCAGCGGCCTCCGCGTGGAAGCCGCCGAGCAGCCGGATGCGCAGCTCGCCGGGCATGCCGGTGATTGTGCGCGCCCGGCGCCGCCGGCGCGGACGGGAAGCGGACACGAAACGGAAATCGGCCCGCATAGCTTGCCCGGCATGACGACTACGACAGTGAACGAGCAGCGCCTGATGGACTTCGTCTTCCGGGCGGTCGGTGACTTCGGATCGATGCTGACCGGGTCGCTCGCCGTGATCGGCGACAAGCTGGGCCTGTACCGGGCCATGGCCGACGGGAAGCCGGTGACGGCGGCCGAGCTGGCGGACCGCACCGGGACCGCCGAGCGCTACGTCCGCGAGTGGCTGTCGGCCCAGGCCGCCGCCGGCTACGTCGAGCTCACCGGCGACGACCGGTTCGTGCTGCCGGCCGAACACGCCGTCGCGCTGACCGACGAGAACAGCCCGGCCTGCGTGATCGGCGGCTTCGAGCTGATGTTGGCCGCCGTGCGCTCCACGGACCGGCTCGTCGACGCCTTCCGGACCGGCGCCGGTGTCGGCTGGCACGAGCACCACCACGACCTGTTCGAGGGCTGCGAGCGGTTCTTCCGCCCCGGCTATCAGGCCTACCTGACCACCTCGTGGATCCCGGCCATGGACGGCGTGGAGGCCACGCTCAAGGCCGGCGGCCGGGTGGCCGACATCGGCTGTGGCCTCGGCGCCTCCACGATCCTCATGGCCCGCGCCTATCCGCAGTCGAGGTTCGTCGGCACCGATTACCACGCCGGTTCCGTCGAGACGGCCCGGCAGCGCGCGGCCGAGGCGGGCGTCGCCGACCGGACCCGCTTCGAGACCGGCCCGGCCAAGGACCTCGAGGGCGACTACCACCTGATCTGCCTGTTCGACTGCCTGCACGACATGGGCGACCCGGGCGGCGTCCTCGCTCACTTGCGCTCCCGGCTCGCGCCCGGCGGTTCCCTGCTCATCGTCGAGCCGTTCGCCGGCGACTCCGTGCGCGACAATCTGAACCCGGTCGGCGCGGTCTATTACGGAGCTTCGACCCTTTTGTGTACGCCGAACTCACTCTCCCAGGAGGTCGGCGCCGCCCTGGGCGCGCAGGCGGGCGAGCGCCGCCTGCGCGACGTGGCCACCGGCGCCGGCTTCTCCCAGTTCCGCCGCGTGGCCGAGACCCCCTTCAACCTCGTGTTCCAGGCGGCACCCTGACACCCGGCTACCATGATCCTTTTCTGGGAGGATCGGATGGCCGAGCGCTGGGAACTGGTGCCCCACCAGGGGCTCCGGTCGGGCGACGTCGAAGTGCTGCTCAGGACGGGCCGCGACCGGTTGCGGGCCGCGCTGGCCGGCCGCTTCGGCGCGCCCGACGAGAACCGGCCCTACGAGGACCAGTTCAGCAACGAGCACACGACTCTCTTCCTGCGGTACGACGACGGGCTGCTCACGTCGATCCTGTTCATCGCCGGTTCGCTCCAGTACGACGGGATCGAGCTGTACGACACGACGTTCGGCACCCTGGAGCCGGCGCTCACCGCCCGTGGCTTCGAGCTGCGGGAGCCGGTCGAGTTCACCGACGGCATGGACGTGCCCGGCCTGGGCGTCAACATCGCCACCCGCGAGGACGTGGGCAGCGACGGCGACGAGATCGAGTGGGTCGCGCTAGGGGTGTGAAGCTCCGGCTCAGCGACGGGGGCCGTGGATCTCGCGGTGCAGGCGTTCCATGCGGACGTCCAGGCGGGCGGCGTCCTCGGCCGCCGCGGCGAGCTCCTGCCGGAGGGCGGCGGGGACGTCGGGGTCGTACTTGTAATGGATCTTGTGTTCCAGGCTGGCCCAGAAGTCCATGGCGACGGTACGGAGTTGGACCTCCACCGGTACCGACACCACCCGGTCGGACAGGAAGACCGGGATCTCGACGATCAGGTGCAGGCTGCGGTAGCCGTTGGTCTTCGGGCGGTCGATGTAGTCCTTCGTCTCGATCAGCGTGACGTCGGGCTGGCGGGTCAGCATGTCGGCGACCGTGTAGACGTCCGAGACGAAGCTGCAGACGATCCGGATGCCGGCGATGTCGCGGATCCGGGCGCGCAGGTCGTCGAGGTTGAGCGGGCACCCGATGCGGTCGGCCTTCGCGGTGAGGCTCTGGGTGGTCTTGAGGCGGGGGAGCACGTGCTCGATCGGGTTGCCCCGGCCGCGGTGGGCCAGCTCCTCGGCCAGGATCGAGATCTTCGTGCCGATCTCGGCCAGGCCGAACTTGTACACCAGCATGAAGTGGCCCAGATCGTCGGCGAACGTGGAGGGCGCCGTCGGCACCGCCACGGTCTGTTCGGCCCGCCGGGCGATCTGGTCGCCGCTCACAGCGGGCTGTTCGGTCGTCACGGTGCCGTTCTCCAGAGTCGTCCGATGCGCGGTGCCGCGGCATCCTGCCCTGACCAGCATCGCTCGACGGGGATCATCCCGTCGTCATCCCAGCGAAGTCTCCGCCATACCGTATTCGCCGTACGCCAGTCGGCCGACGCAGGGGCGCGCCCGCGAGCACTCAGGATCAGACGTCAGGCGATCCTTGGTCACTCAGCGCGACGACGAGGCGGTCGATGGCCGGGGTGACGGAGGCGGCCAGCTGATTGTTGACGATCACCGAGAAGACGACCGGGTGGACACCGTCGGCGTAGCCGGACAGGGCCGAGGCGCCGGTGAGTGTGCCGGTCTTGGCGTGCACCACGCCCGCCGCCGGTGTGCCGCGCATACGGTTACGCAGGGTGCCGCCGATCAGCGGATCCGGGTCGCCCGCCACCGGCAGTGCCGCGCGCCAGGTGCCGAACCAGGGTTCCGCGCGCACGCGGAGCAGCAGCCGGACCAGCGCGGCGGGCGGGACCAGGTTGCGCCGCGACAGGCCGGAGCCGTCCACCTGCCGCAGCGTGGCCGGATCGACGCCGAGCCGGGCCAGGTAGCCCGCGACCGCGGCCGTTCCGGCCTCCCAGGAGCCGTTGCCCATGGCCTTGACCAGCAGTTCCGCCATGTTGTTGTTCGAGAGTTTCAGCAGCGGGGCGATCAGCTCGCGCAGCGGCGGCCCGGCATGCCGGGCCACCTCCCGGCTGCCGGACGGCGCGGGCTCGCCGGTCCGAGTTCTTCCCTCCAGCCGTACGCCGTGACGGTGCAACGCCGAGCGGAAGACCTCAGTGGCGAGCAGGGTGGGGTCACCCACGGCAACGGATCGCTTCTCGGCCGGGGCGCCGGCGGCCAAGGTCCCCGTGACCAGAAGCGTGTCGGTGCCGTGCCGGCGGGTGACCGCGACGGTGCTCGGGCCGGGCCCGGTGGCGGCGCGGTTGTCGACGGCCAGCAGAGACGTCGGAGGAGTCAGCCGTACGACGGGTGGGGTTCCACCGACAGTAACGGTGACCGTTCCGGACAGGAAGTCACTGTCGGGTGACAATGTGAGGGCCGACACAGGCGCCGCCCCGGCGAAGGACTCGTCGTCCCAGGCCCACTCGAGGCCGAGCCGCACGTCGTCGAAGGCGGTGTCGTCACCGACAAGATCCCCCGTGACGCGGCGGAGCCCGGTGGCGGCCACGTCGCGGGCGAGCGCGTCCAGCGAGGCGGGGGTCAGCGCGGGGTCGCCCGAGCCGCGCAGGTAGAGGTCACCGTTGAGGACGGGGCCCGGCCGGGAGCCGCCGCTTCGTACGGAGGTGACGAAACGGTGGCCCGGCCCGAGCAGTGCCATGGCGGCGGCCGAGGTCAGCAGCTTGACGTTCGAGGCGGGCAGAAGCCGCTCGCCGCCCCGCCGGTTCAGAAGGGTCGCGCCGGTCCGCGCGTCCGCCACCACGACGCCGGCCTGAGCTCCGGCCAGAGCCGGATCGGCGAGAAACCGATCAACGGCAGCCGCGAGAGCGTCCGGAGCCCGCACCGATACGCCGGACGCCAGCGCCCGGTCGGTAGGTGCGTGGGCCGTGGGTGCTTGGGCGCCGGGTGCGAGCGCCGGGGCGCCGGCTGGCAGTGCCGGGGCGCCGGCTGGCAGTGCCGGGGCGCCGGCTGGCAGTGCCGGGGCGCCGGCTGGCAGTGCCTGGGCGCCGGCTGGCAGTGCCTGGGCGCCGGCTGGCAGTGCCGGGGCGCTGGATGCCGGTACTGGTTTGCCGAATTCGGGCGCCGGGGCGCCGGCGGCGTGCGCCGGAACGGATGGCGCCAGGGTGCCCAGTGCGAGCGTCAGGAGTAGGGAGACTGTCCGCTTCATCGCATGATCAACGCGTGGCGGCGGCGAAGGAAACGCTGGTCAAGGGCTGGCATGATGGCGCGGTGGTGGACTGGGCGGGGCTGCGGCACGCGTACGGGCCGGCGGAGGACGTGCCGGGGCACCTCGCGGCGCTGAGATCGGTGGACGAGGAAGAGCGTCGGGAGGCGTTCGGGGCGCTCTACGCGAGCATCGTTCACCAGGGGAACCGCTACCCGGCCAGCGCGGCGGCGGTGCCGGGGCTGCTGGAGTTGGTGGCGGAGGCGTCCACGCCCGATCGGGATCTGCTGCTCTATCTGCTGGGGATCATTGCGATCGGGGCGGAGGAGATGTGGCTGCCGGGGACGGTACGGGTGGACGAACTGCGGGCGCGAGGCCTGGTGGATGAGCTGCGCGCGTATGAGGCGGTGGCGGCGGGTCTGCCTGTGCTGCAACGGCTGGCCGCCGGGGACGACGATGTCGCCGCGTCGGCGGCGTATCTCTTGAGTTGGTTTCCCGGCGAGATTAAGTCGCTGGAAATCCTGAAAAATCGGTCAGGGGCAGGGTCAGGGGCAGGGTCAGGGGCAGGGGCAGGGGCAGGGGCAGGGGCAGGGGCAGGGGCAGGGGCAGGGGCAGGGGCAGGGGCAGGGGCAGGGGCAGGAGCGCGAGCGGAGCAGATCTCAGGGGCGGCGGCGGACCCGGGCGCGGTGGTCGGGATCGGGCTGCTGGGGATGGCTGAAGGTGTGCCGGTGGCGAGAAGGGCGCTGCTCAGCGAAGACCCGAAGATGCGCTGGGCCGGCGCGGTCGCGCTGGCCCGCCTGGTGGGCGGTGAGGACGCCGGCCAGGAACGGGACGTGCGGGACGAACTGCTCGGCTGGGCCGCTTTCGAAGGGCCGGCCGACCCCTCGATCCCGTACCTCGAAGGGGACCTCGAGGGTTACGCTCTTCTCTCTCTGCCCCTGATCGGGGTGGACGCGCTCGACCCCGCCCTGGGAAGGCTGCGCCACGTCAGCGCGGAGCCGGCGCTCACCGCGCTCCGTGTGGCGCTGCGGGCCGCCTTCCCGGGCGGGCCCGTTGCCGCGGGGACGCCGTTTCGGCGGCTCGATGAACGGCAGCGGCGGCTTGTCCGGGTGCTCGCCGACAATCCGGGGGCTTGGCTGTACGACGGTGTGGCCTTCGCCAATTTCGCCCTCGACGTCTCCGGCTTCGGGCTTCCGCACGGCCACGACCGCCTCGTCGCCTACGGTTCCTAGATCGGCAGGGTCAGCTCCACCACGAACCACTCGCCGGTGCCCTCGAGTTTCAGCGGGCCGCCCTCGTGGAAGCGGACCTCCTGGGGCTCGTCCAGGGCCGCCAGCACGTGCGGCACCTGCGCCAGGTCCAGTTCGGCCGGTGCCTGTACCGTTCGGACCCGGACGTGGTCGTGCTCCAGCGGGGAGCCGGGGATGCTGCGGGCGCCCTCGCCCACCGGGTACGGTTCGGCGCGCAGCTCGCCCAGCTGCTTCAACTCGACCAGGCGGTTCTGGTAGAAGCGGTCGCCGATGTTCGTGAGCCGGTGCACCGGCGAGATCGGCCGGTAGACGGACCCGCCCCGATATTCGTTGAGGAAGCGGGGTTCCGACCCGTCCAGCCAGTCCATCCGGCATTCCGAGCCGGAGATGCTGAGCACCACGTACGGGTTGTGGTGCAGGTGCCACGGGTGCGTCTCGCCGGGCCGCAGCGACACGTCCCACACCCGGACGACCGGGTTGTCGAACAGTTCGGCCAGCCCGATGTCGGCGAGGACGATCTGTTCACCGGTGGGGGAGTGGACGACCTGGCCCTTCATGGAGCCTCCTGAGGGGACTGATGGGGAGATGCGCGAACATTCTCACCTATCGGCCGTCCGGCGGCGACGGCGCCAGACGTACGCGACGACGACCAGCACCGCCACCGCGGCCACCACGACCAGGTAGCGGCTGGCCGCCTTGGCGATCTGCTCGATGTGGTCGCCCGCGAAGTAGCCGCCGGTCGCCCACAAGCCCACCCACAGGGCCGCGCCGAGCGCGTTCCAGGCGATGAACTTGCGGTAGTGCATGCCGCTGAGGCCGGCCACGATGCCGTTGAACTGCCGTAACCCCTCGACGAAGCGGGCCACCACGATGATCTTCGGGCCTTGGCGGGTCATGAACGCCTCGACCTTGTCCAGGCGTTCGGGGGTCAGGCGGACGTACTTGCCGAATCTCTGCACCAGCGGGCGGCCGCCACGGCGGCCGATCTCGTAGCCGAGGGTGTCGCCGATGACGGCGGCCAGGAAGGCGACCGTGGCGACGCCGAAGATGTTCAGGTGGCCGCTGCCGGCGGCCACCGCGCCGGCGATGATCGCGGTCTCGCCGGGGGCCGGAACGCCGAAACTCTCCACGAAGACGACGCCGGCCACGCCGAGGTAGCCGAAGCGGTCGATGAGTTCCAGCACGCCGCCCACGCTAGGCCGCGGCGACGGCCGCGACACCCTTTCGCGACCGTCGTCACCGGCGTGAACCCGTCAGCCGCGGGCGGCGTAGGCGATACCTCCGCGAACGTGGTCGAGGAACGCCGGGTCGGCCCAGGCCTCGTTCGTGTGCCCGAGCGCGGTGTACCAGGACCGGCCCGCTTCCACCGGCCGCCGCCACGCCTGCGGATGGGGGCCCGTCATCGCGTACGGCCCGGGCTCGTAGGTCTCCTCGTCCACCGTCAGCAGGATCTCCAGGTCGTCGCGGACCTCGGTGAAGCCGTACCACTCGTCGGTGAACTTCCAGGGCACACCGTCAGGATCGAAGAGCGTCGCTTGCTGTACGCCGTCCGGGTGCCCGGCGAACCGGGCGCCCAGAAGCTCGCCGTACCAGGGATCGCTCAGCTCCGTGCCCGCCGCCGAGTGCACCCCCACGAAGCCACCGCCGCCCGTGACGAACGACCGCAGCGACGAGCGCCCGCGCCGGTCGAGGACGTCGCCGGTCGTCGACAGGAACATGACCACGTCGAACCGGCTGAGGTCGTGCAGCGCGACGGGATCCTCGCTGGGCACGACGCGGACACCCGGGAAAGCGGACACCGCCGCCACCGCGGCCGGAAGGGACTCGTGGCGGTAGCCGGCCGTGCGGGTGAACACGAGCGCCCGCGTCATCCGAGCAGGTCCCGCGCGGCGCCCCGGCGCAGTTTCCCGGACGGCGTCTTGGGCAGCGAGCCCGGCGGCACCACCCGGACCTGGGCCGGGCGGGCGTCGATCTCGGCCACGATGCGGCTGGTGACCTCGCGGGCGATGTCGTCGGGCGCGCCGTCGCGGGCCTCCACGATCACGGCGAAGGACTCGCGGGGCCGGCCGTCGCCGGCGAGCAGGCGTACGGCCGCGACGTTGCCCTCCCGGACCCCGGGGACGCGGCCGGCGGCGCGTTCGATGTCGGTCGGGTAGATGTTCCGGCCGCCCATGATGATCACGTCTTTGCGGCGGCCGCAGACGACGACCTGGCCGTCGGTGAGGTAGCCCTCGTCGCCGATGTCGAGCCAGCCGCCGGCGTCGCGCGCGGGCTCCCAGCCGTCCGGCGTGATGTAGCCGTCGGTGACCGACTCGCCGCGCAGCTGCACCCGGCCGACCTGGCGTTCGCCCAGCGGCTTGCCGTCGTCGTCGACCACCCGGACCTCGACGGTGGGGAACGGCTTGCCGAGTTTCGGCAGCCGGCGGGCGCCGCCCTCGGTGGGCACGGCCCGCCGGTCCCGCTCGAGCGCCGCCGCGTCGACGACGTCGAGCAGCATCGGGTCGGCCATCGCCGACATCGAGATGACCAGGGTGCTCTCGGCGGCGCCGTAGCAGCAGTTCACCGCCTCGGGTTTCAGCCCGAACCGGGTCGCCGTGGCCACGAAGGCCTCCATGGTGGCCGGGTCGATCGGCTCGGCGCCGTTGCCGGCCACCTGGAGCTTCGAGAGGTCGAGGGCGCCGTCGGGCACCCGGGTGAGCTGGCGGGCGAGCACCGCCCAGGCGAAGTTGGGGGCGGTGGTGATCGTGGCACCGTACCGGCTCATCAGCTCGGCCCAGAGCAGCGGCCGGCTCAGGAAGTCGGCCGGGGTGACGCTGATCAGCTCCATGCCGCTGAGCATGGGCAGCAGCAGGCAGCCGACCATGCCCATGTCGTGGAACATGGGCAGCCACGAGACCATGACGCCGCTCTCGTCGCAGCCGAGATGCCGCGCCGAGTCGGTGACGTTGGCGTAGAGGTTGCCGTGGGTGATGCGCACGGCCTTGGGCTCGGCGGTCGACCCGCTGGTGAGCTGGAGAAGGGCCGCGTCGTCCTCGCCGGTCTCGGCGATCCGGTCGATCGGCGGGCCCGCCAGCAGATCGTCGAGGAGATGATGCTTGATGCCGTACGCCTCGAGGACCGGGATCACCGGTTCGAAAGGCGCGCCCACGACGACGGCCCCGGCGTCGATCATGCGCAGGACCCGCACCGTGTCGTCGCGCCAGACCTCGAGGCCGGTCCGGGGAGTGGGCTGGTGCAGCATCGTCATGCTGCCGCCGGCCAGCCAGATCGCCTGCGCGACTCCGGCGATCTGGGCGGGCTGCCCGGCCAGGACGGCGATGGCCTGGCCGGGCTCGAGCCCGCCCGCTATCCGGCGGGCGGCGTCGTGGACCTCGCCCCACGTGCGGCGGAGGGGTTCGCCCGGTTCACCGGTCACCATGCCGGTGCGGGCGCGGGCGGCGTTCGCGATCACTTCATCGACGAATCGGCTCACCCGTTCACAGTGCCGAACTCAGAGGCCGTTGGGAAGAGCGCCCAGCGCCTTGCCCGCCTCGCGGGCGGCGTCGAGGGCCTCGGCGTGCATGGCGGCGGCGGCGTCGGTGAACTGGTCGAGGGCCGGGTTCGAGCCGACGAGCGTGAACTCGCGCTCGACGATGGTCAGGTCGGCGCCCCACATGTCGGCGATGACCCGCTTGAGGTACGGGGTGGAGTGGTCCCAGCCCTCACGGGGAGTGCCCGCGCCGTAGGCGCCGCCACGGACGGTCGCGAGCACGACCGGCTTGCCCTTGAGGAACTGCTGGCCGAACGCGTTGGGCGCGGTGAGCAGCAGGTCGACGTACGTCTTGAAGTGCTGGGAGACGCCGTAGTTGTAGAGCGGGACGGCGAACAGGATGGCGTCGGCGTTGATCAGCTCGTCGGCCAGGGTCTGGGCCAGCGCGATGGCCTCGCGCTGCTCGGGGGTGCGGGCGGCCTCCTCGGTGGCGCCCCCGGCGACGGCGTTGCCCCAGGCGGTGGCGGGGATGGGCTCGGCGCCGACGTGCCGGTTGACGACCTTGTCGCCGGGGTGGGAGGCGAGCCACTCCTGCTCGACGATGTCGGCGATCTCGCGGCTGGTGGAGCCGTCGATCCGGATGCTGGCGTCCAGGCGGAACAGGGTCATGGGAGCTCTCCTCGGTGACGTTCTCATTCTTGCTTCAAGCTTGAAGCTAAGGTAGCAGGTTCACTTCAAGCTTGAATATGGGAGATGTGTCACGTCTGTTTCCGGGGGAGTCGCGTCCGAGCCGTACTCTTCTGGGCATGCAGGCGGAACCGCGGTGGCTCGAGAATCAGGAACGCGAGGCGTGGATCTCGCTGGCTCAGCTGATGTTCCTGCTGCCGTCCGCGCTTGACGCCCAGCTCCTGCGCGACAACAACATCACGCTGTTCGACTACATGGTGCTCAGTGGCCTGTCGATGTCCGAGGGCCGCACGCTGCGCATGAGCGAGCTCGCGCGCAGGCTGGCCAGCTCACTGTCCCGCCTGTCGAACGTGGTGAAGCGCCTCGAGACCCGCGGCCTGCTGCGCCGTGAGCCCGACCCGTGCAACGGGCGCTACACGGTCGCCATCCTCACCGACGACGGCTGGGACCTGGTGGTCAGGGCCGCGCCCGGGCATGTCGAGGCCGTCCGGCGCTACGTGATCGACGGGCTGACCGAGGAGCAGATCACGATGCTGCGCCAGGTCGCCTGCCACGTCACCGCCCGCATCCAGGCCGGCGAGCCGGCCTGCACCGAGGAGATCCGGCCTATTTAGGCGCCGACCAGCGCTCCTCGATGCGGCCGAAACGCCAGA
This sequence comes from Actinoplanes sp. NPDC048988, assembly GCF_043197815.1. Lineage (NCBI taxonomy): Bacteria > Bacillati > Actinomycetota > Actinomycetes > Micromonosporales > Micromonosporaceae > Actinoplanes > Actinoplanes sp. NPDC048988. Next base: position 244,767 of record NZ_JBICTW010000011.1, on the reverse strand, counting down.
CTGCGAGGGCGACCGCCCAGGCCACCACGAAGAGCCCGACGATGCCGTAGCCCGCGTAGTCGAGCGGGATCGCGCCGATCGCGGCGAGCGGCCCGGTGGTGATGTGCGCCTGGTCGTCGAGCACGCCGATCAGCTCGATGGTGCCGATGATCAGCGCCACCGCCACCGAGATCGACGTGATCGTGATGTTGTAGAAGACCTTGCGGACCGGCTTGGCGAAGGCCCAGCCGTAGGCGACGTTCATGAAGACGCCGTCGACCGTGTCCATCAGGCACATCGCCGCCGCGAACAGGATCGGCAGCACCAGGATCGAGTAGAACGGCAGGTTGAACACGGCCGCGCCGCCGGCCAGCACGAGCAGCCCGACCTCGGTGGCGGTGTCGAAGCCCAGCCCGAACAGCACCCCGACCGGATAGATGTGCCACGGCTTGCGCACCGATTTCGTGAGGCCGCCGAGCAGCCTGTTCATGAAGCCGCGCTTGTTGAGCTGCTCCTCGAGCTCCTGCTCGTCGTAGCGTCCCTGGCGGATGGCCCGGAACACCTTGATGATCCCGATCAGCACCACCAGGTTGAGGATCCCGAGGATCCACAGGAAGACGCCGGAGACCGAGGCCCCGATCACCCCGGTCACCGAGTGCAGCGCGCTGCCGTCGTCCTCGACCTGCCCGGCCAGGGCCTTGACGCCGAACGAGAGCAGGAACGCGAGCCCGAACACGATCGTCGAGTGCCCGAGCGAGAACCAGAAACCCACCGACAGCGGCTTGCGCCCGGTCCCGTCCTGCATGAGCTTGCGCGTGGTGTTGTCGACCGCCGCGATGTGGTCGGCGTCGAACGCGTGCCGCAGCCCGAACGTGTACGCGAGCACCCCGACGCCGACCGTGAAGACCGGATGGGCCCCGCCGAGATGGAAGTGCTTGGGCACCACGAAGCCGAACAGCAGCCCGAACCCGACCACGTGCAGCAGCACGATGAAGCCGGCCATGCCGTACAGCGACCGCTTGTCGGCGGTGGTCAGGCTCGCCCGAAATCGAGCGGCCCGGGAGGTGGCGGTCATGATCGGACGCTATTTCCCCCGAGCCCCTGCTGCAAAGCCTTGGCAATAAAGCGTGACTAGCGCAACGCCTCGCGCAGCGCCGCGGCGAAGCCGTCCGGGTCGCCGGTCATGCCGAACTCGCCGCCCAGGAAGCCGCCGTGGTGGCTCGGGAAGGTGACCGCCTCGGTGCCCAGCCGGGCCGCGACGCCCTCGCCGCCCCGATGGGCCAGCTCGCCCACGGATTCGGCGCCGACCGCCACGACGATCCGGGTGGGCGCGGCCCGCAGCGCGCCGAAGTCGAACTCGTAGTGCGTGCACGACATGAGGTTCTGGCCCAGCAGCGGGTCGGCGCGGTCGCCGCTGTCCTCGGCCGGCAGCCCGAACTGCGCCGGATCGGGCGCCGGCTGGTCGGCGAAACCGGCCGGGATCTCGCCCTTGGCCCCGGTGAGCAGGAAGAACTTGACCATCGCGGGTCCCATGCCGGACTTCTGGTACGTCTCGTGGATGTCCACCGTCGCCGCGGTGGCGGTCTCCCGGTCGGGCAGGACGGGCAGCGACGGGGGTTCGTGCGCGACCAGCGTACGAACGAGGGCGGGATGCCGCGCGACGAGCGCGAGCGTGTTCACCGCCCCGCCGCTGCTGCCGAAGACGTCGACCGGCCCGCCGTCGGACACCTCGGCGATGACGGCCGCGATGTCGTCGGCGTGCTCGTCCGGCGTCGACTCGATGACGCCGTCGGTGCGCTCGCTGCGGGCGATGCCGCGCGGGTCGTACGTGACGACCGTCCGGTCCGGGAAGTGCCCGGCGAGCGTCGCGAACCCCTCGGCCTGCATCGGCGAGCCGACGAGGACCAGAAGCGGCCCGTCACCCGGGCGGACGTCGTATGTCAGCACCGCGCCGGGCGTGGCGAGGGTGCGGGTCTCTGGCTGGCTCATTGTCGTGTCCCTTCATCGGCGTTCTGCCCGGTAGACCCGCGCCCGCGCGCGAACTCATCGGTGTTCGGCGGAACTTTTCGTCGAACCGGAGCCTGCCGCGGTCCTCAGCCGAAGACGCGCTTGACGAAGCGGTCGGCGATCAGGCGATGGGTGGCGGTGTCCGGGTGCAGGCGGTCGGGCAGGGGGTGGTCCCGGGAGTCGGCTTCGCCGTACAGGTCGAGGCCGTTGAGGTAGGTCAGGTTCTGGTCGTTCCGCTCCGTGACGACGCGCTCGAGTTCCTCCCGGATGACGCGCAGGGTGAGCTTGGTCGGGTCCGGAGTCCCGGTGGCGATGAACTTCAGCTCGCCGGTCTTGAGGGCCTCCAGGTCGAAGGCGCCGGGCCCGGGGGTGTCCTCGTGGATCGCGCAGTGGATCGGGGAGACCACGATCAGCCGGGTGGCCGGGTGGCCGTCCCGGATGGTGTCGAGGAAGCCGTGCACGGCCGGGGCGAAGGCGCGGCGGCGCATCAGGTCGGCGTTCACCAGGTTGATGCCGAGCTTGAGGGTGATGAGGCCGGCCGGGGTGTCGCGGATCGTCCGGGCCACGAACGGGTCCAGCAGCGCGCTCCCGCCGAACCCCAGGTTGAGCAGGTCGGCCCCGGCGTCCAGGGCGGCCGCGACCGGCCAGATGGACGTCGGGCTGGTGGCGTTCGAGCCCTGGCTGATGGAGCTGCCGTGATGCACCCAGACCGGGCCGGTTCCGGTCGGGGCCCAGGGCTCGACCGGTTCGTCGGTACGCAGGGCCACGAGTTCGGTGGTCTCGTTGTGCGGCAGCCAGATCTCGACGGTCTTGTCGCCGGCCGGCAGCGCGGTGAAGGGCACCGTCACGGGGCCGCCGGGCTGGTAGCCGGACTTGCCGGTGGACATGTCGATGGTGATGACGTTGCCGCCGGCGGCGGTGGCCTGGGCGACCAGGGCGCCGTCGGCCCGCAGGTCGTAGACGCCCTCGGGGCGCGGCGGGAGGCCGGGGTAGACCCGCTTCGTGGGCACGGTCAGCAGCTCGACCGTCGTGGCGCGGGTGCGGAAGACGAGGCGTACCCCGGAAGGTTGTGCCTCGACCATGGCCAGCTGCGGGTCGGGGGTCTGCGCGCGGGCCCACCCGGGCAGGCGATGGGGGAGCAGGCCGTGGGCCGTGGGCTCGAGCTCGACGGCGCCGCGGACGACCTCGGCGGTGATCGGTGTGGTGATCATGGTGTGTCCCTCGGGGCCGGTGACGAAGCGGGCCAGTGACGAAGGGTGACGTCGAGGACGTCGAGAATGCGGTTCCAGCTCTCGCCGGCCTCGGGTGTGCTGTGGGAGAAGCCGCCGGACAGCTCGAGGGCGATGAAGCCGTGGAACGTGCTGCCCAGCAGGCGGACGGCGTGGGTCTGGTCGGGCTCGGTCAGGGCGTAGCCGCGCAGGACCGCCCGCGTCATCTGCGAGTGCCGCGGCCCGGCGCTGCGCATCGCCGTCTCGTCGTCGAGCGGGAACTGGGTGGCGGCGTAGCGACCCGGATGTGCCCGCGCGTAGTCGCGGTAGGTGTCGCCCAGGGCGGCCAGCGCGTCGCGGCCCGACCGGCCGGCCAGCGCGGCGGCGACCAGCCCGGCCAGCTCCTCCAGGGCGAGGAGGGCGACGCGGACGCGGAGGTCGTGCGCGTTCTTCACATGAGAGTAGAGGCTGGCGACCTTCACGTCGAAGCGCCGGGCCAGCGCGGAGGGCGTCACGTTGTCGAAGCCTTCTTCGTCGGCCAGCTCGGCGCCCGCCTGGGCCAGCCGGTCGGCCGTCAGTCCCGCTCTCGCCATGTCATGACCTCCTTGCGAAAGCCATTATGCGCATGCCTAAAACGTTTAGGCAAGCCGTTCGATCACCGCGGCGGCCGAACGGCCCCAGGCGGGCAGGCCCTTGCGGCCGGCCAGGGCGATCGCGGTACGGGCCGGGGCCGGATCGCCGAGCACGGCGGCCAGGGCGGTGTGGGCCGGGATCAACGGCCAGGCGGCACCCACCCGCTCGGCGTCGGCGATCACCGAGCGCAGGTCCGACTCGGCCTGACCGGCCCGCCCCAGCCGGGCCCGGAGCCGGCCCAGGTACAGGCGGGCGTCCAGCATGGTCAGCGGCAGGCGGTCGGGGCGGGCCAGGAAGGCCAGGAGGCGGTCCTCCAGACCGTCCAGACGGCCGGTGGCCAGGTCGAGGGCGTGCTCGGTGAGCTCGGCGACCGGGCGGATCCGCTCGTACTCGGCGGCGGCGGGCAGGCCGCGGGCGATCGCCAGGAGCTGGGCCGCGCGGTCGTCGCGGCCGGTGTGCAGGGCGCCCTGGGCCCAGTTCAGGCAGGCGCGCAGGTGGTCGCGGGGGTGGTCGGCGAAGCGCGGATCGTCCAGGGCCCGCCGCACGGCCGGCCACGCCCCCGGCTCGTCCAGCTCCAGCCGCAGCGACAACTGGGCGATCTCGACCGACAGCAGGGCCGACGGGTCACCCGACTGCCGCGCCGCCTGGAGAGCGGCCGCGCAGTAGCGCAGATGCTCGTCCACGTGCCGGTCGAGCACGGTGTCGGGGGCGGAGAGGATGGCCAGCGCCCGCGCGCGGCGGCCGTGCTGCTTGAGGTGCGGTACGGCCCGCTCGATCTCCTCGTAACCGGCCGAGGCCTCGCCCTGCTGGCGCAGCATCCGGCCGAGGGCCAGGCCCAGGTCGCCGCGGGCGCCGGGCGGCAGCCCCCGGTCGGTGAGGATGCGGCGCAGCACCGGGATCGCCTCGGCCTGGGTGACGCCCTCCACCGCCGAGCGGCCCAGCTTCCCGGCCAGGCGGGCCCGCTGGCGGCGGGGGAGCTCCGGGTGGTCCATGGTGGCCAGCAGGAAGCGGGCGGCCGTGGCGTCGTCGCCGCGCGCGGTGGCCAGGTCGGCCGCCGCCTCGGCGTTGCGGACATGGTCGGCCGGGTTCCCGGCCAGCCGGTAGTGGTGCGCCAACTGGGCCACCGGGCGCGGCGCCTGACGTTCCAGGACCCGGGCGCAGCGCAGGTGCAGCATCCGCCGTTCGAGCTCGGGCAGCAGCTCGTAGACGACCTGCCGGGCCAGCGTGTGCCGGAACCGGGGCGGCCCGTCGTCGACCGGGTGCAGCAGCCCGGCCCCGGCGGCGTCGCGCAGCGCCTCCTCGACCTGTCCGACCGGCAGCGACAGCAGCTCGGCCAGGGCGTGGGCCTCGGCCACCACGCCGTGGACGGCGGCGGCGCCGAGGACGTCGCGGGTGGGCTCGTCGAGGGGGCGCATGCGCCACAGCAGGACGTCGCGCAGCAGGGCCGGCACGGCCACGTCGCCGAGCACGTCGCCCAGCAGGTCGGGGCGCTGGTCGATGCGGTCGATCTCATGCCGCTCGACCAGGGAGCGGACCACCTCCTCGACCAGGAACGGCACACCGGCCGTACGCTCGAACAGCTGCTCCACGAAGACCGGCGGCAGAACATCGCGGCGCAGCAACGTCCCGGCGAGCGAGCCGACCTCGGCCGGCGAGAGCGGCGCCAGGCGGACGACACGGGCCGGCACCGCGACCGGCTCCCGGCTGGTCATCACCACGGTCAGCCCCGGCACCGGATGGGTGGCCAGCCACGTCACGAACTCCAGGGTCGCCGGGTCGGCCATCTGAAGGTCCTCGAGCGCGACCACGACCGGGGCCAGCGCGCCCAGCAGGGCGGCCATCGCCCCCAGCAGGCGGGCCCGTTCGGCCCGCGGGTCGTCCAGCGGCGGCGGCGGGCTCAGGGCGGCCAGCGCCGGCAGATAGGGCGCGAAGACGGCGACCGCCGGGTCGAGACCCGGCAGGGCCGGCGAGCACAGGCGCAGGCCGTCCAGGATCGGGCCCAGCGGAAGCGGCTCGCGCAGGTCGTCGCAGTGCGCCACAATGACCCGGCCGGGCGCCGCTGACAGCGCCTCGGCCACCAGGCGGGTCTTGCCGACGCCGCCCTCGCCGAGGACCAGCACGGCCGACGGGGGAGCCGACAGGGCGGCGCGCAGCACCGCCAGCTCACCGTCACGGCCGACGAAGGCCTTGGCGCTGTGCAGGTTGAAGGCGGCGGAAAGCTGGAACACCGCTGCCGAATGTAGCGCGGGTGCCCAGGGGTGACGACGGAAACAGGGGGTGGGCGGATGACCGAGTCGCTGGGGCTGAGGTTCGACGAGGTGCCGGAGCTGTACGACCGGGTCCGCCCCGGCTATCCCGAAGCGCTCTTCGACGACCTGGCCGGCCTGACCGGGCTGACGCCGGGAGCGCCGGTGCTGGAGGTCGGCTGCGGCACCGGCCAGGCGACCCGCTCGATGGCGGCCCGGGGCTGGGCGGTGACCGCCGTCGAGCCGGGGCCGGCCCTGGCCGGCCTGGCCCGCCACCGGCTCGCCGGTTTCCCGAACGTGACGGTCGAGACGGCGGCCTTCGAGGACTGGCCCGACCGGGGCCGCCGGTTCGACGTCCTGGTGGCCGCCTCGTCGTGGCACTGGATCGATCCGGAGATCGGGCGGCGCCGGGCGGCCGCGCTGGCCGGTCACCTCGCCCTGCTCGACTTCACTGTCGTACGCCGCGCGGGGGATCCGGAGGTGTACGGCGAGACCGCCGACCTGCACGAGCGGTTCGACCCCGGCAACCCGCACTGGGGCCACCCGCCGCTGGAGGACGAGGTGCTCGCCGAGCCGCGCCGGTGGTACCCGGTGGTCCAGTGGTTCGACGGCCGGGGCTTCGCCGACCTGCTGCGCACCCAGTCGGCGTACCGCAAACTCGATCCCGCCGTCCGTGAACCCCTGCTCGACGCGGTCGCCGAGCGGATCCGCACCCGGATGGGCGACCGGGCGCCCCGGCGCTACCTGTGCTCGCTGCGCTGCCAGAGCTGGCGCTGAGCCTGTGCATTCTGGACCCATGACGACGGCGGAGACACTGGCGGGCCTGATCCGGGGCGACGCGTGGATGACGCGTGTGCTCACAGCGGTGCGGGACGAGGCGGTGCCCGACGCCTGGGTGGGGGCCGGGGCTCTGCGCGACCTGGTGTGGGGTGAGCGGTTCGGCGCCGGGTTCCGTCCCGAGGCCGTACGGGATGTGGACGTGGCCTTCTTCGACCCGGGCGACCTGAGCCGCGCCAACGACGACCGCGTGACGCAACGGCTGGAGCGCCGGCTGCCGGGTGTCCCGTGGGAGGCGAAGAACCAGGCCGCCGTGCACACGTGGTACCCAGCGAAGTTCGGCGGCGGCCCGGTCGAGCCGTTCACGTCCGTCGAGGACGCCGTCGGCACGTGGCCGGAAACCGCGACCGCCGTGGCGGTGCGCCTGCGCGCGGACGGCGGGATCGAGGTGTGCGCCCCGTTCGGGCTGGACGACCTCCTCGACGGCGTCTGGCGGCGCAACCCGCGGCGCGCCGGCCTCGAACGGTTCCGCGCCCGCCTCGAACGGCATCGGCCGGACGTCCGCTGGCCGGGCGTCACCGTGGTGCCGTTCGAGGGGCCGTGAACGCTTCCGGCGCGTTCTGGCAATACTTGGCATGACCCTACGAACGGCCGGGGCCGCCGGCCCACCGGTGGCCGATGTGGATCCCTGGCTCAGCGGCCCGCGGGCCCGGGAACGATTCACCGTACTCTTCGACGAACACGCGCCGGGGCTGTGGCGTTACCTGGCCCGGCAGGTCGGGGCGGTACAGGCCGAGGACCTGGTGGCCGAGACCTTCCTGACGGGGTGGTCGGCCCGCGGCGACTTCCGCCCGGAGCGGGGCACCGCCCGGTCCTGGCTGTTCGGGATCGCCGTGAATCTGCTCCGCCGCCACCATCGCACCCAGGCTCAGCAGCAGCGCCTGTCGGAGCGGCTGTCCGGGCACAGCACCCGCGTGGACGGCACCGAGGACCAGGTGGCCGAGCGGGTCGACGCCCGGGCCCGGCTCGCCGGCCTGGCCGCCGCGATCGCCGCCCTGCCCGACGGCGACCGTGACGTGCTCCTGCTGAGCAGCCTGGCCGGCCTCGACACGCGGGAGATCGCAGCCGCCCTGGCCATACCGGAAGGCACCGTCCGCTCCCGCCTGCACCGCGTCCGCCGCACCCTGCGCTCGGCCTCGGCGACAACGCCTCGGCCGGCTTTCTCGCCGCGCGAAGGAGAGTCATGATCGACGAACTCGATGAGGCTCTGCACGACCTCTACCCGGTGCCGGGCGAGGATGCCGGGGCGCTGCGGCGGGTACGCACGCGTGTCTTGGCGGAGATCGAGGAACGGCCCGCCGACCGGCGGCGGCGATGGCCACGGCTTCCGCTCGCGGTGGCGGCGGTCCTCGTGGCGGTGGCGGTGGTGGCCATGGCTCTTCGCGGCAGCGCGCCACCGGTCGCCATGGTGGAAGTGGCGCAGACGCTGAACACCGCGGCCGACGCGCAGACCCGCGCCTTGGACGGGCCGATCCCGGCCGGCTCGTACCGGTACATCGCCACCCATTCCCTGCACGCCGCCTACAACCCCGGCGTGGCCGGCCTGTTCGGGACCCGGGAGGAGACGTGGGTGCCCGCTGACCCGTCCGCTCAGTGGTTCCTGCTGCGCACCGACACCGGCGAACGGACCCGCCTGCTCGGCACCGACGAGCAGGTGAAGGGGTCCGGCCTGGACGCCCGGTCGAGCCCGGAACGGCTGAGCGGCCGGTGCGGGAACTTCTATCCGGCCGCCGGCGACCCGTGCGCCGCCCCGGGCAACTGGCAGAGCCCCACCGCAGCGTTCCTGGCCGAACTGCCCCGCGACCCGCGCCGGCTCTACGACCGTCTCCGTACCGACACGAAGGGCCACGGCCAGGACCGCGACCAGGAAGTCCTCGTCTACGTCACCGACGCGCTGCGCAGCGGCCTGATCCCGGCCGACCTGCGGGCGGCCCTGTACCGGGCCCTGACCTACCTGCCCCCGCTGGAGATCTCCGAGCGGCGGGTGACCCTCGACGGCCGCGCCGGTACGGCCCTGGGCATCACCGCCGCGGGAAAGCAGCAGGAGATAGTCATCGACCCGGTGACGGGCGCGTTCATCGGCGAGCGCAAGCGCCTGACCGAGGACCAGGACGGCGTTCCGGCCGGCACCGTGGTCGGTTCGAGCACCGTGCGCTACGCCATCGTCGGGAAGCCCTGGCAACGTCCCGCGAGCTAGCGCCGGTACGGCCCGGGGGCTCCCCGGGCCGTACCGCGAATCGCGTCAGTCGCCCTTGACGTTGACGATCTGGCGCAGGGTGTGGCGGATCTCCACCAGGTCGCCGGCGTCCCGCATGACCACGTCGATGGGCTTGTAGGCCTGCGGGATCTCGTCGAGGAACGCGTCGGTGTCGCGGTACTCGATGCCCTTCATGGCCTCGCGCAGCTGCTCGCGGGTGAAGGTCTTGCGGGCCTTCGAGCGCGAGTAGTTACGGCCGGCGCCGTGCGGGGACGAGTTCAGGGCCAGGCGGTTGCCCTTGCCCACGACCACGTACGACGCGTCGCCCATCGAGCCGGGGATCAGACCCGGCCGGCCCGGCTCGGCGTTGATGGCACCCTTGCGCGAGAGCCACACCTTCTTGCCGAAGTGGGTCTCCTGCTCGGTGTAGTTGTGATGGCACTGGACCCGCTCCAGTTCCTCGACCGGGCCGCCGGTGAACTCGGCGAAGCAGGCCACCACCCGGTCCATCATCTCGTCCCGGTTGGACAGGGCGAAGTCCTGGGCCCAGCGCAGCTCGCGGATGTAGCGCCAGAACTCGTCGGTGCCCTCGGCCAGGTACGCCAGGTCGGGATCGGGCACGCTGATCCAGTAGCGCTTCATCAGCTCCTGCGCCACCTTGATGTGATGCGTGGCGATCTTGTTGCCGACCCCGCGCGACCCCGAGTGCAGGAACAGCCAGACGGCGCCGGTCTCGTCCGCGGTCACCTCGATGAAGTGGTTGCCGCTGCCGAGCGTGCCCAGCTGGAGCTGCCAGTTCCCCGCGTACCGTCCCGGCTCGAAGCCCGCCTTCTCCGCCTTGGCGGTCAGCGTCTCGACCCGGCGGGCCGCGGTGTCGGTGATCGCCGTGTTGTAGACGCCGGCCGACAGTGGCACCGCGCGTTCGATGGCGGTGCGCAGCCCGGCCAGGTCCGGCTTCAGGTCGTCCCGGTGGTACTGCGTGCGGACGGCAGCCATGCCGCAGCCGATGTCGACACCCACGGCGGCCGGGATGATCGCGCCGAGGGTCGGGATGACCGAACCGACGGTCGCGCCCTTGCCCAGGTGGGCGTCGGGCATGAGGGCGATGTGCGGAAAGATGAAGGGCAGTGTCGAAGCGGCTTCCGCCTGGGCCAGGGTGCCGGCCTCGATGAGGCTGGCCCAATTGATCAGACGGTCGTTGACCCGCTGCATGACTGCTCTCCCCCTTACCGGGATGGCGTTTCCGTTGCCGGTCACGCTAGCCCTTCAAGATCGCCAGGCGCCTCTCATTTACCGCAACGGCCCGCCAGCACGAGAACGCGCAGCCGTTGCAGGAGCGGCATCAGGCCGTAGATGACGATCGGCACGGCGACCGAGGCGAACACGAGCGTGCGGAGCACGATCGGGGCGTCGCGCAGCACGGGGCCGAGCAGGAACTGCAGGACGGTGAGGGTCGGGAAGACGGCCAGCCAGATCATGACGGCCATGTGGTGACGGGACGGTGGTGTCATCGCTCGTTCGCTCATGACGGCCAGACTGCGCCCGGGTGTGCCGGAACGGCAAATAACGTTGCCGGTACTGGGACGGGGCACTGGAATCGCGGCATGGAACAGTCCGAAGTCGGCGCCCGTCTGCGGCGTGTGCGCCACCGCCGCGGTCTCACGCTGGCCGCACTCGCCGGGATGACCGGAATTTCGAAGAGCACGCTCTCCCGGCTCGAAAGCGGGCAGCGTCGGCCCACCCTCGACCTGCTGCTGCCGCTCGCACAGGCCCACCAGGTGCCCCTGGAGCATCTGGTCGGCGCGCCGCCGGTCGGCGATCCGCGGGTGCGCATGGTCCCGCGCCGGGCCAACGGGCGCACCGTCCTGCCGCTCACGCCGCACGCGGGGTCGTTGCAGGCGTGGAAGGTCATCGTGCCGGCCGATCAGAGCGAACCGGATCCGCGTGTCCATGAAGGACACGAGTGGCTCTACGTTCTCTCGGGGACGCTGCGGCTGATGCTGAACGGGCACGACGTCCTGATGCGCGCGGGGGAGGCGGCCGAGTTCGACACCCGCGTACCGCACTGGTTCGGCAGCGCGGGCGGGCATCCGGTGGAGCTGCTGAGCATTCTGGGCCGCCAGGGTGAGCGGATGCGTGTTCTGACCTGAGCCCGCCGGAGGCGGGCGGGCGTTGCCGGACAGCCCGGAAGCGGGGAACGGCCCGGACCACGACGTGGCCGTTCCCCTCTCAGTCCGCCTTTCGAGAATCCCGTATCTCTGAAAAGTTCAGGCCGGAACCGGAACCGTTCGCCATTGTTCGGAGCCGAAGACCTCGTAGCGGATGCGGTCCTCGGGCAGGCCGCGGCGGTGCAGGGCGGAGCGGACGGCCTGCATGAACGGGACCGGGCCGCAGAGGTAGACCTCGGTGCCGGGGTGCAACGGGATCTCGTCGGGGTCGACGCGGCCGGTGAAGGCGCCCGGCGCCGGCTGCTCGTACCAGGCCAGGTTTTCGAAGGAGTGCAGGCGGGACGACGTGGTCTCGATCTCGGCCCGTAGTGGATGACGGGACGGGCTGCGGTCGGCGTGCACCACCGTGACCGTGCGGCCGGGCTGGGTGCGCGCCACCTCGTCGAGGATGGCGGCCATCGGGGTGATGCCGACGCCCGCGCTGATGAGCAGCAGCGGGTGGTCGCCGGTCTCGGGCAGGGTCAGGTCGCCGTACGCCTGGGAGACCGTCAGCTGGTCGCCGGGACGCACCACATCGTGGATCCAGCCGGAGACGACGCCGTCCGGGCGGCCGTCGGTGCCCCGCACGCGCCGGACGGTGATGCGCAGCGTGCCGCCGTTCGGGGCCTGCGACAGCGAGTACTGGCGCAGCTGGCGGCCGCCGTCGGGCAGGGTGGCGGCGACGGTGACGTACTGGCCGGGACGGTAGTGCGGGACCGGGCCGCCGTCGGCCGGGGTGAGCAGCAGCGAGACGGTGTCGTCGGCCTCGGTCACCTTGGTGGCGACGGTGTACGTGCGCCACGGGTCAGCGCCGTCGACGCCGGCCGACGCGTACACGCGCGACTCGATGCCGATCAGGCGGACGGCGAACAGCCAGTAGACCTCGTCCCAGGCGGCGGCGATCTCGGGCGTGACGGCGTCGCCGAGGACGGTGGCGACCGCGCCCAGCAGGTACTTGCCGACCATCGCGTACTGCTCGGGGCGGATGCCGAGGGCGCAGTGCCGCTGGGCGATCCGGTCGACGACGTGCTCCGGCAGCTCGGCCTCGCCGATCAGGTGGGTGGCGAACAGGGCGACCGCGCCGGCCAGGGCCGACTTCTGCTCGCCGGTGGCCTGCGCGCTGCGGCTGAACAGGTTCAGCAGCTCGGGGTTCTCGCCCAGCATCGTGTCGTAGAAGACGCCGGAGATCTGGTCGATGTGCGCGCCGACGACCGGCAGGGTGGCGGCGACGATCGGCGCGCTTTTCTGTGAGAGCACGGGGTTCCTCCGTTGTTACAGGCTGACCAGGATCTGGTACGTCGGTGGCGAGGTGAGATCGCCGACGGTGAGCGGGTCGAGGGCCGCGTAGAAGGCCTCCTGCGCTTTGCGGAGCGCGCCGCGCAGGCGGCAGCCCCGGCTCAGCGGGCAGGCGGTCTCGCCTTCGCAGTCGACGACCTCGGTGGCGCCCTCCAGCTCCCGCACGACGGCTCCGATCGAGGCGTCGCGGGCGGCGGTGGCGAGGCGCACGCCGCCGTTGCGGCCGCGGACGGTCTCGAGCAGGCCCATGTGCTGAAGCTTCTGCACCACCTTGGCCAGGTGGTGGCGAGGTACGTTCAGCGACTCGGCGAGGTGGTCGATGGTGAGCAGATCGTCACCGACCGCGCCGAGCATGAGGATCCGGAGGCTGATGTCCGTCGACCGGTTGAGGCGCACGAGAGAAGCGTGCCATAAAGAGGATTCTTGGAGTCCTGTTTATGGGAATGGTCACTTCAGGGTCGAGGATGGCGATGGATGACGGGGTGGTCGCGCTGCGGGCCGGCTCCGCGACGCGATCGGCCACGGGAGGTCAAGGGCGAGTGGTGGCCGACCGTGGCGTACCGGCGGCGACGGTGACCCGGATCAGTGGGCGGCCCGGATCGCGGCCAGCAGGGCGGTCGCCAGGCCGAGGTCGGTGGTCTCCCGGCCGCCCGGGCCGGCGGGGGAGGACGTGCCGAGGCCGATGGTGAGGTCGTCGGGGATCAGGCACTTGGCGGAGGCGTGGATGGCGGGGACGCCGGTGCGCAGCAGGGCCGGGATCAGGTCGACGGTGACACCGCCGCCGGCCATGATGTCGATCCGGCCGGCGGCCGTGGTGACGAGGGCGGCCAGGGCCGGCAGGGCGTCGGCCACCGAGGTCGCGCCGGCGGAGGTCAGGATCCGCCGTACGCCCAGGGCGGCCAGGGTCTCGACGGCCGTGACCGGGTCGGGGAGGCTGTCGAAGGCCCGGTGGAACGTGACGGGGGCGTCGCCGGCGGCGTCGAGGACGCGCTTGACCAGGTCGGTGTCGACGGTGGCGTCGCGGACGCCGCCGATGACCACCCCGGTCGCGCCGGCGCGCAGCACGTGGCGTACGTCCTGCAAAATCGTGGCGGTCTCGGCGGGGTCGTAGGTGAAGCCGCCCGGGCGGGGGCGGACCAGCACGTGGACCGGTGGGATGCCGGGCGTGGCGACGGCGGCCTCGACGAAGGCGAGTGACGGGGTCACCCCGCCGAGGGCGAGCGCGGAGCACAGCTCGATGCGGTCGGCGCCGAGACGGGCCGCCACCTCGAGTCCGTGCGTGTCCTGGACCGCGAGCTCGAAGGCGACGGGACTCAGGGCGGCCTCCTCAGGAAGAGTAATGGGAAACAAACCTGATTATTTCATGAGGGTACGGCGGAGTCGCCTTAGGTACTCGTACTCATCCGCCGGGAGCGGGGCTCGGGAAGGCTGCTGCCATGACATTCGCACCCGCCTCGCCCGGCAAACCCACCGCCGCCTTCGTCGGCGCGTCGTGGGCGGCACTGTTCCTCGGCGTCATCGCGTACGCGGTCGGGCTGTGGAACGCGTCGATGATCCGCAGCGAGAAAGGCTTCTACGCGGCGGTTCTCGTCCTCGGCCTGTTCGCGGCCATTTCCCTGCAGAAATCGGTCCGGGACCGGGCCGAGGGGCTGCCCGTCACGGCGCTCTATCTGGGCCTGGCCTGGGCCGTCGTCGGGGGCTCGGTCATCATGCTGGCCGTCGGGCTGGTCAACAGCGGCATGGCGCTCAGCGAGAAGGGCTTCTACGGGCTGTCGTTCGCGATGGCGCTGTTCGCGGCGGTGGCGGTGCAGAAGAACGTCCGCGACGCGCTGCACTACCGGCCCTCGTACGTGCCTCCGGATCATCTCACCCGCGGCGCATGAAGACGGTCCTCCCGGTGAGCACCAGGCTGTGACGTCATGGACGCGATCCTGGGCACCCTGACCGAGGCGGAGCTGGCGCTGGTCCGCGAGGCCGGCCCGAAACGCCTGAAGAAGCTCGACGAGGACGCGCTGATCGAGCTGCACGGCCGGGTCCGCCGGGCCCGCGACAAACAGGTGAAGAACTACCGCCGCCGCGCCGCCGAACGTGTTCCCGAGACCGGCGGCCGGGGCAAGGCGTACCACCGCAATGCCCGGCGCCGGGCCAAGGCCGAGGTCTTCGAGGAGTTGCTGTCGACGGTCAGCGCTCGCCTGGCCACCCTGGCCCACGACGCGGCCGAGGCGCTGAAGGCCGAGCGGGAGGCCGAGGCGAAAGCCGCCGCGAAGCCGCGGCGCCCCGCCAAGGGCGGGAAGCCGCGGCCGCAGCGCACCGGCAACCGCCCGGACACGCCCGACCGCCGCAAACGCCACGCCTCGACCAGGGCGGCCGGCGCCCGCCGCCAGGCCCGCAAGGACAGCCGCTAGCCCTCGGTCACGGCCTGGCGCTCGGCGAGGCGGTCGCGGCGCTGCTTGGCGGCCTGGGCGCTGTTGAGGCCCATGCCCTGGGCGATGGCCTGCCAGGTCAGTTCGCGCCCGCGGGCGGCGTCCAGCAGCCCCAGCTCCAACTGGTCGACGTCGGCCCGCACGTGAGCGACGAGGGCCAGGGCCGCCAGGAGGTCCTGGTCGTCCAGATCCGGCTCGCCGAGCTCGGTGCCGATCGTCCCCAGGGTCAGGCCGGCCACCAGCCGTACGGCCTCGTGCGGCTCGACGGCGGCGGGATGCGAGGCTCGCCGCCGCTGCTCCTCGGTGGCGGCGTGCCGCTCGGCGATCCGGCTCAGGGCGGCGAACTCCGTACGTGCCTGTGTCATGCCGCCCATCCGATCACTTCAACGTTTTGTTGTCAACAAAACGTTGAATCAGAACGGAGCGGGGCCGCTGCCGGTGAGCGAGACCAGGATCTGGGTGGCGAGCAGCCGGCGGACGCCGGTCACCGAGACGGAGGCCGTCTGGTCGTACGGCAGCTCGAGGGAGAGACCGTCGCCCGCGTTGCGGATCTCGTCGGTCACCTGGTCGGGGCGGAAAGTTCCGCCCCAGTTGTCGAGACCGCCGCGCTGGTTGGTGCTCAGCGAGGCCATGCCCGACACCTGTGTGCCGTCGACGAGGGTCAGCCGGGCCGGGCCGGAGTAGGTAGCCATAGTGAGCAACCGTAGCGAGCAACCGCGCCCGGTGGTCCACCCAGGGGCATGAAACCGGTACTTGAAGGGATCTTCCCGGCGGGCGGACCGGAGCGATGATCGCTGCCGGCCGAAGAGTCGTTAGTCTTCTCGGGTTTGCACAGAAACGAGAGGCGGCGGCACGGGTGGCCCAGCTGCACTACCGGTACGCGGCGATGAACAGCGGCAAGAGCACGATGGTGCTGCAATACCGGCACACCTACGCGGCCTGCGGGCGTACGGGGATGCTGCTGACCCGGCTCGACCGGGCCGGCGCGGGGATCGTGTCGTCGCGGATCGGGCTCGAGGCGGACGCCATCGAGTTCGAGGCGGACACCGACCTGGTGCACCGGGTGCTGTCGTACAACGGGGCCCGGGTCGATCACGTGATCGTGGACGAGGCGCAGTTCCTGTCGCCCGAGCAGGTCGACCAGCTGGCGGCGCTGGTCGACGACCACGACATCGACGTGTTCACGTTCGGGCTGCTCTCGGACTTCCGCGGGGAGCAGTTCCCCGGCTCGGCGCGGCTGGTCGTGCTGGCCGACATCGTCGAGGCGCTGCAGGTCTACCCGATGTGCTGGTGCGGGCAGCCGGCGCGGATGAACGCCCGCGTCACCGGCGGGGTGATGGTGCGCGACGGTGACACCGTGGTCGTCGGCAACACCGACGCCGACGCCGAGGTCGGATATGTGGTCCTGTGCCGGCGCCATCACCGGGCCGGGCAGCCGTACGCGCTCAATCCGGTGTCACAGCCGGGCCAGGACGGCCTCGGCGACCCGCTTGGCGTCCGGGAGATCGTCCCCGCCCCGCGAGTAGACGTCGACCTGCAGGGTGCCGGACAGCACGTACAAATGCCCTGAGTTCCAGTACGCCTCGTCGCCCACCCCGTCGACCGTCTCGTTCCCGTCGACGATGACCCGGAAGCCGGCCGGATCCACCCGGCTCAGGAAGACCGCCAGCTGGCCCTCCTCCTGCTGCCACTGGCAATAGCGGGTGCCGGCGTCCGCTCCGGCGCCGTCCTCGTCGATCCGGGTGACCTCACGATGGGTCAGCTCCCGCACGTCGTCGCGGCCGAGCAGGGCGCACGGGTCGGGAACGCCGGCGGACCCCAGACCGCTGCGGGCGGCCGGCGGCGACGCGTTCGGGGCCGAGGCGGCGGGGGCGCCGCACCCGCCGGTGAGGGCGAGGGTGGCGGCCGTCAAGGCGCGGATCCGGCGCTTCACAGGGCTCTCCTGACTGTCGGTTCGACCAGGTTCGCGAGCTTGGGCCGGGTACGTCGAGAGGAGCGGCCCAACTTCAGCCGTTCGAGAGGGCGGAACGCGCGGCTTGACAGTGGTGGCGGTCACACCGGATAACTAACGTACCGGTTCGTACATACCCCTCGGAGTTCGACATGCCTCGATCGCGCGTCACCACCGACCAGGCGGTTCAGGAGACATCGAGAAACCTGCCCGAGCCCCTGCCGCTCCGCCGGATGATCGGCCCCGGCGTCGTGGCCGTGGGCATCGGCATGGCCGCCGGCGAGATCATCCTCTGGCCCTACCTGACCGCGATCGGCGGTCTCGGCCTGCTCTGGCTGGCCTTCTGCACGCTCGCCGTCCAGTTCGTCATCAACATGGAGATCGAGCGCTACACCCTCGCGACCGGCCAGACCGTCGTGGCCGGATTCTCCCGCTGGTGGAAAGGGTGGGGCGTCATCATCTGTCTGGCCGGGGCCTTCCAGTACGTGTGGCCCGGCTGGGCGACCAGCGGCTCCACCGTCTTCACGTACCTTGTCGGCTGGGGCGACCCGGTCTGGATCACGATCGTCACCCTGGTCGCGGTCGGCCTGCTGCTCACCCTGTCCAAGGTCGTCTACACCACTGTCGAACGCGTCGAGACGCTCAAGGTCGCCCTCACCCTGTTCTTCCTGCTCGTCGTGGTCGTCTTCGTCATCTCCCTGACCACGTGGGGTGACGCCGCCACGGCGACGGTCACCGAGTTCGGCCGGATCCCCGACGGCATCACCTTCACCCTCATCCTGAGCGCGATCGGGGCGGCCGGCGCCGGCGGTGTCCACAATCTGGTCCTCAGCAACTGGATCCGCGACAAGCGGTACGGCATGGGCGCGCACGTGCCCCGCCTCGTCTCGCCCATCACCGGCCGCGAGGAGGCGGCCGGCGCCGACCGCTATCTGTTCCCCACGGACGAGGAGAACCTGAGCCGCTGGCGCGTCTGGTGGAAGCGGGCGAACACCGAACATCTGGTCACGTTCGTCGCGGTCTGCTTCGTGACGATCAGCATCATGAGCCTTCTGGCGTACGAGACCCTGTTCGGCCGCGACGACCTCAAGAACGACACGTCGTTCCTCCGCATCGAGGCCGGCATCCTGGCCGACCAGGTCGGCGGCTGGCTCAAACTGCTGTTCCTGGCCGTGGCCGCCGTGTCGCTGTGGGCGGCCGCGATGGGCCTGCTCGACATCATCGGCCGCGTCGCGTCGGACTTCCTGCGCCGCAACTACCTGGCCGGATCGACCCGCTGGACCGAGCCGCGCCTGTACCTGACCGTCGTCTGGGCCGAGATCGTCCTGGGCTCGACGATCCTGCTGGCCGGCTTCACCCAGCCCCTGGGCCTGCTGATCGTGTCCACCTGCGCCGCCTCGGTGGTCACCCTGCTCTACTCGATCCTGCTGGTCCGCCTCAACCTGCGCGACCTGCCCAGCGCCATCCGCACGCGGGGCTGGCGCCTGGGCGGCATGCTGATCGCCATCGGCTTCTACGGCTTCTTCGCGGTGGCCATGGTCGTCACCCAGCTGCAGAAGCTCTAGCTCGAGCTTTGACCTTGATCTCGCAGCGGAGCGCGTCCACGCCCTGGTCAGAGCCCTCGCCGTCATGGTCGACACCGGCGAGCCAGGAGCACTACCGGACTGGCTCAACCAGCTCGAGACCAGCCGCCTGCCCGGACTGCCCAGCCTCGCCGAAGTCATCCGCGAAGACTCCCGCTCCTACACCACCGAGTCGTGCCGATCGCAGCCTGCGACCTGGTTGCCACCGCCGGTCGTCACTGAACGTAGCGGCGACTTTCCTCAGCAGGCGACGCAACGCAGCGACGGTGCGTTGTCGGCGGTAAGTCCGTCTACGAGATGCATTCTGGCTGGTCGGCAACTACGCTCATGGGGCGCGTCGGGCAAAGGCGGGTGGGAAAGTCCGTTACCGGCACTTTTGTGCTGACGACCGCAAGGTATGAGCCGGTTCGAGTCCGGTAGCCCGGCGCGCTTTGTCTGCGGCAGATCCGTACGGCTTCGCCGCCAGAGAAACATTATTCTCCGCTCATGGAACCGGTGAACGTACTGGCGATCGGGATCAATCTTGATCTTGTGCTGGCGAAGGACGGTGGGCGTGTGAACCCACTGCTCGGCGGCTATGCCACGGGAGACCGGTTCACGTATCGGCCCAACTGGGGACTACCCGATTGGCCTGGAGGAAGGCAGACCGCAGGACCCGTGCTGGGCTTCTCGCGGCCTCAAATTCGCCCTGGGGACAGTGTCCGGGCGATCGTGGTCGCGCTGTTTCTCGAGCACACTCCGGACTGGCAAGACGTGGGGCCGGATGACGTGCTCCGGATGTACGAAGGCTCGCGAATCTGCGGTCACGGGCGCGTCGCTTGGGTCAAGCCCGCCATCTGGCCGATGCCCGAGGACGAGCAGGACCGCCTGGCGGCGTGGTTGATCCCGACCTGACGCGCCCATCATGACCGCTCATCGCCAGATCCGGACGCCGCCGGACCGACCGATATGACGCATTGCGGTAGACCGTTCTTGTGCCTGCTTGACCGCGAGCCCGCGGCTGCACTCACAAATGTCGATGGCTGCTGTTGCTCGGTGGCGTACGCGGCTCTGCACTGAAGCCGTACGCCGGCACCTGCGCCCAACTACGCCTCGCTCGAGGCGCCGTCGCGGATCTACGCCGGCCCGGGGAACGCCCCGCCCCGACCGGCATGTTCATTCCCGCTCGTATCCGGCGAGGGTTTCGGTACCTGGACTGCCAAGCCGGCAACCCCGTGGCAGCACCACAACCCTCCCGGCCGGTTACCAGGACACCGCAACCGGCACCCGGCAACCCGCCTCGACGTCCACATCGTCACCAGCAGGAAGCCAGCCACCGGCACGAGCAACCAAAAGGCCGCGCCGAAGAGGTTGGGAATCAAGCTAGGGCCGGTCGTCCGGGCCGGGCTTGCCGGAGTCCGTTCCGGACCGCCGGTTCTGCACCTGGTATGTGACGGTGCCCGTGCCCGCCGCCCCGATGAACAAGGCCAGGACCGCGGTCACCCATTGGCCGTCGGTGATGGTGTCGAATCCGGTGTTCTCGCCCTGGAGCGCTGACAGAAGGGCGGCCAGAAAGGCGATGAGCCCACCGGCCACAGCGGCGAAGACGGCTTTCAAGTACGGGCTCACGGTGCCTCCTCGGGTTTGCTGATGTCGACGCGGAAATCCGCCGCCTCGGGCAGGACGAAGACGGTCTGCGACGGCTTCCAGCCGGCGCCGACCATGACGTACTTCTGATTCGCGTACCGGACTAGCCGGAGACCGTCGTACCGAAATCGGGGATTTTTCGCCGGCGTGACTTTCACGCCGGAGCCGGCCAGAAACAGGTTCCGGTCGCTGTAGATCGTGATGACCGGCAACTCGCCGAGCGAGTCGGCGGCCTCCTTCGCGCCGTTCTGGTGGGCGAGCTCGGCCAGCGCGTTCACGCTGATCAGGGCGAGCGCCACCGCGCACCCGGCGATGCCGTAGCGCCAGAACCGGCGGGCCGGCTCCGCCGTGTGCGGGTACTCGGACACGAGGAAGGCGAAGAAGGCCGACATGGCGATGGCGGCGGCGGTGAGGGCCGAGGCGAGCACCGCCCGGTGCGCGGACCAGAGAGCGTACCCGGCGATCAGCCCGGCGCAGGCGAGGACGAGGCAGGCGATGGACGCCGCGAAATAGCGGGTGTCGCCGGCGACGATCCAGGCCGACGCGCCCTTGGACCCGGCCACCAGGAACACGCAGGCGAGCAGGCCGATCCCGAAGAAGATGAACACGTGCCGGCCGCCGATGAGCAGGACGTCGTAGAGCTTCGGGTCGAAGAATTCGCGGGGACTACCCAGATATCCGTAGTAGCCGTCGTTGTAGGACTGCCCGATGTAATAGGCGACCGCGCCGAGGACGGCGGTCTGCGCGACCACGAACTGGGCGGCGGATGCCCATCCCGGGCGAAGCTCGTCGGCCATGACCGGCCTCCACGGGGCGACGGCTGAGGGTTGCACCTCAGTGCACTCCTCGGCACGCGCCAACGGCTGCGCAGCGTCGGGAAGCCGACCGCCTCAGTCGGTGTCGGTGGCGGCCAGCACGGCCAGGCGCCGGCGGTCCGGGGAGACGACGGCCAGGCCGAGATCCCAGGCGACCCGGTCGAACCACTTGCTCGCGCCGGCGAAGGAGTGCCAGGCGGCGGCGTGAGCCAGAGCCTCCACGTCGGCCGCCGGGGCGTCCGGTGGGGCGCCGATCAGGGCGGCCACCGACTGCCAGGCGAACAGGCGGCCGTACGCGCCGTAGTCGCCGCCGTTGTAGGCGCCGCCGCCCGAGGCCGCGAGGAAGAGCTGCTGCCAGGCCTGGGTCGCGGTGCACGGGCCGGGGTTGCTCTTCGGCTTGCGGTAGCTCGCCAGGCCGAGGGCGGCCAGGGTGGCGGGGAGGCCGTCGAGGCCGTCGTCGAGGGCGAAGGTCCGCGCCTCGACGCGGCCGTTGGAGGATTCGGCCCAGTTGGCGACCGCGGTGCTTATGGCGGCGGCCTCGGCCTCGGTGGTGGTCTCGCGGGCGGGCTTGGCGGTGCCGCGCTTACGGGCTGGGGCCACGGCCAGATTAGCCAGGTCGCGGCTGCCGCCGGTCAGGGTGTAGTGGGGGAGGCCGGGCCGGCCCTCCAAGGGCGTCAGGGCCGGCGGAAGCCAGGCCAGCGGATGGTGCCCGGGGTACCACACCTCGGCGCCGCGCAGGATCAGTTCCTGGCGGACGCAGGCGCGCAGCTCCTCGCTGCCGTGGGCGTCGACCGCCGGCAGCAGGGTGCCCGCGGAGTGGGCGGAGGCGAGCAGCGAGGCCGCGTACCGGGTCTGGCGCCGCGCGGCGGTCACCCGGATCAGGCGCAGGGCCTGGTCGAGCGTTCCCGGGTTCAGGCTGAGCAGGCGCAGGGTCCGGTCGAAGACGCTGCGGTACTGCCACGGCGGCGGGGTGTCCTGGCCGTGCCGCCGCCACACCGCGATGCCCAGGTCGGCCACGAAGGCCGCGTCCCCGGCGGCGAGACGCCGGTCGGCGACGGCCCACACCCCGGTCACGTCGTCCAGCTCGGTGAGCCCGGCCGCGATCGCCGGCGGATCCTCGTTCATGCCACCCCTGCCACAGATCGGAAGCCAGGGGAGAATACTGGAGCCGTGATCGAGGTCGTGACGGTGATCGACGCGGCGCCGGCCATCGTGTTCGACCTGGAGCTCGACGTGGACGTGCACGCCGCGTCGCTGGCCGGAAGCGGGGAGACCGCGACCACGGCCGGCGGGGGCCGCCGGCTCGGGCCGGGCGACGAGGTGACGTTCCGCGCCCGTCACTTCGGCCTGTGGTGGCGGATGACGAGCCGCGTCACCGCCTACGAGCGGCCGCACCGGTTCGTCGACGAGCAGACGCGGGGCCCGTTCCGGTCGCTGCGGCACGAGCACCGGTTCGAGGAACTGGGCGACGGCCGGACCCGGATGACCGACTCGATGACGGTCGTCGCGCCGCTCGGGCCGCTGGGGGCGATCGTGTCCCGGGTGGTGCTACGGCCGTACCTCAGCAAGCTCTTGACCCGGCGCGCGGCGCACGTGAAGGCGCGAGCCGAACGCCGCCAGTAGCAGGGCCGCGAAGATCAGCAGGCCCGGGATGACGACAAGCTCGGCCGGCACGTTCGCCGCTATCGCGATCGGGATGCTGGGCAGGAACATCGTCACCATCGTCTCGCCGGTGATCGACGAGCTGTCCAGGGCGGCGCCCAGCCTCAGCAGGCCGATCGCGCCGCCGAAAGCCGGCAGCGCCATCGTGACGCAGCCGGCGGCGACCAGGCCAGGATCGCGGCGATGATCAGGGGCCGCCGGGGCATCTCAGGAGGTCACCTTGTAGAGGTCGCCGTACACCCGCATCGCCTCGACGTCGGTGATCGGGCGCAGATTGTCCACCGCGTACTCGCCGCCCAGCACGAAGGGGACCACCGGGATCAGGCGCTCGCCGGGGGAGAGCGGCCGGTGTTTCAGCTGCCACTCGTGGGCCAGGGGACGGCCGGTCATCACCGAGTGGTCGTCGATGATCTCGGTGGCCCAGGCCTCGAGAGAGGGCGCCAGGTGCTCGAGCTCGCCGGTCTCGGGGTTGAACGAGACGACCTCGTCGCCGCGCAGGCCGAACTGGCCGCCGAACACGTCCTCGGCGAAGAAGGTGACGCCGTCCAGGGTGGCGCCGTAGACGGCGCCCCACAACCGGCGGGAGTTCCAGGCGGCCACGTCCAGGACCGGGGCCGCCGGCGCGGAGACCGGGCGGACCAGCAGGGCGGACTCGAAGGCGTAGAAGCCGTTCTTGCGGTCGTGCAGCGCCGCGAGCGGGCCCGGCGCCGGGGAATGGGGAGCCAGAGCCGGGGAACCCGCCGTGATCAGCCGTTCGAGAGCGTCGCCCACGGGCGGGACGATACATGATCGCCGCTCGTGTCCCCGTTCGGGAGAGGCTATCCTTCTTGCCTTCGACGAGACGCCCGTGGGCTGCGAGATCCAAGGGAGATCGATGGCCGGTTCCACCCACGCGCAGGCCTTCGCCGAGGCGATCCTCTCCAGTGGCCGTACCCATGTCTTCGCCCTGCTGGGTGAGGACAACGCGGCCCTGCTGTTCGCCCTGCGCGAGCGCGGCGTCGAGGTGGTGCCGGCCCACCACGAGAGCGCGGCGGTGGCGATGGCCGAGGGGTACGCGTGGGCGACCGGCCGGCCGGGCATCTGCTCGGTGCCGCACGGGCTGGGGCTGAGCGAGGTGGTGTCGTCGCTGCGGCTGGCCTCGCGGAACCGGTCGGCGGTCGTGCTGATCGCGGCCGCCGTGGAGCACGAGGTGAGCGCGTACCGCCGGATGTGGCCCGGTGAGGACCCGGCGGCGGTGCTGGCCGACGCGCTGAGCCTGGCCGCCGACCGGCTGCGGCCGGTGGTGGTCGGTGTCGGCCCGGACCTGCTGGCCGCGCCGGTGCGGGTCGGCGCGGTGAAGCTGCCGGCGCCCCGGCCCCGCATCGGTCTGCCGGTGGGCGACGACGCGGCGGTGGCCCGCCGGTTGACGGCGGTGCTGGCCCGCGCGAAGCGGCCCGTGCTCCTGGCCGGGCGGGGCCTTCAAGCGACGGACAGTGCTTATCTGGTACGGGTTCTGGCCGAGCGCACCGGAGCCGCCCTGGCCACCACGCTCGGTGCCAAGGGCCTGTTCGACGGTCACGCGCAGGACCTGGGGCTGGCCGGCGACCTGGCCCACCCGGCCGCCGAGCGGGTGCTCCGCGCGGCCGACCTGGTGCTGGCCTTCGGAACGGCGCGGTCGGCGACCGGTGACGGCGACGCGGCGGAGATCCTGGCCCTGCTCGGTGACGCCGCGACCCGGCGGCCGCCGTGGTTCACGCCGGTCGGATCGGCCGCCGAGTGCTGGCGGGAGGATCTGCGGGACCACGCGCCGCCGATCCCGGCCGGGACGGTCGACCCCAGGCGGGCGCTGGCCACGATCGATGAGCTCATCCCGGCCGACGCCGTCGTGGTGGTGGGTGGCGGCCGGTGCGAGGCGTTCGCGTGCGCGCTCATCGCCCGTCCCCGCGAGGGCCGCTTCATCGCCGCCGAGAGCCGGGCCCTGCCGCTGGCGATCGGCGCCGCCCTGGCGTCCCCCGGACGCAAGGTGGTCGTCTTCGACGGCGACCTGACCCCGGCCGGCGAACTCACCGGCCTGGATCTGACGCTGTTCCTGCTCAACCCGGGCGGCGCCGGGGTCGGCAGCGCCGATGACGTGGCCGGCGTGGCGCGGGCGGCGCTTCGGACCGGGCCGGCGATCGTGGAGATCCGCACGGCGCCGGAGGTCGTGCCGCGCCATCGGCGTGGGCCGGCCGCGCGGGAAGACCGGTGACGCTGACCGGGGCCGACTACGTCGCCTGGCTGCTGAGGGCCAACCGGCGGTTCGGCGCGGACGGGGAGCTGCGCAGCGGGCGGGTGTTCGCCGAGGCGTACCGGACCGCAGTGGGGCGAGCTCACCGACCTGGCCGGCGAGCGGCCCGGCCTCATGCTGCACCCGTCCGGCCTGTGGCGGGAGATCGGCGAGAAGCTGCTCGCCGACCTGGTCGTCAACGAGGGCACCGGATGGCTGCAACGGCAGGAGGCGGCCAGCCGGCTGCTCCTCGAGCATCCGGCGGCCGGCCCGCACCTCATCGAGGCATGCGTCGACCTGGTCGAGGACCCTCACCGGCCGGCCGTGATCGAGCCGCTGTCCCTGTTGGACGTGACGGCGGATCCGGTCGCCAACGCGTACGTCCTCAAGCAGCTGGAGTCGCCGGACAGCGACCGGCATCATCAGGGTGCGCTGCTCGCGGCCGTCCGGAAGATCGAGAACGGGCACTTCCGGGGTGATCAATGGGAGCGGCTGTCCCTCCTGCTGGGACAGACCGGCGCGTCCGGTGAGGCCGCCCGCTTGCTGGGGGCGGCCACCCGCGCGTACACCCGGGAAGCGGAAGAGACCGTCACCGCCGAGGGACGACGGGTCGCCGCCGAGGCGACCGCCCGGCTGGGGAGCGCCGGCGAGCCCGACCCGGCCCGGGCGCTGCAGACCATGACGATGCTCGGTACCGGCGTACACCGGCCGTTGCTCCTCGATCTCCTGACCGGTCCCGGCCATGACCTCGCGGTGCGCCGGGCCGCGGCCTGGGCCATGCCGCACTGCGGTGGGAGCTTCACCGAGCGACAGTGGCGTCTCGTTCTGGCCCGGCAAGGGGACGGGCATGTGCGGCACGGCGTCACGTACGGCATCGGCACCGACGGGCATCGGCGGCTGCTGGACGAGATCGCCGGCGACCCGGCGATGCCCGGGATCGTCCGGGCGACGGCCCGGTGGCTGAAGCCGCACAGGTGAGGTCGCTACAGTCATCCCGCCCACCCCACGAATCAGGAGGAACGACGGATGTCCAGCGGTGACCCCTCGCACCCGAACGCGCGCGGCAAGGTGCTCGTCTACGTGACCGCCGGGGTTCTGGTCGCGGCCGGCCTGGCGCTGCTGATCGGCGGCATCGTCGTCAAGCGCGAGGACGCGGCCCAGGCCGATCGCCTGCAGAGCAAGGGCACGGAGGTCAACGCCGTCCTGCTCGACTACGAGGAGGCGTCGCTGGTCGGCCAGGCCCAGGCGCTGCTGCGGTACTGGATCGGCGACAAGCAGTACGACGCGCGGATCGCCTGCTCCGACGCGAGCGACTGCGACCCGGCGACCCACCCGGCCCTGCAGATCAAGTACGACCCGGCTCACCCGGAGCAGTTCGTCACCGACGACGGCATCACGAACCGGTCGACCAATTTCTTCAACTCGCCGCGCGTCATCATCGCCGGCGCGGTGCTGATTCTGGCCGGTCTTCTCGCGGCTTACTTCCCTTGGCGTACGCGCCGGCGCGTGGCCCGGGCACAAGCGGACCGCGTCTGGCCGCCGCGCGCGTGAGGTGCCGGGGGGCCTTGCTCAAGGCCCCCCGAACTGTCAGCGCTTGAGGCCGTGCTCGATGGCCTCGATGATGCGCGGCCGCAGCTCGGCCGTGCTGATGATGGCGTCCACCGAGCCGACCTGGACCGCCCGCTGGATGCTGTGGACCCGGTCGAACTCGGCCGCCACCTCGCTCACCTTCTCGGCCCGGACCGACGCCTGGAGCTCGGCCAGCCGCGAGTTCAGCGCCGCCCGCTCGGCCCCGGTGGCGCCGGAGACCCGCGCCTGGAGGTCGACCACGCGCGGGTCGGTCGCCGTGCGGTTGTTGACCTCGCCCGAGAAGACGACGGCGGCCGCCGGGGCGCCGCCGAGCACCGAGGCGAACGAGCCCTCCAGCGCCAGGACCGTCATGTTCGGGTTCAGGGCCTTCGAGAAGACCACGAACGCGCCGCCGTGGTAGCGGGAGATGACGCAGAAGACGATCGGGCCCTCGAAGTTGACGATCGCCCGGCCGATCTCCGCCCCGTACTCCAATTGGAGTTTCCGCATCGACTCGGGTGAGCCGTCGAAGCCGGACAGGTTGGCCAGCACGACCAGCGGCCGGTTGCCGGACGCGGCGTTGATGGCGCGGGCGGTCTTCTTCGACGAGCGCGGGAACAGCGTGCCCGCGGTGTACGTGTCCGGGCCGTCGGTGGGCGGGAAGCCCCGGCGCGGCACCGAGCGGGACTCGATGCCGACCAGGCAGACCGGCCACCCGCCGATGTGGACGTCCTGCACGACCGACGTGTCGGCGTCGGCCATGCCGGCCCACCGCTCCAGGACCATGTGGTCCTGGTCGGCCAGCGCGCGCATCACCGTACGGATGTCGAAGGGCTTCTTGCGGTCCGGGTTGTGCTGGGCCGAGAAGATCTCGCCGACCGTGGTGAAGTCGCTGCCGGCGAACGTGTGCGGGAACGAGGACACGTCCCGGTCCGCCGGGTCGTCGCTCCGCGCGCGGCGCGGCCCGGTCTCGCCCGGCAGGACGTACGTGTGGTCGTAGTGGGCCATGAGAACGTCGCGCGCGCCCGCCAGGTCGGGGGCCCAGTACTGCGCCTGGCCGTTGGGGCCCATCACCCGGTCGTAGCCGCCGATGCCGAAGTTGTCCTCGGCCGACACGCCGCCGG
Organism: Actinoplanes sp. NPDC048988; assembly: GCF_043197815.1. NCBI lineage: Bacteria > Bacillati > Actinomycetota > Actinomycetes > Micromonosporales > Micromonosporaceae > Actinoplanes > Actinoplanes sp. NPDC048988. The sequence goes on along the minus strand of NZ_JBICTW010000011.1, from coordinate 217,159 downwards.
AGAAGTCGAGCGACTGCTTGCCGGTGAGCACCATGGCCGAGTCGGGCGTCATGACCAGCACACCCTTGGTGTGCATGAGCATGGTGGCCTCGGCGTTCCAGTACGGCTGGGCGCCGACCGTGATCCCGGCGATCACGATGTTGATCTCGCCACCGGCCTGGGTGAACTCGACGATCCGCTTGAGCGCCGCCGCCACCCAGTCCATGTTCTCGGTGCCGGAGCTCATCGAGATCTTGGCGCCGGCCGACAGGGCGTACCACTCCAGCGGCACCCGCATCCGCTCGGCCAGGTCGAGCGCGGCGATGACCCGGGCCGACTCGGGCTCGGCGAGCGAGCCGAGCGACTTGGTCGGGTCGCCGAGCAGCAGCACGCGGGTGACGCCCTCGGGGTAGCGCTCGGTCTTCGTGGTCACCACACCGGCGACGATGGCCGCCGTGTTACGCCCCCGAGGCCTGTCTGTTCTCTCCAATTTGCCGTCAACGAGGTCATACTCGACGAAGTCGCCGAGCATGCCGGTCAGCTCGTACGGGTAGGTGTTGCCGCGCCGGGCCGCCCGCAGCACCTTCTGCCGGTAGTCGTCGAGGGGCTGCACGACGTCGGTGGTGGGCTCGCCGACCTGCAGCTTGGCGCCGCCCGCCTCGAGGGTGATGCGCACCGAGACCTCGGTGAGCTCGCCGCTCGACGTGCGCTGCCGGGCCAGGAACTCGACCTCCTCCAGGCCGGCGCCGACGGTGGTCGGCAGGATGCGCTGGACGAGGGCGTTCAGCTCGTCGGCCGACAGTTCGGTGGTCGGCCAGATGTAGAAGAAGATGCGGTTGGTGTCGAACCGCTTGTTCTGCGGGCGCTGGGCCTGGATGTTGCGGATCGCGTCGAGGCCGGCCGTGATCGCGTCCTCGACGGCCGGCAGCGCCACCAGCCGGCCGTCGGCCTCGCGCAGCGGGGTCAGGTCGCGGACCTGGCCCATCGCGATCAGCCGCTCGTCGGCCGGGTTGCTGCGGGCGACCGCCTTGAACAGGTAGATCTCCTCGTCGGCCGAGGGCAGCCGGGTGAGGTGGAACTCGCGTAGCCGCTGGAGCTGCAGGCGCTGCGCGATCTGCGGGTGCAGGCCGCGGATCAGCCGGTCCTCGACCAGTTGGCCGCTCTCGTCGGGGCGGAACGTGAAGTGGTGGTGCATGACGCCGCTGCTGCCGGCCACGGTGATCGTGACTCGGCGTCCCTTCAGCGTCCGCGGGGAGAGCGTCTCCGAGAGTCGCGCCGCGATGGCGTCCGCGTCGGGCTGGTCCTCCCACTTCACGTAGATGTCGGCGACCTGGGCATCCTTGATCGCTTCGAGGGCGCTCGGCAGGGCGCTGATGTCGACGGCGGTGGCGACCACCTTGGTCAGGCCGCGCGGGCCGGTGTGCTCGGTGGTGACGAACCGGACGCCGTCGACGTCGTGGGCGGTGAACTCGGTGAGGGCCCGGTTGCTGTAGTAGCGGCGGGTCAAGACCTCCAGCAGCGGGGCGTGGTCGCGCCCGGGCCGGCCGATGCGCTGCCCGATGAGCCGGACCAGGGGCTCGGAGCTGGCCACCATCGACTGGATCCGCTCGGCCCGGTCCGGCGCCTGCGGGTGGGCGTCGAGGTGGCGCAGGTCGTCGCGGACCTCGGCGTAGACCCGGGCCCGGTTGCGGCGCAGCAGCGGCTGGGCGAACCAGCGGAACACCACGCCGCGGGCCAGGTCGGACACGGCCGGGAAGCGCACCTGGGTGGCCGAGACGACGTGTTCGAGCACGAGTCCGGCCCGCTCGGCCAGGGGCTCGGCCGGCGGCGACCCGGCCAGCCACTGGCGCAGCAGCTCGGAGACGACGGCGGCCTCGGCCGGCATCCGCTGCTGGGCCAGGAAGACGCGGAAGACGGCGGATTCCAGTTCCGGCGTACGGTCGAGCCCGCTCACGCCGTAATGGGCCAGCACCGCCTCGAGTTTCGCCTGGAAGGCCTCGGTGAGACCGGCCCGCTCGGCGTCGAGGCTCTGCAGGTAGCTGTGGAAGTGCTCGCGGGGGCTGTGCACCGCGTTGCCCGGCTCGGCGTCGGCGTCGCCCTTGTTGCGGCTGAGCTCGAGCAGGTCGGCGAAGACGGTGAGCAGGTCGAGCTCGCCCGGCAGCGGCCGGCCGCCCAGCTCGGCCCGGGCCGCCAGGTAGCCGCCGAGCACGCGCTTGCGGCTCTGCGGGTCGACGTCGAAGCCGAGCAGCATGCTGCGCAGGTCGGCCAGGTGCTCCAGCGCCCGGTCGGCCGCGGGCCTGTGTTCGGGCGCGGCCGGCAGGTCGATCTTGACGTCCGCGCCGCCGCCGGTCTGCTCTTCGGCGCCGTCGCCGAGCGGCTCCAGGCGCATGAGCGGCGCTCCGGTCTCGACCTGGCTGCCGACCGAGACGGGGCACTCGCGCACCCGGGCGTGGAACGGCGCCCGGAGCACCGTCTCCATCTTCATGCTTTCGAGTACGAGGATCGGCGCGCCCGCCTCGACCTCGTCGCCCACGGCGAGCGGGGTCGCCACGACCAGGGCCGGGGCGGGGGAGCGGACCACGCCGCCCTCGTCGCGGCTGACCCGGTGGGTGACGCCGTCGACCTCGACCAGGTGGATCGGGCCGTGCGTGGCGGTGACCAGCCGGAAGCGGCGCCCGTTGACCAGGGCCTGGCCGCTGTGCTCGTCGAAGCGCTCGAGCACCACGTCGGCCGAGTGCACGTCGCCGCCGGCCGAGACGCCGACCCGGAAACGCCGCTGGCCGACCCGGGCCACGGAGACCTTGTACGAGGTGCCGCGCAGCTTGAGGTCGAGCGGGCGGCTGGTGTCGTGCTGGACCTGGGGGCGGCCGCCGTGCGCGGTGGCGAGCAGCCGCTGCCGGCTGACCTCCTCCTCGTCCTCGTACGCCTCGATGGCGGCCGCGGCCAGCGCGATGGCCGAGTGGCGGTGGCTGACCAGGCGGCCCTCGGCCCGGACACGGTCGATCCAGCCGGTGTCGGCGGTCGCCTCGATCACCTCGGGCTGGTCGAGCAGGTCGAGGACGAAGCTCTTGTTGGTGGCGCCGCCCTCGATGATGACGGTGGTCTCGGCCATGGCCCGGCGGAGCCGGCCCAGCGCCTGCTCCCGGTCCGCCCCGTACGCGATGATCTTGGCGATCATCGAGTCGAAGTCGGCCGGGATGGTGTCGCCCTCGCTGACACCGGTGTCGACCCGGATACCCGGGCCGGCCGGCAGGGCGAGCCGGGCGATGCGGCCGGGCGCCGGGGCGAAGTCGCGGTCGGGGTCCTCGGCGTTGAGCCGGGCCTCGACGGCGTGCCCGGACTCGGCCGGCTGCGGGCCCTCGAGACGGCCGCCGCCGGCCACGTGCAGCTGGAGCCGGACCAGGTCGGTGCCGGTGGTGATCTCGGTGATCGGGTGCTCGACCTGCAGGCGGGTGTTGACCTCGAGGAAGGCGAACAGCTTCTCGCCCGGGTGGTAGAGGAACTCGACCGTGCACGCGCCCCGGTAGCCGACCTTGACGGCGAGCCGCTCGGCGCTCCTCTTGAGCTCGGCGGTCTGCTCGGGCCCGAGCACCGGCGAGGCCGACTCCTCGATGATCTTCTGGTTGCGCCGCTGGACCGAGCAGTCGCGCACGCCCAGGGCCCAGGCGGTGCCCTGCCCGTCGGCGATGACCTGCACCTCGACGTGGCGGGCGCCGGTGACCAGGCGCTCCAGGAAGACGACACCGGAGCCGAAGGCGCGCAGGGCCTCCTGGCTGGTCCGCTCGTACGCGTCGGCCAGGTCGGCGCCCGAGGCGACCATGCGGATGCCGCGGCCGCCACCACCGGCGGTGGCCTTGAGCATGAGCGGGTAGCCGATCTCGTCACCGGCCCGCAGCGCGTCGGTGAGGGTGGCCACCTCGCCGCGGCTCCACGGAGCGACCGGGACGCCGACCTCCTCGGCGATCAGCTTCGCGCCGATCTTGTCGCCGAGCTTGCGCATCGCCTCGGCGCTCGGCCCCACGAAGGTCACGCCGATCTTGTCGCACAGCTCGGCGAACGCCGGGTCCTCGGCCACGAAGCCCCAGCCCACCCAGGCCGCGTCGGCCTTGGTGGCGAGCAGCGCCCGCTCGAGAACGGCCAGGTCGAGATAGGGCCGGGCCGAGGCGGGGCCCAGGTTGTACGCGACGTCGGCCTCCCGCACGAAGGTCGAGTTCCGGTCGGCGTCGGTGTAGAGCGCGACCGTCTCGATGTGCGCGCCGGTCTCGGCGGACAGATCCCGGACGGCGTGGATGAGCCGCATCGCGGCCTCTCCGCGGTTGACGATTGCGACACGACTGAACACCGGTTGAGCCTCCCAGCACCACTTACGCGCAGAAGGCGACGTCCGGGTCCCGGAGCGCCGCCTGCACCTGACCTCTACCCTGTCCGATTACCGCCGGGTAACCTATGCCCGCATCGTGCATGGCAGACGAGATGCTTTGTGAGGATCCCACAAAAGATGCCGTGGAACGTCACCGGCCGGGCCTAGATCACCTCCGTCACATCGCGCCGGGGCGTCGGATGCCCCGGCGAGCCGTAGCCGAAGCGGACGACGATCTGCGGCCAGCCGTAGCGGCCCAGTGACCGGCGTAACTGCTCGCGGGCGGCCGGCACCTCGATCGGCTGACTGATCATCGACGTGTCCAGCCCCGACGCGGTCGCGGTGAGCAGTACCCGCTGAAGCCCCTCGCCGGCCAGGATCTGATCGGCCGGCCGGTCCCCGGCCACGCCCAGGATGCCGACCAGCGGCTCCGGCTCGTAGTCGCGGCCCGCGACCCGCCGCCGGTCGTTGAAGAACCGCTGCGGCAGCAGGTCCTGCGGCTCGGCCAGCGGCGCCCCGGCCATGACCGGAATGCCGTCGGCCGCGGCCTCGGCATGCGTCCACGAGGCCTGTTCGGCCTGGTAGCCGGCGTCGCGCCGGAGCACCCGGTCGGCCGAGCGGGCGACCTCGGCGAACGCCCCGATCGCCGTCATCCCGACCAGCAGGTCGAGCCAGGCCGACTCCTCACGGGCGGCGGCGATCAGCCGGGCCCGCACGTCGGCCGGCACCGGGTCGGGCCAGAACGGCCCCCGGTTGCTGTACCGGCGCGCGATCGCGGCGTGCAGCTCGGCCTCGGCGTACGTCGGCGGTCTCGGCGCCCCGGGGTTCAGCCGGGCGACCAGCCCGGGATCGTGCGGGTCGGGGGCGAGGCGCACCTCGGCCGGGTGCCCGGCCCAGGCCAGCGCCAGGCGGGCGTTGAAGGTCGCCGCGCCGCAGGCCAGGCGGGCCGCCCAGCCGTCACGGTCGAGGTGGTGCAGGCGCCGGGAGGGGTCGGTGCGCACCTCGATGGCGCCACCGTCGAGCCGGAACAGCCAGGGCTGGCTGTTGCCGATCGAGGGCGCCCGGATCCCGGCCGTCGCGGCCAGGCGCAGGTCGGTTTCGTCGTAGGCGGACACCGTGTCACTCCCCGCTCTTCACTCGATGATGGTGATGACGTCGCGCACGTCGCGACGCGGCCGCGGCGGCAGGGGCGCCGACTCGGCCGGGTAGCCCAGCCGCACCACCAGGTACGGCTCGCCGACCCCGGCCAGCAGCCCGGCCACCAGCTGGCGTGGCCACTCGACCTCGATGGCGTCGCTGATCGGCGCCGTGGCCAGCCCGTCGGCGGTGGCCAGCAACAGCAGGGCCGACAGCGCCTCACCGCCGCGCAGCAGGTCGACCGGCCGGGTGTCCTGGCCGAACAGCACCACGTAGGCGGCGCCCTGGTCGTGCTCGGCCCCCGGGGCCAGGCCGGCCTCGCCGCCCGGGGCGAAGTCGCGCACCGGCACCCGGCGCAGCCCCGGCTCGACAGCAGTCGAGGCAGGCACACCGTCACCGGTGAACTCGGGCCGGCTGGTCCACCGGTCGAGCTCGGCCCGGTACTCCGGGTCGTCGAGCTCGGCGTCGCCGGCCAGCTCGGCCGAGATGGCGAGCTGGGCGATCTGGTCGGTGCGCACGAGATGCAGGTACGCCCCCTCGGCCTCGACGAAGCGCCGCAGCTTGGTCAGCTCGGCCTCGCTCACCTCCCGCTCGCCGAAGGCCCGCCGGTCGGTGCGCCGCCGCGGGATCGCGTCGGCCAGGCGCTGCGCCTCCGGGTCGGCCGGCACGGCCGGCCCGATCCGGATCCGGGCCAGCGCGCCGCCGCCCGGGAACCGCTCGACGGTGGCGGCCCAGCCGGCCGCGGCCAGGGCGATCCGGGCGTGGTGCAGCGCCGCGCCGCAACTGAGCAGCAGCAGCCGGCCGTCCCGGTCGACCGTGCCGAGCTGGCGGTCCTCGTCGGCCCTCAGCTCCAGCGTGTCGCCGGTCAGGCGCCACGACCAGGGCTGGGTGTTGAAGACGGACGGGGCGTGCTGGGCGGCCTGTGCGGCTTTCTCGAGCGGCGTTGTCATGCCCATCACTCTCGCGCGCCGCCGCCGATCCCGGGAGAGCCGAAAGTCCTGGCTCGCAAGGTCTGTTCCCAGTACTTAAGTAGGTGCGGCCATAGGACTTTAGACCCTCCCGCGGGAGCGCCGGCGATCGAAAGGATCGACGCATCCGTGGAAAGGACCAGCCCGTGGACACGCTCGACATTGCCCGATGGCAGTTCGGCATCACCACCGTGTACCACTTCTTGTTCGTGCCGATCACCATCGGTATGTCGGTGCTCGTCGCCGGCCTGCAGACCGCCTGGGTCCGTACGGGTAAGGAGCACTACCTCAAGGCCACCAAGTTCTGGGGCAAGCTCTTCCTGATCAACTTCGCGATCGGCGTCGTGACCGGCATCGTGCAGGAGTTCCAGTTCGGGATGAACTGGAGTGACTACTCCCGCTTCGTCGGCGACGTCTTCGGCGCCCCGCTCGCCATCGAGGGCCTGCTGGCCTTCTTCCTCGAGTCGACGTTCCTCGGCCTGTGGATCTTCGGCTGGGACCGGCTGCCCAAGAAGGTGCACCTCGCGACCATCTGGGCCGCCGCGATCGGCACGCTGCTCTCGGCGTACTTCATCCTGGCCGCCAACTCGTGGATGCAGCACCCGGTCGGCTACACGATGAACGAGCAGACCGGCCGGGCCGAGCTGACCAGCATCTGGCAGCTGCTCACCAACTCGACCACCCTGGTGACGTTCCCGCACACGATCACCGCGTGCTTCCTCACCGGCGGCGCGGTGCTCATGGCGGTCAGCGCCTGGCACCTCAAGCGCAAGAACCAGGTGGACGTCTTCCGGCCCAGCCTGAAGCTCGGCGCCTGGGTCGTGCTGATCGCCGGCGTCGGCGTGCTCATCACCGGCGACCAGCAGGCACGCATCATGACCGAGCAGCAGCCCATGAAAATGGCCGCCGCCGAGGCCCTGTACCAGAACTCGCAGCCCGCCAGCTTCTCCATCTTCACCATCGGCTCGCTCAACGGCGAGGAGGAGCTTTACAGCGTACGGATCCCCTCGCTGCTCTCGTTCCTGGCCACCGGCACCTTCGACGGCGAGGTCGAGGGGATCGACAACCTGCGGGCCGAGTACGAACAGAAGTACGGACCCGGCGAGTACGCGCCCTCGATCCCCGTCACGTACTGGTCGTTCCGCCTGATGATGGGCTTCGGCATCGCCACCATGGCGGTCGCTCTGGCCGCGCTCTGGGCCATGCGCAAGGGCCGGACACCGACGAACCGGTGGTTGTGGCTGGCCGTCATCCTCTCGTTCGGCGGGCCGCTCGCGGCGAACTCGTTCGGCTGGATCTTCACCGAGATGGGCCGCCAGCCGTGGACGGTGTTCGGCCTGTTCAAGACGTCCGAGAGCGTCTCCCCGTCGGTCAGCACCGGCGAGGCGGCGACCTCACTGATCACGCTCACCGCGCTGTACGGCGTGCTCGCGGTCGTCGAGGCCGGGCTCTTCCTCAAGTACGCCCGGGCCGGCGCCCCCGAGATCCCACCACCTTCCGACTCGGACTCCTCCGAGGACGACCGTCCACTAGCTTTCGCCTACTAGTAGGGGCCCTGATGGAACTCACGACTGTCTGGTTCGCGCTCATCGCGCTGCTGTGGGCCGGCTACTTCCTGCTCGAGGGCTTCGACTTCGGCGTCGGCATCCTGCTGCCCGTGCTGGGCCGCGACAACCGCGAACGCCGCCTGCTCATCAACACCATCGGCCCGGTCTGGGACGGCAACGAGGTGTGGCTGATCGTCGCCGGCGGCGCCACCTTCGCCGCGTTCCCCGAGTGGTACGCCACCCTGTTCTCCGGCTTCTACCTGCCGTTGCTGCTCATCCTGGCCGCTCTGATCATCCGCGGGGTCGCCTTCGAGTACCGGGGCAAGCGCGACGACGACCGCTGGCGCCGCCGCTGGGACCTCTGCATCATCGCCGGCAGCTGGATCCCGGCCGTGCTGTGGGGCGTCGCCTTCGGCAACATCGTGCGCGGGGTACGGCTGGACGCCGACCACGAATACGTCGGCGGCTTCTTCGACCTGCTCAACCCGTACGCCCTGGTCGGCGGCCTGACCACGCTGGCGCTGTTCACGCTGCACGGCGCGGTCTTCCTGGCCCTCAAGACCGACGGCGAGATCCGGGAACGGGCCGGCCGGCTGGCGGCCCGGCTGATCGGGCCGGCGGTCGTGGTCGCGGCCGGGTTCCTGCTCTGGACGGCGATCGCCCACCACGACGTGGCCGGCTGGATCCTGATGGCCGCCGCCGCGGTGTCGCTGCTGGCCGCGATCCCGGCCATCCGGGCCCGGCGCGAGGGCTGGGCGTTCCTGGCCACCGCGGCCACCCTGGTGCTGGCGGTGTTCGCGCTGTTCGTGACGCTGTTCCCGAATGTGATGCCGTCCTCGATCGCCGACGCCAACAGTTTGACCGTCACGAACGCGTCGGCCTCGCCGTACACCCTGAAGGTCATGACCTGGGTCGCTGTCGGCTGCACCCCGTTCGTGCTGCTGTACCAGAGCTGGACGTACTGGGTGTTCCGCAAGCGCCTCTCCGTCGAAAAGATCCCGGCGTGAAGCCGCTGGATCCGCGGCTGCTCAGGTACGCCCGGACCACCCGGGCCTACCTGGTGGTCACGGTCGTCCTGGGCGCCGCCCTGGCCGGGCTGATCGTGGCCCAGGCGACGCTGCTGGCCGACGGGATCACCGCGGTCTTCCTGCACGGCGCGGGCCTGGCCGACCTGCGGGCCACGCTGATCGGGCTGGCCCTGGTCGTCGCGGGCCGGGCCGCGGTCTCCTGGGCGCAGGAGGCGGTGGCGGCCCGCTCGTCGGCCTCGGTCAAGAGCGAGCTGCGCCGGGCCCTGCTCGGCCGCCTCGCCGAGCGTCCCGGGACGGCTGACACCGGGGCGGCGGTCACCCTGGTCGTCCGGGGCCTGGACGCCCTCGACGCGTACTTCGCCCGCTACCTGCCGCAGCTCGTCCTGGCCGGGCTCGTCCCGGCGATCGTGCTGGCCCGGATCCTGCCCGCCGACCTGGTCGCCACCGTGACGATCGTGCTGACGCTGCCGCTCATCCCGGTCTTCATGGCGCTGGTCGGCCTGCAGACCGAGAGCGCCAACCGCAGGCAGTTCACGCTGCTCACCCGGCTGTCGCACCACTTCCTCGACGTGATCGCCGGCCTGCCGGCGCTGAAACTGTTCGGCCGGGCCCGCGCCCAGGCCGCCACGATCCGCCGGATCAGCGACGACCAGCGGCGCCTGACGATGCGGACGCTGCGCATCGCGTTCCTGTCATCGCTGGTCCTGGAACTGCTGGCGACCCTGTCGGTGGCGCTGGTCGCGGTCGGCATCGGCCTGCGCCTGGTCGACGGCCGCCTCGACCTGGCCACGGCCCTGCTCGTGCTCATCCTGGCCCCCGAGGCGTACCTGCCGCTGCGCCAGGTCGGCGCCAACTACCACGCCAGCGCCGAGGGCCTGGCCGCCGCCGCGGACGCCTTCGAGATCCTCGACAGCCCGGTCGCCCCGCCCGCCACGGCGCCCGCGCCGGAGGGCCCGATCGCCTTCGAGGACGTCGTCGTCCGGTACCGCGACAGCGACGCGCTGCGGCTCGACGCGGTCATCGAGCCGGGCGAGATCGTGGCGCTGACCGGCCCCAGCGGCTGCGGCAAGTCCACGGCGCTGAACGTGCTGCTCGGCTTCGCCACCCCCGGCGCGGGCCGGGTGACGGTCGGCGGCGCCGACCTGACGTCGGTGGACCCGGCCGGGTGGCGCTCGCGGATCGCCTGGGTGCCGCAGCGGCCACACCTGTTCGCCGGAACCGTACGCGACAACATCGCGCTCGGCGCCGGCCCGGGCGCCGACGTCGTCGCCGCGGCCCGCAGCGCCGGGGCCCACGACTTCATCCTCGGGCTGCCGCGGGGCTACGACACGGTCCTGGGCGACGACGGCACGGGGCTGTCGGCCGGGCAGCGCCAGCGGATCGCCCTGGCCCGGGCCTTCCTCCGGGACGCGCCGATCGTGCTGCTCGACGAGCCCACGGCCAACCTCGACACGGCCACCGCCGATGAGGTCATGACCGCCATCCGCCGTCTGGCCCACGGCCGCACGGTCCTGATCGCGGCCCACCGGCCCGAGCTGATCGCCCTGGCCGACCGCGTCATCGACCTCATCCCGGCCGGCGCCCTGGCCACCGCCACCGCGCCGGCCGCGGGCTACACCTCCGGCAACACCCGGCTCATCACGGGCGCGGCGCGGCTCACCTCGGACGGTGTCCTATGACCTGGTTCAAGCTGCTCCGCACCGCCTCGCGGCCGGCCGCGCCCGGGCTGCTGCTGGCGGTGCTGGCCGGCGTGGGCGCGGCCGGGGCCGCGGTCGGCCTGATGGCCACCTCGGCCTGGCTGATCTCGCGGGCCGCCCTGCACCCGCCGGTGCTGCACCTGATGGTGGCCATCGTCGCGGTCCGGGCCTTCGGCATCGGCCGGGGCGTCTTCCGGTACGCCGAACGCCTCGCCGGCCACGACGCCGCCCTGCGCGTGCTGGGCCGGCTGCGCGTGCGCCTGTTCGACCGGCTGGCCGCGCTCGCCCCCGCCGGCACGGCCCGCTTCCGTGGCGCCGACCTGGCCCACCGCCTCGCGGCCGACGTCGACGCGGTGCTCGACATGCTCGTCCGGGTCGTCCTGCCGTACACGGTCGCGGCCGTCGTCGGCCTCGGTTCGGTCCTGCTCGTCGGCGCGCTGTCCCCGGTCGCCGGAGCGGCGCTCGCCCTCGGCCTGCTGGCCGTGGCCGTCGGCGTACCCCTGCTCCAGTCCGCCGCCGCCCGCCGCGCCGACGGCCGCCTCGCGCCCCTGCGCGGCGACCTGGCCACCGCCACCGTCGACCTGCTGCACGGCCTGCCGGACCTGATCGCGTACGGCGCCACACCCGCCCAGCTGGCCCGCCTGACCGAGGCCGACACCCGCCTGCGCCGGGCGGAGCAGCGCTCCTCCGCCGCCGCCGGCGCCTCGGCCGCGGTGACGGCCCTGGCCACCGGCCTGAGCCTGATCGTCGGCCTGGCCGCCGGCGCCGTGGCCGTCCGCTCCGGCAGCCTGCACGGCGAACTGCTCGCCGTTGTCGTCCTGACGCCCCTCGCCGTCTACGAGTCGGTCGCCGGTCTGCCGGTCGCCGCCCAGCGCTTCGCCGCCGCCCGGGCCGCGCTGACCCGGCTGGCCGAGATCCTCAGTGCCCCCGACCCCATCACCGTCCCGGATGCCCCCGTCCACCTGCCCTCCGCCGCCACGCCACCCGCGATCAGCGTCCAGGGCGTCAGCGCCTCTTGGGTGCGCGGCCGGACCGCTGTACGGGATGTCAGCTTCGACCTGCCCGCCGGAGCCCGAGTGGCGCTGGTCGGCCCCAGCGGCTCCGGCAAGAGCACGATCGCCGCGCTGCTGGTCCGCTTCCTCGACCCCACGGCCGGGCGGATCACGCTCGACGGCCTCGACCTGCGGAACCTCGACCCGGACGAGGTGCGGCGCGTCGTGGGCTACCTGCCCGAGGACGCCTACCTGTTCGACACCACGATCTCGGCCAACCTGCGCGTCGGCCGCCCGGCCGCCACCGAGGCCGATCTGCGGGCGGCCCTGGCCCGCGCCCGCCTGCTCGACTGGGTGGACACCCTGCCCGACGGTGTGGAGACCTTCGTCGGCGAGCACGGCCTGGCCCTGTCCGGCGGGCAGCGCCGTCGCCTGGCCCTGGCCCGGGCCCTGCTGGCCGACTTCCGCGTGCTGATCCTCGACGAGCCCACCGAACACCTCGACGACGAGACCGCGGCCGCCCTCACCCACGACCTGCTGACCGCCGCCGGCGACCGCTCGGTCCTCCTGATCACCCACCGCACCGACATAGCCACCCAGGTCGACCGCGTGATCGACCTGGCCGCCGCCGAAGCCCCGATGCCGCTGCCGGTGTGAGGAGACCGGTGTAAGGAGAACCGCCGCCGGGGTACCAGAGGCCCATGACGCAGCCGGATCTCAATCCCGACGACTACCCGCCCATCGACCCGGGGGAGCCCGTGCCCGACGACCCCGGCGAGTTGCTGCCGGACGCGCCGGAGGACCTGCCGGAAGCGCCCGTCGAACCGATGCCCGACGACGGTGACGAGGGCGGCGTCCGCGAGCCCGCCTGACCGGGCCTCCTACAGCGGGGCGCGCCAGGTCAGCAGGGAGCCGGTGCCGGACGGGGCGCCGGTCACCTCGAACGAACCCGACAGGTCCTGGGCCCGGTCGGACATGTTGGCCAGGCCGCCCCGGGCCAGGGCCGGGTCGAAGCCGATGCCGTCGTCCTCGATCTGCAGGATCACCTCGTCGCCGGTGGCGCGCAGGGAGACCCGGCAACTGGTGGCCTGGGCGTGGCGGGCCACGTTGGCCAGAGCCTCGCGCAGCACGGCCAGAAGCTCGGGGACCACGTCGTCGGGGACGGCGCTGTCGACCGGGCCCGTCGTGTCCAGCACCGGGCGGAAGCCCAGGGTCTCGGCCGCCTCCTGGACCGTCGTGTTGATCTCCGTGCGCAGGGAGGGGCCGGCGGGGGCCCGCAGCTCGAAGATCGAGCGGCGGATGTCGCGGATGGTGGCGTCCAGGTCGTCCACGGCGGCGTTGATGCGCCTCACGGCCTCGGGGCGGCCGGCGTGCGCCACCGCACCCTGCAACTGCATGCCGGTGGCGAACAGGCGCTGGATGACCACGTCGTGCAGATCGCGGGCGATGCGCTCGCGGTCCTCCAGGACCACCAGCTGCTCGCGTTCCTCCTGGGCCCGGGCCCGGTCCAGGGCCAGCACGGCCTGACCGGCGAAGGTCGAGAGCAGGACCGCGTCCTCGGCGTCGGGGGCCCGGTCGGCGGGCTGAGTCACGATCAGGACACCCCGGCGGGAACCCGCGGCGGCCAGCGGGGCGGCCAGGGCCGGGCCCGACGGGACCGGGCCGGGCCAGTCGGCGGCGACGGCCAGATCGGCGATCGTGTCGTGGCCCGACAGGTCGGCCGCCACCGCGCGGCCCTCCAGGCTCCGGCAGTCCGGGCTCCGGCCGTCGGCGGCCTCGATGGTGTAGCGGGCCGCCTGCTCGTCGTAGAGCAGGACCATCGCCAGCTCGGTGTCGGCCACCTCGCGGGCGCGGCGCGCGATCAGGCGCAGGGCCTCGGTGCGGCGGACCGTGCCGAGCAGCACACCGGTGATCTCGGCGGCCGCCGCCAGCCAGCGTTCGCGGCGGCGGGCCAGGGCGAACAGGCGGGCGTTGTCGATGGCCACGCCGGCGGCGGCGGCGAGCGCGACGACGATCTCCTCGTCGTCGTCGGAGAACTGCTCGGCGCCCTGCTTCTCGGCCAGATAGAGATTTCCGAAGATCTGGTCCCGGGTACGCACGGGCACGCCCAGGAAGCTGTGCATCGGCGGATGGTGCGGCGGGAAACCGTACGAGTTCGGATGCCGGGTGATGTCCGGAAGCCGCACCGGATGCGGGTCGGTGATCAGCAGGCCGAGGACACCGCGGCCGTGCGGCAGGTCGCCGATCGCGGCGTGCGTCACCGGGTCGATGCCGTGGGTGATGAAGTCGGACAGGCCCGACCGGTCGGCGTTGAGCACGCCGAGCGCGCCGTAGCGGGCGCCGGCCAGGGCGCAGGCCGACTCGACGATGCGCTGCAGGGTGCTGCGCAGATCGAGGTCGGTGCCGATGCCGACCACCGCGTCGAGCAGGGCGCGCAGGCGCTCGCGGCTGGTCATCACCTCGCCGACGCGGTCCAGCATCTCCTTCAGGAGCTCGTCCAGCCGTACGCGGGAAAGTGGGCGAAGCCCGAGGGACGGCAGGTCAGGGGTGCTCTCGGCCATGACGGTCAGACTAGGGTCCTAAGGCCCTTGGTGTGTCACGGGGCGGCACGGTAGGAATGAAGTGTGATCCGAGTCTTCCTTCTCGACGACCATGAGGTCGTCCGCCGTGGCCTCATCGACCTCCTGCAGGCCGGCGGTGACATCGAGGTGGTCGGCGAGTCCGGGTCCGCTCAGGAGGCCGCCCGCCGCATCCCGGCGCTGCGCCCGGACGTGGCCGTGCTCGACGCGCGGCTGCCCGACGGCAACGGCATCGACGTGTGCCGCGACGTCCGGGCGGTCGACTCGTCGATCAAAGGCCTGATCCTGACGTCGTACGAGGATGACGAGGCCCTGTTCGCCGCCATCATGGCCGGCGCGTCCGGTTACGTGCTGAAAGAGATCCGCGGCACCGACCTGGTCGACGCCGTGCGCCGCGTCGCGGCCGGGCAGTCGCTGCTCGACCCGGCCGTCACCCAGCGGGTCCTCGAGCGCATCCGCAACGGCGTCGAGCAGCCGCGCGAGCTGGCCGGCCTGACCGACCAGGAACGCAAGATCCTCGAGTTCGTGGCGCAGGGGCTGACCAACCGTGAGATCGCCTCCCGCATGTTCCTGGCCGAGAAAACGGTGAAGAACTACGTGTCGAGCATGCTGGCCAAGCTCGGCCTCGAACGCCGCACCCAGGCCGCGGTGCTCGCCACACGCCTGCTCGGAGACAAGTAAGGCCTCACGCCGGGACCTTTCCGGTGCTCTCGCGCCGGGTGAGCGTTGACGACGCCAGCAGGGCCAGTTTCTCGGCGCTCGGGCTGCCCGGCGTGGCGTGGTAGACGGCCAGGACCTGATCGGTGGCCCCAGCGATGATCAGTTTCTCGCGGCGCAGCGTCAGGCGGCCGATCTGCGGGTGATCGATTTCGGTCGTGGATCCCTCGCGGGTGTGCACGTCGTGCCGGGCCCAGAGCTGCCGGAACCGGTCGCTGCCGAGGGAGAGTTCGCCGACCAGTTCGACGAAGCGCGGATCGTCGGTGTCCGTGCCGACCGACTCGCGGAACGCGGCCACGAGCATGGCCGTGGCCTCGTCCCAGCCGGGGAACAGAGCCCGCTCGGCCGGGTCGAGGAAGACAGCCCGGATTCTGTTCTCGCCGGCCCGCATCCGGGGGGAGAGGGCGACGGCCAGGTCGTTCGCGGCGAGGACGTCGAAGTAGCGGCCCTCGACGAAGGCCGGCACGGGCAGCGTGCCCAGCAGCTCCCGGATGCCGGCCGGCACGACCTCGCGGCGCGGGCGCCGGCGGCGTTTCGGTTTCGGCGCCGCGAGGCCGATCAGGTAGTCGGTGGCGTCGTCGTCGAGCCGCAGCACCCGGGCCAGGCTTTCGAGGACCTGGATCGACGGGTTGCGGTCGCGGCCCTGCTCGAGCCGCAGGTAGTAGTCGCTGCTCACCCCGGCCAGCATCGCGACCTCCTCGCGGCGCAGCCCGGCCACCCGGCGCACGCCGGTCACGTGCAGATCCACGTCCTCGGGGCGCACCTGGGCCCGCCGGGCCCGGAGGAAGTCGCCGATCAGATTGTCGCCGCTCATGCCTCGACGGTAGACGCCCGGCCCGCCGCTTCCCTGGTCCTGCTGGTCCTAGGATGGCCAGAGCTCTCATTGCCCGGCCGGCCCGAGGCCAAGCTGGTCCCCATGAACGCATTCGAGGTCAACCGCATGGGGTACGGAGCGATGCAGCTCGCCGGTCCGGGTGTCTTCGGCCCGCCGCGCGACCACGACGAGGCGATCGCCGTGCTGCGGACGGCGGTCGAGCTGGGCGTCGACCACATCGACACCGCCGACTTCTACGGCCCGCACATCACCAACGAGCTGATCCGGGAAGCCCTCTCACCGTACCCGGACGGTCTGCGGATCGTCACCAAGGTCGGCTCGGTGCGCGGCGAGGACGGTGCCTGGTTGCACGCCCGCCGGCCCTCCCAGTTGCGCGAACAGGTGCAGTCGAACCTGCGCACCCTCGGTGTCGAGGCCCTTGACGTGGTCAACCTGCGCGTGGGCGGCGGCCCCGACGGCCACTCGCCGGTGCCGGGCTCGATCGCCGAGGAGTTCGGGGCGCTGGCCGACCTGCGCCGCGCGGGCCTGATCCGGCACCTGGGGCTGTCCGTCGTCGACGAGGCCCAGGTGGCCGAGGCCCAGGACATCGCGCCCGTCGTCACCGTGCAGAACTGGTACAACGTCGCGCACCGCGGCGACGAGAAGCTGATCGCCACCCTCGGCGAGCAGGGCATCTCGTACGTTCCGTTCTGGCCCCTGGGCGGCTTCAGCCCGCTGCAATCGGGGGTGCTCGACCGGGTGGCGGCGCGGCTCGGGCAGAAGCGGAACCCGGTCGCCCTGGCCTGGCTGCTTCACCAGGCGCCGAACATCCTGCTCATCCCGGGCACGTCCTCGGTCGCCCACCTGCGCGAGAACATGGCGGCGGCGTCGCTCGAGCTGCCGGCGGACGCATTGGCCGAACTGGATGACATCTTTTAGCTCGCGGCGGCCGGCGATGCCGAGCTTGCCGAAGATCTTGCGGAGGTGCCGTTCGACCGTACGGGAACTCAGGAACAGCTCGGCGCCGATCTCCGCGTTCGTCTGGCCGTCGCGGGCGCGCCGGGCGATCTGGCGCTCCTGCGGGGTGAGGCCGGTGGTGGCCGGGTCCGTACGGGTCCGGACCGTCTCGCCGGTCGCGCCGAGTTCCCACCGGGAGCGCGCCGCGAACGCGTCGGCGCCGAACGAGACGAACATGTCATGAGCAGCATCGTCACCTGATCACCCTAACCATCACGTGGTGGAGAGGGATCGATTGGCATGTCCGTAGACATTGCTGTCAATCGATGTCTGATGGTGGGCTGACAGGCATGAGACGACGCTTTGGCTTCCTGACAGCGCTCGTGCTGCTCGGCTCGGCCTTCCTCGTCGCCGGGCCGGTCTCGGCCGCCCCGTCCGGCTCCGAGATCCCCGGGCAGTTCGAGGTGTACGACGTACGGACCGCGGCCCAGCGCAACGCGATCGCCCGCACCGGCGCCGCCGTCGACGCCATCCAGCACGGCGTCGCCGAGATCACGGCGACCGGCCGTGAGGTGCGCGAACTCCAGCGGCAGGGCTTCACCGTGCAGCCGGTGCTGACAACCCTGGACTTCCCGCCCTCGGACGCGCCCTACCACAACTACAGCGAGATGATCGCCGAGGTGAACCAGGCGGTGGCCGCCTATCCGGCGATCGCCAGCAAGCGGGTCATCGGCAAGTCGTACGAGAACCGCGACATCGTGGCCGTGAAGATCTCCGACAACGTCGGTACGGACGAGGCGGAACCGGAGGTCCTGTACGACGCCAACCATCACGCCCGCGAGCACCTGACCGTGGAGATGGCGGTCTACCTGCTGAAACTGTTCACGTCGTCGTACGCCTCGGACACCCGCATCCGCAACATCGTGAACTCGCGCGAGATCTGGATCGTGCCCTCGGTCAACCCGGACGGCGCCGAATACGACATCGCGACCGGCAGCTACCGCTCGTGGCGCAAGAACCGCCAGCCCAACAGCGGCTCGTCGGCGGTCGGCACCGACCCCAACCGCAACTACGGCTACAAGTGGGGCTGCTGCGGCGGTTCCTCGGGTACGCCGTCGTCGCTGACGTACCGGGGCCCGTCGGCCTTCTCGACCCCGGAGACCAGGGCGATCCGCGACTTCGTGAACAGCCGAGTGGTGGGCGGCCGCCAGCAGATCCGCGCGGCGATGGACTTCCACACGTACTCGGAACTGGTCCTCTGGCCCTTCGGCCACACCACGGCCAACACGACGACAGGCATGACGGCCGACGACAACAACACGTTCGCGACGTTCGGCCGCCAGATGGCGGCGACCAACCGCTACACGCCCGAACAGTCGAGCGACCTCTACGTCACGGACGGCGACCTGCTGGACTGGCTGTGGGGAACCCACAAGATCTTCGCCTACACCTTCGAGATGTACCCGACCAGCGCCTCCGCCGGCGGCTTCTACCCGCCGGCCAGCGTCATCACCCGGGAGACGACCCGCAACAGGGAGGCGGCCCTGCTCCTGGCCGAGGTCGCCGACTGCCCCTACAAGGTGATCGGCAAGCAGTCCACCTATTGCACCACCGCCTGACCGAGGTCCCGTTTGTCCCGCGCGGCCGGCCCGATCCCCGATCGAGCCGGCCGCCATGTCTTCCGTCCCGCGCCGCCGTCTCCCGTTCCGCCTTCCGCTCCACGCCGCCGTCTCCCGTTCCGGCTTCTGCTCCGCGCCGCCTTCTTCCGTTTCGCGTTGCGCCCTTCTGCCCGACGCCTTCGCTCTGCCGCTGGCCCATCCCTTCCGCTGGCCCATCCGTCGCTGCCGCGGGTCCGGGTTACCGCCAGAAGCCTGATCCGAAGTGACCCAGGTTCCTAGGATGCCCTCCGGCGTGTGCGCCCGAGCGCATCCCGGGGACGCTCACGAAGCGGCGAACTGCTGCCTGCGGGACAGGGATGGGGCGGAGGGGCAGGGGCCCGAGCAGCGGGCGGCGGCCCTCGAGCCGAGGGCAGCGGGCGACGGCCTTCAAGCGGACGGCGGCTTTCGAGCACAGGGTGGCGGGCGACGGCCTTCAAACACGCGGCGCCTTCGAGCACAGGTGGCGAGGCGGGCGGCGGTGCTGAGCAAAGGCGGGGCGCTCGATCGGTGGATGCTGGCGGAAGTGGCATGACCCGAGTCGGGCCGCTTGGCTGGGCTGATTGCGCCATCAGTGCTCGGCTGGTGCGGCGGATGTCGTAGGCGGTGGCTGCTGAGAGCCCGGGTGGCGTTCAGCTGGGCGTTCTTGACCCTTGGTGAGCGGGGCGGATAGCTTTGGGGGACACAACCGAACATCGCTGTTCGAACCGCTGCGGGAGAGTTCCCGCGCTGGCGGGGCGCCGAAGGAGCAACTTCTCCCTCAGAATCTCTCAGGCCCCGGTACCGCGGCGGTCAGGCGACTCTGGAAAGTCAGGACGCGGCCGGCGTTCTGCGCCCACGGTGCAAGCCGTCCCGTTCGCGGGCGGTGAAGCTCTCAGGCACCCATGACAGAGCGGGGGAGGCCGACCTCGATGAGGAGCCTCACGCCGTCATGGCTGTCTCTGTGTTCGACCTCTTCTCCGTGGGCATCGGGCCGTCCAGCTCGCACACGGTGGGCCCGATGCGCGCGGCCCGCATGTTCGCGCTGCGGCTGGCCGCCAGTGGGCTGATCGGGCGGACCGCCCTCGTGCGGGCGGAGTTGTTCGGCTCGCTCGGTGCTACCGGGCACGGGCACGGCACGCCCAAGGCGGTGCTGCTCGGCCTCGAAGGCGAGACGCCCGAGGCGGTCGACGTGGCGAGCGCCGACGCTCGGGCCGCGCACATCCACGCCACGGGCCGGCTCCTGCTCCTGAGCGCCGCCAACAGCGCGGCTGCCAACAGCGCGGCTGCCAACAGCGCGGCTGCCAACAGCGCGGCCAAAAGCGGCGCGGCCGGAAGCGGCGCGGCGGGAAGCGGGGATGGTGGCGGGTGTGAAGTTGCGGTTGAGGTGGTTTTGCATCGGCGGCGGGCGTTGGCGGGGCATCCGAACGGGATGACGTTCACTGCCCTGGATGGCGATGGGGCGGAGCTGTTCGCCAAGACGTACTTCTCGGTGGGTGGTGGCTTTGTCATCGACGAGGCCAGCGGTGGGGTGCGGGCCGATGACACCGCTCTGCCCTATGCGTTCGCCAGCGGGGGTGAGTTGCTCGCGCTCGTGCGGGAGACCGGGTGGTCGATCTCGCGGCTGATGATGGCCAACGAGACGGTGTGGCGGCCGGAGGCTGAGGTCCGTGCGGGGCTGCTCGGTATCTGGGCTGTCATGCGCGAATGTGTGGACGCCGGGCTCGGCGCTGAGGGGATTCTGCCGGGTGGGCTCAAGGTGCGCCGGCGGGCGGCGGCGACCGCGCGGCAGCTGAGGGCGGCGGGGCGGCCGGCCGAGCATGCGATGGAGTGGCTTACGGCGTACGCCATGGCGGTCAATGAGGAGAACGCGGCCGGTGGGCGTGTGGTGACCGCTCCCACCAACGGGGCGGCGGGGATCATTCCGGCGGTTCTGCGGTACTACCTCGACTTTGTGCCGGGCGCCGACGAGGACGGCGTCGTGCGGTTCCTGTTGGCGGCCGGGGCCGTGGGGATGCTGTTCAAGGAGAACGCCTCCATCTCGGGGGCCGAGGTGGGCTGCCAGGGGGAGGTCGGGTCGGCCTGTGCGATGGCGGCGGCGGGGCTGACCGAGGTGCTGGGTGGCACGCCGGAGCAGGTGGAGAACGCGGCCGAGATCGGCATGGAGCACAACCTGGGGCTGACCTGTGATCCGGTGGGTGGGCTGGTGCAGATTCCGTGCATCGAGCGCAACGGGATGGCCGCGGTCAAGGCGGTCACCGCGGCGCGGATGGCGCTGCGGGGTGATGGGCGGCACCACGTCTCCCTCGACAAGGTCATCAAGACCATGAAGGAGACGGGGGCCGACATGAAGATCAAGTACAAGGAGACGGCGCGGGGTGGGCTGGCCGTCAACGTGATCGAGTGCTGATCAGTAGTCGTTGACGTTCACGGTGACGCGGTGCCGGTCGGAGGGCCAGGCGGGCAGGATCGTCGACTCCCAGCCGCCGCCGCGATGGGCCACCACCACCGAGACGGCCGAACCTGACGGGATGTAGACGTCCATGCCGGTCAGGAACGTCTGGGCGAAGATGTCGGGCAGGGGTGCGCTCAGGTCGGTGACGCGGTCGCTGTTCTTGTCGAAGGCGAAGACGCCGATGACCCGCTTCGACCGTGGGGCGTTGGCCTCGTTGAGGATCTGCCGGCCGTTGATGTAGAGCTTGTCGGCCGACGCCCACCACTCCTTCTGCCGGTTGAGGGTCAGGGCGGTGTGCGCGGGCGAGGTTTCGATGAGGGCGCCGACGCCTTCGCCGGGACGGCCGGCCAGCAGCCGTACGAAGGAGTCGGAGCGCAGGAACGGCTGGAAGTAGAAGTGGTGGTCGGGTGTGCCGGGGCGGACCAGGGTGAACTCGTACCGGGCGAAGGGTGAGAGGGGCACCGGCCCGAACGAGCCGTCGTCGGCGACCGTGACCGTTCGCTTCAGGGAGCGGCCGAGGGTGACGTCGTAGATCCGCACGGTGCCGCCGGAGCCGACGTTGCTGGGGAAGATCACGGCGCGGCCGGAGACCTGGGCGACGGGCGTCGGGGTCAGGGTGGTGGTACGGGGTTGGGCGCCGCGCAGGAACGAGTAGACCGCCCGGAACGACTCCGCCGACGAGACGGTCTGCGTGTGGGACTGATCCGGCAGGGACACGTTGCGGGCGCCGGTGATCGTGCGGGCGGGGTCGCCCTCGCCCCAGATGGCGAGGGTGTCGACGCCGCCGGGTGGGGCCGCGGCCGTACGTCCGTCGAGGTTGACGTAGTGCGCGACGCGCGCGGCGCGGGCCGGTGAGGAGTTCAGGTAGCCCTGGGAGACGAACGTGCCGAGCGAGTGGGCGATGAGGTCGACCCGGTCGGCGCCGGTGTCGGCGAGCAGGCGGCTGATCCGGGCGTCGAGTCCGGTGTAGACCGCGGGCAGGATCGTGGCGATGTTGGGGGAGTCGTACTCGTGGGCTTCGATGACCGCGATGGGGTAGCCGTTGGCGGCGAGCCGCTTGGCCTGGGTCTCGAACTGGGCGGCGGAGCCGGCGCTGCCGTGCACGAAGACGATCGGTCGGAACGGTGTCGAGGCGTACGCGGGAAGGCCTGGAAGAAGTGCGGCGGTCAGCAGGGTGAGCAGGAGCAGTAGTCGGCGCACGATCACACTCCATTGACGTCGGTGATTACTGCACGAAGGGTGCAACTATAAACCGACTAGGCTGAGCGGCGTGGATCAAGAAGAGCGGATCGCCATGTTCCTCGACTACGAGAACCTCGCGATCAGCGCGCGCGAGACCCTGGGCGGCCATCCGTTCGACCTGCGGCCGGTGACCGACGCGCTGGCCGAGCGCGGGCGCGTGGTGGTGCGCCGGGCGTACGCGGACTGGTCGTTCTTCGGCGAGGACCGGCGCATGCTGACCCGCGCCCACGTCGAGCTCATCGAGATTCCGCAGCGTATGGGCGCCTCCCGCAAGAACGCGGCCGACATCAAGATGGTCGTCGACGCCCTCGAGCTGGCCTTCGAGCGGGACTACATCTCCACCTTCGTGCTCGGCACCGGCGACAGCGACTTCACCCCGCTGGTGGCCAAGCTGCGCGAGCTGAACAAGCGGGTGATCGGCGTCGGCATCGAGAAGACGACCTCGGCCCTGCTGCCCCCGGCGTGCGACGAGTTCCTTTACTACGACCGGCTCGAAGGGGTGGCCCAGCCGGCGCTCGAGGTGGAGACCCCGGCCCGCGAGCTCGAGGCGCTGCCGGCCCTGGTCGCGCAGAGCGTCAGCGGCACGATCACCGCCTCCCGGCTCAAGCGGACCCTGCTGCGCAAGGACCCCACCTTCAACGAGGCCGACTACGGGTTCCGCTCCTTCGGTGAGCTGCTGCGCCACCTGGCCGGCGACGGCGTGGTCGAACTGAGCGGCGGCTCCGACCCGGAGGTGTCGCTGCCCGAGCACGGCGACCGGGAGGCCGCGTTCGCCCTGCTTCGCACGGTCGTCGAGGGGCTGGCCGGCCCGGAGGGCTCGGTGGCGCTGTCCGGGCTGAAGAACCAGGTGCGCAAGGCCGAGCCCGGCTTCACCGAGAAAAAGCTCGGTTACCGCAGCTTCCTGCAGTTCGTGCGCGCGGCCGACACGTCCGGCGCGGTCGCTCTGCGCTGGAGTCCCGAGGCGGAGGATTATCTGCTTGTCGCTGGGGCACCAAAATGACATGAGAGCTTTGACATGGCAGGGCACCGGCAAGGTTTCCGTGGAGACGGTCCCGGATCCGCGGATCGAGCAGCCGACCGATGCCATCGTACGGATGACCTCCACCGCCATCTGCGGTTCCGACCTTCACCTGTACGACGTGCTCGGCATGTACATCGACCAGGGCGACATCCTCGGCCACGAGCCGATGGGCATCGTCGAGGAGGTCGGTGCCGAGGTCACCCACATCAAGCCGGGCGACCGGGTGGTGATCCCGTTCAACATCTCCTGCGGCTCGTGCTGGATGTGCTCACGCGGCTTCTACGCCCAGTGCGAGACTACGCAGGTCAAGGAGCAGGGCAAGGGCGCGTCGCTGTTCGGGTACACCAAGCTGTACGGGCAGGTGCCGGGCGGCCAGGCGCAGTACCTTCGCGTGCCGCAGGCCCACTTCGGCCCGATCAAGGTGCCGGACGACGGCCGGCCCGACGAGCACTACCTGTTCCTGTCCGACGTGCTCACCACCTCGTGGCAGGCCGCGAAGTACGCCGACATCCAGCCCGGTGACACCGTCTTCGTGACCGGTCTCGGCCCGATCGGGCAGATGAGCGCCCGCGTGGCCCGGCACCTGGGCGCGGGCCGGGTCATCGCGTCGGATCTGGTGCCGGAGCGGCTGGCCATGGCCCAGCGCCACGGCGTCGAGGTCATCGACGCGTCGAAGACGGACGTGCAGGAGGCCGTTCTGGAGATGACGAGCGGCCGGGGCGCCGACAGCGTCATCGAGTCGGTCGGCATGGAGGCGCACGGCTCGCCGTTCCAGTCGGCGGCGATCAAGGCGGCCGGCAAACTGCCGGACGCGGTGGCCCGCAAGGCCGTCGACACCTTCGGGCTCGACCGGATGGCCGCGCTGACCACGGCGTTCGCCGCGGTCCGCCGGGCCGGCACGGTCTCCATCATCGGGGTGTACGGCGGGCAGGCCGACCCGATGCCCATGATGGACCTGTTCGACAAGGGCATCACCATGCGGATGGGCCAGGCGCACGTACGCCGCTGGTCCGACGAGATCCTGCCCATCCTGACCGGCGACGGCGACCCGCTGGGCGTGGACGACCTCGTGACGCACCGCCTGCCGCTGGAGGACGCGCCGCACGCGTACGAGATCTTCAAGAACAAGGAAGACGGCTGCATCAAGGTCGTTCTGAAGCCGTGAGCCGGGTGATCGTGCTGACCGGTGCCTCCAGCGGCATCGGCCGGGCCGCCGCGCTCGCGTTCGCCCGCCGGGGCGATCGCGTGGTGCTGGCGGCCCGGGGGCTCGGCGAGCTGGAAGCCGTCGCGGCGGCGACCGGGGGCCTGGTGGTCCCGGCCGACATCTCCGACGCGGCGTCGGTGGACGCGCTGGCGGCGGCGGCCGTGGCGGCGTACGGCCGGATCGATGTCTGGGTCGACACCGCGGCCGTCATGGCGTACGGCAAATTCGAAGATCTTCCCCCGGAGGTCTTCGACAAGGTCGTCACCACTGATCTGCTGGGCGCGGCCAACGTGGCCCGGGCCGCGCTGCGGGTCTTCCGGCGGCAGGGCGAGGGCACGCTCGTGCTGTGCAGTTCGCTGCTGGCCCACGTGACCGTGCCTTACATGTCGGCGTATGTGACGGCGAAGTGGGGCTTGCGGGGTCTTATCCGTACGCTGCGGCAGGAGACCCGCGACGCGCCGGGGATCACGGTGTGCACGGTGGCCCCGGGCAGCGTGGACACGCCGATCTACCAGCGCGCGGCGAACTACGCGGGCCGCGTCGGCAGCCCGCCGCCGCCGGTGGCCGCGCCGGAACGGGTGGCGGACGCGATCCTGCGCCAGGCCGACAAGCCGCAGGGCGAGGTGTCGGTCGGCCTGGCCAACCGTCTGATCGAGTTCGGTTTCGTCGCGCTGCCCCCGGTCTACGACGCGCTGGTGACCACGATGATGCGCACGTTCGGCCTGTCCCGCCGCCAGGTCGAACCCCACGAGGGCAACGTCTTCAGCTCCGCGGGCCAACTCCAGTCTGCTCCCAGTTCGTCCCGGTCACCGCGTCGATGACGGTGGCCTCGGGCAGCAGTCCCAGCACCTGAGGGGTCAGGCGGACCGGCGTGACGTGGTCGGCCGTCCCCGGGGTCCTCTCGCCGATCACCGTCACCCGGTCCCGGGCCTGAAGGTGGTAGGCGAGGGCCTCGGCCGACGAGTACGTCCGGCCGCTGACCAGCACGGTGACGTCCTGCGTGAGGTGCGCCTCGGTGACCCGGGGCCACCACTGCCGCCGACGGTCGCGGTAGACGACCTCCGAGAGCGGCCGCGTCGTCTCGCCGAGCAGCCGGCCGGCGATGGCGGCCACCGTGCCCGGGTCGCCGCCGCCGTTGGCCCGCAGATCCAGGACGACGCTGGTCGCGTCCCGGGCCAGGGCGAAGGCGGCTTCGAGGTACGGCAGGGCGACGCTCACCGGCTCAAGGCTGTCGATCCGCAGGACGCAGGTGCCGTCGTCCTGGCGCTGGACGGCGGTGACGCCGGCGCCGCGCCGTCTGATCGCCGCCGGGTCGGGCGCGGGCCAGCCGGGCGGCTGCTCGTCGGGTGGCGCGGCACCGTCCGGGTCGAAGTGCAGTTCGAGGTGGCGGGCGGTCCGCTGGCAGAACGTCTCCAGTTCCCGGCACGTCTCGGCCGTCACCGGGTCGCGGCGCCCGGTGAAGCCGGACTCCAGGCCGGCGGTGAGCGTGTCCAGGCGCGGGCCCGGCGGCATGAGGCGGCGCAGCCAGTGCGACAGATGGGCGGCGAGCGCGCCGAGGTGCTGCTGAGGCATGCGACGACCCTGAGGCGCCGCGGGATGTTGAGCGGGGGACAGCACGGGACGCCGGGAAGTTACATGCGCAGAATTCTCAATTTGGGCCAGGTGGGGCGCGGGGAGCACTCACAGTATGGGAGGTGAAGGGAGTGCGCCATGGGTGAGGGTGCTGGCGGCGGCTGGTTCGACAACGTGAAGGTCGGGATGAAGATCCAGGCCGCGATCGCGGTGGCGGCGCTGGCCGCACTGGCGATCGGCATCGCCGGTCTGGTCGCGATCTCGAGCCTCGACGAGAAGAGCGGGCTGCTGTACACGAACAACGTGGCGCCGCTGACCCAGCTCTCGGCGATCCAGCGCAACTCGCAGGGCATCCGGGCCCGCTACCTGGAGTACGGCATCGCCACCGAAGAGGTTCAGGCCAAGCTGGCCGGCGAGATCAGCGATCGGCAGAAGCTGCTCGACGACGCGCTGACGGCGTACCGCCCCGGCGCGGTGAACACGGAGAACGTGGACGCCTTCGAGAAGGCGTTCAACGACTTCGTCGACGTCGGCGAGAACACGTTGATCCCGCTGGCCAAGGCGAACAAGTACGAGGCGTTCGCGAACGCCTACCGGGACACGGCGCTGCCGCTGATGTCGGACGCCTCCGACGCCGTCGAGGCCGAGAACGCCGCTCAGCTCGAGCAGGCCAAGACCCGCTCCGAGGAGGCGGCGGCCTCCGCGTCGAGCTCCCGCCGGATGCAGATCATCTTCCTGGTGGTGGGCCTGATCGCCGCGATCGGCCTCGGCGCGTACGTGGCGAACGCGATCGTCAAGCGGCTCGGGAAGGTCAAGAGTTCGCTGACCGCCATGGCCAACGGCGACCTGACCGCCACGGTCGATGTGAAGGGCCGCGACGAGGTGGGCGAGATGGCCGCGATGCTGCTGGTCGCCCAGCAGCAGACCCGCGACGTGGTCGCCTCGGTCGGTTCGGCCTCGGCGAGCCTGGCCGCGGCGGCCGAGCAGACCTCGGTCATCGCCAACCAGATCAGTGAGGGCGCGGCCACCGCCTCCGACCAGGCCCGCCGGGTCTCGGCCGCCTCCGAGGAGGTGTCGCTGAGCGTCAACACGGTGGCGGCCGGCTCGGAGGAGATGGGCTCGGCCATCGCCGAGATCGCGCACAGCGCCAACTCGGCGGCCGAGGTCGTCGGGCAGGCGGTGAACGCGGCGGCGTCGGCCAACCAGACGATCGGCACGCTGGGCGAGTCCAGCCGGGAGATCGGCGACGTCATCCGGGTGATCACCGCGATCGCCGAGCAGACCAACCTGCTGGCGCTGAACGCGACCATCGAGGCGGCCCGGGCCGGCGAGACGGGCAAGGGCTTCGCGGTCGTGGCGGGCGAGGTCAAGGACCTGGCCCAGGAGACGGCACGGGCCACCGAGGACATCGCCAAACGGGTCGAGGCGATCCAGAACGACAGCGGTCTCGCGGTGAACGCGATCGGGGAGATCAGCGAGATCATCGGGCACATCAGCGACTACACGACCACCATCGCGTCGGCCGTCGAGGAGCAGAGCGCGACCACGGCCGAGATGAACCGCAACGTCAACGAGGCGGCCAACGCCACCGGGCAGATCAACCAGGGCATCACCAGCGTGGCCGAGAACGCCCGCACGACCGCCGAGTCGGTCGGCGACGCGCAGCGCTCGGCGGCCGAGCTGTCGCGCATGTCGAACGAGTTGCAGGCGGCGGTGTCGCGCTTCGTCTACTGATCCGTTGTTGTCCCCGAAGCCCGCAGTGAACTAAGTTCACTCCGGGCTTTCGGCGAAGGGATCACGAGATGGCGTTGACGGCGGGCAGCACGGTGGGTGACTGGCTCTCGCATCCGGAAGGCGGCCCCGCGCTGCGGGAACTGCTCGGGCGGGGTGGCTTCGACGAGTCGGTGCTCACGCCCGTACGGCAGCTTCCGCTTCAGCAGATGGCCGCACTCAGCCAGGGCAAACTGCCGCCGGACGTGATCGACGCGCTGGTCCTGCGGGTCAACGACGGCGTCGTCCCAGATCCCGAGGAGACCGGCTGGCGCGAACGGATCGTTCCCGCCCGCTTCGACGGCAAGACCATCGTCGTCACCGGCGCCGCCTCCGGAATCGGGCGGGCCGTCGCCTCGCGCATCGCCCGCGAAGGCGGCCGGGTGGTCGGCGTGGACATCTCCGAGGCCGAGGACGTGGTGAAAGCCGACATCACCTCGGCCGGCGACGTGCGGCGGGTGGTCGAGGCGGCCGGCGACCGTATCGACGGCCTGGCCAACATCGCCGGCGTGGTCGACGACTTCACGCCGGCGCACGAGGTCTCCGACGCGCTGTGGCGCAAGGTGTTCGCGGTCAACGTGGACGGCGTACTCCATCTGACCCGGGCCGTGCTGCCCTCGATGCTGGCCCACAAGGGGGGCTCGATCGTCAACGTCGCCTCGGAGGCCGCGCTGCGCGGCAACGCGGCCGGGATCGCCTACACCGCCTCGAAACACGCGGTCGTGGGCATCACGAAGAGCTGCGCTTTCATGTACGGGCCGGAGGGCATCCGGGTCAACGCCGTCGCGCCCGGCGGTGTGGCGACCGGCATGCGGCACGACCCGGGATCGGAGTTCGGAGCCGGCCGTACGGGCCCGTTCCTGCGCCAGATCCCGCCGATCGCCACCGCCGAGCAGCTGGCCGCCTCCATCACGTTCCTGCTCAGTGACGACGGCGCCAACATCAACGGCGCGATCCTCCCGTCGGACGGCGGCTGGTCGGTCCAGTGAGGACCTGCTGCAGCAACGCCCCGTACCGCGCCACGAGGCCGTCATCACCGACCCGCTCGTCACCGACCACCCACAGGGCGTAGAGCAGCCCGCCGACCAGCGCCGCGGCCATCCGCGCGCGCTGGTCGGCGTCGTCGCCCTTCAGGCGCGCCCGCAGCGGGGCGATCAGCGTCGTCTCGTGGATGTCCCGCAGCCGCTGCCGGATCTGCGGCTCACCAGACCCACGGACAAGGGCGAGATAGACCTGCCGTACGTCGTCGCCGGACGTGACCATGACCTCGATGAACCGCTCGCCGAGTTCCTCGAGGGGCACATCCAGCAGCGGCTCGTCGTCGATGGTGAGCCGCATGGTGTCGAGGAACAGCAGTTCCTTGGTCCCGAAGTGCCGGATGACCAGAGCCGGGCTGGTCTGGGCGAGGGCGGCGATGTCCCGTACGGCCGTACGGGCGAACCCCCGCTCCCGGAAGAGCCGCCCGGCCGCGTTCCGGATCTCGTCCCGCTTGGCCACGGATCTCATGGTAGGTGGACGCGGAGAGGGCGCCCCCGCCGGCCATGTGGCCCGCGGAACAGTCGCTCGGGGGGCGGTGACGGGCGTACCGCGCGATAATGTATAACGTAGTTATAAACCACCTGTCGCGTCGATGGAGCATGCGCATGAGCGCCTCTGGAGAAAAAGCCGTCAGCCCGTTCCGGCAGCCGAAGGCCGTGTGGGCCGTGGCCTTCGCCTGTGTCATCTCGTTCATGGGGATCGGGCTGGTCGATCCGATCCTCCCGGCGCTCGCCGACGAGCTGCACGCCACGCCCAGCCAGGTGTCGTTGCTGTTCACCAGCTATCTCGTGGTCACCGCGGTGGCCATGCTCGGGGTCGGCTGGGTGTCCAGCCGGATCGGGGCCAAGAAGACGCTGATCGCCGGGCTCGCCATCATCGTCGTGTTCGCCGCGCTGGCCGGGGCGTCCGGCTCGATCGGCGGGATCGTCGGGTTCCGCGCCGGGTGGGGACTCGGCAACGCCCTGTTCATCGCGACCAGCCTCGCGGTCATCGTGGCCTCGGCCAGCGGCGGCTTCGGCGGGGCGATCATCCTGTACGAGACGGCGCTCGGGCTCGGCATCGCCGTCGGCCCGCTGCTCGGCGGTGAACTCGGCTCGATCAGCTGGCGGTGGCCGTTCTTCGGCGTCGCGATCCTGATGGCCATCGCGCTGATCGCCACGATCGTCATGGTCAAGCCACTGCCCACGCCCGCACAGAAGGTGTCGCTGAGCGCGCCGCTCAAGGCGCTGCGCCACCGCGGACTGCTGACCATGGGCATCATGGCCCTGCTGTACAACTGGGGCTTCTTCACCATGCTCGGCTACGCGCCGTACCCGATGGAGCTGAACGCCCACAAGCTCGGCCTGGTCTTCACCGCGTGGGGTCTGCTGGTCGCGGCCTTCAGCGTCTTCTTCGCGCCGCGGCTGCAGGCGAGATTCGGAACGGCGCCGGTCCTGTACGTCAATCTGGCCGGGCTCGCCGCTGTCATGGTCGTCATCGCGGCGGGGGTGGACACGCCCTCCGCCGTCATCGCGGCCGTGATCGTCAGCGGCGCCTTCATCGGCATCAACAACACCCTGACCACGCAGGCCGTCATGCTGGTCTCGCCGGTCGAGCGGCCGATCGCCTCCTCGGCGTACGGGTTCGTGCGCTTCATCGGGGGCGGACTGGCCCCGTACGTGGCCGGAAAGCTCGCCGATCACTTCGGCCTCAGCGTGCCGTTCTTCGTCGGCGCGGTGGCGTTCCTGCTGGCCATCGCGGTGCTGGCCAGCGGGCACAAGCTGCTGTCGGCGGCCTCGCCGTCGGAACCGGTCGCGGACCGGCCGGTGATCGTCGCCGTCGGCAACACCCCGGACGCGGCGGCCACCGTGGACGCGGCCGCCCTGGTCGCCCGCCGGGAGGGACGGCCGCTCGAAGTCGTGCACGTCCGCGAGACGGTGGTGATCGAGGAACTGGCGATCGAACCGGAGGCGGAGGCCGAGGCCCGCGCCGCCGTGGACCGGCACCTCGACCGGCTGGCCGGATCGGGCGTGGCCGCCACCGGGCGGATCATCGAGAGCGTCGGTGACCACGCGGCCGCGGGGCGCGCCGTGGCCCGGCACGCGGCCGAGGTGGACGCCCCGCTGATCGCCGTCGGGCGCTCGCCGCGCGGCGCGCTGGCCCAGTTCACCGAGGGCAGCTTCACCAGCGCCCTCAACCACGCCGCGGCCATGTCGGTGGTGCTGGTCAGCGGCGAGACCGAGCCACGGCCGCTGACCCCCGAGGCGATCACCGAGCTGCGCGCCGGATGATCTCGCGGGGCCCGGGCCCGGCGGCCATCGTGGTCGGCGTCGACGAGTCACGCTCGTCGTTGCGCGCGGCCGCGTACGCCGCCGGGCTCGCACGCCGTCAGCAGGCCCGGCTGGTGGTCGTCTACGCCCGCAGCCGGCCCAACGGGCTGCTCGCCACCATGGACACCTCGGGCACCGGGGTGGCCCAGGTCGCCGACGCCCAGGACCGGGTGGAGGCCGGCTTGCGGGCCGCCCTCGACACGTCCGATCTCGACGCCGACCTCGTCGTCCGCGCCGGGGACCCGTACACCGTGATCTCCGAAGTTGCCCACGAAGTGCAAGCTGGGACCGTCGTGGTCGGCCGGCCGGAATGTTTGGCACACCGCATCGTGGGATCGGTCGCGCGGCAGCTCGAGCGCAGCGGACGATGGCCCGTCACGATTGTCCCCTGAGGAGGTAAGCAACCTCGCCCGCTCGAGGCGTCCTTCCAAGTAGAGGGGCCGAACCGAACGGGGTGAGCGAGTTGGACAGCGGTTTCGAGGATTACGTCAAGGCCCGGGGGAACTCCCTGCGGACCTTCGCTTACCTGATCTGCGGCGATCATCAGCTCGGCGAGGACCTGGTCCAGGAAGTGCTGGTCCGGGCCTACCGCCGATGGAACCGGATAGACACCGACGACCCCGATCGATATATGCGCACCGCCCTGGTGCGCCGGCACGTCTCCTGGCTGCGGCTGCGGCGCACCTGGGAGAAACCGGCGCCGATCGAGGACGACCGGGAGGACCCGCGCGACTTCGCCCAGCAGGTCGCCGACCGCGACGACCTGTGGCCGCGGCTCGCCCGGCTCACCCGCGCCCAGCGCGCCGTGCTGGTGCTGCGCTACTACGAAGATCTCGACGACCACCAGATCGGCGAGACGCTGCGGTGCGCGCCCAGCACGGTGCGCGTGCACGCCGCCCGCGGGCTGGCCCGATTACGGGCCGAGCTGACACCGTCCGCCACCGACAAGTCGGGAGTCACGCCGTGAGCATCGAAGACGACCTGCGCACCGCCCTGCGTGAGCACGCGGCCCGGCAGGTGCCCCGCCCCGACCTGGTCGCCGCCGTCGACGCCGGCATCCGCCGCGACCGCCGCCGCCGGCAGGCCTTCGCGGCCGGCGGCATCACCGCCGCCGTCGTGGCCGTCGCCGTCGCCGTCCCGGCCCTGCACCGCAAGGAGGCCGACCCGGCGCCGCCCGCCCAGAAATGGGAGTGGTCCCGGCCGTCCTGGCACGCGCCCGTCTTCCCCCTCCGGCCCGGCTGGATGCCGCCCGGCCTGGGCGAGCCCGAGGTGACCGGCCTGGGCCCGAACCGCAGGATCCTCTACACCCACGGGAGTCAGACCCTCGGCGCCGAGATCGGCCCGCTCGAGCCCGACTGGGAGGTCGAGGCCGAACAGGAACACAAGACCACCGTCAACGGCCACCCGGCCACCGTCCACACCTCCGCCACGTACGACGGCGCCGGCCCCGGCGACCGCTTCGTCGGCGTCCGCTGGCGGCTGCCCGACAAACGCTGGGTCCAGGTCCTCAGCCTCGGCCCGCCCACCGAGAGCGAGGTGCTGCGCGTCGCCGCCGGCCTCACCACCGGCAGCGTCGAGGGCGCCCCCGAGGCCTTCCAGCTCGGCGCCTACCCGCCGCAGCTCACCCTGCAACACCAGAGCGCCGGCATGACCTGCCTGGCCCCCGAGCCCGAGGCCACCCGCGAGCGCCAGCCGACCGGCCTCTGCGTGACGCTGCTCGACGAGGCCGACCCGCGGTCCGACCCGGCCGAAACCCTGTCGATCAACGGCAACACCGCCGAGTACTACGCCGACGCCGCCCTCATGCGCATCCACCTGCCCAGCGGCAAAGCCCTCGAACTGACCTGGGACCCCGAATCGATCAGACTCACCCACGACGACGCCGTCCATTTCGCCACCGGAATCAAGGTGACCGAGTGAAAAACCTTTCCCGGGGTACGCGGCGTCATCGCCCCGCCGAAGCCGGACCGCACCCGCCGCGGCGACGGCCACCTGCAACTCAAGCTCCTCACCGGCCTCCGGCCGGTTCGGTGGTCACCCGGCTGCGCCGCCACGCGGGCTCGCGGGCCAGCCGCCCCTGTCAGGCGCCGCCGGCGGTCTCCGACAGGGCGACCGACGGCACGCCGCCGGCGCAGGTGACGGTCATGGTGACCAGCGACTTGCCCTGCTTGTAGGTCACCGCGGGAGCCCGCGACGGGCCACCGGCGGCGCTGAGCACCTTGTAGGGCTTGGTCGCCTGCCAGAAGGTGATCTTGGCGGTGGCCGGCGCCGTACAGGTGGCCTCGATCGTGCCGGCCGCCGAGGAGAAAGTCTTCGCGGCCGGAGGAGCCGCGGTGGGCTCAGCGCTCGGTGTTCCCGGCGCGGGCGCGGGTGCGGTGGTGGTCGCGGTGGCCGGGCTGGACGGGGCGGCCGAGCCGGTCGGCGTGGACGAGGAGCCCGGGCTGGGCGCGGTGGCGGAGGGCTTGGCGGTCACTACCGCGCGGGCACGCGCCGACGTTCGGGCAGCGCCGCCGCCGGGTGTGGCCGGCGCCGCGGTGGCGGAGGCCGGCGCGGACGGGGGCGCGGTCGGCGGCAGCGGGGCCGACTCGGCGGGCTTGACGTTGTCGTCGGGCAGCATGAACCAGGCGCCCACCGCGGCGGACGTCGCCAGCGCGCCCACCGCCGCCCAGCGGCCTGCCGCCCGGCGACGCGCCCTCGCCGCTTCCGCCGGCGCCCGATCGGACCCCGGCGGAGCCGCGTGACCAGGTTGTTCGGGCGCCTGCCCCGGTTGTGCGGCCGCGCCGCCTCCGTTCGCAGGTGTCGCGGCCGCCGTGGCCATGTGTGCGGCCGTGGCGTCTCGCTTCGCGGGCCCTGCGGCCGTGGCGTCTCGCTTCGCGGGCCCTGCGGCCGTGGCGTCCCGCTTCGTGGGCCCTGCGGCTGGGTGTGTAAGCCCGGTGGCTAGGTATGCGGGTGCGGTGGCTGGGTGTGCGGGTGCGGTGGCTGGGTGTGCGGGTGCGGTGGCTGGGTGTGGGGGTGCGGCGGCGGCGTGAACGTGCGTGGTGGCGGCGGCGTGAGCGTGCGTGGCGGCGGCGTGAGCGTGCGTGGTGGCGGCGTGAGCGTGCGTGTTGGACGGGGCCGCGGGGGCGGCGGCCGGTGGAGTGGACGGCGGGGCGGGGTGTGGAGGGCGGTGGTGGTGGCGGGCTGTGGGGATCAGGACTGAGGGCTCGGGTGGGGGCTCGACCGGGGTGGGCGAGGGCAGGCGCTCGTCGGTCACGACGCGGAGGCCGGCGCCCCGGGCCAGGAGGGTGGCGGCCTCGCGGGCGGTGGGGCGGGCGGACGGGGACTTGGCCAGGCAGCGGTTGGTCAGCTCGGCCACGTAGCCGGGGACGCCCGGAAGCATGGACAGGGGCTTGGGGTCCAGGTGGATGTGTTGTTTGAGCAGTTGGGTGGGCTCGTTGGTGGTCCACGGCGAACGGCCGGACAGGAGGCGGTAGAGGACCACGCCCAGGGCGTACATGTCGGAGGCGGGCTCCACCACGTCGGCCAGCAGGCGTTCGGGGGCCAGGTAGGCGGGGGTGCCCAGGACTTCGTCGGAGACGGCGCCGGGAGTGCCGGGCGAGGTGGCGGCGGCGATGCCGAAGTCGACGACCTTGGCGCCGGTGGGGGCGAGCATGACGTTGGCGGGCTTGATGTCGCAGTGGACCAGGTTCTCGGCGTGGGCGGCGGCCAAGGCGGCGGCTATCTCGGCGCCGGTGCGCATGGCGAAGCGGGGGGCCACCGGGCCTTCGCAGAGGCGGCGCAGGAGGGTGCCGCCGGGGACCAGCTCCATCACGACGTACGGGAAGACCTGCTCCTTGTTGGTCATCTCGCCGTAGTCGTGGACCTGGGCGACGTTCGGGTGGGACAGCGCGGCGGCGGCGCGGGCCTCGTGACGGATGCGCTCCCGTGAATCGGGGTCGCCGACCTGACTGGGGGCCAGAACCTTGACGGCGACCGTGCGGGCCAGCACGTCGTCGTGGGCGCGCCACACCACTGCCATGCCGCCGCTGCCGATCGGGGTCAGCAACCGGTAGCGGCCGCCAAGTAGCTGTCCGTTCATCCCGGGCAGTGTGCACCGATCGACGGCCGTCCGCATCTCGGCCATCCGTGCCGAATCGACAGGCGTTCGTCCCACACACTGTCCGTGAGGGGGCGGAATCGGCGGATTTCGATGCGCGGTGGACGAGGACGGTGGGCATGGGATGAAGGATCCGGGCAGAGCCGCGCCAGACTCCGGCGAGTGCGGTCGAACAGCGGGCGCCCGCCCGTCGGCCCGGCCCAGCGCGGGCGGTGGTGGGCTCGGCTTGTCGGGCGTGGGTCGGCGTGGGCGCGGTAGCGGGCGTCGGCTCGTAGGGCATGGGCCAGCGTGGCCGCGGTGGCGGGCTTGCGTTGTTGAGCGCGGGTCGGCATGGGCGCGGTGGTGGGCTCGCGCTCGTGGGGTGCGTGTCGACGCGGGCACGGTGATGTGCTGGCGGTCGTCGGGCGCGAGGCTGTGCGAACGCGATGGTGGGCTTACGTTCGCGGGGCGCGAGTCGGTGTCGTCGCGGCAGCGGGCTCACACCGTCGGGTGCGGGGTTCGCTGGCTGGCCGGGTGGCGACGGCTCGGTCGAGGCTGGGGGATCGGGGCTGTCGGCGCCGCCGCGAGTTGGGTGGGAGCTCGGTGGTGAGCCCCTTCCTGGGCTGTGCGGCGGCGCCGGAGACGACGCGTCGGTGGTGGGTCAGCGGCGGGAGCGGTAGCGCAGCAGGTGGAACTGGGTGCCGGCCGGGCCGAAGTTGTCGTCGGTGGCCGCGATGAGCGAGCGGCTGCCGTCGGGCAGGCGCGGGCCCCAGGTCAGGGCCTCCACGTTGTCGGCGGCCGGGAACTCGAACAGGAGCTTCTTGGGCATGGGCTTTTCGGCGCCGGTCAGGGCCGTCCGGCCGGCCGCGTTCGTGGCGCCGCGCGTTGTCGTCCAGAAGATCTGAATGGTGAAGCCTACGCCGCCGGCGTAGCTGCGTTCGACGGCCAGGAAGTCGGTTCCATCGATCGTCAGCAGGTCGGTGAGGCCGCGGTCCTGGTACGGGTTGGCCGGGTCGGTCGCCGGGTGCGCGATCGGGCTCACCGGGTAGACGTACTCCGCCCGGGCGCGGCCGGAGGCCCGGTCGAGGACGAGGACCCGTGAGCGGCTGCCGTTGGTCAGGGTGGCGGCCGGGCCGTCCTGCACGAGCGCGTTCTCCGTCGCCGTGATCAGGGAGCGGCCGTCGGCGGAGACGGTCAAAGACTCAAGGGCGAGGTTATTGCGTACGCCCGAAGTCGCCGTCGGAAGGTAGGCCGCCGGCAGGCGGTACTCGCGGCGGAACGAGCCGTCGCGCGAGGTCTCCCGCACGAACGGGGGGATGCCGGTCGAGGCGGCGCCTTCGCTGGTCCACGCGAGACGGCTGGTGCCGGGCAGTTCCCGTACGGCCTCGGGGTCGACCGTGCCGTTGGCGAACGCCTGGCCGTTCCTGTCGCGCAGCGTGGTCACGCCCGTGACCACCGGCGTGCCGAGGCCCTTGCGTGAGACCGGCAGACGCAGCGTGTAGTAGCGGGCCGGGGCCAGGGCCGACCGGTCGTCGCTGATCGCCACGTAGCGGCCGGTGCGCGGGTCGTAGTCGATGCCGGAGATGCCGCCGAACGGCTGGCCCGGCGCGAACACGGCCGAGTCCACCAGCGACAGGGTCGGCCCGCCGCCCGTGGGGTGGGCGAGGGCGGGCGAGGCGGCGAGCACACCGGCGGCCGCGGCGGCGGCGACGATGGACAGACGTCGAATCATCGGCCTTTTCTAGAAGACCGACATGACCATGAGGCAACCGTTGCCGCGCCGGCGCGCATTGAGAGGGTGACGAAGGGGGAACATCGATGCGCGCGGACGCGGAGCGCGAGTACGTCGAGTTCGCGAGGGCCGGGGTGCCCCGGTTGCGGCGGCTGGCGTACACGCTGTGCGGTGACGTTCACCGACCTGAAGATCGCCGGCTTCGCGCCCACCCCGCTGGGGGTCAACGCCGGCGGCACGGTCGCCGGCGGCGTCACCCGAGGCGAGCGGCAGGTCGCCTGGGCGTGGACGAACGGTGAGGTCCGCGCCCTGCCCGTCCCGGCCGGCAGCGACGCCACGGCCACCGCGATCAACGCGCGGGGGCGACATCGTCGGGGTGGTCGCCCGGCGGGCGGCGTTCTGGCCGGCGGCCGACCCGATGAAGGTGCGCCTGCTGCAAGCGCCGGGGGAGTCGGGCGCGTTCGGTGTCGGCGACGAGGAGCTGATCGTCCGCTACGCGGCCGGCCGACCGTACGTCCGAAAGTCCACTGTCGAGGGTGGTTGCCTGCCCGGTGAGGGTGCGGGCAGCGCGACCGCGATCGCCGGTGACTGGATCGTCGGCACCTCCGGCCCGTCCACCGGCACCGGTGTCGTGGCCGGCGTGACGACCGGGACGGAACCCCGGCCGCCGTACCGCGAAGCCACGCTTTCGACCCGTCGCCTGCCGCACCTGAGCGCCGCTCGCGACTACGACGTGGCCACCGCGATCAACGCCGACGGCACCGTCATCGCCGGTGAGCAGCCCAGCGGCACGATCACCCGCCCGATCGTCCGGCGGTGCTGAGGGAGGCGATACGCTCTCCCGCGATGTCGCGTTCCGCCCTTTTCTGCAGCCGTCTGGTGGCGGCGCCGTGGTTCAATCTCGCCGGCTTCGCCGCCATCGTGCTCAACGCGATCACGCTGGGCCTCGAGACGTACGATCCGATGGTCGCGGCGGCCGGGCCGGTGCTGCACGCGATCGAGTACGCCTGCGTGGCGTACTTCGTCGTGGAGTTGCTGATCCGGTTCGGGGCCGCCGGGAAGGCGTTCTTCCGGGACCGGTGGAACCTGTTCGATCTGGTCATCGTGGCCGCGCCGCTGCTGCCCGGCGTGCGGGAGAACGTGACCCTGCTGCGGCTGCTGCGGCTGGCCCGGATCGTGCGGACCTTCCGGTTCTTCCCGAGCCTGCGGATCATCCTGGTCGGGATCCGGCGCAGCCTGCCCGGGCTCGGCAGTTTCCTTCTGGTCACCGTGCTGCTGCTCTACGGGTACGCGATCCTGGGCTGGATGATGTTCGGCGAGGCCTACCCCGAGCGGTACGGCACGGTCGGGCAGGCCATGCTCACGCTGTTCCTGCTGCTGTCGCTGGACGGGATCACCGACACGCTGCAGGCCGGGCGGGAGGTGACCGAGTGGGCGGTGCTGTACTACGTGTCGTACATGGTCGCCGCCTGTTATCTCTTGACGAATCTGCTCGTCGGCGTGGTGCTGACCGCGCTGCAGGAGGCCCACGAGGAGAACCGGGGCGTCAAGGCGGCCGAGCCGCCGCTGCACGAGCAACTGGCCCGCCTCCATCAGCTCATCGACGAGCTGGAGCGACGCCTGCCACAGCAGAGCCTGCCCGTTCCCCGAGGTGCGGAACGGGAACTCCTGAAAGACTGACGATCATGGCGATTGAGGGGAGCACCCGGGCCGTGATCACCGCGCTCGGCGCGAACCTGGCGATCGGCGTGTCGAAGTTCGTCGCCGCGGCGATCACCGGTTCGGCCTCGATGCTGGCCGAGGGCGTGCACTCGGTGGCCGACTCGGCCAACCAGGTGCTGCTGCTGATCGGCGGGCGCCGGGCCCAGCGGCCGGCCTCGGCGCTGCACCCGTTCGGTTACGCCCGGGAACGGTACGTCTACGCCTTCCTGGTGGCGATCATCCTGTTCAGCCTGGGCGGGCTCTACGCCGTCTACGAGGGTTATCACAAGATCAGGGACCCGCATCCGCTGGAGTCGCCGATCGTCGCCGTGGTCGTCCTGGTGATCGCGGCCGCGTTGGAGGGCTACGCCCTGCGCACCGCCGTCGGCGAGGCCAACCGGACGCGCGGCAAGCGGGACTGGCTCGCCTTCATCAAACGCACCCGCAACCCGGAGCTGCCGGTGATTTTGCTCGAGGACAGCGGCGCCCTGATCGGCCTGCTCTTCGCCCTGACCGGCGTCGGCCTGAGCGTGGCCACCGGCAACGGCGTCTTCGACGGCATCGCCACCCTGTGCATCGGCCTGCTGCTGGTCACCGTGGCCGTGCTGCTGGCCACCGAGACCAAGAGCCTGATCATCGGCGAGTCGGCGGTGCCCGAGCAGGTGGCCGCGATCGAGCGGGCGCTGTTGTCGTCGCCCGGCGTCGACCAGGTGATCCACTTGCGCACGATGCACCTCGGCCCGGACGAGCTGTTGCTGGCCGCGAAGATCGGCGTCGGGGCGGAGGACGAGGGCCGCGACATCGCCGCGACCATCGACGACGCCGAGGCGCGGGTCCGCGCTGCCGTACCCTCGGCAAAGGTGATCTATCTGGAGCCGGACATCTACCGGCCGGCGTCCTAGGGGAGAGTGCCGTGGGCAGCTACGGGTGGCAGATCGTCCTGGTCGTTTTCCTGGTGCTGCTCAACGCCGCGTTCTCCGGAAGCGAGATGGCGCTGATCTCGCTGCGCGACAGCCAGTTGCAGCGCCTGGAGCGCAAGTCGCGCACCGGGGCGACCCTGGCCAAGCTGGCCCGCGACCCCAACCGGTTCCTGGCCACCATCCAGATCGGCATCACGCTGGCCGGCTTCCTGGCCTCGGCGTCGGCCGCGGTGTCGCTGGCCAAACCGCTGACCGGCCCGCTGAGTTTCCTGGGCGGCGCCGCCGAGCCCGCGTCGATCGTGCTGGTCACCATCGTGCTGACCTTCTTCACGCTGGTGGTCGGTGAGCTCGCGCCCAAGCGGATCGCCATGCAGCGGGCCGAGGGCTGGGCGCTCATGGTGGCCCGGCCGCTGGACGTGCTCTCGGCCCTGTCCCGGCCGGTGATCTGGCTGCTCGGCCAGTCAACCGATCTGCTGGTACGGCTGACCGGTGTCGACCCCAACGCCACCCGTGAGGAGGTCACCACCGAGGAGATCCGCGACCTGGTCACCCAGCAGCAGGAGTTCACCCCGGAGCAGCGCACGATCATCAGCGGTGCCTTCGAGATCGCCGACCGGGTGCTGCGGGAAATTCTGGTGCCCCGCCGCGACGTGCTGGTGATACCGGCCGACCTGCCCGCCCCCGAGGCGCTGGCCCGGCTCGTCGCCGGCGGCCACTCGCGGGCGCCGGTGACCGGCCCGATGGGCCTGGACGACGTGCTCGGCGTGACCCACCTGCGCGACCTGATCGACGCCACCGGCCCCGTCCAGGACCACATGTTCGACGCGCTCTTCCTGCCCGAGAGCCTCAAGGTCTCCGACGCGATGATGCAGTTGCGCGCCCAGCGCCAGCAGCTGGCCCTGGTCGTCGACGAGCGCGGCGCCATCGACGGGATCGTGACGATGGAGGACCTGGTCGAGGAGGTGGTCGGCGAGATCTACGACGAGACCGACCGCGACGTGCAGTCGGTGGTGCGCGAGGACGACGGCGCGCTGCTCATGCCCGGGACCTTCCCGATCCACGACCTGCCCGACGTCGGCGTCGACATCGAGCGCCTGGAGGACGCCGACTACACGACGGTGGCCGGGCTCGTGCTGGCCAAGCTCGGCCACATCCCGACCGCGCCCGGCGAGACGGTCGACGTCGACGGCGCCACGGCCGAGGTCACCCGCGTCGCCGGCCGCGCGATCACCGAGATCCGCTGGCGGAAACCCGTACCGGAATCCCGTTGAGCACACTGTTGCCGGACAGCGGGTCGATCGTCAGCTCGTCGGTGAGCAGGTTGGAGTTGACGCCCGGATGGTCCGCCGCCACCCGCATCCGGGTGCCCGGCACGCCGTGACCCCAGCCGTGCGGCAGGCTCACCACGCCCGGCATCACCCGGTCGGTGACCTCGACGGTGGCGCACAGCCGACCGGCGCGTGAGCTCACCTCGGCCTCGTCGCCGTCCTTGATCGCCAGCCGGGACGCGTCGGCCGGGTTGACCTGCAACGTGCACCGGTCGCGCCCCTTCACCAGGGCCGGCACGTTGTGCATCCAGCTGTTGTTCGACCGCAGGTGCCGCCGCCCGATCAGCACCAGATCGGCGGGCCGCCGCGCCAGCGCCGCCTTGAGGCGAGCGGTGTCGGCCACCAGCGGCTCCGGGCACAGCTCGACCGTCCCGCTCGTCGTCCGCAACACCTCCGGGATCCGCGGCTCCAACGGCCCCAGGTCGACGCCGTGCGGGTTCTCGAGGAGCTTGGTCAAGGTCAGACCCTTGGGGTGTACGCCGAACAGGTCGCCGTAGGCGCCGGTGCGCACCGCGACGTCGAGCAGGCGCTCGGCCGGATGGTCGCCGGTCACCTCGGCCCGCAGCTCGGCCACGTCCCGCCCGAGCGGACCGGCCGCCTTCTCCAGCAGCGCGGTCAGCATCCGCTCGTGCACGGCGTC
The DNA here is from genome assembly GCF_043197815.1 of Actinoplanes sp. NPDC048988. Taxonomy (NCBI): domain Bacteria; kingdom Bacillati; phylum Actinomycetota; class Actinomycetes; order Micromonosporales; family Micromonosporaceae; genus Actinoplanes; species Actinoplanes sp. NPDC048988. Next base: position 175,743 of record NZ_JBICTW010000011.1, on the reverse strand, counting down.
CGTCCCGACATCCTGGCCCGCGATGATCGCCGTGAGCCGGGCCAGGATGTCGCACTCGTCGAGACTGCCGGGATCGGCCGGCAGGACGGCCGGTGAGTACGCGGCGAAGTTGCGCACGGCCAGGGCCAGGAACGAGAAGTCGTAGTGGCCTTTGCGGGCCGGGTCGGTCGGCGGCAGGATCACGTCGGCGTGCCGGGTCGTCTCGTTCAGGTAGGGATCGACGCTGACCATGAAGTCGAGCCCGGACAGGGCACGGTCGAGCCGTCCGCTGTTCGGCGTCGACAGCACCGGGTTGCCGGCGACCGTGACGAACGCGCGGACCTGGCCCTCGCCCGGGGTCTCGATCTCGTCGGCCAGCGCGGCCACCGGCAACTCGCCCTTGACCTCGGGCAGCCCGCGGACCCGGCTGTGCCAGCGGCCGACCCGGAAGCCCTTGCCGCCGGGGCGGCTCTGCTTGCGGGTGTGCGCGGCCAGCGGGAACATCACACCGCCGGGCTTGTCGAGGTTGCCGGTGAGCACATTCACCACGTCGATGAGCCAGCTGGTCAGGGTGCCGAACTCGACGGTGCAGGTGCCGATCCGCCCGTAGACGGCGGCGCTGGGCGCGGCGGCCAGTTCCCGGGCCAGCTCGGCGATCCGGCCGGCCGGGACGCCGCACGCGTCCGCGACGGCCTCGGGCGGGAAGTCGCGGGCGAGAACTCGTACCTCATCGACGCCCGAGATGTGGGAACCCACGTCGGTGAGCTCCTCCGCGAACAGGGTGTGCACGATGCCGAAGAGCAGGAACGCGTCGGTGCCGGGCCGGATGAACAGATGCTCGTCGGCGTTCTCGGCCGTGCGGGTGCGCCGCGGATCGACCACGATGAAGCGGCCGCCGCGCTGCCGGATCGCCCGCAGCCGGCCCGGGAAGTCCGCCGCCGTGGCCAGGCTGCCGTTGGACTCCCACGGGTTGGCGCCCAGGATGAGCAGCAGGTCGGTGCGGTCGATGTCGGGCACCGGGATGGCGAGCGGATTGCCGTACAGATAGCCGCAGGACACGTGTTTCGGCATCTGGTCGACGGTGCTGGCCGAGAAGGTGTTCTTGGAGCCGAGCGCCTTGACCAGCGGCGTCACGTAGAGGCCGCCGGCCATGGTGTGCACGTTCGGGTTGCCGAGATAGAGGGCGACCGCGTCCCGTCCGTACGTCCGGAGAACCGGGCCGAGACCCTTCTCGATCTCGGCGAACGCCTCCTCCCAGCTCACCTCCACGTGCCGGCCGTCGCGGCGCACCAGCGGGCGGCGCAACCGGTCCGGATCGTCGGTGAGCTGGCCGAACGTCGCGCCCTTGGGGCAGACGAAGCCGTGACTGAACACGTGGTCGCGGTCGCCGCGGGCCGCCACGACCCGGTCGGCGGAGATGGTGAGCTCCAGGCCGCAGGCGGCCTCGCAGAGCGGACAGGTCCTATACGCCGTACGCGTCGTCGCCTCAGCCATCGTGTCATCGTGCCATGGTTCGATGATCGTCGAGCTGGTTGCGAGTGTGAGATAGACACGCTTGCATGCGAAGACTACTGACGGCGGCGGCGGTCGCCGTGACACTTGTCGTAGGGGTCGCCGGGAGCGCGGTCGCCGCGCCACCGACGGCCGCGGACCCGGGCGGTGGCTGGTCCGTAGTGGACGGAAAGCTCACCTGGAAGGCTCCTTCCCGCGTGCCGATGGGCGACGCGGCCGTCGAGTTCTGGTCGAGGAATCGGCTCCTCGGAAAGGCGAAACCCCATCCGGACGGCCGGACCTTCACCCTGTCCTCCCCGGCCGGTCCGCTGAACGAGCTGTCCGTACGGGCCGCGGGCAAGCGCCTCGACGCGGTTCCCCAGCGCGCTTCGCGCATGGCCGCCCCGCCGGCTCCGGCTCAGCAACCGGCCGCCGCTGTCGACCCCGGTGTGCCCGGGCCCTACCGCACGGCCACCTCGGAATACGACCTGGCGCCGGTGAAACTGGAATACGAGGCGCCGGTGGAGACCAGGGCGGTCGTCGTGGCGCCGGTGGGCGCGACCGGGAAACGGCCGCTCGCCCTTTTCCTGCACGGGCGGCACTCGATCTGCTATCAGGGTGACAACGAGGACGTCCCGCAGGAGTGGCCGTGCCCGGAAGGCACGTCGCCGATTCCCAGCTATCGCGGCTATCTGCAGGCGCAGGAACTGCTCGCCTCGCAGGGCTACATGACCGTGTCGATCTCGGCCAACGGCATCAACGGGCAGGACTGGGCGAGCGAGGACGGCGGCGCCCAGGCCCGGGCGGAACTGGTGCGCCACCACCTCGCGCTGCTCGCCAAGGATCGCCGGGCCGATCTCTCGAAGGTCTATCTCGTCGGCCATTCGCGCGGCGGTGAGGGCGTGAGCCGGGCCGCGATGGCGGTCGATCCGCGGTGGACCATCCGCGGGCTGCTGCTGATCGGGCCGACGCTGTTCGGGCACAACCCGGTGCCGGACGTGCCGTCGGCGACGATCCTGCCCGGCTGCGACGGCGATGTCTTCGACCTGCAGGGGCAGATGTACGTGGACGAGACCCGCGGCGTCAGCCGGGGGAAGGCGGTGCACAGCGCGATCTACATGGTCGGGGCGAACCACAACTTCTTCAACACCGAATGGACGCCGGGACAGGCGGTCGCGCCCGCGTGGGACGACTTCTCCAGCGGCGACGCCACCGACCCGGTGTGTTCACCGGGCGCGCCGACCCGGCTCACGGCGGCGCAGCAGCAGAAGGCCGGCGCCACCTACATCGCGGCCGCGGCGCGGCTCTTCGCGCGCGACGACGACCGGGTGCTGCCGCTGCTCGACGGCACCGGGGTGCGGGCGCCCTCGGCCGGCCCGGCCCGGGTGCTGACCCACGCGCTCGGCGGCAACCGGAGCCCGGTGCTGATCCCGGGGCCCGCGGTCAAGGGCGCCCGGATCTGTGAGCAGATCACCGACGTGGCGGCCCGCTCGTGCCTGGACCCCGACGATCAGAATTCGCGGATCGGGCACTTCACCACGTTCGGGCCGGTCGTACCCGAGCCGGGCCGGTACGCGGTGGACCTGACCGGGCCCTCCCGGGCGGTGCTGCCCCGGCCGGTACGGGTGGACAGCGGCACCCTGGCGCTCCGGGTCATCGTTCCGCCGAACACGAGCGGCACCTCCTTCGGCGTCACCGCGGTCGCGGCCGACGGTCGCCGGGTGCGGCTCGGCGACGTACGGCTCAACGGCCTTCCCGGCACGCCACTGACGACGTCGTACTGGGCTCAGGAGGTCCGGTTGCCGATTCCCCGGCTGACGGTGAAAGCACTCGAATTCCGCGCGTCGGCGCGGGCTTTCGTGCTCGACGCATGGGCGTACGGCAAGGGGACCCCGCCCACCGGAACCCCGAACCTGCCGCAACTGGACATCGGAAATCTGACCGTCGCCGAAGGCGACTCGGGCAGTAAGACCTACCAGGTTCCGGTCGCGGTGAGCGGACGTGGAAAGGGACAGGTGCGGTTCTTTCTGGTCGACGGGATCACCTATGAGCTGACCAAGACCTGGCTGGTGACCGTCGACCGATCGCTGACCGTTCCCCTCACCGTCGAAGGCGACGAGTTGTACGGGGAAGGGGAGGGCCAGATCCTGCTGGCGAAGGCCGAGCGCGCTTTCCAGATCCGCGATTACGTCGGCGGCGTCACGGTCGAGAACGACGATCCGGAACCGACGGTCAGCGCGGCCGTGACCTCGGTTCGCAAAGCCGAGGGCGAGACCCTGACCTGGGAGTTGCGATTGTCGGCGCCGGTCGAATCGCCGTATCTGATCGGGGCCGCGCCGGAACCGCCGGACGGGGCCGAACTCTCCAGCACCGACGTCGATCCGGTGTGGTTCCAGGACGTGGCCTGGGAGGAGCCGGAACCGTCACGGCCGCTCTCGCAGACCGCGGCGCTGCCGTGGGCCTATTTCGAACCGGGCACCGCCACCGGATCGCTTGTCGTGCCGACCATCACCGACACACTGAGCGAGCCGGACGAATCGGTCGAGTTGCACGTGACGCCCGACCTTGTGCTGACCGGAACGGTGAGCGGAAGCTGAGCCGCATGACCAATCACGTGTACCGGCTCAGCGAGGTAGTGGGCAGCAGCCCGACAAGCGTCGACGACGCGATCCGCACGGCCATTTCCAAGGCCAACCGGACCGTACGCAACATCGAGTGGTTCGAGACGCAGGAGATCCGCGGCCAGGTGGTCGACGGGGAGGTCGCGCACTACCAGGTGCGGCTGAAGATCGGCTTCCGGGTCGAGGATTAATTCGCGATGAGCACCGCGGCCATGGCCAGCACGGCGGGAAGCGTCTGCACGTAGATGATCCGCCGGCTGGCCGTGGCCGCGCCGAACACACCGGCCACGGCCACGCAGACCAGGAAGAAGATCTTGATGGCGGCGGCGCCGTCGATCAGGCCCCAGATCAGGCCGGCCGCCAGGAAGCCGTTGTAGAGACCCTGGTTGGCGCCGAGCGTCCTGGTCTGCTGGGCGAATTCGGGCGTGGTGCCGAACGCCGCCCGCCCGCGCGGGCTGGTCCACAGGAACATCTCCAGCACGAGGATGTAGACGTGGATCAGCGCGACGAGCGCGACCAGGACGTCGGCAACGATGATCATGGGCGTCAGGCTATCGCCACCTGCACACGGCCTTGAAAACCCCCTGCTCCTGGGTCGACTCTGAATCCAGGGAGGGAACGCCATGATCAAAACGAGAGTAGTGGTCGGCGTCGACGGGTCGGCCGGTTCGATGGCGGCGGTGCGCTGGGCCGCCACGGAAGCCCGCCTGCGCCAGGCGGAGTTACGGGTGCTGCTCGCGCGGCACCGCCGGGAGTCCTTCGCACTCGACACCCGCCAGGCCGACGCCGACGCCGACCAGTCGACGGTGCACACCGCGGTGATGCAGGCCCGGGCCGTCGCCCCCGGAGTCTCGGTGAAGGGGATCGCGCTGCCCGGCTACGCCGTGCCGGTACTGGTCCACGCGGCCGAGGAAGCGGCGCTGGTGGTGCTCGGCAGCCACGGCGACCGCGGGTTCTTCGGGCAGGCCCACGGCTCGGTGGACAGCCAGGTCGCCACCCAGGCCCGATGCTGCGTGGTCGTCGTGCGCGGCGGCGAGGTGCCGGCGGACGGGCCGGTGGTGGTCGGCGTCAACAGCGACCCGGACGCCTCCACGATCATCGGGCGGGCCTTCGAGGAAGCCGCGATGCGCGGGGCGCCGGTGACCGCGGTGACCGTCCGGGACGGCGGCCCGTCCCTTGACATGATCGACCTTCAGCTCGACCCCTGGCGGGAGAAGTACCCGCAGGTGCGGGTCACCCGTGAGGTGATCGGCGGCAAGCCCGAAAAGGTGCTGTTGCAACAGTGCCGCCAGGCGCAACTGGTGGTGGCCGGCGCCCGTCAGCAGGGCGCGCTGCTCGGGCCGGTCGGCACGACTCTGCTGCAACGGGCCGAATGCCCGGTGCTCATCGCGCGCGCCTGAGCGCCTGGTCGTACAAAATCTGCCGGATCTCGTACGTCTGCCCGTCGGGGTAGGTGTCCAACAGCGCGTACAGGTCGTTCAGCTCGCCGTGGTTGCGGTACATGGCGAGCTCGGCGGCCAGCCGCCGGCGGCGCTTCCGATTGGCGCGGCGCAGCAGGAAGTCGCATCGCAGAATCAACAGCCGGGTTCGCAGCTCCATGGCCACTCCTTGGAGCCACCGTACGCCTCCGGGAGAGAAAAATGTCACACCCGTGAGGCAGCATGGCGGGCATGAACCCACCGGCGATCGAGACCACGGGTCTGATCAAGACCTTCGGCGACAACCGCGCGGTCGACGGCGTCGACCTGACCGTGCCCCCGGGCACCGTCTACGGCCTCCTCGGGCCTAACGGAGCAGGCAAGACCACGGTGGTACGGATGCTGGCGACGCTCCTGCGCCCCGACGGCGGCACCGCCCGCGTGTTCGGCCACGACGTGGTCCGCGACGCCGACGCCGTCCGCGGCCGGGTCAGCCTCACCGGGCAGTACGCGTCGGTCGACGAAGACCTCACCGGCACGGAGAACCTCGTCCTGCTGGCCCGCCTGCTCGGGCACGGCCGCAGCGCCGCCCGCGATCGGGCCGCCCAGCTGCTGGCCGCGTTCGGGCTGACCGAGGCGGCCGACCGGCAGATCAAGAAATACTCGGGCGGCATGCGGCGGCGCATCGACATCGCGGCCAGCATCCTCAACACGCCCGACCTGCTCTTCCTCGACGAGCCCACGACCGGCCTCGACCCGCGCAGCCGCAACCAGGTGTGGGACATCGTGCGCATCGTCGTCGCCAACGGCACGACGGTCCTGCTGACCACGCAATACCTCGACGAGGCCGATCAGCTGGCCGGCCGCATCGCGGTGATCGACCAGGGCCGGGTGATCGCCGAGGGCACACCGGGCGAGCTCAAGTCGTCCATCGGCGCCGGCACGGTCCACGTGCGGCTGCGCGACGCCGCGCAGCGCCCGGCCGCCGAGCGGGTGCTGGCCGAGGAACTGGGCACGGCCGTGCAGCTCGAGGCCGACCCGGTCGCCCTCACCGCCCGGGCCGACGGCTCCTCGCAGGGCGCGGCCGCGCAGGCCTCACGCGCGCTGGCCCGCCTCGCCGACGCCGGCATCGTCGTCGACGACTTCTCGCTCGGCCAGCCCAGTCTCGACGAGGTCTTCCTGGCCCTGACCTCGTCCTCGCACTCCTCGCAGGAGGTTCCGGCGTGACCACGACAGCGCCCTACACACCCTCCACCGACACGTTCAGCGCGGTGCTGTCCCGCAGTGCCGCGCCCACCCGCCCCAGCGCGCTGGCGGCGTCACTGACCTTCGGCTGGCGGGCCGTCCTGAAGATCAAGCACGTACCCGAGCAGCTCTTCGACGTCACCGCGTTCCCGATCATCATGACGCTGATGTTCACGTACCTGTTCGGCGGCGCGCTGGCCGGCTCGACCGGCGAATACCTTCAGTTCTTCCTGCCCGGCATCATGGTCACCAGCGTCGTCATGATCACGATGTACACCGGCGTCGGCCTCAACACCGACATCGAGAAGGGCGTCTTCGACCGCTTCCGCACCCTGCCCGTGTGGCGCCCGGCCGCCCTGGTCGGCATGATCTTCGGCGACGTCCTGCGCTACATCCTGGCCGCCACCACGATCATGGTGGTCGGCCTGATCCTCGGCTTCCGCCCCGGCGGCGGCGTGCCCGGCGTGCTCGGCGGCATCGGCCTGCTGGTGATCTTCTCGTTCGCCTTCTCCTGGATCTGGACCATGTTCGGCCTGCTGCTGCGCTCCGAGAAATCGGTGATGGGCGTCAGCATGCTGGTCCTGTTCCCGCTGACCTTCCTCAGCAACGTCTTCGTCGAGCCGTCGACCATGCCCGGCTGGCTCCAGGCGTTCGTGAAGGTCAACCCCATCACCCACCTGGTCTCCGCCATCCGCTCGATCATGGCCGGCGACCCCGACATGCCCGAGATCATGTGGACGCTGCTGGCCAGCGCCGCCCTGGTCCTCGTCTTCGGCGCCGTGACCATGCGCCTCTACAACCGAAAGTAGGCGATTTGGTCCATTGGCCTAAGATCGCGGGAATGTGGTTAACCCGGTTGTGGCGCAGGCACCACGAGGCCGCCAAGTTCCTGCTGGTCGGCGGCATCTGCTTCCTGGCGACGACGTTCATCAACTACGCCTTGAAGCTGACCGTCCTGCACGAGAAGCCGGTCACCGCCCTGGCCATCGCCACCCTGCTCAGCACGGTCCTGTCGTACGTGCTGAACCGCGAGTGGTCCTTCCGCACCCGGGGCGGCCGCGAACAGCGCCACGAGGCCGCCCTGTTCTTCGCGGTCAGCGCCGTCGGCATCGTGCTGACCCTGATCCCGCTCTGGGTGTCCCGCTACGTCCTGCTGCTGCGCGTGCCCGAGGTGAGCCGCCCCACCCAGGAGATAGCCGACTTCATCAGCGGCATCATCCTGGGCACGCTGGTCGCCATGGTGTTCCGGTTGTGGGCTTTCAAGAAGTTCGTCTTCCCGCACGCGGAGGCCCGGCCGCGCCCGGTCTCCCGCCGTTCCGCCCCCGGCCCGCGAAGCCCCATCACCAAGCACAAGCCCGCCAAGCCCGTTAAGGCCACTGGTCGCCCCAAGAAGCCCTCGCGCCGCTGACACCGACCCGCACGCCATCCGCGCAGCGGCAGATCGGCGTGCCACGGCACCCGGCGCACGGCCGCAGGCCCTGAGCCCGAGCCCGGCTTTGATCCCGCGCCCGAGTCTAAGCCTGGGCCCTATGTTGCACGCCGGGCCTCACCTTGCGCCGGGCCTCGCCTTGCGCCGGGCCTCGCCTTGCGCCCGGGTGCGGCCTTGCGCCCGGGCGCGGGCCTGACCCCGCCTCCGAGCTCGGACTCCGGCTCGAGTCTGGGCCTGACCTCGAGCCTGGCTCTGGGTCTGGGCCCGAACTCGGGTCTGTGCCTGACCCCGAGCCGAGACCCGCGGCCCGAGTCCGCCGTGGGGCTGACCCCGCGCCGGAGCCTGGACCCGCGGCCCGAGTCCGCCCTGGCCCTGGCCCTACGATCGGCCGCGATGGAGACATTGCTCCTGCCGCTGGTCATGCCGCTCCTGGTGATCGCGGGGTGGCTGAGCGCGTTGCGGTGCCACGGGCGGCCGAGGTGGATGCTGCTCGGAGGCTGCGTCGCCCTGCCCGTGTTGTGCCTGGTGGTGGGCGGCATCGCCGGCGATGCCGAGGATCGGCGTCTGCCCTCGGGATGCGGGGACGGCACCGTGGCCGGGCTGGAGTGCGGTTTCGGTATCGCCCGTTTCGCGGGCTTCCTCGGCGCGGTCACCGGAGTCGCCACCCTTGCGGTGCTGGTGGTCATCTCAGCGATCGTTTGGACGGTACGCAGGCGCTCCTATCGCGGCGTTCCCGCGCTGACTTCCCATCGGTGAGAGGCCGGCGCGGGGACGCGCTGTTTGGTGGTCGACATCTCAGGATCGGCGCGGGATCACCAACGGGGTGCCGGTTCGCGGGTGGGGCAGCACCTCGACGTCGTGCTGGTAGACGTCGGTCAGCAAGTCGTCGGTGAAGATGCCGGCCGGTGGGCCTTCCGCTCGTACCCGGCCGGCGGCCAGGACGTAGACGCGGTCGGCGTAGGCGGCGGCCAGGCCCAGGTCGTGCAGGACGACGATCACCGCGGCGCCGGCCCGGGAACGTTCCCGGGCCACCTGAAGAACCAGCTCCTGATGACGTAAGTCCAGGGCGGCGGTGGGCTCGTCCAGCAGGAGCAGCGGGGTGCGCTGGGCCAGGACCCGGGCCAGGGCGACCCGGGCCTGCTCGCCGCCGGACAGGGCCTGGAACGGGCGGGCGGCGAAGCCGGTGACCTCGGTGCGGCGCATGGCCTCGGCCACGGCCTCCTCGTCCCCGGACGCCTCGGGGCGGCCGGCCCACGGGGCTCGGCCCATCTGAACGACCTCCTCCACGGTGAACGGGAACGACAGCGCCGACTTCTGCGGCAGCACGGCCCGCTGCCGGGCCAGATCGATTCTTTTGTACGACCGGAGGTCGCGCCCGCCGATCTCGATACGCCCGGGCGTGGCCAGATCCCCGGCCAGCGCCGCCAGCAGGGTGGACTTGCCGGCGCCGTTCGGCCCGACCAGGGCCACCACCTCGCCCGGATCAGCGTGCAGGTCGACACCGTCGACCACGGTGCGCCCGCCCAGGCCGACCTCGATACCTGTCGCTCTCATCCCCAGCCTCCCGACTTGGCGCGGGTGCGGCGTAGCAGCCAGAAGAAGGCGGGGCCGCCGACCACCGCGGTGAGGACGCCCAACGGGAGCTCCTGGTAGTCGATGGCCGTGCGGGCGATGAGGTCGCCCAGGACGACCACCACCGCGCCGCCGAGGGCGCCGGCGGGGATCAGGACCCGGTGGCCGGGGCCGGCGACCATGCGGATCAGGTGGGGGACGACCAGGCCGACGAAGCTGATGATGCCGGTGAAAGCCACCGCCGACGCCGTGAGCAGGGCCGTGGCGGTGATGGCGATCAGGCGCAGGCGTTCGGTGTCGACGCCCAGGTGGCGGGCGGGGGCCTCGCCCAGCGCGAGCAGGTCCAGGCGGCGGGCGATCACGGCGGCGACTCCCAGGCCGGCGAGGGCGCAGGGTGCGGCCACCGAGACGGCGCCCCACGTGGCCTGGGCGAGGCTGCCCAACTGCCAGAAGGCGATGGCCCGTACGCCGTCGTCGTCGGTCAGGAACATCAGCAGGCCCAGCAGGGCGCCGGCCGTGGCGTTGACGGCCACGCCGGTCAGGACGAGGGTCACCACCTCGGTGCGGCCGTTGGCGCGGCTCATGGCGTACACCATGAAGGTCGTGACGATGCCGCCGAGGAAAGCGGCGGCCGCCGTGGTCCAGATGCCGAAGACGGTGACGCCGCTGACGATGGCGGCGGCGGCGCCGACCGCGGCGCCCGAGGAGACGCCGATGACGCCGGGCTCGGCGAGCGGATTGCCGAAGACGCCCTGCATGAGCGCGCCGGCCGTGCCCAGCGAGGCGCCGACCACGACGGCCAGCGTGACGCGGGGGAAACGGACGAGCCAGAGAGCGTTCTCGCCCTGCACCGCGGACGGCGCCGGACCGAGGTCGACGCCGAGCCGGTGCAGCAGCGAGCCGGCCACCTCGGCCGGCGAGATGGGCACCTGACCGCGGCCGGCCGCCAGCAGGCAGACCGCGATCAGGGCTACCGCCAGGCCGCCGATCAGCCCGATCCGGGCCGCGCCGCGAAGGTGGGCCGGCACCCGGAGCCGCCGCGCCCGTGCCGATTTCGGCGGCACGGACGCCGGCGGGGGAGTTGTCAGCTGCATGGGCCGTAAACCGCCTTCGCCAGGGCCTCGACGGCCTTGCCGGTGCGGCCGCCGAAGTTCAGCAGGACGCCGTCGTCCATGTCGACGATGCGGCGGTTGATCCCGGCCGGGGTCTGCGCGACGCCGGGGAGCTTCAGCAGGCCCTCGACGCCGTTCACGGAGTGCAGGCCTTCGGTCATGACCAGGATGACGTCGGGGGCGGCGTTGATCAGGCCCTCGCTCGTCAGCGGGCGGAACTTCGTCAAACCGGCGGCGGTGCCCGCGTCCTCGGCGCCGATCGCCTCGATCATGGCGTCGGAGCCGGCGCCCTTGCCGCCGATCAGGAAGACGCCGGCGGTGCCCCGAACGTACAGGAAAGCGATCTTCAGCTTCCTGCCGTCGGCGGGCGCCGTCCTCCGGGCGGCGTCGATCTCGTACTGGACCCGGCTGACCAGGCGCTCGCCGGCCTCGGGAACGCCGAGGGCGGCGGCCACGGCGCGGATGTGCTTCGGAACCCCGGCCATGGTCTGCTGATCGTCGATCATGACGATGGGGATGCCGGCCTGGCGGATCTGCTCGAGGGCGGTCACCGGGCCGATACTGTCGTCGGCCAGGATGACGGTCGGGTCGAGCTTGAGGACGGCCTCGGCGCTGAGGTCGTGGCCCTGCGGGGTGACCAGGGGAAGCTTCGCGGCGGCGGGGAACGTGGTCGACGTGTCGCGACCGACCACATGGGACCCGAGGCCGAGGCTGAAGACGAGCTCGCCGAGCGAACCGTAGAGGTTCACGGCGAGGATGCGGTCGGCGCTCTTCACAGTGACCTTGCGGCCGTCGGCCGAGGAGACGGTCACGGGCAGCTTGGGTACGGGCTGGGGCTCCAGCGGGGTGACATCTTCACCGGCCAGCTTGGCGGTCGCGACGCCGCAGCTGTTCGAGGCGGCGTCCGGTTCGGCGCCGACCTCGCTCACCGAAGTGCAGCCGGTCAACAGCGATGCCGCCAGAACGACAGCGGCAGTGGTACGGCGAATCACAGTTCCTCCTTGACGCCGCCGGCCGGGCCGACGGGGGTGCCGCCGGCTGAGCCGATGGGGGTGCCGCCGGCTGAGCCGATGGGGGTGCCGCCGGCTGAGCCGATGGGGGTGCCGCCGGCTGAGCCGATGGGGGTGCCGCCGGCTGGGTCGATGGGGGTGCCGCCGGCTGGGCCGACGGGGGTGCCGCCGGCCGAGCCGACGGGGATGCCGCCGGCCGAGCCGACGGGGATGCCGCCGGCCGGACGGACGGGGGTGCCGGCGGCGACTGGATGGCGGCGGCGGAGACGGCCTGTCAGCGTGGCGCCGAGCAAGCCGGCCAGGAAGGCGCCGCCGATGGCCCACCAATGGCCGAGCGGGGTGGCCGAGCTGGTGCGGTTGAGGGTGGTCGAGTCGACGGTGTCCATGGCGACGGCCGTCGTGGCGGCCGGTGGGGCCGCGGTCGCGAGCTGGACACTCGGCGGACCGGCCGGCGTCTTCCGGCTGCCGGCTTTCGCGGCCGAGCCGGCCCCGAGCGAGCCGGGCCCAGAGCCGGACCCAGAGCCGGACCCAGAGTCGGAGCTGGACCCGGCGGTGGAGCTGGAGCCCGCGGTGGACCCTGATCCGGAGGTGGAGCCGCCGGGGGTTCGGGTCGGGGCGACGGTCCCGGCCGGGGCGTCGGCCCCTGGTGCGGCCGCGAAGCGCACGGGGATGCGTACGTCCTGGGATCTGTCGCTTGTTCTGGTGTGGTCGTTGCGGGTGATCACGGCGCACGCCTTCGCCGCGCAGTCGACCTCGCCGATCATCTGGCTGACGTTCAGGCTCACCGTGAACGAGCCGCCCTTGCCGTACGGCTTGGCCAGGCCCTTGCCGTACGACGGCGGATTCGAGGAGATCCAGGCGGACGAGCCCGACGAGCCGGACATGTCCGCGCCGCCGCCGCAGGGCGACGGCATCACGCCCGGGCCATTGTCCACACAGAACGCCACGTAAATGCCCTTGGTCACGTCGTAGCCACTGCCGGAGACCGTCACGGTCTCGCCGGCGCGCTTCAAGCCCTTGGTCTTGGAGACCGAAAGATGCTTCGCGGCCAGCGCGGGGGCGCCGATGCCGAGGGTGGCGAGCAGGACCGGGGCGGTGACCGTCACCGCGGCGCGGCCGATGCGCACTGTGCCTCCCAGCGAAATTTGATCTTGCTTTTGATCATGGGTTAGGTGAGGCTACCCTAACCAAGGTCGCCGCTGCGGGCGCAACCAAGCAGTCATGGAAGGAACTCTCATGGGCACAATTCACGGCCCGAAGCGGGTCGCGCTCTGGGCCGGTGCGATCACCGTCGGCGCCGCCGCCGCGCTCACCGCCACCGCTCCCGCCCTGGCCGCGCCGGTCACGGTCGGCGGTGGAACCCTCGACTGGGGCTTCAAGGCCTCGTTCCGGGCGTACGTCTCCACCGGCAACGGCAACCCGCCGATCGCGGTGAGCAACGGCGCTGTCCGCAACGCCGACGGGACGTTCGCGTTCGCGGCGAAGGGCGGCACGTACGACGCCGCCGCGGGCACGGCCGAGGTGAAGTACGGCGGCACCGTCGTCTTCTCCTACCCGGCCCACCTGTTCAAGATCACCGTCTCCAACCCCACCGTCGTGGTGAACGGCGACGGCGCCGGCTCGCTGAAGGCCGATGTGGACCTCGAGGCCAACAACGGCACCACGGACCAGCACCTGGTGCAGGCCGAGGTGGCCACCCTGGTGACCGCGGCTCCGTCGGTCGAGGGCGGCGCCGTCAAGTTCTCGAACCTGGGCGCCACCCTGACCGCCGCGGGCGCCGGCGCCTTCGCCGGTTTCTACGGCGCCGGCACGGCGCTCGACCCGGTGACGGCGTCGGCCTCCGCCTCGGCGACCGACCCGACCGATCCCACCGACCCGACCGATCCCACCGAGCCGACCGATCCGGCCGGCCCGGGTCAGGGCGGCAACTCGGCGTCGCAGACGATCAAGGCGGCGGTCACCGGTGGCGCGCTGACGCTGACCTCCTCCGGCTCGCAGGTGGCCCTCTCGGCGGCGACGCCGGGCCAGTCCGCGACCGGAAACCTGAACGCGGTCACGGTCAGCGACCTGCGCGGCACCAACTCCGGCTGGGACCTGGTCGGTCAGGTGACCGACTTCACGTCGGCCGTCGGCGGCACGATCCCGGCCAACAACCTCGGTTGGACGCCGACCGCGGCCGTGGCCACCAGCAGCCTCAAGGCGGCGGCCGGTGTGCGGAACGCGGTCACCCCGGGTAGCCCGGCTGCCCCCGGTTCCGGCCTGGGCGCCAGCCACACCCTATGCAAGGCCGCGACGGGGAGCGGCCTCGGCAGCTCCACCTGCGGCGCGGCGCTGCAACTCGGTGTCCCCGAGTCCAGCGCGGCCGGTGAGTACAGCGCCGTGCTCACCCTGACGCTCGCCTGATCTTCGATCGAGGCGGGGCCTGAGACCGGCCGGGGATACCGAAATTATCCCCGGCCGGCTTGGTACATCGTAAGGAGCAACATGATCGTCCGAGGCGCACTGGCCGCGGTTCTTCTGTTTGTGCTGGCCCCGGCCCCGGCGCAGGCGGCTCTCGACAAAGACGGGGTGCGCTGGTCGGTGCAGCCCTCCACCGCGAAAGGCCCGGACGGCCGCGACTACGTCGTCCGGCGGGCCGCGCCCGGCGAGCGGCTCACCGACTACGTCGGCATCACCAACCTGACCGCCGAACCCCTGACCTTCAATGTGTACGGGACGGACGCCTTCACCACTGAGGACGGCTCGTTCTCGCTGCTGGCCGCCGCCCAGAAGCCCACCGACGTCGGCTCCTGGATCGGTCTGGCCGCGGCCAAGTACACGGTGCCGGCCAACACCCGGCTCGACGTGCCCTTCTCGGTCAGCGTGCCGGCCAACGCGACCCCCGGCGACCACGCCGGCGGGGTGGTCACCTCCATCGCCCAGGAGACGACCGGCGCCAACGGCCAGAAGGTGCTGGTCGACCAGCGCGTGGCCGCCCGCGTCTACCTGACCGTGGCCGGGGCGGCCGCGCCGAAGCTGACCATCGACAACGTCCGGATGGAGTACAGCCAGTCGGCCAACCCGGCCGACGGCGGCTCGATGACCGTGCGCTACCTCGTGCGTAACGCGGGGAACCTGCGGCTGAGCGGCACCGGCTCGGTGAAGGTGACCGGTCCGTTCGGCTGGAAGCTCGCGCAGACCGGCGCCATGGACATCCCGGAGCTGCTGCCCGGCGGCTCCATCACCATCACCGAGAAGATCACCGGCGTGCAGCCCACCGTGCGCCTGGCGGCCGACGTCGACGTACAGCCGCTGTATTTCGCCGAGAGACTTCCGGCCGTGGCCCGCAGCACGAACGTGTGGGCGTGGCCGTGGGCGCTGCTCGCCGTCCTCGGCGCCGCCCTGCTCTACCTGGTCTTCCGTTTCGCCCGCGGCCGTCGCCGCCGGCCCACTTCACTCGCCAAGGACGTGACCTCATGAGCGATTTCGCCACCCGTCTGCGCCGCGCCACCATGGTCGAGCACCGTGAGGCCGAGAACCGCAGCTTCATCTCGCGGCTGATGGCCGGATCGGTGTCCCGCGAGGGTTTCGCGGCACTCACCGCGCAGTACCTGTTCATCTACCGCGAGCTGGAAGCGGCCGCCGAGGCCATGCGGACGAACGAGCACGGCCGCGCGTTCGCCGATCCGGCGCTGTTCCGGGTCAAGACCCTCGAGGCCGACCTGGCCCACCTGTACGGACCGAGTTGGGAAGCGGACATCGTGCCGGCCGGCGCGACCGTGCGGTACGTCGAGCGTCTACGGTCGTTCGCGCATGACAGCGCACCGCACTTCATCGCCCACCACTACGTGCGCTACCTGGGCGACCTCAGCGGCGGCCAGCTCGTCGGCCGGTCCGTGGCCCAGACGTACGCCCTGGGCCGCGCCGGCACGCGGTTCTACTCGTTCGACGGCATCGAGGACACCCGTACGTACAAGATCGCGTACCGGGCCCGGCTGGACGCGCTGCCCTTCACCGGCGAGCAGGCCGCCACCACGATCGACGAGGCCCAGCTGGCGTTCCGCCTCAACGCGGCCGTGTTCTCCGAGCTCGGAACCGCGTACCCTCCGCTGCCTAGACTTCCAGCGTCTGCTCGATGATCCGGAGCTTGTGGCGGGCCATCGCCAGGTTGGCGTTGTCCCGCCGCAGCACCAGATAGATGAACAGGCCCTGCCCGTTGCGCCCGGTCACCGGCCGCAGCAGGTGATACTGCGAGTCCAGGGTGACGAGGATGTCCTCGATCCGCTCGCGGATGCCGAGCATGTCCATCGTGCGCAGCTTCGCCCGCAGCACCTCGGTGTTGGCCGCGGCCGCCACGGACACGTCCAAATCGTGCCCACCGCCCGCCGTGCCGAGCGCCATTCCGCTGCCGTGATCGACGACGGCCGCCGCAATCGCCCCGCTGACCTGCAGCGCGTCCTTGAGCGCCACGTCCATCTCCGCCATGTCGACCCTCCACAGTGTCGTCGCCTGACCCGATGATGTCCGACCTTTCGATGTCTCGTCGCACTCACTGTCCGGCTCGCCCCGCGCTGTGAGACGAGGCTCATCCCGTACGCCGGGGAAGTTGCAGTTGTTTGCAATTCGGGTCTTCATGGAGTGCGCGTGTCGGTACCGCTGTATCAGGCGAAGGCGGAGATGTTCCGGGTCCTCGGGCATCCGGTCCGCATCCGCGTCCTTGAACTGCTCCAGAACGGCCCGAGCCCGGTCCGCGACCTGCTGTCCGAGATCGACGTCGAGGCCTCGGCCCTCTCCCAGCAGCTGGCGGTCCTCCGCCGCGCCGGCGTGGTGGTCTCCTTCCGAGACAAGGGCTTGGTGATGTACGCCCTGAGCACCCCCGCCGTAGCCGACCTGCTCGCCGCCGGCCGCCGCATCCTGCGCGAGGTCCTGACCGACCGCGAGGAACTGCTCAAGCTCCTGTCCTGAAACGCCGAAGGGGCGCCGTTCTTTATCGCGGGTCTCGCGGACGCGGCCGGAAAAGCGGGTGCCGGGGTTCGTTTCCCCCGCGGCGGAAACGATCGATATTCTGACCGGTTTTCCGGCCTTGTGATCTCGCTCACCATGCTGCTAGCTTGAGGAAAATTCACACGGGGGAGTGGGAATGAAACCACGATGGCGACTATCTGTCCAATTCCTGACCATTGTGCTGGTGGCGCTGGTGTCGATGGTGATGACACCGCGGGCGGCGAGTGCGGCCACTCCGATGCTGTGGGAGTGCAAGCCGTTCAGCAGCGCGAGTGAGGTCTGCACGGTCATCACCTCGGCTCCGGCCGGGGGAGTTCAGGTGCGGGATCAAAAGACCGGTGCGATCAAGACCCTTTACAACGGCAACAGCGTCGCGTTGTTCTGGTGGTACACGGATTCATCCGGCCTGTGTGGCGTCCATGGCAATCCTTACGTATGGATGATCGCGTGGCAGAACGACGGATTCCACTGGGCGTTCATCGGTGACCATTATGTGAAGACCGGGGAAGAATGGCACTGGAAAAACTTCACCAATTTCCAGGGCGGGACGCTGGGTAACGACAATTACCAAGGCGCCGGATCGGGCACCTGCGACGTTTTCCGGACTACCTCCTGAGGCGTGAAAGCCCGCTTCACCCCGAGCTCGCGGGCCGGGGTGAAGCAGGCCGGGGTGAAGCAGGCCGGGGTGAAGCAGGCCGGGGTGAAGCAGGCCGGGGTGATGAGGGTGACCCGCCGGCTCACGACGGTTGGGGCGCGCTGAACAGATCGACCAGGCTGCTGGGGGTGCCGGCGCCGGTGACCAGGTCGAAGTCGCGGGCGGCTTCGATGGCCTCGGCCTCGGCTCGGGGGAAGAGGGCGGTTTCGTAATCGGTCAGGGCGGCCTCGAGGTCGTCCGGGTGAGCGGCGATCGCCTTGGCCAGTTCGGCGCCGTCGAACATGGCCAGGTTGGCTCCCTCGCCGTTGGGCGGGGACAGGTGGGCGGCGTCGCCCAGCAGGGTCACGCCGGGGGTTCGGGGCCAGCGGTGGCCGGCCGGCAGGGCGAAGATGGGACGCAGCACCGGTGCGGTCTCGCCGTCGGTGATCAGGGCGGTGAGTTCCGGGGCCCAGCCGGCGAACTCGGCGGCGATGCGGGCGGTCGCGGCGGCGGTGTCGGTGAAGTCGATCGTTGCGAACCACTCCTGCGGGCGGGCCAGTGACACGTACGTGTGCAGGACGCCGTTGGCCTCGCGGTGGGCCTGGATGCCCCGGCCCGGTTCGGGGGCCAGCAGGGCGCCCTCGCCGACCGCCCCGGCCGCGGCCGGGTGGCGCTCGTCGGCGTCGTACAGGTAGGTCTCGACGAACGAGGTGCCGTAGTACTCGGGCTTCGCCTCGGAGAGCAGCGGCCGTACGCGGGACCAGGCCCCGTCCGCGCCGACCAGCAACCCGGCGACGACGGTGGAGCCGTCGGCGAAGGTCACCTCGTGCTGGCCGTCGCCGAGCGGGCGGACCGCGGTGACCTTGTGGCCCCAGCGCACCGTGCCCTCGGGCAGGGAGTCGAGCAGCATCTGCCGCAGGTCGCCGCGAAGGATCTCGGGGCGGTGGCCGGTGCCGTCGTCGGGCTGGTCGAGCAGCACGGTGCCGTCGTGGGCGAGGACGCGTGTCGCCTCGGCACCGGCGTGGATCAGGGTGCGGAACCGCTCGTACAGGCCGGCGTCCGTCAAAGCCCGCTGGCCGTTGTGTTCGTGGATGTCGAGCTGGCCGCCCTGGGTGCGGGCGGCGGGTGAGGCGTCGGCCTCGTAGACGGTGGCGGCGATGCCGTGGACGTGCAGGACGCGGGCGAGGGTGAGGCCGCCGAGCCCGGCGCCGATGATCGTGATCATGACTTGTCCTCTCTCTGGAACGTTGTTCCACACCCAGCCTGGAACGGCGTTCCAGGTATGTCAAGATGGGTGCATGGCAACTAGGACGCGGAACACAGATGGCGCGCTGTCGGCCGAGCGCATCGTCGGCGCGGCGATCGCGATGCTCGACGAGGGCGGCGAGAGCGGGCTGACCTTCCGGGCGCTCGCGGCGCACCTGCGGACCGGGGCCGGCGCCATCTACTGGCACGTGGCGAACAAGGACGAACTGCTCGCCGCGGCCACCGGCGAGGTGCTGGCCGGCGCGATCGCGGCCGAGGTGGCCGAGCGCACCCCCGAGGACGCGATCCGCGCGCTGGCCGGGGGAGTCTTCGACGCGATCGACGAGCACCCGTGGGCCGGCGCCCAGCTGTCCCGGGTGCCGATCCAGCCCGCCATGCTGCGCGTCTTCGAACGCCTCGGGCAGCAGATCCAGGCGCTCGGCGTGCCCGCGGCCGACCAGTTCACCTGGGCCTCGGCCCTGCTCAACTACATCCTGGGCGTGGCCGGGCAGAACGCGGCGCTGGCCCGCGCGGTGGAGCCGGGCACGAACCGGCCCGAGTTCCTGGGCGCTGTCGCCTCCGGCTGGGCGAACCTGGACGCGGCCGAGTTCCCGTTCATCCGCTCGGTCGCCGGCCAGCTGCCGGCCCACGACGACCGCGAGCAGTTCCTGGCCGGCATCGACCTGATCCTGGCCGGCGTCACGGCTCGGCGTGATCGCTGAGGGCGTTCACGCAGGCGGCGAGATCCGCTCGCAGGCGCTCGAGCGCCGCGCTGTCGAAGGCCGCTGTCATCCGCCGCTCGACCCCGGCGACGATGCCGCTCGCCTCGGCCAGCGTCGCGCGGCCGGCGGCGGTCAGCTGGGTCGGCAGGGCCCGGCCGTGCGGCGCCGCGGCGGCCCGCTCCAGCAGCCCGCGCTCCTCCAGGCCCAGCAGGAGTGCGTGCATCGACTGCCGGGTGACGAACACGCCGCGGGCCAGCTCGGACGCCGACACCCCGGGCCGCTGACCCAGCACTTCCAGGCACGAGTACTGCGACACCGTCAGCCCCAGCGGCCGCAGGGCCGTCTCCATCGCCGTCCGCAGGGCCGTCGCGGCCTGCTTCAGGGCGTAGCCGATCGAGCGGTCGAGGTCTCCCACGCCTTGCGTCATGTCAGCATCCTGACATACTCTCCAACATGTCAGTCTCCTGACATGCTGAACCGAGAGGATGTCCCCATGCCCGTCGTCGGACCCGACTTCATTTCCCTGCAGGTACGCGACCTCGAAGCCGCCGCCTCCTTCTACGAGACCCGCCTCGGCCTGCGCCGCGCCCCCGGCCCGCCGCACGCCGTCGTCTTCGCCACCAGCCCCGTCCCGTTCGCGGTGCGCGACGTGCTCCCCGGCACCACCCTCACCCGGCCGGGCGACGGCGTGGCCCTGTGGCTGCTCGCCGACGACGCCCAGTCCCTGCACGACGACCTCGCCGCGGCCGGCGTGCCGATCGTCAGCGACCCCGTCGACGGCCCGTTCGGGCGTACGTTCACGTTCCGCGACCCCGACGGCTACGCCGTCACCATCCACGACAAGGCCTGACATGGTGCAGCTCACATCCGTACACAATGTGCAGGGCCCTTGGTCCTTGGCCGTCTGCCGCCAATTCTGGGAGGGCTTCGCGCCCGCCGCCCTGCGCAACCAGCCGGAAGGCGCCACCCTGCGCACCGCCTTCCGAGCCGAACACGACTGGACCGTGGCCACCGCGACCGTCCGCCAGGACGGCCCGTCCGCCCACATCACCGTCGAGGGCCCGGGCGACCTGGACGCCGCCACCGCTCAGGTCGTCCGGTTCCTGTCCCTCGACGTCGACGCCCGCGGCTGGCCGTCCGTCGGCGACCGCGACCCGGTCATCGCCAAGGCGCAGAAGGACATGCCCGGCCTGCGGCCGTGCGGTTTCCTTTCCCCGTACGAGGCGGCCGCGTGGGCGGTGCTGACCCAGCGCGTACGCCGGACGCAGGCGGCCCGGCAGCGCACCGCGTTGCTGGAGGACGGCGCCTTCCCCGCGCCCCAGAAACTCCGCACCCTCGACCTCGACCTGTTCGGCCGAAAAACCGAATATCTGCACGCGGTGGCCGAGGCCGCCCTGGACGGCCGCCTCGACGGCGGCCACCTGCGCGCGATGGACGCCGCCGCGGCCATCGCCGCCGTCCGCGAGATCACCGGTCTGGGCCCGTTCGGCGCCGAGTTGGTGGTCCTGCGCGGCGCCAACCATCCCGACGCCGTCCCGCGGCACGAGCCCCGCTTCGCGGCCGAGGTCACCACCCACTACGGCTCCACCGCCAGCCGCGACCAGGTGTCGCAGGCCTGGCGCCCCTACCGCACGTGGGCGGCGTTCCACCTGCGCGCCTGGACAGCGATGCCCGGCCGATGACCGAGCCGCCGGACCGGTTGCCCGCCCGGTGTCCGGCCCAGCTGGGCAGCGAACCCACCGAGGTGCTGTTGTCGAGGCTGTCCGGCCGCCGAGGAGGCAACGCGGCGGTCGTCTGCCGGGCCGGTGGGACAGTCGCAGCCACCGTCGCGCCGGCTCGGGTTCGGCATAGCGCGGCAACGGCGCCGAGGAAGGGCTGGCGTCCGCTGACCTTAATTGAGAAGCTGTCAACCCAGACCTCACGGGAGCGCTTCTGATGCCTGCGTGCCAGATACCTCGATGGTTGATTGGCAGGCTCGAGCCGCTCCGTCCAAGGACATGAGTGTCGGACGATCATCATCTGGGAGAATCGTGCGATGACCGTGTTGGACGAGATGAGCCCAGCGAGTGCAGACTTGATCTTCGCCGCGCTGGACTATGCGGTGGAAAATGCCGGGCTCTCGGACGAGGGCTTCACGCCCTTCGCATTCTCGGACAGCCCAAAGGGCCGCGGCTTGACGAGGTTCCTGGCTGGGCAGGGGGCGAATCTGCAGGAATGTCTTGCCGCCGGGCGTACGGCGCTGCGTGTGGTTGAGCACGACGTCACCTGTGTGGCGCTGGCATGGGACGGCTACTACACACACGAAGGCCGGCGCAGTGAGGCGGTCTTCGTCGAGGGCTACCAGATCGGCCACGACCGGGGCGTCCTGCTGGCCCAGCGATACACGCGGCACGACGGCGCCCTGTCGATGGAAGGCAACCCGGTCTTGATCGACGAGCCCGTGCCATTGGTACAGAGCCGACGACAGATCGATGGAGCCTGAGAGAGTCCGGGGCACCGCCGTTCGTCGCGCTTCTGGTTGCGGCAGGGGCATCGTCACGGTGATTTGGACGCCGGCGGGGACTGCTCCCGATGCTGCCGGGCCAGGAACAAACCCCGGCCACCGGTGCCGCTGCCCGGTCCTGCATACACCGATGGGCGCCCGGCATATACCAGGAAAACTCACGTCCGCATCACATCGTGTGACGGCGCTTCGCCACCCCACCGCGCATTGTCAGCGGCAGAGGAGTGGATCCGCTGACCAGCGGGTCATCCAAGTCGATCGGGGCGGATGACGATGGTGCTTACGGTCGCATTGCCCCAGACCGTCGTGTTCAGCAACATTTTCTGGTCGAGTGACAGCATGGTGAACTCGGGAACGAAGCGTTCGGTCATGACCCTGGCGAAGTGGCTCCGAAGTGTTGTTGACCCGCTGCCGGCCAGGTCCCATTCATCGGCCAGCCGGACACGTACCCAGCAGGACTCGGACTCGGCGGATTCGGGGCTGCGGTAGTCGACGCTGAGGAGGAACTCGCGTTTCTCATCGAAAAGTCCGAACGCTTGGGCCATACGCCACCAGCCGGCGTTCACCTTGGCCGGCATGTCCGGGGCATCGATGTGGACCACCTCGTCGGGCGTGGAGTCGAATCGGCCGTCTTCCGGCCGGCAGGAGGCGGGTCCCGCACCGGAGCCAGGCAGCGGGTACGAGACCTCTGTCGTGATCCGTTCGAGGAACTCGATCCCGGCCAGGGCCAGATCCGCTGAGATTTCATCCTCCGCACGCGAAGCCCGCGAAGCCCGCGAAGCCCGCGACGCACGCTCCGTACGCGAACGTTGAGCCTCGTAGCCGCGATCCTGAACGACCGAGAACTCTCGGGCGGTGGCGACGATCCATGCATCGATCGCGTCCGGTGAGCTCCTGATCGCGTGGATGAGTCTCTGCACGGCTTCGCGTTTGACCGGCCTGACATGGCGATCCAGGTCAGCCTCAGTCACTTCCTGATATGTCATGGAGAGTTGCCACCAGAACTTCATCAGGACGCGGCATTCCTCCTGCTCGCGGTCATCAGCGAGGCAGTCCATCACCAGGGCTTGGACTTCCTGCCGTTGACCATCGTCACGAAACCCATGCCGTAGATCTGTGAGCGCCACAGGCGGACCGTACCGGGCGGATCCTCGGGAAGGCGAGCCCTTTTGGAACGCACTCTTCTCGGCATGTCCGCGTACGGGGGGTTGGTCCCGGCGATGGAGCAGACGTTGTCAGCGGGTGCCGGGATGCGGGTGACCTGACGAGGTCCGCCAGTCCGGGTACTGGCCCGCCGACTGGCGGCCTCTGCGTTCAGGTGCCGGACGCCGTGTAGGCGGCGAGGATGTAGTTGGGGTGCCGGTCGAGGTTCTTACGGGCCTGGCCGTAGCGCACCGTGGTCTTGGGGTCGGCGTGCCGGGCGGCGATCTGCACGTCACGGAGGCTGGCTGCCGCGCAGCATGGTGGTGACGAACGTGGGGCGCAGCATGTGCGGGTGCATTCGAGGCATCCGGATTCCGGCTGTCTCGGACAGCTGCTGAAGTCGGCCGGTCGTGGGGTGCCGGTCCATCCGCCGACCGATCGTGTTGCGCAGGATCGGTCGGTGTTCGCGGCTTTCTGTGGCGTGCTCGATCGCACGAGCGACCGCGGGGGAGGCAGCGGAACAAGCACCGTCTTGCCGCGAATCTTCGGGACGCGATGGCCGTGTTCCTCGCCGAGGCCGGACCGTTTCAGGCCTAGCGGATCAAGATCCTGATCTGAGCACCAGCGGTGCGTCACCGTCGGCAAGACCATCAACGCCCTCGACGCGGCAAGGGGCGATGGCTTGCTGTTGGTGGCCGGCGATGGGATCGACGTGGTCGTTACCCTGAGCTGGTGATCGGGAAGCTGCTGATGGACGATCACGAGGCGACGGAAGGACTGACCGCGTTGGAGCTGCCCGACGACGTCAACGAGAAGGTGACCGCGCTCTCCCGGGAAGGGGATGCGCTCGCGAAGGCCGGCCGATACGCCGAGGCGAAGCAGGCGTACCTTCAGGCGCTCCCGCTCCTGCCGGACAACCCTAACCAGTGGACGGCGGCGGCCTGGCTCTATGTGGCGATCGGCGACGCCTCATTCCATCACGGCCTCTACGACGAAGCATTCGATGCGTTCTTCCAGGCCGTTCAATGCCCAGGGGGACTGGGCAATCCATTCATACACCTACGCCTCGGGCAGCTGTACTACGAAAAGGGCAACCTCGACAAGGCTGCCGACGAACTCACAAGGGCCTACATGGGGGCCGGGTTCGACATATTCTGCGAAGACGACTCCAAGTATGTCGACTTTCTCGAAACACGGATACAGCTCTGAATCCGGGAACACGTGGGAGCGCGATCGGGCCCGTCATGGGATCGACCGATCCAGCCGATGTTCAAACGTTCTCATCTCGGCATGAGCACCCAGGCCGATGCTTACCCGGCGTGACGGACCTCGGCGGTCCGCCGCGCGCGGTCGGCGGAAAATCAGTGCGACGGTTCGCTTCTTGCTCCGAGTGCTTGTCTGATGGTGCGTCCGATCGGAGAGGGTTCGGTGTCAGTGACGGAGAGGCTGAAAGGCCCGGGCATAAACGGTGGCGAAGGGTGCAAGGGCGGCTGGCCGAGGAAGCGGGGACGTGACCCGTGGTGTGGCTGGGCAGCGTGAACGAGGAACGGGTGACAGAGGTAGACGTCTCCAGGCTGGCCCGTCGCCAGGGTGACGCGCCGGTGAGTGGACGCCGCGTCGACTAGGGGCCCGAGCACGGACATGGGGGCTCCTTGACCGCCGTAGGGGCGGAGGACCTCCGGCACGTCGAGGTGGGAACCGATTCTGATGCGGGTGGGGGCGTTGCTCTCGTCGATCTCCGAGAAAAGGAACAACATCAACAGCGTCTTCCCTGAGGAGTGGACATTGGTCCACCACTCGGTTTCCCCAGGTGGCTGATAACCGCCTTCGATGTGCCAGCCCGCGTCGTTGGGTTCTTGCGCGTGTGGGAACCGCAGGGGGAATGACCCCATCGAGGGTCTGGGTGACCAGCGGCCCGGCCCCACCAAGGCGTCGAAGGCGTCGTGGAGGACAGGAGTATTCGCTGCCTGGACAAAGGGTTCCTGCGGCATGTCACCGACCCAGTAGACCGGTTGAGTCCAGGTTGCCGGCTCGTCCGGCCGGGCGTCGATCTCCTCCCACAGCAGAGTGGCGCATGCGTCAGCGATATCCGTGGAAAAGGCACCCGGTACTTTGACGAAGCCGTCGCGAACGAAGTCTTCGATCAGTTCCTCACGCATGCCGACCAGAATCCCGGGGCGCCGCGATCCATCGCAACCTATTTCGGGGCCCACTTCTCATGTGCCACTGTCGCGGGGAACACACTCATCTCGGCAGATCCGGATGTCTTCGTGATGACCTCACTCTTGTAGCCGGTCATCTGATTTTGTGCGCGTCGGCTGAGCCGGCACGTTCACTGAGCCTGCCGCGTTCCCAAGTCGTGAGACATGGGTTCACCGATCCGCTGTGCGGTGGGGGCCCGGCGGGCGGCGCCGTGCGGCTGGCCGGGGCGTCCGAACGCCTCCGTGTGACCGCGCCGGTGTTCCTTCAGTAGATGACATGCGGGGAGCCGGGAATCGCCCGTACGGGATAGTGCCAGCGCTCCAGCGCCTGCCGGATCTTGACCACGCCGGGCGGGTTGGCGGAGTGAATGTAGACGACGCCGATGTCGAACGGTTCGCCGTCGAAGGCCGCCCGCTCCAGCAGCTCGACGACCGGCCAGATGGTGTCCTCGCCGCCCAGGTCGTGGTCCAGCCACAACTCCGTGAGGTGACGGCCGCGCAGGCTCTCCAGGAGGGCGACGCCCGCCTCGCTCGTACGGGCCACCATCGCCGGGCGGCCGTCGGCGAAAGAGCGCAGGTCGTCGATCAGCACCGAAGTCATGCCCCCATCATGAGCCGCGGAGGCCTGTCGGGTTGAGACGGCGCCGTAGAGTCGTTGGGCATGTTGCCGGAACCCATCAGCGGTGTCATTTTCGACTTCCACGGCACTCTGGTCGACGGGGGCGACTCCGAACGATGGATCGCCGACGCCCTCCGCCGCCTGGCCGAGAACGGGAGCACCGAGCCGGTGCCGAGCGCCGGCCAGCTCGCGGCGCTGCGCGGGCATCTGGACGAGATCTGGCATCACGCCCACACGTTCGACCCCGGCAGCGAGCGCGACCTCAGTCCCGAGCTGCACCGGGAGGTCTTCGGCCGGACGGTCGCCATGTGTGCGGGGGTGGGGCCCGGCCTGATCGCCGCGCTGTACGCGGTGATGCCGGATCAGTGGGCCGTCTTCGAGGACACGGCCCCGGTTCTGCGTGAGCTCAAGGCGCGCGGCGTCCGGACCGTGGTGGTGTCGAACATCGCCGTGGACATCCGGCCCTGTCTGAAGCGGGCCGGCGTCGAAGAGCTGCTCGACGGTTTCGTGTTGTCCTTCGAGGTGGGTCTGGTGAAGCCCGATCCGGCCATCTACGCCCGCGCGCTGGAGGTGCTCGGGGTGCCGGGCAACCGGGCGCTGATGGTGGGCGACAGCCCCCGCGACGACGTCGGCGGCGTACCCCTGAAGATCCGGACGTTGATTCTGCCGAAGACCGACGGCCCGGTGCACGGTCTCGGCACAGTCCTGCGAATGGTCGGCTGAGTGCGGTCGTCGATGACGTAGATTGTCTTCCATGTCTCGAGACTTCGTGGTGGTGCTGCGGGGCTACAACCGGGTCGAGGTCGACCAGGTCGTCGCGCTCGCCGAGGAGGCGCTGGCCTCCGATAATTCGGTGTCGCGGGCGGCGGCGCGGACGGCGATCAACGAGGCCAAGTTCTCGATGGTGCTTCGGGGGTACGACCGGAGCGAGGTCGATCAGGAGCTGGGGCGGCTGCTCCAGGGGCTGGGGTGACGCCATGCGCGCCGTGGAGGTCACCGCGCTGGGCGGGCCCGAGGTTCTTCAGCTGGTCGAGCGGCCCGACCCGGTGCCGGGGGAGGGGCAGATTCTCGTACGGGTCCTCGCCGCCACCGTCAACCCGGCCGATGTCGCCGCCCGCGTCGGGCGGATTCCGGGCGGGCCGGTCCCGCCGCCCTTCCGGCTCGGCTGGGACATCGCCGGCGAGGTGGTGACCGGCGACGACGATCTGCCGGCCGGTACCCGGGTCGCCGGAATGATCCCGTGGCATCTCACCCGGGGCGCGACCGGCGGCTATGCCGAGCTGGTGGCCGTGGACGCCGACGCGGTGGTGCCGCTGCCCGACGGGCTCGATCCGGTCGTGGCGGCCACCGTGCCGCTCAACGGGCTGACCGCGCACCGGGCCCTCGACGTGATGGAGCTGACCGGGCCGACCACGATCCTGGTCACCGGGGCCAGCGGTGGCGTGGGCGGCTTCGCGGCTCAGCTGGCGTTGAAGCGCGGCCACACGGTGCTCGCGTGCGCCACCGACGGCGACGAGGAGTGGGTACGCGGCCTGGGCGTGCACAGCGTGATCCCGCGCGGGGCCGAGCTCGACCGGCCCGTGCCGGCCGTGGTGGACGCGGTTCCCCTGGGCGGCATCAAAGGCGACGTGGTGGTGGCGACCCGGCCGATCCCGGACGACGGCCACACCCTCGTCCTCGTGGAACCCGACCGGGACGCCCTGCGTGACCTGATCACGGCCGTGGCCGACGGGACGCTCAAGACCCGGGTGGCCGAAACCTTCCCCTTGGAGGCGGCGGCCGAGGCGCACCGCCGCCTCGAGAGTGGCGGCGTCAGAGGAAAAGTGGTGCTGAAGCTATGAGCGTGGCCGCAGCCTGAGGCCCTGCATGCCGCCGTCGACGGCCAGCGCCACGCCGGTGGTGGCCGAGGCGAGCGGGCTCGCCAGGTAGGCGATGGCGGCGGCGACCTCGTCGACGGTCACCAGGCGGCCGCTCGGCTGCCGGGCGGCCAGGGCCGCGCGCTCGGCCGACGGGTCGTCCGCCTTCTCCAGCAGGCGGCCGATCCACGGCGTGTCAGCGGTTCCGGGGTTCACGCAGTTGACCCGGATGCCCTCGGCCAGGTGGTCGGCGGCCATGGCCAGGGTCAGCGACTGCACCGCGCCCTTGGTCGCCGAGTAGAGGGCACGCTGCGGCAGGCCGGCGGTGGCGGCGATCGAGCAGACGTTGACGATCGCGCCGTGCTCGGAGCGCCTCAGGAACGGCAGGGCGGCCCGTGACGTACGGACCATGCCTTGGACATTCACGTCGAAGACGCGCCGCCACTCGTCGTCGTCGTTGTCCTCCACTGTGCCCTGCGCGCCGATGCCGGCGTTGTTGACGACGATGTCGACGCCACCCAGCTCGGCCGCCGCCTGGTCCACGGCCGCGCGGACCGAGGCGTCGTCGGTGACGTCGGCCTTGAGGCCCAGCAGCGGCTTGTCCACCGCCGGGTTCAGGTCGAGGCAGGCCACCCGCGCCCCCCGGCCGGCCAGCAACTGAGCGGTGGCCAGGCCGATGCCGGACGCGCCACCGGTGACGATGGCGGTCAGGCCAGCAAATTCAGACATACGAGGGGCCTTTCACAGTCGCGGATCCACCAGAACTTTCGGGCCGCCGTCGTAGCGGCGGCCTTCGAACACTTCGACGATCTCTTCGAGGCCCACCGTGGCCGCGACCAGCGGCCGCGGGTCGACGGCCCCCGAGGCGTACGCCTCGATCGCTGGCTCGAGCCCGGCCGACGCACCCAGAATGCCCACCGCCGTGACGTCCTTGAGCACGAGCGAGCGCGTGTCGATCGTGCTCGGCGTCGAGGACAATCCGATGTAGACGATGGTGCGGCCGGGTTCGGCCAGGTGCAGGGCAAGGGAAGGCGAGGTCGTCGCGTTCGTCGCGTCGATGACGCCGTCCCACGGCCCGTCCGGCAGGCTCTCCCGGGTCCAGACGTCGTCGAAGCCCAGCTCGCGCGCCTTGGCCAGACCGGAGGGCAAACCCATCAGGTGTACGGCGGCGCCCCGGGCCCGGGCGAACAGCGCGGCCAGCAGCCCGATCGTCCCGGTGCCCAGCACCAGCAACCGGTCGCCGGCCGTGACGTCGGCGGCCAGCACGCTGCGCAGCGCGTTGCCGCCCGGCTCGACCATCGCGCCGGCCTGCACGCCCACCGAGGCCGGCAGCGCGTGCAGGAATCGCGCCGGATAGGCCAGCTGCTGGGCCAGGGCGCCGGGCAGGCCCCGGATTCCCAGCTCCCGCAACGACTCACAGACCCAGTGCCGGCCGCGCAGGCAGCGCCGGCACTGCCCGCACCCGATCATGGTGTCGCCGGTGACCCGTTCGCCCAGCCACGAGGGGTCGACGCCGTCGCCGAGCGCGGACACCACGCCGCACCACTCGTGCCCGGGCCGGATCGGGTAGGAGGACTCGCCCGTCTCCAGGTAGCTCATGGCCCCGGTGAACAGCTCGACGTCGGTGCCGCAGACGCCCACCCGGTCGACGTCGATGACCACCTGGCCGGGCCCGGCCATCGGCGGCGACACCTCCTCGACGGCGGCCTTGCCGGGACCGGTGAAGACGAGCGCGCGCATCAGCGGGGGCCGACCACGTTCTGCCGGGCCTTGCCCAGGCCGGCGATACCGAGCTCCATCACGTCGCCCGGCTTGAGGTAGACCGGCGGCTTCAGGCCGAGGCCGACGCCGGGCGGGGTGCCGGTGTTGATGAGGTCGCCCGGCTCCAGCACCAGGAACTGCGACAGGTAATGCACGATGAAATACGGGTCGAAGATCATCGTCTTGGTGTTGCCGGTCTGCCGGCGGACGCCGCTGACGTCGAGGAACATGTCCAGATCCCGTACGTCGGAAATCTCGTCGGTCGTCGCCAGCCACGGCCCGGCCGGGTTGAACGTCTCGGCCGACTTGCCCTTCGACCATTGACCGCCGCGCTCCTGCTGGAACTCGCGCTCCGACACGTCGTTGACGAGCACGTAGCCGGCGATGGCGTCGCGGGCCTGCTCGACCGAGTCCAGATAGGACGTCCGGGAGCCGATGACGATGCCCAGCTCGACCTCCCAGTCCGTCTTCACGGAGTTGCGGGGGATACGCACGTCGTCGTGGGGACCGATCAGGGTGTTCGGCGACTTGGTGAACAGGATCGGCTCGCTCGGCACGGCGGCGCCGGTCTCGGCCGCGTGGTCGCTGTAGTTCAGGCCGATGCACAGGATCTGGTGCGGCCGGGCGATCGGGGCGCCGATCCGCACGTCGCCGAAGGGCAGCACGTCGCCCGTCGCGATCCGCTCGGCGACCGGCTCGGCCAGGCGGGCGAGACCGCCCGTACCGAAGAAACGCTCGTCGAAGTCGGGGGTCAGGTCGGACACGTCGACGTAGTGACCCTCGTCGACGCGAACGACCGGCTTCTCGGCGCCGGGGGCGCCGATACGCATGAGCAGCACGTGTTTCTCCCTAGTGGTGCCAGTACGGCGTGTGCAGGCCGGCAGCGCCGACCCGCGCGGTGAACAGCGGCCCCTCGGCGGCCGTG
The DNA here is from genome assembly GCF_043197815.1 of Actinoplanes sp. NPDC048988. Classification (NCBI taxonomy): domain Bacteria; kingdom Bacillati; phylum Actinomycetota; class Actinomycetes; order Micromonosporales; family Micromonosporaceae; genus Actinoplanes; species Actinoplanes sp. NPDC048988. Next base: position 145,274 of record NZ_JBICTW010000011.1, on the reverse strand, counting down.
ATCACGAGGACGTCGAGATCCGGCCCGGCGAAGCAGACGCTGGTCGTCTTCGGCGCGGCCACGGTGACGGTGGCGAGAAGGTCACCGCGCGGCGTGAAGCAGCGGACCTCGCCCCGCTCGTGGACGGCGACCCAGAGGTTGCCGTCGCTGTCGACGCACAGCCCGTCGGGCAGACCGTCGGTGACCCGGAACAGTTCGTGGCGAGGTCCGCCGGGATAGTCGCGCTCGTAGACGACGCCGGGGATCGAGTCGATGCTGTAGAGGCGGTCACCGGCCGGGCTCCAGGCGAGCCCGTTCGACAGGGTCAGGTCGTCGTCGAGCACGGCGATGCCGGCGCCGTCCCAGCGCAGCAGCCGTTCCTGGCGCCGGCGGCCGTCGAGGGCCATGCTGCCGACCACGAAACGGCCCTGAGGGTCGACGGCGCCGTCGTTGAGGCGGCTGCCCTCGCCGTCGACCAGGCGGGCCAGCCGCTCCCGGCTGCCGTCGGGGCGTACCCAGGTGAGATGGTGCCGCTCGGCGACGAGCAGATCGCCGTCGCGGGCCACGGCGACGGCGCAGGCGAGGTCGCCGAACTCCCAGGTGTCGGTGAGGCGGACGGCGCCGGTGTGGCGGTCGAGCTTGCCGGCGCAGACCAGGCCGGCCTCGATGTCGACCCAGAGGAGCCGGTGACGGTCGCGGTCCCAGAGGGGTCCCTCGCCCAGGGTGTACGCCTGCGCGGTCGCTTCCCGAGCCTCGAAGACGGCGTTCATCGGGGATCCTCCACGATCGCTCGGATGACCGGCACATCCTCGATGAGCCGCTCGAGTGGCGTCCGGTACGCCAGGGCGCTCACGCTCACCGCGCCGCTCGGCACCGACGGCGAGTTCAGGTAGACCGGCACCGCCAGACAGTTCACGCCCGCCTCGTTCTCCTGGTTGTCGACCCCGAAGCCGCGCTCCCGAGTCCGCACCAGTTCCTCGTACAGCGAGGCGGCCGTCCCCAGCGACGTCGGTGTCGGCGTGGTCAGCGGAATGTCGCCGATCCACTCCCGGACGGCCTCTTCGCTGCGGAGAATGCCGGACAGGAGCAGTTTGCCGACCGCTGTCGTGTGCGCCGCGTTGCGGCCGCCGACGACCGACGAGAGGCGGACCGCGCCGGTCGGCGGGTCGAGTTTCGAGCGGTAGACGACCCAGCGACCGTCGAGCGTCGCGTAGTGGGCGGTTTCGCCGTAGCGCTCGCTGAGCGCCCGGAGCACGGGCACGACGCGCACGTGGTCGGGCCGGGCCTCGTGGTGGGCGAAGGCGAGCCGCAGGAATTCGTCGCCGAGAACGTAGCGGCCGTGGCCGTCCTGGGCGGCGAAGCCGGCCCGGCGCAGGGAGGCGAGGGCGCGGTGGACGGTGGGTTTGGGGCTGGCCATGGCGCGGGCCATCTCGTCGAGGCCGACGCCGTCGGCGTGGCGGGCGAGCTCGGCCAGGACGGCCAGCACGCGGTCGGCGCCGACCAGCCGTGCCTCGTCCTGCGTCTCGGTCATGTTCCGAATGTTAGACCGATGTTCCGTCATCGTGAAAGAGGGCTTCTCCATCGGCGCGGACAGGGTTAGAGTCCGGCCATGCGGAGCGCTGAGTGGTACGGCGGTAACGATCGCAACAGCTACATCCACCGGGCCTGGATGCGGCGGGGCCTGCCCGCGGACGCCTTCGACGGGCGGCCGCACATCGCCATCGCGAACACCGCGAGCAATCTGACGCCGTGCAACGCCCACCTGAACGAGGTGGCCGAGTCGGTGAAGAGCGGCATCTACCAGGCCGGCGGCATCGCGCTGAACCTGCCGGTGGTGTCGCTCGGCGAGACGCAGGTGCGGCCCACGGCCATGCTGTGGCGCAACATGGCGGCGATGGCGATCGAGGAGATGCTGCGGGCCAACCCGATCGACGGGGTGGTGCTGCTCGGCGGCTGCGACAAGACGATTCCGTCGCTGCTGATGGCCGCGTCGTCGGTCGACCTGCCGGCGGTCGTCGTGCCGGGCGGGCCGATGCTCACCGGCACCTTCCGGGGCGTGCCGCTGGGCTGCGGCACCGACGTGTGGAAACTGTCCGAGGAGGTGCGGGCCGGGACGCTGAGCGCGGCCGAGTTCACCCGGTCGGAGTCGTCGATGATCCGCAGCCGTGGGCACTGCAACACGATGGGCACGGCCTCGACGATGGGGTTGCTGGCCGAGGTGCTGGGCATGACGCTGCCGGGCATCGCGGGCACCCCGGCGCCGGACAGCCGCCTGCTGGAGATGTCGCACGAGACCGGCGTGCTGATCGTCGAGATGGTGCAGAAGGAACGGCGGCCGTCGACCGTGCTGAGCCGGGGGTCGTTCCTGAACGCGATCGTGGCCTTGGCGGCGCTCGGCGGGTCGACCAACGCGGTGGTGCATCTGCTGGCCATCGCGGGGCGGCTGGGGATCGAGCTGACGCAGGACGACTTCGACGCGGTCGGGTCCGAGGTGCCGCTACTGGTCGATCTGCTGCCGGCCGGGCGGTTCCTGATGGACGACCTCTACCGGGCCGGCGGGCTGCACGCGGTGCTGACCGAGATTCGCGACCTGCTCGATCCGGCGGCGCTGACGGTGACCGGGCGCCCTCTCGCGGACTACCTGCAAAGCGCGCTTGTGTACGACCGTGAGGTGATCCGGGCCCGGGAGGAGCCCCTGCTGCCGGCCGCGGGAATCGCGGTCCTGTACGGGAACCTGGCCCCGGACGGGGCGGTCATCAAGCCGGCCGCGGCGTCGCCGGAACTGCTCCGGCATCGGGGACCGGCGGTCGTCTTCGACTCCGTGGAAGACTTGCACGCGCGGCTCGACGACCCCGATCTGGAGGTCACGGCCGACTCCGTGCTCGTGCTGCGGGGCTGTGGCCCGAAGGGCTATCCGGGAATGCCCGAGGTGGCCAACATGCCGTTGCCGGCCAAGCTGCTCGAGCTCGGCGTGCGTGACATGGTGCGCATCTGCGACGGGCGGATGAGCGGCACGGCGTACGGAACCGTGGTCCTGCATGTCGCCCCGGAGGCGGCCGCGGGCGGGCCGCTCGCGCTGGTGCGGACCGGGGACATCATCGTTCTCGACGTGCCGGCCCGGCGGCTGTACGTCGACATCCCGGACGCCGAACTGCTGGCGCGGGCGCCGTCGGCGGCGACCGTCGAGGCTTTCGCCGCCCCGAAGCGCGGCTGGGAGAAGCTGTACGTGAACACCGTCGGGCAGGCCAACACCGGAGCCGACCTGGACTTCCTGCTCGGGTCCAGCGGCGATCGGGTCTCGCGTGAGTCGCACTGAGCGCCGCACCGCCGTCATCACCGGCGGGATGAGCGGCCTCGGCGCGGCCGCCGCCGTTCGCCTGACGGCCGCCGGAATTGAGGTCGTGACCTGGGACATCGCCCCCGGCGCGTCCCAGAAGGTCGACGTCCGCGACGCGTCGGCGGTGCGAGAGGCCGCCGCACAAGTCGGGCATGTCGATATTCTGGTGAACTCGGCGGGGATCGTCGGGCCGAACGGGCCGCTGTGGCAGATTCCGGCGGCGGGCTTCCGGCACACCTTCGAAGTGAACGTGATGGGCACGGTCAACACCTGCCAGGCCTTCGTGCCCGGGATGATCGAGCGCGGCTGGGGCCGGATCGTCAACCTGGCCAGCATCGCCGGCAAGGACGGCAACCCCGCCATGTCGCCCTACTCGGCGTCCAAGGCGGCCGTGATCGCCCTGACCAAGTCGCTCGGCAAGGAACTGGCGACCACCGGAGTGCTGGCCAACGCGATCGCCCCGGCCGTCATCGAGACCCCGATGAACGCCACCACCTCACCCGAGGCGCTGGCCCACATCACCAGCCTCATCCCGATGAAACGCGCCGGCCAGGCGTCCGAGGTGGCCGAACTGATCGCCTGGCTGGCCTCGGACAAGGTCTCCTTCTCGACCGGCGCCGTCTACGACATCAGCGGCGGCCGCGCGACCTACTGACACCCGTGCGATGGCCGTAACGGCAAAACGCCCTCCGGGCGGCGGCGCTGTGCGACAAAAGGGGCATGACAAGGTTCGTGCAAGTGTTCGGCGCCGTGCTCGGGCTGGTGCTGGGGCTGGTGCCGGCGGCGCTTCCGGAGCCGCCGTTCAGCACGCGGGTCGTGGCCGACGGCCTCGACAGCCCGTGGGAGATCCTGCGAGGACCGGACGGCTACCTGTGGGTGACCGAGCGGACGGCGGGGCGGGTGACCCGGATCGACCCGGCCAGCGGGGCGCGCACGGTGGTCGGCACGGTGCCGAGCCGGGCCGCCGGCACGCAGGACGGGCTGCTCGGCCTCGCGCTCGACCTGCCGTACGTCTTCGTCGCCTACACGAACGGGCCACTGAACGTGGTGCGGTACACCTACGACGCCGCCACCGGGACGATGCGGGACCCCAAGGACCTGATCGTCGGGCTCCCGGCGACCGTCGACCACGTGTCGGGACGGCTGGTGCTCGGGCCGGACGGCAAGCTCTACCTCACCGTCGGCGATGGCGGGGCGAACCAGTTCGAGCGGGCCTGCGACCCCAACCGCGCACAGGACCTGCCGGTCTCGGCCAGTGACTTCACCCGCTACCAGGGCAAGATTCTGCGGTTCGACACCGACGGCTCGGTCCCGGCCGACAATCCCTTCTTGCGAGGTGTACGCAGTCACGTCTTCTCCTACGGGCATCGCAACGCCCAGGGGCTCGCGTTCGACGCGGCGGGCCGGCTCTACTCCACCGAGCAGGGCCCGAAGACCGACGACGAGCTCAACCTGATCCGGCCCGGCGGCAACTACGGATGGCCGCGGGTCGCCGGGTACCGCGACGACAAGGCGTACGTCTACGCGAACTGGTCGGCCGCCCCGGACTGCCGCTCGCTCACCTTCAGCGACTACCGGATCCCGCCGTCGGTGCCGCGGCAGAAGGAGTCGTCGTTCACCGACCTGAGTTTCGTGCCGCCGCTGCGGACGTTCTTCACCGTGCCCGACGACCACGACTTCGCGAGCGAGTGCGGCCACCTGTGCTGGCCGACGATCGCCCCCTCGAGCGCTGACGTCTACACCGCGACGGCCATCGCCGGCTGGGAGGGCTCGGTGCTGATTCCGTCGCTCAAGAACGGCGCGGTCTACCGGGTCGACCGCTCGGGCGAGACACAGACCTTGTGGCGTACGGTCAATCGCTACCGGGACGTGGCGATCGGCGCCGACGGCCGCACCTTCTACGTGGCGACCGACGCCTCCGGCGCCACCACCGACCTGGCCGGAAAGCCGACCAGCGAGCTGGCCGATCCCGGCGCGATCCTCGAGTTCACCGCCGGCTGAGCCCGGCGAGGCCACCCGCAAACCGACGGTGAGCAGGGAAAAGACGCACGCCCCGAAGGGCGGACATCGTGCCTGCGCCGGCAAGCGGGCCGTGCGCCACACTTGGACCCATGATTAGCGAGGATGTGGTGTCGGTCGCGGTCGTCTCCAGCCGGTCGGAGGCGGAGATCATCGCGGGCCTGCTGCGCAGTTACGGGCTCAAGGTGGGCGTCTCGGCGGACGACGCGGGCCAGCAGGAACCGCAGTTACAGCTCACCGGCGTGCACGTGTACGTCGCCCCCGGAGACGAGGCCGAGGCGCGGGAGATCCTGTCCGCCTCGGGTCAGTAGACCCAGCGGTCCACGAGCGCCTCGTGAGCCTCGAGGCGCTCCTGGGTTCTCCCCGGGTCGGTGGCGGCGATCGCGTCGAGCAGGCTGATCGCCAGCACCACCACCGCCGCGTGGGAGTCGAAGATCAGGCCGGTGCCGACCGGCGCCACCAGCAGCACGTCGGCGTCGTCGGCGAAGGGCGCCAGCGCCGTGTCCGCGATCACCACGGTGGTCAGGCCGAGGCCGCGCGCGAGCCGCATGGCCGAGACGGTTCCGGCCGGGTAGCGCGGCAGCGCGAAGAACAGCGCCGCCGAGGCGCCCTCCTGGTGCATGTGGAGCACGAAGTCGTCGGCGCTGCCCGCGTCGGTGCACACCCGGACCGCCGGAAGCGCCCGGCGGGCGAAATAGCCGAAATAGTCGGCCAGGGCGGCCGAGGCGCGGAGCCCGACGACGCCCAAGGGGGCGGTGGCCGCGAGGGCGTCGACGGCCGCCGGCATCGTGCGGGCGACCCGCGTCAGCCCGGCGACGTTCGAGGACTCCTGGTCGAACGCGCTGTGCCGGGGGAAGGGCAGCCGGGCGCCCGGCACCGGCACGGCGGCGCGGCCGGCCGTGGACGGTGACAGCACGACCTCGCGCAGGGCGGCGCGGAACTCGGGGTAGCCGGTGAAGCCGAGCGCCGTGGCCAGGCGGGTCACGGTCGGCTGGCTCACGCCGGCCCGCTTGGAGATCTCGATGGTCGACAGGAACGCCACGTCCGGGAACATGCCCAGCATGCGCTGCACGATCTGCCGCTGCGAGGGCGAGAGCCGGTGCCGCCGGGCGAGGTCGAGCAGCCAGTCCTCAGCCTGTCCGATGTCCATCCGCCCCCCGCTCTACCCTGAATAGCCTAAAACACGATCGGACAAGGGTGCATTCGATGATTCATCTGCGGTTCCTCTCCGGCCCGGACATCGAGGAGCTCGGTGTCGGCCCGGACGACGCCGTCGCCGCCGTCGAAGCGGTCGTCGCCGCGCACGGCCGGGGCGAGACGGTCTTCGAGCCGCGTACGCACCTCGTGCCGGACAACGGCGGCGTCGGCCACTTCAACGTCCTGCGCGGGCACGTGAAGCCGTTGGGGGTGGCCGGCGTCAAGGTGGTCGGCGACTTCGTGCCCAACTACGAGCGCGGCCTGCCGAGCGAACTGGCCATGGTCACGCTGCTGGACCCGTACACCGGCGTACCCCTGTCCATCATGGACGCCACCTGGATCACCGAGATGCGCACCGGGGCCATGACCGCCGTCGGCGCCAAATATCTGGCCCGGCCCGACTCCCGGGTGCTCGGGCACGTCGGCGCCCGCGGCACCGCCTTCGCCAACATCACGCTGCTCGACCGGCTGTTCGAGCTCGACGAGATCCGGGTCACCAGCCGCCGGGCCGAGTCGCGGGAAGCCTTCGGCGAGCGCCTGCGCGAGGTCACCAGCACCCCGGTACGCGTGGTGGAGACCGCCGACGAGGTGTTCGACGGGGCCGACATCCTCATCGAGGCGTCCCGGCTGACCGAGCCGCGGCCGCTGCTGCGGACGGCGCTGGTCGAACCCGGCGCCTTCGTGGTGCCGTACGGGACCGTCAGCGCCGTTGAACTCGATCTGCTCGACGTCATGGACAAGGTGGTCGTCGACGACTGGCGCGAGTCGCAGTCGGGCCGCTTCGGGGCCCTGCGCGCGCACGTCGACACCGGCCGCCTCAGCGAACAGAGCCTTTACGCCCAGCTCGGCGAGATCGTCAGCGGCCGCAAGCCGGGCCGCGAGTCGCCGGACGAGCGGATCCTGCTGTGGCACCGCGGCCTGTCGATCCTCGACGTGGCCCTGGCCCACCTGATCCTCACCCGCGCCGAAGCGGCCGGCGCCGGCACGATGCTGCGGTACCGATGAAGATCGGCCGGCCGGCCGACCTGGACCGGACCGCCATCCGCGAGATCGCCGGGGGAGCGTTCCCCGAGCTGTCCGGCGAGCTCCTCGAGCGCCTGGCCGCCTCCCGCGAGGCGACGCTGGCCGACCTGGCCGGCGACGAACCGGTTTACGGCGTCAACACCGGGATGGGAGCGCTGGCCGGGGTACGCCTGGACGCCGCGACCCAGAAGCAGCATCAGAACACCCTGATGGCGGGCCGCGCGGCCGGCTCCGCGCCCTGGTTGCGTCCCGTCGAGGCGCGAGCACTGATCGCCGTACGGCTGGGAACGCTGCTGGACCCCGCGGCCGGAGTCTCCCCGGGCCTGTGCACGCACCTGGCCGGCATGCTCGAAGCCGGCGCCGAGCCGCGGATCCCGTTGCGCGGCGGCGCGGCCGGCGAGATCATCCCGCTCGCCCATCTGGGCCTGGCCGTGCTGGACGGCGGCTACTCGTTCGGGGCGAAGGAGGGCGTCGCGTTCCTGGAGGGCGTGCCCGGGCTGACCGGCCTGTCGGTGCTCGCGGCGGCGGCCGCGCGGACCCTCGTCGAGCAGACCGTGGCCGTCGCGGGCGACGAGATGGCCCTGATCGGCGCCAGCCGCGACCCGCTGCACCCGGCCACCGCGCGCGGCGACGCCGAACTGGGTGCGATCCTCGAGGCGCTGTCGGAGCGACGCGGCGGCGGACCCACCCGGGCGCTGCAAGCGCCGGTGTCGTTCCGGGTGACCGCCCCGGCCCTCGCCGTGGCCCTGCGCGCGGCCGCGGCTCTGGAGGCGGCCGTCGATCGCGCGCTGACCGCCGTGACCGACTCGCCGGCCCACCTGGACGGGCGGTTCGTCGGCACGGCCGGGTTCGCCGGAACCGACCTGACGGCGGCGCTGGGCGCGCTCACCACCGCGCTCGTGCACCTGGCCGAGGCCGGCGCGGCCCGCCTCCACCGGCTGCTCGACCCACAGGTGACCGGCCTGCCCCGGCAACTCTCGGACGCGCCCGGACGGCACGCCGGCATGGTCTCGGTGCACAAGCGGGCGGTCGGCACGGCCCACCGGCTGCGGCGCTTCGCGCTGCCGGCGCTGATCGGCCCGATGGAGACCTCGACCGGCCAGGAGGACGTGCAGAGTTTCGGCTTCGAGGCGTACGAGTGCTTCACCGAGGCCGCCGCCGGCCTGCACGACGTCCTCGCCTGCGAAATCCTCGCCGTCGACCAGGGCCGGCTCCTTCGTGCCGCGGCGGGCGCCCCGGAGCACGTCGCGCCGGGCGGCACACGGGACCGGCCGTACGGGCCGGAGATCGACCGGTTCGTCAGCCTGCTGGCGGGCGGCTGGTCGATCCCCGCTCGACCAGCGACGGGCGGAACGGCCGGGGCGCCGCCGACCGGTCGATGAGCTGGCCCACCGCCGACTCCACGATGGCGTCCTCGTCCCACGCCATCGTGGTCAGGCCCGGGCTGACCAGGGCGGCCAGCTGATGGTCGTCGTAGCCGATCACCGACAGGTCGGACGGCACGCGCAGCCCGGCCGCCCGCGCCGCGTGGTAGGCGGCGAAGGCCAGTGAGTCGCTGAGGCAGAACAGGGCGGTCGGCCGGCTCTCGGCCGCCAGCAGCGCCGACACCACCGTGACGGCCTCGGTCGTGGCGGCCGGGGCCGAGACGATGCCCAGCTCCAGGCCGATCGAGGTGGCGACGCGGGGCGCCAGCACCTCGGACGGGCGGCCCGGGGTGGACGGCAGCGACGGCGCCAGCATGCCGACCCGGTGGTGCCCGAGCTCCGCGAGATGGCCGAGCGCGGCCGTCACCCCGTACTCGTTGTCGAAGAGCACGCACCCCGAGCCGGGCCGTTCGGTCAGGGCGTCGCCGAGCGAGACGACCACGACCTCGGGGTCGAGCAGCCGCCAGTACGAGGCCGAGGGGTCGACCGGGGAGACGATGGCGCCGTCGACCCGCTGGGCGGCGAACTGCTCGACGATCAGCCGCTCCTGGGAGGGGTCGGCGTCGGCGTCGGCGATCGTGGCGTACCGGCCCCGGCTGCGCAGGGCCCGGGTCAGCAGCACCGAGAGATCCTGCTGCCACAGGTCGCGCAGGGAGCCGGAGACCCCGACCGATCCGGTACGCCCGCTGGCCAGCGCCCGGGCGATCGGGTCGACCGTGTAGCCGAGCTCGTCGGCGAGCTCGCGCACCCGGCGGATGGTGTCGGGGGAGCCGCGCACGCCGCGTAGCGCGTAGGAGGTAGCGGCCAGGGAGAGTCCGGCGGCGGTCGCCAAGTCCTGGAGGGTCCGTCGCGGTTGCTGCCGTGACACCGACTGAGGGTAACACCCGTTCCGGAGGGTGAGATCACGTTGCGTTTCCGATGGGGAAGCGCTTCACTTTTGGAAACTTGTGAAGCGCTTCCCTCATACGGAAAGTGAGGCCCGGCCATGCTGATCGACTGCCATCAGCACCTCTGGCCGGCGCGCCTGGTGGAGGCTCTGCGGCGGCGTAACACCCACCCTTACCTGCGCGAATGGACCCTTTACCTGCCGGGTGAGGCGCCCTACGAGGTCGACCCGCACGCCCATGACGTGGAGAAACGGCGTGCGCTGGAGATCGCTGAGGGTAAGGATCTGGTGATCCTCTCCATCTCCAGTCCGCTAGGTATGGAATATCTGGATTCCCCGGAGCTGCTGGACGTCTGGCACGAGAGCGGCCTCGAGCTGCCCGATCCGTTCCGGATCTGGGCCGCGGCCAACGTCGCGGCGCCCGACCCCTCGGCCCTGGCCAAGATCCTCACCGAGGAGCGCGTCGTCGGGGTCCAGCTGCCGGCGACGGCCCTGTGCGACCCGGCCGCCATCGAGCGGATCGGTCCTCTGCTGGCGGAGGCCGAGCGGGCGAACAAGCCCGTGCTCGTCCACCCCGGGCCGGCTCCCGCCTGCGACCCGGGCGCGCCTTCCTGGTGGCCGGCCCTGGTCCCGTACGTGTCCCAGATGCACAGCGCCTGGCTCGCCTGGCACGTTGCCGGCCGCAAGCGGCACCCGCGGCTGCGGATCGCCTTCGTCGCGCTGGCCGGGCTCGCCCCGCTGCACCACGAACGGCTCGCCGCCCGGGGCGGCGCTCTCGGGCCGCTCGACCCGTACGTCTATTACGAGACCAGCTCGTACGGGACGCGGGCGATCGACGCCCTCACCCGTGTCGTCGGCGTCGACCCGATCGTGCACGGCTCCGACCGCCCGTACGCGGAACCGGCCGACCCCGGCCTGGGCGACGCGTTCCGGCACGCCCTGTTCACCGCCAACCCGCGTCATCTGCTGACAGGAGAACCGAGATGACGACCGACACCGTCGCGGTCACCGACCCGGCGCGGCTGCCCGACCTGCCCGGCCGGACCCTCAGCCCCAAGGAGCTGCAGCTCTGGGTGAGCGAGCTGGCGGCCCGCACCGAGATCTGGGAGCCGCTGGTGCGGCACGACACGGGCAAGCGCCACTACGCCTCGCTCTACCGCGACAGCGATATCGACGTGTGGGTGCTCTGCTGGAACACCGAGGACGACACCGGCTGGCACGACCACGACATCTCCTCGGGCGCGGTAGCGGTCACCCGGGGCGCCGTGAACGAGGCCAACCCGCGGATGGGCGGTGAACCGGTGACCCGGGTCGTCGGCCCGGGCCGGGCGTTCGCGTTCGGGCCCGACCACATCCACCGCATGTCGGGCGCGGTCGACGGCTCGGTGACGATCCACGCGTACTCGCCGCCGCTCTGGCGCATGGGGCAATACTCGATCAGCGAGAGCGGCGTCATGCGCCGCAAGGCCGTCAGCTACGCCGACGAGCTCCGCCCGCTGTAGCTCGCCAGGAGCGGCAGGACCTCGGCCGCGGCCGTCAGGTCGATGCCGATCGGCCGGTCGCCGGCTTCGGGGTCCAGGACCTTCGAGACCACGTCGTACGCCTCCCGGGCCGGCCCCTCGGGCAGCCGGCCGGGCGCCATCCGCAGCGCCCGGACCGCCGCCACCAGCTCGGCCGCCAGCAGCGTCGGCGCCAGGTCGGCCATCGCCCGCAGCGCCCGCGCGCCCTGCGTGGCGAAGCTGGCGTGCTCCTCCAGGCCGAGCGAGATGGTCAGCGTGCCGGCCGAGATCGGCTGCATGCCGACGCGGATCTCGGTCAGCACGTCCTGCACCACGTACTCGCTGATCATCAGGCCCGAGCTGCCGGCCGGCCCGTCGGCCAGGAACGCCCGCAGACCGGTCATGTCCGGCCGCATCAACAGGCCGAGCCGCGCCGACGACAACACCAGCACCGGCAGGAACGAGCCGCGCAGCGTGTCCAGGCTGGTGGCCACCGTGGCCGTGTGGAACTGGCCGTGGTGCAGCACCGCGTCCGCCGTGACCAGCGGGTTCTCCACGGCCGCGTTGATCTCCTCGGTCAGCACGTACCGCAGTTGCCGCACGGCGTGCGCGGCCGGCGCGGTGACCTGGGGGAGCACCCGCAGCCCGAACGGGTCCTGAATGCGCGCGGGCTCGCCGGCCCCGGCCACCAGGCGGCTCATCGTCGCCGCGACCTCGGCCTGCCCGGGGTGGGCCCGGGCGATGTGCACGGCCGGGTGGTAGGCCTCCGGGTTGCCGCGCAGCGCCAGGAAGGACAGTGCGGCGACCACCGTGGACGCCTCCAGCAGGCGCTCGACCCGGCTCAGCGCCAGCGCCGCGGTGGCCACGGTCAGCGCGCTCGAGCTGATCATCGGCAGGGCGTCGGTGGCGTCGATGACCGTGGCCGGCACGTCGCCGGAGCGCCACGGGCGCTCGCCGGCCAGGGTCAGCGCCAGTTCGGCCAGCGAGGCCAGGTCGCCGGTGCCGATCGCGCCCCACGAATGCAGGGCCGGCACGGCGCCGGCGCTCAGCGCGGCGGCCAGCGACTCGGCCACGCGACGGGAGATGCCGCTGCCTCCGGCGAGGATCTGATTGAGCCGTACGGCCATGGTCGCCCGGGCCGTGACATCGTCGACCTCCGGGCCCACCGCCGCGCAATGGCTGCGCAGCAGCCGCAGACCGTGGCCCTCCGACGTCCGTTCGTGGCGGTTGGCGCCGACGCCGGTGTTGGCGCCGTAGACGGCGCCGTGCTCGCGGGCGAGTTGCAGCAGGGCGTGACGTTCGTCGATCAACCGGAGCGCGGCCCCGTCGACGGTGACACCGGCCGTGCCGGAGGCGACCGCGACCAGACCCTCGATCGTCAAGGTGCGGCCGTCGAGTGACACCCCCATAGTGATCTCCAGCTCGAAGGTTTCCGGACCGTAACGGGCTCCGGCCTTCCGTTGACAGCCTATTCACTACACCGCAAGTATGAATAGCGCCATTCAGACGACCGCCCAGGAGAACCATGATCACTTTCGAGGACGTCGTCAAGATCTACCCCGGCGGCGGTACCGCGGTCGACCACCTCTCGATGGAGTTGCCGACCGGAAAGATGACGGTTCTGGTCGGTCCGTCCGGGTGCGGAAAGACCACTTCGCTGCGCATGATCAACCGAATGGTCGAGCCGACCTCGGGCCGGGTCCTGATCGACGGTCAGGACGTGTCCGGTCAGGACGAGGCGCTGCTGCGCCGCGGCATCGGGTACGTCATCCAGTCCGCCGGTCTCTTCCCGCACCGCACGGTGCTCGACAACGTCGCCACCGTGCCGGTGCTGCTGGGCAAGACCCGGCGCGAAGCCCGTACGGCCTCGCTGGAACTGCTGGAGCGGGTGGGGCTGTCCGCCGAGCTCGCCCAGCGCTACCCGGCCCAGCTCTCCGGCGGCCAGCAGCAGCGCGTGGGCGTGGCCCGGGCGCTGGCCGCCGACCCGCCGGTGATGCTGATGGACGAGCCGTTCAGCGCCGTCGACCCGGTCGTCCGGGCCCAGCTGCACACCGAGTTCCTGCGCCTGCAGCAGGACCTCGGCAAGACCATCGCCATGGTCACGCACGACATCGACGAGGCCATCAAGCTCGGCGACTACGTCGCCATCCTGCGCCAGGGCGGGGTCCTGGCCCAGTTCGGTACGCCGCAGGAACTCCTGGACGCGCCGGCCGACCCGTTCGTCGCCTCGTTCGTCGGGCGCGACCGGGGCCTGCGGAGCCTCTCGTTCGACTCCGCGGCCGCCGTGCCCGTGGCTCCGCCCGCCTCGTCCGCCGAGCTGATCCTTGACGAGGGCCGGCCGATCGCGTGGCGCACCTCCTCCGGCGACCGCGCGATCGCCGGAACCTTCACCAAGGCCGACTCTCTGCGGATCGTCACCGACCTGGCGATCAGCTCGCCGGTCGGCATCGCGGTCCGAGTGGACGACACCGGCGTGGCCGACGGGATCGTCCGCCACCACGACCTCGTCGACTACCTGATGGAGCGGCACACCTCGTGATCCAGTACCTGCAGAACAACTCGGACACCGTGCTGGCCGCCCTGCGGCAACACCTCTACCTGGCCCTCGTGCCGGTGCTGCTCGGCTTCGTCATCGCGCTGCCGATCGGCTACCTCGGCGTGCGCTTCCCGTGGCTCTACCACCCGCTGGTGAACGTCTGCGGCGTGCTCTACTCGATTCCGTCGCTGGCCCTGTTCGTCTTCCTGCCGGTCGTGCTCGGCACGAAGATCCTGTCGCCGCTCAACATCATCGTGGCGCTGACCATCTACACCGTGGCCCTGCTGGCCCGCACGGTCGCCGACGGCCTGCGCTCGGTCGACAAGCTGGTGAACGAGGCCGCCACCGCGATGGGCTACCGCCGCACCCGGCGGCTGATCGACGTCGAGCTGCCGGTCGCCCTCCCGGTCATCCTGGCCGGCCTGCGGGTGGCCACGGTGGCCAACATCAGCCTGGTCAGCGTCGGCGCCCTGATCGGCATCGGCGGCCTCGGCCAGCTGTTCACCCGCGGCTTCCAGCTCTTCTACCTCGAGCCGATCATCGTCGGTATCGTCCTGTCGGTGCTGCTGGCCGCCGTGGCCGACCTCGTCATCGTGCTGATCCAGCGCGCCGTCACCCCGTGGGCCCGCGCATGAACCTGTCGTACCTCTTCGACCCGGCCAACTGGGACCCCAGCGCCGCCGGCGGTTTCCCGCAACTGCTGCTCTCCCACCTCTGGTACGTGTTCCTGGCCCTGCTCATCGGCACCGTCATCGCCCTGCCGATCGGCCTCTACATCGGGCACACCGGCAAGGGCTCGTTCATCGCCATCAACGCCGGCAACGCCGGGCGCTCGCTGCCCACCCTCGGCCTGCTCATGCTGATGGTCACGCTGCTCGGCCTGGGCCTGCTCCCCGTGCTCATCGCCCTGACCGTGCTGGTCATCCCGCCCATCCTCACCTCGTCCTACGCGGGCATGCGCACCCTCGACCGCCGCGTCGTCGACGCCGCCAAGGGCATGGGCATGCGCCCGTGGCAGGTGCTCACCCGCGTCGAACTGCCGATGGCCCTACCGGTCATGATGGGCGGCTTCCGCAGCGCCGCCCTCCAGGTGGTGGCCACCGCGACGGTCGCCGCCGCGGTCGGCCTGGGCGGTCTCGGCCGCCTCCTGATCGACGGCCTCGCCGTCAACGACTACTCCCGTGTGCTGGCCGGCGCCATCGTCGTCGCGGTGCTGGCGGTCGTACTCGACCTGTTCCTGGCGCTCGTGCAGCGCTGGGTCGTGTCGCCCGGTGTCTCCGGGCGCTTCTGAAGGAGATTGTGATGTTCCGTATACGTACGGTCGGCGCCCTGGCCGCCGCCTTCTCGCTGGCACTCTCCCTCACCGCCTGCGGCGCCGACGAGGATCCGCTGTCGAACGACTCCGGCACCAAGTCGGGCGGCTCGTCGGCCGTGACGGTCGGCTCGGCCAACTTCGCCGAGAGCGAGCTGCTGGCCGAGATCTACTCGCAGGCCCTGGAGGCCAAGGGCGTACAGGTCAAGCGGCAGTTCAACATCGGCGCCCGTGAGCTGTACCTGAAGGCGCTGCAGGACGGCTCGATCGACCTGCTGCCCGAGTACAACGGCGCGCTGCTCTCGGCGCTGCACACCGGCGGCGCGCCGCAGGGCGTGTCCAAGCCGGACGACGTGCTGGCCGAGCTGAAGAAGGTCCTGCCGGCCGGCACCGAGGTGCTGGAGCAGTCGGCCGCCGAGGACAAGGACACCCTGACCGTCACCCAGGAGACGGCCACCAAGCACAACCTCAAGACGATCGAGGACCTCAAGCCGGTCGCCGGTCAGCTCTCGATCGGCGCCGGCCCCGAGTGGCAGGAGCGCTACCAGGGCCTCAAGGGCCTCGAGGAGCTGTACGGCGTCAAGTTCAAGAAGTTCCAGCCCCTCGACGCGGGCGGCCCGCTCACCCTGAACGCGCTGCTCGACGGCAAGATCGACGTGGCCAACATCTTCTCCACCGACTCGGCCATCGCCACCAAGAAGCTGGTGGTGCTCGAGGACCCGAAGAACCTCTACCTGGCCGAGAACATCATTCCGCTGATCCGCACCGAGGCCAACAACCCGACCGTGTCGGGCGCCCTCAACGCGGTCTCGGGCAAGCTCACCACCGAGAACCTGACCCAGTACCTGGCCAAGGTCCAGGTCGACAAGCAGGACACGGCCACCGTGGCCAAGGCCTTCATCAGCGACAACGGCCTCGCCTGACAAACAGCGCGCGGCAACGGGCCGCCCCCCTACGATCGTCGATCAGCGGTGGGCGGCTCTCCGCGGTGCTTCCTTCTCCCCACCCTTTCCCGGACATCCAGCGTCGCGACTCCCCGCCCACCGCTTCGTGCGCTCAACTGGGGATGGTCGTGGTGGATGCTCTGGCCTCGGTGCCGCTGCGCCGGGCCGGCACGTACACCGAGGTCCCCGCCTCCCTCCCCGCGATCCGCGAGGCGGCCGCGGCGCCCCCGGGCCCGCCCCGCCGGCCGCCGGCCGTGCCGGCTGGGACTGTGCTGGCCGGTGCGGTTGACGTCGCCGTCCTGCAACGGCTCGTGCCGGCGCCGGGGGCCGGCTCGGTCGCGGTGACGGTGAGTGGCGAGCCGGCCGAGCCGTGGTCAGCCCGCCACGTCACCGAGCTGCTGGCCGAGGTTCCGCGCCAGGAACGCGGCCGCCGGTGGAGCTCAGCCGAAGGAGGGCGGCCTGGTGAGAGAGCTTCCGCCGAAGGAGCGCGAGCCGCTGGGCGCTTCGCGTCAGGAGCGCGACCACCAGTCGTACGGCCGAAGCCCGGGCTTGAAGCCGTGGGCCTGGGCCATCGCGACGGCGCCGGCGAAGCCGCGGGCGAGCTCGTCGGGGTTGTGGGCGTCGCTGCCGAAGGTGACGGCCGTGCCGCCCTCGTCGCGCCACCAGCCGAGGATGATCGGGCTCAGCGGCACCGTGGTGTTGATTTCGAGAGCGCGGCCGCTGCCGGACAGCGCGCGCAGCGCGAGGCGGAACTCCTCCTCGAACGCGTACGGGTCGAACGGGCCCGCCGACACCGGCCACTTCCGGGCCGTGTAGTCGATGTGGGTCAGCACCTGGAAGGCGTCGGATCCGGCGACCAGGTTCGGGATTTCCAGCAGGTAGTCCCGTACGACGTCGGCGGCGGGCCGTTCGGCGAAGGCCGGCCCCACCTCGGCCAGGCCCTCGGCCACCGGGACCGTGTGCAGCGAGCCGACGACCCGTTCGAAGTCGCCGCCGGCCAGCAGCTTGGCGACGGCCTCGGTGTGCCAGTGCGGTTCGCCGAGTTCGAGGCCGGTCAGGATCCGCAGGCCCGGGAAGCGGTGGCGGCAGCGGTCGACCGCGTCCAGGTATCCGTCGACGTCCAGGGGCGGCGCGGTGAAGCCGACCCAGTCGGTGAAGTCCAGGTGTTCGGTGAAGGCCAGCGCCGGCAGCCCGATCTCGACGGCTCGGGCGCAGGTGGCCATCATGTCGGCCCCGCGCCGGCCGGCGTCCCAGGACCATTCGCTGTGCACGTGGTTGTCGGCGGGAAGTTCGAGGGTCATGCCGGTCCTCTCAGGCGACTGCCAGCACGACCACCCCAAGGATGATCAACGCCGCGGACGTGATGCGCTGGAGCTGATCTTGCCGTAGGCGCAGGGCCGTCCGCGCGCCGAGGAGCACACCTGCAGCGGCGATCACACCGATCAGTTCCCAGCTGACTGTTTCTCGACATGTGATTCGCGGCGCAAACCGCTGTCTACCGACGCTCCGGAGGGTCTACGTTGCCAGTCAGCGCACGTTTACCACTGTTTTCGCACCCCGGAGGCCCCCTATGGCTCGTGCTTTCGAGGAGTGGGTCAACCTCCCCTCTCCAGACACCGACCTCGCGGTGCCTCCGTTCTCTTTCCTGTACGCGGTGACGGCCGCCCTGGCCGCCTCGGTCGCCGTGGCCGCCGCCACCACCCACTACCTCCGCGCCCGCCGCGCCGCCTCGGCGCCGGCCGATTCCCTCCCGGCTCGATTCCGATGACGCTGCGGGCACGCAGGCCCGGTTCTCCCCGGCGGCCAGGTAGCCGCCCGAGCCCTCGCGCCTGCGTGCGCCGCCGTCGCCGCCTCACCCTTCGCCGGTTCGCCCTTCGCCGCCGCCGTTTCTCGTTGCGGCCCCCGCGCCCGGCCGCTTTCCGCCTGGCCCCCGCCGCGCTGCGCCTGGCACCGGTCGTCTTTCCCTTCGCGCCGGCCGCCCTGCTGTTCGCGCCCGCCGCGTTTCGGCCTGCGGCTTCCCGCCCCATCTCCACCCGGCCCGAGCCACCCGCTCCGCCACCGCCCCGCCCCTGGCGCCCGGCGCTTCGCGTCCTGCTGGGGGCCGCCGCCGCGGCCGCGGTGGTCATCGCCCTGCGCGGCCGGATACCCGACCCGTCGTCGGTGGCCACCACCCTCACCCACGCCGAACCGCGCTGGCTGGCCGTGGCCGTGGCCGCCCAGTTCCTGTCCCAGGCCGGCTTCGCGTTGCAGCAGCGCACCCTGCTGGCCGCGCTCGGCACCGATCTGCGCCTGCCGGACGCCCTGGCCATCACGTTCAGCCGTACCGCCATGGGTTCGGTCCTGCCGGCCGGCTCCGCGATGTCGGCGGCCTTCGCCCTCCAGCAGTTCCGCCGTCGAGGCGCCCTCGCCACCGCGGCCACCGCCGCCGTGGTCCTCTCGGCCGCCGCGTCCATGCTGGGCCTGGCCGTCCTCTACGGGGCCACCGCCGCCGTAAACCTGAAACCGGCCCACACCGCCGAACTGGCCGCGGCCGTCCTCGCCGTCGCTGCCGTGGTTGCCTGGATCGCCCGTTCCCGCCGCGCGGGATCGCTCCGTGCACCGTCGCGGCGGCCCGAGTCCCCGGTCTCGGTCCTCGGCGCGCCCTTCGCACCGCCTCCGGCCGCTGGTTCGCCCACGTCAAGCGGGCCGACGACCAGGCCGACGACCGCGCCGCCGACCAGACCGACGACCGCGCCACCGACCAGACCGACGACCGCGTCGACCACCGGGGCGACGTTCGCGGCCGTTCGGCGGCGGTGGCTTGAGCGGGCGATCGCGCAGGCACACCGCATGCTCGGCGAGGCGAGGGCCCTGCGCCCCCGGTACTGGTTGACAGCCGTCGGCTTCGCGACGCTCAACTGGGCGCTCGACCTGGCCTGCCTGATCGCCGTGGCCCAGGCGTGCGGCTTCCCGCTCAGCCCGCTGCAGCTCACCTCGGTCTACCTGGCGGTGCAGATCGTCCGCCAGATCCCGATCACCCCGGGCGGCATCGGCCTGATCGAGGCCAGCCTGCTGGCCGGCTTCCTGGCCGCCGGCGCCCCGCAGGCCGCGGCCGCCGCCGTGGTCCTCGGCTACCGCGTCATCTCGTTCTGGCTGATGCTCCCGATCGGCTTGGGCACCTATCTGAGGCTGAGCCGTTCTCGCCCGGGCCTGTCGTCACCGCAGCACGAGTAGATCGAGGACGTCGATCTGTGGCCCGGTCGTCGTCCGCGCGGCCGCGCTGAGCCGCCGGACACCTCGCGCGTACGCGTCATCGCTGATCAGCTGGAGCAGGGTGTGCGCCTCGCGGCGCAGGTGGGTGGCGGCGTGCTCGAGCGACGGCGCGGAGACCTGCGCGACCGGCTCGAACCCGGCGGTGGTGAAGCCTGCGGTCGCGAATGCCTCCTCGACGGTGGCCACGGCCGGGTAGCTGTCGTTCAGCGCGGTTATCGCTTCCGGCCAGAACCGGCACAGGGTCAGGCCGTCGTGCCGGCCCGGGAACGCGGACCGGATCAGGACCGGGCCGCCGGGTTTCAGGACGCGGCGGATCTCCCGGGCGGCGGCCGGCAGGTCGGGGACGTGGTGGATGACGGTGGAGAGCCAGACCGCGTCGACGCTGGCGTCCGCGGCCGGGATGTCAGCGGCGTGCCCGGCGAGGACCGGCTGGAACGGCGCGCGCTCGCGCATGGCGGCGGACGGCTCGACGGCGAGCACGCCGGTGGCGGGCCACCAGGCGCGAAAGGCCTGTGACCAGCTTCCGGTGCCGCATCCGAGGTCCAGCAGGCGCATGCCGGGTCGCGGATCCAGATACCGGGTGATCGCCGCACGCCAGGCGCCCAGCGCGTCGCCGCTCAGGTGGCGGGTCGCCTCGAACGCGGCGGCGTCGGTTTTGTCGTACGCGATGAGCGCCATGCCTCGAGCCAACCCGTGGCGCCGGCGCCCTGCAAGACAGGTGTGACGTAAGCAATTGTTGACTTAATCGACGTGACCACGATAATAAGTCAGCAATCGTTTACATCTCTGGTTCGGGGTTTCTCATGACGGGTGCGCGTCGCGCCGGCAATCTGCTCGTGCTCTATCTGTCGCTGGGAGGGCTCGCGTTCGCGGTCCTTCAGTCGCTCGTGGCGCCGGCGCTGTCCACCATCGGGCGCGATCTCGGGGCCGACACCAGCGACGTCAGCTGGGTGATCACCGCCTATCTGCTCTCCGCCTCCGTCCTCACGCCCGTCCTCGGGCGCCTCGGCGACATGGCCGGCAAGCGCAAGGTCCTGATCGGCGTCCTGGCCGCGCTGGCCGCCGGCACGCTGCTCGCCGCCCTCGCGCCCAACCTCGGCGTGCTCATCGTGGCCCGCGCGGTTCAGGGCGCCGCCGGCGCGATCCTGCCGCTGTCCATCGGCATCGTGCGCGACGAGCTTCCCCGCGAGAAGGTCAGCGTCGTCGTCGGCCTGCTCTCCGCCATCTTCGGGGTGGGCGCCGGTGTCGGTATCGTCGGCGCCGGTCCGATCGTCGAGCACCTCTCGTGGCACTGGCTCTTCTGGCTGCCGCTCGTTCTCGTGGTGGTCGCTCTCCTCGGTGCCATCTTCGGCATGAAGGAGTCCCCGGTCCGTACCCCTGGGAAGCTGGACATTCTCGGCACTGTGATCCTGTCCGTCGCCCTCGTCTCGCTGCTGCTGGCGATCAGCAAGGGGCAGGCCTGGGGCTGGGGCGAGCCCAGGACGGTCATCCTGCTCGCCCTCGGCGCCGTCGCGCTGGCCGGCTTCGTCCTGGTCGAGTTGCGCGTCAAGGAGCCGCTGGTCGACATGCGCCTGATGCGCCTGCGCGGCGTCTGGGCGACCGACCTGGTCGCGCTGATCCTCGGCTTCGCCATGTTCGGCACGTTCCTGCTGGTGCCGACGCTGCTGCAGCTTCCCGCGGCCACCGGCTACGGCTTCGGCAAGTCGGTCTCCCAGTCCGGGCTGTTCCTGCTGCCGACAGTGGTCATGATGGTCTTCTTCGGCCCGCTGGCCGGCCTGCTCAACCGCAAGTTCGGCCCGAAGCTCCCGATGTTCCTCGGCGCCGTCTCGGTGGTGGCCGCGTTCGCCCTGCCCGCCTTCGCGCACGGCCAGCTCTGGCAGGTGGTCGCCTCCGGTGTGCTGACCGGCGCCGGCATCGGCCTGGCCTTCTCGGCCATGTCGAACGCCATCATCGAAAGCGTTCCCGCCGCGCAGACCGGAGAGGCCACGAGCGTCAACACGATTGCCCGTACGGTCGGCAGCAGTATCGGCACAGCCGTGGTCGCGGCCGTGATCTCGTCGCACGCGACCCTGCGGGGCCTGCCCACCGACAACGCCTTCACCATGGGCTTCGCCGTCTGCGCCGGTGTGGCCGTCCTCGCGGTGGTGGCCGCGCTGGCGCTGCCGTCCGCGCACCGTCGCCACGAGGAGGCCGTCGCGACCGGCGTCGAGGACCTGCCGCCGGAGCCCGAAGAGCTCCACCTGACCCACCGGGCGGGGTAGAGTCTCGCCGCCCCAGTAGAAGATCCACCCAGGAGGCGGCGTGGCCCCGGATCCGGCCCGGTTGGTGAGGGCCCTCGCCGCCCTGTTCCGCAAGCGGAAGGCCCCACCGCCCGGCCCGTTCCCGCCGCGCGGCCCCTATCCGGGGCCTTTCCTTCCGGCCGACGACTACCCACCGGGACCGTTCTCGGAAGCGCCGCCACCGGAGAAACCGACGCACGGTACGTAGCGTCCAGTCTGGAGGACTTTCGGGCCGTCGTCGAGCGCAACGTCCTCATCTACGGCACCGGCCTGCTGGCCTCGGATCGCCAGGCGGCCGCGGACGAGTTGGTCAAGGCGCTGCGCGAGGGCCCCGGCTATCAGGTCACCGCCTCAGGCGGCGTCGTAGGGTCCGACGGCCGCGTTCATCAGCGCCGAGTTCGGGATGTTCAACGGGCCGTCCTCGGTCTGCAGCACGGTGTAGAGCAGGCCGGCCGAGACGATGGTGCCCACGTGCCGGCCGTTGAGCGCCCCCGACTCGATCCGCACGCGGGTGCCGGGCACGTACGGCCGGGCGAACAGGATCACCAGCCCGGCGAACAGGTTGCCCAGCACCGGCTGCGCGGCCAGGCCGAGGATGATGCCGGTGACCGACCCGGCGACCAGCAGGCGCTGCAGGCCCACGTCGAGCAGGTCGCCGACCGACACCACCACGATCAGGTAACCGGTGAGCTGGATCATCACCCGCAGCGGCGTCGCGGCGGCCTCACTGGCCCGGGCGGCCGCCACGCGGTGCACCTCACGCGCGGCGGTGCGGGTCGCCGTCACCCCGAAAACCCCGACGAGCGCGGCACAGCCGTACGTGATGAGCCGGTCCCTGGTCGTGCCGGCGCCGAACTGGGAGCCGGTGACGAGCGCGGCCAGCGCCACGAAGCCGAACACCACGGTGCGGCGGAAGTCCGGCCTGAGCAGTTCCGGCCTCAACAAGTTGATCACTCTTGGTGACCCTATCGGCCGGGATCACAGGATCGGGTGTGATGATGCCTACGTGACGGTTCTCGACCCGGTGGTGCGGCTCCTCGTGGAGGCGTCGGCCGGACCGCCGTTCCTGCACCAGATCGGCCCGCAGGACGGCCGTCAGGCGCTGCTGGAGTCGCAGGGCCCGCCGCGGCCCGATCCGCGGGTGTCGGCCGAGTTCCAGGTGGCGCCGATCGGCCCGTCCGGCCTCGTCGGCTTCTGGGTGTTCCGGCCGCGCGGCGGGGAAAGCACCGGCAGCGTCGTCTACGCGCACGGCGGCAGGTGGATGCTGGGCGACGCCCGGACGCACTGGGCGCTGATCAGCGACCTCACCCGGCTCAGCGGCAAGACCTTCGTGGTGCCGGAGTACACGCGCACTCCGGAGGCCCGCTACCCGGTGGCGATCGAGGAGATCTACGCGCTGCTGCTGTGGGTGAGCGAGACGACCGGCGGCGACCTGGCCGTGGCCGGTGACTGCGCCGGCGCGACGATGGCGGCCGCGCTCGCCCTGATGGCCAAGCGGCGCGGCAGTCCGCGGATCAGCGCGCAGCTGCTGTTCTACCCGATCCTCGACATCGCCTGCGCGCAGCCGTCGCACCGCGAGTTCGGCTCCGGGTACCTGCTCACGCACGAGGCCGTGCGCTGGTACTGGGGGCAGTACAGCGACGTACCGGCGGAGCGGGCCGAGCCGACGCTGTCGCCCGCCCTGGCCTCGGTGGAAGACCTGGCGGGACTGCCGCCGGCGCTGGTGGTCTGCGCCGAGGCGGACCCGGTGCGCGACGAGGGCGAGGCGTACGCCGCGCGGCTGCGCGACGCGGGAGTGGACGCCTCGGCGGTGCGCTTCCTGGGCACGGTGCACGACTTCGTGTCGCTGACCCCGCTGCGGGACCGGCCGACGACGCGGGCCGCGATCGAGCGGGGCGCCGCGTTCCTGCGCGAGCACTAGGCCCTAGCGCGGGATGCGGACCGCCAGCATCGCCACGTCGTCGGCGCGGTCGGTGGTCATCTCCTTGACGACCCGGGCCAGCAGGTCGCGCGGGGCGCCCGCGTTGCGGATGCGCAGCTTGCCGTAGAGCCGCTGGAACCCCTCGTCGATGACCCGTCCCCGGCTCTCGACCAGCCCGTCGGTGTGCAGCAGCACGATCGAGCCGCGCTCGAGCGAGGCCGTGTACGTGTGCCGCGGCGAGCCCCGGCGGGCGCCGAGCAGCAGGTCGTTGCCGGTCAGCGGCCGCACCTCGCCGGACGGGCTGATCAGCACCGGCGGCGGGTGGCCCGCGTTCGACCAGCGCAGCCGGAAGCCGCCGCCGGGCGCGCGGTCGAGGAACGCCACCACGGCGGTGGCCATGGCCGGCTCGCCGAGCGCGAAGTTGGCCGCGTCCAGCCGGCGCAGCAGAGCCGACGGGGGCTCCCGGCGATCGACCAAATAGGCCCGCAGCATGTTGCGCAGCTCGCCCATCCGCGCCGTGGCCGCCGCGTCGTGGCCGACCACGTCGCCGATGACCATGGCCAGCCGGCCGTTCGGGCCGGGGATGACGTCGTACCAGTCACCGCCGACCTTGCGGTGGGTGTCGGCGGCCCGGTAGTACGCGGCCAGCTCGAAGTCGTCGACGTGCGGCAGCCGCGACTCGATCGCCCGCTGGAGCGTGTCGGTGATCGCGGTGCGCGAGTCGTGCCGGGTCGCCCGCTCCAGGGCCTGGGCGACGTACAGGGCCAGAGTCGCGATCATCGCGCGGTCGGCCACGTAGAAGGTCTGCGGCTCGTCCCAGGCCAGCAGCAGCGCGCCCACCGCGTCCGGCAGGGGCGCGCACACCGCGGCCTGCCAGCCGTCGCGTTCGAGCTCCTCGGCCAGCGTGGGGTGCTCCAGCGTCACGTCCATGCTGCTCTCGTAGTAGCGCGACCGGCGGTCCCGCATGGCCGTGGTGGTCAGCCGGTCCGACACGGCGCCGCGGCGCGGGTCGCCGGGCAGCACGACCTCGGCGTGCGTGGCCCCGAGCGCCGACTTCAGCAGCTCGGGCACGATGACCAGGACGTCGTCGGTCGTGGCGGTGACCGACAGCGACTCGCTGGCGTGCAGCAGAAGCCGGCTGCGCCGAAGCGCCGCGTCGTCCTGCACGATCGGTGGCGCTACGGCCAGAATGTTCTCAGTCATGACAGCTCCCCCCGGAGATGACCCCCCATGACAGCTGGTCACGAGGTTGATAAAGAGCGTGACGAGATCGCGCTCCCAGGGCATCCGCCAAATGACTGTCCTGTCTGCCGGGCGGGGTCGCGTCCGGTACGCGGTGAGTCGAATGACCGATGCCGGGTACCCCGGAGAAAGTCGACGATGATCGCTGGACTACAGAGGAGTGCTCATGGGTGACCGGTCCCGCCGCTGGGCCTGGCTGGCTGTTCTCGTCGTCGGACTGGGACTGTATTTCCTGGTCCTGCGCACTTTGGTGCACACACAGAACCCGAACTTCGTGCCGGCGCTGATCCTGCTCGGCGCGAGCGTGGTGCCCGCGTCCTTCCTGACGTTCGCCCAGGCCCGCACCGGCCGCTGGGAGGTGCCGACGTCTGTGTTGCTGGTCACGGCCTTCTTCGGCGGCGTCATCGGGGTGGTCGTGGCCGGCACGCTCGAGTACGACGCGCTGCGCGACCTGGGCACCCTGCCCATGGTGGTGGTGGCCGTGGTCGAGGAGTCGGCCAAGCTGATCGTGCCGGTCGTCCTGCTGATGACCGTGCTGGTCCGGCACACCCGCCGGCTGCCGTCGGACGGCCTGGTCATCGGCATCGCCAGCGGCATGGGCTTCGCCGCTCTGGAGACCATGGGGTACGCCTTCACGGCCCTGCTGCAGTCGAACGGCAACGTCGGCGCGGTCGAGGAGACGCTGTTCGTCCGTGGTCTGACCTCGCCCGCCGGGCACACCGCCTGGACCGGCCTGACCTGCGGCGCCCTCTGGATGATGCTGAGCGCGCCCAGCGTGCGCCACCTGCTGCAGTTCGCCGCCACCTTCATCGGGGCGGTCGCCCTGCACACCGCCTGGGACACGTTCGGCAGCACCTGGGCGTACGTGGTGCTGGGCGTGCTCAGCCTGGGCTGGCTGACCCTGATGCTGCGCCACTACCGGGCCTTCCACCCGGCCGAGGACGCGGTCACTCTCGGGCGAACGCGGCCCGTAGTTGGTGGCGCCCGCTGACGCCGAGTTTCGGGTAGACACTGTGCAGGTGGGCGCCGACCGTGCGGACCGAGATGAACAGCTGCTCGGCGATCTCCCGGTTGCGCAGTCCGCGCGCGGCCAGCTCGGCCACCTGCCGCTCCTGCGGGGTCAGCACGGCCAGCCGGGCGCTGCCGGCCGGCCCGTCGTGCCGGCCGCTGGCGCGCAGCTCCCGCGTGGCCAGTTCGGCCGCGTGGGCCGCGCCGAGCGCGGTGAACGCCTGCTCGGCCGCGGCCAGCAGGGCCCGCGCGTCGCGGGGCCGGCGGACCCGGCGCAGCCACTCGCCGTAGTGCAGCCGGGCCAGCGCCCGCTCGTACGGCCACTGGTGCCCGGCCGGGTCCACGGTGGCCAGCCGGAAGTGGTGCTCGGCCCGCTCGCCGTCGCTGAGCAGCGCGTCGGCCAGGTGCAGCAGCAGCCGCATCCGGGCGCTGGGGTCCTCGCCCGCGCCGGCCCGCACGTGCTCGACCACGACGCGGACGTCGTCGCGGTGTCCGCTGCGGACGGCGGCGGCGGCCAGCTCGGCCACGTGCCGCCCGGCCAGCAGCCGGTGCCGGGGCCGGCCGTCCCGGTCGAACATCGTGCGCAGGTAGCGGTACGCGGACTCGTAGTCCCCGTCGATCGTGGCGGCCAGCCCGGCCGCGCGCAGCACCCGCACGTGCACCGAGCGGTGCTGCTGGATGTCGACCCGGGCCACCGCCTCCCGCACGAGCTGCTGGGCCGGGGCCGCCTCGCCGCGCAGCGCCAGCAGCTGGGCCCGCAGCGCGTCCATCTGGGCCGCGAACACCGGCAGCCCGCCCGGGCCGACGAGGTCGGCGCAGCGCCGGGCCTCGGCCCACTCGCCGGTGTCGATCAGGGCGCTGACCAGGTGCGGAAGCATTTCCAGGCCGGAGACCGAGGCCCGCGGGTTGGCCTCGGCGGCCATCGTCGCGCGCAGCAGGCCGGCGGCCAGGGCCGAACGGTCCTCGTACCCGGCCATCGTGCCGATGACGTTGAGCCGGTGCCGTTCGGGCGCCGCGAGCCGGGCGCCGGGCGGCGGGACCGGTGTCGCGTCGCAGAGTTCCCGGCCCGGGTGCGACGCCGGGTCGATGATCAGCCGGACGAACGCCGCGGTGGCCGGGTCGGCGCCCGGGCCGGCCGCGGCCAGCAGCTCGGCCAGGCCCCGCCGGTGCTCCTCGTCGCCCGAGGTGGAGGCGATGACCGAGGCCAGGCCGGCGATGGCCGCCGCGACCCGCGGGTCGGCCGGGACACCGGCCCGGCGGGCCGCCGAGATCATGGCGTACGCCTCGTGCTGGCGCCCGGCCCGGGTGAGCGCGGTGGCCGCCGCGTGCCCGGCCATGGTGACCAGGGCCGGGTCGTCGGTGAGCCGCCGCACTGTCGAGTACAGATCACCCGGCCACTCCGTCTCGCCGAGGTTGCGGGCGTCCATCGCGGCCAGCGCGTAGCGGCGGGCGGCCGCGGCCGGCTCCGGTGACCGCTCGGCCGCGTGCTCCATCGCCTTCGCGGCCTCGAACAGGTCCTCGCGCTCGCGGAAGGCGGCCGCCGCGGCCTCCAGCCCGGCCGCGATCCGCTCGTCCGGGCCGTGCGTCACCTCGGCCAGGTGCAGCGCCCGCGACGCCGAGCCGGCCGGCAGCGCCCAGGCCAGGTTGCGGTGGGCCTGCCGCCGCTGATAGGCGGGGACATCCTGGTACGCGGCGTCGGCCGCCAGGGGATGGGTGAAGTCGGCCGTGTCTCCGCCGAGCACCACCAGCCCGGCCTGCTCGGCCGGCGCCCACCACTGATCGTCGCGCTGGCCGGCCGCGCTGGTCACCCCGGCCCGGCCGGCCGGCGGGCTGGCCGCGGCCAGGTGCAGCAGCAGGCGGCGCGACGGCTCGGGCAGCGCGGCGATCTCGGCCGCGAACGCCGACCGCAGCCGGCCGCCCGGGCCGAGCTCGAGCACCGCCGCCGGGTTGCCGGCCGCGCGGTGCAGCACCATGGCCCGGTGGCGGCCCACCGGCGGGTTCGGCTGCGACTCCAGCAGCCGGGCGGCGTCTGCGCGGTCCAGCGGGCGCAGCTCGGCCCGGGGCAGCCCGCGCAGCACCTCGGGAATCCGGTCGGGCAGGCCGGCCATCAGCACCGCGGGCACCGCGCCGGCCATCTC
Organism: Actinoplanes sp. NPDC048988; assembly: GCF_043197815.1. Lineage (NCBI taxonomy): Bacteria > Bacillati > Actinomycetota > Actinomycetes > Micromonosporales > Micromonosporaceae > Actinoplanes > Actinoplanes sp. NPDC048988. Next base: position 117,278 of record NZ_JBICTW010000011.1, on the reverse strand, counting down.
GGCCAGCACGCCGGCCGCGGCCGGGGTGATCCGGTGGACGTCGTCCACGGTGACCAGCAGCGGCGAGCCGATGCGCTTGAGGACCCGGCACAGGGCCGGTGAGTCGGCCCGGTCCAGGTCGACCGGGCCGGGCGTGTCGTGGCGCAGCGCGATCAGCAGCCGCCGGATCAGCGCCGGCGCGTCCATCGGCGCCCCCGGCGGCACCTCGACGGTGACCACCCGGTGCCGGCCCTCGTCGCGGGCCCGCTGGGCCGCGGCGGCCAGCAGCCGCGACTTGCCGATCCCGCGGCCGCCGGTGACCAGCAGCGCGTGCTGCCCGGGGCCGAGGCAGCCGGCGACGCGGGCCAGCTCGCGGTCGCGGCCGATCAGCCCGGCGCCGGGATCGATCAGCGTGCTGTCCGACATCGCTCAGCCCTCCGTGTTCGTGGTGCCCAGCAGCTCCCGCAGCTGGTGCCGGTTGCCGACACCGAGCTGCGGATAGATGTCGTAGAGGTGCGAGCCGACCGTGCGCGGCGACAGCAGCAGCCGCTGGGCGATCTCGCGGTTCGTCATGCCGTCGGCGGCCAGCCGGGCGATCAGCTGCTTCTGCGCGCTGAGCGCGGCGAAGGCGCCGGCCGTGCCGGCCCGGTCGGTCTCGACGTCGCCGGGCAGATATTTGCGCGCCTCGTCGGCGTGCGCCCGCGCCCCGAGCCGGGTGAACGTGTCCAGGGCGGCCAACAGGTACGGCCGCGCCTCCGGCACCCGGCGCTGCTTGCGCAGCCAGATCCCGTAGTTGAGCTGGGCCTCGGCGCGCTCCAGGGGCCAGTGCAGCGCCCGGTCCTGGTCGGCCAGCGCCTCGGCGAAGCGGAGCTCGGCGTCCTCGCTGTCGTCCAGCAGGGCCGCCGCGTGCGCAAGCAACATGGCCATCCGCGGGGTGGGCGCCGCGCCGGCCCGCGCCCGGCAGCCGTTGAGGATCTGCCGGGCCTGCGCCTTGGCCCGCGAGCGGCGGCTCGAACCGCCGGCGGCCAGCGCCAGCTGTGGCAGCGAGCGCGGGCCGAGCAGGAAGTGGACCGGCTCACCGGCCGCGTCGAACATCGCCCGGAAATGGGTGTACGCGGTGTCGTGGTCGGCGGCCGCGAGCGCGGCCAGGCCCGCCGCCCGCCGGCGCAGGCTCTCGCTGAACGGGTCGCCGGCCGGGCGCGCCGGCACCGCCACCGGCCGGGTGCCGTCGGAGCGGATGGCGGCGAGGATGCCCCGCAGGCCGGGCAGCGAGCGCAGCAGCAGCGTCAGATTGCCCACCTCGGCCAGCGTGGCCGACTCCTCGATCGCCTCGTCGGCGTCCGGCCACCGCCCACAGTCGATCATGGCGAGCACCATCATGGGGATCCGGCCGGCCAGTGCGCCCGGCGCCCCGTAGGCCCGCTGGGCCTGCCAGAGCGCCGACAGCTCGGCCGCCGCCCGCACGGAGTCGTCGGTCAGCCAGGCGACCGTGCTGGTGGCCAGCAGCCGGCTGATCTCGGCCAGCCCGTTGAGCGGCTCGGTGCCCTCGAACAACCGGGCCGGCCCGGCCGCCGGGGCCGGCGCCCGCGACGCCGGATCGGCCACGGCCAGCACCGAGGCCCGGGTCGCCGCGTTCGCCGCGCCGGGCAGGATGGCCTCGCCGAGCACGCCGCCCGTGCCGTCCACGACGAGCTCGAGCAGGCCGGGCAGGCCTTCGCGCAGTGCTTTGTCGCCGGACAGGACGGCGGCGTTCGCGGCGACGGCCACGTTGGTCATCGCCACCTGCCCGTCGGAGGGTCGCCGCTGGACGGCGTCGCTGGTCAGCCCGTACGCCTCGGCGAAGCGCGCCTGGTGCACCAGGGCCAGCCCGGCGCCGACACAGGCCACGCCGAGCACGTCCGGATCGTCGGTCAGCGCGGCCACCCGGCGGTGCAGCTCGATCGCGTACGCCGGCTCGCCCGCCCGGTAGGCGGCGACCGCCGCCTTGGCCAGGCGCCGGGCGGCGTCGGACAGGCGCGGGCTGCGCTCGGCCGCCATCAACAGGGCCCGTCCCTCGGCCAGGAAGTCGGCCCGGCGGCCGACGGCGGCCACGCTCTCCTCCAGCGCGGCCGCCACCACCTCGTCGGTCTCGTCGGAGGCCAGCGCGGCATGCAGCGCCCGGGCGTACGGCTCGTCGGTGTAGCCGGCCAGACAGCCGTGCACGGCCCGCCCCGGCCCGGCCGCCGCGGCCACCCGGATCAGCGGGTGCTCGAACCGCACCCGCCCGCCGGCCAGCGTGACCAGGCCGGCCTGCTCGGCCGGCTCCCAGTCGCGCAGACCGTCGTCGCCGTTGGCGGCCCGGTTGATGGTGCTGACCGGTTCGGCCTCGTCGGCCAGCGCCGCGAACCGCAGCAGCCGCAGGGTGGTGGCCGGCAGGCCGGTGAGCTTCTGCTGGAACTCGCGCGGCGGCACGTCACAGGTGAGCGCGAGCGGGTTGCCGGCGGCCCGGCGCAGGATCAGCCGGCGTGGCCCGCCGGCCGTGCCCTCGGGCCGGCTGTTCAGCAGCCGGGCCGCCGCCCGGTCGGTCAGCGGGTCCACCCGGTAGCGGGGGATCTCGGGGCCCAGCCCGGCCGGCGGCTCCGATCCGCGAGCGGCCAGCAGCAGGGCGGCCCGCTCGGTGCAGGCGTGCCGGGTGACCAGCGTCAGCAGCCGCAGCAGGGCCGGGTCGGCCCGATCGGCCCGGTCGAGGATCAGCAGGGCGGGCGCGCTCGCGGTCAGCCGGTCCAGGCCGGTCAGGATCGCCGTCAGCAGGGCGGCCTCGTCGGTGGGCTCGTCGCGGATCCACGACCGGACGGCCGGATCGAGCCGGGGCGTGGCCAGCTCCCGCAGCAGGGCGCGGTCGAGCGGCAGGACGCCGAAGCCGCGGTCGCGGGCGATCCCGGCGGCCGCGCGCAGCAGCGCGGTCTTGCCGATCCCCGCCTCGCCCAGCAGAACCATGGACATCGGCCGGGAACGGGCCGACTCGACGAAGGCGATGAGGTCGGCCCGTTCCCGGGCACGCCCGTACAACGTCGTCGAGCTCACTGCTTACCGTCCCCTTTCCCCGCAAATCTGTACGAATGCCGGCCGGACGGTTCCCGCCGGCACCGTATTCGATCATCGGAAGTGAGCCGTGCACCACGAAGAAAGGACGAAGAACGACCTGCGTGCGAGGCTGTGACCCGGACATGACCTGGGGGATGCACACGATGACGGACGACGACGTCCCGTTCGGCGCGCTGCTGCGCCGGTTACGGCTCGCCGCCGACCTCACTCTCGAACAGCTCGCCGAGGCCTCCGGCGTCAGCGACCGGGGGATCAGCGACATGGAACGCGGCGTCAGCCGCAGCCCACGCGCCCGCACGATCGAGGCGATCGCCGACGGCCTGCGGCTCGGCCCGGACGAGCGGGCCCGGTTGCTCGCCGCGGCCCGGGCCGGCCGGGCGATCAGCGCGCCGGTGGCCGGCCTGCCGTTGCCGCGGCGGGTCAGCGACTTCACCGGCCGCGCGGCCGAACTCGCCCGGATCAGCCGGTGGACGTCCGCGGCGAGCGCCGCCACACCGGCGCCGGTGGTGGTCGTCAGCGGTCCGCCCGGCGTCGGCAAGACCTCCCTGGCCGTGCAGGCGGCCCAGGCCTGGCCGGCCGACCAGCAGCTGTTCGTCGACCTGCGCGGCCTCGACGACAAGCCGCTCACGACGGCCGCCGTGCTCGGCAAGCTGATCCGCGCGCTGAGCCCCGACCAGAGCGCCGTGCCCCGCGAGCTCGACGAGGCGGCCGCCCTGTGGCACACCCTCAGCCGTGACCGGCGCCTGGTCGTCGTGCTCGACAACGCCATCAGCGAGGCCCAGGTACGCCCGGTCCTGCCGCCGCACGGCCCGGCCGTGGTGCTGGTCACCAGCCGCCGCGCCCTGAGCGGTCTCGAGGGCGTACGCCGCCTGCGGCTCGACGCGCTCGACGAGAGCGACGCCGTCGCCCTGCTCGCCGCGATCCTCGACGATCCGGCGGCACCCGCCGACAGCCTGCGGCGCATCGCCGAGCTCTGCGTCCGGGTGCCGCTGGCCCTGCGCATCGCCGGTAACCGGCTGCTCAGCCGGCCCGGCTGGACCCCGGCCGACCTGATCGCCCGCCTGGCCGCCCAGGAGCGCCGCCTCGACGCTCTCGCCGCAGGCGACCTGCAGGTCAAGGCCGCGTTCAACCTGTCGTACCAACAGCTGTCCGGGGTGGCCCGCCGTCTTTTCCGCCGCCTCGCCCTGGTGCCGGGCCCGTCGGCCGGCGTCGAACTGGCCAGTGTCCTGGTGCAGGAGCCGATCCCGGTCACCGAGGACGCCCTCGACGAACTGGTCGAGCTGAGCCTGCTTCAGCAGCGGCCCGACGGCCGCCTCGAGTTCCACGACCTGCTGCGCCTGTACGCCCAGGGCGAGCTGGAGCGGGAGGAGGGCGCCGCCGACCGGGCCGCCGCCATCCGCCGCCGCGACGACTGGCTGCTCGACACCGCCACCCACGCCGGGCTGTACTTCGAGCCCGGTCAGCGCTCCCGGCCGGCCGGCTGCCCGTTCACCACCGGCGCCCAGGCCGGCGACTGGCTGCGCCGCGAGGCCGAGAACTGGCTGCCCGCGCTGCAGACGGCGGCCGCGGCGGGGCAGGACCGGCGGGTCGTCGAGGTGGCCGACTCGCTGCACTGGTTCTCCGACGGATGGGCCAACTGGCCGCACTGGCTCGACGTCTTCAGCCTCTCCGTGGGCGCCGCCCGCCGGCTCGGCGACGACCGCCTCACCGCCATCCACCTCGGCTACCTGGCCTGGGTGCACATCGTCTGCCTGGGCCAGCCGGAGATCGCCCTGGACCGCGCCCGGGAGTCCCTCGACTACGCCATCCGCTCCGGTGACGACCAGCAGATCGCCTGGGCCCACTACTACATCGGCTGGGCCCTGAGCCGCCGCCGGCGCTGGGACGAGGTTCTCGAGCACGCGCGGGAGGCGGTGGCCGGCTTCCGCGCCGTGAACGACCGGGAGGGACTGCCCAACGGGCTCACCCTGTGCGCGCTGGCCGTGCAGGGCCGCGGCCCGGCCGACGAGGCGATTCCCCTGTACGAGCAGGTGATCGAGGCGGTGACCGACCCGGCGACCGCGCCGCCGGCCCACATCGCCCTGTTCATCGAGACGGTCTCCCGTTCGTTCCTGGCCAACATCGAGATCGCGGCCGAACGGTGGCCGCGGGCGCTGCAGCGCGTCGACGAGTCGATCGCGGCCGCCGAACGCCTCGAGCATTCGCTGGAGCGCCTGATGACCGCGCGGTCGCAGCGGGCCCTGGTCTTCGCCCGGCTCGGCCGGATGGAGGAGGCCCGTCAGGAGCTGGCGGCGGTACGGGATCTGATGGAGCGCAACGGCAGCACCGAGCCCCGGCCGGGCGCGCTGCGCGACCGCCTCATCGAGGTCGAGTCCCTGCTGGCCGCCTACGACGCGCAGAACTCCAGCAGGTAGCGGTTGACCAATGCGGGGAAGGCCCGTCCCAGCTCGTGCGGGCCACCCGGAATCACCTCGTAGCGCAGGTCGGCCACCAGGTCGGGCAGCCGGTGCGCGGTCGCGTCGATCGGCAGCAGCCCGTCCTCGTCGCCGTGCAGCAGCAGCACGGGCACGTCGACCCGGCCCAGATCGGCCCGGAAGTCGATGCGCCCGGCGTCGCCGAAGCCCCGCCCGGCGCGGGCCTCGATCGCGGTGACGCCGGCCTCGTCGACGCCCTCCGGGTTGTCGGCCGCGCGTAACAGGAACGGGGTGACCCCGGCGACCAGCACCACCTTGCGGACCCGCCCCGAGCCGTGCTTGCCGAGGTAGCGCACCACATCACCGGCACTCGCCGAGGAGCCGGCCAGCACGCTGCCGGTCAGGTCCAGATGCTCCAGCAGCGCGTCCAGGTCGGCGGCGAGCCCGTCCACCCCGTACTCCGGGGAAAGCTCGGACCGGCGGTCGAAGCCGATCACCCGGTGACCCGCGGCGCGCAGCGCCCGGGCCTGTTCCTCCCAGCCCGCGCCCACCAGCACGACCGGGCGGCCAGGGCCCTCGTCGCTGTAGCGGAGGCGGTTCCGTACGTACGGCACCGGTCAATTGCACGACCTCGGCCCCCGGCGCGCCAGGAAGTTTGCACGCAGATTGATCTAGGGCTAGTCACCGGTCATCGGTCGGACGACGGTCGCGCTGGCGCAGGCAGTCAATTGACCGATGCAGGCGGGGCCGCCGCGCAGAAGTCTCTGACGCATGCCATACATCACCACCACCGACGGTACCGAGATCTTCTACAAGGACTGGGGTACCGGACAGCCGATCATCTTCAGCCACGGCTGGCCGCTCAGCGCGGACGCCTGGGACGTGGAGCTCAAGCTCGCCGCCGACAACGGATTCCGGGCCATCGCCCACGACCGGCGCGGGCACGGCCGCTCCTCGCAGAGCTGGCTCGGCAACGACATGGACACCTACGCGGCGGACCTGGCCGAGCTGGTCGACGCGCTCAACCTCAAGGACATCATCCTGGTCGGCCACTCCACCGGCGGTGGCGAGGTCGTCCGCTACGCCGCCCAGCACGGCGCGGGCCGGGTCGCGAAGATCGCCACGGCCGGCGCGGTGCCGCCCGTCATGGTGAAGTCCGAGACCAACCCCGAGGGCACCCCGATCGAGGTGTTCGACGGCCTCCGGGCGAGCGTGCTCGCCGACCGCTCGCAGTTCTTCAAGGACCTCTCGGAGCCGTTCTTCGGCATCAACCACGGCTTCGACGTCTCCCAGGGCCAGCGCGACCTGTTCTGGAGCCTCGGCATGCAGATGAGCCTGAAGGGCGCGTACGACTGCATCAAGGCGTTCTCGGAGACCGACTTCACCGAGGACCTCAAGGCGCTCGACGTCCCGGTCTTCATCGCCCAGGGCGACGACGACCAGATCGTGCCGGTCAAGGACGCGGCCGAGAAGGCCATCAAGCTCGTCAAGAACGGCACGCTGAAGCTCTACAAGGGCGCGCCGCACGGCATCGCCGGCTCGTACCAGCAGGAGCTCGACAAGGACCTGCTGGAGTTCTGGCAGAGCTGAGCATCGTCCGCCGGCGGCCGGCCCCGGCCGCCGGCTTCACCCTCGCATCGGAGGTCTCCCTTGGCTACCGGTCTCCACGGGCACCGCATCGGCGCGGCCCTTCTGCATTCCGCGGTGGCCGAGCTCGCCGGCACGTTCATCCTCGTACTCGGCATCATCACCACGGCGATCCTCCTGCCCTTTCCCGTCGTGCCGTTCGCGGGCGCGGCGGCCCTGCTGATCGGCGTGGCCGCGTTCGGCCCGGTCAGCGGCGCCCACTTCAACCCGGCGGTCACCGTCGCCCTGGCGGTCACCGGCCGCTTCCCGTGGCGGCAGGTGCCGCTGTACGTGGTGGCCCAGTTCGCGGGCGCCCTGCTGGCCGCTCTGGCCGCGTGGGGCGTCGAAGGCTCCCGCACCCACGGCGCCCTCGGCGCGACCGCTCCGGCAACGGGGGTGAGCGGTCCGCGCGTCCTGCTCGTCGAGGCACTGGTGACCTTCATCCTGGTCCTGGTGATCGTCGCCGTGGCCACCGACCGGACGGTCCCGCGGGCCGGCGCGGCCCTGGCCATCGGAACCGCCCTGGGCGTGGCCATCCTGATCAGCGGCCCGATCACCGGCGCCGGCGTCAACCCGGCCCGGGCGCTGGGCCCGATGCTGATCGCCGGCCGGCTGACCGACTGGTGGGCCTACATCGTGGGCCCGCTGATCGGCGGCATCGCGGGGGCGGCACTGTGGTCGCTCATGCCGGCCACTCCAGCACCCGCAGTGATGGCCACTGCCGACGCCACCGCTCGGTCTTAGCCTCGTACACGTGGCGCGGGGCCAGGACGGGATTGGGCCGTACGACGAGATTGAACACGTCGGCGAGCCCGTGCGGCGCGTACACGCGCCACCGCCCGTCCGGCTCCAGCCGCACCCCGAGACAACAGGTGGTCGCCGCGAACGAGTCGATGGCGGCTTCGCAGGAGTCGTACGGCGGGCACGGCACCCCGAACTTCTCCTCGTACCAGAGATGCACGCGCGCCTCGTTCCGGACTTCGACCTCGACCTCGGCCGCGGCCGCCGGTCCGGCGAACGCCTTGATGACCCGGTCCTCGGCCTCCCAGGACAGGTCGGTGTCGTCGAAGTAGAAGACGTCGTAGTCCTTGATGCCCTCGGCGGGCGGCCGGTCCGTGACGACGTTCCACACCGTCTGGAACAGGCAGCCGGCCGTGACGTACCAGTTCGGCGGCCCGACCGCGTTCGCCGTCTCGAGCACCTGGAGCAGCGTCTGGTTGCGGGAGAGCGTGGTGCGGAGAGCGGCGAGCTGCTCGTGCAGCGGGAGACGTCCGTACATCCGCCAATAATCGCTTCCCCGCGACCGGAACCCGATGGTAGACACCCCACGTGGACTTTCCTGATCTTCTGCGCCTGATCGACGAGCGCGCGACCGCCTTCCGCGCCACGATCGCCGCGGCCCCCAGCCTCGACCTGCCGGTACAGGGCTGTCCCGGCTGGACCCTGAGGGACCTGGAGGAGCATCTGGCCAACGGCCGCCGCAAGTGGGCGAGCATCGTCGCGGCCGGCCCGGCCGACGCGCCCCCGCCGCAGCCCGCCGAGCCGGCCGAGTTCGCCACCGCGACCCGGGCCATGCTGGACGCGCTGGAGGAGGCCGGCCCCGACCGCGAGTGCTGGGGTTGGTGGGGCGACTCGCAGTCCCCGTTGACCACCGGCGCCGCGGCCCGCCATCAGCTGCAGGAGATCGCGGTGCACACGTACGACGCCCAGCTCGCCGTCGGCGCCCCGCAGCCCCTGCCCACCGAGGTGGCCGTGGACGGTGTGGAGGAGTTCCAGGTGACGTGCTGCGCCACCACGAGCCCATGGCCCCACGAGCCGGCCATCGTCGACTACCGGACCACCGAGGGCCCGGTCTGGCGCCTGTACCTCTCCGCCGACGGCGCCCGGGTCGAGCGCCTGCACGCGCCGAGCGACGTCGCGGCGTCCGCGTCCGCCGAGGCCTCGGCCAGCGACCTGGTCCTGATGTTCTACAACCGCCTCCCGATGACCACCGCCAAGCTCGACGGCGACCCCAAGATCTTCGACCAGCTGATCGCCTGGGACCCGACCGCCTAGCCGGTGACGTGCGGCGGCTGATCGGCGGGCCTAGTCTGAGGGTGCCCCGGAAGGGAGGGCACCCGGGTTGGACGAGCTCCCCATCGGCCGCCGTGTCGCGTACTGGCGTGGGCGGCGCAAGATGTCGCAACAGGTCTTCGCGGATCGGCTCGGGAAGTCGAAGAGCTGGGTCGACAAGGTGGAGCGTGGCATCCGGCGGCTGGACAAGTTCACCGTCGTCTACGAGATCGCCGATGTCCTGCAGGTCGACGTCCAACTGCTGCTCGGCCGGGAGGCCGAGCGCCGGCCGGACGGGGCCGGATTCGTCGATCCGATCGAGGTGGAAGAGGTCCGGGCCGCGATCGAGCGATACCAGCAGATGGACGACTACTTCCGGCCGTCGAGGGCGGCGCCGCCGCCGTTGCCCGGGCTCCGTCAGACGCTGGACCATGCCTGGCTGACCTACCAGCACGCCAAGTACGGCGCGCTCGTGCGCATGTTGCCCCGGCTCCTCGGCGACGCGCAGGCCGCCGCCGGCACCCGGGCCGGCGGCGCGGACGGCGACGACACCACCCGGCTGCTCAGCGAGGTGTGGCAGGTGACGTCCGCGGTGATGCGCAAGGCGGGCGAGACCGAGCTGGCCAGTATGGCCGCCGACCGGGCGATGTCCGCGGCCTACCGCGGCGGCGACCCACTGCTGATCGGGGTCAGCGCGCGGCTGGTCGCGGCCTCGCTGCTCGCGGCCGGCCGTATCCGCCCGGCCATGGAGATCAGCATGGTGGCGGCGAACCGGCTGGCCGACTCCGGCGACCCCGCGCGGCTGGCGGTCTACGGAGCGCTGCTGCTGCAGGGCGCCCTGGCCGCGGCCCGGATCGGCGACAAGGCCACGGCGAGGGAACTGCTGGACGTGGCGGCGGCCGCGGCCGGCGCGCTGGGCCGGGACGCCACCTACTACTGGACGTCGTTCGGGCCGACCGAGGTCGTGGTGCACCGCGTGGCGGCGTCGGTCGAGCTGGGCGACGGCGAGGCCGCCGTCCGGGCCCATGCCGGACTGGCCGAGGAGGACCTGGGCGGCCTGGCCGTGGAACGGCAGGCGGCCCACCTGATCGAGCTGGCGAGGGCATCGGTGCAGCTCGGCGAGCCCGACCGGGCCGCGGAGTTCCTGCTGCGGGCCGACCGGCTGGCCCCGTCGGAGATCCGGGCCCGCCCGTTCGCGCGCGAGGTAGTGAAAGACGTCGTCACCCGGATGCGCCACCCGGGTTCGGCCACGGCCGAGCTGCAAGCGCTGGTCGAGGAACTAGGACCGGTTCCGGAGATCGGCTGAGGCGGCCGGCATCCCGTCGTCGGTCAGCCCGAACCTCGCGACCGCCTTCGCCGTGGCGATGCCGTCCCTGTCCTGCCGCATCTCGGCGAGCACCGACATCGCCATCGTGTCGCCCCGGTTCGCCGCTTCGAGGGCGAGCGCGTACGCCCGATCACGTTCACCGGCCTGCTCCGACAACCGCGCCAGCGCCGCGAGCGCGGTCAGGTCACCGGCCTCGGCCGCTTCCCGGTAGAACTTCACGGCGCCCGCCGGATCGTCCGCCTCCTCCCGCAGCTCAGCGAGATCCCGCAGGGCGGCGGAGTCGCCGCCGGCCAGAGCCCGGCGAGCGAACCGTGCCGCCCCGTCGTGGTCGCCGGCCAGTTCCCGCAGCCGGGTCGAACCACGGAGCGCGCCGGTGTCGCCGGTTTCGGCGGCTTCCTGGAAGAAGCGTTCGGCGTCGGCCATCCGGCCGCCCTCCTCGCGCAGCTCGGCGAGGGCCTGGAGGGCGCTGGAGTCGCCGTCGGCCAGAGCCCGGCGGGCCACTCGTTCCGCTCCACCCTGGTCACCGGCCCGTTCCCTCGTCCGCGTCAGACCACGGATCGCGCTGGAGTCGCCCAGGCGGAGAGCTTGGACGGCGATGGCCAGGGCGCCTTCCTCGTCGCCCGCCCGCTCCCGCATCTCGGCCAACACCGCGAAGGCGTTCGTGTCACCACGCTCGGCGGCCTCCCTGAAGAGCGCCTCCACTCCGCGCTGGTCATTCGCGCGCTTCCGGATGACGGCCAGGTCGCGCAGAGCCATGAGGTGCCCCTTGTCGGCGGCTCGCCGATAGAGCGACACCGCCGTGCCGAGGTCGCCGGCCTCCTCCCTGCGCCAGGCCAGGTGCCACAGCGCGACGACATCTCCGCTGTCCGCCGCCCTCCGGTAGAGATCGTCGGCGCCCGCGTGGTCGCCCCTCTCGTCAGCCATCCTGGCCAGCGATCGCAATGCCATGCTGTCGCCGCTCTCGGCGGCACGTTGATACAACGCCGTTGCCTCGTCCCGGTCCCCGGCGCATTCCAGGCGCCACCCCAACGGCCCCGAGGCGCTGGTGCTCCCGAGATCGACCGCACGCCAATAGAGCTGGACAGCGCGTCCGTATCGCATCCGGGCCTCGGCTTGCGAGCCGAAGCGCCGCAGGACGTCCGGATCGGTGAGGGACGACGCCGCCTGCCAGAACGTCTCCGGAGGGAAGACGGCCGCTCGGTCACGGCGGCCGGCCTGCTCGACGTAATCGGCGAGTTTGTACGCCGGTGACCTCGGCTCGTCGTCGGACCGCGGCCGGAAAGGGACCAGCGGCCCGGGAACTCCGTGGCACGGCGCGGCCGTGAAGGCCGATGCCTGCTCGAACCAGTCCTCGGGTGTCAACTGCCATTCGTCGTCGTCCAGATAGCCGGGCGCGGCGTGCTCCAGAAGCGATCGCGGAATCATCGGGCCGTGACCGAAACGCCGGAGGTCGATCGCGGCGTCCATCAACGCCCGGGCCGCCGGCGGGGCGATCTGGTAGCGCTGGATCAAGCCCGGAACACCGGCCAGATACTGCGTTACCCGTCCCTTCTGGGCGAAGGCCGCCGCCTGCCGCAGCCGCGGATCAAGGTCTTCGCTCGGGCGAAGCCGGCTCAGGTCGGTCGTGGTGAAGCGATCCGGAACAGGCAGGTCGGTGCCGGCCAGCAGTTCGCGAGCTTGGGAGTGCGGGTCGGGGTGTCCGGGCGACGGCGGCGCGGTCAGCTTCGCCCAGAACTCGGGCCACATCGTCGCCACCACCAGGATCGGACGCCGCGAGTCGTCCGTCAGCGCCTCGCGTATGGCCGCGGCGATCCGCTCGCCCACCGACGGCCCGGCGGTGATCAGGTAGTGCTGGGCGTCGTTCAGCCAGATCACGGTGCGGGGGGCGAGGTCGTCCAGGGCCGCTTTCAGCGCGTCCGGTCGCGACGGGCTGATCGGATGCCACAGGAGCCATCCGGCCGGAAGCGCTTGGACGGCCTCCCAGCCTGCTCGGGTCTTGCCCGTCGACGACCCGCCGACCAGGGTGACGATCCGGCTCCGGCCTCGAGCGGCGTCGCCGACGACCTCTCCGAGCAGGGCATCGTGATGTCGCCGCACGTACGCCGGCAGGGCCGGCAGGGCGGTGCCGTGCTCCGGACTCTCGATCGCCTTGTGCACCTCGAGCGCTATCGCGTTGCACTCGGCGATGGCCTTGCCCAGAACCGGCCGCGCGAGGTCGAGGTCGGTCTTGTCGCGATGGGCCTGCCGCTCCTGCTGGGCTTCTCGATGCAGCTTGAGCCACGCTGACAGCTCGCGCGGGCGATAGCCGTGGCCGGCTTTCGGTTGCAGGTATTCGACGAGGAAACGCACGATGGCCGGGTCGGCCGGAACCGCCTTGGCGCCGAACCAGTCACTCAGCCGCTGGTTGGTGATCGGTGATTGCAGCCGCTGAGCTTCCGCCCGCCGCGTCAGCGTGGTGTACGAGACGGAACGGGTGGCCCGCCGCAGCTCCGCCAGCGCGGCGAAGAACCGGCCCGCGGCCGGTGAGCCGTCCGCGTTCATCGCCGACCACGACCGTGGTCCGCCATGTGTCCGGGCCCGGACCGCACCGGACAGCGGGCTACCAGACTTGACCTGGCCATGGGACAAACGTAGCCGACACCCGCTTGGCGGACCCCTCCCGGACAGCCGAGAACGGAGGGCACCCACGAAGCCGAGTCAGGGAGTCCTCATGTCCACGGTGCTCAATGTGATCCACGACGGAACCCTCGCCGTCGGTGTCGGCACTGCCCTTTACGCGGTTTCGGTCACCGCCGCCGCCGTGACCGCGTTGACGGCGCCGAGCCGGGAACGGCGCCGGGATGCCCGGGCGGTGCTCGCCCTCCTGGTGCGTAACCGGCGGTCGAGCTGAACCTCAGGTGGCCGGTGTCAGCTGGAAGTGCCAGATGATCTGGCTGGGCGTGCCGTTCCAGGCGGCGGCGGTCGCGGCCGGGACGATGTCCTGCAAGGACCACGGCCACAGGTCCCACGGACCGGTCGCGAACTCGCCGGGCATGGCCCGGTCGACGTCGCCGGACATGCGGGGCTCCTCGCACCGCCGGGGTTGCAGGCCCAGCGGCAGGGCGGCGCCCAGGTAGTCGCTGGTGCGGTGGCGGAAGGCGGGCAGCAGGCCGGGGTCGCCGCCGGCCGAGCGGACCCGGGGTACCGACCCCAGGGCCACGAGCTCGTGGTGCACGTCGCTGATGACGAGGTGGCCGCCCGGTCGCAGGACCCGGGCGAACTCGGCGAACACCGGGCCCAGGTCCGGCAGGTGGGTCAGGGCCAGCGCGCACACCACCACGTCGACGTGGTCGTCGGGGACCGGCAGGTCGTGCAGGTCGCCCGGGCGCAGGTCGGCGGTGGGAACGCGGTCGCGGGCGTGGGCCAGCATGTCGGGGGAGCTGTCGACGCCGATGACCTGGTGACCCCGGGCGGCCAGGTACGCCGTGTAACGGCCGGTGCCGCAGGCCGCGTCCAGGGCCACGCCGGGCGGCACGGAGTCGAGGATTTCGTGGACGATCGGCTCCTCGATAGCGAACAGGCCGTTGCCCGGCTGGTCGTAGGTGGCGGACCACACCTGGTATCCGCTGACCGTGTCGACCCGGGCCGCGGTGACGCCCTCACCCTTCAGCGTGGGGCTGTCGAGCAGGCGCCGAATCTCGCTGACGCGCGCTTCGAGGAAGTCCCGGTCGTAGTCGCCGGCGAAGGCGCGCAGCAACGCGACGCCTTCCAGCCCCAGGGTGTAGGCGAGCGGATGTTGATAGACCACCCGGCGAACGTAGCGGCCGCCGGCGGACGGGTCCATCGGATATCGCCGGCTCGGCAACTATCGACGTTCATCTAATTCTTGGACGGTTGTCACCGGCGTACGGCTGAATGTGGCCATGGATCGACGAACGATGTTGCGAGCGACGGTTGTCGGCGCGGGCTCGGTGGCCCTGCCCTTCACAGCGTGGTCGGCGGCGTACGGGGCGCCGGCGCAGACCGCCACCGGGCCGTACGGCCCGCTCCAAGCCGCGGACGCCCGTGGCCTTCAGCTTCCGGCCGGGTTCACCAGTTCGATCGTGGCCCGGTCACGGCAGGCGGTGCCGGGCACGTCGTACGTCTGGCACGACGCCCCCGACGGCGGGGCGGTCATCCCGAACGGCAGCGGCTGGATCTACGTCTCCAACTCCGAGGTCAGCTCGTCCGCCGGCGGCGGCGCGTCCCGCATCGTCTTCGACTCGGCCGGTGCGGTGACCGGCGCTTCCAGGATCCTCGCCGGTACGAATCAGAACTGCGCCGGGGGCAAGACGCCCTGGAACACGTGGCTGTCGTGCGAGGAGGTCGCGCTCGGGCGCGTCTACGAGACGTACCCCCTGGGTGGCAGTGCCGTCGTCCGGCCCGCGATGGGCCGCTTCAAGCACGAGGCGGCGGCGGCCGACCCCGTACGCAAGGTCGTGTACCTCACCGAGGACGAGCCGGACGGCAAGTTCTACCGCTTCGTGCCGGCCGTGTGGGGCGACCTGTCCGCCGGCGTCCTGCAGGTCTTCGTGGCCGGCTCCGCCACCTCGGGCACCTTCACGTGGGCGAACGTGCCCGACCCGGACGGCTCGCCGACCGTGACCCGGTCGCAGGTGTCCGGCGCCAAGACGTTCAACGGCGGCGAGGGCTGCCACTACGCCGACAACACAGTCTGGTTCACGACGAAGGGCGACAACCGCGTCTGGCAGGTGAACTTGACGGCCGGCACGTACGAGCTGGCCTACGACGACAACCTGGTCAGCTCCGGCCGCGCCCCGCTGACCGGCGTCGACAACGTGACCGGTTCCTCCTCCGGCGACCTCTACATCGCCGAGGACGGCGGCAACATGGAGATCTGCCTGATCACCCCGGACGACAAGATCTCCCCGTTCCTGCGCGTCACCGGCCAGAGCGGTTCCGAGATCACCGGCCCCGCCTTCACCCCCGCCGGCGACCGCCTCTACTTCTCCTCCCAGCGCGGAACCACAGGCACGTCCGCGGGCGGCATCACCTACTGCGTGACCGGCCCGTTCCGCCGCTGACCGAGGGACAGGCGTATCGCGAGGTCTATCTCTTCCATCTTCTCGGGTGGCAGGGTGCCGACGTATTCGGTCAGCGCGTCCGGGGTCAGGGCCGTCCGCCACGTGCAGAAGATGTGGGTGTCGTGGGGGAGGGCGACGCGGATGGCCCCCGCCGGTGAGAGGTCGAGCAGCACCTCGATGCCGGCGAGGCCGGCCGGCCTCTCCCGTTCCGCTTCCGCCGGGGAAAGCAGGGTGTAGCCGCGTTTCTGGGCCTCGGTGGCGGGTGCGACGACCTGGATGACATCCAGGTCGTCGGAGAGCAGCAGCACCGGCCACTCGTCGTCGAGGGTCGACCGCCACACTTCGCCGCGGTTCATGGGGCTCCTGGTTGGATGGTCGCATGAGTGGGCCGGAGACTTTCGAGCTGACGCTGCCCGAGGGACGCGTTCTACGGTATTGCCTCTACGGGCCGGTGGACGGGCGGCCGGCCGTCTTTCACAGCGGGTCGCCCAGCAGCCGGTGGAAGCGGCCCAGCCTGGTCGCGGGCATGGCGCGGAGCAAGCTTCGGCTCCTGGTCTACGACCGGCCCGGGTACGGCGGGTCGACGCGGCAGCCGGGGCGGGCCGTGGCCGACGCGGCGGCCGACGTGCGGGCGCTCGCCGACGCGTACGGCTGGGAAAGGTTCGCCGTCTTCGGTGGCTCCGGGGGTGGGCCGCACGCGCTGGCCACCGCGGCCCTGCTGGGGGAGCGGGTGACCCGCTGCGCGGTTCTGTCCGGGATCAGGCCCCGCGAGTCGCCGGCCGACGAGGCGGCGCTGCGCGAGCGGCAGGCCGAGAGCGCGGCGCACATCCTGGGGCAGATCGAGGCGGGCGGGCCCGAGGTGCCGTGGGAGCCGGGAACGCCGGCCCGGGACGATCCGGCGGCGATGGCCCGGATCCGGGCCACCTTCACCGACAGCATGGACGGGTGGGTGGACGACAGCCTCGCCTTCGCGCGGCCGTGGGGTTTCGACGCGGCGCGGATCGGCGTGCCGGTCGGTGTGTGGCGGGGAACCGCCGATCCGGTCGTCGGCCCGGAGAACGCCGAGTGGATGCTGACGAGCATTCCCGGCGCGCGTGGGCACGTCTATACCGGAGGGCATGTGCCGGGAACCGAGGTGTACGAGGAGATCTATGACTGGCTGAGCTGACGCGTGTACGGTCGGGGCATGCGCGTCTCCACCGCCGCGGTCACCGCGGCCTCCCTGATCGGCGGGTGGCAGGTCGCCCGCAGCACCGGTGTCCGGCCCCTCGGCGGCGCCATCCTGGCCGTTGGCGGTGTGC
The DNA here is from genome assembly GCF_043197815.1 of Actinoplanes sp. NPDC048988. NCBI lineage: Bacteria > Bacillati > Actinomycetota > Actinomycetes > Micromonosporales > Micromonosporaceae > Actinoplanes > Actinoplanes sp. NPDC048988. The sequence goes on along the minus strand of NZ_JBICTW010000011.1, from coordinate 100,432 downwards.
TGGCCGGGCGTGAGTGGGCGCGCCGCACCAGCCCGGCCGTGACGGCGGGGCTGGTCGCGACCTACCTCGGCGCGTTCGGCTTGTCGCACCCACTGGCCAAGCGGATCGGCGCGTGGCCGTCGGTGCTCGCCGTCTCGGCGGTCACGGCCGCCGCCTCGTACGCGCTGGCAGACCGGAAAGCACCTCGCTGAGGCTCGCCGCCGCCGCGCTCGGCAGGAGCACGTCCGCCGCGCCGAAGCGGGACGCGGGCACGTACGGGTTGGGGATGGCCACGCAGGGCAGACCGGCCGCCTGCGCCGCGGCGACGCCGTGCGGGGTGTCCTCGAACGCGACCGCCCGCACCGGGCCCAGCCGGTCGAGCGCGAGCAGGTAGACCGCCGGGTCCGGCTTGTGCGCGGCCACCTCGTTGCCGCAGGCCAGCACGTCGATGCCGGCGATCAGCCCGGCCCGTTCCAGGAGCCCGCGGACGTGGTCCTCGTGCGAGCTGCTGGCCACCGCGAGCCGCAGCCCGAGGCCGCCCGCCTCGGCGAACCACTCCCGGATGCCCGGCGCCGGCTCGAGTTTCTGGTTCAGGGTGAGACGGTGCGCCATGCGGCGGGCGTGACTCGCCGCGCGGTCGTATCCGGCGCCGACGGCGGCGGCCAGCGCCGCGTACCTCTGCTCGTTGACGTCACCGCCGTGGTTCGCGAAGAACCCGTGTTCGGTGAGCTCGAGCCCGTGCTGGCGCCACTCGTGACGCCAGCTCTCCAGCAGGGTCGTCTCGGTGTCCATCAGGAGGCCGTCGAAGTCGAAGATGAGCGCGTCGATCGTCACCGCCCTATAGTGCGGCGATGATCTCCGCCAGCGCGACCGGCTGGGTGAACATCGGCCAGTGCCCGGAGTCGATGTCGACGTAGTCGAGGTGTTTGACCCGGGACAGCTCGGGTGAGTCGCCGCCGGTGACCCACTCGCGGGCCTGGGCGGGGCTGAACTCGGGGCAGACGAGCACGACCGGCACGTCGAAGCGGCGGTCGTCGGTCAGCCGTACGGTGCCTCGGGCTGTCCCCTCGGGAACGGCGACCGCCGCCGCCTCGAAATCGCGGCGGGCCCGCTCGTCGAGGTCCTGAGCGTCGGGGCCCTCGAACGGTTCCCATCCCGGGAACGCCATCACCCCGTCCTCGATCTCGAAGAAGTCCGCGTAAGGCTGTCCGTCCTCATTGGGGAAGCCGCCGATCATGGCCACCGTGGCGACCTTGTCCGGCCGGCGGTCGGCGGCGATCCAGGCCAGCGTGACCGCCGCTGAGTGCCCGACCACGATCGCCTTCTCGGGGGCCGTGTCCACGGCCGCCACCACGGCGTCGATCTGCTCGGTCAAGGTCAGGCCCGTCGGCGGTACGGCGGTGGCCCGGCGCCCCCGCTTCTCGAGCTCCGGCACCACGTCGCGCCACGCCGTGCCGTCCAGCCACAGGCCACCCAGGAGAACGATTGTCATGACCCGCAACGTACGGCCTATTCCGGACGTTCGGCTTCCGGTAGCGTGCTCGATGTGCCGGACGGATCGAGTCCCACCGCGCGGGCCCTGCGCACGCTGGAGTTGCTGCAGGCGCGCCCCGGCACGACCGCCGAGCAGCTCGCGGCCCATCTCGGCGTCACCGAGCGGGCCGCCCGGCGCTACGTCGGCATCCTGCGCGAGGCCGGCATCCCGGTCCAGTCCGCCCGCGGGCCGTACGGGGGATACCGGCTCGGCCGCGGCACCCGCCTGCCCCCTGTCGTCTTCACCGAGGATCAGGCGCTCGGCCTCGTCATGGCGGTCCTCGACGGGCATCCGGCCGCGATCGACGCCGACGACCTGGTCGGCACCGCCCTCAGCAAGGTGATCCGCGCCCTTCCCGAGAGCGTCGGCCGCCAGGCGGCGGCGCTGCGGGCGTACGCCTCGGCCGCCCCCGACCGGCACGCGGCCCGCCCCGACCCGGCCACCACGAGCGCGCTGATCGCCGCCTCGGCCGACCGCCACCGCGTGCTGGTCACCTACCGTTCCGAGCGCGGCGACGCCTGGGACGCCGAGGTCGACCCGTGGGCCGTCGTGGTCCGCTTCGGGCGCTGGTACCTGCTGTGCCACTCCCATCGGGCCGACGCGATCCGCACGTACCGGATCGACCGCATCCGCGACGTCCAGCGCCTGGCGCACACGTTCACGCCGCCGGACGACCTCGACCCGGTGGCGTCGCTCGAGGAGAACCTCGGCGCCGGCTGGAAATACACCACCCGCGTGGTCTTCCACGCCCCGCTGGACAAGGTCGCCCGCTGGATCCGCCCGCCGATGGGCCGGCTGGAACCCGACGGCGACGACCGCTGCGTCCTGGTCGGCACGACGACGAACACCGAGATGTACGCCCAGGAGTGGCTGGCCGCCGTACCCATCGACTTCACCGTCGAGGGCGGCCCCGAACTCCGCGCCGCGGTGGCCGCCGTGGCCGCCCGCTTCACCGCCGCCCTGGGAGGTTCACATGACTGAGGTGATCGTCGCCGGTGGTGGGCCGACCGGCCTGATGCTGGCCGCGGAGCTGCGGCTGCACGGGGTGGGGGTGGTCGTGCTGGAGCGCGACGTCGACCCGGCCCGGAACGTGCGGGCGCAGGGGCTGCACGTGCGCAGCATCGAGATCATGGATCAGCGGGGTCTTCTCGGGCGCTTCCTCGAGCGGGGCCGACAGTTCCGGCCCGGCGGGTACTTCGCGGGGCTCGGCGCCGGCTGGCCGGACGGGCTGGACACCGCCCACTCGTACGTCCTCGCCATTCCGCAGACCGTGGTCGAGGGGCTTCTGGCCGAGCATGCGCTCGAGGCCGGGGCCGACCTGCGGCGCGGGGCCGAGCTGACCGGGCTGAGCCAGGACGACTACGGGGTCACGGCCGAACTGGCCGACGGTACGCGGGTGCCGGGGCAGTTCCTCGTCGGCTGTGACGGTGGGCGCAGCACCGTCCGCAAGCTGGCCGGCATCGGCTTCCCCGGCGAGCCGTCACGCCACGAGACGCTGCTGGGCCAGATGGAGGCGTCGGCGCCGGCCGAGGAGATCGCGGCGGTGGTGGCCGAGGTCCGCCGGACGCAGCTGCGCTTCGGCCTGGGGCCGGTCGGCGACGGAACGTACCGGGTGGTCGTGCCGGCCGGGGAGGCCGGGCCCGAGCCCACCCTCGACGACTTCCGGCGCCAGCTGCGGGCCTTCGCCGGCACCGACTTCGGGGTGCACTCGCCGCGCTGGCTGTCCCGGTTCGGCGACGCGACCCGGCTGGCCGAACGCTACCGCGACGGGCGGGTCTTCCTGGCCGGCGACGCCGCGCACATCCATCCGCCGACCGGCGGGCAGGGCCTCAACCTCGGCCTGCAGGACGCCGTCAACCTCGGCTGGAAGCTGGCCGCCGCGGTGGCCGGGTGGGCGCCGCAGGAGCTGCTGGACACGTACGAGTCGGAGCGTCACCCGGTCGCCGTGGACGTGCTCGACAACACCCGCGCGCAGATGGAACTGCTGTCGGCCGAGCCCGGTCCCCAGGCCGTACGTCGGCTGTTGTCCGGCCTCATGGACATCGCCGAGGTGAACCGGCGGCTCATCTCGAAGATCACCGCGATCGACATCCGCTATGACTTCGGCGCCGGGCCGGATCTGGTCGGAAGACGCTTGCGGGACGTACGCCTGAAGCACAGCGGCCGCCTCTTCGACCTCCAGCACGCCGGCCGGGGCCCGCTGCTCGACCAGACCGGCCACCTGGCCGCCGGCGGCTGGTCCGACCGCGTCGACCGCGTCGCCGACATCAGCGACGAGCTCGAGTCCCCAGCCGTCCTGCTGCGCCCCGACGGCCACGTCGCCTGGGCCGGCACCGACCAGCGCGACCTGGACGCGCACCTGTCCCGCTGGTTCGGGCCCGCCTAGGGGCTTACGTTCAGGAAGTGCTCTGAGGGTGGCCGATGAGCAACGCCTTGGAGACGTCGTCGGGGTGGGTCAGAAGGGCTCGTTCTCGGCCAGTACGTAGGTGATCGGCACGCCGATGGTGCCGTCGGGCGCGGCCGCGATCGCGTCCCGGAGGAAGCCCTCCATGGGGCCCATCGCCCTCGCCGAGATCGAGGCCGCCACCGACCCCGGCCAGCTGATCCGGCTCGTCGTCTCCGCGTCGCGGACCCGGTTCGGCGAGTGGTTCACCCTCAAGCGCCAGGCCGTCGCCGCCGCGCCGCAGGAACCCGCCATCCGGGAAGCCATGGAGATCGCACACGAGAGCCTGCGCGGCGGCCTCCGGTTGACCGCCGATCGCCTGGCCGAGCTGGGTGCTCTCCGCGACGGCCTGGACGCCGCCGGGGCGGCGGACATCCTCTGGCTCTACCTCGGCAATGCCGCCTACTTCGTCCGCGGCGACGATCTCGGCTGGCCGCTCGACAAGTCCGAGGGGTGGCTGAACGTCGTCCTGCCCCGCGAGCTTCTGAGCGCTGAGTCAGCGCGCTGAGCCCTTTTCGTACCTGAGGCGGGGCTGCGGCGAGGCCCGGCCTCCGCCCCAGGTGCGATACAGGCCTAGCCCCGCCGCTCGCGGAGGGTGAGGCGGCGGGCGTCGAGGCGGACCTCCGCGATCTTCCACGGTGGCAGGGTCAGCGGCCGGCGCCGCCGGGTCCACCGGGACCGGTCGGCCGGCCTCGGCCGGAGAAGAACCGACGGCCGGATGTCGTACGGGGCCGGGAGGCGGATGTCCAGAAGCTGTCTGAGGATCATGTACGGGCACCGATCTGCTGAGGGGGTCCGCGCACGCCGAAGGAGCGCGTGGCGCGCGCGGGATGTCAGAACCTGAAAGCTCAGCTGATGCGGTACAACGGCCTGTCCTCTTCGTGTGGGTGTCCGGCGACGCTAACCGATTCCCCGCGGCGCCGGAACCGATTTATCTCAGCGCCGGACCAGCGCCAGGTCCCACTGGCCGTTGTCGTCCTCCCACACGGTGACGGCCTCGCCGGTCGGCAGTGGGTTGTCCGCCGGGTCCTCGTCGACGACCAGGTCGTCGTACTCCTCCTCGATCTCGCCGATGACGCGCAGCGCGTCCTCGCGGGTGCCGTCGGTGGCCACCCGGATGCGCGCGACCCGCCACTTGCCCTCGCTCAGGTCCCGCCCGGCCAGGTCACGGCCCTCGACCAGCTCACCGTCGATCTCGAAGAGGGTGCCCGGCCCGTCGACCAGCAGCGTCCCGGTGTCCAGAATGGTGAGGTTCTCGTCGATGACGTTCCGCTCGCCGCCGAGCACGTCGGGATCGATCCAGACCGGAAGGCGGTCGAGTTCGGTCTCGTGGATGAAGTTTCCCCAGGCGTACAAGGCGTACATGTCGAGGACGCGCCCTTTCCATTCGTGTAGGCAGCGAGAAGCGAGAACGAGGAGGAATGATGGCGCACTATCTGCTGAGCGTCTACCAGCCCGACGGCGACCCGCCGCCGCCCGAGGTGCTGGACCCGATCATGGCCGAGCTGGAGAAGCTGAACGAGGACCTTCGTGCCGCCGGGGCCTGGGTGTTCGCGGCCGGGCTGCACCCGCCGGCGTCGGCCACTGTGGTCCGTGACCGCGACGGCGAGACGCTGCTGACCGACGGGCCGTTCACCGAGGGCAAGGAGCACCTGGGCGGCTTCACCGTCATCGAGGCGGCCGACCTCGACGAGGCGCTGCGCTGGGGCGGGCGGATGGCCCGGGTCGTGGCGCCGCTGTCCATCGAGGTGCGCCCCATCGCATGACCGAGGAGATCGAACGCGTCTTCCGGGCCGAGTTCGGCCGGGCGGTCGCCGTGCTGACCCGCCACTTCGGCGACCTCGACGTCGCCGAGGAGGCGGTGCAGGAGGCGTTCGCGGTGGCCGTGCGCCGCTGGCCGGAGAGCGGTGTGCCGCCCGCGCCGGCCGGCTGGATCATCACGACGGCCCGCCACCACGCGATCGACCGTCTGCGCCGGGAGGCCCGCCGGGCGGAACTGGAGGCGGAGGCCATGCGCGAGCGGAGGCCGGGCGAGCGGGACGACCTGTTGCGGCTCATCTTCACGTGCTGCCATCCGGCCCTGGCGCCGGCGGCCCGGGTCGCGCTGACCTTGCGGTTGCTCGGCGGCCTGACGACGAGCGAGATCGCCCGGGCGTTCCTGGTGCCGGAGGCGACCATGGCGCAGCGGCTGTCCCGGGCCAAGGGGAAGATCCGCGACGCCCGGATCCCGTACCGGGTGCCGCGGGACGAAGACCTTCCGGACCGGCTCGGTGCGGTCCTGGCGGTTCTCTATCTGGTTTTCACCGAGGGGTACGCGGCCGGGGCCGGCGACAACCTCACGCGCGACGATCTCACCGCCGAGGCGATCCGGCTGACCCGGGTCCTGCTGGCTCTCATGCCGGACGAGCCCGAGGTTCGGGGCCTGCTCGCGCTGATGCTGCTCGTCGAGGCGCGCCGGCCCGCCCGTACGGCCGAAAACGGTGACCTGATCCGCCTGGGTGACCAGGACCGGGGCCGGTGGAACCGGCGGCTGATGGACGAGGGGCGGGAGTTGCTGCGCGCCTGCCTGCGCCTCGACCGGGCCGGCCCGTATCAGTTGCAGGCGGCGATCAACGCGGTGCACGCGGACGCCGCGAGCGCGGAGGAGACCGACTGGCCGCAGATCCTGGCCCTCTACGACCACCTGGCGCTGTTCGATCGGGGGCCGGTCGTGGCGTTGCACCGGGCCGTGGCGGTCGCCGAGGTGCACGGTCCCGGGCCGGCCCTGGCCATTGTGGAGGGTCTGAGAGGCTTGGAGCGACACCACATTTGGTACGCCGTCCAGGCCGAACTTCTCGCTCGCTGCGGACGTGGCCGGGAGGCCGCGCGGGCGTACACCCAAGCGGCGCGACTGACCGCCAACGCGAGTGAGAGGCGGTTTTTGCTGCGGCGCTCAGACGCGGAAGGCTGACACCACACTGCGCAGCTCGGACGACATGCGGGCCAGTTCGGCCGTGGCCTCCTGTGTCTCGGCGACGCTCTGGCTGGTCATCCGGGCCGCCTCGGCCACGCCGGTGATGTTCTGCGCGATCTCGCCGGTGCCGCCGGACGCCTCGGCCACGCTGCGGTTCATCTCGGCCGTGGTCGCCGTCTGCTCCTCCACCGCCGACGCGATGGTCGTCTGGAACTCGCTGATCCGCCCGATGACCAGAGAGATCTCCTCGATCGCGGCCACCGCGCCGCTGGTGTCGGCCTGGATCGCCTCGACCCGCTTGGAGATGTCCTCGGTCGCCCGCGCCGTCTCCTGAGCCAGGTCCTTCACCTCCGAGGCGACCACCGCGAAGCCCTTGCCCATCTCACCGGCCCGCGCCGCCTCGATCGTCGCGTTCAGCGCCAGCAGGTTCGTCTGCTCGGCGATCGCGGTGATCGTCTTGATGACATTGCCGATCTCGGCCGACGAGTCACCCAGCTTGTTCATCGTGGCCGAGGTGGCCGCGGTGACGGTCACCGCCTCGGCCGCGACCCGGGCCGCCTCGGCCGCGTTCTGCGAGATCTCCCGGATCGACGCGCCCATCTCCTCGCTACCGGCCGACACCGTCTCGACGCTGCGCGACACCTGCTCGGCCGCGGCCGACACCGCCTGCGCCTGGGCCGAGGTCTCCTCGGCCGAGGCCGCGATGTGGTGCGAGGTGCCGGTCAGCCGCTCCGAGGCCCCGGCCAGGGAGGCGGCCGAGTTCTCGATGGTGGCCACCGTGGCCCGCAGCCGGGCCATCGCCGCGTCCAGCGCCCGGCCCATCCGGCCCGGCTCGTCGCGGCTGACCAGGCCGGTGGTGCGGGTCAGATCGCCGTCGGCCAGGCCGTCGCAGACCACTGTCACCTTCGACAGCGACTGTACGATCTTGCGGGCCACCCAGACGCCGATCATCAGCGCCACGGCGAGGCCGACGATGAGCGTGAGCAGCGAGAACGTGCGGCTGCTGGTGTAGGCCGAGTTCGCGGCGTCCGAGTTCTTCGTCGCGTCGGCCGTCTCGGCCTTGTCCAGGGCGGTGGTGTTGGCGTTGATTTTGTCGAGGATGGGCTCGGCCTGGTCGTCGCGAATGTTGGCCCATTCGATGAGCTTGTTGGCGGTGCCCGCCGGGAGCATCTTGCTCTTGGCGACGTCGGCGTAGTCGTCCCAGTTCGATTGGAGCTCGTCGATCAGTGCCGAATCCGCGGTAGGCATGCTGTTGCGGTAGGCCGTCATCGCCGTGCCGAACGACTCGAGGTCGTTGCCGAAGGCCTCGGCGTACTGTGTGGTCCTCGTCGCGTCGACCGACAGCGCCTGGTTGGCCAGGTCGATCCGGGTCGCGCTGATCGCGGCCCGGATCTGGCCCACGGCCTTGATGCTGGCGATGTTGCTTTTCGAGATCAGCTGGGCCTTGTCGTTGACCTGGCTCAGCGAGACGATCCCGAGGATGCCGACGACCAGGGCGACCAGGGCCGCGACCCCGACCGCGGTGAGGACCTTGGCGCTGACGCCGAGGTCGGCGAAGGAGAAGCCCTTCCTGGTCGCCGCGCTCGGCGCGGTCACGGTCACAACGCTCACGTTGCCCACTATCGCGAATCAGTCTCGGCAAAGAGCGCTATTCACCCGAAATACTGAACAGCCAGACGTATCACCATACCCACGACAACGACCACCAGGGCGGTCCGTACGAATCCCGCGCCGCGCTTGAGGGCGGCACCGGCCCCGAGCCGAGCGCCGACGATGTTGCACACCGCCATCGACAGGCCCAGCCACCACAGGACGTGGCCGCCGGCCGCGAAGACCACCAGTGCGCCGAGATTGGTGCCCGCGTTGAGAATCTTCGCCGTGGCCGAGCTGCTGACGAAGTCGAGCCCGAGCAGGGCGGTGAACGTGATGATCATGAAGGTGCCGGTGCCCGGGCCGAACACCCCGTCGTAGAACGCGATCCCCACGCCCGCCACGACGACGGCGGCGGCCCGGCGGCGCGCGGTCGGATCGGCCGCCTTGACGGTGACCCCGAACGTCGGTCTCAGCACGACGAAGGCCAGCACGCCCAGCAGCAACAGCATGATGGCCGGACGGAACCAGTCGACCGGGATCCGGCTCGCGGTGACGGCGCCCAGCCCGGCGAAGACCACGGCCGCGCCGGCGGCCGGCCCGGCCACCCGCCAGTCGATCTTCGTGCGCCGGGCGTAGGTGATGGCGGCCGTGGTGGTGCCGCAGATGCTGGCCACCTTGTTGGTGCCGAGTGCGGTCACCGGCGGCAGGCCGGGCAGGCCGAGCAGCAGGGCCGGGACGAGGATCAACCCGCCGCCGCCCACGACGGCGTCCACCCATCCGGCCGCCGCGGCGACCGCGAGGAGCAGGAGCACTGACTGCCAATCCATCGGCTTCCCTTCGTTGTCTGCCGGCCGATGGTGATGATGCTGTAATGGGCTTATGCACCTCAACCCTTACGGGGAGGATGCGGTGCGGCTCGCACTTTCGCTCGTCGCCGACCCGCCGCCCCATCCGGATGCGCTGGCGTCTCGATGCGCAGCGGCCGGCGTCGCCATCGAGCGGCCGCCCACGCTGTCCGATTTGTCGGCCATCTCGGCCTTTCTCGGCGAATGGCTGGCGGTGGTGGACGCGGCGGACGTCGGAGCGCGCGCGGAGAGGCTCAACGCGCTGCTGCGGGCCACCGCCGCCTACCCGCGATTGACCGACCATGCGGGCAGCGGCTGGCACATCCACTACCGCGAACCGGACCAGTCCCTGTCCTCGCTGCTGTCCACCCTGATCAGCGTGGGCACCGCCCTGCACCTGTCCGGGCGCGGCATGCACCGGCTCGGCCGCTGCGCCGCCGTCGGCTGCGGAAACCCCTTCGCCGACTTCAGCCGAACGGGCCGGCAGCGGTACTGCTCCCACGCCTGCGGCAACCGCGACGCCGTACGACGGCACCGCGCTCGTGCCGAAACGGTGAAGATGCCGTAGAGGACTCGCGCGAGCCGGGGGCCGCGACGGCCCGATCTGCTGAGATCTCGGCATGCTTCGGTCCTTGCTGTACGCCGTCTACGCCCGCCTGCTCCGCCGCCGGCTGATCGGGGCCGCGCTGCCCCGGCACGTGGCCATGGTCATGGACGGCAACCGCCGCTGGGCCCGCCAGATGGGCTTCGGCGACCCGCGGGTGGGCCACCGCTACGGCGCCGAACACCTCGACGAGGTTCTGACCTGGTGCGCCGAGGCGGGAATCCGGCACGTGACAGTGTTCGTGGCGTCCGTCGACAACGTCCGTAAACGCGACGCGGTCGAGGTCGGCAACCTGATGCGCATGATCGAGGACGTGGTGGCCGAACGCCTGCGCCGCCCGGCCAGCCCGTGGCAGGTCCACCTGGCCGGCCGCCTCGACGTCCTGCCCGACTCGACCCGGCACGCGCTCAAACTGGCCGAGGAACAGACGCGCGACTCCGCCGCCACCTTCCACCTGACCATCGCCATCGGTTACGACGGCCGCGAGGAGATCGTCGACGCCGTACGCTCGCTGCTGTCCGAGGCGCCGTCCTTGGCCGCCGCGATCGAGACGCTGACCGCCGACCGCATCGCCGACCACCTCTACACCAGCGGCAGCCCCGACCCCGACCTGGTCATCCGCACGAGCGGCGAGCGCCGCATGTCGGGCTTCCTGCTGTGGCAGGCCGCCTACTCCGAGCTGTACTTCTGCGACGTCTACTGGCCCGGCTTCCGCCGAGTCGACTTCCTGCGCGCCCTGCGCTCGTACGCCGCCCGCCACCGCCGCTTCGGCGCCTGACCCGCCGCGCCCGGAGGAGATCATCGGCACACCGGCAGAGCACGGGTGAGCGTCCGGCCGGCGGGCACCACGGCCGGCGGGTACGGGGGCGCGCTTGGCGACGTGTACCGGCGGGCGGGGGACCGGCGGCCAGGCCACCACGGCCCTCGACGGGCGGGAACGCGTTGGGGAGCTGCGTGGTGACGGCCGCCTTCAGGCGTACGCCGTGACGGGCGCCGACCGGTGGGACGCGTTCACGGTTCTCGCCGACGGCCGGGTGGTCGCGCTCGGCCCGCACGCCCTTCTCGTCGTCGGGACGGACGGACGGTCGCGTCGAGCGGTCGAGCGCCGTACGGCAGGACGGCGACGCGGTGGACCTGGCCGAGGCGACCGACGCCACGGCCTATCTGTGGCGCGACACCGGCTACGTCGCGCACGACCTGGCGACCGGCCGGGAGAGCCTGCTGCTGCCGATGACCGGCGTGTTCGACGGCTCGACCGACGCCGCCGACGGTATCTCCACCGCGGTCGCCTTCGACCGGGCCGAGGAACCGGGGGCGGCGGCCCGCACGACCTCGAGCCGTTCACCATCCGGTGAGCGGCATCACCTGGGGGAGTCGAGGAAGGCGCGCGACTCCTCCAGGGCGGCGTCGAGCTCGTCCCCGGCGCGGGTGAAGTCGCCGGCCTCGTAGCAGCTGGTCAGGGCCTTCTCCCAGGCCAGCATCATGAGGCCGCACTGCAGGCGGGAGCGCGGCGAGTCGGCCGGCAGGCCCAGCCGCTCGCCCAGCGCCGCCGCCAGCGCGGTGACCCACAGATCCTGCTGCTGGAGGTGCCGCCCGCGCAGGGCCGGCTCGTTGCGGTTGAGGCGCATCACCGTGGCCATCGTGACCGGGTCGGCGGTGACCGAGTCGACGGCCACCGCGAAGGCGGCCCGCAGGGCGCGCGCCGGGGTCTCGGCGGCCGGGCGGCGGCGCAGCTCCTCGGCGATCGACGGGCCCAGGGCCTCGATCGGCTGCAGGACCGCGTCCTCCTTGGTGGGGAAGTAGCGGAAGAACGTGCGCTCGGTGACGCCGACGCTGGCCGCGATGGCGCCGGCGGTCGTCGCCGCGAAGCCGACCTCGTCGATCGAGCGCATCGCGGCGGCCGTCAGCTCGGCGCGGATGGCCTCGCGCATGCGAGCTCGGACACCTGGGGGCTTCGCCGCTTCCATGTCGATCATCTTAGCGCTACAGTCGGCCACTGACACTGTGTCAGTCACTGACAGAAACTGAGGAGAGCGACCATGAACGAGAAGATCACCATCGGGGACTACACCGTGACCGTGCTGCGGGACGGCTCGTCCTACATGCCGCCGTCCTTCTATCCGGGTGCCGACTTCTCCCAATTCCCGGGCCTGCTGGGGGAGAACGGCGTCTACGAGATCCGCCTCGGCGCCCACCTGGTCCAGGGCCCGGCCGGCACGTTCCTGATCGACGCCGGCGCCGGGGAGCTGGCCATTCCGTTCCCGGCCGAGCTGGCCGGCGAGAACAGCCCGGCCTACCTGGCGCGGGCCGGCAACCTGCCCGCCGCCCTGGCCGAGGCTGGTGTCGCGCCCGAGGACATCACCGCGGTCCTGATCACGCACCTGCACCTCGACCACGTCGGCTGGATCGTCAAGGACGGCGAGCCGTTCTTCCCGAACGCCGTCGTTTACTACGGCGCCGAGGACCGGGCGCTCCTGGCCGGTGATGAGCCCACACGGGCGATCATGGATGCGGCCGAGAGGGCCGGCATCCTGCGCACCTACGGCACGGAAGACCTTCCCGGCGTACGGGTGATGCCGGTGCCCGGGCACACCCCGGGGCACGTGGTGATCGAGCTCGCGTCCGGCGGCCGGCGGCTGTGGTTCACCGGCGACCTCCTGCAGCTGCCGGGCCAGCTGACCGACCGGGACATCCACTTCCTGACCGATGTCGACCGCGACCTCGCCACCGCCGCCCGGGCCCGGCTCTTCGCGCAGGCCAAGGAGCAGGGGATCGTCATCGCGGCCGCACACCTGGACAACCCGTCGTTCCGGCTGATCGCCCCCGGCGACAGCTGGGTCGACGCCCGAACGGTCACTGGCACTCTGCCCGCATAGGCGATGCTTTAGCCGGAATTGGCGGCATATGTTCGTACCTCTCTGAAGAAAAGCGTGAGGTGCTCATGTCCCGCCTGTCCCGGCCCGCGTTGCTCACGGCCGCCGTCTCCCTGTCCGCCGGCCTGGTTGCCGTCCCCGGCGCCGCGTACGCCGCCGACACGGCGACCCAGCTCTCCGCGGCCCAGATGGCCGCCGCGCTGAAGGCGGTGGCCACCACGTCGACCGCCGCGGCCGCCCCCGGCTGGCGGGCGACGATGGGCCTGTCCGGTCAGCTGGCCGGTTCCAGCCTGTTCGTCGTGGACCCGGCCGGTGGCGTGGCGTTCGAGCGGTTCATCTCCGGCGGTCACATGACGGCCGAGTACGCGGTGGGCGGCAAGGGCCTGTACGAGTACCTGGGCGACCCGGCGTCGCGGTCGGCCGTGAAGATGATGCGCCGCCCCGCTGTCAAGTTCGTGTTCACCGCGAACAAGGCGCTCAAGCTCGACGCGTACGTCAAGGAGGCCGCCGCGGCCCCGGGGACCGTCCTGACCGAGGACACCGACCACGCGGGTACCAAGACCGTGCACGACGACGCGTCCGCCGACTACCGGTTCACGGCCGACGGCTCGGCCGTGACCATTCACGTCAACCCGGCCGGGTTGCTGACCTCGGCCAAGGCAACCGGCGACGGCCTGGCCATCACGCTGGACTACAACTACGGCCCGCAGCATGTGACGGTGCCGGCGGCGGCGGTCACGATCGGCGCCGCCGCGCTGGAGCAGGGCGTCGCCTACCTGGACATGCCGGCCATCGTGAAGCAGGTCGCCCGCCAGGGCGCGGCGGACACCCGGAAGGCCGCCCACGGCCGCAAGGTGAAGGTCGCCTCGCTGCGCACGGTGGTCCGGCGCGACGTGACCGCCCTCAACAAGTCCCTGCGGGTGGCCATGGTCAAGACCAAGAACACGGCGACCGGTGTCCGCGTGTACGCCACCAACCCGTGGACGCGCAAGACGACCTCGTACACCCTCAAGGCGTCCGGCACGAAGGTCGTCACGACCAAGAACAGCTGACCCTAGGACTGGAGGATCGCCCGTGCCTCCGCGGTCCGCGCCCGGAGCTTCTCCACTGTTCCGGCGTCGAAGGCCGCGGCGGTACGGTCCATGACGTTGACGGCTCCGACGATGTGACCGGCGGCGTCGCGGAGCGGCACCCCGGCGTACGAACGCACCTTGGTCACGGTGGCCAGCGGTGTGCCGGCGTAGATCTGGTCGTCACCGAGCTCGTCGATCAGGATGTCGGCGCCCGCCTCCACCACGCGGGTGCACGGCGACCACTCGGCCGGCATGCCGCCGGCCTCCGCGATCCAGCCGCCCAGCCCGTACGATCCGCAGACGGCGACCGCGTCGACCAGCACCATGGTCACCGAGGCCATGGCGGCGCCGGCCTCGGCGGCCAGCTCCTCGGCGAGGTGGCCGAGGCTGGTGGCGGTGCGCTCGGTGTGCAGGTCCAGCAGCTCGGCGGCGGCCCGTACCCGTTCCAGGTTGTGCAGGGTCTCGGCCGGCTCGCGGCTGAGCAGGTCGTTGACGACCATGCGGAAGTGGGCGAGGGACACCGGTTTGGCCAGCACGACGTTGCAGTAGAGCAGCGCGGTGGGCGGCGCGGACGCGCTGACCATCAGCACGGGGAGCGAGGACGTGGCCGGGTCGGCGCGAAGCTGCTGAGCGACCTGCAACCCGGTCATCCCGGGCATGTAGTGATCCAGGACGCTCAGGTCCGGCCGCAGCTCGTCGATGAGCTCCAGCGCGGCCGGGCCGTCCGGCGCCGTCCGCACGGTGTGACCGGCGTTCGAGAGCACGGAGGCAAAAAGCGCCGCGACGTCCGGTTCGTCGTCGGCCACCAGAATCGTCGCCATCAGCTCAGCTAAGCATGGCGGCTCGCGCGTCGTGCCACAAAAGCGCGTCTTGGGCCTTTGCAAGTTGCGCCGGATTCCGTAACTTACGGGCATGAGTACGGCGACCAGGCGGGCCATCCGCAACCCGGTGCTGACCGGCTTCCATCCGGACCCGTCGATCCTGCGGGTGGGTTCCGACTACTTCATCGCCACATCGACCTTCGAGTGGATGCCCGGCGTGCGGATCCACCACTCGACGAACCTGGTCGACTGGCGGCCGATGGGCGGCGCCCTCAACGAGAAGCGCCTGCTCGACCTGACCGGCGCCGGCGACTCCAACGGTGTGTGGGCGCCCAGCCTCAGCTACCACGACGGCCTGTTCCACCTGCTCTACGCCGACGTGGCCACCTTCTCCGGCGGTTACTGGGACCCGCAGAACTACCTGGTGACCGGCCCGACCCCGACCGGGCCGTGGTCCGATCCGGTGCCTTTGCACGGCCGCGGCTTCGACGCCTCGCTGTTCCACGACGAGGACGGCACGACCTGGATGCTGTCGATGGTCGCCGACTGGCGCCCCGGCCGGAACCGCTTCGCCGGCATCTCGATCCAGCAGTACGACCTCCAGGCCCGCCGCCTCGTCGGGCCCGACCACACGATCTTCCAGGGCACCGGCGCCGCGCTGACCGAGGCCCCCAACCTCTACCGCAAGGACGGCTGGTACTACCTGGTCACCGCCGAGGGCGGCACCAGCTGGGAACATCAGGTCACGGTGGCCCGCTCCAGCCACCTGCTCGGCCCCTACCTGGCCGATCCCGCGGGGCCGCTGCTGACCTCGTACGGCAATCCGTCGCTCACCTTGCAGAAGGCCGGGCACGGCAGTCTCGTGCGCACGCCCGCCGGTCAGTGGTACCTGGCCCACCTCGTCGCCCGCCCCTACACGCCGCTCGGCCGGTGCGTGCTGGGCCGCGAGACCGCGATCCAGGAGGTCACCTGGACCGCCGACGGCTGGCCGCGGATCGCCGACGGCGTACCCTCCGACGTCGTGCCCGCCCCCGACGGCGTCCCGATCGCCGAGGTGCGCCCGGTCTCCTCCGAAGAATCCGAGGACGACGACTTCGACGAGCCCGCCCTGGGCGTCAACTGGTCGACGTTGCGCCGCCCGGCCGACCCGTCGTGGATCGACCTGAGCACCCGCCCGTCGTTCCTGCGCATCCGCGGCGGTCAATCGCCGATGGGCCGGCAGCGGCCGAGCCTGGTCGCCCGGCGGGTCGTCGCCGAAAGCTGCGCGTTCGAGGCCGTCATGGAGTTCACCCCCCGAAACTATCGGCAGCTGGCGGGCATCACCGCCTACTACAACACCCGCAACTGGTACTTCCTGCACGTCACCGCCGACGACGACGGCACGCCGGTGGTCGACCTCCTGGCCTGCGATTCCGGACGGGTGGCGGTGGTGCCCGGCGTCCGTTCGGCCCTGACGGCCGATCGGATCGGTCTCCGCTTGCGCTTCGACGGTCCCCGCTTGCGTTTCTCGTACGCCCGTACGCCCGGTCCGGCCGCCGGCTGGACCGAGGCCGGGCCGGCGCTGGACGCCACCACGCTCTCCGACGAGTACGCGGCCCAGGTCGTCGACGGCGAGCCCGCGGCCTGGGGTTTCACCGGCGCCTTCACCGGCCTGTGGGTGCAGGACCTGGGCGCCGAGGGCGCGTACGCTGACTTCGATCGCGCCGTCTACACCGCGAACCCGGCGCCGTAGGCCCCGAAATTCCTTGAGTTTCGCGCGAAAAGTCCGATGAAAGACTCGTGCGACGCGACCCTGTGCTCCTGGCGATGGCGGCCCTGACGCTGCTGGGTGGCGTGCTGTTCTTCGCCCTGCCCGACGGTGTGCTCCAGGTGTCCGCCTTCTGGGGCCTCCAGGTGCCGTTCGACGCTCTCCTGGCGGTCGGCGCCTGGCGGCTGCGCCAGATCTCGCCGCTCCGGTTCCGCCGCTTCTGGACGATGATCGCCTTTGCCGGCGCCTGCTTCACGGTCGGCGACTTCTCCCAGTTCGTCACGTTCTCGTCGGAATCGATGAACGGCGGCCTGGTCCAGACGGTGCTGTTCACCATCGGCATGAGCAGCAACGTCATCGCCTGCCTGATCTTCCCGCAGGGCCTCGACGGCCGCCGCGACAAGGTCATCTTCTGGCTGGACGCGACCACCGTGCTGGTCGGCGGCGCCGTCGCCGCCTGGTGCTACGCCTACAACTCGGGCGACAACCAGTTCAACGCCGGTCTCACCGCGGCCCTGGTCGTCGTGGCCGCGTTCTGCGCCACCAAGGTCGCGCTCATCCCCGAGCCGCCCATGGCCCGCGTCGCCGCCTGGCCGATGGTCGCCGCGGCCGGCCTCCAGGGCATCGCCACCTTCCTGCCCGGCGTCTTCCAGGACCCCAACAACCCCTGGGTTCTCGCCGTACGCCTGCTCCCGTCGGCCCTCATCGCGGCCGGCCCCCGCATCCAGGAGGTGCTGGTGCGCCGCGGCGGCTCCAGCCGCCGGATCCAGCGACGCCCGTACAGCCTGCTGCCGTACGGGATGATCGCGCTCACCTTCGTCATCTTCTTCGCGATGATGCCCGAGCACGCCTCCTCGCAGCTGTGGGGCGCCGCCATCGCCGTCGTCGTGATCACCTGCCTGGTCGCCGGCCGCCAGCTTGTCGCCTTCCACGACAACATGACGCTGATCCGCCGCCTCGGCGAACACGAGGTGCTGCTGCGCGAGCAGGCCTCCCTGGACGGCCTCACCAAGCTGGCCAACCGGATCTCGTTCAACGAGCGGATGGCCGCGGTCCTTCCGGACCGGGAGGCCTGCGTCCTGCTGATCGACCTGGACGACTTCAAGACGGTGAACGACACGATGGGCCACGCGGCCGGCGACGCCCTGCTGGTGGCGGTGGCCGAGCGCCTGCGCCGCTCGGTCCGCCGCGACGACCTGGTGGCGAGGCTCGGCGGCGACGAGTTCGCGGTGCTGCTGCCGGGCGCCGACGCCGGCATCGGCGGCGCCATCGCCGACGAGATCCAGCGCCTGCTCAACGAGCCGGTCGAGATCCAGTCCCACACCCTGTTCACCCGGGCCAGCGTCGGCGTCGCGGCCGCCGCCGCCGGATACGAGCCGTCCAGCCTGCTCAGCAACGCCGACATCGCCATGTACGAGGCCAAGGGCCGCGGCAAGAGCATGTGGGTGCGCTACACCGACGAGATGGGCGCCCGGATCAGCGCCGAGGCCGAACTCATCCGCGAGATGCGCGAGGCCCTGGACACGGCCCAGTTCGAACTGGTCTACCAGCCGATCGTCCGCCTGACCGACCTGAAGACCACCGGCGTCGAGGCGCTGCTGCGGTGGAACCACCCCGTACGGGGCCTGGTCTCGCCCGTCCAGTTCATCCCGGTGGCCGAACGCACCGGCCAGATCGTGGCGATCGGCCGCTGGGTCCTGTGGCAGGCGTGCCGCCAGGGCGTGGCGTGGCTGCGCGCCAACCCCGAGGTCTCCGGCATGTCGGTCGGCGTGAACGTGGCCGGCCGCCAGCTGAGGGAGCCGGGTTTCGTCGGCGAGGTGGCCCGCGCCCTGGGCGAGACCGGAATGCCCGCGAGCTGCCTGACCATCGAGGTCACGGAGACAGCGGTCCTGGACGACCAGGAGTCCCTGGACGCCCTGCTGGCCCTGCGAGCCTTGGGCGTGAAGCTGGCCCTGGACGACTTCGGCACGGCGGCGTCCTCCCTGGGCCTGCTCCTGACCACCCCGGTGACAACGCTGAAGCTGGACCGCTCGTTCGTGGAGTCCATCACCACGGTGGGCCGCCAGTCAGCCGTGGCCACAGCGGTGAGCCAGATGGCCGGCGCCCTGGAACTCTCCTCAGTGGCGGAGGGCATCGAAACCCCGGAACAACGCGACCTGCTCCTGGCCCTGGGCTACGAGTACGGCCAGGGCTACCTGTTCTCCCGCCCCGTACCCGCCGCCCAGATCGACGACATCATCGGCCGCCCCGCCTGGACCCCCGGCGCCACCATCACCACCTGACCCGCCGCGAAGGCAGATGGATCGGCTGGTCCTCTGCCGTGCTGGAGCCGCCCAGGTTGACCGTTCGCGTCCGCGGTGATGCCGTCAGCCCACCCGGTCCCAGCAGGTATGCGGGAGTGAATCCGGCTACCGGTCTTCCGCGAAAGCCGCCGGGGCCATATGCCGCGGCCACCACATCGATGCCGTCCACGAGAATTCGCATCCGATGGGTAACTCACTCGGCCGGAAACAGCAAAGGTTCCAGCCAGGGCGGCGATCGCGCGGCCGGTGAACTCGGGGGACTCCGAGTTGGCAGGTCGAAGAAGCCGGCCGTTCGTAGGACGCCCTCGGTGCGTAGCAAACCCGGGTACACGCCGACCACTGTGCCGTCTCGGGCGGCCGGCTGGGCGGCGGTCACCGCGACCATGCGGTCGTCGGCCGCCTTGGCCACGCTGTAGGCGATCTGGTCCGCGCCGTTGAGGTAGCTGCCGGGAGTCGGGCGGTCGCTGGTCGGCTGCGCCGGGCGCCACCGCGATTCCCTTGCCGACGCCCCGGTCACCACCGCCACCCGCTGGTCAGTCAGGGCGACGAGAATGGCCGGGAGTGCGACAAGAACGCGTGGTTGCCTGTCGGGGTGCCGGTTCTGCGTACAGTCGAGTTCTGGCCCCAGACCGGCTTCGTGGACGCGCCCTGGGTCGAGGAGCCCGACGAGGACGCGTTCGTGCGCAGCGCTCGTGGGATCGGCGAGTTGTACAGCGAGGGACTCCGCCCGGCGCGGGTCCAGGCGCGGCCCGGGGCTGGGATCCGGTGGCGTTCGAGGCCGCCCGCGCCCACGCGGTGACGCGGGACCCGCGGTTCCACTGGGACGGACCGGCCAAGATGTCACCCGGGCGCCGGTTCACGGCGCGGCCGGTCTTCACCATCACCGACGACGGTCTGGGCCGCGGCGTGGTCGAGGTCCGCCGGGTCGCCGACGGCGCGCTGGTCGCCCGCTCGGCCGAGATGGTCACCGCGGGCGCCGAAAGTGTTTTCCGCCGGGCCGCCGCGGCCTTCAAGTCCGACCTCAGCGCGGGCAGGACCGGCGACACCATGTCGGCCCTGCGCTTCCAGCTCGCCGACCTGGGCGCCGCGCTCACCGACGCGGAACGAACAGAATTCGAAGCCCTGGCCGCAACCCAGCGTCAGCTCACCAACAGCTGAACGCCCGATGCGTAAGGTACAGGCATTTCCAGGCCGGGCGGAAACTCCTCTCCTGGCAGGGCGCACCTCGGGGCGTGACGGCGCCGGGGTGATGGCATTCTGTGGGCGTGAGGCCCATGTGCTCCCTTTATGTGGACGTCGGTTATCTGCTCGGCGCCACAGCTGTCCGGGTGACCGGTACGTCGTTTCGCAACGGGATCCAGGTCGACTACGAGTCACTGATCGACGCGCTCGTTCAGCAGGCGGAGGCGCTGTCGGGGCTGCCGGTGCTGCGCGTGCACTGGTATGACTCGGCCGTCAATGGTGTGCCGGACAATCAGCAACAGCTCATCGGCGAACTGTCGAGCGTGAAGTTGCGGCTCGGCCGGTTCGGCCGGGAAGGTCAGCAGAAAGGCGTCGACCTGCGTATCGGCCTCGATCTGGTGACGCACGCGCGCAACGGGGCCGCCGATGTCTTCATTCTCGTCTCGGGGGACGATGACCTGACGGAGGCCGTCGAGGAGGCCCAGGTTCACGGCGTACAGGTCATCCTGCTCGCCGTTCCCGACGCTGACGACAAACCCCACGCCATCAGCCGGCATCTTGTTCGCGCCGCCGACGGGCTCAAAACCATATTTCCGGATGTGTTCGACCAGTTCGTGTCGAAGGTCGAGGTGCAAGGCGGGTGGCCGCGAGCGAAGACGACGCTCAACGGCTTCACCACGCCCGGATATGAGGACGCCGAGCAGATCGACTCGGTGGTCACCAACGTTCTGGCCACGTTTCGCAGGTCCGCCACCGCGGAGGCGCTGGCGGAACTGGTGGCCGGACGGCCGTCGATTCCCCGGGACATCGACAAGGCCCTGCTGACCGATTTATCCGATCGTCGTGGTGGGATCGATCTGGATGAAATGGTGCGGCACAAACTGCGGACCCGATTCTGGGAGAAGTACGACGAAGGCGAGCACCGCTGATGTTTCCGACTGCCCTTCTCGTCGACCGGCTGTCCCGGGCGGGAATTCGCGACGTCGTCGCCGTCGAACCGGTCAGTGGTGGGCTGGCCGCGCTGGCGGGGGTCGCCGTTCGTGCGGACGGGCCGCCGGTTTTCGTCAAGGCCTTCCCCGACGACGGAGAGGCCGATGGTGACGCCTTTGTCGCGGAGGCCGAAGGGCTGGCTGCGCTGCGGGAATTCGGCGGCCTGGCCACACCCGAGGTGATCGTGGCGAACCAGGAGGTTCTCGTTCTCGCGCTTCTGCGGCCGCGGCCGGATGGCGAGGACTTCTGGGAACGGTTCGCCCACGGGCTCGCCCGCCTGCACACCGGCACCGTGCATCCGCGCTTCGGGTGGCACCGGGACAACTGGCTGGGGCGCCGGCGGCAGGAGAATTCCTGGGCCGAGGACGGGTTCGCCTTCTTCGCTGAGCGCCGGCTGCTGCGCTGGCTCTCCGAGCCCCGGGTCGAGGCCGCGCTCGACGCCGCCGACCGGGTTGCTCTGGAAAGGCTCTGTGCGCGGCTTCCCGAGTTGCTGCCGGAGCGGCCGGCCTGCCTCACCCACGGGGACCTGTGGGCGCAGAACGTCCTGGCCACCGCGGACGGGCAAGCCGCGCTGATCGACCCGGCCGTGTCGTACATGTGGGCCGAAGTCGATCTGGCCCATCTCTGGACCACCGTGCCGCCGCCGGAGTCGCGCCGGTTCTTCGACGTCTACGCCGAGCTGACCGGGCTCGACCGCGGGTGGCCGGAACGGATGCCGATCATTCAGTTGCGGCAGCACCTGGCCGTGCTGGCCCAGTTCGACGACGACTGGGGCGCCGCCACGACGATCCGGGCCACCGTGGCGCCGTTCCGGGCCGGGAGCTGACCGGGATCAGGCGAAGACGATGGTGTGGTTGTCGTGGCGGATCACCCGGTCCTCGCTGTGCCAGCGGACCGCCCGGGACAGGACCGCGCGTTCCACGTCGGCGCCGCGCCTCTGCAGGTCGGCGACCGTCTCGGCGTGGGTCACCCGGACGACGTCCTGCTCGATGATCGGGCCCTCGTCCAGGTCCTCGGTCACGTAGTGGGCCGTGGCGCCGATCAGCTTCACGCCGCGCTGCTTGGCCTTCGCGTACGGGCCGGCGCCGATGAAGGCCGGCAGGAACGAGTGGTGGATGTTGATGATCGGGACGGCCAGTTCCTTGATGAAGCGGCCCGACAGGATCTGCATGTAGCGGGCCAGCACCACGAAGTCGACGTTGCCGCGCAGCAGTTGCAGGTGTTGCGCCTCGGCGGCCGACTTGTCGGGGCCGGCGGGCGACGGCACGTGGAAGAACGGGATGCCGAACGACCGTACCTCGTCCGCGGTGTCGGTGTGGTTCGAGATGACCATCGAGACGCTGACCGGCAGCTCCCCGCGACGGTGACGCCACAACAGGTCCAGGAGGCAGTGGTCCTCCTTGGAGGCGAAGATCGCCACCCGCTTGGGCTTGGCCAGGTCGCGCAGCGTGAACTCGAGGTCGAAGCCGCGGTCCATCTCGGTGCGCAGGTCGTTCTCGATCTCCGGGAGCGCGGCCTTGAGCCCGTCCAGGCTGAACACCGTACGCTGGAAGAACGCCCCGCCGTGCGGGTTGTCGGAGTACTGGTCCAGCGACACGATGTTCGCCCCGTGCTTGCTGAGCACCGAACCCACAGCGGCCACGATGCCGGTGCGGTCGGCGCCGTGCACGATGAGGACGGCCTGGTCACGGGGGCCGTCGCCACGCGGGTGGGGTGAGGCGAGGGGTGCGTGCTGGGTGAGCGTCACTGAGTAATCCTTCCGATCCGATCGTGGCGAGGGTACTCAAAGATCGCCCGTCGCGGTCGGTTTGTGACCCACCCGGCCCGGTCAGTTCTTCAGCAGCGCGGCGGCCAGCTCACGGCCGTGGTCGGTCCAGGGCGCCGGGCGCATGGTCGCGGCGTCGAGGCGTACGTTGACCCGCCGCCCCTCGGCGAACACGGTCCGCCCGTCCTCGGAGGTCACCCGGAAGCCGTACTCGGCGCTGGTCCTGCCCATCCGGTCGAGCCAGAAATAAACGGCGATCTCGCCGGTGCCGGTGATCGGGCGGTGGAACGTGATGGCGTACTCCCGAACGACGTTGAAAGCGTCCGGCGTGGTCGGGCCGCCGCCGGTGAACGCGACGCCGCGCTCCTGCCACCAGATCACGATGGCCCGCTCGACCAGGACGGCGTACCGGGAATTGTGCAGTACGCCCATCGCGTCCAGGTCGTCGAAATGCACGGGAAGGCGCACGACGTCGCCGTACGTCTCAGTCAAGATCGTCATGACAGCTCCGGAAGGATCGAGGGATCGGTGGCGAGGGCACGCAGGTGGCTGAGCAGGGCCAGCCGCGCGTGCCGGAAGGTGACGTCAGGGCCGAGCACGGGCGCCTGCATGACGGCGCAGACCCCCAGCGACTCGATCACGAAGGGAACACCGGCTCCGGTACGGAGATCGCCGGCCGCGACCGCCTCGTCGGTGAGCCGGGTCAGGAAGGCCATCCAGTCGGCCAGCTCGGCGCCGAGCCGGTCGCGCAGGACGCCGGGCCGGGCGTTGAACTCGAAGTGGGCGTTGGCGAAGAAACAACCGCCGGGAAGCACCCGCGCCTCGTAGAAGGCAAGCCGCCGATCATGCAGAGCCCACAGCCGCCGTACGCCGTGGGGCGCGGCCAGGGCGGGCCGGATGACCTCGTCGGTCCACTGGGCCCGGGCGTGGTCGATGACGGCGAGCTGGAGCGCCTCCTTGGACCGCCAGTGCGCGAACAGCCCCGACTTGCTCACCCCGAGCGCGTCGGCGAGCTGGCTCAGCGACAGCCCGTCGAGCCCGTTCACGGTCGCGAGACGCAGGGCCTGATCCAGTACGGCGGTGCGCGTGCGCTCTCCGCGTACCAGCCTGCCGTCCACCGTCATGCGGTCGACACTACAAAGCGACCGACCGTTCGTAAATATTGTCTTCCGGCTTATCGTGTGGTGTGCCTCTCGATTACGACGCCGAACTACGCCTGCACACGGAGGCCCTGCGCCGCGCCTGGAACCTGGGCCCGCACGACCACGTCCTGGACATCGGCTGCGGCGCCGGCCAGACCACCCGCGAGGCCGCCGGGCTGGCCGCCTCCGCGCTGGGCATCGACGTCTTACCCGACGCCATCGAGCGCGCCCGCGCCATCGATGAAGGAAAAGCTCGATTCACCTGCGGAGACGCCCAGACGTACGCCTTCCCGCCGCGTTCCTTCACGGTGGCGATCAGCCGCTTCGGCACGATGTTCTTCACCGACCCGGTGGCCGCCTTCACGAACATCGCCCGGGCCCTGCGCCCCGCCGGCCGCCTGGCCATGCTGGTCTGGCAGCCGGCCGACCGGAACGAATGGGACGTGACCATCCGCCGCGCGCTGGCCGTTCCGGCGGAACCGTCACCGTTTTCCCTGTCCGACCCGGAAACGGTGCGCGGGATTCTGGGGGCCGCGGGTTTCACCGGCGTCGCCTTCACGGACGTCCCCGAGCCGGTCTACTACGGTCCCGATGTGCAGGCCGCCCTCACCTGGGTCCGGGGCTTCACCTGCGCCCGGGGCGCCCTCGACGACCCGGAAGCCGTCGAGCGTCTGCGCTCCCTGTTCGCCGCCCACCAGACGTCCGACGGCATCTGGTTCGACGCGCGGGCGTGGCTGGTCACGGCGCGCGAAAGTAGTCCCGCAGCAAAGTGATGAGCCCATCCCGTACGCGGAAGATCTGAACAAGGGCAACCGCCGTCCCGTCCTCGAAAACCGTGTCGATCTCGGCGACGAAGACCCCCGGATCGCCGGTCTCGTGCAGCACATAGCCGGAGCGGCTCAGATCCACCGGGCCCTCGACCGCCGAGGCCCGCTGAATCTCCCCGATACCCGCCCGAATGGCGTCCCGCCCGACAAGCCGCAACGGCACAAGCGGCGCCTCGAACACACCGTCCTCAGCGAAGAGCGCGGCCACGGCGTCGGCATCCCGCCTGATGGCACCCGCGTGCACGTACTTCCGAAAGAGCTCCTCGGACAGAAGGCTCACCTCCTCGAGCGATCGTTTTGACGAGCCCGCGTTCGGCACCGGTCGAGTACCACGAGACCGCCCAGAAGCGCGAAGGCACCCACGAAGGCTCCCGGCACACCGCGAGTGCCGCCATGCCCCAGCGCGGCCCCGGCCAGGCACAACCCGGCCACCACCGCCCCGCCAGCAAGGTTCAGCTCCACACTCCGAAACAGACTGGCACCGACGAGACGAGCGCGCCATCGTGGCACAGGCCGGTACTCGGCGAATCGCCGCTCCACTTCACGCCTCCCAAATCCAGGCGGACAATCCGCTCATGTTCCCGCGGAACGCACTGGTGCCGCCAGACCGGACTACCCGGCGAGGCCCAGTCGGCCGCTGATGTGGTCTCTGCCGCAGCCCTCGACCGCTTCTTTCGGCTGGCGTTCGCGCCTGGACAGCGCCGAGGGCGACGACGAGCTCAGGTGTGCGCAGCAACCGTGGGCGGCCGGCGACGCGGGACTGTGCCCGGAGAGGTGTTTCCGGCCCGGCACGCCCGCCTGAAGACCCGGCGCCATGGGCACCGTTAGTGATGACATAGAACGTTAACGGCAGCGACGGCTGACCTCACCGACGTACGGGAAGAGTGGCCGCCTTTGACGGTTCCTAACATCGGGGCGCTGGTCTATCAGATGCGCGCGGTTCTCCTATGCGGCAGGGCGGCGGTACGCGCGGATTGACGGCAGGGCGCGGCCGGTGAAGTCGAACTGGGTCAGGTTGTCGTTGGGGGCCTCGGCGCCCGGCTCCCAGCCGACGCCGGGGATCCATTCCGGCTCCCAGGCCAGGAAGCCCAGGCCGAGGGAACCGGGGACGGCCAGCAGGACCTGCCGTACGCGCTCGTAGAAGGCGGCCTGGCCGGCCGCTGTGGCCGGGAACTGGTCGAGGTCGGGCAGCGTGGCCGGGTCGGTGACGATGTTGCCGCGGCCGTCGCCGTCGGTCATCGTCCACGGGTAGGCGACCTCGGCCAGCAGGATCGGCTTGCCGTACCGGGTGGCCGAGTCGGCCAGGTTGGCCTGCAGGTCGGCGATCGAGCCGTGCCACATGGGGTAGTACGACTGGCCGAGAATGTCGTACGGGACGCCGTAGGTGGCGATGTTGTCGAAGAACCAGCGGGTGTCGCCCATCTTGCCGCCCCGGTCGATGTGCAGCATGACCCGGACGTGGTCGCCGGCCGCCTCGCGGGCGCCGGCGATGCCCGACTTGAGCAGGTCGGTGAAGGCCGGCCACTGCTGGGTTCCGTCCGGCGGGTAGAGCTGCCCGGCCGGCCACAGGAGGCCGTTGGTGATCTCGTTGCCGATCTGGATGATGTCGGCCGGCGTGCCCTGCCGCGCGAAGTCGCGCAGCAGGTCGCGGGTGTAGGTGTGGATCTTCGTCAGCAGGGCGGGCAGGCCGGTGGGCCAGCTCGCGGGGATGGGCTGTTTGCCGGGGTCGGCCCAGAAGTCGCTGTAGTGCGGGTCCAGCACGATCTTCAGGCCGGCCTTCTTGGCGCGGCGGGCCAGGTGGAGCGCCCGGGCCCGGTCGCTGTAGCCGTCCGGCGGGTCGACCCAGACGCGCAGCCGCATGTGGGTGGCGCCCTCGCGGGCCAGGATCTGCTCGGCCGGCCGCACCCGCCCCCGCAGGTCGCGGTAGCGCCCGCCCGCCTCTTCCAGTTGCGGCAGGAAGGACAGGTCGGCGCCGCGGACGCGCAGCGCTCGGGAACTCGCCGAGGCGACGCCCGGCGTGAGGGCGGCCAGCGCGGCCCCACCGGCCCCGGCCAGCAGGCTGCGGCGGCTGACGTGTGGCATCGAAGACCCCCAATGCTTGTGAGCGCTCACGGTGCTCCGCGACAATGGGAAAGTCAAGGGAGGGAGCGGACGACGACGGTCATGGCGATCCTTCTGTTCCTGGCCGTCGTCCGCGTCTGGAACTACAAGGGCCCGGCTCGGCTCCAGCCCATCGTCAACCCCGTCGCCGCGCTCCTGCTGTGCACGCTGTTCGGCCTCGACGTCACGATCTCCAAGACCGCTTTCCGGTACGCCGTGACCGGCGCCGCCGTCATAGCCGCCGCCTATGTCATCGCCTCGCGATTCAGCGCAGCCGAACGGAGCGACGCCCATCCGTGGCGCAAGGCCCTGGTCGAGATCCCGCTGGCCGTGGTCCTGTTCGAGGAAGTGGCTTTCCGGGGCGTGCTGCCGGAGCTGATCGGCCCGTACTGGGCGGCCGCCCTGTTCGGGCTGTGGCACGTCCGGCCGGCCTCGGCGGTCGTTTTCACCGCCGTGGCCGGCCTCGTTCTGACCTGGGGCGCCGAGGCCGGCGGTTCGCTGCTGGTGCCCATCGTCTGGCACTGGGCCGCGAACGGCCTCGGCGTGCTCGTCTTCCAGCGGAAGCGTTGATCAGGGCTTGCGCGCGACCGCCCCGTACGCCTCAATCGTCTCGATCTCGCCGTCGGCGCGCCAGGCGCTGATCTGGACCACGCCGGGCTCGATGATCTCGAAGCCGTCGAAGACGCTCTCGATCTGCTCGGGGCTGCGCAGGATGTACGGCACGCCGCCGCTCTCGGCCAGCTTGCGGGCGCCCTCGCGGACCGCCTCGGTGGTGTCCGTGCCGTCCCAGAAGACCAGGTAGCTGCCGGAAGGCACGGCGTCCATGACCGTGTTGACGATCTCGCGGATCCGGTTGAGGCTGGGCTCGTAGCCCATCACGCCCATGAACATGACAGCGACCGGCTGGGTGAGATCGAGCGGGCCGTCGGCGTCGGCCAGGATCTTCTCGGGGTCGTGGTAATCGGCGTGGACGTACTGGGTGACGCCCTCGTCGGTGACGCTGACCAGCAGCGCGCGGGCGTGCGCGAGGACCAGCGGGTCGTTGTCGACGTAGACGATCCGGGCCGCCGGGTTGATGCTCTGCGCCACCTCGTGCGTGTTCTGCATGGTGGGCAGGCCGGTGCCGATGTCGAGGAACTGCTTGATGCCGGCCTCGGCGGCCAGGTGGCTGACGACCCGGATCAGGAACTGCCGGGACAGCCGGGCCATCACGGCGATCTCGGGGTAGACCTGTGCCACCGCGTCACCGGCGGCCCGGTCGGCGGCGAAGTTGTCCTTCCCGCCCATCCAGTAGTTCCACATCCGGGCCGCGTGCGGCACGTCCGGCTGCAGTTCGGCGGGGGCTTCGTCGGTCATATCGCGCTCTCCTTGTTGTCGAATGCCACATCGTCAGCGATCTTGCGAAGAATCAGCGGTGTGTCGTCCGGCGGCGCGGCATCGATGATGAGGCGGCTGAACGCGGTCGCGTAGTTGTCGAGGTCGTCCCGCTTGTCCAAGTAGACGGCGCTGGTCAGGTGTTCGATGTAGACGACGTCGTCGAGTTCCTCGTGCGGGAAGCGCAGAATGCTGAACGCGCCGCCGGCCGCCGCGTGCCCACCCGAGTCGAACGGGATGATCTGCAGGCGGATGTTCGGGTTCTCGGTGGCCTCGAGCAGCGCGAGGATCTGCTCGTGCAGGACCTCGCGGCCGCCGATGAGCCGGCGCAGCACCGCCTCGTCGAGGACGGCCCACAGCTTCGGGGCGTCCGGCCGGGTCAGGATCTGCTTGCGGGCCATCCGCAGTTTCGCCCGCCGCTCGATCTCCACCGTGCCGGGAGCCTGGTGGCCGAGGCGGATGACAGCGCTCGCGTACGCCTCGGTCTGCAGCAGTCCGGGCACGAACTGGATCTCGTACGTGCGGATCAGCTCGGCCGACTGTTCCAGGTCGAGATAGTTGGTGAACCAGCTGTCGAGCACGTCGCCGTAGCTGCGCCACCAGCCCGGGGTGTTGGCCTCCCGAGTCAGTTCGAGCAGCCGGTCGTGCTCCTCCTGATCGTCCACGCCGTACAGATGAAGCAGGTCGGTGACGTCGCGCGGCTTGAAACTGACCCGGCCCAGCTCCATCCGGCTGATCTTGGATTCGGACGCGCGGATGCGGTAGCCGGCGTCCTCCCGGCTGACGCCCTTGGCCAGCCGCAGCTCGCGCAGGCGCGCACCCAGTTGGAGGCGGCGCACTGTGGAGCCGGCGCTGTCCTGTCTCCCGGTCACGGTGACCTGCTTATCAGGCTCTGAGCTCGCACGCTACGGCTTGCGGCCGACGGCGCAGAACTGGCTGATCGCCGGCCCGTCGGCCCGCCACCGGGTCACCGGCACCACGCCCGGCTCCACAAGAGCCATGCCATCGAAGAGTTTCGTTATCTGGTCCGGGCTGCGCAGGTGATACTTCGGATTGGCCGACACATTCCAGATGCGGGTGGCCTCCGAAGTGGCCGGGTCGGTGTCGGCGCCGTCGTACATGGCCAGGAAACTGCCGGCGGGCAGATCGCGCAGCAGGCGGTCGATGATGCTCTTGGCCTTGTCGTCGCTCTCGATGTGCCCGAGCACCCCCATCAGCGTCACCGCGACCGGCCGGGAGAGGTCGAGCGTGGCGGCGGCGGCCCGGAGGATCGCCTCCGGGTCCCGGAGATCTTCGTGTACGTACTCGGTGGCGCCCTCGTCGGTGCTGCTCAGCAGCCGGCGGGCGTGCGCGAGGACCAGGGGATCGTTGTCGACGTAGACGACGCGGGCGGCCGGGTTCGCCTTCTGCGCCACCTCGTGGGTGTTGTCGGCCGTCGGCAGTCCGGTACCGATGTCCAGGAACTGGGTGATTCCCTCCTCGAGCACCAGGTACCGGACCGCGCGGGCGAGGAAGGCCCGGGAGAGCTTGGCATGCTCCGCGAGCTGGGGCAGGGTGGCGATGATCTGATCACCGACGGCCCGGTCGGCGGCGAAGTTGTCGGTACCGCCGAGCAGGTAGTTCCAGATCCGTGCGGTCTCCGGCACGTTCGTGTCGAGCCGGTCGATGTCCTCAGCCACGCGACCATCCTTTGTGGAGATCCACGACGATGATCGACAGCATACTCATGCGGCCTACCGGCCAGTCTCCACCCGGTCGGCTATTTCCTTCACCCGCTCGGCGCATTGAGCTTGACAGTCGCCCCCAAATCGG
Organism: Actinoplanes sp. NPDC048988; assembly: GCF_043197815.1. Lineage (NCBI taxonomy): Bacteria > Bacillati > Actinomycetota > Actinomycetes > Micromonosporales > Micromonosporaceae > Actinoplanes > Actinoplanes sp. NPDC048988. Next base: position 70,472 of record NZ_JBICTW010000011.1, on the reverse strand, counting down.
CGACCCGACAGACCGGGCGGACGGTGGCAAGCCCTTGCGACCCTGACGGTACCCGACGGGGAAAGGCGACCAATGTGAAGATTCTTCTTCAATCCCTCCCGGCCCTGATCGGCGTTCTTCTCGGAGCGCTCGCGACCTTCTTCACCAGCTCGGCCACCGAGCGGGCCCGCTGGCACCGCCAGCAGTCGATCCGGTGGGACGAGAAGCGGCTGACGGCATATACCGAATATGCCAACGCCGTCAAGCACGTCATCTCCACCTCGGTCCGGCTGGCCTCGGCCCGGGGTGTGTACCCCGACGATTCGTGGTTCGCGGGAAAGAGCACGCTTGAGGACCTGGTCGAGGCGGAGGAGCAGCGGACGCTCAAATGGGAGGCTGTACTGCTGTTAGGTGACGAGAACGTCATCGCGGCCGGGCGCGACTGGCACCAACTCTCCTTCCGGCTCATGCGACTCGCTTGTAGCCAGCCGAGTGAACTGAGCTGGGAGGAGGTGATCAAGAGGACCGGCGAAGCCCGGCATCGGTTCTACGTCGCCGCGAAGGGGGACCTGGGCGTACACGTCGGCGAATCCACCGACGTGTACGAATGGCAGATGGCCAAGTGGCTCGCTGAGAGGCCGGAAGGCGTGAGCGAGGGCGGGCAGGCGTGAGCGGTCAGTGGAAGGCCGGGGCGTTCTCCGCCAGCCAGTCCGTGTAGGTCTGGGTGCCGCGCGGGCCGTCGCCGGTCGGGACCAGGCCGCCGGCGCTCATGCCGCCGGGGAAGTGGACGGGCAGGATCGGGCGGCGGCGGGCGCCGCCGGCGGCCATCAGGCGCCGGGCCATGTCGACCAGGGTTTCGAGCCGGGGGCCGGCCAGCTCGGGGGCCATCGCCCGCGGGGGCTCCACGGCCAGGGCGGCCAGGTGCTCGCCGACCTCCCGGACGGCGATCGGCTGGACCTGGCCCGTCGGGATCAGCGCGAGGGGGCCCGGCACCGAGGACAGTAGTTGGCCGGCGAACTCGTGGAACTGGGTGGCACGCAGGATGGTCCACGGCAGGCCCGAGGCGCGGACGATCTCCTCCTGGCGCAGCTTGCCGGTGTAGTAGCCGTTCTTCACCCGGTCCACGCCGACGATCGACAGGGACAGGAAGTGCCGTACGCCGGCGCGGGCGGCGGCCGCGGTCAGGTTCGTGCCGGCCTTGTCGAAGAAGGCGACGGCGACCGCCTTGCGCTGGGTGAGCACGTTGCTGACGTCGATCACGGCGTCGGCGCCGGTCAGGGCCGCGTCCAAACCGGCGCCGGTGAGCAGGTCGACGCCGGCGGCGCGGGACAGGATCACGGGGGAGTGGCCGCGGGCGCGGAGCGCCTCGACGACCTGCCGTCCGGCCAGGCCGGTGCCACCGGCGACGGCGATGCGCAGTGTCTTCATGCCAGAGGGACGAGGCAGCCTCCGGCAACGTGACAGTGACGACCGGCACACCGGGGCTGTCACGAAACGCGGGGGTGGCTCGTCCTCTCGGCATGACACCTGTGAACACGTGGCTGCGCGGTGGCCTGCTGACGCTGGCCGGGCTCCAGACGATCGCCTCGGTCTGGCAGTACTTCTTCCCGCGCGCCTTCTACGACCACTTTCCGACCGTGCGGCTGGATCCGCCGTACAACGAACATCTGGTGTCGGATGTGGGCGGGCTCGGGCTGGCGCTGACCGCGATGCTGTACTTCGCGGCCGTCGTCCTCGAGAACAAGGTGGTCATGTCGGCGCTGATCGGCTACCTGATCTACGCGGCGACGCACTTCCTGTTCCACGTGACGCACTTCGGCAACTTCTCGGTGGGGGAGGCGCTGGGCGTGGGCACCGGCCTGGGCATCGAGGTTGTGCTGGCAGTGCTTTTGCTGTACGTAGCCTGGTCTACTCGTGGGGCAGCAGATACCGCCACGTCGCGGCCACGTAGTTAGAGGGGCCGACCCGGTACATCGGCCAGACCGGCTCGGTGGCTCGCGGCAGCCGGCGCTGGACCTCGAGCGCGGCCGCCCCACGGAGGCGCTGCTCGGCGTACCAGCCGGCCGGTGGCGCGCCAAGAGGCCACACTTCCGATGAATCGGGCACGTAGTCGATCTTCACCGTCGCCAGGAGCACCGCGGGCGGGCGGAAGATCTCGCCGTCGAGCGCCCGGCGGCGCAGGCGCCGCACTCGGTCGTACAGGTCGTGCAACGCCGGCGGGAAGGAGATCACCGGCCCCGCGTCGAGCCGGGCGCTGAGATCTCGGTCGGCATCCACCCATACCCGTACATCATGATAGGGCCGATCGGGACGGCTCGTATCGACCGGCTTGCCCAGCGCGTCAAGGGCGTGGACCCGTAGCGCCCGCACCTCGGCGGCGGGCAGGCGCAGGCTGGCGGCGGCGTCGGCGTACGCGGTGCCGTCGTCGTAGACCACCAGCGGCGGCGGCTCGAAGACGCCGACGCCCGGAGCGAAGAAGCCGCCGGGCCGGGACCACGCGAACAGGGGCCGGCTGGGCACGCCGCCGGCGCCGATCGCCAACACGGAGAAAGCGCCGGCGGCGGCGGCCAGGAACGTTCGGCGGTCCATGCGACCAGACTAAACGGGCAAATCGGCCGCCGGGCCGGGTGGGGCAGAATGATCGGCGTGCGAGAAGTGGTGGATGGGGTCTTCGAGCTGAGCCTCGGTTTCGTGAACGTGCACCTGGTCGTCACCGACGACGGCGTCGTGCTGGTCGACACGGGGTTGCCGCGCAACGCCAAGCGCATCGACCGCGCCCTGCGCGACATGAAAAGACCATTGGCGACGTACGGGTCGTCCTGCTCACCCACCATCACGTCGACCACATCGGCAACGTGGCCGACATCCGCCGCCGCTCGGGCGCCCGGGTCATCGCGCACGCCGCGGACGCCCCGGTGATCACCGGCGCGATCACCGGCGAGCCACCCAAAGGCCTGGCCCGGTTCGCCGTACGCCTGATCGGCACCCCCGAGCCGACCAAGCTCGACCAGCTGATCACAGGCGACGAGACCAGCCCCGTGCCCGGCTTCACCGCCCTGCACACTCCCGGGCACACCCGAGGCCACGTCTCCTACCTGCTCGAACGCGACGGCGGCATCCTCTTCGCAGGCGACACGGCCGGCCACGGCCGCGACGGCAGGGTGACCTTGGGCCCGACCCAGGTCTCAGCCGACCCCACCGAGCAGAGCCGCAGCATCGCCAAGCTGGCCACCCACGACTTCGAGCACGCCGTCTTCGGCCACGGCCAGGCCCTCACCGGCCGCGCCGTCGACCGCTTCCGCGAGTACGCCGGCCAGCACGCCCCGGGCGACCCCGCCCCCGGAGATCCCGCCCCCGGAGACCCCGCCCCCGGCGACGGTGTCTCTGACCCCGGCGCTTAGCCCAAACCGCACCCAACGGCCCGCCACACATCGATCCACCACCGCGCCACCGGGCACACCGCGCCACCGGGCACACCGCGCCACCGGGCACACCGCGCCACCGGGCACGCCGCGCCACCGGGCACGCCGCGCCACCGGGCACACCGCGCCACCGGGCCGTGGCGGCATATCACCGATGTAACGCAATTCGGACGTCGCGTCATCACGGCTGGCAGCGTTCGAGCGCCGACATTTCGGACAACGGCATGCCGACCCATCGTGTTGGATGGCGACAACGTTTCGAGCGCCCGCGTTCGAGTGCGGCCACATTCCGGGCAGCAGCGTTCAAGGGCGGTGGCATCTTGGACCGAGACTTCTCCAGCTGGAACTTTCTCCAGCTGAGACTTCTCCAGCCGAGACTTCTTCGACCGAGCCCTCTTTTCCGGCCGAGACTTTTGTCCGAGCGAGGCTTTTTGTCCGAGCGAGAGTTCGCGCTGCGACATTTCGGGCAGTCCAGAGGGTGGCGACATTTCGGGCGGCGGTCACGGGCGGTGGCATCTCGGGAAGGACATTTCGGGTAGTGCATTTCGGGCGGCCCGTCAGAGGGCAGCGACATTTCGGGCGGAGTTCTGCGGCAGTAAGGGACGGCGGCATCTCGGACCGGACATTCGGGTAGCGACGTTTCGAGCGGCCGTGTTGAAGACGGCGACATTCGGGCGGCCGTGTCTCGGACAGCGACATGCTGGGCGGTCGCCTTTGAGAGTGCGACATTTCGGGCAGCTGTGCCTCGGGCGGCGACAATCGCGGTCGCGCTTGAGGATACCGACATTTCAGGCGGCCGAACTCGACTGCGGGCGCGTTCCAAGGCGGCGGCCTTTGGGGCGGCGGCGTCCAAGGGCCGCGCTTCGGGGTGGCGGCGCCTTGGGGGAAGCGCCTCAGACGGCTATACGGAAGGGTGGGGCTGAGGTCGGCGCGGCCGCCAGATGTATGACGTCGATGCTCTCGTCCGCCGGTAGCGGAGCCGCGCCGGCGCCCGTGATCGGGTGGGGGCGGCGTGGGATGTGTGGGCCCGAACTGCCGCCCCGGCCCTGGTAGACGTAGAGGCCGTGCGCCGGGTCGGGCACCGCGTCCAGGGCAGCCGTGACCAGGGGCAGGGCGCGGAACGCGGCCCAGCGCTCGTCGGTGGCGAAGGCGATCTCGAACAGAACGCCCCACGTGTGGGTGTGCCACTCCCACTGGTAGGCACCGTGAGTGATGGCGGCCTCCGTCAGCGCTGTGCCCAGCCCGTCACGCCAGGCGCGCGCGGAGCCGCCGGGTCCGTCCAGGACCTCGATCGACCACCAGCGCAGTTCCATCACCCGACTGTAGACCCGCAGCACAAGATCTGACAGTAAAAGGAACGATCAAGAAAAGCACCCGAATTGGGGAGGCTGATTTCTCCTTTCACTCGGCCGATCGGATGGTTGCGCCGTTACCGGGCGCGTTGAAAGGTGTTTATCGGAAATCATCGAATAGCGAGCGTAACTGTCGGGGGGACAGGATGAAATTCACGCACGCACTGACCGCGTCGACGGCCGCCGCGACCGGCCTGGTGACCGTGTTGGCCGGTGTTCCGGCCTATGCGGGGACCGGCGGACATCACGGTCCGCCGCCGGTCCGGACGATCACGAAAGGCCTTGACGGGCCGTTCGGCCTCGATGTGACGTCGCCGCGCCACGCGCTGGTTGCCGAGGGGGATTCCGGCGAGATCACCGCGGTGGATCTGAAGAACGGCCGCCAGCGTACGTTGATCTCGAAGTTGCCGTCGCCGTCCGGCGTGACCACCGACGGCCACCGGATCTACGTCGCGCTCGGCGGGCCGGCCCCGGACGGGCCGCCGCCTCCGCCGTCGAAATACAAGCCGGCCACCGTGCTGGTCGCCGACCGGAACGGCAAGAATGTCCGGGTCCTGGCCGATCTGCTGAAATACGAGTTGAAGTACAACCCGGACAGGCAGAAACAATTCAACTCCAAGGGCGAGCCGTACGACGCTCTTTCCAACCCGTTCGGCATCACCTCCACGAAGTGGGGTCTGCTGGTCGCGGACGGCGGGGCGAATGATGTTGTGCGCATCAACCCGCGTACGGGAAAGGTCTCCACTTTCTTCGTGCCGCCGAATCCGAGGACCAAGGAATGCCTCAAGCCCGAGGCGCAGGCCAACCCGGGCACCAAGGGCTGCGACTCGGTCCCGACCGGCGTGGTGGCCAGCGGAAAGTACGTCTACGTGTCCACTCTCGGCGCCGAGCAGCCGAAGGCCTCGTCCATCTGGAAGCTCGACGGCCGCACCGGCCGCGTCCTGAAGGTGTGGCACGGCTTCACGTCGCTGACCGGGGTCGCTGTCGCGCCCAACGGCACGCTGTACGCGTCCGAGGTGCTGCACGGCATGCCGGCCGGCCCGACGCCGCCGCCCGGGTTCGACCCGGCCAAGGTCGGCCGCCTGACCCGCATCCAGCACGGCCGGGTCACGCACGCCCAGGTGACCATGCCGACCGGTATCGAGTACGTCAACGGCAGCCTGTACTCCACGGCGTGGAGCACGGCGAGCTTCCTGGGTCTCAAGAAGAAGGGCGAGGTCGTCCAGGTGAGCCCGAAGGCCTTCCGTTAGGGGCCGGCGCCGCCCCCGGCCGCCGGGGTGACGACACAGTCACCCCGGCGGCCGCGTCTGTACGATCGGGCACCGTGTTCACCCCGTACAAAATCTTCCGGATCGCCGCCGTCGCCGAGGCTTTCTCGTGGGCCGGCCTGCTCGTCGGCATGTACCTCAAGCGGGTCGCCGAGACCACCGACCTGGGCGTCTACATCTTCGGCCGCGTGCACGGCCTGCTCTTCGTCGTCTACCTCGCGGCCGCTCTCTGGACCGCCCGCACCGAGCGCTGGTCGCTGTTGCGCACTCTGTTCGGCCTGGCCGCCTCCATTCCGCCTTTCACGTCGCTGATCTTCGAGCGCTGGGTCGCCAACCGCCGTCCGGTCGCCCCCGAGACCGAAGAAATCGGCCAAGCCGCCTGAAAAGGACGTTGGCCTGAAATGGCTCCATAAAGGGCCGGGAGAGCGCGATCCTTTCAGCGACGCTTGAAACGTGTTGCCGCTCGGGTGCGCTCCCATGCAAGGTCATGACGCTGGGTCGGCCACGAGCCGGGCCGCGGGCGCGGGCAATAACGGATATGCCGGTATCGGGGGTGTGTATCCCGCCCACAACCGCGCCCCGCTCGTGCCGACACCGTTCTTCTTCCGTCCGTCCCCCGGCGACGTACGGCCCTTTGGCGTGCTTTTCGCCGCCGGATAGAATCGCCGCCTGAGATCCAAGGGGGCGGGCCGACGTGTTGCGGATTCACTTCACGCCGGAGGATGTCGGGCGGGTGCGGATCGCCGGCGAGCCCGACCCGCTGTGGGAGACCATCTTCAGTGTCTGGCGTCTGCGCCGGCCGGGCCCCGAGCTGATCTACGGGCGCTGGCGTGACCACGCGCTGCGGGCCAGCCGCCGTACCGACCTCGAACTGCTGCTTCCGCTGGTCCAAGGCGCCTACTACCCGGACTTCCTGACGCCGGCCGAGGGGGCGCGGGGTCTGCCGGCCGCGCTGGAGGCCGTGCGGTCCACCCCGGCCACCCGGCTGCGCGAGGAGATGCGCGAACTGGTCCGCACCGGCGGGCCGACCCCGTCCTGGCTGGGGCACCTGGCCGGCGGCGACCAGGAGACCCTGGAAAGGCTGGCCGGGGCCCTGCAGTCGCAGTACGACGCCGCCGTCGCCCCGTTCTGGGACCAGGCCCGGGCCCAGATCGAGGCCGAGCGGTCCCGCCGGGCCCGGGTGCTGCTCGACCAGGGCGCCGAGGGGCTGCTCGACAGCTTCCGCCCGCAGATGCGCTGGGAACCGCCGTACCTGCTCGCCGACGTCCCGTTCGAGCAGACGATCCACCTCGACGGCCGTGGCCTGCTGTTCCTGCCGTCGTACCTGTCGTGGGGCACCCCCGACGTCCTGCGCGACACCACCCTGCCGCCCGTGCTGGTCTATCCGGTCGAGCACGACCTGACCCTGCCGGGCGGGGTGAAAAACCTGGCCGCGCTCATCGGCCGTACGAGAACAAGCCTGCTGGAATCTCTCTCCGACCCGCGCACCACCTCGGAGCTGGCCCGGCGGGTCGGAGTGAGCGCGGCCAGCGTCAGCCAGCACACGGCGGTGCTGCGCGAGGCTCGGCTGATCACCACGAGCCGGGCCGGCAAGGCGGTGGTCCACGCCCTCACTCCGCTCGGTAACGCCCTGTTGAGTGATCTCTCCTGACGCCTACCATCGAGTGATGTGAATCACTCGAAGGGGGCGACATGGCAGTCGACGTCGAGAAACGCCTGCTCGGTGGGGCCACGTACCGCAGTCTGGGTGAACAGCAGCTGTCACCGGCCGAGGAGCGCTTCGAGCGCGGCCGCCGTACCGTCGGCCTCTTCCTCGCCCCGATCGTCACGATCGTCTTCCTGGCCCTGCCGCTGAGCATCCCGCCCAGTCAGCAGGTGCTGGCCGGGGTTCTGCTCGGTGTGATCATCTTGTGGGTGACCGAGGCCGTGCCCATCCCGGTCGGCGGTCTCATCGGCGTCGGCCTCATCGTGGTCTTCGGCGTGGCCGAGGCGGCCGACGTGCTCGCCCCGTTCGGCTCGTCCACGGTGTTCACCTTCATCGGCGCCTTCATCCTGGCCCAGGCCATGCTCAAGCACGGCGTGGCCCGCCGGTTCGCGTTCCGCATCCTGTCGCTGCCCGGCATCGGCCGCTCGACCGTGCGGGTCATCGTGGCCTTCGGCGTGATCACCTGCCTGCTGTCGGCCTTCGTCTCGAACACCGCCACCGTCGCCATGCTGCTGCCCACGGCACTCGGCATCCTGGCCGTCATCGCCAAGATGATGCAGGACCGGGGCCTGGCCGGCGAGGGCTTCGACCCGACCCGCCTGCGGGTGGGCGCGGCGCTGATGCTGATGCTGGCGTACGGGGCGAGCGTCGGCGGCCTGCTCACTCCCGTGGGTTCGCCACCGAACCTGATCGGCCGGGGCCTGATCGAGGAGGCCACCGGTGAGAAGATCTCGTTCGCCGAGTGGATGGCGCTCGCCGCGCCCATCTGCGTCTGCATGTTCGCCGTCCTCGCGGTGATCCTGCTGCTGCTCAACCGGCCCGAGGTGCGCCGGATCGAGGGGGTCGAGGACTACATCGCCGGCGAACGGGCCAAGCTCGGCAAGTTCAGCGCCGCCGAGCGCAACACCGTGATCGCCTTCGCGGTCACGGTCGCCCTCTGGATCTTCCCGGGCATCGTGGCGCTGGTCGCGGGGACCGATTCGAAGGTGTACGACGTGGTCAGCGGCCGCCTCAACGAGGGCGTGGTCGCCGTGCTCGGCGCGTCGCTGCTCTTCCTGCTGCCCACGTCCTGGCGCGAGCGCGAGTTCACCCTCAACTGGAGCGACGCCCAGCGCATCGACTGGGGCACGATCGTGCTGTTCGGCACCGGCATCATCTTCGGCTCGCTGCTGGCCGACACCGGCCTGGCCGAGCGGATCGGCGAGTCCAGCGCCGACGCCCTCGGCCTGAGCAGCACCTTCGCCATCACCGCGTTCGCCGTCGTGCTGGCCATCCTGGTCTCCGAGACGACCAGCAACACCGCCTCGGCCGCCGTGGTCGTGCCGATCATCATCCCGATCGCCGTCGCGGCCGGCATCAACCCGCTGGTGCCGGCCCTGGCCGCCACCTTCGCGGCGTCGTTCGGCTTCATGCTGCCGGTCTCCACCCCGCAGAACGCCGTCGTCTACGGCTCCGGCGTGGTCCCGATCACCACGATGATCCGATCCGGCGCCTCCTTCGACGTCCTCGGCGCCATCCTCATCCTGCTGGTGCTGCCGCTCATGGTCGCGCTCGTCGGGCTCGGGTGACCGCGATGACGCAGCGGATAGCGGTCATCCCCGGCGACGGCATCGGCCTGGAGGTGACCTGGGCGGCCCGGCAGGTGCTGGCGGCGGTCACGGCCCGCCACAAGATCGAATTGGAGTACGACGAGTTCGACTGGTCCTGCCAGCGTTACGCGGCCGCCGGCGAGATGATGCCGGCCGACGCCATCGAGCGGCTACGGCCGTACGACGCGATCCTGCTCGGCGCGGTCGGCTGGCCCGGCGTACCCGACCATGTCTCGCTGTGGGGTCTGCTGATCCCGATCCGGCGGGCCTTCCGGCAGTACGTCAACCTGCGGCCGATCCGGGTTTTCGAGGGCGTGCGGTCGCCGCTGCGCGCCGCCGAGCCGGGCGCCGTCGACTTCGTGGTGATCCGGGAGAACGTCGAGGGGGAGTACAGCGAGATCGGCGGCCGGCTCAACCGCGGCTTCCCCGACGAGTTCGCCGTGCAGGAGGCCGTCTTCACCCGGCCCGGCGTGACCCGGATCGCCCGGTTCGCGTTCGAACTGGCCGGCACCCGCGGCTCGTACGTCACCTCGGCCACCAAATCCAACGGCATCGTGCACACGCTGCCGTTCTGGGACGAAATCGTGGCCGAGGTCGCGGCGGAGTTCCCGGAGGTACGGACGGACAGCGAGCACATCGACGCCCTCGCGGCCAAACTCGTGCTCGACCCGGCGCGGTTCGACGTCATCGTGGCGTCCAACCTGTTCGGCGACATCCTCAGCGACCTGGCCGCCGCGGTGGCCGGCAGCATCGGCATCGCCCCGTCGGCCAACCTCGACCCGACCCGCACCTACCCGTCCATGTTCGAGCCGGTACACGGCTCGGCCCCGGACATCGCCGGGCACGGCGTGGCCAACCCGATCGGCGCGGTCTGGTCGGCCGCGCTGATGCTGGAGCACCTCGGCCACGCGGCCGCCGCCGCCGATGTGATGGCCGCCATCGAGGAAAGCCTCAGGTTCCCCGGGACCCGCACCCGCGACCTGGCCGGCACCGGCGACACTGCGTCCGTCGTCTCATCCCTGGTTGCCCTTCTGGGCTGATCTCCGACAGAACGGTACCTTCTCCGCCGGAACGCACGGTGTTCTGGAACCTCAGGACGGGGGAGGAACGACGATGAGTGACGACACGGTGCTGGTGGTCGGCGGCGGCATCGCCGGCTTGGCCCTGGCGCGGGCTCTGCGGCAGCGGGACGTGCCGTTCGAGCTGCTGGAACGCGACCCGGCGGCCGGCGACGGCGGCCTGGCGATCAACCTGCCGGGCAACGCGGTGGCCGCCCTGCACGCGCTGGGCCTGCGCGCCGGCCTGGAGAAGATCGGCCGCCCGACCCGCCGCCGCGAGTACCGGTCGGCGGCCGGGCGGGTGCTGTTCGCGGTGGACGAGGACGAGTTCTGGGGCCCCGACGCCCGCCCCCGGTGCGTCCGCCGGTCCGACCTGCACGCGCTGCTCGGCGAGGACACCACCAGCACCGTCGCCAAGGCCGGCCCCATCGAGCTGGAGGCGTCGGGCGCCCGGGTGGGCGGCCGCCCGTACGGTTTCGTGGTCGGCGCCGACGGCGTCCACTCGAGCGTCCGCGAGCAGGTGTTCGGCCACGCCGGCATGCGCTCGGCCGTGCTGAGCCGCGCCAGCTGGCGATTCATGGCCCCGAACCCGGGCGTCGACTGCTTCACGGTCTGGTCGGGCGCCGAGGGCGCGTTCCTGATGATCCCGGTCGACGAGTCCGAGGTGTACGTCTTCGCCTCGGCCACCCGAGGCGGCCCGGTCGAGGCCGACCCGTCGTGGCTGCGGGAAACGTTCGGCCGATACCCGGAGAAGGTGCGGGCGGTCCTCGACAGCCCCGGCCGTCTCTACCACTCACCGATCGAGGAGGTCCGGATCGCCACCTGGCACCGCGACCGCTGCGTCCTGATCGGCGACGCCGCCCACGCCACCGCCCCGGTCTGGGCCCAGGGCGGTGCCCTGGCCCTGGAGGGCGCCATCACCCTGGCCGACCTGCTCGCCGCCGGCGCCTGGGACTCGGTGGGTGCCCGCTACGAGGAACGCCGCCGCGACCGGGTCACCCACATCCAGGCCGCCACGGACCGCTTCTCCAAGGTCGCCGCCCTGCCGATCCGCCTCCGCAACGCCCTGCTCCCGCTGATGGGCCCGATCTCCTACAAGGCGGCCTACGGCCCACTGCGCTAGCTAGTCCCGCTGGTGCGAATGACGTAGCGGCCGAACCAGTCGACCGAGCACCGCGCGATTCGCGCCGCAATCCGCTCGGTGGTCGTCCCGTCCACCAGTGGGCTCCTCAAGGAAGGCGCCGACGGCCGGGTGTTCGAGCGCGGCGGCACCTGATCCCGCGCTCACGCAACCGGCCGGACAGTCTTGCGAATCGACTGCTGGGGATCAGGTTTGGAGGATCTTTGTTTGCGTTTTCCGCCCGGTGGCGGACTGCTGTCATAGTGGGCGGATGGACTCTGCGAAAGTTTTCGTCCGGACGGATCGCAGATATTTGGATGATCTTTATGAGTGGCTGCGCGGAGAGCGGGAGTTGCAGGGCCGAATAGAGCTTCTGCCCCGGGCTCCTCGTGCCGGTGAGATGGGCGCGGTCGCCGACGTGCTGGTCGCGGCGCTGGGCAGTGGGGGTGCCGCTGCCGCGTTGACGCAGGCCATTCATACCTGGATCAGATATCGTCGCCCCACCGTCACCGTCACCGTTGAGACGGCGGCCGGCGAGAAGGTCACTCTGACCAGCGACGATCTCAACCGGGCTCCGGAGATTCTCGTGATGGCGCTGGAAGCCGCCACGAACGCCGCGCTCAAGGAGTAAGGCGCTTGACCCGCCTGCCCGATCCACTTACTTCCCGGGCTTTCCTCTTCGGGACCAGCAGCTACCGCGATCCCACGGGCAACTTGAAGGCCATTACCCAAGTCGAGGAGAATGTCGCCGAGCTCGCGGATATCTTGACCGACCCGCTTCTGGGGGGACTCAGCGAAGCGAATTGTGAAGTCCTGCTGAATGAGCCCGATCTCGGCGTCCTGGGCCGCCGGCTCGAGGACGCCGCGAAGGCGGCGCGGGACACGTTGGTAATCTACTACTCGGGCCATGGCTGGCCCAGTGGCGGCGGCTCGCTGTATCTCGCGCAGCCCAACAGTCACTGGGACTACATGCGGCGCACCGCGATGCCCTATGAGTGGATCGTCGAGGCTTGCGCCGAGTCGCCGGCGCGCAACAAGGTCATCATCCTGGACTGCTGTTTCTCGGGGAGGGCGCTCCGGCCGTTTCATCTGAGCGGGGGCGACGCTGAACTGGCCGCTCAGATCGACATCCGTGGTGCCTTCATCATGGCGTCGTCGGCGGCGTCGAGCGTGTCGGAGTTCGCCGTCGACGAGCGTCACACCGCGTTCACCGGCGAGCTGGTGACCCTCCTCCGGCATGGCATTCCCGGCGCTCCCCGCCTCATCGAACTGAACGGCCTTTTCCTCGAGCTGGCGCAACGTCTGATCGCTCGCTCCCTGCCTCAACCCCAGCAGGGCGGAAGCGGGACGGCGCACCGCCTCGCCTTGACCCAGAACGCGTCGTACGTCACGTCCGGTCCCAACGTCGGCGACTCCGATGGCAATGCCGTGCCCAGCCGCAGAATCATCGCCAACGGCAGCCTCAAGGGGCCCGGGAACGCGGGCGCGCTGGCACGGCCGCGGAAGCCGACGCCCGTGATCATCGACGAATTCCCGGATCACCATCAGTTCCACGAACCGGTCAGCTACACGAAATACTGTTTCGTCGACGGCGGTGGTGACCTTCGAAGCGCGGAGGAATCAGCCCGCATACACTGGGACAATTTCAGCCGCTACCTCGAGGCGGTGGCCCAGTATTGTGTCGGCTCGGCATGGACAGCCGACAGGCCGAACCTCGATCAGCTGGTGACGCAGTCCTATGAGTGGAGGCGGCTGATTCCGAGGGTAGATGCTCTTGGTCGTCGCATCGAAGCTCACTATCAGAAGCGTGCGCGTTTGTTTCCCGCGCAGTTCGTCCATGAGATCAATGGCTTGGTGGACGACGTCGATAATCTGCTGCGATCACACTATCGGGGCCTGCCGGTATTCTCCGGCCTTCGAGGTTCGGCCGGTCGAATGGCAACTCGGCGGAAGATTCTTTCCATCGCGGAGGAGAACAGGGCGTGGTATTACTACTACCTGCGGCAGTTGGCCGAATTCTGTGTCGAATTGGATCCCGAAGCGACGCACGACGACGTCGCGAAAACATTGCACGAGATCCTGCCGGCGTATGCGGTGTTCGAGAAGCGGATCCACGACTTCGAGAGCGAACAGGCGAGGACCGTCCCGGAGAACCGGTCGGCGGCGAGAGATCACCTCGCCCGGAACCACCGCTTTTTGTGCGGCATCGTCAAGGAGATCGACGTCTGCTTTCGGCTGGGCGTGCTGGAAGGCGCCTTCTGAAACGACCGGACGGGCCGGCCAGGGTGAGCGTGAGGTAGCTCGCGGGGCCCGGCGTGGCGGAAGGGGAGGTGGTGTCGGCATGATCGTGTGGTGACATCAATCAACGTGAGAGCGTTGGGCGCGGGGGTGCCATGGGCTTCAACGCACTGCTGAGCCGGGCCGAGACCTTCGCGGTCGGTGGCGCCGACCGGGTGCTGGAGATCGGGTGTGGCAGCGGGGCCACGGCCGCGCTGGTCGCCGAGCGGCTCACGACCGGGCACATCCTGGCCATCGACCGGGCGGCCGGGGCGGTGCGCGTGGCCCGCGAGCGGAATGCCGCTCATATCCGGGCCGGCCGGGCCGAGGTGCGGCAGCTCGACATCACGACGGCTGAGCTGCCGGACGGGTCGTTCGACGTGATCTTCGCGGTCAATGTGAGCCTGTTCTGGCTGGGCACGCCGCCTCGGCTGGTGGAGCGGGTCGGGCGGCTTCTCGCGCCCGGCGGGACCTTCCACGTCGTCGCGGAGCGCCCGACCCGGGAGGCGATCGAGGGGATCGCCACCCGGGTGGCGAGCGCCCTGCGCGCGGCGCGCTTCCTCTCGGTCACCTCCACGCTGACCGGCACCCGGGTGGAAGTGGCCGGTAAGCGGCCGGAACGCTGAAACAGCGGGACCCGTGTCGTCACGGGTCCCGCTGTCGATGACGCTGCGAGGAGCGGTCAGGCCACCGTGGCCGGGAAGCGTTCCCAGACGCGGTGGGCGGCCATCAGCTGCTGCACCTGGGTCAGGGCGGCCGCGCCGGACTCGGCGCTGACCACTCCCAGGGTGCCGGTGATGCCGGCCGCGGCCAGCGCCTCGGCGCCCTCGCCCCAGGCGCCGATCGCCTTGGCGTGGCGCCACGCCTCGTCGAGCAACAGGACCACCCGCGGGTCGACCGAGGTCGCGGCGGCGCCGGCCTTGTCGTCGCGGGCCGGGATCGCGTCCGGGGCCGGGACCGGCGCGGCGCCGACCAGGATCGCGTCGAACTCGATGGAGCGGGCGGTGGCGAACGTGCGCTGCACCGGCAGGCCGCCGACCTTGCCGCCGTGCGGGGCGATGATCAGCGGGACCATGCCGGCCGCCTGGATCGTCTCGCGGACCTCGGCCAGGCCGGGCACCTCGGTGCCGTCGGGGCCGACCACGATGCCGACGATCCGGCCGTCCGGCGGCCACTCGCCGCCGACCTGCGACAGGGCCGGGCTCGGCTGCGGGTCGATCAGCTCGACGGTGGGCTTGGGTGCGGGCAGGCCCAGGCCGGTGGCGACCTCGGCGCACAGCACCGGGTCGATGTTGGCCAGGCTCTGG
Organism: Actinoplanes sp. NPDC048988; assembly: GCF_043197815.1. Classification (NCBI taxonomy): domain Bacteria; kingdom Bacillati; phylum Actinomycetota; class Actinomycetes; order Micromonosporales; family Micromonosporaceae; genus Actinoplanes; species Actinoplanes sp. NPDC048988. The sequence goes on along the minus strand of NZ_JBICTW010000011.1, from coordinate 55,395 downwards.
AGCTGGCGCTCCTTGATCGCCTGCTCGTAGCACTTGCCGAGCTCGAACGTGTAGGCCCGGATGATGTGCTCCTTCTCGACCGGCGACATGCTCAGCCAGAACAGGCGCACCTGGCTGTAGTGGTCGTCGAACGAGGCCGGGTTCTGCCTGATCTTGGGTGCTTCGGCGACGCGTACCGGGAAATCAAGGAAGGCCTGCTCTTTGTCGCCCGCGGTGAACGGGTTGCCGCCGTCGAGCGAATTCGGCCGGTACGGCGCGACCCCGGCGTGCACCGCGTGCTGGTGGAAGCCGTCGCGGAGCATGTCGTTGACCGGAGCGTGCGGCCGGTTGATCGGGATCTGCGAGTAGTTGGGACCGCCGAGCCGGGTGAGCTGCGTGTCGACGTACGAGAAAAGCCGACCCTGAAGCAGTGGATCGTTCGTCACGTCGATGCCCGGCGGCAGATGGCCGAGGTGGAAGGCCACCTGCTCGGTCTCGGCGAAGAAGTTGCGCGGGGTGCGGTTCAGCACCAGCTTGCCGACCCGCTGAACCGGGGCGAGCTCCTCCGGCACGATCTTGGTGGGGTCGAGCAGGTCGATGCCGGCGAACGTCTCCTCGGGCGTGTCCGGGAATACCTGGATGCCCAGCTCCCACTCGGGGAACGCGCCGGCCTCGATGGCGTCGTAGAGGTCGCGCCGGTGGAAGTCCGGGTCGACGCCCGCCGCGATCTGCGCCTCCTCCCAGGTCAGCGAGTGCACGCCGAGCTTGGGCTTCCAGTGGAACTTGACCAGCACGGTCTCGCCGGCCTCGTTGATCAGGCGGAACGTGTGGACCCCGAAACCCTCCATGGTCCGGTACGAGCGGGGGATGCCCCGGTCGGACATGTTCCAGATGGTGTGGTGCTGGGCCTCGGTGTGCAGCGAGACGAAGTCCCAGAACGTGTCGTGCGCGCTCTGCGCCTGCGGGATCTCGCGGTCCGGGTGCGGCTTGCCGGCGTGGATGACGTCCGGGAACTTGATCGCGTCCTGGATGAAGAAGACCGGGATGTTGTTGGCGACCAGGTCGAACGTGCCCTCGTCGGTGTAGAACTTCGTGGCGAAACCGCGGGTGTCCCGTACGGTGTCGGCCGATCCCCGAGAACCGAGCACGGTCGAGAAGCGGACGAAGACGTCGGTCTCCTTGCCCTTCTTGAGGAACCCGGCCCGGGTGACGCCCTCGGCGGTGCCGTACCCGACGAACGTGCCGTGGGCGCCGGCGCCGCGGGCGTGCACGACGCGCTCCGGGATCCGCTCGTGGTCGAAGTGCGTGATCTTCTCGCGGAAGTGGTGGTCCTGCATCAGGATCGGCCCGCGCGGCCCGGCCTTGAGCGAGTGGTCGGTGTCGCGCAGGCGAGCGCCCTGCGCCGTGGTCAGATAGGCACCCTGCTGGCCCTTGCTCTCGGCCGGCGCGCCGGTTTCGGCGCCGGTCGGTGTACGGGTGTCCGGCGCACCGTGTTCCTTCTTCGGCGGCAGGGGCTCGACGGGCGTGGTGGGTTCCGCGACGGTCGGCGGCGCGCTCGAGGGCGCTCCCGGCACCGGCGGCGTCAGGGCGTCGGCCACCTTCGCGGCGGCGGCTTCCACTACGTCCTTGACCTTCTTGGCGGGGTTACTAGCTGCCATTATGCGTACATCCTCCGGAAGATGGCGGATTGCGACGCCATCGGGGTACCCGGGTCCGGAGCCGATAAACGAAATCTGGAACCGCTCAAGATCCTTGGAGCAAAGTCACCCGGACCATCGAAGGCGAAACGGGCCGCTCTGAGTAGGTGACGGTCAGGTATCAGGCTGGTGACGGTCGTTACACGAACTTTCCTCGGGCGAACGGTACCGCTATGGTCTGTCGATGTCCCATCAGCCTATGGGATATCTAGGCTTTAAGGGTGCTTCTTGATCGAGATAACGGGACTCCGGAAGACCTACCGGAGCCGCGGCCGTGAGGTGCGCGCCGTCGACGGCGTCGACCTCACCGTCGGTGAGGGTGACGTCTTCGGCGTGCTGGGGCAGAGCGGCGCCGGCAAGAGCACGCTCCTGCGCTGCGTCAACATGCTCGAACGCCCCGACGAGGGGCGCATCGCCGTCGGCGGTGTCGACCTGACCGCGCTGAACCGCCGGAGACTGCGGCTCGCCCGGCACGGCATCGGGATGATCCACCAGCACTTCGCGCTGCTCTCCTCGCGGACCGTGGCCGGCAACATCGCGTTCGCGCTCGAGGTCACCGGCGAGCCGCGGGCCGCGCGCAAGGCCCGCGTGTCGGAGCTGATCGAGCTGGTCGGCCTGGGCGGGCGCGAGGACGCGTACCCCTCGCAATTGTCCGGAGGCCAGAAGCAGCGCGTGGGCATCGCCCGCGCGCTCGCGGCGCGGCCCAAGGTGCTGCTCTCCGACGAGGCGACCTCCGCGCTCGACCCGGAGACGACCGACTCGATCCTGCGGCTGCTGCTCGATCTCAACCAGCGGCTCGGCCTCACGATCCTGCTGATCACCCACGAGATGGGGGTCGTCAAGAAGATCTGCCACTCGGCCGCGGTGATGCGCGACGGCAAGTTCCTCGAGTCCGGCCCGGTGGCCGACCTGCTGCACCGGCCCGGCTCCTCCCTGGCACGGGACATCTTCCCGCTCGGCGCGCCGTCCCCGGTGTCCGGGCAGACGGTCGTCGACGTGACGGTCAGCGGTTCCGTTGCCGACTCGCCCCTTCTGTCCGCGCTGTCGCGCGAGTTCTCCTCCGATGTACGGATCCTGAGTGGCTCCGTCGAGACGCTGGCCGCGACCCGCGCCGGGCGGTGGCGACTGGCCCTCACGGGTGACGCCGCTGGGCAGATCGAGTTCCTGCGAACGGCCGGCGCCCAGGTGGAGGTAGTGGCATGACCTGGTCCGAAGTCTTCGACCTGCTCGGGGTGGGCCTGCAGGAGACCGCCTGGATGGTCTTCGTGTCGACCGTCCTGACCGCGCTCGGCGGGCTGCTGCTCGGCGTGCTCCTGGTGCTCACCGCGCCCGGCGGGCTGCTGTCGGCGCCGCCGCTCTACTCGGTGCTCGGCCTGATCGTGAACATCACCCGTTCGCTGCCGTTCATCATCCTGCTGGTGGCGGTCATCCCGTTCACCCGGGCCGTGGTCGGCACGACGATCGGCACCGACGCGGCCATCGTGCCGCTGACCATCGGCGCCATCCCGTTCTTCGCCCGCATCGTCGAGGCCGCCCTGCGCGAGGTGCCCAACGACGTGATCGCGGCCGCGACCGCGATGGGCGCCACCCGCACCCAGATCGTCGGCAAGGTGCTGCTCCGCGAGGCCCGCCCCGGTCTGGTCGCCGGCCTGACCATCACGGTCATCGCCCTGGTCGGCTACTCGGCCATGGCCGGCGTGGTCGGCGGCGGCGGCCTCGGCGACCTGGCCATCCGCTACGGCTACCAGCGCTTCGAGACCGAGGTCATGATCGCGACCGTCGCCGCGCTCGTGGTCTTCGTCCAGCTCGTACAGGTGGCGGGCGATCTCGTCGTCCGCCGGCTCTCCCACAAATAAGAAAGGTTGTTCTGTGCGCCGCTCCATCACCGCCCTCGTAGCGTCCGCTTCCCTCTTGCTGGGGCTGGCCGCTTGCGGTTCCGACTCCGATGAGGCCGCCGGCTCGTCCTCCGACACCCTGAAGGTCGGCGTCAGCCCGGTCCCGCACGGGGAGATCCTCAAGTACGTCGCGGACAACCTGGCGTCCAAGGAGGGCCTGAAGCTCGACATCGTCGAGTTCAACGACTACATCCAGCCGAACGTGGCCCTCAAGGAGAAGCAGCTCGACGCCAACTACTTCCAGCACGTCCCGTACCTGGAAGAGGAGATCGCGTCCAAGGGCTACAAGTTCACCGCGCTCAAGCCGGTGCACATCGAGCCCCTCGGCGTCTACTCCAAGACGGTGAAGAGCCTGGCCGAGGTCCCGTCGGGTGGCGTCGTGGGCATCCCGAACGACCCGTCCAACTCGGGCCGCGCGCTGAGCCTGCTGGCCAAGAACAACCTGATCACGCTGAAGGACGGCGTCGGCGTCAAGGCCACCGAGAAGGACATCACGGGCAACCCGAAGAACCTGAAGTTCAAGGCGCTGGAGGCGGCTCAGCTGCCCCGCAGCCTCGAGGACACGGCCGTCTCGGTCATCAACGGCAACTACGCCATCGAGACCGGCCTCAAGCCGGCCACGGACTCGCTGGCCCTGGAGTCGGGCGACGACAACCCGTACGCCAACCTGGTCGTCGTGCGCACCGGCGACGAGAACGACGCCCGCGTGCAGAAGCTCGAGAAGCTGCTGCACAGCGCGGAGGTCAAGAAGTTCATCACCGACAAGTACCAGGGCTCGGTCCTGCCGGCCTTCTGATCCACCACGGGTGAGCACCGGCCCTCGGGCCGGTGCTTTTCCGTAGGCAGGGAATGGGAAGATGGGCTGTGACCGGGCGACCTGAGATTGTCTGTATCTGTGGCTCCGCGCGGTTCCTGGACGAGATCGGCGCGGCCAACCGTGAGCTGACCCTCGCGGGTGTCATCGTGGTTGCGCCGGCTGTCTTTCCGCGTGGTGAGGAACGCGGAACGGACGAGCCGATCACCGGCGAGCAGAAGGCCGTCCTGGGCGACCTTCACCTGCGCAAGATCGATCTGGCCGACCGGGTGCTGATCGTCAACCCGGGTGGGTACGTCGGCGAGTCCACGCGCAGGGAGATCGCCTACGCCCGGGCCGCCGGGAAGCCGGTCTCGTTCACCGATCCCACCTGAGGGAGGGCCAGAATCGCTGGGCCCAGTCGAGCCAGCTCTCGTCCTCGGGCGGCGGGAACGAACCGGAGAGCTCATCGGCGCCGGGGACCTCGAACATCTCCCGCCAGGGGCCGAGTTCGGCCTCGGCCATCGGGAACGTCCGCTCCGGGGTGTGTTTCCAGCGGTTCTGGATCCGGCTCCACTGCTCCGCACGGTCCACCGGCAGGTAGACGATCTCGCTGGCGGCCCCGGCGGAAGCGGCCAGCCAGCGGAGGGCCGAGCGTTCGTCGCGCGACCACAGCCCGAAGTCGAGTACGACGCTGAGCCGTAGCCGCAGGGTGTCGATGGCCATGGTGATGAGCAGGCCTTCCAGCAGCCACCGCTTGCCGTTCGGTCGCTCCTGGTGACAGTCTTCCTGGCCGAAGAGGGTGAGCGCCCACTCGTCGGGGGTGAGCCGCAGGGCTCCGCGCTCCGCCGCCAGCTCACGCGCTCGCACGGTCTTGCCCGACCCGGGAAGACCGACCATCAGGAACAGCGTCGGTACGTGGTCCGCGTTCATGAGGTCATGGTGCGCGAACGTCGCGGCCGGCCGCTCCGATTCCCCCTCGCCAAGCGCCCGCTCGGACGGTTCGGGGGCAAGCGGGGTTGCCCTCACGGGAAAGGCCGGGTCGAACAGCATCGGGCGGCGAGGTCAGGATGGTTGACTGCGGCGCACGATCGACGGTCGAAACGTGGTCTTGACACATTGGAATCTTGGCCGTCTTATGACAACGTTGTCAACGTCCTCCTGGAGTCATCATGGTCGATTCACCGTCCGTGTCCCGACGGGCGCTTCTCGGCGCCGGCGGTGGGCTGCTCGCCTCCGTCGCGCTGCCGATGGGCGCGGCCCGTGCCGCTTCCCCCGGTGCTGCTCCCGCCACCACCGAATTGGCTCTTCACCGGCCCGTCACGGCGTCCTCCACGGCGTACGCCCCGGCGCAGCCGTCCTTTGTCGTCGATCGTCTGCCGCAGGCCGGCGTGCGGGGCTCCGGATGGCGCGCCGGCGGCGGTGACCCGCAGTGGATCGCCGTCGACCTGCAGGCCGTCTGCGAGATCTCGGCGGTCACGCTGACGTTCGAGGCGACCCTCGCCGACGGGCCGTTCGACGGCAACTACGGCGGCACCGACGGGGACGAGGTCCTGTCGAGCGCGGCCACGGCGTACACCATCGAAGTCAGCTCCGACGGCAAGACCTGGACCGTGGTACATGAGACGGCCGAGGGCTCGGGCGGCGTGCAGCAGATCGCCCTGGCGAAGCCGGCGCGAGCGCGGCACGTGCGGCTGAGCGTGCGGAAGCAGCACAACTCCAACCCGGCCGGTCTCAACGGCTTCCAGGTGTACGGGCGTGCCCTCGGCGCCCGGCCGCGGGCGAAGGGCTGGACCGATTGGGCCGGCGGCAACACCGAGCCCGCGCCCGCGCTGGGTGTCGCCAAGGACGGGACGGTGCCGCTGGAGTCGGGCTGGGCGCTGACGATGGACGACTTCGCCGACTCGGACCCGCGCGACTGGGTGCCCGCCACCGTTCCCGGTACGGTTCTGGCCAGTCTCGTCGAGCAGGGCCACCTGCCCGACCCGGTCGCCGGCTTCGAGAACCTGCGCATTCCCGAGGCGCTGTCCCGGCACGCGTGGTGGTACCGCCGCGAGTTCAAGCTGCCGCGGGGGTTCGACGCCTCGCGGCACGTCTGGCTGGAGTTCGATGGCGTCAACCACGCCGCCACGACCTGGGTCAACGGGGTCGAGGTGGGCACCGTGACGCACCCGTTCGCGCGGGCCGCCTTCGACATCACCGAGGCGCTGAAGGGCCACGCCCAGCACACCGTCCGGGTGAAGATCTCGCCGATGCCGCACCCGGGCACGCCCGGCGACAAGTCGCTGAACAGCTGGACGTTCCTCGGCGGTGGCTCGATCTTCAAGGATTCGCCGACCTACCTCGCGGTGTCCGGCTGGGACTGGATGCCGGCCGTCCGGGACCGCGCCTCGGGCATCTGGAACCATGTCCGCCTGCGCAGCACGGGCGACATCGTCATCGGCGACCTGCGCGTCGTCACCAAGGTGCCCGACTCGCGTACCGGCGAAATCACCGTGACCGTCCCGGTGCGCAACGTGGCCGCCACGGCGACCACCGTGACGCTCAAGGCGTCGCTCGGCGTGACCAAGACCGTGACCGTTCCGGCCGGCGCGAGCCTCGACGTCACGCTCGGCACCGTGCGCGTTCGTGACCCCAAGTTGTGGTGGCCCAACGGGTACGGCGAGCCGCATCTGCACGACCTCACGGTCACCGCCACCGTCGGCCGCACGGTCAGCGACACCCGCAAGATCCGGTACGGCATCCGCGAGTTCTCGTACGAGTCGCACCTGCCGGTGGTGATCAGCCCGGCCGCCAAGCCGCCGCTGAACTTCCAGGACGGCAAGGCGGCGCAGACCGTCACGTTCGACCGGCAGCACAAGCGCTACGTACGGATCCAGGCCGGCGCCCGGGCCACGGGCTGGGGCGTGTCGATGTGGTCCCTTTCGGTCTCCGACGGAGACGGCGCCGACCTGGCGTTGAACAAGACCGCCACGGCGTCGTCGGCCGGGGACGGCTCGAGCCCGGCCGCGGTCGTCGACGGCGACCCGGGCACCCGGTGGAGCTCCGACTACCGCGACAACGAGTGGATCCAGGTCGACCTCGGCGCGGCGGCCGACTTCGACCGCGTGACGATCCTCTGGGAGCAGGCGTTCGCCCTGAACTACCGCGTGCAGGTGGCCGACGGCGAGAGCGGCCCGTGGACCGATGTGAAGGCGGTCGACAACGAGACGGCGCCCGGCAACACCGGCCGCCAGGTTGTCGAGGTGCCGGGTACCAGCGGCCGCTATGTCCGCGTCCAGGCCGGCAAGCGGGTCACGGACTGGGGCGTGTCGATGTGGGCCCTTTCGGTCCTGGCCGACGGCGACGACCTGGCCCGCGGCAAGACGGCGACGGCCTCGACGAGCGAATCGTCGAACCCGCCGGGCAACGTCACCGACGGCAATCCCCGGACGCGCTGGGCCTCCGAGTCGGCCGACAACCAGTGGATCCAGGTCGACCTGGGCGCGGTGGCCACGTTCGACCAAATTCGGATCGACTGGGAACAGGCGTACGCCAGGGACTTCGTCGTCCAGGTCTCGGCCGACGGCTCGTCGTGGAAGGACGTCAAGGCGGTCGACAACCGTGCGACCGAGCTGAAGATCAGCGTGAACGGTGTGCCGGTGTTCTGCCGTGGCGGTAACTGGGGCTGGGACGAGTTGTTGCGCCGTACTCAGCCGCATTTGCTGCGGGAGGCGGTGGCGATGCATCGGGACATGAACTTCACGATGATTCGTAACTGGATCGGCAGCAGTACCCGTGAGGAGTTCTTCGCGGCTTGTGACGAGTACGGGATTCTGGTCTGGAACGATTTCTGGGAGGCCGGGCCGTTCATCGAGGAGTCGGCCACGTACGACGCGATCGTCGCCGACACGATTCGCCGGTATCGGCATCATCCGAGCATCGCGGTGTGGTGTGGGGCGAACGAGCAGTTCCCGCCGCCGGCGATCGACGCCGGCCTGCGTAGGGCGGTGGCCGAGCTCGACCCGGAGATCGTCTATGTGCCGTCGTCGAACGCCGGCGTCGTCAGCGGCTCCGGCCCGTGGCACTGGATCGACCCGGTCACCTACCCGGACCCGAACGTCTACAAGAACGGGACGCTCGGCTTCCACACCGAGATCGGCATGCCCGTGGTGCCGCACCCGGAGACCCTGCGCAACCTCGCCGGCGACCAGCCGGCGTGGCCGATCTGCGAGGTGTGGGGCTACCACGACTGGGCGCTGATCGGGAACCAGCACGTCGGCGGTTACCAGCAGGCGATCGAGGAGCGGCTGGGGGTGGCGTCGTCGCTGGAGGAGTTCAGCGCTCGCGCTCAGTTCGTGAACTATGAGAGCCATCGGGCGATGTTCGAGGCGTGGAACTCGTCGTTGTTCGACAACGCGTCCGGGTTGTTGCTGTGGATGTCGCATCCGGCTTGGTACAGCACGGTGTGGCAGACGTATGACTATGACTTGGATGTCAATGGCGCGTATTACGGCGCTCGGAAGAGTTGTGCGCCGCGTCACGTGCAGGCGGATCCGGGTACGTGGCGGGTGCGGGCGGTGAACCACACTCCGTCGGCATTGATCGATGTGACGGTGACGGCGCGTGCGTACGACCTGGCGGGCAAGCCGCTGGGTCGGGAGCAGAGGCAGACACTGTCCGTGGCGGCTTCCGCGACGACTCCGGCGTTCACGGTTGCCGCGCCGCAGGGTCAACCGCTTCATGTGGTACGGCTGGAAATGCGCACCGCCAAGGGGGAACTCCTGTCGGAGAACACCTATTGGCGGTACACAAAACCGTCCGACATGCGGGCCCTGTCGACGATGGCGCACACCAAGCTCGACGTGCACACGGCATCGGCGGCCGGCGGCGTCACGGCAACGGTCACCAACCGGGGCCGGGCGGTGGCGGCGCTGGTCCGGGTCGCCCTGCGCGACGGCGCGGGGGAGCGGGTCCTGCCGGCCGAGTACAGCGACAACTACTTCTGGCTGCTCCCCGGTGAGACCCGCAAGGTCGCCATCACCTGGCCGTCCCGGCTCGGCCGCCCCCGCGGTCTGAAGGTGACCGCCGAGGCGTACAACTCCTGAGAAACCCGCGGCCGGCGTCCCCGCCAGGACGCCGGCCGTGCCCGTGAGCAAACCGGGTTGCCCTTGAGGGAACAGCCGAGGCGGATGGCGGGAAGCGGGCGCGACGCGGTGGTTGACTGCTGCGCATGTCGAGTGATGTCGGGTGGACGGCGCTGTTGACCGCCTACAGCCGGCCTCAGGAGAGCCGCCGGGACGGCCGCCGCCTGGTGGAGGATCCGTACGCGGCGGAGTTCATCGCGGCCTACACCGGTCAGGTCCTCGATCCGGCGGGAGCGTTGCCCGACCTGGGGCCGGCCGGCGACCGGGGCTCGTCCTCGCTGTGGGCGGTGTTCGAGTTCTACATCCCGCAGCGCACCCCGTTCTTCGACCGGGCCGTCCGGCGGGCTCAGGACACCTGCCGGCAGGTGGTGCTGCTCGGTGCCGGGCTCGACACCCGGGCGTATCGGCTCGGTTTGAGCGCCGAGGTCACGGTCTTCGAAGTCGACCGGCCCGCCGTGTTCGCGTTCAAGGACCGGGTGCTGACCCAGCTGGGGGCCCGGAGCACCGGCCGGCGGGTCGAGGTGGCGGCCGACCTGGCCGCCGAAGGTGCCGGCGCGGCGCTGGTCGCGGCCGGGTCACCTGGCGGCAGCTGACCTCCAGTTGGGCGTACGGGCTGGTCGGCCAGCAGCCACCCGCGGTGCTGACCCGGCACGGCTGGACGCCCGGTGAGGTGACCGACCTGGCGACCCTGGGCCGCGCCACCGGACGAGCGGTCCCACCGGCGTTCGGCGCGCCCGGCGCGGGCCTGGTCTGGCTCTACGAAGGGCTCCGCGCCTAAGAGTTGGTCCAGTAGAGGGCGCGGGCGAACTGCGCGTACAGGCCCTTCGGGTGGGCTCGGAACAACGGTTCGGTGCCGAACAGGACGGCTCGGCTGCCTCGGGCCGTGGTGCCGGAGACGACCGAGGCCTGGCCCGCCGCCTGGGACGGGCCACCCACGCCGGGAGCGGTGGGCAGCCAGTGTCCGGCGACGAGTGGGGTCTCGGCGTAGCGCTGTTCGACGGTGAACCCGGTGCCGGTGAACCACAGCGGCGAGTAGACGAACGAGTTAGGCGGTGAGTCCGTGCCGGTGACCTGGCCGGGGTTGCGGACGGCGACGACCCCGTTGGCGTCGCCGCGGCCCGCGACCGCGGTCGCCGGAAGCAGGCCGGCGGCCGCGTTGAACGTGGCGCCGGTGACGCCCCGGGTGACCACACCGCCGCGGCTGAGCAGGTCGTCGACCTGTGCCTGGGCGGCCTCGGTGAGCTGCGTGTAGTTCAGGCCGGAGGACACGACCAGGCCGGTCACCCCGGCCAGGCTCGCGCCGGCGTTGAGGGTGGCGGTGGAGACCGTTCGGACGTCGAAACCCATCTCGCGCAGCGCGAACAGCTCGTCGGCGGCCACGGCGGCGGCCAGCACCGGACGCGAGATCGGGGTGCCGGCGTGGCCGCGCGGGGCGGCCTCGAGACGTACCCCGAACCGGTCGGCGATCCACGCCGCACTGGCCGGGAGGACGACGGTGGCCGCGCCGTACAGCCGCAATTTGATGCCCTCGTCGAGGAGGGCGTTGACGGCCCGGACGTCGGCCGGGTCCCGCAGCGTGAGAGCCAGCTCCCGGCTCTGGGGAACGGAGCTCGTCCCGGTGGCGACGGAGACGGGCGACGTGGCCACGCGCGGCGCCGCGGTGCGGCTGATGTCGACCGAGGCGCCCCAGAGCAGGCGATGGCTCCAGCCGGAGATGTCGTACATCTGGGGCACCAGCGAAGAGATGTCGCGTCCGGCCTCGAGCAGCACGTTGGCCAGGCCGCGCTTGGGCTGGTGCATGTCCACGACGTACGAGCCGGCCGGGTAGCGGCGGCCGTTCAGGGTGAAGCTCGTACGGGCCTCGGTGACCCGGACGTCGTGGGCGATCAGATGGTTGACCAGGCGCGCGGCGGCGGGTGCGGAACGCTGCCGGGCGCCGGCCGGAACGACGTAGGCCCGGGGGAAGGTCGTCGAGTAGCGGTCCTCGGGGCCGAAGCCGGGCACATAACCGTCGGGAACGGAACGCTGCGGCTCACCGGCCCAGCCGCGGCGGAACTGCTCGATCTGGCCGGCCAGCAACGAGGCCCGGTTCGTGTCGGCGTACGTCAGGGCCGCCTCGATCGTCGCGGCGGCGACGTCGGTGTTGACGCCCGCGCGGCGGCGCAGCTCCTCGACCGGCAGAGTGGTGTAGAGGTCCCGGTTGACCTGCAACGGAATCTCGACGGTGTGGCCGACCGCGCCCTGGTACATCGCGTACATCGGGGTGAAGATGGGTGGCCAGTCGTCCCAGTCACCGGGAGCGTAGTCCCGGAACGGGATGTCGGCGCGGGTGGTCTCGGGGTGTCCGAGGCGCTGGATCGCGGCCTCCATACCCAGGGCGTTCGGCAGGGCGTGCCTGATGTACAGGTCGTACTCGTAGTTCTGCCCGTGCGGCGGCGTGGCCGGCTCGATCAGCGTGGTGCCGGTGTAGCCGTGCTCGTCGAGCATGACGAACGGCTGGGTCCCGATGACGACGTCGCGGACAGCGCGCGACTCCGGCTGCGAGCTCGTGGCGTGGTCGCGGTTGATGTCGAAGCCGGCCCCGTTGACGCGGGTGCCGGCGATCCGCCCGTCCGGGTTGTTGGTCACCGTGACGTAGACCCGGCTGCGGGCCAGGAAAGCCTTGGTGGCGGCGTCGGTCGCGGTGGCCAGCCGCTCGATGACGCGCAGCGCGCCGTCGGTGCCCTCCCACTCATCGCCGTGAATGTTCGCGTTGATCCAGACCGGCGTCTTGTACCCCCGGGCCAGCGACCGGTCGCGCTTGGCGGCGACCGGATCGTTCTCGATCAGCTCGCGCCACCGCTGCTGCCGGGCCGCCTCGGCCGCGGTCTCGGGTGCGGTGACCGTGACCAGATAGAGGTCCCGGTCGAGCGCGGAGTGCCCGACGACCTCGGCCGACACCCGGTCGGAGGCCTGCTGGAGGGCGTTCAGCCGAGGGGCGATGTCGTGGTACGGGATGAGGCCGAGCTTGATCGAGCGGTCCTCCGGGTTCGCGGGGTAGACCCGCAGCTCGTGCCGCCGCGGATAGCCCTGGCGCCCCGGCTTCCAGGCCGCGCCGGGCACGGCCGCCGACAGGATCCGCGCCGCCGCGCTGTCGGCGGCCGCTACCTCGTTGCGCTCGGGCCCGTTCCCGAACTCCCGCGTCGAGCCCCGGTCGTCGGCGCGCGCGGGCGCCGAGGCGTGCGCGGGCACCGCCGAGGCGGTGATGAGCAGAACCGCGCCGAAGCCCGCGGCGAGCCGTGACAGGTCCACAATGCACTATTACCCATCGACGTACGTGATTGGTAATACCGCTTGTGCCATTCGCCCGGCGGGATGGGCCCCGCCCTAGGCCAGCAGGGCCTCGCGCATCTCCTTGCCCGGGTTGAAGCCGCCGACGACGGCGGGGGAGTTCGGGTCGTAGACGTTGACGGTGTTGTTGCGGCGCATCAGCTCGCGGACGGGCTGGGGGAGGGGTGGCTCGTCGCTCATGGCCGCGCGCAGGTCGCGGGTGGTGCCGATGAGGCGGTGGGCGAGGGTCGCGGCGTCGGTGTCGGGGCGGACGCGGGCGAACTCCCAGCCGGCGATCGTCAGGTCGAGGATCTCGAACAGGTGGGCCAGCGGCGGGGCCGGGTCGGTGAGTTTCACCAGGCGCTTGGCCTCGGCGCCGATCGCCGCGACGGCGCCGCTGACCTGGATGTACGGGTGGAGGCCGCCGGGCAGGGCCCACAGGTTCCAGCGCAGGCGGCTGCCGGTCTCCCTCCACAGCGGACGGTAGTTGCGGCGGTCGACCGCGTAGCCGTACCCGGCGACCTGGGCGGCCACGTCGGCGTACGCGGCGTCGGCGAACTCCCGCACGACGCGGGCCGCGGCCAGCACCCCGTCGTCACCGCCGAGCTGGGCGGCGGCCGCGTCGGCCTGCTGCAGGAAGGTGCCGGGCACGTGCGGCCCGTAGCGGGTGCGGATGTCGTCGACAATGGCCTGCTGCTGGCCGGGGTCCTTCTGACTGCCGGACCCGCGCCGGAACCACCGCATGTCGCCTCGTTTTCGCTTGCAAAGGACGAAACCGCGGCAATGTTAGCCTGCCTCCTCCACCGGGCGTAGCCACCCGGCCAGCGCGGCCGCGTTCATCCGCAGGATCTCCACCGCGAGCCCGTAGTCGATGTGCGTGAGCAGGTCGTTCTCGCTGTGGATGGTGCCGTTGGCGGCGTCGTTGCCCTCGATGGTCAGCACCGCCGGGACGCCGGCCACGATGAACGGCACGTGGTCGCTGGCGAACGGGCTGAGCGACGTCTCCACCCGCAGCCCGGTGACGGCGCCGGCCGCCGTGGCCAGGTCGTCGATCAGCTGCCGCGAGACCGGGGCGCCCTCCAGCAGCACCCCGGGTTCGGGGCCGTTGCGGACGCCGATCATGTCCATGTTGAGGACGGCCCGGATCCGGCCGCGCTCGGCGGCCGGCAGCCCCGCCACGTACTGCTTGCTGCCGAACAGACCCTGTTCCTCGCCGCCGAACAGGATGAGCCGCAGGTCGTTCTCCCACTCGTGGCCGGCGAGGACGCGGGCCAGCAGCAGAAGGCCGGCCGCGCCGCTGCCGTTGTCGTCGGCGCCGGGCGCCTTCGTGCCGCCGGCCTGGTTGACCGAGTCGAGGTGGGCGGTGACGAGCACGGCGCCGCGGTCGGCGGCCGCCCGGCCCGGCCGGGCGGCGATGACGTTGGCGCTCTGCCCGCCGCCCACGCTGACCGGCTGGCGCGACGTCGCGTACCCCAGGGTCGTCAGCGCCATCTCGGCGCGGTCGGCCGCCTGGCGGAACCCTTCGCTGAGCGAGTGCCGCGTCTCCAGCTGGGAGATCCAGGTCAGGTCGCTTTCGTACGGCGGGCGCGTGACCCCTTCGAGCACCTTCGTGACCGCCGCGCTCACCGGCCCGACCCGCCGCTCCGGCCGGTCGACGACGACCGGACCGGGCGGCAGGGGCTCCACCCGCCAGCACGTGTCGTCCTTGCCGCGCAGCGCCTCGCCGCCCTCGACGACGAGATGCCGGCCGTGGTCGAGGATGACCGGCACGTCCGGGTGCGCGTCCTGGAAGGCCCGCCCCACCTGCGTGACCAGGGACAGCGCGGACGTCACGGAGCCGGTGCGCGCGCCCGGTGCGACCGGTTCGGCCTCCGCCGACCAGACCAGCGCCTGGTCGCCGAGGCGCACGCGGCGCCCGGAGGTGCGGCCGCCGGCTCCGGCCTCGTCGGCGGGCAGTACGGCCCAGTGAATTTTCGCGGTCATGCCGGCGACGATCCTCCTGCTGGTGCCGCCGGTTCAGTCACCTGGCCGACTCAGCGCAAGAGCGACAGGTCCACCGCCTCGGCGATGGCCCGCATGCCGGCGTCGTCCGGGTGCAGGTGGTCGCCGCTGTCGTACCGGGCGAGGTAGCGGGCCGGGTCGTCCGGGTCGTGGGTGGCGGCGTCGAGGTCGATCACACCGTCGCAGCCGCTGGAGGCGCCGCGGAGGAAGGCGTTCACCGCTTCCCGGCCGGCCTCACCCCGCGTACTCCAATAATCGGCGCCCTTGAACGGGGTGAGGGTGGAGCAGAGGACCCGCACGCCGGCGTCGTGGCTCCGGTCGATGACGGCGCGCAGGGCGGTGATCAGCTGCTCGCCGGAGGGGCTGTCGTCGCCGAGGTCGTTGATGGCGGCGTCGGAGAGGACGACCCATCTGACGCCCGGCTGGGAAAGCACGTCACGCTCAAGACGTTTCGGTACGCTCTCGCCGGCGCCGTCCCGGAGGAGTTTGTTGCCACTGATGCCGGCGTTGAGGACGCCGACCGTGCGGCCGGCGGTGCCCAAACGCCGCGCGAGCAGGTCGGGCCAGCGCCGGCCGGCGCCGAACGCGGAGTCGAAGCCGTCGGTGATGGAGGCGCCCAGCGCCACCACGGCGCCCTCGGCCGACGGATCGCGCACATCGAGCCCGGACAGGAAGAAGTAGCTGTCGACGGTCTCGGCGCCGGTGAGGGTGGCGTCGGCGGTCTGGTCGTCCGCGCCGACGTAGTTGTGCCGGTTCGCGAACGAGTGCCACGTGGTCGCCTTGCTCCCGCCGGGCAGGTAGGCGCTGACCGCGACGTCCGCGCTCGCCGGCAGGGCGAACGCGACCGGGTCGCTTTCGAGGCTCGCGCCCGCCGCCATCGTCGCCGTCGCGGCGCCGCCGAAGGTCACGGCCGTGGACGTGCTCGCGTCGATGGCGGCGTCGCCCTCGCTGAGCGCCAGGCGCACGTTCGCGAGGGTGAGCGGGGCGTCGCCGAACTCGTTGGACAGCCGTAGGCGCACAGTCGAGCCGCCGATGCTGGTGCGCAGCACCTGACGTACGGTCTGCCGGCCGAACGAGCGGCCGCCGCTCTGCGCGGCCACGGCCCAGCTGCCGACCCAGTCCGCCGCCTCCGTTACCGGTGCGGCCGGCGTACACCCCGCCACGGCGAGGACCGCCAGAGCCGCCACCAGCATCTTCCCGACCATCGAGCCCACGGTACCGAGTCGATCATGTGGTACAGCGGTACTTCGCCCGCTCGCGAAGATCGAACCCGGGCTGACCTTCACGCTCCGGCCCGGCGCGGTGACCGGCTTCCTGGTCCTGGTCCTACTCGCCTGGCCGGCCCGGCCTACCGCCGGAATCACCTAGACGCCAGAAACACCCGGTTCGTCCCCTTCATGGGACCTTCGTGGGCGATGAGCGCGCACGGGACGGCCCGGTCGCCTTCTCCGGCCTGCCCGCCGGCGAGATGGCTCTGCTCCGGCCGGCTCCGCTCTGGTGGCGGCGCCCGGCCCCCATGGTCGTCTCCGCCTGATCGGGGCCGCCCCGTGCTGGTCGCGTCGATCGTCTCGTTGGGCTTCTCGGACGTCCTGTTCTTCGAGGCCGGCACCTTCCCGGCAGCCGGAACCCTGGCCATCGCTCGGGCGGTCGTTTTCGCGTACGACATGGGTCTGGCCCGACCCGGCGCGGGGTGAGCGACGCCTGTGTATGGTCAAACCGTAACCATTCGGGCTTATCGGGCGGCTGATCGTGGACCTCGACGTGCGGCCGGTGCCGGTGCGAGGGCTGACCGAGGCGGAGGGCGAGGCGCGCCGCCGCCGGGGCGAGGCCGACACCACCGGCAAGGGCGGCGGCCGCAGTTACGCGACCATCCGGCGTACCAACGTCTTCACGTTCTTCAATGTCATTCTGTTCGTGACCGGTGTCGCGCTGCTGTTGCTCCGGCGCTACGGCGACGCGCTGATCAGCGTCGGGCTCGGCCTCGTCAACGCCGTCATCAGCGCGCTTCAGGAGATCCGGGCCAAGCGCAAGCTGGACCGCCTGCAACTGCTCGACCGGGCCATGGTCGTCGTGGTGCGCGACGGGCGCGAGATCTCCGTCGCGCCGGACGCGGTCGTTCGCGGCGGCCTGGTCCGGGTGCCGGGCGACCGCGGCCGCGGCGGTGGTGGTCGCGGCCGCTCCGCTCGGTGACCAGCGTCTCCCGCACCTCCGCGAGGTCGTGACCGCCGAGCGGCAGCACCTCGTCGACGGTCAGTTTGCCGGTGGTGAGGGTGCCGGTCTTGTCGGCGCAGACGACGTCCACATGGCTCACCGACTCGATCGCGTTCACTTGCTGCACGAGGGCGCCCTGACCGGCGGAGCGGGCGGCGCCGGCGGTGTAGGCGACGGCGATGAGGAAGAACAGGCCGTACGGGACCAGGCCGGAGAGGACGGCGCCCGGTTCGGTCGGTCAGCTGGTCACGAAGGCGGGCGAGCCCGCGGGATCCCTGGCTCTTCACCGCGCCGACCGAGACACCCAGCTCGGCCGCGGTCTCCTGTTCGGAGAAGCCCAGCCAGTACCGCAGCACCACCACCGCCCGCATGCGGGCCGGGAGCGTGGCCAGCGCGCTCAGGACCACCTGCCGGTCGTCGGCGCCGCCGTACTGGTCGGCGCCCGCCCGGTCGGGCACCACCGGATCGCGCCGGGCCGACCACGGCGAGCGCCACCAGCTCGTCTGGAGGTTGACCATCGTGCGCCGCGCGTACGCCTCCGGGTTCTCCCGCCGCAGCCGGTCCCAGCGCAGGTAGACGCGCGTCAGCGCCTCCTGCGCCAGATCCTCGGCCTGCGCCGGGCTGCCGCACAGCAGCACGCCGAACCGCAGCAGGCGAGGCCCGCTCACCGCCGCGAACGTCGTGAAGTCACCGTCGTCCATTCATCCTCCCGCTCCCCAACGCGGGACCCTCGCCAAAGGTTGAGATGCTGTACGCATGACAGCGCTCCGCATTCGCACGGGTGGCACCGAGTCACCGACTGTCCTGTTGCTGCACGGCCTCGGCGCCACCGCCGACGTGTGGACAGGGCTGCCGGACGAGCCCGGCACTCCGGCGTGGATCGCGCCCGACCTGCCCGGCCACGGCGGCTCCGCGCCTCTTCCCGAGTACTCCTTCGCCGCGGTCGCCGAGGCGGTGGCCGGCCTGATCGACCCCCGAGGGACGGTCATCGTGGGGCACTCTTTCGGCGGGGTGATCGCCCTGCAACTGGCCACGGAACCGGGTGTGCGCGCCGTCATCGGCCTGGGCATCAAGGTGTCGTGGTCGGACGAGGAACTGGCCAAGGCGGCCGCCCTCGCGCGGCGGCCGGCGCAGGTGTTCCCCACCCGCGAGGAAGCGGAACGCCGTCACCTGCGGGTCGCCGGCCTCGCCGGCGAGGTGCCGGAGACCGCCGTCGTCGAGGTCGAGGGCGGCTGGCGTACGACGTTCGACCCGCGCGCCTTCGCCGTCGGCGCGCCGCCGGTGGAGTCGTTGCTGGCGGCCGCGCCGGTCCCGGTGATCCTGGCCCGCGGCGAGCGCGACCCCATGGTGTCGGCCGCGCAGATCGAGGCTCTCGGAGTGGAGCCGCACGACCTGCCGGGCCTCGGCCACAACGCGCATGTCGAGGACCCGGCCGTCGTACGCACGCTGCTGTCTAGGGTTTGACCCCGAGCACCGCCCCGTTGGCGCCGGGCGCGTCGAACCGGACCGTGCGGATCGCGGCGAAGCCGGCGCCGGCCAGCCACTGCTCGTACTCCACATCGGAGTAGTTGCGGCCGCCGACGGTCTCCACCAACATGTTCATGCCCATCAGCGCGGCCGCCGCCGGCCCGGTCCGGTCGGCGTCGAGCAGCAGCTCCGAGACGATGACGAGCCCGCCCGGCTCCAGCGCCGCGTGAGCCTTGGCCAGCAGCTGCCGGTTGGTCGCCTCGTCCCAGTCGTGCAGGATCATGCTGAGCAGCACGACGTCGTACCCACGCGGCAGTTGCTCGTCCTTGCGGAAGTCGCCCGGCGCCGTCGCGATCCGATCGCCGAGACCGGCCGCGGCGGCCTTCGCCGCGGCGATCTCACACACGTGAGGCAGATCGAGAACCGTCGCTTGCAGGGTCGGGTGGATCCGGCAGAGTTCTATGGGGTACGCCCCGGAGCCGCCCCCGACATCAAGCAGCCGCCTCCGCCCGGTCAGGTCGACCGCCGCGCTCAACGCCCGCGCGGTGAACAGCGACGTCGAGTACATGGCGTCCCAGAACGTCGACAGCATCGCCGGATCGGCGGTGTCGAACATGGACTCCTGGGTCGCCGGATCCCAGGTGAGCGGCCGGTCGGTGCGCAGCGCCTCGCCGACCCGGTGCCACGGCAGATAGGTGCGCCGGTCGCAGTAGGTGACCTGGCCGCCGAAGTAGTACGGCTTCCCCCGCACCAGGAACTCCTCGGCCAGCGGCGAGTTTCGGTAGCCGTCGCCGTCGCGTTCCAGCAGGCCGAGCGAGGCGCAGGCGGCCAGCAGCAGGTCGGCCGGGCGCTCCGGAAGGCCGATCTCCTCCTTGGTCAGGGTGCGCCCGCCCGCGAGCCGTGTGAAGAGGTCCAGCTCCACCGCGGCCGCGAACGTCTTGAAACTCCAGAACCCGGTGACGAGCTCCATCAGGGGTGTGGGCGTCAACATCCATCGATCATGTCGTCAGGACGAGCTTGCCCGTCACCCGCCCCTCGGCGAGCCGGCGCATGGCCGTGGGCGCCTCGTCGAGCGGGTAGGAACGTTCCAGCGGGGGATCGGTGAGCGCGGCCAGGGCCTCGAGGTCGGCCCGGCGGGTCAGGGCGAGGGGTGCGCGCAGCGTCTGCCGGGTGAAGGGGGAGACGGCGAGAAGCTGAAGGCTGCGCTCCAGGCCGCCCAGGAAACGGCCGCCGTCCTCGCCGCCGGCGATGGCCAGGGTGCCGCGCGGCTTGAGCAGTTTGCGCAACTCGGCCAGGGGACGGTTGCCGCCGCATTCGACGATCAGGTCGTAGCGGCCTTCCAACGGCGTCGTGGCGTAGTCGACGACCGTGTCGGCCCCGAACCCCTTCACCGCCTCGATCTTGCCGGCGCTGGTGGCGGCGGTGACCCGGTCGCCGCGCGCCTTGGCCAGCATGACCGTGAACGCGCCGACCCCGCCGCCGGCCCCCAGAACCAGAACGTCACCCCGGCCCTTGGCCAGGACGAGGCGGGCGGTGGCACCCGAGGTGGGCATGCAGGCGGCCTGCTCGAAGCTCAGGTGCTCGGGCTTGCGGAAAAGCTTGGCGGGCTTGGCCGTGGCGAACTCGGCCCAGGTGGAGCGGCCCGACCCGTACACCTCGTCGCCGGGCTTGAACTCGGTGACCTCGGCGCCGACCGCCGCGACCCGGCCGGCCAGATCCATGCCGATCGTGCGATGACGCGGCCGGCCGAGGCCGAACCCGAGCCGGGCCACCAGCGGCAGGCCGGTCATGGCATGCCAGGCGCCGCGGTCGACCCCCGCCGCGCACACCTCGACCAGCACCTCCCGTCCGCCGGGCGCCGGCCGGGCGACCTCGTCGACGCGGAGCACACCGGCGTCGCCGTACACGTCCTGAACGATGGCTCTCATGTCTGTTCACCTTCCGGGTACTGGAACACGTCGTCGAGGCCCACGCCGAACACGCGGGCGATCTGAAAGGCCACCTCCAGCGACGGCGAATACCGCCCCTGCTCGATGGCGATGACGGTCTGCCGGGTGACACCGATCCGGTCGGCCAGCTGTGCCTGCGTCATCTCACCGTGCGCGAAACGCAGCGACCGGATCGCATTGGTGATGCGGGTCGGTTTCACCACGGGTGGAACCCGCGGCGGTAGGCGACGATCCGGGCGGCCGAGCCGAGCACGGCGCTGAGAACGAACGACAGGTAGATGACGTTGGCGATCCAGAAGTACCGCGCCTCGGCGAAGGCCAGCAGCATGGCGGCCACCGCGCCGGCCACGACCAGCGACTGCCCGATGTGGTCGCCGAACCGGGCGATCTCCCGGTCTCGCTGGTCGGTCTGCCGATCCTTGCCGAAGAACATCCCCACGACGATGTTGACCACGATCCCACCGCCGACGGTCCAGAGGGCGGACGCCACGTACCCGACCCCGGCGGCCAGCAGCACCAGATAGATCCCATAGCCCAGAACGCTCGTCACGGCGAGGCTCCAGGCCCTTTTCTCCTCGAGAGGCATACTTACGAATGTAAAAGATCCACGACATCGAGTCAAAGATTTTTTACACGACCCTCAGTGTGCTCTCAGGTCACCTCATCTGCGGAACGCGCCGGCGCGGTAAGCCTCCTCGAGGACCCCGCCCCATCTCGTCCGCCGCCTCGGACGAGAGCCGCATGATCGCTCGCTGATCCGGCTCGCACTCGAGCCACCACTGAGCCCAATCAGGCCTTTGATCGGCGAGTGCCTCCGGGTCTGGTGGGCGGCTCAGCGCCACGTCGAGGAACGACAGGAACGCCGCCCCTTCGGAGTTCCGGTGCAGTTGCTGCCGTCGAGTCTCAGTGAGGAACAGGTACATGCCGTCCGCGGTCCGCAGCTTGCCGAGTGCCTGCCGCATCGCGGGGACGCCGGGCGCCTTCTCCGCCCCGAGCGCGCAGACCGCGCGGCGATCGCGGCTCATCAGCCAGATCTCTCTGAGCCATGCGATGGTCAGCGCGGCGATACTCAGAACAAGACCGGCGACGAGAGCAGGCCGGCCTCCGCGACGAAGGGCAGGACCAGGGCGATTCCGAGCGGGGCGGCGACATACGCGGCGATCGGTCCCGCCAGCAGAAGGTCGATCACCTGCGGCAGCCGGTCCGCGAAGGGCAACCGCCGCATCTGGATCCGGGTCGAACGCCGCTCACGCCGGAGCCGCCCGTCCACATTCATGTCGACGAGAGCCTGGCGGATCTCGGGTTCGAGCGTCGCCACCCCCGGCCCGACGCGGCGGACCTGACGGTACGCCTCATCCCGGATCCACAAGCTGTCGCTGGCGAACGCCCGCGCGAGGTAGCCGATCGCCTGGTCCGCACCAGCCGCCGCGCAGAGTTCGATCACCCACTTCTGATCCAGCCGGCCACCTTCCGACCACGCCCGGCCCAGGATCCTGTTCGCCGCCCTGCTCACCGCGCGATGTCCTCCGGGGTGAGGGCATCGGCCATCAGGTCCAGCAGGTAGAGCGCTCCCGACGGCCAGAACGTGGACGGGTCGCGTGCCGCCGTCCAGAGCCGCCGCTCGATCGCGGTCAGCAGGTCGACGGAATGCTCCACCCGTTGGGTCTGCAGAACCACGACCGCGGTCTCCCGCCAGCGTCCGTCGCTCAGCAGCTGGGCCGGCGTCACCGCGCTTTCGTCGCGGATGACCGCACAAGTCGCGAAGTACTCCTGAAGGCGCCGATGCGAGAACGTGACCCTGTCCCGGGCCTCGGCGTCCGCGTAACGGGTGAGATGGCAATAGAGCAGCGCGTCGATCGCCGACTCGACCTCGTCGGCTGAGAACGCTGTCTGTTTCACGAGGCGCGCGGAGACCACGGACCGGCTCGCGGACAGACCGAGACCCGGGTCGGCGAGCATCAGGAAAGCGAGCTCCTCGGCCACCGTCCGGGTCGTGCCGACGTCCACCGCGAAGCGGTTCTCGATCGTCCCGGTCGCGGGCCAGCCGCGACCGCACGTAGCTTTCGATCACCGCGTGCGTGCTCTGTGGCAGCGACCCGGTGGTCCGCACGTCCTCCCACAGCACCGAGGCCAGCCTGGCCCGCCGGCGAGCTTCGCGCGACGGCGGGGGCGAAGAAGCCGGTGGCGGGGGCGGTGCGGTCGCCAGCGCGACGATGACCAGCGCCGCGACCACGAGCGCCAGGATCAGCCAGGGTCGCCACGGGTCCTCCGTGAAGAACGGCGGCACCTTCTCCGACGCGAAGTTGATGACCAGGCCCTGGACGGTACCCAGAACCGCCGAGATCAATATGACGACCAGCAGGGAACGCCGCACCGCGCACCTCCTCCGGCCGCGACCGTATCAATGGGATTTGATCTCGCTCCCGGGTTGCCGCCGCAAACGTTTGAGGTGAGGATCGATCTCATCCCCCAGGGTTGGAGGCGGTTTCGTTGTCCCTGCTCACCGCGCTCGACCGCCAGCACACCGTGGCGCCGGCCGGGTACAGCCGGTGGTTGATCCCGCCGGCGGCGCTCTCCGTGCATCTGTGTATCGGGCAGGTCTATGCGACCAGCGTGTACAAGAACTCGTTCATCGCGCACTTCGACGCCAGCCAGACGGCGATCGGCGTCATCTTCAGCATCGCCATCGTCATGCTGGGCCTGTCGGCGGCCGTCGGCGGCACGTGGGTCGAGGCGAACGGCCCCCGCAAGGCCATGTTCGTCTCCGCCTGCTTCTGGGCGGCCGGCTTCCTCGTCAGCGCCCTCGGCATAGCCACCGGGCAACTGTGGCTGGTCTACTTCGGGTACGGCTTCCTCGGCGGCATCGGCCTGGGCATCGGCTACATCTCGCCGGTCTCCACGCTGATCAAGTGGTTTCCCGACCGCCCCGGACTCGCCACCGGCCTGGCCATCATGGGCTTCGGTGGTGGCGCTCTGATCGCCAGTCCGGCCTCAAGACAATTGCTTTCCCTGTACGACCCGGACTACGACCCGAACGTGGCGACCTCAGTGGCCTCGGGTCACGCGCTGGTGCTGCTGTTCCTGACCCTCGGCATCGGCTACTTCCTGATCATGATGTTCGGCGTGGCCAACATCCGCGTACCGGCCGAGGGCTGGAAGCCGGCCGGCTGGAATCCCGCCTCCGTCCGCGAGAAGCCCCTGGTCACCACGGCCAACGTCTCGGCCGCGAACGCCATCCGTACCAAAGCGTTCTGGCTTCTGTGGATCGTGCTGTTCTGCAACGTGACCGCCGGCATCGGCATCCTCGAACAGGCCAGCCCGATGATCCAGGACTTCTTCCGCTCCGACGGCGTCTCGACGGTCAGCGTCGCCGCGGCCGGCGGCTTCGTGGGCGTCCTGTCGCTGTTCAACATGGCCGGCCGTTTCGCCTGGTCGTCGACGTCCGACCTGATCGGCCGCAAACCCATCTACATGGTCTACCTGGGCGTGGGCATGGTCCTCTACCTGCTCCTGGCCCTGGTCGGCGACGTCGCGACGGCCCTGTTCGTCCTGCTGGCCGGCGTGATCCTGTCCTTCTACGGCGGCGGCTTCGCGACCGTACCGGCGTACCTGAGAGACCTGTTCGGGACCTATCAGGTGGGCGCGATCCACGGCCGCTTGCTGACCGCCTGGTCCGCCGCCGGCGTCGCGGGCCCGCTGATCGTCAACGGCTTCCTCGACCAGCAGGGCAAGCCCGGCACGCTGACCTCCTCGGCCTACCAGCCGGCCCTGCTCACGATGGTCGGCGTCCTCGCCGTCGGCTTCATAGCCAACCTGCTGATCCGCCCGGTCCCGTCCACCTACCACGAGCCCGCGTCCACCCCGGCCGCGAAGGAGGCCGCCGCATGACCACCGACAACACCACCACGACCAGCACCCTCCGCCTGGTCCTGTCCTGGCTGCTGGTCGCCGTGCTGCTCGGCTACGGCATCATCCAGACCGCGATGACGGCCGCCAAACTCTTCGACTAGTAGGCGCTTTCCACAGCATCCAGACCGGCTGGTGCCGGTCTGGATGCTGCTCTCGTCCTCGTCTCTCGCAAGTCATTCAAAATCATCGATCGAGGAGATCCAGCAGTCGCTGGGCTTGACGGTCGGCGGTTCCCGGCGGATTCCGGCGTACGGAGGACCCGTCCGGCCGAAGCAGCCACAGCCAGAACATCGCCCACAGGCGCCGCGCCGCCAGCAGCCGGGCCTGATCCACGTCGAAGCGGCGGCAGAGGTCATCAGCGTCGATACCGCGCCAGGACAGATGTTCGCTCATGATGGCCAGCTCGGTCGCGGGATCCGAGACGGCAGCGTCCTCGAAGTCCACGATCCAGACCTGACGGCCGTCCCACAGGTAGTTGGCGAAGTTCGGATCCCGGTGCCCGAGAACCAGGGTCGCCGGACGACGGCGCAGCAATGCCGGATCCTCCGTACGCCACCAGAGCTGCGCCGCGTCGTACGCACGCGCCGCGACCCGGCCGGTGGGGCGGGGTGCGCCGGTGAATCGACGAGCGAAGTCGAGGTCGTCAGACCAGGGACCCAGCTCGGCCAGACCGCGGGGCGGCACGGCCCAGAGCCGCGTGACCGCGTCGACCACGCCGGCCAGCTGAACCTCGGTCGGCTGATCAGTGAGCGGATCGCCGGGAACCCGCGACATGGTGACCGTCGGCGGCCGATCGTCGAGTCTGGCCTCAACCGGACAAGGAGCCAGAACGCCCCCGTGCTGCTGGATGTCACCCAGGGCGGCCCACTCACGCCGATGCTCACCGCGGTCCCATGACGCATACCGCTTCACGACGGAGTCTCCGCGGAACGCCAGATCATGAGTCTGCACCACGGCCGGCAGCCTAGCCTCCCACCGGAAGCGTGCGTCGCCTCGTTTCCCCATGCGGCCGCCGGCCCGGCTCGTCCTGACCCCCGATCGAGCGCCCGCGCGGCCGGCCGGCACAAGCACGATGGAGGTGGGCGTCATGCGCAGCGGCTCCTCCCCACACGAATAGTGACGGTGCCGCAAAGTGTGGGCGCGCTGTGTCGCTGAATCCCCTATTCACGATTCTTTATTTGGCATGATCCTTTCTTTGTTTTCGATCTTCGGGGTACGGGATAATGGTTCATGGCGCAGCTGGAGTCCTTTTCTAGGTCTGAGATATCGGCGATGCGTGACTGGTCCGGTGTGCCGAGTCATGCGCCGGACATGGTGGAATTCCGGCGTGTTCAGGCGGAGCGGAGGCGGTGGGGCCTCAAACGGCGTCATGCGTTGAAACTGTGTCGATTGCATGGCTGTTCGCGGTTGTGCGGGGAGTTGGGCTTACACGATGCGGTCGAACGGATACCGCCACTGCTGTGGGACGACGAGCTCACGTGTGCGCGGCGACCGGATCTGGGCGGCCCGGCCGGCGCCGGTGGTCATCCGCACGGCGCGCCGCAGACTGTGTTCGCCGGCCGGCCGCAGAAACCAGTGGGAGCCGAGCCGGCAGCGCGGACCGAGAGCGCGGCGCCGGCCGAGGCGGTAACGCACCCCGAGTCGGCGGCCCGGGCCGAGGTAGTGGAGCAGCGCGAGCCGACGACCCGGGCGGCGGCGAAGCCGGGGTCGGCACTCCGGGCCGGGGTGGCGGTGCCGTGCGGGTCGGTAGTGCGGACCGAGAGCGCGGCTCCGGCCGAGGCGGTAACGCACCCCGAGCTGGCGGTCCAGGCCGAGGTAGTGGAGCAGCGCGAGCCGACGACCCGGGCGGCGGCGAAGCCGGGTTCGGCACTCCGGGCCGGGGTGGCCGTGCTGTGCGGGTCGGTAGTGCGGGCTCGGGGTGGCGGCGAAGCCCAGGTCGGCACTCCGGGCCGAGGTGGCGGTGCCCCGCGGGTCGATAGTGCGCGCCGGAGAGGGGTGCCGCCCGGGTCGGTAGTACGGGCTGGGTGGGGGTGCCGTGCGGGTCGGTAGTACGGACCGGGGTGGCGGGATCGATAGTGCGGGCCGAGGTGGCGGCGCGGCCCGGGCAGGCAGTCCAGGCCAGGGTGGCGGCGCAGCTCGGGCCGATGACCAGGCCAAAGCCGCAGCGTCGCTGGAGTCGACGAGCCAGCGGTGGCCACGGCGCAGTCCGAGCCGACTGGCCAGCCCGTGGCGGCGATGGTGGTGGTGCTTCCTGGGTCGAACTGGTCAGACAGTGGGGCGGTGGCGCAGCCGGAGGCGGCTGGCCGGGGAAGGGGGCAACCGGAGGCGGCTGGCCGGGGGAAGCGGTGGCGTAGCCGAAGGCGACTGACCGGGGCGAAGCGGTGGTGCCAGCCCGAGGCGACTGGCCGAGGCGATGGAGCGGCGCCAGCCCGAGGCTATAGGTAGCGCCGAGGCGGAGGCGCGGGCCACCGCTGGGGGCGAGTCCGCTGGGCCGGGTGGATCCGCGCGCCGCACTGTGGGTTTTGGTGGTAGGGCGTGGTCGTGCCGTTCAGCATCGAGTGGTTCCGCGCGGCGTGGGCAAGGTCGCCGCGGGTGGCGTCACTCGCGCTGGTGCCATTGGTGATATGAGCGCGGTGATCTCGTCGCAGGGTGAGCCTGGTTATTCGTCGAGTGAGGCCATTCGCTGGACATAATACGGCGACCGGGGCGGCGATGGAAAGCGCGCGGATCGGCCATTCTGCGAAGTTTCCTTGTGGGCTCGCCCTTGCGAATTATGACTCGCTGAAATTTCCGCACGGGGCGCTGGTGATGTGGTTTCGGAGATGGGTCGAGGTCAGTCCAAGGGGGCTGTCGATTCTCGGGTGATCAGGCGGGGCGGGATGGTTTCGATGCCGGAGCCCAGAGTGCCGTCTATGGCCGCGAACAAGCGCTGGGCGGCCAGGCGGCCCAGCTGTTCCAGGTTCATGTCGATGGTGGACAGTGGGGGGCGGGCGTTGGCGGCCAGGATGTTCCAGTTGTCGAAGCCGATGACCGCCACCCGGCCGGGGACGTCCAAGCCCTCCTGGTGCAGCACGTCCAGGACGCCTCGGGCTATCTCGTCGGAGCCGGCGAAGATGGCGTCCACCGTCGGGTCTCTGCGCAGCAGCATGCGGGTGGCTCCTCGGCCCCAGGCCTCCGACCACGCGCCGTACCAGACCTGGTCGCCGGCCAACGGCAGGTCTTCTTCTCTCAGGCGGTTGAGCGCGCCTGCGGCCCGGTCGCGGGCGGCGCCGTAGGTGGCGTCGCCGGTTATGTGGGCTATGCGGCGGCGGCCGTGGCGGATCAGGTGGTCCACGGCCATGTGGCCGCCGCCTACGTTGTCGGTGACCAGGGAGAGGTCCTGCGGGCTGTCCGAGGGGGAGTAGGCGTAGATCACCGGCACCGGCAGGTCGCCCAGTGACGGGCGGGCGTCGGGGCGGGCGCCCACCACGATCAGGCCGTCCACCCGGCGTGACAGCAGGGCGCGCAAGTGGTGGCGTTCGCGCACGTTATCGCCGCGGGCGTCGCAAAGGAAGACGGACGTTTGGTCGGAACCGAAGGCATCTTCGGCTCCCATCAGGATCGGGATCGAGAAGCGGCCCTCCAGGTCGGAGGTCAGCAAGCCCACCGTGCCGCTGCGCTGAGTGATCAAGCCCTGGGCCAGCGTGTTGGGGGAGAAGGACAGCTGCTCGGCGGCCCGGACCACCTTCTCCCTCGTGGTGGCGCGCACCTGCGGCTGTCCGTTGAGGGCTTTCGACGCGGTCGCGATGGAGACGCCGGCCAGCTGGGCGACGTCGCGCAGGGTGACCGTGCGGGTGGGCGGCTGGTCTCCGTCCGATGAAGACGGAGCGCTCATCGAAGCTCTTGACAAGAAATTTCCTCCGTATTACGTTCCTGAAAACGTTTTCGGTCCCCAAAACCCCAGGTCGCTGCGCTGAAGGCTACCCCATAACGGGCATGACCGAAAACTTACCGAAAACATGGAGGTGCATCCGTGCGACGCACGATATTGAAAGGCATCGCTGTCGCCGCCCTCGCGGGGCTCATGACGCCCGCGGTTGCCGCCTGTGGGGGCGGGGACGACAAGGGCAATCCGGCCGCGGCGCTGGCCGAGGTGACCGCCGAGGGGGTCGACGACGGCTCGGAACTGACCCTCTGGACCCGCGCGCCGCTCGAGCTTCAGGCCAAGGCGCTCGTGGACGCGTACAACAAAAGCCACAAGAACCAGGTGAAGCTGACCATCGTCCCGAACGACGACTATGTCGCCAAGGTCGGTGCGGCGGCCGGCAGCGGCGATCTGCCGGACCTGTTCGCGGCCGACATCGTCTACGTGCCGAACTGGACCAAGGCCGGGCTGTTCGCCGATCTGACGGGCAACATCGGCAAGCTTCCGTACGCCGACAAGATCAACCAGGGGCACATCGAGGCCGGCACGTACGAGGGCAAGAAGTTCGTGTTGCCGTTCGTGCTCGACCTGTCGGTCATCTTCTGGAACAAGAAGCTCTACAAGGAGGCCGGGCTCGACCCCGAGAAGGGGCCGGCCACTCTCGACGAGTTCAAGGAGCAGGCGCTCGCCGTTCAGAAGCTGAACAAGCCGGGCGTCAACGGCACCTACTTCGGCGGCAACTGCGGCGGCTGCGGCGTGTTCACCTGGTTCCCGATGGTCTGGGCCAGCGGCGCCGAGGTGTTGGCCGACCAGGGTGAGAAGTCGCTGCTCGACAGCCCCGAGGCGCAGAAGGTCTACAGCACCTGGCGTGATCTCCAGAAGGCCGGCGCCATCGCTCCCGGCTCCAAGGACGAGACCGGCGCGACCTGGGTCGCCGCCTTCCAGGAAAACAAGATCGGCGTCATGCCGTACCCGGCGACGCTGCTGCCGACCGCGGCCAAGACCGTGGACGTCGGCGTCACCGCGATCCCGGGCGCCTCGGCCGGCGCCGGCTCGACCTTCGTGGGCGGTGACGGCGTCGGCGTCTCCAAGGACTCCAAGAAGGCGCAGCAGGCCTGGAACTTCCTGGCCTGGATGATGTCCGAGCAGGGTCAGGTCGACGTGCTGGCCGCCAACAACACCTCGCCGTCGCGCACCGACCTGGCCGACAACCAGTACTCGGCCAAGGACCCGCGGGTCGCGACGATCAACAAGGTGGCCGCGTCGCCGCAGAGCAAGACGCCGGTGGCGGTCAACTTCCAGCAGGCGTTCAACGCGCCCGGCAGCCCCTGGGTGACCCTCTTCCGCAACCAGGTCTACGGCGACGGTTCGAGCCTCGCGAAGGACAACGAGGCCATCACGCAGGTCCTGGGTCAGTGACGTAGTGGCGGCGCCGTGAAAAGCGCCGCCCTCACAACGGAGGAAAGCGCCGTGGCATCACCTCTTGTCGCGCACCGGGAAGCCAGTGCCAAAGTAATGAAGCCGACAAAAAGGCGGTCCGAAAAGGGGTGGGTCTATGCGATGCCCACCGCCGTCTTCGTCCTGCTCTTCTTCGTCGTGCCGATCATCATCGTCGCGCGGATGTCGGTCTCCGACTGGGGCCTGTTCGCCGGCGACCAGGGCTGGAACGCCCCGGAGAACTACCAGGACGTCCTCGACGACCGGCTGCTGTGGCCGGCGGTGTGGTTCACCCTGAAGTACACCGTCGTCACCACCGTGATCCTGCTGGCCCTGGCCCTCGGCCTGGCCCTGCTGGTGCAGGAGTCGACGCGCTGGACCGGCTTCCTGCGTACGTCGTTCCTGATCCCGTCGGCGCTCGGCCTGGCCTCGGCCTCGCTGCTCTTCTACGCCCTCTACTCGCCGCAGAGCAGCCCGCTCGACTTCTTCGGCCCGGTGTCGTTCCTCGGCACGCCGGGCAAGGCGCTCTGGTCGACCGTCGCGCTGATCGTGTGGCGGTTCGCCGGCTTCTACATGCTGCTTCTTCTCGTTGGCCTGCAAGGCATTTCCGCGGATGTGTACGAGGCGGCGCGGCTCGACGGCGCCAACCGCTGGCACACCTTCCGGTACGTCACCCTGCCGCTGCTGAAGTCGTCGATCGCGCTCTGCACGATCCTCTGCGTCACCGGCTCCCTGCTCGCCTTCGACCAGTTCTACATCCTCACCAAGGGCGGCCCGGACAACAGCACCATCACCATCGTCCAGCTCGTCTACAACATGGCCTTCCAGGGACAGAACAACCTGGGGCGGGCGGCCGCGCTGTCGATCCTCATCCTCGTCGCGCTGCTGGTCCTCAACGCCCTTCAGTTCCGCGGCCTCCGAGACAAGGAGAGCTGATGCTGCGCTTCGTCCGCATGCCCCAGTACGTACTCACCGGCGCCCTGGCCCTGCTCTTTCTCTTTCCGCTCCTCTGGGCCTCGTACGCGTCGGTGAGCCCGCAGCCCGGCACGGCCCAGACGAAGGGTTTCGGTTTCGCCAACTACGAGACCCTCGCGAACTATCAGGCCGGCATCGGGCAGTACCTGCTGAACTCGACCCTCGTCTCGGCCATGACCGTGCTGTTCACGCTCGGCGTGGCCACCTTCGGCGGGTACGCGTTCGCGATGTTCAAGTTCCCCGGCCGCAACGTGCTGTTCCTGGTGACGCTGGCGATTCTCATGGTCCCGTACGCGACCCTGCTGATCCCGCTCTACGTCCTGCTCAACCAGCTCGGGCTGCAGAACTCGCTGTTCGGCCTGGCCTTGGTGCTCACCATGTTCCAGCTGCCGTTCGCGGTCTTCATGATGCGCATCTCGTTCGAGGCGATTCCCAAGGACCTCAAGGAGTCGGCCGAGGTGGACGGCTGCGGCAGCTTCCGCGCCCTGACTCACATCCTGATGCCGGCGGTGAAGCCGGGCCTGATCACCGTGGGCCTGTTCGCCTTCCTGGCCGCCTGGAACGACTTCATCACCCCGCTGGTGCTGATCAGCGACTCCGAGAAGCTGCCCCTGCCGCTGGCCGTGGCCAACATGCGCCAGCAGGTGATGGGCATCGTCGACTACGGAGCGACGGAGGCCGGCGTGGTCGTTCTCGCGCTGCCCTGCATCGTGCTCTTCCTCGCCCTCCAGCGGCACTACGTCCGTGGTTTCATGTCCGGCGCACTCAAGGGTTGATCAACACGTGACCATCAACGAAGCACTCCCCACTCGTACGGACTGGACCGCGCGCGGGGGTACTCCCGCCGCACCCAGCACCGGCCGTCTTCGTCCCCTCGGCCTGCGCGAGGTCACCCTGCGCCCCGGATTCTGGCAGCGGCGCCAGGAGACCAACCGGGCCGCGTCGCTGGCGCACATCGAGCACTGGCTCGAGAAAGCGGGCTGGCTGCCCAACTTCGACGCCGCCGTCGAGGGCCGGCTGCCGGCCGGCCGCCGCGGCCGCGAGTTCTCCGACAGCGAGGTCTACAAGCTTCTGGAAGCCATGGCCTGGGAGTACGGGCGAGCCGGCGACCGGGACCTCGACGCGCGCTACCGGGCCATCGTCCGCCGGGTCGCCGCGGCCCAGGAGGACGACGGCTACCTCAACACCAACTTCGGCCGGCCCGGGCAGCAGCCGCGCTACAGCGACCTGGAATGGGGTCACGAGCTCTACTGCTACGGCCACCTGATCCAGGCCGGGGTGGCCGCCGCCCGCGCGTACGGCGCCGACGACGAACTGGCCCGCGTGGCGATCCGGGCGGCCGACCACGTCTGCGCCACGTTCGGCCCCGACGGGATCCCGTCGGTCTGCGGGCACCCGGTCATCGAGCCGGCCCTGACCGAGCTGTACCGCGTCACCGGCGACAGCCGCTACCTCGACCAGGCCGGCCTGTTCGTCGAGCGCCGCGGTCACCAGGTCCTCGACGACATCGAGTTCGGCCGGGCCTACTTCCAGGACGACCTCCCGGTCCGCGAGGCCGGCGTGCTGCGGGGCCACGCCGTTCGCGCGAACTACCTGGGCGCCGGCGCCGTCGACGTGGCCGTCGAGACCGGCGACACCGACCTGCTCGAGGCGGTGGCCCGGCAGTGGCGTACGGCGGTGGCCCGCCGCACCTACATCACCGGCGGGGTGGGTTCCCGCCATCAGGACGAGGCCTACGGCGACGACTACGTGCTGCCGGCCGACCGGGCGTACTCGGAGACCTGCGCCAGCGTGGGCTCCATCATGCTGAGCTGGCGGCTGCTGCTGGCCGAGGGCGACCCGCGCTACGCCGACCTGATCGAGCGCACGCTGTTCAACGTCATCGCTGCCTCGCCGGCCGACGACGGGACCCGGTTCTTCTACACCAACACGTTGCACCAGCGGGTGCCGGGCACGGAGCCGCGGCCCGACCAGATCGTCCCGCGGGCCGCCTCCAGCCTGCGCGCGCCCTGGTTCGCCGTGTCCTGCTGCCCGACCAACCTGGCCCGTACGTTCGCCGGGCTCGGCGCCTACCTCGCCACCACCGACGAGGACGGCGTCCAGATCCATCAGTACGCGGCGTCGGCGCTCGACGTCTCCCTGCCCGGCGGCCGTTCCGTCGCCCTCGAGATAGACACGAGATATCCGGCCGACGGCCGCATAGCGGTACGCGTCGTGAGCGCCCCCGAGACGCCGTGGACGCTCAGCCTCCGGGTGCCGCACTGGGCCGAGGGCGCCACCCTCGAGGAGGGCGGCCGGCGGCGCGGGGTGGAGCCCGGCACCGTGCAGCTCCGCCGCCGCTTCACCCCCGGCGAGGTCGTCGTCCTCGACCTGCCGGTGCGGCCCCGGGTCACCTTCGGGGACCCGCGGATCGACGCCGTGCGCGGCAGCGTCGCGGTCGAGCGCGGCCCCGAGGTGTACTCGGTCGAGTCGGTCGACCTGCCCGGCGGCCTCAGCGTCGACGAGGTGCGCCTCGACCTCACGGCCGGCCTGGCCGAGCGCGACGGCGAGGTCGTCGCCTCCTTCCGCCGGCTGCCCCCGGGCAGCGACGCGTGGCCGTACGGCGCCGCCACCCCACCCTCCGATGAGCACACGGCGTTCGAGGCGCCGCTGCGGCCGTACCACCGCTGGGCCCGTCGTGGCCCCTCCACCATGCGCGTCTGGCTGCCGGTCAACGGCGACTGACGGCCTGGCCACACACCCCCGTAGAAAGGTGTCCCCGTCCGTGCAGACACCACGATTGAGGGCGGCCCTGGCCGCCGGATTGCTCCTCACCTTCCTGAGTCCGACAGCCGCCGCCGAGGCGGCTCCCAACTCCGGCACGCCCTTGCCCGTCTTCAAGGGCGACGCCAATCCGGTGCCCGACGAGCGCACCGGATACCACGTCCGCAACCAGCTCCAGGGCATCTTCGACGCCGACGTGGCGGCCGGTGCCGGAAGCTCCACCGACAACGACTTCTGGGTCGACAAGTTGCTGGCCCGGACCGGCAGCCAGCCCGGCGGGTCGAACGGCGACGCCAACCAGTACCTGTTCAGCCGGGGCCGGGCCGCCTTCATGAAGACCCACACGCCCGGCGTGCTCGGCTTCGGCGGCGAGCTCGCCTACATCGAGTCGATCGCCGGCGGCCAGGGCGGATACACCATCACCGCGTCCGTGAACGGGGCCGACGTCACCCTCACCGAGGACGCCGCGCAGCGCAAGCAGACGCCCAGTTACTGGCGTTCGGTGTTCGTCAGCACCGCCGCCGGGCTGCGGATCACGCAGACCAAGTACATCACCGACCAGAACGTGCTCGTCACCGACGTCGAGGTGACCAGCACCAACGGGGCCAAGGACGTCGTGCTCACCGCGAGTTCGCCGTTCGCCCGCACGCTCGAGAGTGACAACGGCGAACTCACCGGCGCCGTTCGCGCTTTCAACAAGCTCACCGACCTGTTCCCGCGCTTCTCCGGCGACGGCTTCGTCCCGGCCGGCGGCACCCTCAAGCGGACGCTGGCCGTTCCGGCGAGCGGCTCCGTGCGGACCAAGGTGCAGTTGGGCCTCGTGGCCAAGGAGATTCCGGGTTCGGCGACCGAGTACGCCAAGTACCGCGCTCTCGCCCCGGCCGCCGCGTACAAGGAGCACGTCACCGCGTACAACCGCTGGTGGGCCGATAACGTCCCGTATCTGGACACCCCCGAGAACAACATCGACAAGACGCTGTTCTACCGCTGGTGGCTGATGCGGTTCAACTTCCTCGACGCCGACCTTCCGGGCAACGACTACCAGTTCCCGACGTCGATGGAGGGCGTGCTCGGCTACAACAACGCCATCGTGCTGACCACCGGCATGTTCATCGACGACCTGAAGTACTTCCGGGACCCCGCTTTCTCGTACGGGCCGTGGGTGTCGGCCGGTGAGGTCGCGAAGAGCACCAAGTACGTCGACAACCCGGGCGACCCGGCCAACTGGTCGAACAGCTACACCGAGTACATCTCGGAGGCGGCCTGGCGCTCGTACCAGCTGCACGGCGGACCGGCCGCGATCGCCGGGAACCTCGCCGAGTACGCCGAGAGCGACGTCGAGGGCCTGCTCGACGCGTACGACTTCGACGGCAACGGGCTCATCGAGTACAGCTGGGGCGCGATGACCGGCAACGACGCCGACGCGGTGTCGTTCGACTGGAAGCCCGGGAACATGGACCGCACCGAGAACGCCTACCTGTACTCGAACGCCAAGGCGTCCGCGGCCGCCTACCGGACCGCCGGGAACACCGCCAAGGCGGCCGAGATGGACGCCTTCGCCGCCCGCGTCAAGGCCGCGGTGCTGGAGAACCTGTGGGAGCCCGCCCGCGACACCCCGGACGAGATGGGCCTCAAGGGCAATCTGCTCAAGCACCGGCACGTGGCGAGTGACTCGCTCGTGCCGTGGAAGGAAATCAACAACTACTACCCGTTCTCGGTCGGGCTGATGCCCAAGCCGGGTGACCCCGACTACGACCAGCCGTACGTCGAGGCGCTGCGGCTGTTCGCCGACGACGCCCAGTACCCGATCTTCCCGTTCACCACGGCCAACCAGGCCGACAAGGCGGCCGCGGCCGCGCAGGGCGACCCGGGCAGCAACAACTTCTCCGTCATCAACTCGACGGTGACGTTCCGGATGCTCTCCTCGGTCCTGCGGAACTACCCGACGCAGTACATCAACGCCGAGTGGTACAAGAAACTGTTGTACTGGAACGCCTGGGCGCACTACCAGAACAACGGCGACAACCGGTACCCGGACCAGAACGAGTTCTGGGCCGACGGGTCGGCCGCCAACCAGAGCATCGGCTACCGCTCCTGGATCCACCACACGATCCTGGGCGCCACCAACTTCACCGTCATCGAGGACGCGATGGGCCTGCGCCCGCGCTCCGACGCCAAGGTCGAGCTCGACCCGATCGACATCGGGTGGGACCACTTCACCGCCAACAACATCAGGTACCGCGACAAGGACCTGACCGTCGTCTGGGACGCGCCGGGCGGCCAGCGATACTACGGCGACACCCCGGAGGGCTACTCGGTCTACCTGGACGGGCAGCTCGCCTTCACCGCCGACAAGCTCGGCAAGCTGGTGTACGACCCGGCCACCGGCGCTGTGGACGCGGCGCCGGGAGTACAGGTCCTCGCTTCCGCCAAGATCGGTATCAAGGCGCCGCAGGACGTCACCTACGCGGCCGGCGCCCGGGTCACCGACATCATGGCCAAGGCCGGCATGAACACGGCCACCAATGTCGCGGCCGGCCACCCGGCCACCGCCACGTTCTCGGCCCCGGGGCGCGCTCCGGCCGGGGCGGTCAACGGCACGACGGTCAACGAGCCCTTCTGGGGCACCGCCGGCTCGCCCACCGCGACCGACGCCATAACCGTCGACCTGCAAGGGCCTCGGAAAATCGACGACGTACGGGTCCACTTCTACAAGACGTCGACCACGGCGACCGTTCAGGGCTACGCGCCGCCTTCGCAATTCACCGTCGAGTACGACAACGGCGACGGCTGGAAGACCGTGCCCGGGCAGAGCCGGTTCCCGGCCTATCCGCGCGGGAACCTCAACCAGGTCCGCTTCCCGGAGATCACCGCGCAGAAGCTGCGCGTGACCGTGCACCACGCGGCCGGCGCCAGGACCGGCATCAAGGAGATCCAGGCGTACGACAGTGGTGCCGCCGCCCCGGACGCGCAGAACGCCAAGCCCTTGGCCGACGCCTGGGTGGACTCCACCTACTCCCAGGACGGCTCGGTCCGGCTGCTCGGCCTGGCCCAGGACGACGGCACGCCGGGCACCCCGGTGACCTCCTCCTGGTCGGTCGTGGACGCCCCGGCCGGCGGCTCGGTCGCCTTCGACCCGGCCACCGCGCCCACCACCATCGCCCGCTTCACCGAGGCCGGCCGGCACGTGCTGCGGCTGACCGTGAACAGCGGTGACGAGACCTCCACCAAGGACGTCGTCGTGAACGCCACCGCCCTCGCCGAGGGCGAGATCAACATCGCCACCTCGGCCGCCGCGTCGGCCGGCTTCACGGCCGGCTGGAACAACGTCGACGCCGTCAACGACGACAAGGCGCCGTTCTTCAGCGGCGGGTCGAACTCCGACATCTGGGGGACGTGGACCGGCAACGAGCCGGCGACCCGCTGGCTGCAGTACGACTTCCCGTCAGCGGTCCGCGTCGACCGGGCGTCCATCGACTTCTGGTCGGACAGCACGGCCGGCGGCAGTGGCGTCGCGGTTCCGAAGAGCTGGAAGATCCAGTACTGGGACGGCACGGCGTGGAAGGACGTCACCGGGGCGACCGGCTTCGACCCGGCCGTGCGGGGCCGCACCAACGCGGTCGGCTTCGACCCGGTCACCACGACCCGGCTCCGGGCCACGTTCAACGCGCTGCCCAACGCGGCGGGAACGGCGTACTCGGCGGTCGGCGTCACCGAGTGGCGGGTCTTCGCCTCCGCGGCGAGCTCGATCCAGCCGGTCGACGTGCGCACGCCGACCGGTGTGCAGCCGGCCCTGCCGGCCACCGTCCAGGTGACGTACGCCGACGGCGCCCGCCTGCCGGTCGCGGTGGCCTGGGGCGAGATCGACCCGGCCCGGCTGGCCGAGGTCGGCGACTTCACGGTCAGCGGCTTCGTCGCCGGCACCACCCTGACCGCCTCGGCCCACGTGTGGGTCCGCGGCAGCGCCCCGGTGCAGATCAACACGGTCGACCCGGTGGCGGTCACGACCGCGGTCGGCGTCGCGCCCGTCCTGCCGGCCGGGGTGACGGTCGGCTACAACGACGGCTCGCGGCAGAGCGGCATCGGGGTCACCTGGGCGCCGATCGACCCCGCGTCCTATGCCAAGGCGGGCACCTTCGAGGTGACCGGGCAGGTCGCCGGCACCGACAAGCCGGCCACGGCGACGGTCACCGTCGGCACCGGCGGACCGGTCGACACCTCGGCCCCGGTCGTCTCGCTGACAGCCACGCCGGAAGCGGCCTGGACCATGTCGGACGTCAAGGTGACCGCCTCCGCGACCGACAACCGGGACCCGTCCCCGGCCATCGAGATAGCGGTCGGCGACGGCGCGTTCAAGGACTACACCGGGCCGGTCACGGTGACCGCCGAGGGCTCGACCACGGTCAAGGCCCGCGCCACCGACGGCGCCGGCAACGTCTCGGCGGTCACTTCGCTGGTGGCCGGCATCGACCGGACGAAGCCCACAGCGGTGGCCTCGTACGACAAGGCAGCCCGGACGGTCACGGTTGCCGGAACCGACGCCCTGTCGGGCATCGGCGCGGTGCAGTACCGGCTGACCGGGACGCCGGACTGGACGACGGCGACCGGCGCGGTGCCGATCGGCTCGGCCGCCACCACTGTCGAGTACCGGTCGGTCGACAAGGCCGGTAACACCTCGGCCGTGGGCACGCTCGAGGTCGAGGCGGGGCAGGCGCCGGTGAACGTGGCCCGCACGGGCACGGCCTCGGCGTCGTACACGCCGGGCTGGGTCACCGCCGACAACCTGGCCGACGGCGTCACGCCGACCGGGCCGATCGGGCCGAACACCGACGTCTGGAACACCTGGCCGCAGGTCGGCGAGCAGTGGATCCAGCT
Organism: Actinoplanes sp. NPDC048988; assembly: GCF_043197815.1. Classification (NCBI taxonomy): domain Bacteria; kingdom Bacillati; phylum Actinomycetota; class Actinomycetes; order Micromonosporales; family Micromonosporaceae; genus Actinoplanes; species Actinoplanes sp. NPDC048988. The sequence goes on along the minus strand of NZ_JBICTW010000011.1, from coordinate 17,105 downwards.
CGACTGGGCCGCGCCGGTGACGGTGGACCGCAGCCGGATCTGGTTCGTCGACGACATCGACGGCGACGGCAACGGCGTCGCCCCGCCCCGCGCCTGGAAGCTCCAGTACTGGACGCCGGCCGGCGCCTGGCAGGACGTCGAGTCGCCGACGGCCTACGGCACCTCCGCGACGGCGTGGAACACGGTCGGTTTCAAGGCCGTCACGACCACGAAGCTGCGGGCCCTGCTGACCGCCAGTGGCACCGAGGAAGGCAAGGGCGCGCCCGGCGTCCAGGAGTGGGAGGTGTACGACGTCGCGGCCCCGGCCGTCCCGGTGGCCGCCGAGGCGAAGACACAATGCCTCGCCGGCAAGGCGTACGTGTCCGTCACCGCGCGCAACAACGGCGACCGGCCGCTGACCGTCGAGCTCGTCACCCCGTACGGGACGAAGACCGTGACCGGCCTCGCCCCCGGCAAGATCGCCTACCAGTCCTTCACCAGCCGCGCCACGCAGATCGCCGCCGGCACGGCCGGCGTGAAGGCCGAGGGCACCAGTGTGCCGGCGCCGTACGGCGCCATCAGCTGCTCATAGAAGGAATCGCCTTGAGACCGCTCTCCGCAGCGGTCGCGGGGATGGTCGCGGCCGGGTTGCTCCTCGCAGCACCCGCCGCGGCCGCCCAGGCGGCCGACCCGATCACTTTCACCCACGCCTCCAACCCGATCCTGGCCGACGGCTCCTACTACTCGGCCGACCCGGCGCCCCTCGTGGCCGGCGACCAGCTGTACATCTACACCGGCCACGACGAGGCCGGTCCCACCACCAACGACTTCATCATGAACGAGTGGGGCGCCTTCCGGACCGGGGACGTCACCTCGGGGGAGTGGACCCACTTCCCGTCCCTGATGCGGCCGGAGACCGTCTTCTCCTGGGCCGCACCGGGCCGGGCGTACGCCGGTCAGGTCGTCCAGGGCCCCGACGGGCGCTATTACTGGTACGTTCCGGTGAGCGAGCGCACCAGCACCGCCGCCGACAAGTTCGCGATCGGCGTGGCCGTCTCGGACAGCCCGACCGGCCCGTGGACCGACCACATCGGCGGCCCGCTCATCTCGCAGCGCACGCCGACCGCCAACGACATCCAGAACATCGACCCGACGGTCCTGGTCGAGGGGCAGCGGGTCTTCGTCTACTGGGGAACGTTCGGCCAGTTGCGCTTCCTGGAGTACCAGGCCGACATGAAGACCCCGGTCGGCACCCAGCGGGCCGTCACCGCGCCCACCGGCTACTTCGAGGCGCCCTGGCTCTTCAAACGGAACAACACCTACTACCTGGCGTACGCCGGCAACAACGCGGGGCCCACGTCCGCGTGCACCCCGGCCAACTACCACGCCTGCATCGCCTACGCGACCGCGTCCGCCCCGGAGGGGCCGTGGACGTACCGGGGTACCGTCCTCACCCCGGTCTCCTCGACCACCAGCCATCCGGGCATCCTCGAGTACGACGGCCAGTGGTACATCGCCTATCACACGGCCGACGCCGTGGGTGGCAACCACTTCCGCCGCTCGGTGGCGATCGACAAGGTCGAGTGGGACGACACCCAGTCGCCGCCGCGCCTGAAACAGGTCGTCCAGACGCCGGTGAAGCAGCCGGACCGCACCCCACGAGCCAACATCGCCCAGGCGGCGCGGGTGACCGTCTCCAACAACCCGGTGCCCACGCAGTACTGGGTGAAGGCGCTCAACGACGAGATCGTGCGGGCCAACCCGCTGCCGCCGGACATGTGGGGCACCTGGACCGGCGACAACCCACCGCAGCAGTGGGTCCAGTACACCTGGGACCAGCCGATGCGGATCTCCGGGTCGCAGATCGAGTTCTGGAACGACCAGCCGCAGGGCACCGGCGTCGGCGTGGCCGCGCCGGCCAGGTGGAAGATCCAGTACTGGAACCTGAGCACCGGGCAATGGGCCGACGTGCCTCACCCGAGCGGCTATCCCACGGCCACGCAGGGCTTCCAGAACACCACCTTCGACGCGGTCACCACCACCCAGGTGCGGGCGGTGTTCGACGCCTCGACCAACGGCGCCACCTACTCGGCGGTCGCCGTCGAGGAGTGGAAGGTCCTGGCCGCCCAGCCCGCCTCCGTCCCGGCCCCCGCGGTCACGGTCGAGGTCGGCGAGACCGATCTGCCGGCCACGCTCCCGGTCGACGGCCTCCAGATCCCGGTCTACTGGGACGCGGTCACCCCGGCCGATGTGGCCCAGCCCGGCCGGTTCACGGTGCCGGGCAGCGTGCTCGGCTATGCCGCCGGCCGGGTCACGGCCGAGGTCACCGTCATCTCACCGGCCGACACCGAGGGCGACACGACCGCGCCCACGCTCACGCTGACCCCGAGCGGCAGCGCGGGAACCGAGGGCTGGTACCGGTCGGCGGTCCGCGTCCGGGCCGCCGGAGCCGACGACCGCGGCGGCCGCATGACCATTCGAACCACAGTGGACAGCGCGGCACCGGTGGAGGCCACCCCGGTACGCCAGGCCGACGTCACGGTCACCGGCGACGGGCGGCACACGGTCACCGCGGCCGCGACCGACCGGGCCGGCAACACGTCGGCGCCGGCCACGCTCGCCGTGAACATCGACGCCACCGCCCCGGCCAGCACCGGCACGGTGGCCGACCGGAAGGTGACAGTCGCCGCCACCGACGCCACCTCGGGGGTGGCCCGCGTCGAGTACACGTTCGGCGACGGGACCTGGACGGCCTACGCCGGGCCCGTTCCCGCGCCCTCGGCCTCGAAGCACACGGTGTCGTTCCGCGCCCTCGACAAGGCGGGAAACCTCGAGACCGCCAAGTCGGTGGTCGTCCCGGCCGACCTGTCGGGGCCGCTGACCGGCAACGTGGCGCCGATCGCGGTGCCGACGGCGTCGTACACGGCCGGCTGGAACAGCGTCACCGCGCTCAACGACGACGCCGACCCGGCCGGCCCGGGCCAGGCCCAGATCTGGGGCACCTGGTCGGGCACCCGGCCGGCCACCCAGTGGATCCAGTACGACTGGTCTCGGCCGATCCGGCTCACCGGCGCCGAGCTCAAGTTCTGGCGGGACAGCGACAAGGGCACCGGCGACGGCGTGGCCGAACCCCGCGGCTGGAAACTCCAGTACTGGAACGGCACGGCCTTCACCGACGTGACCGACGCGAGTACGTACGGGACGAGCAGCACCGCCTTCAACAAGGTGACGTTCGACCCGGTCACCACCTCGCGGCTGCGGGCCACCGTCGACGCCGACGGCAACGGCACGACCTACTCGGCCGTGGCCGTCACCGAGTGGCGCGTGCTCGCCGACGAGAGCCGGCCCACGATCACGGTCACCGCGCAGCCCCGGTGCATCGCCGGGACGGCGTACCTGGCCGTGACCGCCCGCAACGCGGGGAACGCGGCCACCGGCGTCGAGCTCGTCACCGCGTACGGCAAGAAGGTCTTCGCGAATGTCGCCGCCGGCGGCAATGCCTACCAAGCCTTCGCCGCACGGACCTCCTCGGTGCCGGCCGGCACCGCGACCGCCAACGGCGTCACCGCCACCTACCCCGCGCTGAACTGCTCGTAGAGGAGAACAGATGAACAGAAGAACCCGCCTCAGCCTGGCCGCGGCCGGCTCGCTGCTCGCCGGCGTGGCCGTCCTCCCGGCCGCGGCCGTGGCCGATCCGGGCGACGAGGCCGAACTCGACGTCAGCGTCGACATCATCGAGATCAAGGAGCCCGGCGTGCTCGCGCTGACCGTGGCCGGAAACTCGGTGGCCCTGAAGGAGGACGGCTCGGACCTGCTGGTCCGGCAGTTCACCGGCACGCTGCCGACGGTCACCGTCACCGACACCCGCACCTTGGAGGAGATCCCGGCCGGATCGGCCTGGGCCGTGCTGGGCAGCTCGACCGACTTCACCGCCACCGGGCGGCCGGCCATCACCGCCGACCACCTCGGCTGGAAGCCCAAGCTGATCGACGGCGGCGACTCCGGCCTGGTCGCCGAGGGTTCAGAGGTGGTGACCGTGCTGGACGAGCCGACCCAGCCCGGCAACAACGTCGGCCTCGTCGACCAGGAACTGCTGGTGTCCACGTACGACTCGGGCGAGGTGACCGGTGGCGCCTACACCGTCAACGCCGGCCTCAACCTGCGTACCCCGGCCGACGTTCCGGCCGGCTCCTACCACGCCAAGCTGACCCTGTCCCTGTTCGAGTAAGGAACCCCATGCGTCGCGTCGCCGTTGCCGTCATCGCCGCCGCCCTCCTGCTGCCGGCGGTGCCGGCCGCGGCGGCGCCCGCATCCGGGTCCGTCACCTGGACCGTCCAGCCCGCCGCGAAGAACGGCCCGGACGGGCGCCGCTGGATCGAGCGGACGCTCGACCCCGGCACGACCGTCACCGAACACCTGGCGGTCCGCAACTTCTCCGACACCGGCGCGGTCTTCGCGCTCAAGGCGGCCGACGGCTACCTCACCGGCAAGGGCCGGTTCAACATGCTGCCGTCCGACAAGAAGTCGGTCGACGGCGGTACTTGGATCAGCGTCCAGAAGTCCGTCACGGTCGGCCCCCGGCAGACGAAAGTCGTCCCCTTCACCATCACCGTCCCGGCCCAGGTGAGCCCCGGCGACCACCCGGCCGGCATCGCGGCGACCATCGCCGGCCGGCAGGGCACCGTCCAGGTCGAGAGCCGCGTCGGCTTCCGCGTCCTGCTGCGCGCCTCCGGCGAGATCCGCTCCAAGACGACCGCCGGCCACCTTCAGGCCCGGTACGAGTGCTCGTGGAATCCGTTCCGCCCGGGCGCCGTCGCGCTGTCCTACACGGCCGCCAACACCGGAAACGTCCGTCTGCCGGTCCAGGGCCGGGCCGAGGCCGCCGCCCTGTTCGCCACCCGCACGACCGCGACCGACCTGGGTGAGCTGTTGCCCGGCGGAATCACCACGGCCTCGGCGCGCGTGGACGTCTGGGCGCTGGGCCGGGTGACGACGACCGTGACCCTGTCCCAGGGCGAGCCCGTGACGGTGACGACCTGGTTCGTCCCGTGGCCACAACTGCTCGTGCTGGCCGCTCTCGCCGCCCTCGTCCTGCTGTGGCGCTGGCGGCGCCGGCGCCTGCAGCGCCTGCTGGAGCGGGCCCGGCAGGAGGGCCGGACGCTCGGGGTCAGGGCGCCGTGACGGCCCGGACCGCCTCGACGATCGCGGCCCGCTGAGCGTCCCGGTCGGCGGGCCGCGGCTCGAGCACCGGGGTCTGCCCCGACCCGGACAGGCTGAGGTGCACGACCAGGCTGAGCAACTGCTCGGCCGGGATCCGTGAGCTGACCAGACCGGCCCGCTGCGCGTCCTCCAGCTGGCGCAGCTTCGCCGCGTGCGAGGCCACCACGGCCGCCGGCAGCTCGTCGTCCGAGCGTTCCAGCTGGTACCAGGCGGCCAGCCGGACCAGCTCGGGATCGGTCTCGTACTGGTCGAAGAGGCGGCCCGCGTAGCCGGGCAGGTCGGCCGCGTCGAACGGGACCGTGTCGACCGACGCCGAGGCCAGGGTCTCGAACGCCGCGTCGAACAGCTGCGCCTTGTTACCGAAGTAGCGGAACAGCAGAGCGTTGTTCACCTCGGCCGCGCGGGTGATGCGGTCGACGCGGGCCCCGGCGATGCCGTAGCGGGCGAACTCCTCGATCGCGGCGCGCAGGATGGCGGTCTTGGTCTGCTCGGCTCGTGATGTCACCAGGCCAGGGTAATAAGTAGGTAGTTACTTGCGCCACGTACCCTGGCTGATTCGAGGACGGCGGCCTATGGTTCCTCGTGTAAGTAACTACCTACTTTTCGAGGAGGCGTCGTGACCGACTCACGACCGCCGTATGACGCCGAGCTGGAGCCCGTCCTGGCCGCGCTGAGCGAGCACCTGCCCCAGCCGATGACCTCCGACATGATCGGGCCGATGCGCGCGGCCACCGCCAGTCCGCCGGTGGAGACGCTGCTGGCCGGGCGGCCGATCGAGCACCTCGAACGGGTCGTCCCGGGCCCGGACGGCGGCCCCGGCCTGACCGTCTCGATCTTCCGGCGCGTCGACCACGCGGCCGCCGGCCCCGGCATCTTCCACACCCACGGGGGCGGCGGCATCATGGGCGACCGATTCGTCGGTGCCGACGTGTGGCTCGAATGGGTCGAGGAGTTCGACGCCGTCGCCGTCTCGGTGGAGTACCGGCTGGCTCCCGAGCACCCCGATCCGGCCGCCGTCGAGGACAGCTACGCCGCCCTGCTCTGGACCGCGGAGCACGCCGGGGAACTCGGCTTCGACCCCGCCCGCCTGCTGATCGCGGGGGAGAGCGCCGGCGGTGGCCTCGCCGCCGCCGTGGCCCTGCTCGCCCGCGACCGGCGCGGCCCGGCGCTCATCGGCCAGCTGCTGATGTACCCGATGCTCGACGACCGCAACGACACCGTGTCCAGCCACCAGTACGTCGGCACCGGGACGTGGGATCGCGGCAGCAACGAGATGGCGTGGAACGCCCGGCTCGGCGGCCGCCGGCACGGCGGCGAGGTGTCGGTCTACTCGGCACCCACCCGGGCCACGGATCTCTCGGGCCTTCCGCCGGCCTTCATCGACGTCGGCTCGGCCGAGCTGCTGCGCGACGAGGATGTGGCCTACGCGACGGCTCTGTGGGCCGCCGGTGGCCAGGCCGAGCTGCACGTGTGGCCCGGAGCGTTCCACGGCTTCGACCAGATCGCCCCGCAGGCCGCTATCTCGCGGATCGCGCGCTCGACGCGTACGGACTGGGTGGCCCGTCTCTTCACCGCCGCAAGTAAGTAACTAGTTACCTCAGGAGAAGCCATGAGCAAGACAGCTGTCGTCACCGGCACCACCACGGGCCTCGGCAAGGCCACCGTGGAGAAGTTCACCGCCGAGGGATGGAACGTCGTCGCCACCGTCCGCAAGGCCGCCGACCTCGACGTCCACGCCGGCAACCCGAACGTCCGGACCCTGCTGCTCGACGTCGACGACGAAGCGGCCGCGCCCGCCTTCGCCCAAGCCGCCGTCGAGGCGTTCGGGAGGGTCGACGTCCTCGTGAACAACGCCGGCTACTTCCAGATGGGCCCGCTCGAGTCCTCGAGCATGGAGCAGATCCACCGCCAGTTCCAGACCAACGTGTTCGGCCTGCTGGCCCTCACCCAGGCGTTCCTGCCGGTCTTCCGCGGGCAGGGTTCGGGCGTCGTCGTCAACATCGCCTCGATCGGCGCCGAGGGCGGCTACCCGTACACGTCCGCCTACTCCGCCTCCAAGGCCGCGGTCCTGACCATCAGCGAGGCCCTGAACATCGAGATGAACGGCTTCGGCGTCCAGGTCAAGGCCGTGATGCCGGGCCAGCACGCGACCCGGATCTTCTCGAAGATCGACCGCCCGGAGATCGCGGTGGACGCGTACGAGGCCCCGATCAAGGCCTTCTTCGACCACATCCCCGAGTCCGGCTCCGACCCGGCCGTCGTCGCCGAGGTCGTCTTCGGCGCCGCCACCGACGGCCGGACCAACAAGGTGCACTACTACGCGGGCCCCGACGCGCTGGCCATCCCCCGGCTGAAGCGCCTGCTCGGCATCGAGAACTACTGGGAGGAGTTCCAGAACTTCGCCCTGGGCAAGCCGAGTCCCCTGTGGACCGTCCTCAACGTGCCGGCCGGGGACACGCCGCTCGAACGCATCCTCTGACGACCGTCCGCGCCCGGGGCAGCACTCGCCGCCCCGGGCGGGCGATCACTTGTGCAGATCGAGCCAGACGAGGCGGTGGTCCGAGGTGGGGAATCCGTTGACCGGGGCCCAGACCGGGTCGTACACGCCGGTGAGCCGCGACAGCGGGTCGGACTGCTTCGGCCAGAAGACGCCGGCGTCGGTCACCTTCAGGCCCTTGCCGGGCAGCACGTAGTCGGCGCGCAGGTTGCCCGGCGCGGTGTCGGCGAAGTCCGCCGTGTCGTAGCGCGGGTCGCCCCGGTGGATGGCGTTGGCGCCGCCCTGCAGGGCGGCCGCCTCGGCCGCGCCGGCGCTCGACGGCCGGGTGCGGGAGTTGATCAGCGGGTGGTCCAGCAGCTGGTTGACCGCACCCTGGTAGGAATCGCCGTCCAGCGGGTCCGCGTTCTGATCGCCGGCGATGACGAAGTCCTGGCCTCGCTTCAGGCCGCCGCGGCGGCCCTGGTCGTCGTAGAAGTATCGGGCGCCCGCGACATAGTCGGCCCAGAACCTGATCTCGTCGTGGTTGCGGCGGCCGTTGCGGTCCTCAGGCCCGTCGAAGGTGGGCGGCGTCGGATGCGAGACCAGGAAGTGCACCGTCTTGCCGCGTACCCGCACCGGCACGTCCCAGTGGCTCTTCGACGAGAGCCGCAGCGCCGCCTGCTCCTCGGCCGAGTAGTAGTCGGTGGGCAGCAGGTTGCCCGGCATGTCCTTCCACTTGAACAGCTGGAAGGTCCGCACCGCCGACCGGTCGATCGGGTACTTCGAGTAGACGACCATCCCGTACTGGCCCGGGAAGAGCCCGAAGCCGTACGAGTCGTCGCCGTACGCCTGGTCGCCCGGCGTCGTGTCGGCGACGCCGTTGTCGTTCAGGTCGAAGCCCGACGCGACGCCCGTGTTGGAGGGCGCCACGAACCGGTACGGGTAGCGCTGCGCCGGCGCTCCGTTCTGCGAGACCCCGAGGAAGTTCTTCGCGAACAGGTCGGCCGCACGCGGGTCGTAGTCGAATTCGTTGAGCAGCACCACATCCGGGTGCGCGCGCTGAATGACCTCGGCGACGTTCTTCGCCTGCCGGCGGTACACGTCGTCCACGTCCGGGTCGGCCAGATGGTCGCGCAGCAGCCCCTGAGCGGGCCGGTTGAGCGACAGGTTGTAGGTCGCGACGCGCAGTTCGCGACTCTTATGGGCCTCGGCCGCCGCGGGCACGGCGCCGAGCGCCACCGTGGCCAGCACGGCGGTCACCAGTAGACGTCTCATGGTCCCGTCCTATCCGGAGCGACCTTGATCAATCAACAAACACTAAGGTCTGCCGGGTGAACATTTCCCTGTCGGGGCTCGGCGATCTGGTCGCCGGCGCCCGGGTCGTCGCGCTCGGCGAGTCGGCCCACCACGTCCGCGAGTACGACCTGGTCCGGCACCAGCTGCTGCAGTTCCTGGTGGAGGAGAAGGGTTTCACGGCGCTGGTCATGGAGTCCGGCTTCAGCGAGGGCCTGGCGCTGACCGCGTGGGACGGCTCGGGTGAGTTCCCCGAGGGTGCGATGACCTACCGCTTCGGCCGCAACCCCGAGATGCGGCACCTGATCGGCTGGGCCCGCGAGCGGGGTGTCGCCTTCTACGGCCTCGACCTGCCGGGCGACCTCGCCTCGATGAGCCCCGCCCTCGACCATCTCGCCGCATTCGAGGACGTCGGCGCCGTACGCCCGCACGCGGACAAGTTCGCGAGCGCGTTCACGATGCCCGCCCTGGCCGCGTACCGCGCCATGCCCCTGGAGGACCGCGACGCGCTGACGGTCGGCCTGGCCGAGCTCAGCGCTCGCTTCGCCGTCCGCCATCGCGGCGCCGCCGAGGCCCGGCACGAGTTGCGCCTGCTGGTGCTGCTCGACCAGATGCTGCGGGCCACCGATCCGTCTTTCAATGTGCGCGACGCCGCGATGGCGGAGACAGTCGATTGGGTACGCGCTCAGGGGCACCGCAAAATCGTGGTGGCGGCCGCCAACACGCACATCCAGCGCGTCTTCCCCGGCCTCGAGGTGCTCGGCAGCCACCTGGCGGCCGCGTACGGCGACGACTACCTGGCGATCGGCCTGACCGCGCACGGCGGCGTCACGCCGACCCGGCGCCCGGCCCCGGACGCCCCGGCCGGCGCCGAGACGGTGACCGTGCCGCTGCCGCCGCCCGTACCGGGCAGCGTCGAGGACTTCCTGGGCCCGCGACCCGTCATAGCCGACCTGCGCCCCCTGCGCGGCCGGCGCGGCCCCGACCGCATCCGCCTGCTCGACACCTGGCTCGAAATGCCGGTCGCCGACGCGTACGACCTGATAGTGAACCTGCCCGAGATCAACCCGACCCCGGAGGGAGTCTGGAACGGCGGCCGCTGACCCCGGCAACCGGGACGAACTGCACCGTGAACCTCCTACGGCGGGTCCATGTGACGACCCGGCTGGTCACCGGATTCCTCCTGCTGCCGCTTTGCCCGGGCACGGCCGCCCAGCAGACCAACCTGCTGGCGCCCAAAGCGACCATCTAGGCGGCCCGGGCCGGCGAGTCCGGCAAGGGCTTCGCCGTCGTCGCCGGCGAGGTGAAGGACCTGGCCCACGAGACGAGATGTCCCGCGACATCGCCCAGTCCACCGCCGGCTCGGCCGACATCGCCGAGGCCATCGCCGCCCTCTCGCCCGGAGCCACCAGCACCAGCGACGGCGTGCTCGACATCAAGGCCGCCACCCGGGAGCTCTCCGGCCTCAGCAATGATCTCCGCGTCCTGGTGGGTCAGTTCAAGGTGTGACCGCCGGTGTGACGGGGTGCGGGTGGCGGCGTCCCGGGCGGGGGGTGGTGCGCCCGGAACGCCGCCATGGTGGGGTGGGCGAGTGGGTCAGGCGAAGCGGGCCGCGATCCAGTCGGCGACCAGGGTGGTGCTCTCGAAGACGGCGCCGTCGTGGGTGGCCCCGTCGAGCTCGGTGTAGGTGACGGGCTGGCTGTACGCGCCGAGCTGGGCCCGCAGCGGGCCGGAGGTGAAGATGTACGGGACGGCCTCGTCGGCCGTGCCCTGCACCAGCAGCACCGGGGCGCTCGTGGCGGTCTGGCCCGGGTTCAGGTAGCGGGCCAGTTTGGTGACGACCGCGTCCGGCAGGGCGCCGCCGACGAGCAGCTCCTCGGCGGTCAGCGGGGCGAAGGCGTCCAGGATCTGGTAGAGGCAGCCGGACTGCAGCACCGGCACCTTCTGGCGGGCGGGCGGCGCCAGAAGGGTGTTCGGGTTGACGCTCGGGTCCACGGCCTGCAGGCCGTAGAGGCCCATGACCAGGTAGCCCTGACCGGCGGTGCCGGGGATGACCGGGGCGAACAGGTCGGCGTTGGAGACCGGGGCGATGGACGCGGTGCCGCGCAGGTCGAGCGGGCTGTCGTACGACGGGGCGATCTGGTTGACGAACAGGGCGCCCTGTCCACCCTGCGAGTGCCCGTCGACGACGTACTTCGTGGTCAGTGCCGGGTCGAGACGCCGCGCGGCCTTGACGCTGTCGATGATGGAACGGGCCTCGCTGTTGCCGATCAGGTACGGGTGGGCGGTGGGGGTGCCGAGGCCGGGGTAGTCGGGCGCGGCCACCGTCCAGCCGCGCCGCAGCAGCTCCGCGATCGCGGCGCGGGCCTCGGGCCAGAAGACGGACTGGCTGGCCGAGGGGGAGCACTGGTCGGCCAGGCCGGTGGTGCCGTGACCCCACGCCACCGTCTTGTTGTTCTTGCCGGTCTTAGGCGTCAGAACGAGACCGGTGGCGGTGATGACGCCGCCGTTCACATTCGTCGTCACATACGAGATGCGCTTGCCGGTGGCCAGTGGGGAAAGCTCGGCCGGAAGGGTCGCCGTGACGTTGGTGATAACCGTCCCGGCCAATACCGCGCCTTGAGCGGGCGCGGAGAAAAGGGAGACACTGAGAATGATGGTGGCCGCAATGGCCAGCCGTCTCAGGGCAGGGTGCATCGTTCTTTCCTTTCGATTTCTGTGAAAAGCGCACAACGGGGTCCGGGCCGCAAGGGGCGCGGCCCGGAAGTTCAAAGGGGAATTGCTAGCGCGTTATCGCGAAATGGTCGGCGACGCGGCGCAGGGCGGCGACGGTCTCCCGGTCGCGGCTCTCGTCGTCCTGGGTCGGCCAGGCGCTGCACTTCACGATGACCACGTCGGCGGTGGGGTCGACGTAGAGGTACTGCCCGTGCACGCCGAGGGCGGTGAAGGCCTGGAAGCACTCGGTGCCCAGCGTCCACCACTGGTTGGCGTATCCGTAGTGGTCGTAGCCGGAGGGGCCGAGGGCGCCCACGGCGAGCTGCGGTTGCTCGGAGCCGCGGCTGCGGCGGACCCAGTCGCGCGGCACGACCTGACGGCCGTTGGCCAGGCCGTCGTCGATCATGAGCTGGCCGAGTCGGGCCAGGTCACGAGCGGTGGCGTTGAACGAGCCGGCGCCGATCGCGGTGCGCGGGCGAGCCCGGGTCAGCCAGTAGTACGCGTCGCGGTCGGCGCCCAGGTGGCGCCAGAGGCGCTCCTCGGCGTACGCCGCGATGGTCTTGCCGGTGGCCGCCTCGAGAACCCAGCCGAGAATCTGCGCGTCGAACGTCGAGTAATTGAAACTCTCCCCGGCCGGCGCGCGCCGTTGCGCCCCGCGGACCACGGTGGCCACGTCGCCGCCGCCCATGACGGCCTGCTCGAATCTCTTGATGCCGCTGTCGGCCACTTCCCACGTTTCCAGGTCGCCGACGCCGCTGCTCATGTCGAGGAGGTCGGCGATCGTGTTCTCCTCGTACGCCGTACCTATGAAGTCGGGCCGGTAATCGGTGACCCGGTCTTTCACGCTGCCGATGACGCCGTCGTTCAGCGCTATTCCGATCAGCAGCGAGGTGACCGATTTGGAGATCGAGAACAATTGCATGCGGGTACGGGGGCCGGCGAAGGCGCCCGGGTACGTCTCGTGCACGATCGCGCCGTGGTGCAGCACCACGAAGGCGGTGGTGAAGGTTCGCCGGTGCAGCTCGGCCAGGCTGTAGTCGGCGTCCTCGAACCGGTAGGTCAGGTCGAGCGGGTGCGGGTCGAACGGCAGCGGCGAACGGAACGGGCCGCGGGCGACCCGCTCGGTCGGCATCAGCCAGTTCATGTGGGTGAACGTCCACTCGTTGATCGGCCTGCGCATGATCAGATCGCCCTGGCGGTCCCACCAGGAGGGTTCACGCGCGGCCGCGGCCGGCTCGGCTGTGCTGGTCATCTCGGCTCCCCGTTCTCCGGTCCACCCTCGAACAGTTCACGGAGGGTGAGCCCGGATGGTTCATCGGCGGGCTCGAGGTAGCTGCTCATGATGCCGAGAATCGCCATACCCAACAGGTTGTCCTCCACGACCCCCGCTCCGGGATCACCCATGTGGCGGACAGCGAACCCCTCGAGGACGGCGGCGATGATGTTGGTGAACTGCTCGATGGTGATCCCCTTGCGCAGCTGGAGGCCGCGCGACGAGATCGTGGTGTCGTAGATCTTCATCCACGGTTCGAGGGCGCCGCGGTAGTTGTTCGCGATGGCCGTGTGGATGCCGTCGTTGCGGTCGGCCGTGGCCACCATGATCAGTTGCAGCCGGAACAGGGGCATCCGGCAGATCGTCATGAGCTCCTGGTACGCCGAGCGGTAGACCGCGTCGACGAAGCTCACGTCGTCGACCAGCCAGTCGCCCCGCGTCTCCATCTCGGCCCCGTACTGCGGGTCGTAGCTCGCCGCGTGCAGCAGGAAGGTGAGCAGGTCGTTGAGGTAGTCGTCGTGGCTGGCCCAGGTCGAGCGGTACGGCCCGGCGCCTTTCTGCCGGAGGAACGGGGGGTCCAGCTCGGCCACCTCACGCGACAGCGCCCGCTCGGTCAGAAAGCTCAGCCCCGACCAGTACTGCTTACGGCCGTCCCCGTTGGGCGTGACCCGCTCGCCGGCGCCGAGATTGCGCTCGACCAGGTTCGATCCCGCCTTCAGGTAGGACGCGACCTTGAGCGAGTTCACCAGAGCGGCCCGGGTGGACTCACGGACACCCTTGACCCGGGTGACGATTCCCGAAAAATCCAGACAGTATGGGTAGGGAAGATCCTTCTTTCCGTACGTCATAGGAGTGATTCTGTCTCGGATTCGCGTTCCATCAAGTACGCGCGTGCGTAGTACTCGGAGGCTAGTCCTTCAGTCGATTTCGAATGGTGAAATCGTGGCAATGGGTAACCGAGCCATCACGCATTGAATTATTTCACTGGTTCTTTCACCGCGCGGAGGTACGCGACGGCGAGCGTCCGCCGCACCGGAGTGCCCTCCAGGGCCGTCATCGCGGCGTCCAGCCGCTCGCGCTCGGCGGGAGTGAGCGCCGCCTCGATCGCCTCGCCGTACGTCGGCGCGAGCGGATTGGGCGCGGTCCTTTTCAGGCCCTCCCAATCCGCGAACGGTTCGCCCGGCACGTCGAGCTGAGCCCGGTAATCGAGCTCGACCGCGCCGAATCCGGTGCGGTGAGCCCAATCCAGCAGATCCCGCTCGTCGAAGCCGACCAGAACGTCGTCCCGCGACGCGGAGCGGAATGCGGCGACCACCTTGGCGACAAGATCGTCGGCCCCGGTCGTGAGCGGCGTGCCGAACAGGTGGCCGGGCCGGTACTCGGCGAGGAACCGGTTGATCGGCTCGAAGATCGACAGCCGGCCGCCGGGCCGGAGGACCCGATGGAACTCGGCGAAGGCCGCCGCCCGCTGCTCGCTGTAAATCAGCACCGACCGGGTGGTGACGACGTCCACTTCGCCGTCCGGGATCGCCGACAAATCGGACGCATCGGCCCGGACGAAGCGGCAACGATCATCATCGCCGGCCCGGCGACGGCATTCATCCAGCAGATCCTGCGAAATATCGCTGAAGATCACTCGCCCGTCCGGGCCCAGCCGCTCAAGGGCGCCGAACGCGATCAGCCCCGTACCGCAGCCGACGTCGAGCACCGTGTCGCCCGGCTCGAGGTCGGCCCGGTCGAGCACCCCGTCACGGAATGCCTCCAAACCTGGCGCGTGCCGCCCGCGCATCGCCGCCGAGCCGCCGTCACGCCTGGTCAGCAGCCAGCTGGCCCACCTGTCGGTGCTCATCGGCTCACCGTACCGTGGATCAACTCCTCGGCGGCTCGCCATCGTGGTGCGAACGAAATCGACTGAGCTGACGGACTGCTTCGTCGAGAGCGATCACGTCGGCGTACTTGGCGTCGAGGTCGAACAGATTGGACTCGTGCGGGCCGGGGTCCCGGTCGGCGCAGGCCTCTCGTACGACCATGGGGCGAAAGCCGTTCTGCAGGGCGTCCAGGGCCGACGCCCGTACGCAACCGCTGGTCGAGAAACCGCCGATGGCCAGCGTATCCACGCCGTGGGAGGCGAGCCAGGCCGCGAGCGAGGTGCCGGCGAAGGCGCTGGCGTAATGCTTGACCACGACGAGGTCGCCCGGCTCGGGTGACAGGGGCGGCGTGAACGCGGCGAGCGGGCTCCCGCCGGCGAAGACCGCGAGCGCCGGAACCTTGGCCGCGAACAGCGGCGCCTCAGCGCAGGAGGTGTCGGCGAAGTGGACGCGCGTCCAGATGACCGGCAGTCCGGCCGAGCGGGCCGCCGAGGCCAGAGCGAACATCGCCGTCGCGGCCTCCTGGCCCGACTTCAGATAGAGGGGCGACCCGGCCTTCGTGTAGGCGAGCGCGGGATCCACCAGCAGGACGGCCGGGCGGTTCCCCCAGCCGAGACGCCGGGCGAAGCCGGCGGCGGCATAGTCTCGATCGAGATCCGGCATCACTCACTTTATCCCGGCCGGCGCTCTTCTACGGAACAGGGAATCGAAGATGGAGATCGTCGAGGTGGGGCCGCGCGACGGCCTGCAGAACGAGAAGCGAGTGCTCGGCACGGAGACCAAAACCGATTTCGTACGCCGGGCGATCGCGGCCGGGCTGCGCCGCCTCGAGGTGGCGGCCTTCGCCCGCCCCGACCGCGTCCCGCAGATGGCCGACGCCGAGGCCGTCCTGGAGTCGGTGCCACGAGCGGAGGGCGTCCGTTACATCGCCCTCGTGCTCAACGCCCGCGGGCTCGACCGCGCCCTGGCCCTCACCAACCGGCCGCACGAGATCAACTACGTCGTGGTCGCCACCGACGAGTTCTCCGAGCGCAACCAGGGCGTACCCACGATGGAATCCCTGGCCGGCTTCCGGGCTGTCGCCGCCCGCGCCCGCGCCGAGGGATTCGCTGTCACCCTCACGGTTGCCGCCGCCTTCGGCTGTCCGTTCACAGGTGAGGTCACCCCCGATCGGGTACGGGACGTGGTCGCGGCCGCCGGCGACGACATCGACGAACTGTGCCTGGCCGACACCATCGGCGTCGGCGTCCCCGCTCAGGTGACCGCCCTCGCGGCCGCCGTCCGGGAGGTCTCCGCCGCCCCGCTCCGGGCCCACTTCCACAACACCCGCAACACCGGCTACGCCAACGCGATCGCCGCCGCCGCGGCCGGGTTCCGGGCCCTGGACGCCAGTCTCGGCGGCATCGGCGGCTGCCCGTTCGCTCCGGCCGCCACCGGGAACATCGCCACCGAGGATCTCGCCTACCTGCTCAACCGCAGCGACGAACCCACCGGCGTCGAGGTGCCCGTGGCCGCGGCCGCGGGCACCTGGATCGGTGAGCGGCTGGGACTACCGGTCGTTCCCGCCCAGCTCGGCCGGGCCGGGAACTTCCCCGCGTAAGACCCACTCGCGTCAGGACCGTCGGTGCGGACCCGACGGTCGCCGGCATAGTGCGACGGCGTGCTCCTACAACGCGGAGCCGGCCAACGGCATGGGTGGTCCCAGCCGGCCTTCACCTGGTTGGTCGCCCTCGCTGCCTTCTCCATCTCCTCCTCCTCCTCCTCCTTCCTCCTCTCCCTGGCGCCGTCGGCACCCAGCTCGCGGGTACCGCCCAGTCGCAACCCCTCGGGGGCGTTTGCGCCTCCTGCTTCGCGGGTTCAGCGCCTTGCGTGTGCGGTCAAGCCGCCTCCATCTGGGCGGACGCGCTCGGCCGGACCCCGATTTGGCGTTGCGGCGATGAGGGGGTAATGTTTTCCGAGCCGCCAGGGAGACGGGCGAGCGAGCGGGACTCTTCCGAGGCCCGGCGCGGCCGTCCTGACGGAAATCATGAACTCAGCGGGGTTCGCTTTGCTGCGCCTTCGGGTCGGCGGTGCGGGTCGCGGTGGTGAATGGTGCCCACGGTTTCTTCGAAACGCTGAATTTGGCGGAACGGGAAACGGCGGGTAAAGTAATTCCAGGCAAGCGCGCCGGGGCGGTTAACCGGAACGCGGTTGTTCTTTGAGAACTCAACAGGGTGCTTGATAAGCCAGTGCCAATTAGTAATACCCCGGCCGGCTTCTCTTTGCGGAGAGTCGGTGGGAG